>NZ_CAJATU010000200.1 GCF_903944925.1 uncultured Rhodopila sp. | reverse complement strand
GTGGGAGAGCGGAAGGAGGCGATGCTGCATGCGCATCTGCTGCATTCCGTGCATCTCGTGCGCTTCGCCCCGCCGGTGATCGAACTGCGGCCGGAGACGGATGCGCCGCGCGACCTGGCCTCGCGCCTTGCGGCGCTGCTGACCGAGGCGACCGACACCCGCTGGACGATCGCTATGTCGGCGGCAGGCGGCGAGGCAACCATCGCCGAACAGGGCAACGCCGCCGACAGCGCGCGGAAAACCGCCGCGGCGGATCATCCGTTGGTCCGGGCGATCCTGGCCGCGTTTCCGGGGGCGCGGATCGACACGGTCCATGATAAGACCACCGATGCATACGGCTTGCCGGCGGCGGCGATTTCGCCTGCCCCGGACATGCCTGAGTTTGCGCCGCCCGACGCCGAGTATTTCGACGAAGACCCGATGGAGATCGACCTATGAAGAACCTGGCCGGCCTGATGAAGCAGGCGCAGCAGATGCAGACCAAAGTGCAGGAGATGCAGGCGAAGCTGGAGGCGCTTGAGATCACCGGCGAGGCCGGGGCCGGGTTGGTCAAGGTGACCTTGACCGGCAAGAGCGACCTGCGGTCAATCCGGATCGACCCGAAGCTGATCGATCCCGCCGATGCCGAGATGCTGCAGGATCTGATCGTCGCGGCGCATCGGGACGCGAAGACGAAGATCGAAGCGGTCTCGGCGGAGGAAATGCAGAAGGTGACCGGCGGGCTACAGCTTCCGGCCGGGATGAAGCTGCCGTTCTGATCAGACTTTACTCGCGCCATGGCCCAGTTTTGCTGCCCACGAGCGAAATTGACGGCGACCACCGGGCTCGTCGACGTTGTGTCATGGCCGACGCTGTGCCGGCCCTCCACGACTTTGGCTGGCTCGGCACCGAAAGTCGTGGATAGCCGGGCCGAGCCCGCCCATGACACCAGGGGCGCCCGTCGCGGCTCTGCCCCCGATGTTTGCGCTCGAATTAGGCATCATGGGCGGCCCTGAAATCGATCACCTCATCGGTTTGCTGGCGAAGTTGCCGGGCATGGGTCCGCGTAGCGCAAGGCGGGCCGCGCTGAAAATGCTGCAGCAGCCGGAGGCCCGGATGCTGCCGCTTGCCGCGGCCCTGGCGGATGCCGCCCGCGCGGTACGGCCCTGCGCGGATTGCGGCAATCTCGATAGCCAGGACCCTTGTACTATTTGCGCCGACACAACGCGCGACCGCTCGGTGATCTGCGTGGTGGAAGGTGTCGGCGACCTGTGGGCGCTGGAGCGGGCGATGGTGCATCGCGGACTGTATCATGTGCTGGGTGGCACACTGTCCGCGCTGTCCGGGATCGGACCGGAGGACCTGAACACGGTTGGCCTGCTGTCGCGCATCGCCGAGGGCGACGTGACCGAAGTGATCCTGGCACTCGGCGCGACCGTCGATGGCGCCACCACCGCGCACTGGCTGACCGACCAGTTGCGTCCGACCGGCGTGACGATCACCCGGGTCGGGCAAGGCGTCCCGATGGGTGGTGCTTTGGACGTGCTGGACGACGGCACCCTCGCCGCCGCCCTGCGGACCCGCCGATCGGCTTGACGGATTAGCGAAGGCGGCTTGGCAGCAGGTCGCCTTTGCTCTCCAGGACCGGATAGGCGGCAGCTCCCACCAGATGTGCGTTCACGCGCTTCAGATCCCTCAGTGCATCCAGGTGAAGTGCGCTGGTTTCCATGTCGCGCGGCTGGCCGTCGCGCAACCTGGCAAAGTGCGCTGCCGTCGCGTCCGCCTCGAACGTCCGAAACACTTCCTTTTCCGCGACGAGCCGCTTGGCGGCGCGGTCATCGCCCGTCACCAGCAACGCAGCCGCCGAACGCAGATTCGCCATCAGCCGATCGGCGATCCGGCGGAGGTCTTCGGCTTCGTCCCGCGAGAAGGCAACGCCACGTTTGGCCTGTTTGGCAAGGATGCCGAACAGGCCCTTGTCAACGACATCTCCGGCATGTTCCAGGTTGGTGGCGAAGGCCAGGATCTCAACGACCCGACGGTGATCGGCATCGGTCATCGATTCAGGGGCAATGCGGTCATGTAGGATTTGATCGCCGCGTTCAGCGTATCAAGCACGTCGTCCAGCCGCCTCAGTTCGGCCAACTGGCGGCGGTCCGGACGTTGCAGCGCATCCCGGAAACCCTGGAGCATGCTCTCCAGCGCATCAGCCATCCGCAACGCCTCGCGCGCCGCGGCACCGAGGGCGACCATCGGCACCTCGATCGCGGCCTGGTCCAGATACAGCGGCTGCCCAGGGTCCGCGGCGGCAACCCGCCCTGGCATAAAGTGGCGCAACAGCGCGGCATACGGACCGAGCAGAGGAAAGAACACCAGCGCCAGGACCAGGTTGAAGCCGGTGTGGAAATCGGCGACGACGCGGGCGTTATCCGGGTCCACCGTCACCAGCCACGGGCCGAGCACCGGCAGCAGGGCCAATCCGGCTGCAACCCCGATCAAACGGTTGATCAGATTTCCCATTGGCAGGCGATGCGCGGCGGGATCATCGCCGGCTCCGCCTTCCAGCACCGGATTGATCGCAGTGCCCAGGTTCGCGCCCAACACCAGGGCGAAGGCCGCATGCGGCGGAACGACGCCCTTCGCCGCAAACGACATCGCCAACAGCACGATGGCGACACTGGAATGCGCAGCCCAGGTTAAGCCGGCCGCCAAAATCACGTCCAAAACGGGCTGGGTGGCGACCGCGCCGAGCAGCAGGCGCAAACTCGGCGCGTCCTCGAACGGATCGAGCAGGCCAACGAATTGGCGCAACGCCATCAGCAGCAGGCCGAGGCCGATCAGCACCCGGCCGAAATCGCGCGGGGCGGCGCTGGTGCGGCGGAACATCAGCACGCCAATCAGGATGAACGCGGGCGCGACCTCCGCCACGTTGAACGACAGGAGTTGCACGATCAAGGTCGTGCCGACATTGGCGCCGAGCATGACCGCGAGCGCCGGCACCATGTCCACCAAGCCGCCGGCGGCGAAACCAGTGACCATCAGGCCGGTCGCGGTGCTGCTTTGCAGGACGGCGGTGACGCCCATTCCTGCCAGGAACGCCTGGAAGCGGTTGCGCAGGGCGATGCCGAGCAGGCCGCGCAGCCTGGCACCGAGGGCCCGCTGCACGCCGGACTGCACCATGTGGACGCCCCACAGCAACAGGGCGACGGACCCGGCCAGGTTCACCAGGGTGATCGAAAAATCCATGCCGCGCCCCCCGAAGCGAATGCAGTAAGTTGGGCATTCCGGCAGATCATTCCAACCGGTTCAAGGCGGCAGGGTTTACGGGCAGCCCCGCCGGCAAGCCGGCGCTTTTCTGTGCCTCGGGTCACAGCGGACATCCGCACCTCGCTGTTATCAGGACGACGTCTTCAACAGACGCCAGGCGCTTTGGGTAGGGGAGTAAAGGGCCATGCAGGATCTCGGTTCGGTTGTGGTGGAGGAGCATGTCCACGGGGATACGCGGTGGGTCGCCCTCCGGGCGCGCGGGGCCGAATGGTCCTGGTTGACGCCGGAGGATGCGTTGCGGCTTGCTCGCTACTGGCTGGCGGTCTACGGCGGCGGGGCCGAAGCGAAGCCGAGCGGCGCGGCCTGACGTCCCGGGCCCGCCATCGCCACAACGGGGCCCGGTTAGGTAATTTCCGATACTTCCCACCTCGTATCGTCGGCCGGTATGATCGATCGCCGTGCCGATTTGGGATGCGGCATCGGAGAAACAGGTGCGACACGAGACAGCACGTGAGCTCTCCTGGCCGAATCTGCCATGACCCGCCGGACATGGCTGGCGGCGGTATTGCTCCTTGCGGCCGGTGCAGGCGGCGGCTGGTGGTGGACCGCGCGCCGGCCGGCACCGATGGCGTGGCAGGGCTACGCCGAGGCGGACTTCGTCAAGGTCGGGCCGACACAGCAAGGACTTCTCACGGCGGTCGCTGTCGCGCGCGGCAATCAGGTCGAGGCCGGGGCGTTGCTGTTTACCCAGGACGATGCGGACGACCGAGCGGCGCGTGACCAGGCGGCGCAGATGCTCGCCCAAGCGGAACAGACCCTGGGTAACCTGCAGCAAGGCGGCAAACCGACGGAAATCGCGCAGGCGGAGGCCAATCTGGCGGATGCCCGGGCCGTTCTGGCTCGCGCGACCGCGGATCAGTCGAGGGGCGAGGCGCAACTGCCGATGGGCGGGGTGTCCAGGCAGACGGTCGATCAGCTTCGGGCGGAGCGGCTTTCAGCACAGGCGAAACTGGAGGCGGCGCAGGCCGCGGTGATGCAGGCTCGCGCGCCGATGGGACGGGATGGCGAAATCCTGGCGCAGCGCGCATCGGTCGCGGCGGCGCGTGCCGCGCTCGGGATGGCGGAGTGGCGGCTGGCGCAACGGCGCGTCACCGCTCCGGTTGCCGGCCGTGTGGCCGATGTCATGGCACGCCCGGGGGAGACCATGGCGGCGGGCGCGCCTGTCGTATCGCTGCTGCCGCCGGGCAATATCTTCGTCCGCTTTTTCGTACCGGAGTCATTGTTCTCGGCGATCCATCCGGGCGACCGGGTGGTGCTGGCGTGCGACGGATGCCCGTCGGGTTTGTCCGCCAGAATCTCGTTCATTTCGCCTCAAGCGGAATATACCCCGCCGCTGATCTACAGCGAGTCGAGCAAGGCGAAACTGGTGTTCATCGTCGAGGCGCGGCCTTCCCGGGAACAGGCCGAGGGACTCAACCCCGGCGAACCGATCGAAGTTCGTCCGGTCGGGGCGCCCGCCTCATGACCGCGGCTATCGACGTTCGCGACTTGCACAAGCGGTATGGCGAACGCCGTGTTGTCGATGGGTTGACATTGTCGGTGGCCGAGGGGGAAATCTGCGGCTTCCTCGGGGCCAATGGCAGCGGCAAGACGACGACGATCCGCATGCTGTGCGGGCTGGTCAAGCCGGACGGCGGCGGCGGGACCTGCCTCGGCCTGGACATCATTCGCGACGCTCCGAAGATACGCCTGCAAATCGGCTATATGACGCAACGGTTCAGTTTCTATGAAGACCTGACCGTTTCCGAGAACCTCGATTTCGTCGCTGCGGTCTATGAGATTCCCAACCGGCGGGAGGCGGTGAAGGCGATCGTCGCTCGCATGGGCCTGGCGGACCGGACGGACCAGTTGGCGGGGCAGTTGTCGGGGGGCTGGAAGCAGCGGCTGGCGCTGGCCGCATGCGTATTGCACAAGCCGAAGCTGCTGCTGCTGGACGAGCCGACGGCGGGTGTCGATGCCAAGGCACGCCGGGAGTTCTGGGACTTGATCCATGACATGGCGGCGGATGGGCTGACCGTCCTGGTGTCCACCCACTACATGGACGAGGCGGAGCGCTGCGGACGGATCGTTTACCTGTCGGACGGAAAGCTGGTTGTGCAGGGAACGCCGGAGGAGGTGGCGCGGAACAGCAACCTGGTGACGTTTCGCGCGGCCGGCGCCGATCTCGACTTGGTTGCACGCAGGCTGCGCGGGCTGCCGGGGGTGGAGTCGGTGGCGGTGTTCGGTTCGGCTTTGCACATCGCCGGCATGGACCGGGCCGCGCTGGAACGGGCAACCGAATCGCTTGGCGGCATCCTGGTGTGGCACGAGGTGCCGCCGCAGCTTGAAGACGTGTTCATCCATCTGCTGAGCCGGCCTGACAAGGCGGCGCCATGAACGGATTCTCGTTCCGGCGGTTTCTGGCGGTGCTGCGCAAGGAATGGATCCAGGTGCGGCGGGATCCGTTCACGCTGCGGATGATCATTGCGTTACCGGTGATGCAGTTGTTCTTGTTTGGCTATGCGATCAACGCGGATCCCAAGCATTTGCCGACAGGGCTGCTCTCGGTGGATCATTCGAAGTATGAGCGAACGCTGGTCGCGGCGCTGAAGAACACCGGGTATTACGACATCCGTCCGCTGACCTCGGAGGCGGAGGCCGAACGCGGGCTTGCGGATGGAGAATTGCTGTTTGTCGTCAACATACCGCCGAATTTCGACCGCTCGGTCGACCGCGGCGAACAACCCTCGGTGTTGATGGATGCGGATGCAACCGATCCTTCGGCCATCGGCAACGCGACCGCGGCGTTGGCCGGGCTTGTATCGGCGCTCGACCGAGACGTGCCGCAAGCGATCCTGTCTTCGCCTGCCAGGCCGCCGTTTCAGTTCCAGGTGCATGCCCGTTACAATCCAGAACAGTTGACCGTGCTGAACATCGTGCCGGGTCTGATCTGCATCGTATTGACGATGTCCACGCTTTTTGTAACGACGCTGGCGATAACGCGGGAAACCGAACGCGGCACAATGGAGAATTTGCTTGCGATGCCGGTACGGCCGATCGAGGTGATGCTGGCCAAGGTGGTGCCGTATATTGCAATCGGCTATGCGCAGGTTGTATTGATCATTGCGATCGCAGTTGCCGTTTTCGGGCTGCCGGTGCGCGGTTCCGTTCCGCTATTGACATTGGTCCTTGGAATTTTCATTGCCAGCAACCTGGCGCTCGGCATCACGTTCTCGACCATCGCGCGGAACCAGATGCAGGCGATCCAGATGGCGCAGTTCACGCTGCTGCCGTCGTTTTTGCTGTCCGGGTTCATGTTCCCGTTCAAGGGCATGCCGGTCTGGGCGCAATGGGCGGGTGAGGTCATTCCGATGACGCACGCGCTGCGGATCGTGCGCGGGATGCTGCTGAAGGGCAACGGCTTTGCCGAGATCGCACCGGACCTCTGGCCGATTTGTGTGTTTACACTTGTGGTAGCGGCAGTGGCGGCGTGGTCATACCGGGTGACGCTGGACTGAAGTCGCTTCGTGCTTGCGCCCGGCCCGCTTCCGTGGTCCGACACGCCCCCTTTTGTGACGGGCTGCATGCATGACGGTTATCGGGGTTGATTTCGGCACGACCAACAGCGTCGTGACGCTGCTGCGCCCGGATGGGGCGGTGTCGACCGTGCGCCACGCCTTTGGCTCAGCGGAGCTCGACGTCGTCCGCTCCGTGCTGTGCTTCTGGAACGACGGCGACCACCGCCACCACGTGCTGCGCCATGCCGCCGGCCCCGCGGCGATCGAGGCCTATCTGGACGACCCGCTGGAAAGCCGGCTGATGATGTCGCTCAAGAGCTATCTGGCGCAGCGCAGCTTCACCGAAACCCGCGTGTTCGGCCGCACCTTCACGCTGGAAGGGCTAATCGGCCTGTTTCTGGGCGCGATCCTGCCGAAACCTCGCGATGCAGTCCTTATCGCCGGGCGCCCGGTGAAATTCGCCGGCGACTCAGCCGACGACGCGTTCGGCGAGCAACGCCTGCGCGGGTCGTATGCCGCCGCCGGCTGGCCCGGGGTCGACACGGCGTTGGAACCGGAGGCTGCTGGCTACCGCTTCGCCCGCGGGCTGAACGCCCCCGCTACCGTGCTCATCGGCGATTTCGGCGGGGGCACCAGCGACTTTTCGGTGCTGCGGTTTGAGCCTGGCAGCGCTCGCCCGGTACAGCCGCTCGGCCACGCCGGCATCGGCATCGCGGGTGACACGTTCGACTATCGCATTGTGGACCACGTCGTGTCACCGCGGCTTGGCAAGGGCACGACCTACCGTCCGGGTGGCACCGATTTGCCGGTGCCGCCGGAGTATTATTCCAGCTTCGCCCGATGGCACCGGCTGTCGCTGATGCGGGCTCCGAAGACGATGCGGGACATCGAAGCAGTTGCCCGTACCGCGATGTATCCGGACCGTCTCCGTGCGCTGCTGAAGCTGATCCGCGACGAACTCGGCTATGAACTGTACCGCGCGGTTTCCGGCTTGAAGGCGGAGCTGTCGCATGCGGAGTCCGCGGTGCTGCACTTCACCCACGCCGATTTTGCCATCAAGGAGACGGTCTCGCGCCGGGATTTCGAGCATTGGATCGCGCCCGACATCACGCGCATCGCCGCCACCGTAGACTCCGCGCTGGCCGAGGCGGGACTGGCGGAGGATGCGATCGACCGGGTGTTCCTGACCGGCGGCACCTCGCTGGTGCCGGCGGTGCGCAGCGTGTTCACCTCCCGGTTCGGCGCCTCTCGTGTCACCGGCGGCGGCGAGTTCGTCTCGGTGGCCGAGGGATTGGCGCTGATTGGCCGGGACCGGAGCGGACGGTCTCAGGGCACGAATGTCAGCAGCAGGAACATCGCAAAAATCATCAGGTGAACCGCGCCCTGCAGGACCGTCGTCCGTCCCGTGGCGAGCGTCAGCGTGCTGCTGAACAAGGTCAGCGTCAGCAGCACCATTTCCTTGGGGGCAAGACCCAGTGTCAATCGCTGCGACAGCGCGACCGAAACCACCGCCACGACCGGAATCGTCAGCCCGATGCTGGCGAGCGCCGAACCCAGCGCCAGGTTCAGGCTGACCTGGATCTGGTTCGCATGCGCTGCTCGGATCGCCGAAATGCCCTCCGGCAGCAGCACCAACGCGGCTATGACGACGCCGACCACGGTCGCGGGCAGCCCCGCATTGGCGACGGCGCGATCAAGCGCCGGTGACAGCGTCTTCGCCAGCAGCACCACGCAGATCAACGCCAGCAGGAGCAGCATGGCGCTGAGGGCCGTCATCTTGTTGGAGGGCACCCTATGCGCCGTTTCGGCCGGACCCTCGCCGACGGGGACCTGAAAGTAATCCAGGTGGCGCACCGTCTGCACGAACACGAAAACCCCATACAAGGCCAGCGAGGTCAGGCCGACAATGATCAACTGGACTGGTGCGTAGAACGGACCGGGCTGCGCCAGCGCGTAGTTCGGCAGCACCAGCGCGATCGTCGCCAGCACGCCAAGCACGCCTAAAGCCGCCGCTGCGCCCTGCACCTGGAAGCTCTGCTCATGATGGCGGGCGCCCCCCAGCATCAGGCACAGTCCCACGACGCCATTCAGGACGATCATCACCGCGGAATAGACCGTGTCGCGCGCCACCGCGTCGCTGCCCGCCCCGGCGGAGAGCATGACGGAGACGATCAGCGCCACCTCGATCACGGTTACCGCGACGGCGAGCAAGATCGAACCGAACGGCTCGCCCACCCGCACCGCGACGACCTCGGCGTGATGCACGGCCGAGAATACGGTAGCGAACAGGAAAACCGCCGCCAGTGAAGGCACCGGCACCGCATCGGCAGGAACCAGGTGCCCGAGTTTAGCGGCAACCAGCACGGCAGCACACAGCGGAGCCGCCCATGCCCAAATCGGCATACGCTCAATCTTATCGGTTGCGAGCGCCATGCTTGCTGATCCTAAATTCGGTCTGGGTAAGGAAAGTTGCGGCACCAGCGGCAGGACGCCGTTTGGCGTTCGGTACTCCGGGTTCACGCGGCGATGCAACCCGGTTTCCCGCGGCGATATCGCCGGCACGCGGCAGAGTGTCGGACTTCGGCGCACTCGTCTACCGCCCCGAGCGCCGCTCTCGACGCCAACGCCCCTTGGCCTTTAGGGCGAATTTCGTACATGCTGCGTCTCAAGCCAGAAACGCCCGAGCCGGGAGACCAGGAAGCAATGACGACAACAAAATTCGGCATCGCCCAGCCAATCCGCCGTGTCGAGGATCCGCGCCTGCTGAAGGGCGCCGGGCGCTACACCGACGATATCGTGCTGCCGGGCATGTTGTTCGGCATCGTCCTGCGCAGCCCGCACGCCGCGGCGAACATCGCCCGGCTCGACACGACCGAAGCGCGCACGCTGCCGGGAGTCGCCGGTGTCTACACCGCTGCCGACTTGAAGGCCGACGGCATAGCCACGCTGCCCTGTGCCGTGCTGGTCAACAACCGGGACGGAACGCCACAGGCCGCTCCGCCGCACCCGGTGCTGGCGGACGGAGTGGTTCGCCATGTCGGCGATGCGGTGGCCTTCGTGGTCGCCGAAACCGCCAAGCAGGCGCGTGACGCGGCGGAGGCGATCGAGGTGGACTACGATATCCTGCCGTCGGCAACCGATCTCGCCTCGATCATGGACGATGCGACCACCAGGGTCTGGCCCGATGTCGCCAAAAACCTCGCCTTCGACTGGGAGATCGGCGACAAAGCCGCCACCGACGCGGCGTTCGCCAGGGCAGCCCACGTGACGAAGCTAACCGTGGTCAACAACCGCATCGTCGTGAACTCGATGGAAGCCCGGGCGGCGGTGGCGGATTTCGACGGTGCGACCGGCCGCTGGACGCTGTATGCCAATACCCAGGGCGGTTGGCTGGTGAAGGCCCTCATCGGCCCGGTGTTCGGAACCGATCCGGCCAACTTCCGTATCGTCACGCCGGATGTTGGCGGCGGGTTCGGCATGAAGCTGTTCCTGTACGCCGAGCACGTGCTGACCTGCTACGCTGCCCGCAAGGCCGGCCGGCCGGTGAAGTGGGCGGCGGATCGCGGCGAGGCGTTTCTCTGCGACACCCATGGCCGCGACAACCTGACGACGGCGGAACTGGCGATCGACGCCGATGGCAAGTTCCTGGCGCTGCGCACCTATAACATTGCCAATATGGGTGCCTACCTGTCGAGCTTCGCGCCGTATATCCCGACCTATGCCGGCACCGGGGTGCTGGCCAGCGTCTACGGCTTCGAGGCGATCTACGCCAACGTGCTGGGCGTGTTCAGCAACACCGTCCCGGTTGACGCCTATCGCGGTGCCGGGCGGCCGGAGAGCAACTATCTGGTCGAACGCCTGGTCGATGCCGCGGCGCGCGAGCTGAAAATCGACCGGGTCGAACTGCGGCGGCGCAACATGGTGCTGCCGAGCGCAATGCCTCACTCGACCCCTGTCGGCAAGAAGTACGACAGCGGGGACTTCCGCGTCATCCTGGACGCCGCCATCGATCGCATCGACTACGCCGGTTTCCCCGCCCGCCGGGCTGAAGCGGCCACGCGGGGCAAGCGGCGCGGCCTTGGGCTGGCCTATTACCTTGAAGCGACCGGCGGCGATCCGTCCGAGCGAGCGGAGATCCGCTTTGCCGATGACGGGTTTGTCGATGTCTATGTCGGCACGCAGTCCACCGGCCAGGGGCACGAAACCGCCTATGTGCAGTTGACGGCGTTTAACCTGGGCATTGACGGCGACAAGATCCGCATTTGCCAGGGCGACACCGACACCATTCCGGTGGGCGGCGGCACCGGCGGGGCGCGCAGCCTTTACTCCGAAGGGCAGGCGTTGCTGAAGACGTCCGAGTCGATCATCGAGAAGGGCAAGCGCGCGGCGGCGGAGGAACTGGAAGCCGCCGTCGCGGATATCGGTTTCGCCGACGGGCGCTTCTCGATCGTCGGCACCGATCGCGGCATCGACATCCTGGCCCTGGCGGAAACCCAGCGGAGGAAAGCCGCGGCGGGCCAGCCGGCAATTATCCTCGATACGGCGGAGGTCGCCGCCATCCCGGCGCATACCTTCCCGAATGGCTGCCATATGGCGGAGGTCGAGGTCGATCCGGAAACCGGCGTGATCGAACTGGTCCGCTACAGCGTCTGCGACGACGTCGGCAAGGCGATCAACCCGCTGATCGTGCGCGGTCAGGTGGCCGGCGGCGTCGCCCAGGGCTTCGGCCAGGCTGTGCTGGAGAACACGGTGTACGATCCCGTTTCAGGTCAGCTTTTGTCCGGCAGCTTCATGGATTACGCCCTGCCGCGGGCCAACGAGTTCCCGGATATCGAGGTCGAGCTGCTGGAAGTTCCCTGTGTCACGAACCCCCTCGGCGTCAAAGGCGCCGGCGAGGCCGGGGCGGTCGGCAGCCCGCCGGCCCTGATCAACGCGATCATCGATGCGCTGAGCGGCGATGGCGTGACGCATATCGATATGCCGGCGACGCCGGAACGGGTGTGGCGGGCGATCGGGCTGGCGAGAGCCGCGTAACGACCAAAACCGTGATGGCCCAGGTTGCCGGGCCATCACGGAGGGCGGCCCATTACGGGCGCAGGGCAGCCGTTCCCTTAGCTGGCTCGACGCCGCCGCACCGCCGCTGCACCCGCCACTCCAAGCGCCAGCAGAGTCAGACTCGCCGGCTCAGGCACGAATGTCAGCACATCGTTCCCACCGGTGATCTTGAACGCCGCTCCGCCGTCCAGAATTTCGACGCCAGCCGATGGGTGAGAGAAAGCACCTACCACATCGACCGCGCTGGCGGGGCTAGAAAAGAACCCGGCGGTAAGCGGGTTGAAAGCGGCGTCCAGCGTCGCGCTCAGGTCAAGAGCCAGGTCGGGCGGCAGCGATTCGATCGTGGCGAACGTCTGGAGGCTGTTCAGCGTCGTATCCGCCAGAAAAACCGCTGTTCCACTGCTCGTCACCGTCGCATTGTTGGACCCGTCAAAGCCGAATGTGGACGTGCCGTTGACGCCAACAGGTCAAGCGTTCCGGACGTAGCCTGACCGGGAGACACCAGGGAAGGCTGGATGCCGTTGATGGTGAAAGCGAGATAAAGCGAATAGGTGCTGCCCAACCCTACCGGCACCGCTGCCGAACCGTTCAGGATCGTTCCACTAATGTTTAGATATCCGATTTCCTGCCAAGAGAAGCTTCCATCCTGCTGGGTTGGGCCGTTGGTAATCTTGGAAACTTCGCCGCCGGTCAGCGCGTCGGCAGAAAACGTGGATCCAGCCAGACCGGCGGCGGAGGGATCGAATACCGCTTGAACTTGGCCCGCCAGACTCGGGTGAGGCAGGCCGAACGCGAGAAGCACACCGCCCAACAATGCGGGGACGTATAGTTTCATCTTGGACTCCGAATATCACTCCGGACGTAAAATGACAGTATTGGTGCTAAACTGCAAAATTATGGGATCCGATCGAGCTGTCCCGGATCAGAGCCGATCGCGCAGCCGCTTGCGGCCGAGCGTCCGTACCTCCGCGTCCGGCGCCATCGCCTTGATCGCCGCCTGTAGCTCGGCCCGCTTCTCATGGATCGACGCGATCACCGGACCCATTGCCACGCCGACATCGACCAGCACGGCCTCGGACAGTTGCAGACTCGCTTCGATCGTCTCCGGCACGGCATCGGAGGCACCGACGCGATAGAGATGTGCCGCATGTTTGGCGTCCCGCGCCCGCGCGACGATCAGCAGATCGTTCCGCTCGGCGCGGGCGGCGGCAACCAGGGCGTCGGCGACCTCGAAATCGTCAACCGTCACCACCAGGGCGCGGGCGGTGTCCAGGTGCACGTGCCGCAACAGTTCGGCCCGGGTCATGTCGCCGAAATACACCGGCTTCCCCAGCTTCCGCTGGCGCCCCACCCGATCGGCATCGGCGTCGATCGCGACATACGGCACCTTGTGCACCTCCAGCATCGCCGCGACCGTCTGCCCGACGCGGCCGAACCCGGCGATAATCACCCGCGGCAGCGATGGCTCGTCCGGCAGCAGCAGATCCGGAGCCACCGGCGTTTTCGCGGTCAGGCGCGGCGCCAGGTGATTGCCCAGCTTCGAGAGTCCGGGGATCGCGCCCATGGTCAGCGCGGTGACGAACAGCACCTGACCGGCGGCGTCCGGCGTCAGCAGATGCGCGGTCACCGCCACGGAGACGATGACGAACCCGAACTCGCCCCCGGGGGCCAGCAGCAATCCGGCCTGCAGGCCGTGCCCCCAATGCAGCCCGAAGATCCGGGACAGCGGGGCAATGATCAGCAGCTTCAGCAGGATAACCCCGGCGATGCCGCCCGCCACCAGCGCCGGGTGGGCGATCATGGTCCGGATGTCCAGGCTCATGCCGATGGAGATCAGGAAGACGCCGACGAACAAGCCCTTGAACGGCGCGATCGTCACCTCGACCTGGCGGCGGTATTCGGTGCCCGCCAGCAGCAGTCCCCCGATCAACGCGCCGAGTGGCATGGACAAACCGGCGGTGGCGGTGGCAAGGCCGGTGGCGATCACCACCAGCAGACAGGCGGCGACGAACAGCTCCGCGCTGCGGGTTCGCGCGACGCTGCGGAACAGTGGACGCAGCACGAGGCGGCCAAGAGCGACGATCGCACCGACGGCCACCGCGGCTTGCCCGATAGCAAGGCCAAGTCCGGCGGCACCTTCTCCCTGTCGTGCCGGATCGAGTGCGCCGATGGCAAACAGTATCGGCACGACGGCGAGATCCTGGAACAGCAGGATGGCGAAGCTGGCGCGGCCGGCCGGTGAGTTCAGGCGTTTTTCCTCGGAAAGCACCTGGATCACGACGGCGGTGGAGGACATCGTCAGGGCGAGGCCGATGACCAGCGCGCTGATCCAGTTCAGTCCGAGGCGGTAGGCCGTCCCGCCGAGCGCTGCTGCGCACAGCACAAGCTGGAGGCTGCCGAGACCGAACACCAGCCGACGCATCAGCCAAAGCCGCTCGAACGACAGTTCCAGGCCGATCATAAACAGCAGCAGAGCGACGCCGAGGCGGGCGATGGGCTGGATCGACTCCGGATCGCCCAGGGTAACCGCCTGGAGCCACGGCAGATGCGGCGCCAGCGACACGAAGCCGAACGGGCCGGCAACGACACCGACAAGCATGAAGCCGAGCACCGGGCTGACGCGCAGCCGGTAAAACAGCGGAATGACGATCCCGGCGGCGCCGAGGACGATCAGAGCTTCCTTGTAGACGGTGGGGTCGAGCGGGGTTTCCATGCGAGGAGTTTTAGCAGGTCTCCGAAGCTGCCATCAGACGGGCGAGCAATCGGATGACCTGAAATCCCTGTTGGAAACGGGGGAGATCGCGCTCCGTTCGTTGGACCCGGACGGCCGGGGGCGAGTGCTAATGCGATAGCAGTGCACACCCCTGCCCACGCAACAGCAAGTGCCGGGTTACCCCGCCCAGCGCCCACTCCCGCAGCCGGCTATGCCCGAACGCACCGGCGACGATCACCCCGGCATCATGGTCCCGCGCAATCCGCTGAAGCTGAGTCGCATCGTCGCCGTTCGGCTTTGCGATCACCGGGACGGCTTTGACACCATGCTGTTTCAGCCAGCCGACGACATCCGCGACGCAGGACCGCGCGGTGGCGAACATCTCCGCCGCAGCGATTGTCGCGACCGCCACGTGCGACGCCTTTTGCAGCAGCGGCAAGGCATCCGCGACGGCACGCCGCGCCTGCCGCGACTCCTTCCAGGCCACCACGGCGCGATCCAGATTCAACGGCACCGCCGCGGACGGCACCACCAACACGGGCCGTCCCATCGCCAGCAGCAGATCGCCCGGATTGACCCGCCGCGTCAGATCCGACGGGGTATCGGCCGACGCGGCGGTGACGACGATATCCGCGCACCGCGCTTCGTCACCGAGATAGTCCGCCAACGGCTCTGATATCATCTTCGACCGCCATGAGATCGTCTTCGCACGGCCGTGCAGTGAGTCGCGGAATTCTGCTTCCGCCGTCCTGACTTCGCAGGCGTGCTGGCCGCAGTCATGTCCTACCCACTCGTCCGGGACATACTCGCCGTCCATCGCGCTGACGGGCATCCGGCGGCACGCGGTAATGCCGACGACGCTGGACCCGAAGCGCTCGGCCAAATCGCCGGCAGCCGCCATCACGCCTGCATTGGAGCAGCCGAGTTCCAGATTCACCATCACGGTCGAATAGGTCATCGTGAGTCTCCACCGAGGGTAGCCTTTATCTTAACACGTTGGTCAGACAGGCTTTCCTTCGCCAATGATGTGGATCAAACGGCCGTTGCGGTATTGGTCCTATGCTCATCGCGCGCTGGTGGATGGCAGAACGGCCGCCAAATTGCGTTAGTGACGAATAGGGGATGTTCCCATGCCCGACACGAACACTCTCGTTTTGCTCCCGGACACGCAGCCGGCGCCGCCTCGCGTGGCGCCGGCCGAAGTCGATCAATGGCTGCACGCCTGGCAGAGCCGCTTCACCGGCGGCCGCTCCCCAGCGACCGTCGCGTTGGCGTATCTTGATTGGGCCGCCCATGCGGCCAACGCGCCGAACCAGACAGCGGAGCTGACGCGAACCGGGCTGGAGCAATGGAACCGGCTGGTCCGTATCGCGATGGGGATAGAGCCGAAGCTGACACCGCCGCCGGGCGACCATCGCTTCGCCAGTCCCGCCTGGCAGCGACACCCGTACGACCTGCTGACCCAGGCCGTGCTGCTGGGCGAGGCATGGTGGGACGCCGTCGTCGCCGAACCGCCGGGCGTCAATCCGCGCAACCGAAGGATTGTCCAGTTTACCGTGCGGCAATGGCTGGACCTGATCTCGCCGTCCAACGTTCCCTGGCAGAATCCGGAGGTGATCGAGGCCAACCGGGCCACCGGCGGACGGAACTTCGTGGATGGCCTGGTCAACCTGCTGCACGATGCGAACGGCACGCCGGCACGCGGCGGCTTTGCCCCCGGCCGGAACCTGGCGGTGACGCCCGGCAAGGTGGTGTTCCGCAACAGCCTGATCGAGCTGATCCAGTATGCGCCCTCGACCGCCAAAGTGGGCGCCGAACCGGTGCTGATCGTACCGGCCTGGATCATGAAGTACTACATCCTCGACCTGTCGCCGGGGAATTCGCTGATCCGCTGGCTGGTTGAGCAGGGCCGCACGGTGTTTGAGATCTCCTGGCGCAATCCGGGCGCCGGCATGCAGGACACTGCGTTCGATGATTACCGCACACTGGGCGTCATGGCAGCGCTGGATGCGATCCGGACGATTTGCGGCGGGGCGAAAGTGCATGCCGCCGGCTACTGCCTCGGCGGCACGCTGCTGACGATCGCCGCCGCCGCGATGGCGCGCGACAATGACAACCGTCTGGCAAGCATTTCGCTGTTCGCCGCGCAGACCGATTTCACCGAAGCGGGGGAGCTGCAACTGTTCATCACCGAGGACCAGCTCAGTTTCCTCGGCGACATGATGCGGACGCAGGGGTTTCTCAGCCCTGAGCAGATGGGCGGCGCGTTCCGGATGCTGCAATCCAACGATCTTGTCTGGTCGCGGGCGATCCACCGCTATCTGCTCGGCCAGCAGGAAGCGGCGTTCGACCTGATGGCATGGAATGCCGACGGAACCCGCCTGCCGGCGCGCATGCATATCGAGTATCTGCGCAGCCTGTATCTGCGTAACGAACTCGCCGAAGGCCGCTTTCTTGTCGACGGCCATCCGTTGGCGTTGGAGGACATCCGGGTGCCGGTATTCCTGGTCGGCACTGAGCAGGATCACATCGCGCCCTGGCAGTCGGTGTATAAGCTGCATCTGTTCACCGACGCCGAACTGACATTTGTCCTTACATCAGGCGGCCACAACGCCGGGATCGTCAGCGAGCCCGGCCACACGCAACGGCATTTTCGGATCCGCGTCCGCGAACCCGGCGGCCATACGTTCGGGCCGGACGAATGGCAGGCCGCAACGGCACCTCGGGACGGCTCGTGGTGGGTGGAGTGGAACCGCTGGCTGCAACAGCGCTCGGTCCCGCCGGTCGATCCGCCGCCGATGGGCCCGGCGCTGTGCGATGCACCCGGAACCTATGTGCTGGAAGCGTGACGGCGCCTGGATAGAGGAATAAACCGTGGATCTGTCACAAGTACCTAACGATTTGATGATCGAAAACCGCACCTTCGATGAGATCGCCGTGGGCGAGAGCGCCAGCACCGTGCGGACGCTGACGCAGGAGGATATCGAGCTGTTCGCCGTCGTCTCCGGCGACGTTAATCCGGCGCACCTCGATCCTGCCTATGCCGAAACGGATCTGTTCCACCGGATCATCGCGCACGGCATGTGGGGCGGCGCGCTGATCTCCGCCGTGCTGGGCACGGAACTGCCGGGACCGGGCACGATCTACATTTCCCAGGACCTGCATTTTCATCATCCCATCGGCATTGGCGACACCATCACGACCCGGATCGTTGCGCGCCAAAAGTTCCCCGGCAAGCACCACGTGGTTTTCGATTGCCACTGCAGCAATCAGGACGGCAAGGAGGTGATCACCGGCACCGCCGAGGTGCAGGCTCCCACCGAGAAGGTACGCCGCAGCCGGACGGAACTGCCCGATGTCCGGCTGATGCGTCACCAGCGGTTCCGTGATCTGATGGCGCATGCCGCGGGACGGCCGGCGGTGCCGATGGCGGTGGTGCATCCGTGCGATGCGCTGTCGCTGGGGGCGGCGGTGGAGGTCGCGCAACTGGGGCTGGTCATCCCGATCCTCGTCGGCCCGGCGGCGAAGATACAGGCCGCCGCGGCGGCGGGGGGATTTGATATCAGCAGCTACCGCCTGGTGGACGTGCCGCATAGCCACGCGGCTGCCGCGCGCGCGGTGGCGCTGGTGCGGGCGGGCGAGGCGGTGCTGCTGATGAAAGGTTCCCTGCACACCGATGAGCTGATGCACGAGGTGGTTGCAGCCGAGACCGGATTGCGGACGGAACGGCGGCTGAGCCACGTCTATGTGTTGGATGTCCCGACATATCCGCGGCCGTTGCTGATCACCGATGCCGCGATCAATATCGCGCCTACATTGGAGATCAAGCGCGACATCGTGCAGAACGCCATCGACCTGGCGCACACGATGGGCGTGAAGGAGCCTCGGGTGGCGATCCTGGCGGCGGTCGAGGTGGTAAATCCGGAGATGCGATCGACGGTGGACGCGGCGGCTTTGTGCAAGATGGCGGATCGCGGCCAGATCACCGGCGGGATCGTCGACGGGCCGCTGGCGTTCGACAACGCGGTCAGCCCGAAGGCGGCGCGCGACAAGGGCATCGTTTCGCCGGTTGCCGGCCGGGCCGACATCCTGGTGGTGCCGGATCTGGAGGCCGGCAACATGCTGGCCAAGCAGCTTGCCTTCCTGGCCGGTGCCGACGCGGCAGGCGTCGTCGTCGGTGCTCGCGTGCCAATCATATTGACGAGCCGGGCGGATTCGGAGCGGACGCGGATCGCGTCGTGCGCGGTGGCCGTGTTGATGGCGCAGGCGAGGCAAGCGGCGCTGGCGCCTGAGCAGGGGTGACAGACGCTGCGAACCGGCGCACGATCGTTGCCGGAGGACCGCACGATGACGATCAAGCCGAAGGATTTTCGCGTCCGCGAGGGCGATTCGGTGAACCTGGATAAATGGCCGACGGCGGTGAAGCCAGTTTACAAGTCGAAGGAAGACTACCACACGCTGCTAAGCGACCACGTCGACCGCTTGAGCAAGCAGCAACAGTTGCTTTATGCGTCGAACCGCCACGCCATCCTGCTGATCTTCCAGGCGATGGACGCGGCGGGCAAGGACGGCGCGATCCAGCACGTGATGTCGGGCGTGAATCCGCAGGGCTGCCAGGTGTTCAGCTTCAAGCACCCGAGCGTGATCGAACTCCAGCACGACTTCCTATGGCGCACTACGCGCGACCTTCCCGAACGCGGCCGGATCGGCATTTTCAACCGCTCCTATTACGAGGAAGTCCTGATTGCGCGCGTGCACCCCGAGATCCTGCAGGGCGAAGGACTGCCTGATGCATCGCCCGATGACAAGGAGTTCTGGCACAACAGGTATCGCTCTATCACGAACCTGGAGCGGCATCTGAACGGCTGTGGAACCCGCATCGTCAAGTTCTTCCTGCACTTGTCGAAAGAGGAGCAGCGGAAGCGGTTTCTTGCCCGCATCGATGATCCGGCGAAGAACTGGAAGTTCAGCCAGGCGGATATCGAGGAACGCAAATTCTGGGACAAATACATGAAAGCCTACGAGAAGTGCCTGGAGGCGACCAGCACGGATTATGCACCATGGTACGTCGTTCCGGCCGACCACAAGGAGAACGCGCGCCTGATCGTCTCGGAAATCGTCCTGGAGGCGCTCACCGGGCTGAAGATGAGCTACCCCGGAACGACACCGGAGCGGCACAGCGAATTGCTGGCGATCCGGGACCAACTGGCAAGTTAACGCGCGAGCGACCGCACTGAGTCGTTGACCTGGATCAATTGCAGGCGGGTCACGCCGCCCGACAGTGACCGGTAGGCCAGCTTGTGTGTTCAATCGGAAGACAGCACAAGTCTCCAACCGCGAGCCAGGAAGGTGCCCTCATGATCGGCTCGATCCGCGACATCGAACCGGGGTCCACGGAAGAATGTGCGGCCTTCAGGCTCATCCAGGCCTCGCTGGCCGAACAGTATCGCCGAATCTTCCCGGACCGAACTGTGGCCCGGACCGTCGTTGTGGTGCCCAGCCTGAGCATCGACCAGGACGTGATGGCCAAGATCGCCGGGGTCCATCACTACGAAGAGCGCATGCTGAGCATGCTGATGCTGTTACGAATGCCGCGCACCCGGCTGATCTACCTGACCAGCCAGCCCATCCCCGAAGCGATCATCGACTACTACCTGCATCTGCTGCAGGGCGTCCCGGCGCAGCACGCCCGCAGCCGCCTGACGCTGTTTGCCTGCTTCGACGGCAGCGCCCGGCCGCTAACGGAAAAGATCCTGGAGCGTCCGCGCCTGCTCGAGCGCCTGCGCCAGGCCATCGGCGATCCGGGTGTCGCGCATATCGCCGCCTATGCAGTGTCCGGCCTGGAACGGACCCTGGCCGTGCGCCTCGGCGTTCCGCTTTATGGCTGCGATCCGACGTTGCAGAAGCTGGGGTCGAAAAGCGGGGGGCGGCAGCTGATGCGGCAGGCCGGCGTGCCGATTCCGGATGGGGTGGAGGATCTGAGGGACGAAAACGATATCGCGGCCGGGTTGGCGGACTTGAAATCCCGCGACCCGGGGCTGCAGCGGGCGGTGGTCAAGCTGAACGAGGGATTTTCCGGCGAGGGCAACGCGGTCTTCAGTTTCCGCGATGCCCCGGCCGGTCCGGCTCTGCTGCCATGGATCGCCGATGCATTGCCGCACATGGGTTTCGAAGCGAAGGGAATGACGTGGGAGGCTTATATCGCCAAGGCCCGGCAGATGGGCGCGATCGTCGAAGCCTTCGTCGGGGGCGAGGAGAAGCGGTCGCCCTCCGTCCAGTTCCGCATCGATCCGCTCGGCGCGGTCGAGTGCATATCGACGCATGACCAGGTATTGGGCGGCCCCGGCGGCCAGGTATTCCAGGGCTGCGGTTTCCCGGCGGACGCGGCGTACCGGCTGGCAATCCAGACCGAGGGTACAAAGGTCGCGGCGCTGCTGGGGCAACACGGCGTTCTTGGGCGCTTCGGCATCGACTTCGTCTCGGTGCGCCAGGGCGATGCGTGGCGGAACTACGGGATCGAGATCAATCTGCGGAAAGGCGGGACGACGCACCCGTTCCTGATGCTGCAGTTCCTCACCGGGGGCGCCTACGATCCGTCAACCGGCCTGTTTCGGATACCGACCGGCCAGCCGCGTTTCTACTATGCCTCCGACAACCTGGAGGCGCCGCACTACAGGGGTATGACGCCGAGCGATCTGGTAGATGTGGCCGTGCTGAACGGGCTGCACTACGACGGCACGACGCATGAAGGCGTGGTATTTCATCTGATAGGCGCTTTGTCGGAGTTCGGCAAGCTCGGCGTGGTATGTGTCGGCGCGTCGCCTGATCGCGCCGAGGCGCTGCATCGGCGGACCGTGGAGATCTTGGACCGAGAGCAAAGCGACTTCGGGTAAACACGACAGCGCCGCACGGGCAAGGAGGAGAAACGCTACTCCTCCGGTTCCCCTGAGGCCTGCCGCGCAGACCATTGCAGGTGCTGGCCGCCATCAAGGGCTATCATCTGGCCGGTCATCGCCGGCAGGCCGAGGATGGACAGCACGGCCGCGGCCACCTCCGCCGGGTTGCTGCCATGGCCGAGCGGAACCGATCCCGCCTGCCGGGCAAATTGCTCCTCGGTCTGCCGCGGGCTCGGCAAAGTCGGGCCGGGCCCGATGGCGTTCACCCTGATCCGCGGCGCCAGCGCCAGCGCCATGGTTTGGGTCAGCGCCCATAACCCGGCCTTGGAGATCGTGTAGGACACGAAGTGCGGCGTCAGCGACCACACCCTCTGGTCGATCACATTGACCACAAGCCCCTCGGCCTCGGCCGGAAGCGCGCGGGCGAAGGCCTGGATCAGCACGAATGGTGCCCGCAGGTTGGGCTCGATATGCGCGTCCCAGCTTTCCCGCGTCGCGTCGTCCCATTCATCGCTCTCGAAACGGCTGGCATTGTTGACCAGAACCCCGATGGGGCCGAGCGCGTCGGTGGCACGCTGCACCAGGCTCGCGACCTCGCTTTCGACAGCAAGGTCAGCCGGAAGAATAACCGCCCGGCGGCCGAGGGCTTCAATGCGGGCGCGGGTCTCCGCGGCGGGTGACGGGCTGGAACGATAATGGATCGCCACGTCGAAGCCGGCCGCGGCCAGTGCCAGCGCAACCGCCTGGCCGAGGCGTTGCGCGCCGCCGGTCACCACAGCGGCCCGCGGGATCGAAACAGGGATGGAGATGGTCATTCCAGCGGAGGTAGTCTGCGGCGCGGGTGGCGTAAAGCCTATGTCACCACAGAGTGGCCGTCCGTCAGGAGCCGTCCGGCCGTGACGCCGCGTGCTCGATAGCGGCGTGACGGTAAAATTCCGGCGTGCCGCGGCAAGCCGGTATGTACTGAGCGGCGCGGAAAGCGGTGTGCCGGATCGCTGCCTCCGCCGGGAGGTGCAGGCCATGGAAAATGCCGGCAACCACGACGACGACCGCGGCCAGTGGCAGGATATGCAGATCCGGCGGCGGCCGGCCGGCGAAGCGCAGCAGGGCCGCTGCGCCGGCCAATCCGATGAGCGCTCCGACAACGACTTCGGGCAGCGAATGCATGCCGAGCACGAGGCGTGACAGGCCGATAACCAAAGCTGCCAGGATCGCCGCCGGCAGGATGCTGACCCGGCGCCGCGTGAGCAGTACCGCGAGGCCGCCGGTCACCACGGTGGCAGAGGCGACGTGTCCGCTCGGGCTATGGATATCCATCGGCCCGAAAACCGGCGAGCAAGCCAGGAACATCAGCTTGAAGGCCAAGGTAGCGGCAAACGTGCTTATAACGACGATCAGCCATGTGATGGCACCGCGCCGCCAGCCCTGCACGGCAAGTGCGATAGCAACGGCAAACACCAGGGGCAGGATAACCGCCTGATCGGCAAAGTCGGTCAGATATCTCACGCACGTCCGTATAGGCCAAAGCCTTGGCGAGATGGATTAGAAACACATTAAAATTACGTGGCTCGCAGCAGTATTTTCGGGCCGGGGCCGAACGCCCGTGCTCACCGGAACGATCTGCCGCTGTCCGGACAGATGTCGGGACAGCGGACCAGACGGTGCTGATGCGGCCCGCTGCGGCTGACGGGCGCCCGCGCCACATTGTGCCTATTGCATACGCATGTGTTCATGGCCCTCCATCGGCGTCGCATGGCCCAGGCCCTGGACATGCACGTCGACGGTGACCGGGGCCGCATGGGCGAATGTCAGGGTCAGCGGAAAACTCTGACCGGCCGCAAGCGGCTGCTTCAGGCCGATCAGCATCACATGGTAGGCCCCCGGAGCGAAGGTGACGACCTTTCCGGCGGGGATGGCCAGGGACCCGGCAGGACGCATCTTGGTGACACCGTTCTCGATCAGGGTCTCGTGAACCTCCGCGGTCAAGGCGGCCGGGGTCGTTACCCCGACCAGCGTGTCCGGCTGGGCGCCGCCGGTCAGTGTGACATAGGCGGCGCCTGTCGTAGCGCCACCGGCCGAAGCGCGCGCCCAGGCGTGATCGACAGAGATGCCGTCGGCGCGGGCGGACACCGCTGGACCGATGGCCGAAACAGCAAGACCAGCAACAAAAAGCAGCGCCGTGCGGCGCGTCGTGAAGTCGGGCATGGGAACCTGCCTGAATAAGAGAATGGTTGAAGCCTTTGGTGACGGGATCACGCCTGCTTCGGTGGAGCCCTCGCCCGCGGTGCATTCTGCGGCCGTCCAAAACCTGCCTCGGTGACCTGCATCGCGAGCGACCGCGATGCAAGTCCGGCCACCGCGAAAGCCATAACGGAGGGCGTCAGGATCGCACCGTGATCGCCCGCGACCGCCTGGCACAGCGGGCAGGTGTCGCAATCCGCTTGCGGATGCCCGGGACCATGTTGGCGCGCGTCGCCCGCGTGACACGGGGTGCCGTAAAGCGCGACCACGGTGTCCGGCATGGGGATTGCTTGCCCACGCAGCAGCAACCCCCATACCGCCAGCATGGCGAGCATCAGGGCAGGCAACGGCCGCGCTGCGATCGATCGGATCATGCGATGGTTTTCAACCATCGGTGCGGCCGGGTTGCAAGACGGTACGGATGGCCGAAGCCTTGGCAAATCGGGCACCCGGTGCGAGGAAAGACCACCCGGCGGCGTCCGGCGACCGATGCCGCGTCCGCTATGCGGTTGAACGGCCCGGCCACTGGCGCCATCTCCCGCAGGTGAAAAGGACAGGAAACATGTATCCAGACGTTTCTTTATTTATCGACGGCACATGGACCAAGGCCGTCTCCGGCCGAAGCATCGACGTCGTCAACCCCGCCACCGGCGACAAAATCGGCACCGTGGCTCATGCGGACAAAGCCGATCTGGACCGGGCGCTGGAAGCGGCGGCGAAAGGTTTCCGGGCGTGGCGCAAGGTGGCGGCGTTCGATCGCTCCAAGCTGATGCGCAAGGCCGCCGACATCCTGCGCAGCCGCGCCGACGAGATCTCCCGCCTGTTGACTCAGGAACAGGGCAAGCCTCTGCCGGAAGCCAAAGGCGAGGTCCTCGCAGCGGCCGATGTGATCGACTGGTTCGCTGAGGAAGCCCGCCGCGCCTACGGACGCGTTATCCCAGCACGAACGGATGGCATCTATCAGCTCGTGATCAAGGAGCCGGTGGGTCCGGTCGCCGCGTTCACGCCATGGAACTTCCCGATCAACCAGGTGGTGCGCAAGCTTTCCGGGGCGGTCGCCGCCGGATGCTCGATCATCGTCAAGGCGCCGGAGGAAACCCCGGCCTCCCCGGCCGAGCTGGTGCGGGCGTTCGCGGATGCCGGAATCCCGGCCGGCGTCGTCAACCTGGTCTACGGCGTGCCGGCGGAAATTTCCGAGTACCTGATCCCTCATCCGGTGATCCGGAAGATTTCGTTCACCGGCTCGACGGTCATCGGCAAGCAGTTGGCGGCCCTGGCCGGCGCGCACATGAAGCGGGTGACAATGGAACTTGGTGGCCATGCCCCGGCGATCGTCTTCGACGATGCCGATATCGCCGCGGCGAGCAAACTGCTGGCCGGCGCGAAATATCGCAATGCCGGGCAGGTCTGCGTGTCGCCGACGCGCATGTTGGTGCAGGAGAGCGTCTACGAGCAGTTCGTCGAGGGCTTCGTTGCCCACGCCAAGGCAGTGAAAGTCGGCGACGGGCTGGAAAGCGGCACGACGATGGGGCCACTGGCGAATGCTCGCCGCATCACCGCGATGGAAACCTTCATTGGCGATGCGCAGCAGAAGGGCGCCACGATCCGCACCGGCGGCAGCCGCATCGGCAACAAGGGCAATTTCTTCGAGCCGACGGTGCTGACCGACGTGCCGCTGGAGGCCCGGGTGATGAACGAGGAGCCCTTCGGACCGCTGGCGCTGATATCGCCGTTCCGCGGGTTCGACGACGTGGTGGCCGAGGCGAACCGGCTGCCGTTCGGTCTGGCGTCATACGCCTACACGCGTTCGGCGAAGACCGCCGCCGCGATTGGGTCGGCTGTCGAGGCGGGGATGATGTCGATCAACCACCAGGGCTTGGCGCTGCCGGAAACGCCGTTCGGCGGGGTGAAGGATTCGGGCTACGGGTCCGAGGGCGGTTCGGAGGCGATCGAGGGTTACCTGATCACGAAGTTCGTCACTCAGGCCGGGATGTGACGCTACGGGGTGGGGGCCTGGAGCCCTCCACCTCGTGCGCTCGTTTAACCCATATTTAGCACGAAACCGACCATAATATGTAACGAGAATGCGTAACCTACTGATATCGAGAGCTTGCTGTTCGGAACTTCCTTTGTAGTGCCATAATATTTTCGGCACCTATTGACGCCGCAAGCCGCCGCTGCCAGCTTGCCGCGATGTTCATCCGCAAAACCGCAACCAGGAACAAATCCACCGGCGAACCCTATTTCACCTTCCGCCTCGTCGCCTCGCAACGCACCGGCCGGCAGGTCCGCCAGGTCACCCGGCTCAACCTCGGCCGCCATTTCGACC
>NZ_CAJATU010000199.1 GCF_903944925.1 uncultured Rhodopila sp. | reverse complement strand
TTGGTATCGCGGTCTGGGATTATCTGGGCAGCAGGCTGAAGGTCGCCGGGCACGCACTCATCGCACCGCTCGACCATTACGTCAGGGCGAAAATCCGGCCCGCCTGATCGGCGGTGCCGCCCGGCGTTTTGCCCCTATTACTTTTCAACGTCGCCCATTCCATCACGATCATGACGGATGGCTGCACCAACTTCCGCAAATTCCTGGTCGAGGGCACCAAACCCAACCTGGCCAAGATCAAGGAGTATGTCGAGCGGTCGCTGATGTTGGTAACCGCGCTGGCGCCGGTCATCGGCTACGACAAAGCCTCGCAGATCGCGCATCACGCGATGGATCATAACCTGACCTTGAAACAAGCCGCTCTACAGCTCGGCTTTGTCAGCGAAGAGGAATTCGACCGGGTCGTCGATCCGGCGAAAATGGTCCGGCCTTACGTCGCCCACGAAACATAACCCCTCACGGAGAGCGGTCCGATGGCAACGACTGCAAAGCGCGGCATCGAATTGATCATGGATGCGTCCCTGAACAAATCGACGGCCTTCACCGAGGCTGAGCGTCAGGCTTTCGGCCTGGTGGGACTGGTTCCGGATGTAACGGAAACCGAGGATCTGCAACTGCGCCGGGTCCTGTTGCAACTCGGGCACAAGACAACCGACCTGGAGCGCTATATATATCTGGTCAATCTGCTCGACCACGATGAGACACTGTTCTACCGCACGATCATGTCGGACCCGATGCGATTCCTGCCGATAGTGTATGATCCGACCATCGGCGAGGCGTGCCTGAAGTTCGGCCATATCTACCGCCAGACGCGTGGCATGTACCTGTCCATCGAGCGCCGCGGCCATGTGAAGGAGATACTGCGCAACTGGCCGCAGCAGGACATCCGCTTCATCTGTGTGACCGACGGTGGCCGTATCCTCGGCCTCGGCGATCTCGGCGCGAACGGCATGGGAATTCCCATCGGCAAACTGCAACTCTACACCGCCGCCGCGGGCGTGCCGCCGCGATACCTGCTGCCGATGTATCTCGACGCGGGCACGAACAACGAGCAATACCTCCGGGATCCGTTGTATCTCGGGCTGCGCAAGCCGCGGCCGGCGACGGCGGAGCTGTTCTCCTTCGTGGATGAATTCGTTGAGGCGGTGCAGGAAGTTTTCCCGAACTGCTGCATCCACTTCGAGGATTGGACCGGTGTCGATGCAGTACACCTGCTGCAGCGCTATCGCGACAAATATTGCGTGTACAACGATGATGTGCAGGGCACGGCCGGAATAACGCTCGCCGGAATGATCAATGCGGTGAAGTTGAAAGGGACGCAGCTCAGGGACGAGAAATACCTGTTCCTGGGCGCCGGTTCGGCCGGCATCGGGCTGGCGGACCTGCTGTGCACCGCGCTGGTCGCCGAAGGGATGGACTTGAAGGCGGCGCAGGCTCAGGTCTGGATGTCCGACATTCATGGCCTGCTGCAATCGGAACGCACCGATCTGGTGGATTTCCAGCGCCCCTATGCGCATCAGCATCCGGCAACGACGGATTTCCTGGCGGCGATCGAAAGTGTCAAGCCGACAACGATTATCGGCGTCAGCACCATCGGCGGCGCGTTCAGCCAGCCGATTGTCGAGACGATGTCGCGGCTGAATGAACGGCCGGTGATATTGGCGCTGTCCAATCCCACCGAGCATGCCGAATGCACGGCCGAACAGGCGTATACATGGTCGCAGGGTAACGCGATCTTTGCCGCGGGCGTGCAGTTTCCGCCGGTCAGTTATAACGGCCGGACCTATTTGCCGGGGCAGGCCAACAACTTCTACATTTTCCCCGCCGTCGGCATGGCGATTTTCGCGACCCGCGCCAGCCGCGTCACCGACGCGATGTTCATCGAGGCCGCTGCCGCGGTGGCGGATCAGGTTTCAGAAGAACAACGCCAGCAGGGACTGCTGTATCCGTTGCAATCGAATATCCTGGAAACCGAGATCAAGACCGCGGCGCGAGTCGCGAAGCTGGTTTTCGATTTGAATCTCGCCCGCGTCGAACGTCCCGCCGATATGGAGGCATTCATCCGGCAGCATGTTTACAAGCCGGAATACCCGAAGCTGGCTTAACCCAGGCGGCGGCGATACAAAGCGATCAACCGCTCCCAGTGGCGTTCGGCTGCGGGCTTGTCGTAGCACCAGCGCTGCGGGAAGGCGAAGCCGTGATGGACCCCGGGGTAGATTTCCAGTTCTCCGCCATTGCCCGACCGCTCGAACAGGCCCTCCAGTTCGGCCACCATCGGCAGCGGCGCCAGTTCGTCGTGTTCGGCGCAGGCGATGTAGAGTTCGCCTTTGGCTTTTCCCAAGGTCAGATGCGGGCTTTCCTCGGCGTCGCTGACCAGCCAGGTGCCGTAGAACGACGCGGCGGCAGCGATGCGATCCGGATATCGGGACGCCGCGGCCAGCGCGTACGGACCGCTCATGCAATAGCCGTGCACGCCGATCGGCGCCGGTTCAACGGCGGATTGGGATCCGAGGAAGGCCAGCAAATCGGCAATGTCCTCCATCATCGGCGGGATCGTCATTTTCGTGCGGACCGCCCGCATCCGAGTCTGCTCAGCGCTGCCCTTGGTGGTGACGTCGGGGCCGTATTTCGTGTCTCTGCCGGCACGGTAATACAGGTTCGGCAGCACGACGTAGTAGCCCACGGTGCAGAGCCGCCGGGCCATGTCGTAGAGTTCCTCGCGGATGCCGGGGGCGTCCATCAGCAGAAAAACGGCGGGGTGCGGGCCGTTACGCTCAGGATGGACGATGAACGTTTCCATGGCGCCGGACCGAGTGGCGATGTCGCGGATTTCTTCGATCATGGGCGGGTTCCCGGAAGTTGTTTACCCGAACATTCCCACGACCGGGCCCGGACGGCAAATCCGTGGCTTACAGCCTGGCCGGGACGGTGCTCGCGCGGATCGTCATGGGTCAAGCCGGGGCATGACGGCTGGGCTTGGAGCATGCGGCCGGTCAAACTCAGTTATTCCCGCCAATCAGCCGCAGCCGCGGATACCGCGGCGTCGTATCGATAATCGCCACTGAAACTCATCGGCCACCTGGTTCCGGGCATGATCTGTATGCGTTCCGACGGCTGCAAGCCGATGCCGCCCGCCCCGACCAGCCCGAGGATCGGTCGCGGCCCGTTCCAGTAAGGCGATAGCAGCGCCCCGGCGGCGCAGACATGATTCAACACTATTTCTGAATGCGTAATTGGTACTATACCGACTATTCCGAAGCCGCATCAGCGTGCATCCGCGAACCCCGTCGCAAAATCCCCCTGGTTCAGAAATGATAAGGGTCCGCATCTCGAACAGAACATCGTCGGCCTGAATTCAAAACAAACTTCCGTAACGTAACAATCTGAAAAAATCAAAAAATGTGATCACCAGGACGTAATCGTTGCTTGCTCGTGCTCACGATTCCGTGAAAAGGCTCCCGGCCTCCATCACGTTTCGAGGATAATCACGATGAGCGGCACGCAAACCGTCACCCCGGTGAGCAGGATCACAACACCGTCCGCCAACGACACGGTGGTGCTGGCCGGTTCGAGCGCCAGGATCACCGACGCCAGCGGCAATGTCTGGACGATCACCAGCGCCGGACGGGTCGCGGTCAACGGGACGACCGACGCTGCCACGGCCAACGTGACCGAGCTGGCCTACGTCAACGGTACGATCTGGCAGGAAAACGCCGGCAAGCTGTGGTGGGGCGAGACCAAGCCCAACGACTCCTGGGCACCGGCCGCCGGAACCGCCGTCAGTCCGCTGCCGGCCGCACCGCCCGCAGCCAAGACGCCGTCCGCCAACGACACGGTCGTGCCGGCCGGTTCGACGGCGGCGATCACCGACGCCAGCGGCAACCTCTGGTCCATCACCGCCGGCGGCCAGGTTGCGATTAACGGCACTGCCGACACTGCCACGGCCAACGTGACCGAGCTGGCCTATGTCAACGGCACGATCTGGCAGGAAAACGCCAGCAAGCTGTGGTGGGGCGAGACCAGGCCCAACGACTCGTGGGCCCCCGCCGCCGGGACTGCAACCAGCCCACTGCCCGCCGCTCCGGTCCTGCCGCCGCCGGCGGTGTCGGCCTCCCCGAACGACACGGTCGTGCCGGCCGGTTCGAAGGCGGCGATCACCGATGTCAGCGGCCATGAGTGGACCATCACCGCCGGTGGCCAGGTGGCCGTCAACGGCGTTGCCGACACGGCTACAGCCAATGTCATCGAGCTGGCCTACGTCAACGGCACGATCTGGCAGGAAAACGCCAGCAAGCTGTGGTGGGGTGAAACTACGCCGACGGACTCCTGGGCGCCCGCGGCGGGGACCGCCATCAGTCCGCTGCCGGCCGCGGCGGGCACGCCGCCGCCGGTGACGTCCACCCTGCGCGATCCGTCGCAAACACCCTTCGCCTCCACCAGCGTCTTCAACCTGCCGCTCGGCTCCGGCGCGCAATGGCAGGCCAACGCCCAGCTCTCAGCCGCCAACGCCTTTATCAATACCGCCGACGGCAGCGGCTATAACGAAAACATCTATACCGGGACCGCCGGCGACCCGCTGGTCACGGTCATCAACACGGCGGCGGACGGCGGGACCCCCGGCACCTTCCAGGTCCATATCCCGGCGGGCGCCGTCCCGGCCCCGGGAAGCGACGCCACCCTGTCGGTCGACGACACCGCATCCCACACCTGGTACTCCTTCGGCGGCTTCCAATGGACCGGTGCCAACACCGCGACGGTCGCCCAGGGATCGGGCGAGTCCGACTTCGGCTCGGGCATCACCGTCGCCAACAGCAACTGGGACGAAGGCGTCGGCACCCTGCGCGAGAGCGACCTGCAGGCCGGCGTCATCGATCATACGCTGCGGATGGAACTGCCGACGACTATGCTTCGTTCCTACAGTAATACCAGTACAACCGCGCTCGCCCCGTTTGCCTGGCCGCAGACGGCGGAGGACGGCTTCGCCATCAATGGCAGCAGCGGTCCGGCCTATTCCGGCACGATCCCGTTCGGCGTCACCATCGGGATTCCCGCGTCAGCCGTCGAACCCGCCGCCGTCGCGGCCAATGCGGGAGCGAACATGCTGTGGAAGGCGCTGCAGGATCACGGCGCGATGGTCCGCGACTCGGGCGGGTCGGGCAACACCGCGATCTTCCAGGCCGACCAGACGGTCAGTCAGAACGATCCGCTGATCCAGGGGATGGACCAGTACAGCGCGCAGATCATGGCGGCGACGGAGATACTGATCAATCAAGGCCTGAACAGCATCAATGGTGGCGGGACGCCGATTGTCGCCCTCGATCCCGCTCCGTCGGACGCCCCGGTGACGGCCGCGGCGATCACTCCGGTCAGTATCGCCGCCAGCCAGGCCAGCGTCACGATCAGCCAAAGCCAGACATCGGTCATCGCCACCGGCGGCAGCCATATGCTGTTCATCAGTGGCACCGGCGACTCGGTCAAGCTGAGCGGCGGCAGCGACACGATCACCGACACCGGCAGCGCGAACACCTATGTCATACCGGCCGCCGGACAGGGCTACGACACGTTCACCGGCACCGCCGCGGCCAACATCCTGACCATCGGCGACACCTTGGACCTGCGCCCGGCCCTGGCGGCGACCAACTGGAACGGCGCGGCGGCGACCCTGCCGGGTTACCTGGCGGTTGCGGATACCGCGGCGGGTGCCGTGCTGTCGATCGCGCCAACCTCGGGCGGCAGCGGAGTCGCCGTCGCGGCCATCGGCGGCGCAACGAATGCGGCATACTCCGACATCCTGGCGCACGCCTTGACCTGACGCGCCCGGCCTCGCCGGGGCCTCCCCGGCGAGGTTTCGCGCGCCTTCGCAACGATCACAAATCCCGGGGCCGATTTCGAGGGTCACCACAACCCCTAGGGGTCGATCTGAAGGGTTATCCACATTATTTTGTGGCACCGCCCCTGTTTGGCGTTGACCCAAAGCCAGTCAAAGGGTACGTCGGGAGGGTGACAACATCCGAAACCCGCCCCCTTATTCGGCTCCGTGGCCGCTCCATCATGGCCCTTGTTCTGGCGCCCGAAGTGCCGCTGGACAGTTGGCTTTCGGCGCTGGATGCGCAGATGGAACGATCGCCCAATTTCTTCGACTCGCGCCCCGTCGTTGTCGATCTCGGCAGCATCCCGCGGGAGCAGCACGGCATCGCCGAATTCCTGCAGCTTCTGGAACAGCGCGGCATCCGCATCATCGGCACCGAGGGCGCGCATCCGTCGTGGCCCGGCATCGAAGCCTGGGGCCGCCCACTGCCGGTATCGGCGAAACCCGGCCGCCCGATCGAGGCACCGGAACCGCACCACGACAAACCCGCCGCGGCGCACCAGCCGGAGTCGGCGCACGGTTCAGCCGAAGCCAATACACTGGTGATCAACGAACCGGTTCGCTCCGGCCAGTCGGTGGTATTCGAGCGCGGCGACGTGACGATCCTCGGTTCGGTTGCGTCCGGCGCGGAAGTCATGGCCGGCGGATCGGTCCATGTCTACGGAACGTTACGCGGAAGAGCCATTGCCGGTCTGAACGGCAACGCTCATGCGCGGATCTTCTGCACCAAGTTGCAGGCGGAGCTTTTGTCGATCGACGGCGTCTACCAGACCGCCGACGACATGCCCGCCAAGATCCTCGGCAAGCCGGTGCAGGCATGGCTCGACGGCGACCGGATGAAGATTTCAGTCTTGGAATAAAGGGGTACTCGGATGGGCAAGGTGCTGGTGGTAACGTCCGGCAAGGGCGGCGTCGGCAAGACAACCTCGACCGCCGCCCTTGGCGCCGCCTTGGCGCGCAGTGGCGAGAACGTCGTGGTGATCGATTTCGACGTGGGTCTGCGCAACCTGGATCTCGTGATGGGGGCGGAACGCCGTGTGGTGTTCGACCTGATCAACGTGGTGCAAGGCGATGCCAAGCTGGCACAGGCGCTGATCCGCGACAAGCGGATCGATACGCTTTCGCTGCTGCCGGCCTCGCAGACCCGCGACAAGGACGCGCTGACCAACGAAGGCGTTGATCGCGTCATCGCCGAGGCACGCGAGAAATTCGACTGGGTGATCTGCGACAGCCCCGCCGGCATCGAGCGCGGCGCCCTGCTGGCGATGCGCAACGCCGATATCGCCGTCGTCGTCACCAACCCCGAAGTCTCGTCCGTGCGTGACTCCGACCGCATCATCGGCATGCTGGATTCCAAGACCCTGCACGCGGAAAAAGGCGAGAAGGTCGAAAAGCACCTGCTGGTCACCCGCTACGACCCCGGCCGGGCAACGCGCAACGAAATGCTGAAGGTCGAGGACGTACTGGAAATCCTGTCGATCCCGCTGCTCGGGATCATTCCGGAAAGCGAGGAAGTCCTCCGCGCCTCTAACATGGGGTCCCCGGTGACGTTGAACAATCCGGACAGCGCCCCGGCCCGCGCCTACTTCGACGCCGCCCGCCGCCTGCGCGGCGAAACCGTCGATGTGGTGGTCCCACTCGACCGAAAAGGCTTCATCGGACGCCTGTTCGGCAGGAGAGTCGCATGAACCTGATGGGATTTTTCCGCAAAAACAGCTCCGCCCCCGTCGCCCGCGATCGGCTGCAGGTGCTGCTGGCGCACGAACGCAGCGTTATCGGCAAGAACGACCTGTTGGCCACCCTGCAGGAAGAAATCCTCGCCGTCATCGCCAAGCACATCACCGTCGAACGCGACGCCGTGCAAATCAAAATGGACCGCGGCGCGTCCGTATCGACCCTCGAGATCGACGTCGAAGTCCCGTTCGACGCCAAGAAAGCCATCCCTCGCCCGAGCAGCGTTTCGGCTTCGGTCTGAGGGGTTTTGGGTAAAGGAAGGCCAGGGCGCTGCCCTGGACCCGCCAAGGGCCGGCGGCCCTTGGAACCCGTGACTAAGTGGGCTGAACAGGAGGGGGCGACGGTGTCGGTTGATACGACCGTGTCGCCCCCTCCTGTTCAACCCACTTAAATGAATGGGATCAAAGGGGCCGCTGCCCCTTTGCGGGGTTCGGGGCAGCGCCCCGACCTTGCTTAACCAACCCCCCGGACCCAACCGATCGCCGCACGCGCGAGGGCGTCTATCGTGTCGATGACGGGGACGTCGAGAGGCGGGCCGGCCTGGAGGGCGATGGGGATTTCGGTGCAGCCGAGCACGACGGCGGCGGCGCCGCGGGCGGCGAGGCTGTTCACGACTTCGGCGAACGGGGCGTAGGCTTCGGTTACGCGGTTGGCTTTGACGGCGGCGATAGCGGGGGTCACGAGGCGCTGCATTTGCGTTTGGTCAGGCTCGATGATGTCCCAGCCTTGCTGCCCGAGCCGATCCTGGAAAAGCCGCATGGCCAGGGTGGCGTCGGTGCCGATGAGGCCGATGCGGCCGCCGGAGATGCCGGTTCGGCGCAGATCTTCGGCCGTCGCATCGACGATGTGGAGGATGGGCAGGCTGGCCGACTCGGTCAGGCGGTCGAACCAGCCGTGCACGGTGTTGCAGGGAATGACGACGGCGCCGCATCCGGCCTGCTTCAGGCCGTCGATGGCGCGCAGCAGCCAGGGCAGCGGGTCGGGTCCCTCTCCGCGCAAGGACGCGATACGGTCGGGAATGCGGGGATCGGACCAGAGGATGGCCGGGACGTGATCCTGGTCGCGTTCGGCCGGCGTGAGAAGGGTCAGCCGCAGCATGAAATGGGCGCTGGCCAGCGGACCCATGCCGCCGAGCACACCGATAATCCTGTCAGTCAACCATTTGGCTCCGTCATCGGCGGGCGCGGGGGAATCGGGCGCTGGGCCGCACGGACGAGCGTATCAAGCGCGCTCAGGAAGTGCGAGCGGTCCTGCTTCGTCAACGGTGCCGGACCGCCGGTATTCATCCCCATTTCGCGCAGGTAGCGACCGACCTCGCGGCCCGCCAGGGCGTTGCCGATATTGTCGGGCGTCCAGATCTTGCCGTTCGAGGCCAGGGCGCGGGCGCCCTTGGCGAGGCAGCGGGAGGCGAGCGGGATGTCGCCGGTGATGCAGACGTCGGACGCGCCGATACGCTCGGCGATCCAGTCGTCGGCGACGTCGGCGCCGGCCTCCACGGTGATCATGGTCACGTTCGGCCGTCCCGAAGGGCGAATCGGACGCGACCCGTTGGCCACCACGAACACCGGCAACCCGAGACGGTCCGCGACGCGATAGGCTTCGTCGCGGACCGGGCAGGCATCGCCGTCGATGTAGAGGGTCGTCATTTACGCGGCGGAGCGCATGCCTCGGCTGCGGTCGTTGTAGCGGCGGCGCTGCGCCTGGCCGGGGGCGGCGGGGCGCTTCGGCTGGTGCGTCATCGGTGGCGGCGCGTCGCCGACAACCGCGATCGTCTGGTTCATTTGCCGCTCGATCTGCCGCAAAATGACACGCTCCGACGGATCGCAGAACGAGATCGCGATGCCCGCGGCGCCGGCGCGCGCGGTGCGGCCGATGCGATGGACGTAGCTCTCGGGTTCGGCCGGCAGGTCGAAGTTGATTACGTGCGAGATGCCGGTCACGTCGATGCCGCGCGCGGCAATGTCGGTGGCGACCAGCACCCGGGCGCGCCCGGTGCGGAAGTCGCGCAAGGCTTTCTCACGCTGCGGCTGACTCTTGTTGCCGTGGATCGCGTTGACCTGGATGCCGGCGTTTTCCAGCACGCCGGCCACCTTGTTGGCGGCGTGCTTGGTGCGCGTAAACACGATCACCCGCGACAGTACCGGGTCGCCGAGCATGGTCAGCAGCAGCGACTGCTTGCCGCTTTGCGACAGGTGGTGGACGAACTGGTCGATCTTCGGCTCGTTCTCTTCCTTGCGCGCGATCTCCACGCGGATGGGGTCGCGCAGCAGGCTGTTCGCCAGGGTGGCGACTTCCGACGGCATGGTGGCGGAGAACAGGCAGGACTGGCGCTTCGACGGCAGCGCCGCGACAACCCGGCGGATGTCCTTGATGAAGCCGAGGTCGAGCATGCGGTCCGCCTCGTCGAGGACGAAGTGGGACACCGCGCCAAGCTGCAGCTCACGGGTCTGCATCAGGTCGCAGACGCGGCCGGGGGTGCCGATGACGATATCGGCGCCGCGGCGCATCGCCTCGACCTGCTTGAAGCGGCTGGCGCCGCCGATGATCACCACGGTGCGCAGGCGCAGATTCATGCTGAGCGCGCGGACCGTCTCATCGATCTGCAACGCCAACTCGCGGGTCGGGGCCAGGATCAGCGCACGCGCCACGAATGGCGCCGCCCTGAACGACTGCGCCGCGAGATGCTGAAGGATCGGCAGGGTGAAGGCGGCGGTCTTGCCGCTGCCGGTTTGGGCGACGCCCAGGACGTCCTTGCCCGCGAGCAGGGCCGGGATCGTATCGGCCTGGATCGGGGTAGGGATGGTAAACTTGCGGGCTTCAAGGGCACGCAGCAGCGGTTCGGCCAAGCCGAGCGCCGGGAAAGTGGTATTGGTCACGAGTACAAAAATGCTCCAGCGCCCGCCAGGGATACTGAGCGGCAAGCGCCTGATGGTTCGCCGCCCCGCGCGATCAATGGGGACGAAGGGTTTTCAGATGAAAATTTCCGGAAATACGAGCCAAGGGCCCGCCAATCACGCAATCACGGAAAGACCAAACTGATATCGGTGAAGCGGACGGGAATTGCAAGTTTTTTCGTAAACGCGCCCGGGATGATTGGTTACCGGCATGAACCCGACCTGTCGTGAAACCTGAGCGCGTCTCCTCCGCGGCGAGCCGGGAGAGCTTTCCCCGGGCGCCACCCTTATGGCGGGGCGAGTTCCGGCCTGCTTCGCCGTGCCGATGAAGCGCGGACGGATGGGACACGCCCGGCTATGACGGTCGAGGCAGAAGCCGTCGCGCTGTCCGACCCTCAGTCGTCGCAAATCCCGGCGGACGAAAGTGCATGCGTCCACATTTCCAAGATGACGGCGTCCCAACCTCCAAGCAAATCGGCGCAGCACAACCGTTCAAATTTGCGTTACTATGTCGGCTCCGGTTTAGTCTCTCACAGACATCAATGCGAATGTGCAGGTGGATTTAAGGTCAATCGCGGTCGATTGATGCCGCCACTCGCCAGGACGGCGGAAAGGCCAGCCGCGGCGACCAGGGTTATGCCGTCATGATCAACGCCGGCCGCGGTGTGCTACTGCTCGCCGCAGCAAGCCGGGGCTGATCTTCTTCGACATACGCGAAGCGGTTCGTTAGCTGGCCAAGGTGCCTGGCGGCGGCAAGTCGGCGCGCAGTAACGAGTTTCTCATGGAATTTGGCCGGACCTGAACAACGAAGACAATTGCGATCAGATCTTCAAGTGCATTTGCCAAACACAGAGGCATCCGGCTCGCAGCTGCGCCTGCGATCGCATGAGATGATGAGGTGCGCGTTCGGTAGCGATGAGGCTTAGCCGGCTGACCGTAAGGTGATAAGAGGCGGTTACCCGGTGGAAAAGGACCGCTCATGCCCGCCCATTACGACCTGCTGATCCGCAATGGCACTTGCGTGCTGCCCTGGGGTTCGGAGGACACCGGTGTCGGCGTCCGCGAGGGACGGATCGCTGCGCTGGGCGTGACCGCGGACGCTACCGCGGACACGGTCGTCGATGCCACCGGCCTGCATGTGTTGCCCGGGCTGATCGACCCGCATGTGCATCTGCGCGACCCCGGCAACAAGGCGGTGGAGAGCATTCCCAGCGGCACGCGCGGCGCCGTGCTCGGCGGCCTGACGGCGGTGTTCGACATGCCGAACACCAGTCCCCCGATCATCGATGCCGAAAGCCTGGCCTGGAAGCAGTCCTATATCGATGACGTCGCCTGGTGCGACATGGGGATCTATTTCGGCGCAACCAAGACCAACATCCCGTCGCTGGCGGCGATGGAACTCGGCCGCGGCGTCTGCGCGATCAAGGTCTTCGCCGGCAGTTCCACCGGCAACCTGATGGTGGAGGACGATGAGCACATCGAGATGGTCATGCGCTCCGGCCGGCGGCGCATCGCCTACCATAGCGAGGACGAATATCGCCTGCAGGAGCGCAAGCCGATGTTCAAGCCGGGCGATCCGTACCGCAGCCACATGGTCTGGCGAGACGAGGAATGCGCGTTCCTCGGCACGCGGCGGCTGATGGCGCTGGCGCGGAAGACCGGGCGGCAGGCGCATATCCTGCATGTCTCGACCTGGCAGGAACTGGAATTCCTGAAGGATTTCCGCGACATTTCGACCTGTGAGGTGCTGCTGAACCACCTGACCCAGGTCGCCCCCGACTGCTATGATCGGCTGGAGGGCTTCGGCGTGATGAACCCGCCGATACGCGGGGAAGAGCATCGCGCGCTGGCGTGGAAAGCGATCAATGACGGCACGGTCGATACCGTCGGCTCGGACCATGCGCCGCATCCGCGGGAGAAGAAGCTGCTGCCGTGGCCGCAGTGTCCCTCCGGGCTGACGGGTGTGCAGACCCTGGTGCCGATAATGCTGGATCATGTGAATGCCGGGCGGCTGTCGCTGGGGCGGATGGTCGATCTCATGAGCGCCGGGCCGGCCCGGGTTTACGGCATCGCCGGCAAGGGGCGGTTGGCGGCGGGATACGATGCCGACTTCACGCTGGTTGATATGAAGCATCAGCGGCGGATCGAGGAGTCGTGGCTGGCGACGCCATGCGGCTGGAGTCCGTTCACCGGGATGGACGTGACAGGTTGGCCGATAGCGACGATCATCCGCGGGAATGTGGTGATGCGGGAGGATGAGGTGCTGGGAGAGCCGGCTGGCAAGCTGGTTAACTTCGTGGGGTGATGAGTTATTGTGTCACGGTCGGCCTTGTGCCGGCCATCCACGACTTGGCCCCGGCCATGACACGAAGCGATTGGGCGGCTCGATCGGCCTTGGCATCCGCCGCCGGGCGGGAAAGAATGGGTATCAGGAAAAACGTGCGCTTCTGAACATCGGGGAGTGTCCATGCGGACAGTGAAAATCGGTGACGTCACGATCACCAGCATCATCGAGCGGGACGGCCCGTGGCGGACACCCGCAGCCATGTTTCCCGCCTACGACTCCGAAATCGGCGCCCACCATCTGGCGACCCTCGACCCTGAGATTTTCGATCCTGCAACGGGCATGATGGTCATCACCTATCAGACCTTCGTCGTGCGCACGCCGCATCACACGATCCTGGTGGATACCTGCACCGGCGAGGACAAGGGCTATCCCGCGCCGATGGATTTTCCCAAGCAGCGTTACCTGGATGAATTCAAGGTCGCGGGACTGTCGTTCGACGCAATCGACTACGTATTCTGCACGCATTTGCACATTGATCATTGCGGCTGGAACACGGTGCTGCGCAACGGAAGCTGGGTGCCAACCTTCCCGCGCGCAAAGTATGTATTCCACAAGCGGGAATATGCCGCGTGGGAGCAGGCGACAAAGGAAAACAAGCAGCCTCCAGGTAACGTTTGGCGTTACAACTGCGAGCCGATCGTCGAGGCGGGACAGGCGCTGCTGGTGGATGATGATTTCATGTTGGATGATACGATCTGGTTGACTCCGACTCCGGGTCACTCGCCTTGTCATTGCTGCGTCAACATAAAATCCGGCGGCCAGCGGGCGGTGGTGACTGGCGATCTGATGCACCATGCGCTGCAGTGCCGGGTACCGGAATGGTCGACGATTTTCGACTGGGATGCCGCGGAAGCGATCAGGTCGCGGCGGCGCTTCCTGGGCGAGGTCGCGGGCACCGGAACGTTCGTGCTGCCGATACATTTCCCGCACCCGACGGCCGGGCTGGTGGAACCGCTTGGGGATGCGTTCGACTACAAGTTCGTTCGATCATAACGCGGCCGGATGAGAACCGTCGCTGTTGTTGAACAGAGCGCAACAAACGTCAGGGCGGCGTTGACCGCGTGCGAATACTCCCACTGCACGCGCAGGCTCTGCCAATCCTCAGGCACCGCCATCCAGTTCGCGGTGGCCTGATTGGCGGGAAACGTCCAGGTGAAGAAGATTGCCAGGGTCATGAAGATCAGCGCCGTCGACGCGGCGGCGCACAGCATCGGCCCGGTCTGCCGGCGCATGCGGATGGCGAGCACCGCATTGGCCGCGATCCCCAGGATCAGGATGACGCCCAGCCACGCCCAGCCCTGATAGATCGACTGAACAACGAAATATTGCTCGCGGCCGAGCGCCATCTTGTTCGGCAGTTCAAGCACGTGCGCACCGCCCGGGATGAGCGTCAGCGCGGTGATTATAATGGCAACGAACTGGTTGATCCGGATGTCCATCGCAGCCTCCGCTGCAACCCATGTCGTAAGGCGCCGGCGTCCGGTCAACGGGGTGCGGCGACACTCCCGTTTCGCGTCAGCGCGGCCAGGCCCATCCGGCAGGCGACCGTCAGGATCAGCATGGACCCGGCGGCCGCGGCAAATCCCACACGATACCCGCTTGCCGCCAGCACCGCCCCGAACGCCAGCGCACCCGCGCCCTGGCCCATGAACAATGCCAGCGCGAACGCCGACACCGCGGCGCCCCTGGCCTCCGGCAGCGCTTCCGTCGCGCGGGCCTGCAGCACGCCGTGGAACATGTAGAACGTCAGTCCGATCAGGATCTGCACGGCCGCCGCCACCGGCCAGGACGGGGCGAACGCCATGCCGATGAGGCCGACGCCAACGCCCGTGCCGCCCAGCAGCAGCAGGTTGCCCTCGCCGAAGCGCCGCACCAGGCGGCGGGCAAAGCGGGTATAGGCAAACGATCCGACGCCAAAACCGGCGACGATCAGGCCGGTGGCGGCGGGATCGAGGCCGAACTGGTCGATCAGGAAGGCGCCGACATAGGGAAACGCGCCGCCGAACAGGCACAGCCCGTCGAAGAACGCCGACAGCAGCAGCCAGCGCCCGACCGGCCGCTTCAGCAGGCGCAGATAGGCCACCGGCCCGGGCACCGCGCTGCCGCCGGGGCCATCCGGTGCCTGCCACAGGCTCCGGCCGAAGCGGACCGCCAGCGCCGCCCCGACGGCAATGCCGAACACCCCGAGCACCAGAAACACCAGCCGCCACCCGCCATGTCCGCCGATCACCCCGGAGATCGGCCCCGTCAGCATCTGCGCCATCACCATCCCGGTCATGAACCGTCCCAACACCGCCTGCCGATCGGCGTAGGGCACGTTGTCGCCGAGATAGGCCATGATGAGGGGAATGACGGCACCGGCGAACAGCCCGGACGCCGCCCGCAGCGTCACCAGCGCGGCCATGCCCGGCGCGGCCCCGCAGGCGGCGACAAAGGCGCCGTAGAACAGGATCGATACGCAGACCACCCGCAGCTTCCCAAGGCGGTCGCCGAGCGGTCCCAGCATGACCTGTCCAAGCCCGTAGGGCAGCATGAAACTGGCGATCAGCACCGACGCGCTCGCCACCGTCACGTGCAGGCTGTCGGCGACCAGCGGCAGCAGCGGGTCGAGCAGGCGCATGCCCGAGCCGGTGGCGAACCCGGCAAGCGCGAGTAACCCGATCGGGACCGCTGCGGGCCTGATGACGGCCGCTTGCGTCCCGCTGGTCAAAGCTATGGTCATCAGGGAAGGACACGCGGCGCCGGGCCGGCGGCATTGATGCAAATCAAACCGGGCCGGGGCCGCGCGCAGAAACGGGGAGGGGTCGAACCCTCCCCGCCCGGTTGCTTAGCGGATGATGATTTCGACGCGCCGGTTCTGCGGTTCACGCACGTTGGGTCCGGTCGCCACCAGCAGGTGGGTTTCGCCGAAACCCTGAATGGTGATCGAACTCGCCGGCACGCCATTCTTGGTGAGTTCGGCGGCAACCGCCTGGGCGCGACGCACCGACAGCTTCTGGTTGTACGCCGCCGAGCCGGAGGTGTCGGTGTACCCGTTGACCTCGATGCGCGTGTACTGCACGCGGGTGGAGTTGTCCGCCGCGTCCTTGATGATCTGGCGGGCACGGTCGGTCAGAGTCGCCTTGTCCCAATCAAAGAACACCAGATACGACCGCGAAGGCGCCGGTGCCGGTGCGACGACGGCGGCGGGCGGCGGCGGCGGCGGGGCGGCGCCGAAGTTGTAGCGAACGCCGAACAGGAAGGTGTTGTTGAGATCGTGTCCCAACTGGAACTTGCCGAAGCGGCTGACCGGTCCATCCGCCGTGTTGACGGTCAGGCCAGCGTTATAGTTCCGGGTTCCCGTTAGCGCCATGATCCGATACTCGGCAGTCAGCGCCAAACCCGGCACGGCCGCGATATCGAATGCTCCACCCACAATGCCCTGGGCTGCGAACGCCCCGGCAGTGCTCTGAGACGTGATCGTCGGGGCAACCGCTGCGAGCGTGCCGGAGCCGGTCGTCGAGAAGTTCTGCAGGTGCGCCCACTGGTAGCCCGCGCCAACACCCAGATAAGGCGTGACGTACGGGATCAGGTTGTTGAAATCGTAGACCACATTGACCATCGGGCCGGTCAGCCGCTCACTGCCGCTGGCGCCCGTCGAGATACCGTTGTTGAAGCGGTTCTTGGCGCTCGTGTTGGAGAACGAGTTGCCGCGGTAGTCGCCTTCGACCTCGATGCGCAACCCATTGCCCAGACCGTAGCCGAGGGTCCCGACCGCGGCGCCGCCAAGCGAGGTGGAGAGGTTGGCGTTGGGCGTGTTGGCGAACAGTCCCCCGGGCGTGTTGCTCACGATGTTGTTGACGCTCGGGTTTGTCTTTATATTAAAGCCGCCCGCCGCGCCGACATAAACGCCTGTGACCGGTTCTGTCGGCGGCGTCTGTGCCTGCGCCGCCAGAGGCAGCGTCAGGATTGTTGTGACTAGTAACACTTTCCGGAGCATGCTTTTCTTCTCCACTTGTTGACCGGCTCTGTCTGCCCGAGCACTCGGCAGACAAGCCGAAGCCCGAGGAAAATGCTACTCATGCGCGAGTAAGGTGCCACGCAACTTTAGCGAAGCGCGGCACATGAGGCATCTGCTGTGTCGGCATGGACACACTTTCGATTTGCACGGTGGTTTTCATTGCGCTGCCGCTGGTCAATGTGGCCAATGACTTCACAACAAAGTGTCAGCGGGATCAACTGCCGCGCGCGGTTCTTCACCGCCGTCGAGCATGTCAACGGCCGCAACGACGAGATCGGCGAAGATTTCCAGCCCGGCATTGTCGAGCCGAACGCGTCGGACCCGATCCGTGTCGGTCAACGCCTTCAGTAACGCGGCATCTGACGTCCGCTGCGGCGGTCTTCCTGAACCTCCGACGCGGCGATGTCGGTGATAACGACTCGAAACGGCAGCGCCGCCAGGATGTCCGCCGCGCGGCCGCTGGGGTTGAGATTGATGAAGACGCTGGTATCGGCAACGACGGCCCTTTCTCCTTCAGACATCAAGTGCGAGCATCTCATCCGTTTCCGCCGAACCAAGGTCCAAAGAGTCGAGGATCTTCCTCAGTTCAACCCGGTCGAGACAGAGCAGGCGGGCGAGTTGGCCTTCACTCAGAAGCTCCTGCTTCCACGCCTCGGCAGCGAGCAGAGTGAGATGCTGCAGTGCCGGCAGGTCCGCCCTGGTTCCATACGTCGCCTCAAACGCCGCATCGCCGAGAACCTGACGGGCCTGGGCATCGGTGATGCCATTATGGGCGGTGAACCAGTCCAAGGTGCCGGCTTTCGCCAGCTTCAATTCCTCCAGCCGCCGGACCTTGGCCTCGCGCGAGACGCCGAACGTGTGAGCCATGACGATGATGTGGCGGCGGCTGCGCGGACGACCGTCATGGAGGAGCATGCAGGCGCCGACGGTCTCATCGAAGGCATAAAGACCCGAGATGCAAGATCGGCCGCCGTTGGGGGTAGTTCCGGACGCGATGTATCCCGAGGAGACCCTCAAGCTCGGCTTCCGCCTTGGCGAGATTGGTGAGAAGGCTGGCCGCCATCTCGATATCGGAGGCTTCCGGCGAAGCAGGCAGCATTCGGATTTTCGGGGTCGGATCGATATGAATTGCCTCCTGACGAGACAAGCCATTGACCGAGGCGCCATATAGCTTCGTGAGCAGCAGCAAATCGTCCATCCGGAGCTTGCGCTGGCCTTGTTCCATCGCGACCAGGGTCGTCCGGGCCATGCCGGATGCGGCTGCCGCGGCTGCCTGCGTTAGTTTTGCAGTTTCCCGGGCCATGCGCAGGCGCTCTCCGATCTCGGTCGGGGAAAAGCGCTCAATGTTCCTGGTCATGCGGCCCCACCTTTGATGCCCGCCGGGAAAAAGCTGACAATGTCAGATCTGCTGCTGGCGGGCGGCCCAATAACCTCTCGCTCGGCGTCGCTGCTTTGGCCGCAGGCAGACCGCCTCGACCCGCGTCCCGCGCCGATGTAGCGTTCGGTCCAGAGGGGAGGAACGCATGCTCACCCAAGCCCAAATCGAAGAATACAACGCCATCGGCGCCATCGTCGTGCCGAACGTCCTGACGCCCGAGGAAGTCCGCAGCCTCAGCGACGTCACCGACGGCTTCGTCCGCCGTGCCCGCGGACTGACCGGGCACACGGAGATCTACGACCTCGAAGACAGCCACTCACCGGACAACCCCCGCGTCCGCCGGATCAAGGCGGCGCATCTGCACGATCCGGCCTATGCCGCGCTGACGCGGCATCGGAAGATCATTGCCGTGCTGCAATCGCTGTGGGGGCCGGATATTCGTTTCGACACCGCCAAGCTTAACATGAAGTGCGCCGGCTTCGGTGCGCCGGTGGAGTGGCACCAGGACTGGGCGTTCTATCCCCACACCAACGACAACCTCGCCGCCGTCGGCGTCATGTTCGACGACATGGCGATGCGGAACGGCCCGCTGATGATCATTCCGGGCAGCCACAAAGGACCGGTGTTCGACCATCACGCGGACGGCGTATTCTGTGGCGCGATGGATCCGTCCCGCAACGACGTTGAGTACGCCAGCGCAATCCCGCTCATCGGCGAGGCGGGTTCAATCACCGTTCACCATGTCCGCGCGGTGCATGGGTCCGCACCCAACGTCTCCGATCGCGACCGCCGGTTGTTACTGTTCCAGTTCCGCGCCGCCGATGCGTGGCCGATACTGGGGTTTCCCGCTGGGATCGAGGCGTTCGATGCGCTGATGGTAGCGGGCGTGCCGCGCGAACCGAGGCTGGCGCCAGCCCCGGTGCGCTTGCCGCTGCCCCCGGCCGCCCGGCAAGGCTCGCTGTATGAGAACCAGAAGGGGATGCAGACCCGTTACTTTACCACACCGGAACCGGCGCTGGCGCAATAAGGAGCTCGCAGCATGACAACCATCCGTAACAGCGCACGCGAAAAGCTGCAACAGGGGGAACTGGCGCTCGGCGTCGGCATCCGCACCACCCGCAGCGTCGAAATCGCCAAAATGATGGCGATAGCCGGGTTCGACTGGCTGTTCCTCGACATGGAACATGGCACGATGTCGCTCGACGCCTGCGCGCAGATCTGCGCCGCGGCGCTGGATGCGGGCATCGCGCCGATAGCGCGCGTGCCGAACGGGCAGTATTCGATCGCGACCCGGGCGCTGGATAACGGCGCGCTCGGCATTGTCGTTCCGCATGTCGATACCGCCGCCGAGGCCCGCGAGGTCGTGGACAAATTGAAATACCCCCCGGTGGGGCATCGGTCCGTTGGGGGTTGGGGGCCGCATTACCAGTTGGGCAAACTCAGTATCGCCGACGCGGTGACCGCATTGAACGCGGCCAACCTGACGGTGGTGATGCTGGAGACGCCCACGGCGATCGCCAACGCCGGCGAGATCGCCGCCATCCCCGGCATCGACGTTCTGCTCATCGGCTCCAACGACCTGTGCGCGGAGATGGGCATTCCCGGCGACTTCGGCAACGACCGGCTGGCCGAAGCCTATGCCACGACCATTGCCGCCTGCGCGAAGCACGGAAAATTCTCCGGCATTGGCGGTATCTATGACGAGGCGATCGTGCCGCGTTACATCAAAATGGGTGCGAGGTTCGTGCTGGGCGGCCAGGACGCCTCCTTCATGATGGCCGCGGCGCGGGCCCGCACGGGGTTCCTGCGCAACACGCTATAGGATCAATCCGGCACGAAATTCATCGCCACGCCGTTGATGCAATAGCGCAGATGCGTCGGCGGCGGGCCGTCGTCGAACACGTGGCCAAGATGGCTGCCGCAGGTGGCGCAATGCACCTCGGTGCGGATCATGCCGTAGCTGCGATCGACCGTGGTTTCGACAGCGCCCTTGACCGGATCGTTGAAGCTCGGCCAGCCGGTGCCGCTTTCGAATTTCAGTTTCGATTCGAACAGCGGTTGCTCGCAACCGGCGCAGGTGAAGCGGCCGGGACGCTTCTCCAACAGCAGTGCACAGCTTCCCGGCGCTTCGGTGCCGTGCGCGCGCATGACCTCGTATTGTTCGGCGGTCAGGATGCGGCGCCATTCGGCATCGCTGCGCGTCACGGGATAGGTTTTATCCGGCATGGCTGGTGTCCTGTTGCGGGCTTGCCCGGTTGTGCTACGCGACCCGGCGCCGTATGCCAAGCTCCGGCCATATGAAAAGCAATGGGCGGAACGATGTCGTCTCTCGTAACCGAACTCGCGGAGATTTTGGGCAAGGCGCTGCGTCCGGGGGATTATTACACCCGGGGCACCGCAAGGCTGTTGGCGCCATCGCTGACGGTGGACGGCGTCGGTCCGATTGCCCTGCCGCTGCTGCCGGTGCAGGCCGAACAACTTGTTGCGGTGGCGGAGCGTGCGCCCTACGGCCGCGGCCCCGACACCATCATCGACACCACCGTCCGCAACACCTGGCAGATCGGCTCGGACCGTGTGCGTATCGAAGGCAGGCACTGGCCGCAGACGTTGGCCGCGATGCTGGAAACGGTTGCCGAAGGACTGGGCGTCAGCGACCCGATCGAGGCCGAATTCTACAAGCTGCTGGTCTACGACAAAGGCAGCTTCTTCGTCAGTCATCGCGATACCGAGAAGACTCCCGCGATGTTCGCCACCCTGGTGGTCGTGCTGCCGTCTTACTGCACCGGCGGCGAGCTGGTGGTTCGGCACAAGGATCGTTCCGTTCAGCTCGATCTGCGCACCGATGATCCCGCCGAGGCGGCCTTCGCCGCGTTCTATGCCGATTGCCTGCACGAAGTGCTGCCGATCACCTCTGGATGCCGCCTGACGCTGATTTACAATTTGATCCGCCGCGGCAAAGGCGCCGCGCCGCAGCCGCCGAGCTACACCGCCGAGCAGGACAAGGTCGCCACCCTGCTGCGCGATTGGCGCACCGGGATGGATGGCAACAAACCGCTGCCGGAGAAACTGGTCTACCCGTTGGAGCACGCCTATACGGCGCCCGAACTGGATTTCTCCATGCTGAAAGGCGCCGATGCCGCCGCGGCCGGCGTGCTGGCCACGGCAGCGCAGCAGGCCGATTGCGCGCTGCATCTGGCCCTGGTGACGGTGGAGGAATTCGGTTCGGCCGAATATGGCGACAATTACGGCCGAAGCTGGTCGCGCCACGATGACGACGATTTCGAAGTGGGTGAAATCGACGACTGGAGCATTGCCCTGTCGGATTGGCGCGCGCCGGACGGCAATCCGGTATCCTGGGGCGAGATCCCGGTTGGCAAAGACGAACTGTCGCCCCCCGATCCGTTCGACGAACTGGAGCCGGACGAGTTGCATTTCGAAGAAGCCAGTGGCAACGCGGGCGTTTCGTTCGAACGGCGCTACCGGCGCGCGGCCTTGGTGGTCTGGCCGAACGATCGCGCCATGGCGGTGCTGACGCAGGCCGGGCTTGGCGTGACGGTGCCGCATCTGCTCGACGTCGCGCAGCGCTGGGTTGCCTCCGGGACGGACCGCGCCTCGCTGGCGTGGCGGGAGGCGCATGAGCTGGCTGAACGCATGTGCGATGACTGGCCGGAACATAGCGGCGCGAGGCCCACTGAAGACAGCCCCACGACGGGGCTGCTGATCGCCCTTACAGCGCTCGGCGATACGGACGGCATCAACAGGTTTCTACGACGTGTTGTCGGCGCGGGCAGGGGCTACGACAAGTCCGACAATTTGGCGGTCATTGCGGCACTGGAGATCTTTCCGCCGAACCGGGCGGCGGATCTGGTGACGGTTATTGTGGCAGGCAATGCCGGGCAGCGGTTTGTGGCCTGCGCCGATTTGCTGGCGCGCGCGCCGTCTTCGTTACTGGAGAACACCGGGTTGGCGAAGGCGGCAAGCTTGCTGCTGGACGCCTTGCCGCACGCCGGGTCGGCGGCGAAACTGCGTGACTGGTCGTGGCGCGGCGACAAAGTCGATCCAGGCTTTGTGGCCGATACGCTGACCGCATTGGGCCGGATCGATGCGCCGTTGGCGGACCGGGCGGTAGCGCTGATGCTCGGCGATGTAAAGACCTACGATTTCGATGCGGTCCTGGTGCCGGCGGCCTGCAAATTCCGTTCCGGTGACGGTATCCCCGCGGCGGAGCGTCTGCGGGCGGCGTGCCGGGCGCATCTGCGGGCCCGCATCGCGCTGCCCCTGGCACCGCCTGCGGACTGGACGCGCCCCGGCACCGTCGGGTGCCGCTGCGCGCGCTGCGCCGAACTCAGCCGCTTCCTCGCCGACGCGACACAAAAGACCTGGATCTATCGCGCCAAGGAGGCCGATCGGCAGCATGTCGCGGAAACCATTCGGACCGCGGCCTGCGATCTCGATACTGATACCGAAACCAAGGGCCGCCCGTACAGCCTGGTTTGCACCAAAAACAACGCGAGCTACCATCGGCGGGTGACGCAGCGCCAACAGGATGTGCGGGACGAGGCGATCCTGGCCGGGTAACCCCGCTACTCCGCCGGCTGCACCACGGCTTCCTCGGCGCGGGCCGAAACCCGGGCGGAGCCGGCGCAGAAGAGGCTGAGAAGCAGGATCACCGCGACCAGGACCAGCACCAGCTCCGGGTGGCCGTGGTCGATCAGCAGGCCGAACGGCACCGGGGTGATCGCGCCGCCCAGCGGCAGGCCGGCGCTGACGAATCCGAAGACCTTGCCGATCTGGCCGGGCGGTGCGGCGTCTTTCACCATGACGTCGCGCGGGGTGCGGCTGGCGCCAAGGGCCAGGCCGGACGCGAAGGTCACCCCGATAATCACCGCGATCGGCAGGTTCAGCCAATTCACGGCGAGCATCAGCAGCGCCGACAGGGTCGTCAGGCCGGTGATGAAAGGCAGGATGTGCCGCTTGAACGTATCGGCGAACCAGCCGCCGACAAGCACGCCGGCGGTGGAGCCGAGCATGTAGGCGGTCAGCGCGGTGGCGGCCAACGCCAGGTCGGTGCCCTTGACGGTGTGCAGCACGGTCACCAGCCAGGCCTGGATGCCGCCGCCGCCCATCGCACCGAGCATGAAGAACAGGAAAAACAGCACCATGGTGCGGCTGGTGAGCAGCTCCCGCCCCGAGATGTTTGCTGCGCCATGCGCTTCTTCCCGCACCTGGTCCTTGAGGATGCGGCTTTGCAGCAGGATCGACAGCACCACCGGCACTCCGGCCAACCCGACGATCAGCAGGGTGGCGCGCCAGCCGGCAAGCGCCATCAGGAACGCCGCCACCGGCGGGCCGGCGGAGAAGCCGAGATTGCCGCTGAAGGTGTGCAGCGCGAAGGCCCGGCCCATGCGGGTCTTGTCCACCGAGCCGGACAGGATGGCGTAGTCCGCCGGGTGGATCACCGAGTTGCCGATGCCGGACAGCGTCGCCAGCACCAGCACCTGCCAGAACTGCGTCGCCAGCCCCATGCCGGCGATCGACAGCGACATCAGCAGGGCGCCGCCGACGAGGAAGGGCCTGGCGCCGTGGCGGTCCACCAGGAAGCCGACCGGGGTCTGGAGAAGGGCGGTGGTGCCGGACATCAGCATGATCGTCATGCCCAGCTCGGCGAAGCTGACATGGAAGCTGTCCTGCCACGCCAGGAACATCGGCGGCAGGCAAAGAACGTAGAAATGCGACAGGAAATGCCCGTTGCCAATCAGGATGTTGACGCGGGTGGACCGGCTGAGCGCCATGGGCGAGGGGGCCTTCGATTGATTCCAGGCAACCTTGGCCGGGGCGGGGAAGGGGGTCAAGAAAGCTGCGGGGGCGCCTGAGTCCATCCTCGGCGGGGGCAACCTCGTTGTGGTCGGTGATCAGGCCACCGGTTCGGTGAGGATGGTTCCGACGATATCCGGCGCGCGGGCGAACAGTCGCATCAGGCTAACGGCCGCCGGGTCGGGCCGGTTGCGGCGTTGCTCCCAGTTCTGCAAGGTCCGGACATCCATCCCCAGCAGTTCCGCATACTCTCGCTGCGAAAGCCGCCGATCGGCTCGCATTGTGGCGATGTCGGCGGCATCGGCGGAGGCGGGCGCATAAGCCGCCGCATAACGGCCGCCCCCATCGTGCGCTCCATTGGTCAACCGGACGTATACGTGTCAGGTTGGTCGAAGTCGTAATCAAGCACGAGCCAATCCATTCGCCGCACGGCTGATCAGCTTTGGAACGGCCGGCGAACCGGCGAAGCTCATATCTGCGAATCGCGTATACTCAATAATCGTCTGCCAGGCGGATGCCGATGTCAAAAGCCATCCGGTCGCGACAACCGGCACGCCTGGTATCTGTTCCCGCCGAACCACGACAAGGATGCTGCTCCGCATGACCGCTCGCCCGCAAGCCGGCCTCGGCAAGGTCCCCGAGATCACCCTGGCCTTCTGGATCATCAAGATCGCCGCTACCACGCTGGGCGAGACCGGCGGCGATGCCGTCTCGATGACCCTGGGTCTCGGCTATGCCGTCAGCACGGCGATCTTTGCCGCGCTCTTCCTGGTCGTGGCGACGGTGCAGATCCGGGCGAGGCGCTTCCATCCCGCGCTCTACTGGCTCGTGATCGTCGCCACCACCACCGTCGGCACCACCATGGCCGACTTTGCCGACAGGTCTCTGGGCGTCGGCTATGTCGGCGGGTCGTCCATCCTGTTCGTCCTGCTGATGGCCTGCCTCGGCACGTGGTGGCTGGTTTGCGGCAGCGTGTCGGTCAACCGGATCGACTCGCCGCGGCAGGAGACATTCTATTGGGCGACGATCCTGTTCTCGAACACGCTGGGCACCGCGCTGGGCGATTTTCTGGCCGATGATGGCGGCCTCGGCTACGAGGGCGGGGCGCTGGTGTTCGGCGCGGCATTGCTGGTGATCGCCGCCTTGTATTTCTTCACCGGCATGTCCCGCACCCTGTTGTTTTGGGCGGCGTTCATCCTGACCCGCCCGCTCGGCGCCACGCTGGGCGACACGCTGACCAAGCCGCTGGCGGATGGCGGCCTGAACCTGGGCCGTATTGTTTCGTCGCTGGCGCTTGCCGCTTTCATTGCCGCCTGCGTCTGGCTGCTGCCGCAGCGCGCCGGAACCCATCCCGGGGAACCAGCCGCCGCGCCGTGATCGCCGGACGGGACATATCAGCCGATGGATCTGATAAAACGTCACGTTCCGCGCCCGCCGCGTGTTGCGTGCTCTCCAACCCCATGTTAGACGCCCCGCGCCGGTCCACAGGGGGACCGTCTCAGCATCTTGCCCGCGCCACCCCGGCTCGGCCCAACATAGGGAAACGAACGTGGCGTCTGCGGCTACGACAATCGCATCCGGCGGCGGGCTGGCTGATCGCTACGCCGCCGCGCTCTATGCCCTCGCCGACGAGAACCGTGTGCTCGACACCGTCGTGTACCAGATGGAGAATCTCGGGCGGCTGATCGACGGCAGCGGCGATTTCCGCCGCCTGCTCGCCTCCCCGCTGATCGACGTGAAGACCGCCACCAGCGCCGCCCAGGCGGTGCTGTGGAACGAGGGCTTCGGCAAGGAAGTCCGCGACTTCGTCGGCGTCATCTCGGTCAACCGGCGGCTCAACGCCCTGCGCGACATCGTCAGCGCCTTCGCCACCCTGGTGGCCGAACGGCGCGGCATCGTCACCGCGCATGTCGCCTCGGCGCATGGCCTCAGCGACCTGCAGCGCCAGCAGTTGCGCGCCCGCCTGATCGAGGCCGGCTACAGCAACGTCAACATCGATGAGCGGGTTGAACCCGACCTGCTGGGCGGCCTCGTGGTCCGCATCGGCGCCCGCCTCTACGACACCAGTTTGAAATCCCGGCTGCAGAGACTGCAGTACGCCATGAAGGGAGCCGCCTAGTATGGAGATCCGCCCGGCAGAGATCTCGGAGATCTTGAAGAAGCAGATCGCCGCGTTTGATACCGAAGCCAATGTCGCCGAAACCGGACAGGTGCTGTCGGTCGGTGACGGTATCGCCCGCGTCTTCGGCCTGCAGAACGTGATGGCCGGTGAAATGGTCGAGTTCCCGGGGGCCGGCCTGCGCGGCATGGCGCTGAACCTGGAAACCGACAATGTCGGCGTGGTGATCTTCGGCGACGACCGCCAGATCCGTGAAGGCGACACCGTCTCCCGCACCGGCTCGATCGTCGAGGTTCCCGTCGGCCCCGGCCTGCTCGGCCGTGTGGTGGATGGCCTCGGCAATCCGATCGACGGCAAGGGGCCGATCAACGGCGAGAGACTGAGCCGGGTTGAGGTCAAGGCGCCGGGGATCATTCCCCGCAAGTCCGTGCATGAGCCGATGCAGACCGGCCTGAAGGCGATCGACTCGCTGATCCCCATCGGCCGCGGCCAGCGGGAGCTGATCATCGGCGACCGCCAGACCGGCAAGACGGCGGTGATCATCGACACGATCATCAACCAGAAAGGCATCAACGCGTCGGGCGACACCAAGAAGGCGCTGATCTGCATCTACGTCGCCATCGGCCAGAAGCGCTCCACCGTCGCGCAACTCGTGCGCACCTTGGAAGAGAACGGCGCGCTGCAATACTCCATCGTCGTCGCCGCCACCGCCTCCGATCCGGCGCCGATGCAGTTCCTGGCGCCGTATACCGGCTGCACCATGGGCGAGTATTTCCGCGACAGCGGGCAGCATGCGGTGATCTTCTACGACGATCTGTCGAAGCAGGCCGTCGCCTACCGCCAGATGTCGCTGCTGCTGCGCCGTCCGCCGGGCCGCGAGGCTTACCCGGGCGACGTGTTTTACCTGCACTCCCGCCTGCTGGAACGCGCGGCGAAGATGAACGAGGAGCATGGCTCGGGTTCGCTGACCGCGCTGCCGGTGATCGAGACGCAGGCCGGAGACGTGTCCGCCTATATCCCGACCAACGTGATTTCGATCACCGACGGCCAGATCTTCCTGGAGACCGAGCTGTTCTTCCGCGGCATCCGCCCGGCTGTGAACGTCGGCCTGTCGGTGTCCCGCGTCGGTTCCGCCGCCCAGGTCAAGGCGATGAAGCAGGTCGCCGGCCGCATCAAGCTGGAACTGGCCCAATACCGTGAGATGGCGGCGTTCGCGCAGTTCTCCTCGGATCTCGACGCCTCCACCCAGCAGCTTCTGGCCCGCGGCTCCCGCCTGACCGAGCTGCTGAAGCAGCCGCAGTACAAGCCGCTGCCGATCGAGGAGCAGGTGGCGGCGATCTTCACCGGGGTGCGCGGCTATCTGGACAAGATCGACGTGGGTCGCGTCGGCGCCTTCGAGTCGCAGTTCATTGCCCAACTGAAGTCGGAGAAGCCGGACATCCTGGACGCGATCCGCACCCAGTTGGAAATCAAGCCGGACGTCGAGAAAAGCCTGGTCGCATTCCTCGACAATTTCGCGAAAAACTTCAGCTAAGGGGCCGACATGCCTAGCCTGAAGGCTCTCCGAACACGCATCAACAGCGTGAAGTCGACGCAGAAGATCACCTCCGCCATGAAGATGGTGGCGGCATCGAAACTGCGTCGCGCGCAGCAGCAGGCTGAGGCTGCGCGTCCCTATGCCGAGCGGATGGAACGGATGCTGCGCGCTTTGGCGGCATCCGTCACCGATTCCTCGACGGCGCCGAAGCTGCTGATCGGCACCGGGCAGGACAAAGTGCATCTGCTGATCCCGGTGACGGCGGATCGCGGCCTGGCCGGCGCGTTCAACACCAATGTCGGACGAGCGACGCGCAATCTGGCGCGGCGTCTTGAGTCCGAGGGCAAGACGGTGAAGATCTTCGCCGTCGGCCGCAAGGGACGCGACTACCTGAAGCGCGAACTGGCCAGCCGCATCGTCGGCGACGTCAGCTATGCCGGCCGCAAACGCGTCGACTTCCCCGACGCGCAGGACATCGCCACCCGAGTGACCGCCATGTTGGCGGCCGATGAGATCGACGTGGCGACGATCGTCTACAACCGCTTCAAGTCGGTCATCGCGCAGATCGTCACCGAGCAGCAGATCATCCCGGCGCCGCCTCCGCCGGAAGGCGAGAGCGTGGACCTCGGCGGCGCGACCTATGAGTTCGAGCCGGACGAGGAAACCATCCTGGCCAAGCTGCTGCCGCAGGCGCTGGCGATTCAGCTGTATCGCTCGCTGCTGGAAAGTGCCGCGGGCGAGCATGGCGCGCGGATGACCGCGATGGACAACGCGACGCGCAACGCCGGCGATATGATCAAGCGGCTCAGCCAGAACTACAACCGCGCCCGCCAGGCGAACATCACCAAGGAACTGATCGAGATCATCTCCGGCGCCGAAGCCGTCTGATCTGCGACGCGAATTCTCGAAGGAAGACCCTCAATGGCAAGTAACATCGTCGGACGCGTAACTCAGGTTCTCGGGGCGGTCGTGGACGTGCAGTTCGACGGCGAGCTGCCGTTCATCCTGAACGCCTTGACCAGCAAGATCGAGAACCGCACCCTGGTGCTGGAAGTGGCGCAGGAGCTGGGTGAGCGCACCGTCCGCTGCATCGCCATGGACAGCACCGACGGCATGGTGCGCGGCCAGGAAGTCACCGACACCGGGGCGCCGATAACGGTGCCGGTCGGACCGGAGACGCTGGGCCGCATCCTGAACGTGGTTGGGGAGCCGATTGACGAACTCGGCCCGGTCAATACGAAGCTGCATTACCCGATCCACCGTCCGGCGCCGTCCTTTGAGGAGCAGGCCACGTCGGCCGAGATTCTCGTGACCGGCATCAAGGTCGTCGATCTGCTCTGCCCCTACCTGAAGGGTGGTAAAGTCGGCCTGTTCGGCGGCGCCGGCGTCGGCAAGACGGTGCTGATCCAGGAGCTGATCAACAACATCGCCAAGGCGCATGGCGGCGTGTCGGTGTTCGCCGGCGTGGGCGAGCGCACGCGCGAGGGCAACGATCTCTATCACGAAATGATCGATGCCGGCGTTATCAAGATGGATGAGCACCATCACCTGCAGGAAGGCTCCAAGGTGGCGCTGGTGTATGGCCAGATGAACGAGCCGCCGGGCGCGCGCGCCCGGGTTGGCCTGTCCGGGCTGACATTGGCGGAATACTTCCGCGATGAGGAAGGCCAGGACGTGCTGTTCTTCGTGGACAACATTTTCCGGTTTACCCAGGCGGGCGCCGAAGTGTCGGCTCTGCTCGGCCGCATCCCGTCGGCGGTGGGGTATCAGCCGACGCTGGCGACCGACATGGGTGCGTTGCAGGAGCGGATTACCTCGACCAACAAGGGGTCGATTACGTCGGTGCAGGCGATCTACGTGCCGGCGGACGACTTGACCGATCCGGCGCCTGCGACATCGTTTGCGCACTTGGATGCGACGACGGTGCTGAACCGGCAGATCGCGGAGCTGGGGATCTACCCGGCGGTCGATCCGCTGGACTCGACGTCGCGCTCGCTGGACCCGCGCATCGTCGGTGAGGAACACTACCTGGTGGCGCGCGAGACGCAGCGCATCCTGCAAACCTACAAGTCGCTGCAGGACATCATCGCCATCCTGGGCATGGACGAGCTGTCGGAGGAGGACAAGCTGGTCGTCGCCCGCGCCCGCAAGATCCAGCGCTTCCTGTCGCAGCCGTTCCATGTGGCGGAAGTGTTCACCGGCTTCCCCGGCAAGCTGGTGCCGGTGGCGGATACGGTGCGCAGCTTCAAAGCGATCTGCGCCGGCGAATACGACCACCTCCCCGAAGCCGCCTTCTACATGGTCGGCACCATCGAGGAAGCGGTTGCCAAGGCCGAGACGCTGAAGGCGAAGGCCTGAGCCATGGCGGTCTCGCTGGAGATCGTCAGCCCGGAGAAGCTGCTGCTGTCCCGCCCGGTGGACATGGTGGTGATCCCGGGGTCCGAGGGCGATATCGGTGTGCTGGAGGGCCACACGCCGATGATCGTTACTCTGCGCGGCGGCACGATCGATCTGTACGAGGGCGACAAGATCGTCGAGCAGTTGTTCGTCCATGGCGGGTTCGCCGAGGTGACGCCGGAGCGGTGCACGGTGTTGGCGAACAAGGCTGTGCCGTTGAACGAGGTGAAGAAGGCTGAGGGCGAGAAGTTGCTCGGTGAGGCTGAGGCGGGTTACGAGGCTGCTGATAAGACGAATACGGCGATTGAGGATGAGGCGCTGGATCTGATCCAGTTGGCCCGGTCGATGATTGATCTGGGGCACTGAGCTCCCGCTAACGGGGCTGTTTTGCCGAAGGGGCTGGCCGATTGGCCGGCCCTTTTTGCGTCACGGGGTCTCGGTCGTGATCAGGGTGCCGAAGCGACGAAAATCGGCTGGATTATTGGTCAGCAAGTGCGTGACCCCGTTGGCCAACATGGTCGCCACGATGTTGGCATCGTGGACCTGTTTTCCGGCGGTCGGACACGCTATCGTCCCAAGGCCCGCTATCGGTGGGAAGATCGGCGACGCGGAACGGGACGGTGGGAGCTGTTACGTAAGGGCCCTGGAGGACAACCTCGTGCGGCCCTGGCGGGACCGAGGCTGGGGCAGCCCCGGTGATTGAGTGGTCGGGGGCAACGTGGATACGGAACCGAACGCTTGCTGCTCATGATGATGGGGGATAGGACCGCCATCGCCCAGTATTTTGGGTATCCCAGCGAGTCCTGCAACGTCGCGTCGCCTGAGGTCGGGTGTCGATCATAACCGGCTTCCCGAACCCCATCACTCTCGCCGCGCAAGATCATGTGAGGCGGAGCCATGCCAGACTCTACGCTGCTTCAGTGGCTGCGCAGAAGTGGCAGTAGGAGGCCCGTTCTTCCTGCTTCCCGGTTGATGCGATCTTGAGCCCGTTACCCGCCTCAATTGCGCTGGACACAGCGTACCAGAATTCGTTATTATGCCTTTTACAAACCGAGATGGATAACGCAACGTGTCCGACGCAGCCATTAATATTGACGGCAATACTGCTGTCATCTCGCTTCCGCCCGAGACCCCAGTTTCGGTTAGAGCAAAAACGAATTCGCCGCTTCAGCAAAGGATCACTCTGGTTCAGGCGGGAAATGGACAGCAAATCGAGACATTTTCAGGATCAGGAGAACGGGCCACCATAGGCGGAACGGAAATTCGCGGCCAAACGAAAATACGGGCTACATTCGAATCTCAAACCAATGGGCAATGGACCAAATCCCGGGTGCAGGCCGGCGGACCTTACACAATAGGCAATTACAACCTGATCGTGGTGGCTTCTGAAAGTGGTGATGACGCTGACAATAACGACAGCATTCTCGAACTTAGCTGGAACGTGCGCCGATAAGGCCCTGCGATCTCGGGCTTTTTCGGGCAGCTTGCGACGGCCCGTCAAGCGCCGTACCGCCGCCTCGCCAAGCGGTCCGGCGCGGAGTGCCGCGGAAACGGTCCCTCGCACCCCCTGACAACGCATCGTACAAAGTCCAACATTGACGGTGTGGACAAGGGGATCTGCTATGGAAGACCGAGAGATTCGGGCCGCGCTTGATCGTCACTGGGCCGCCTCCGATGCGAACGACTTCGAGGCGGAGCACCGGATCTACCAAGAGGATGCGGTGCTCGAATATCCGCAATCGGGTGAACGCATCCGCGGGCGGCAGCATATTCAGCTCTCCCGCGCCGCGCAGCCGAACCGGAAACGTTTCACCGTGCGGCGGATCACCGGCGTGGGCGACCTCTGGGTCACCGAATACGTCATAACCTATGACGGGCAGCCGTCCTACACCGTCAGCATCATGGAGTTTCGCGACGGCAAGGTGGCCCGCGAGACGCAGTATTTCGGCGATCCGTTCGCGCCGGGTCCTTCCCGTGCGCAGTGGGTCGAGCGGATGCCCTGATCCCCGGGCGCCCGATGGTCGCCCACCCGCCGCTCACCCGCTCGGTGCTGCCGATTGATACGGTCTCTCTCGCCCGCTATCTCATCGGCAAAGTCGTGGTGCGGGCGTTGCCTGAAGGCATCGCCAGCGGTCGCATCGTCGAAACGGAGGCGTACGTCACCGGCGATGCCGCCGGGCACGCCTACCGGGGGATGACCCCGCGCAATGGTGCGTTGTTCCTCGCGCCCGGCCACGCCTATGTTTATGTCGCCTACGGCATCTCATACATGCTGAACGTTTCGAGCGAAGCGCCCGGGATCGGCGCCGGCGTGCTGATCCGGGCGCTCGAACCGCTCGAAGGGATCCCGATTATGCGGCTGAACCGCGGCATCGAGCGCTTGCGCGACCTGGCGCGAGGCCCCGGACGGCTCGCCGCGGCGTTGCGGGTTGATCGCCGGCTCGACGGGATCGATCTGTGCAGCGAAGGCCCGCTATGGCTAAGTTGCGATGACTACAAACCCGGCGAAATCGGGCTGAGCGTCAGGATCGGCATTTCGCGTGACGCGAACCGCCTGCTGCGGTTTTATCTGCGCGGCAATCCGTTCGTAAGTGGTCCGAAATCGCTGATGGAATAGAAATGTTGGTTACGAAATCCATCCGCGGATCGAACCTCGATCAGCCGGGCGGTGGCTGCCCGGTGAAGACCGCCAACCGGGCGTCGAAAGCCAACTTGTATTACGGCGAAGGTAGACCGCGCCCAACTCTTCCGTGCTACGCTGCGTCGGATTCAGAAGGAGATTCCAGCAATGGCCGAAGCGAAACTCGCCCCGAACCTGCCGCAGTGGATGATCGATCACACGAACCGCTACGTCTCCAGCGGCGGCACCGACGGCCACATCTACACCGTCACCCCGCCGGGCTACGCGCAGATGAATGTTCCGTCGCTGTTGCTGACCACGACCGGCCGGAAGTCCGGCGAGAAATTCATATTCCCGTTGTTCTACGGCGAAACGGGGGACAGCTACATCATCGTGGCCTCGAAAGGTGGCGCGCCGGAGCACCCCGGCTGGTATCGCAACCTCCTGGCCCATCCCGAGGTCGAGGTTCAGGTGGGGACAAAGCACCTCAAGGCGCGAGCCAGAACCGCCACCGGCGCCGAGCGTACTGAGTTGTGGCAAAAGGCTCTCGAGTTTTGGCCGCCCTACGCCGACTATCAGCGGAAGACCGAGCGCGAGATCCCGGTTGTCGTGCTCGATCCGATCAAATAGCCGGATCATAGAGACCGTCGCCTCGCCGGGCGCTTACTCCAACACGGTGCTGTCCTGTGCCTGTTGGACTACCGTCGCCGCGTCATCGGGCAGCAGAAGTCCTTCCCTGGTCAGCCGATCGGCTGCCGCCTTGACGGCAGCGACGTATCCGTCGTGGGTTCCGTAGCGCTCCTGCAACGACAGCCGCGAATCTCCGGCGGCCACGCGGGCCGCCTTGGTGGTGGCGAACGGGATGGTGCTGCCGGTCAGGTCGCAGGCATCCCCCTCAGAGTAGCCGGCCGCCCGGGTGTTCCAACTGGTATAGGTGGCAAGCGGCACCTGAAGCGTCGGCGATCGCACGCCGCCGATGTCGTTGCCGTCGGCATCGACCTGAGGCAGTCGCAGATTGTAGGTGCCGGCGACCTCGGGCGGCTCCGACAGGATGCCGGATTCGTCGACCGGATTGAACTGCATGCCCCGGTCATAATACTCGCGCGTATTGAAGACGCTGGAGAGAGTGTAGCTCAGGCCGGGAATGGTCGGGAATTCGACCTGCTGCGGCTGCACCAGGGTGCCGTTGCGGATACTGGAATATCTGCTGGGCGGCGGGACCGGCCCGTCCTCGACCCACTGCGTCAGACGCACCAGCAGATCCCGCAGGATGTACGTGTAGGAATTCACATCGGCGATCTGCCGGCAGATGCCGGTGGTGGTCGGAATCGGCGCCACCGGCGAGAAGCCGCCATGCTGGGCGCTCGACATCTGGTAGATGCGCACGTCGGCCGGAACCGGCAGGTCTTTCGCGCCCAGCGGGTCGGTTGTGTCAAAGGCCCCCGCGGCCTGCCAGTATTCGGTGTCGCTCATGACATGGACGATCAGCGGGCAGGTCTTATTGGCCCGGCACCTATCCAATATCCCGGCGGTTTGCCCGGTGAACGGGTCGGTTGTGCGCTCATAAGTCAGCGGCGAGTCCAGCCCGGGATATTGTTTCTCGGTGTGCTCGGTGCCGGATAGCCGACCCGGCGTGCCGAATCGCACGTTGAACGAACCGCGACCGGAGGCGATGTGCGGGTTCATGCCTTCAAACACCTGCCGCCCGGTCTCATCGGTGTTGAAGCCCAACTGCAGATACTCCCGCGCCCAGCGCCCGGATTGCGATGTGCCATGCATCACCGCAGCCTTGACGCTTCCCGCCAGCGGATTGGAGGCGTCCCCGCTGCTGCGCAGCCAGGACACCAGATCGCGCGTAGCGGCGAAACCCAGCCCGAGGACCAGCGGATTCTTCGCGGTGTAGTAGAGTTCATAGATCTGGTTCGGGTCAAATCCGTTCCGGAGGCAGAGCTTTTGCGCGTTGGGCACACCCGGAAACGGCGTGCTGGTGCAATCGGCAAAGGCAAAATCGCCGGCGGCGACGGTCTGCGGCGAATCGTATTGGTGCACGCGCATCGTCAATGTCGCGTGACTGGTGTCGAGGTCAACAGCCGGATAGCCTGGCGTGTTGGAACTGAAACCGGCTGTCAGGTTCTGCGTCGTTATCGAACCCGCCGGGACGGAGATGGTGCTGAACTCGCTGCGCACCAGGCCGGTTATTGGCGAGCCGTCCGGCTTCGACGCAACCGGCACCGTAATGCCCAACTGTCCGGCCGCCGGCACCAGATCGCCTTGCCAGCCGCTCCAGACGATGCTGTAGCCGTGCTGTTCCAGAAAGCCATCGCCGGCCGGGTTTGCCGTCGTGGCGCCGACGTTGAACACGCCGGTTACAACCTTGTTGCCGCGGTTCACGACATCATACAGCAGGACGTGGTTGCCGTTTGCCGGATTGATTGGTTTGAGTATCGAGACATCCATCGAATAGGCCACCATCCCATGCGCGGTCCTCGGTGCAAGCGCGATGTCCTGGATGACTGCGTTGGCGGGATCGTCCGGATCGATCTCGCCATAAGCGGTGCCGTCGAGTTGCTCATATTGCCCCGCCCGGCCGAACGATGCGCCCCCCAGCGCCGGTGACGCGGTCGGCGTCAAGACCAGCCGGGTGATTTTCGCGTGTGCAGGCCAAGGTGCGGACACAGCAACGGCGGAAAAAATCAATCCGCAGACGACATCCGGCCGGAGGCGCGCTATCACACCGTAACGAATTGCCTGTTTCACTGTTTCCTCCCCCATTGCCCTCTATTGTCGAGGTGCCATTTCCCGTCGCATGAATCGAAGGCGAACGGCGATTCAGCAACGGATTTCAATTTAGCGGACAAGCAGCGGCGGATTGCAACCATGCTCGCTGTATCGTGCAGACGACGGCCATACCCAAACGCATAAAGGATCGGTCCCATGTCCCATCCCGTCACCGAGCACGTCGTGCGCACCGCCCGCCATACGACCTTCTACCTGGGTTGCGGTGCCCCGGACGCGACGCCGCTGATCTTCGTGCATGGCTGGCCGGAGCTTTCGATCAGTTGGCGCCATCAACTCTCGGTTTTCGCCGCCCTCGGATTTCGCTGCATCGCGCCGGACATGCGGGGCTACGGGCGATCCAGCGTTTACCCGCGACACGAAGACTACGCGGTGGAACACAGCGTGGCCGACATGCTGGAACTGTTGGACTCAACAGGTCGCGACAAGGCCGTCTGGATCGGCCATGACTGGGGCAGCCCGGTGGTATGGGGCCTCGCCAGCCATCACCCGGACCGTTGCCTCGCGGTCGCTAACCTGTGCGTGCCCTACCTGCCGGACGGCTTCGCGCCTGCCACCATCGTGCCGCTGGTCGACCGCAGGATCTATCCCGAGAGCGAGTTCCCCGCCGGCCAATGGGAATACCAGCTTTTCTATGAGGAGCATTTCGACGCCGCGAGCGCCGCCTTCGAAGCCAGCGTGGCCGACACGGTGAAGGTCCTGTTCCGCAAGGGAAACCCCGCCGCGAAGGGCCAGCCCTCCCGCACGGCTCTGGTGCGCCGCAACGGCGGCTGGTTCGGTCCCGCCGGCCGCGCTCCGGCGGTGCCGCGCGATGCGGATGTGCTGACCGAGGCGGACCTCAGCGGTTATGTCTCGGCACTGGAAAGAAACGGCTTCTTCGGACCGGACTCCTGGTATATGAATGCCGGGCGGAATTTGGACTATGCCCGAAGCTCAGTCGACGGGGGCCGGCTGTCGATGCCCGTCCTGTTCCTGCACGCGGCATATGACTACACCTGCGAGACGATCGATTCGCGGCTCGCGGAACCGATGCGCCGGCACTGCGCCGATCTGACGGAGGTGGTGGTCGAATCCGGTCACTGGATGGCGCAGGAAAAGCCTGTTTCGGTCAACGCGGCATTGGCAAGGTTTCTCGCGGCAAAGCTGCAAGCGGCCTGGACGATATAGCGACCCCGGGGGTCCCTGCGGCCTGGCCTTGCGACAGCACGCCACTTGCCATCCCGGCGGGATCGCCCAATTTTAAGCCTATGCTGCGATACCCGCTTGCCCTGATCGCCGTCCTCTCGCCATCCGCCGCCGGCGCGGACACATCAACGTCGCTCAGCGCCCGGTACGCGACCTACGCCGCCGGGCTGCATATGGCGGACATCGACACCGCCGTCAGCACCGGCCCCCGAACCTACGAAATGAGCGTCACCTTCCGCACCACCGGCCTTGCCGGCTTCTTCTACAGCGGCAGCCAGACCGGCATCGTCCGCGGCTCATGGCAGGGCGGCAACGCGGTTCCCCAACAGTATATCGGCGAGGGAACCTGGCGCGGCGGCAAGCGGGTCGCCGATATCGAGTATGACCATGGCCAACCCAAAGTCCGCCAGCTCGTCCCGCCCAACGAGACCGAACGCGAGCCGGTGCCGGAAAACCTGCGGGCCAACACGATCGACATGATGAGCGCGATGATGCAGCTCGTGCACGCCGCCAGCACGACCGGCCGCTGCGAAGGCAATGTTCGCACCTACGAAGGCCGGCGCCTCGTCGAAATCGAGGCGCGTACCATCGGCACCGAAGTCCTGCCGCCCTCCGACCGTTCCAGCTTCGCCGGCAAGGCTTTGCGCTGCGACTTCTCCACGCGCCTGCTGGCGGGGTTCAGTCTCGGCGGCGATCGCGCCCGGGAAGCCCGTCCGATGCACGGCTCCGCATGGCTGGCCCCGGTCGTGGCGGGAGGCGCGCCGATGGTGGTCCGGGTCAGCTTCGAAACCCACTGGGTCGGCGATGCCATCACGGAACTGACCGGCGTGGGTGCCGGGGCCGACAGCACGGTTGCCGGCGGTCATCAGCCTTGATGATCGCCATAGCGCCGCGGCGCATCGGCACCGGCGGCAGCCAACCCGTTCATCACCAGGAACGCCCCGAGATCGATCCCGCCCGGCGTGTAACACGACGACCCCCGAGCGTTTGGCGTTTGCTCGCATGACACCACGCCCGGCTGGTGAGCCCGCAGCCATCGCAACGCCGCCGGCAACCTCGACAAATCCACGTCGCGAATCCCAAGCAGCGCGACCTTTCGGCCCGAAACCGTCGCCATACCGTCGGCAGCGATCGTCTCAAGCTGGCCGATAACCGGCGGTGCTGTTTTCCGGCTCCACTCCCGCACGCTGAGCAGACTATCAGCCGGAACCAGGGATCTCCCGGCACCGGCGATGTCGACTTCGACGCGCGAGCCGAGTTTCGGGTCCAGCCTTACGCCCGGGACCAACACCCGGTCCCCGCTCTCCAGCCAGTATGACGCGGTGGCGATTCGCACTTCCTGGGGTGTGACGACCACCATGACGGCACCGGCCGGGCGGACGCCGTTCAGCGGCCAACGCGGCTGCGGCAGCTTGTACGTCACGGGGTGGAGCGGGGGCGTTCGCGGCGGCGGCTTTGCTTGCGCGTGTCGCGGCGGTTCGGACGCGTGGCGGAACAGAACGTCCCGCGGCGTTGCCAGGAACACGAGGGAGGCGCCGATCAAGGCCGATGTTGGCAGCGATACAGGCCTGACCGGCCATCGCGGCCTTCGCATTGCGACGGGCGCCGGTCCCGCCTTGTCCAACGCGGCGCGAAAACTATCCAGCGTTGGCACTTCTTCAAGCGGCTTGTCGCAGGCGTCGGCAAAGACCCGGGCAGCAGTCTCAAAGCGCGGCAACTGACCGATTTCCTTCAGGGTCTTCGAACTGCCGGGAGCCTCGAAATCGGCTTTTCCAAGTAGAATGCCCTCCCCGGGGGTGGCACGGTCCAGTAAACCCGGCTGCTCCCGCAGTGCCGCCAGCGTCAAATCCAGCACCAAAAGCGGGAAGCGATCGAGGTGCTGGTTGAAGACGCCTCTCTCGCGCATCCGGACGGGCGACTGGAAGTCGGCCTGGCCCGCGACCTCGCCGCCCAGCGCGCGCAGGCCGGGAACGAACATGCCATCGTAGTCGATGAATTTCAGCTCATCGTTGCAGACGATAATATTGTCCGGATGGATATCGCCATGCGAGAATCCCTGCTCGCCGGCCAGGCGCGCGTAAGCCAGCAGCGAGCTGCGAACGCGTTCCAGCATCTCCGGAGCGTGCAAGTGCTGCCGGATGTATTGTCCGAGCGTGAGGCCTTCCACCCAGTCCATGCGCATGACCGGCAGCCACCGGCCTTTCACCAGGACACCGGCGCACGGCTCCGCCTCGCTCGGGGCGACCAGCCTGAAGCTGACGAAGAACGGCGAATCCAGCCGCACCAGGAAAGTTTCAATTTCCCTATAGCGCGACACCAGCGAAGAAATTTCCTGCTGGAAGCACCGCACCGCAATCGGGCTGCCGCCGACGGGCGATTCCAGGCGGAAGGTGAACGCGTATCGGCCGGAAAAGTATACCGGCATGCCGAGCGAATCCAACGCCACCCTGCGGCGCTGCATTTCGCTATCAGAAAAGAAGCGTGCCGGTGCGCTGACAGCGGTGCTGTAGTCGTCGAACGACGGGTAGGCGATCATAACTCAAGCGACAGAAGCGTGGCGTCGTCCCGCCGCATCTCGCCACTCTCGATATTTGCCGCCACAAGGCCGCAAAACGCCGCGGCATCGGTCACTGCGCCGAGGCTGGCCAGCCTGTCCGGGACATCGCCGCTGAGGACCCAGGCTGCCAGGGCGTCGGTCATCGCGAACAACCGGCAACCGCTCCACCCGGCGTCCGGCGCGCGGAGGCTGAAGCCGAGCGCCGCAATCGCCTCCGGCGTTTGGGCAAACCGCCCGATCCCCTGGTGCGAGGACAGCAGCACCGGATCGTTCCTGAAATCCTCAGCCAGCATCGGCGGCACATGTTGCACGCCGTGCGGCGTCAGCACGAACAGCAGCGTGTCGCCGAGGGCAACGCCTTCGATGCGATCCGAATGAATTTGGAAACCCAGCAGCGTTGCGAAATTGCCCCTGGCATAGGCCAGTTGCGCCAGCCAATCGGCATCATCGATGATGACCCGGTCGCGGAACGCCTGCCGCGCCCCCGCCAGCCACTCGGCACTTACCACCGGGTCACGCACGTAGCGGCGGCTCAAGACCCGCGCCCAGGCGCCCCCGGCGTAACAGGACGACGCACCGTCGGCCAGGGCATAGCAGTCCGTCAGCCGGCTGGCTGCCGCGGCATCCTCGTTCGGCAGGTCCGCATCTTTCGGGCGGGTAAACAGCCGGCGGCGCATCTCAACGTTCGGCGGGCGTCAGCGCCGTGCGTTCCGCGGCCGCCTTGGTGCCGATATCGAAGACCGCGACCACATCCTCCATGGCGCCGTTATGGATATACGCCCGGCTGCCCGCCTGGACGTGAAGGCCGCGCCTGAAGCATCGCTCGAGCAGCGGCGGCGGCAGCGTGGAACTCGACCGGAACAGGGCGAGCGCGCTCGGGTTTTGCGGCACCGCGCTTTCCTGCATCGGAAACCGCACCGGCGCGCCGCCGCCGGCGATATGAAGATTGATCAGCAGCGCATAGCCGTCGGAGGTGCGCAGATTGGTCAGGGTCCGCGCGGCGGCTTCCACTTCCCCTGGCTGGCCGTCCGTCGCCTCCCCGTCGGTGATGTGCATGACTATCGGCGGGAACGAGGCGGCATGGGTTTCGCACCACTCCGCGACGACACGCGTGGCCTTGCGCAAGGCACTACACATCGGGGTGGCGCCGGTTGGTTGCGGCTCGAAGAAGACCGGAAACGGAACCTCGACCTCGATGATGCCGCCCGCCCCGTCAGGCTCCTTGCGGATCCTGCGCTCGACCCGGACCGGATTGGCGGCCAAATCCGCGATCGAAACCAGCGTGCGTCCTGCCAGCTTGCCCGCCAGACCCGCTTGCGCGGCATTGCCGCTATAGGTCAGCAGGCCGATATCGAAGTAATGGCGCACGCCATCGGTGCGCTTGCAGGCGGCCGCCAATTCGGTAAGGGTCCGGTTCAGCGCGTCGGCAAGGAACCCCGCCCGGGTCATGCCGTGCTCGAACGGGTCGGTCATCGAGGACGACATGTCCAGCAGGAACAGGATACAGCCGGGTTTGGCCCGCGTTATGTCGGCACTATAGGACTCCACCATCGCGTTCCCCTGATGTCTCGCGCCCCGGCGAGGCGGATTCTGCCCGACCGCTGGTGCCGTGTCGCAGCGTCGATCGACCGGCGCGACACTAGCGCGGATGCGATGCCGGGGAAACCGAATCGAGCTGCGCCAGCCGGCCGCCTTGCGGATGGAAGGCCGTCCTCCAGCGTCCGCACCGCTCGCCGAAGGTCCGGGCGGACCCGTCATCCCTGCTGCCGCCGCCAGCGGGAGGGACACATTTGCATGCGTGCCATGAAGACGCGACCGAAGTGAGACACGTCGCTGAAGCCGCATGCAAAAGCGATTTCGGTGACCGTCCGGTGGGCGGCGCTCGGGTCCGTGAGCAGCTTGGCTGCCTGGCGAATCCGTTCGTCATACACGCGCCGCATGACCGTCTCGCTGCGCGCGGCAAAGATCCTGTCCAAGGTTCGCGCCGAAACATGCAGCTTCGCGGCGATCCGATCCCGCGAGAGGGCCGGGTCGCCGAATTCGAGCGCAATCATCCGGCCGGCGCGCAGGTATAACGCCGCGCGTCCCGCCTCCGACGGTATCGGCGGCGGATACTGTCTCTCGTTGAGCGCCTGTGCCAGGAGTTCGACCGAGTGATGCGCAAACAGCGCCTCGGCGTCCCGCGGCAGCACCTCCGCCAGGCTGTAGGCATCGGCCAGATGCCGAGCCCACAATCGGGCGAGCGGCTGGTCGCGCAGGACGGCGCAGGACGCCAGCTCCGGCCGTGCCAGCCGGGCGTCGAGCCAATGCGCCGGGAAGGCGACCACAAGGTGTCTCCATGGCTGCTCGAGGCCCAGCGCGAACCGGTGGCGGGAATCGGTCAGGAACACGTCGCCGCGGCGCAGGGAGATCTCTTCGTCGCGATGCATCAGCCGCGCTTCGCCGCCGAGGTGCACGCAGGCCAGATGGAAGTGCCGCTCCGTCCGCGCCACCTCGGCACGTCCGTGCGAGCCGTGCAGGCCCTGGCCGGATATCTTCATGACGCCCAGTTCCGACACCGCCCGCGCCTCGATCTCGCCGCGGAAAGGCTGCGGCCCGGCTGCCTCCAGTCGCATGGGCAGCAATTGGCGCCCCACCAGGTCTTCCCAGAAAGCCACCTGCTCACGCGCCGGAACCATGCTACTCGTGATCCGATCCATGTGTGTCTCCCTCGGTCGAAACCCCGGTCGCTGGCAGACGAGCGCACTCGGGTGCGAATGGCTATCTGAGTGCGTGCCCGGTCACCCCCGGGCGTGCCGCCCGGCACGGTCGTCGTGGGCGAAAACAAGAACTCAGGTGAGGTGTTCCATGGTCCGACTCACGCTTGCTCTTTTCGGCACCGCCTTCGCGGTGCTCCCGCTGGCTACCAGGGCAGACATCGTTCCTGACGCCCTGTCAGTCGAGTGGCAAGGTCAGAAGCCCTGCGAAAAACTCTTCGAGGACGTTCAAATCCGGGTTCTGCGCTGTGTGTTTCCGCCTGGCGCGATGCATGTGCGGCACTCGCACCCTGGCTACCTCAGCTATGTGCTGAGCGGCGGCAAGGGACGGATTGAAGACGAAAAGGGTACCCGGCAGATCGAAGTTCGTGCCGATACGTACACGAACATCCAGCCGATACCCTGGCACGAACTGACCAATACGGGCGACACGACGCTCCGCTACCTGGTCGTCGAGAGGAAATACGAGCCTGTACCGGGTGCCGAGGCAGGCGCCGGGAAATAGCGTGGATGGCGGGCGACCAAGCATGCCAGGGAGGCTCGCCCGCCATGACGAAAGGCAGGACGCGGCCGCCGGCGCACCATGACGATGCAGCCGGCCCCCGTCAGCCTGCTAAAGGACGGGCGCCTACGGCCGCGCACCCGTGCGAATGATCGTCCCGACGTGCTCGCCGCGCAGCGCGGCCGTCAGGCGACCCGGCACCAGCCCGTTCACCACCTGCACGTGGCCGATATGCCGCGCGTTCGCCATCACCTCCAACATCGCCCGGTCCAACGGCAGCGTGCCCGGCTGCTTCGCCAGATCGGCCGCGCTCGTTTCCGTCAACAACTGTGCCTTCTCCCCGTCCGGGCCCTTGGGATCAGCCGTGTAAACGCCGTCGACGTCCTCGACGATCGTCAGCCCGGCCGCCCCCAGCGCGTCGGCGAGCAGGAACGCCCCCGTGTCGGCGCGGTGAGTGGGAATTCGCGACGCCGGGAATTCGTGGTGGTGATACGGCGGAAACGCGCTGCCGACGACCGCGCGGGTCGCCGTCAGGTGCAGCGCAAGCTGGCTGGCGATGGTCGGATGCTCGATATAGGACACACCCTCCGGCGCCAGCAGCGCCGCCAGGATATGGCCGTTCTGACCGGCCTCGCTCGCGGCAAGCGGGGCGAGCGACCCGACCGGCAGGCCGAGGTCCAGTCCGACGCTATAGACATGCCGCGCGCGGACGCCCGCCCCGGTCAGAATCAGCAGACGGTGCTCGGGCAGCAGCTTCCGCAGCTCCTCCACCAAAGGCAGGATCGCATCCCGGCCGCGATCCATGACGGAGCCGCCGCCGATCTTCACGACCTGCAGCCAGGGCAGCAGGCGGATCGGCTTGCCGCCGGCGACGGGGCTGGTCAGGTCGCTGTCGAGCAGGGTCTGGCGCGCCAGCGGCGAGGCAACGTGCTTGATATCGGGCATGGCTGTGGTCCCTCTTAGCGCGCGGTGATGATGGTGCCGACATGCTCGCCATTCAGCGCGCGCGTCAGGTTGCCGGGCACGAGGCCGTTGACGACCTGCACATGGTGGATGTGGCGCGCCGTCTTCAGCAGGTCGAGCACCGGGAACTCCAGGATCGAGTCGTGCAGCCCCTTCGCCTTCATCTCGTCGACCGAGATCTTCGGGATGAAGGTTGCGTCCTTCGACGTCTTCGGGTTGGCGGTGTAAAGGCCGTTTTCGTCCTTCACGTAGATCATCGCCTTGCAGCCGAACTGTTCCGCAAGCAGGAAGCATCCGGCGTCGGTGCGATAGGGCGGGATGACGCCCTCGGTCGGCGGGCGCATCCATAGCCCGTAGGGCGGCATGCCGCTGAACACCACGGCGTTCACCTCGGCGAGATACAGCGGCACCGCCGACAGCCCGGCGCCATCGACCGAGGAAATCCCGTGCTTCGCCAGCAACTGCCCCAGCATCGCCGCGTTCTGATCCGCCACCGAGGCGCCGAGCTGCGACAGCACGCCCGCCGGCAGGCCGAGTCCCGCCGCGATCGAATACAGATGGCGTGCCCTTGTGCCGGCACCGGTCCCGATCAGCAGCTTGTGGGCCTTGCGGGCGGCGACGATCTCATCCACCAGCGGGTAGACGGCAGCGCGGCCGCGGTCGATGACACTCTGCCCGCCGATTTTGATGACGGTCGCGTCCGGCAGGATGCGAAAGTCCGATGCCGCCTCCGCGGCCGCCAGAAGCTCCGCGTCGCCAAGCGATCGCTGCATCAGGAGAGACTCGAGTTCCGCCGTCGTGTTGGCCATTGGGGTTTCTTGCCTTTCGCTGGTTCAATGCACGTTCGCGCTTCCCGGCCGCTTCGGGATACCGTACTATCCAGGGCGGTTCCGGAGTTGGCCGGTGAGCGAGGGAGTCCAGGCCGGCGCCGATCGGCGAATGAGCTTTCCTCGCCCTGCGAGACCTGTCCTGTTGAAGCCCATTCGCAACCAGCAAAAATCGACTGTCGCACGGAATACCGCGGCGTTCAAGCTATCAGGCCGCCGGAAATCGCTATGTTTTCAAGCATATAACGATCGTCGGGCAGTACGTTTCCGACCCTGTCGCAGGTAGTTACCTTTAAACGGAAATTGTTCCTTCGAACCGGACTCGCCACGCGGCGGTCAGATGGTATCGATGCACGAGGCGGGGCTGCACATCAGCGTGGTGCGCCCTTCGGTGCGGAATGCGAAGTCATGCCGCCGGTACCACGCGATCAGGTGATCCGGTTCGCAACACCAGGGCCGATCGGTCGACCAGTCCTTCGGCTTCAGGGGCGTGGGTTCGCCGACAACGACGCAGGAATGCTGCGCCGCCAGTTCGAGGATGCGGGCGAGCAGGCGCGCCCCGTCGCCCGGAGTGTCGGAGGTGATCATCCCAAGCCAGACGACCCGGTCGTCGGGCACCCAGCGGCCGGCGAGATTCATGTAGCTGCCAAAGCGGAGTTTTGCGAGGGCGCCGGTGATCGTATTATGCCGGCGCAGGTCGCACGATTGCCCGGGAAATGTGGAGAAGTAGAAATTCTCCGAAGTTGTCTCGGACAACCATTGCTGTTCGATGTCAGTCACGCTGCCCGGTCTATAGATGCCAATGGGATTCCACTACCCCAATCGAACGATTGCTGCAACCCCGACAGCACTATGCCGGCGGAAATGGTCAGTTTCGGTCTCTGATCAGCCTGTTGTAAGACAGGAAATTACCGGTACAGCCTAAAAAGCCGCACTAACCTGACAATGGCAACGCATGAGTATCCCGACGGACCACCCCTATGACTTCGATCCAACCCACGGGCTCGGGGTTGATGCGCTACGGGCGATACGGCCGCCCCCGGCGCCGCCCGGCTTCGATGGCTTCTGGCGCGCCCGCTATCTCCGCGCGCTTGGAATCGATCCGCGGCCGCGGCTTGCGGCCAGCGCGTCCAGTCATCCGGACTGGCAGGTGCATGACATCACCTACACGGCAACCGATCATGTCCGTATCGGCGGCTGGCTGCTGCTGCCCCGCGGGGGACCGGTCAGGCGCGGACTCGTCGCCGGCCACGGCTACGGCGGCCGCGAGCAGCCGGACTTCGACATCCCGGTCGAGGAAACGGCGGTGCTGTTTCCCTGCTTCCGCGGCCTCTCGCGGAGTAGCCGCCCGCCGGTTTCCAGCGACCCGGCATGGCACGTGCTGCATGACATCGACAAGCCGGACCGCTATATCCTTGGCGGCTGCGTCGAGGATCTGTGGATGGCGGTCTCGGTCCTGACCGGGTTGTTTCCCGGTCTTGAGCGACGTGTCGGCTACAGCGGCATCAGCTTCGGCGGGGGCATCGGCGCGCTGGCGATCCCCTTCGATGCGCGCATCGACCGTGGGCATCTGGTCGTGCCGACATTCGGCAACATGCCGCTCTGGCTGACCCTGCCCAGCATCGGCAGCGCCCGTTCCGTGCAAAACTATCTGAAAGCGCATGCGGACGTGCTGGAAACCCTCAGGCTATTCGATGCGGCGGTAGCGGCTACGCGTATCGAGGTGCCCATGCTCCTGGCGGTCGCCCGCTTCGATCCGGCGGTGGCACCGCCCTGCCAGTTCTCGGTCGCCAATGCGTTGCCGACTTCAAACCATCATGAAATCGTCGTCCTGGATGCAGGTCATTTCGACTATATTGGTCAGGAGGAACAGCACGCGCTGCTCTCGGAAACGGTCAGACGGTTCTTCAGGGTGACATGAGGCGAGATTACCGGCGCTGGTACAGTCCGCGGCTGCATCGGGACATGGAGCTGCTGATCTTCGGCCATGCCGGGGCCAAGGTGCTGATGTTTCCGACCCGGGACGGGCACTTCTGGGAATACGAGAAGCTCAATGTCGTCGCCAGCCTCTCTGGCAAGGTCGCTGCCGGGCACTTGCAGCTTTATTGCATCGAGGGCCTGGCGCGGGAGACCTTCTACGACGGCGGCCGTCATCCGGCCGACCGTATGCGCCGGCACGCCGCCTTCGAGGAGTATATCCTCAACGAAGTGCTGCCGCTGATGGCCGAAAACAACAGCCACGATTGCACGATCGTCATGGGCTGCAGTCTCGGCGCGTTCCAGGCGGCCAGCCTAGTACTGCGGCATCCGCACCTGTTCCGCAAGCTCGTCGCCTTTTCCGGCCGCTATGATCTGACGATGCAGGTGGAATACTTCGGCGATCTGTTCGACGGCTATTACGGCGACGACATCTATTACCATACTCCGACGCATTTCCTGCCCGGCCTGGCCTGCGCCTGGCGGCTGGAAAAGCTGCGCCAGGTCGAGATCGTCCTGGTCATCGGGGAGGCTGATCCGTTTCTTGATAATAATCGCTATCTGAGCCGGCTGTTGGATGAAAAAAGCGTGCAGCATCAATTGCACCTGTGGGACGGACGCGCGCACAGTGCGGGCGCGTGGCGGAGGATGGCGGCGCTTTATATTTAGGATTTTATTGCGGCGCTTGCGGGACGTGGGCATCGGCCTGTCGTCCCGTGCCGAGAGGCCGGTGCGCCTTCAACCAGCACCTGCGGTATGGTGCGACCCCGTTCCTTACTCAAACAGTCGCGCCAGCCTTGCCGCCAGACTATGCCGGTTCCCGCCGGGTCGCGGGCAATTTCAACGCCTATGGGGTGCCGGCTCGCCGTCCGCCTCTGCTGCGGCGTGCACCGCATAAGGCGTGAATGCCGGCCTCCGGCCTTCGCCGGGGCAGGCTTCGTCGGCATCACGGTGTCGCGTTCCGCGCCGCACAGGCGCCTACCAACAACCATTGCCACAAGAGCCGGTATTTAAGCCCATCGATTCAGAGCAAGAACGTCGTCCGGTACGCTTCCAGTACTGCCTCGTCCAGTGTCCGGCCATCGCGATAGGCCGCCAGGCCTTCCGGGCGTTCGACGCCGGGCAACAGGCGCGCGCAAGGCTCCGGCGCGCCAAGCACCGTGCGCACGGGAATTCGCTCGGCGTAGACTGGCAGGGCGTAGTCTGCCTCTTCGTCGCCGATGCCTTTGGCGCGAACCTTTGCGGATGCCTGTTCGATCTCCATGCCGACGACGCGTGTGGCCTTGATTTCCTGCTCCGTGCTTTGGCGTAGGGTCGCGGTGCGGCCGGGGTAGAAGCGGTCCACCATGGCCACCAGCGCGCGGGCTTTCTCGGCGGGATCTTCGATGATCCGGGCGCGTCCGAACGCCATCACCGAGCGGTAGTCAACGGAATGATTGAACCCGCAGCGCGCCAGCACCAGGCTGTCGAGATGACTGACCGTCAGGCAGACGGGTTCACCCTCGGACTGGTTGCGCAACATGCGGCTGGCGCTGCTGCCGTGCCAGTACAGCCGGGTGGCCTCGCGCCAGAACAGCGTCGGCGTGCAATAGGGCTGTCCGTCGATGACGTAGGCGACATGGCACAGCATCGAGGCGTCGAGCAGGGCGTGGATTTTCGCCTGGTCGTAGGACCCCCTTTCGTGCAGGCGCTTGACGCGATTGACCGCGGTGACTGGATAGGCATCCGAAGCAGTTTCATTCATGGCTGGTCCCCGGAGGATTGGCGTCGACCAATGGGCGTCATTCCGGGCATCGGATCAAGGACCACTTTCGGTTCCGGTTTGGCGACCATTTCTCCGGCCCGCGCAACGGCGGAGCCTGCCAAGGGCGTGGTACGCGCGCCGCTCTCCCTGTTGCCGAAATGCATCGCCACTCGAAGCGTGACGGCATGCAGGGTCCGCGGGCGGTTTCACCCCCGGTGCGATGGACATATATACTGCCGTCAGGCGGCGAACCCTTCAGCGAGCACGGTAGCGAAATGAAACACTGGCGGATTGAAGATGTTGCATGGGACCGGTTCGACCGCTCGGCCGTCGACCCGGCGATCGTCCCGCTGGTGAAGGCGGCGGCGATGGTCGAGCGCAACGGCAAGGAATATGCGCTGTATCTGGGCGGTGTGTTCCGCGACGACCCCGACTTCTGCAAGGCCGCCGACAACTGGGCGATCGAGGAAGTCCAGCATGGCGAGGCCCTGGCGAAGTGGGCCGAACTGGCGGATCCGGGATGGAGTTTCGCGGCTGCGTTCGAGCGCTATCGCACCGGCTACCAGATCAAGACCGATGCCGGCGCGTCGATCCGGGGATCGCTCACCGGCGAACTGATCGCCCGCTGCATGGTGGAGACCGGCACGTCCAGCTACTACTCGGCGCTGGGCGAGGCGGCGTCGGAGCCGGTACTGAAGCAGGTCTGCAAGCTGATCGCCGCCGATGAATACCGGCACTTCAAGCTGTTCTACGACCACATGCGCCGCTACCTCGCGCGTGAGAATATCGGCGTGCTGGCCAGGCTGCGGGTGGCGCTCGGGCGCATCGGCGAGTCGGAGGACGATGAACTGGCCTACGCCTACCACTGCGGCAACGAACCGCAGTCGCAGGCGTTTCAGCACGCGCGCTGCACCGCGGCCTACATGACGCGGGCGATGGCGTTCTATCGCTACCACCACGTCGAGCGCGGCACCGGCATGATCCTGAAGACCGTCGGCCTGCCGCCGCGTGGGAGGCTGTCGAACGTCGCAACCTCGCTGGGGTGGCGACTGCTGCAATGGCGCCAGCGCCGGTTGCGGCAGGCGCTGGCGGCCTGAGTCCAAGCAGCGGGCGGCACGGACGCCGCCCCCGTGGATTGCCGGACCTGGTCCGGGCATCCACGATTTTGGTCGGTTCGGCACCGCAAGCCGTGGATGGCGGAATTAAAACCGGCCATGGCACAGTTCAAAAGACATGGCCGTCTCCCGCCTCGACAACCTCGATCCGGCGCACCCCCGCCGCGTCCGCCAGCAGCTTAAGCCGATCGGCCACGACCTCGCTTTCGGGGACCCGCGCTGCCGGCCGGACGGTCAGCCGCACTTTCTTGTCGCCGATATGCAAATCGGCGGCGGTCAGGATTTCGGGCACGCCGCCCGCCAGCCGATAACCGAGCAACAGCGCACGTCCAAGCAGTTGCGCGCGGCGCAACGCCGCCGTTGGCAGCAACCCGACTGCCGGAAACAATATCGGATCATCCGCGGCGCCTGCGTAACGGGCGTGAATGGTGGCGGCGAGGAAAACCCGCTCGGCATGGTCCAGCCCGATCAGCGGAAACTGCAGCAGGCGCCGGAAGCTCTCCGCCGCCCGCAGTCCGGCCTCGTCGCGCCAGGCAAAGTCGGACAACGCGCACGCCGCAACGCGCAACCGCCGATCGGCTTCGGTCTCGTTGGCGAACAGGCCGGAGGTCCATTGCGTCAGGGCGGCGGCGAAGGCGGGGACGCGGGCATAGGGCAGCGCGAAGGATTGCGCCGCCTCGACCAATGGGTCGAGATACTGCTCGTCCTGGCTCAGTTGCGAGTACAGCCATCCTTCGCGCACACCCAGCATGGAGAAGACGACCCGCTCCGGGCGCAGCCGCTTCACCACCCGGTCGAGCACCAGCGCCGCCGCGGGCAGGCTGGCCGCCCGGCGCCTCGGCAGCCCCGGCAGCGCGGCGACCTTGGCCGGCGACAGCTTCAGGATGGATTTTGCGAACGCACGGGCATCGGCGGCGGCCAGGGCGTAGCCGTGCACCACGCGCACCGGCGCATTGCCGGCGCCCAGATGCACCCGGGCGAGGGCGCGCCAGCCGCCGCCGATGGCATAGAAGGTGGGACTGCTGATGCGGCCCGGAATGCCATCCCGCAGCAGCGCGTCCACCCGCGCCTTGGCGGCCGCCACGCCATCCTCCAGCAACTGCCGCACCGGCAGCGCGCCGAGCGGCAGGCTGATGCGGTTGTATCCGACGCTGTCATCCAGGACATCCGCCATTTCCAGGCTGCCGCCGCCCATGTCGCCGCTCAGCCCGACGGGCCGGTAGAACCCCGACACCACGCCGAGCGCGCCGAAATAGGCCTCTTCCTCACCGCTTAGGATGCGCGCCGAGAGACCGGTCTGGCGGGCGATCTCGGCGACCAGTTCCGGCCCGTTGCTGGCCTGACGCACCGCCTCGGTGGCGAGGGTGTCGATCCGCTCGACGCCCATGGCCTCGGCGATGGCGCGGAAGCGGCGCAGGGCGGCAAGGGTGCGGGCGATGCCGTCCGGCGTGAGCGCCCCGGTGCGGGCGTAGCCGTCGCCCAGTTGGCAAAACGCTTTTTCGTTGAAGCGCGGGAACGGCGCCCGGCCGATGGCGTCGTACACGACGAGACGCACGGAATTGGAGCCGATATCGATGATCGCGTAGGCCGCACGCCCGGTGCGGTCGAGGCGTCCGACGGCCAGATCCAGCGTGCGTTCCGGTGCCCCGGCATGGTCTCGGGCGTCCATGGCGGTGTCTCCTCCAGGCTGAGTGCGCTGCCTTATCGCAGCCCGCGTTGAGATCGATGCTGCGGACGTTCCAGCGTCATGCCGGCGAAGCCTGGCGCGCCTCGCACCTCAATGGATAGAGCTTCCCGGGTCGCGGACACCACCAGTGGCCACGCCAACCACCTCGAAGGTTTACATAGCATCCGGATCGTGCGACCCGGAAACCGCCGCAGCCGTCCCGTCACCCCACCACGGCAATCTGCTCCCGCCGAAGCTGCACCGTCAGTTCGTCCAGCGCCCTGCCAAACCGGTTGAGCAATTCATCGATCTCGTCCTTCGAGATGATCAGCGGCGGGCTGAAGCACAGCGAGTCGTTCGCCACCGAGCGGCTGATGATCCCCTGCTCCTCGCACAGCTTCGCCAGCCGGGGGCCGATCTTGGCGGCCGGATCGAAGTTGGCGTGGAGCGCGGGATCGGGCGACAGCTCGACCGCAGCGATCAGGCCGATGCCGCGGACCTCACCGACAAGCGGATGCCCGGCGAAGCGGCGGCGCAGCTCCGCCTGGAAATACGGCCCGGTGACGGCGACCTGGCCGCCGAGATCGATCTCGTCGTAGATCTTCAGCGTCTCGATCGCCACCGCGGCCGGCACCGGATGGCCGGAGTAGGTGAAACCGTGCCCGAAGGTGCCGATGACGTGGCTCTCCTGCGCCAGCGCCTGGAACACCCTGTCGGTCACCAGCACCGCGCTGATCGGCAGGTATGACGCCGACAGCGCCTTGGCGCAGACCAGGATGTCCGGATCGATATCGAAGGTCTGGCTGCCCCAGTAGTTGCCGGTGCGCCAGAAGCCGCAGATTACCTCATCGACGACGAACAGGATGTCGTATTTCCGCAGCACCGCCTGGATTTTCGGGAAATACCCGCGCGGCGGCAAGATCACCCCGCCCGCCCCCAGAATCGGCTCCGCCCACATCGCCGCGATCGTCTCCGGCCCCTCGGCGAGGATCAGCTTTTCCAGCTCCTCGGCGCAGCGGGTGGCGAAGGCGTCCTCGGTCTCGTTCGGCTGCGCGCCGTGGTAGAAATGCGGCGTGATGGTGTGCAGAAACCCCGGCAGCGGCACGTCGAAGCTGCGGTGGTTGGCCGGCAGCCCGGTCAGCGACGCGGACCCGATGGTGATGCCGTGGTAGCCCTTCACCCGCCCGATGATCTTCTTCTTGCCCGAACGCCCCAGCGCGTTGTTCAGGTACCAGACCATCTTGATGGCCGAGTCATTCGCCTCGGAGCCGGAGTTGGCGAAGAACACCTTGCCCATGGGCACCGGCGCGCGGGCGAGCAGCATCTCCGCCAGGTCGATCATCGGGTCGTGCGACTTGGCGTTGAAGCCGTGGTAGAATGGCAGCTTGCGCATCTGAGTCACCGCGGCCTGCACCAGGCGCTCATTGTCGAAGCCGAGCGAGGCGCACCACAGCCCGGCGACGGCCTCGATGTATTCCTTGCCGGTCTCGTCCCACACCCGCACGCCCTTGCCGCGCGACATCACCACCGGCCCGACCGTCTGGTGAGCCTCGAGGTCGGTGTAGGGGTGGATCACGCTGGCAATGTCGCGGGCGGCGGCGGAATTGGCGCCGAAGGGTGGGGGCGGTGCCATGGTTGGAACTCCTGAACTGGCGGCAGGCGTCGACTGTAGACCCGAAGCCGGGTGCGGGGAACACGTGGTTGAAGCGCATCGGATAATACCATAAATTCCCAATGCATTACCGGAAGGCTGCGGCCATGAGCGTCGTCACCATCAAAGGTCAGGTCACCATTCGGAAGTCCGTCCGCGATGCGCTGAGCATCGGTCCGGGCAGTTTCGTGGACTTCATTATGGATCCGGATGGCCGGATCGTCCTGCGCAAGGCCGGAGTCCCGAACCCGGCGCCCCACCGCTTCGATCGCCTGCGTGGCAAGGCCGGTCCCGGGCTGGGTACCGGCGAGGTTATGGCTCTCATGCGTGGTCAGTGATGATCGACGCGGGACCGGAGGCCGATCCGGTCGCGAAGGTGATGTAGGTTTCGGTTCACAGATGGATACTGTTCCTACCTTGCCATAAATGCCGGTTTTGCCCGGGCGATGCTCACTGAACTGTGACCTCTGGCAACGACTTTGCCACCCCCGCACCATGTTTAAGTGCACTATCAGAATGTGACGAGTGGTTGGAGGCGATGATCGGACTTCCCCGGCTCGATGCACACGGGACTACCATCCCGGGCGGTTCGGTTGCAGCGCCTCCGGTTTCGCCGTCGGGCCGGCGGCCGGACATAAGCTGGCCACGCCGTGGCCGCGCCGCACTTTCGCTGCGGGCGCGGTTGTTGTTGCTGGTTGTCGCCAGCGTCGTCCCGCTCGTTTGCATGGGGGTGTTCCGGGAATACTGGGACTACCGGGTCGAGCGCGAGCAGGTTTATGAACGCCTGCGGACCATCGCCCGCGGCATGGCGGTGGCGGTGGAGCGGGAGCTGCAGTTGCGGGTTTCCGCCCTGGAGACCCTGGCCACCTCGCCCGCCCTGCAAGCCGACGACCTGACGCAGTTCGATCGGCAGGCGGAGGCTTTCCTGGCTCGCCAGCCGCCGGGCGCAGTGCTGGGTCTGTCCGCGGCCGATGCGTTCCGGGTACGCATGTACGGCCTGCCGCCGGACGCCCGCCCGCCGCTGTCGCACCGGGACCCCACCGCCGCGGGCACCGAGGTGTTCACCACGGGCAGGCCGCTTGTCACCAACCTGCATATCGGACACGCCACCGGGCTGGCCGGTTTCAGCGTCGATGTCCCGGTGTTCCGCGACGGCAAGGTGGCCTACGACCTGTTCCTCCGGCTGCTGCCGCGGGACATGGCGGAGCTGATCGCCCGGCAGCATTTGCCGCCGCAGACCATCATGACCATCGTGGACGGCGCCGGTGCCGTGATCGCCCGGGTTCCGAACGCCGACCGCTTTATCGGCAGCCACATCGTTCCCGGCCTGTGGGAAGCGGCGCAATCCCGTCCGGAAGGTGTTGCGACCGTCCCGACCCTGGAGGGCGCGCCGGCCGTCGCCGCCTTCACCCGGGTCGATCCTTTCGGCTGGTCCGTCGTTGTCGGCGCGCCGGAGGAAGTGCTGTTTGCGCCGACGCGGGCGGCGATGGCGCATGTCGCCGAGGCCGGGCTGCTGGTTCTCGCGGCCGGCCTGGTGCTGGCGACCTTCGCCGCGCGCCAGGTCACCCGGCCGATAGAACGCCTGCGCCGTCTGGCCGCCGGCGGAGACCCGGCCGATCGGCGGGCGGCGGAGCCGACGGGGCTGCCTGAGACGGACATGGTGGCGGATGCTCTCATGGCCGCCGCGGCCCATCGGCAGGAGGCCGCGCGTGCTTTGGCGGAAAGCGAGCAGCGTTTCCGGGCGGTGTTCGAGCGGTCGTCGAGCGGGGCGATCCTGCTCGACCCGGACACCACGCAGATCATCGATTGCAACGAGGCCGCCGCAAGCTTCGTCGGCTGCACCGCCGAGGAATTCCGCCAGTGCAGAATCACCGACTTCCGGCTCGAGACCACGGAGGAGCGGATCCACGAGATTTGCCGTTCGGTCGTCGCCGGCCAGACCCTGCGCTACGAGGCCCGGGTGAAAGGGCGGCAGGGCCCGCGCGACCTGCTGGTGGCCGTCGGCCCGCTGGTTGTCGGCGGCCGGACCCTGGTGCTGCTCAACCAGATCGACGTAACCGACCTGCGCAAGGCCGAAGCGGGATTGCGGATCAACGAGGAACGCCTGGAACTGGCGCGGCAAGGGGCGAAGCTCGGCATTTGGGACTGGGATGTCATCGCCGGAACGCTGACCTGGAGCGACCATAACTGGTTCCTGCACGGCCTGGAGCCTCGGCCGGACGGGCCGACCTCGGCCGAATGGCGGCAGACGCTCGACCCTGCCGATAGGCCCCGGGTGGTGGAGGAGCTGTACTCCGCGGTGGACACACCGGGAGTCCAGTTCGCCACGGAATACAACGTCGTCCTGCCGGACCGCTCGTTCCGCCGCCTGCTCAGCCGCGGACAGATCATTCGCGATCCCCGCGGCCACGCCGTCCGCGTCGTCGGCATCAACATGGACGTCACCGCCCGATACGAAGCCGAACGGGCGCGCGATCGATTGATTCACATGCTGGAGACCGAGCGGAGCCGGCTCGCCGATATCATCGAGGCCTTGCCCGTCGGCGTCGGCATCGTTGACCGCTCCGGTTGGCTGACCTTGGGCAATCCGATCATGCAGGCGCTGACCGGTCCGGTGATCCCGTCGATGGACAACGGACGGGCGGATCAGTGGATCGCCCACCACCCCGACGGCAGCCGGGTGGCGGCGGAGGATTTCCCGATCGAGCGGGCCCTGCGCGGCGAGACGGTGTTGCCGGGGGAGGAGTTTCTCCACCGCGCGGCGGACGGAACCGAAACCTGGATCACCGTCGGCAGCCTGCCGCTGCGGCGGGAAAATGGCGAGGTGCAGGAAGTCCTCGCCATCCTGCAGGATGTCGATGCCGAGAAGCGCCTCAAGGATGTCCAGCAGGAGACCAATGTCCGGCTTGAACAGCGGGTGCGGGAGGAGATGGCGGCGCGTGAAGCGGCGCAGCAGCGGGCGGCGCATGCCGAGCGGCTGCAGGCGCTGGGGCAGATCGCCGGCGGCATCGCGCATGACTTCAACAACGTGCTGCAGGCGGTGGCCGGCGGCGCCGCGCTGATCGAGCGGCGCCCGAACGACAACGACCGCGTGCTGCGCAACGCCCGCATGGTAGCGGATGCCGCACGGCGCGGCGCGGCGATCACCAGCCGCCTGCTGGCTTTCGCGCGGCGCGGCGACCTGCGCGCGGAAAGTCTGGATGCGGCCGGGTTGTTGCGCGACATGGGGGAGGTGCTGACCCACACGTTGGGCGGATCGGTTGTCTGCAAGGTCGATGTCGCACCGAACCTGCCGCCGCTGTTCGCCGACAGGGGACAGCTCGAGACGGTCCTGGTCAATCTGGCGACCAATGCCCGGGACGCGATGCCGTTGGGCGGCACGTTGACCCTGTCCGCCGAGGCCGAGGAGGTTAGCACCGCGGTGCCGAACCTGAACGGCTTGCCGCCGGGCGGCTACGTGCGGATCGTCGTGGCGGATACCGGCAGCGGGATGGACCGGACGGTCCTGGCGCGGGTCACCGAGCCGTTCTTCACCACCAAGGAAACCGGCCGCGGCACCGGGCTTGGCCTGGCGATGGCGAAGGGCTTTGTCGAGCAAAGCGGCGGCGGGTTGTCCATCGACAGCACTGTCGGCCAGGGAACCAGCGTCACGTTCTGGCTGCCGCAGGCCAAGGCCGCACCGGCGCCGGAATCCGCCGCCGCGGAGCTCGCTGACAACGACCGCGGCGGCTCGCGCGTCCTGCTGGTCGATGACGATGCCCTGGTCCGCGACGTGCTGGGGGCGTCGCTGGAGGACGCAGGCTATACCGTGCAAAGAGTGAGCAGCGGCCCCGCGGCGCTGGCCCGGCTGGCCGCGGGCGATCGGGTGGACGTCATGGTCTCGGATCTGACGATGCCGGGCATGGACGGGCTGGCCCTGATCCGCATGGCGCAGCAACAGCGGCCGGGGCTGCCGGCGGTTTTGCTGACCGGCTATGCCGGCGACGGGGCGGCCCTGGCCATCGGCGGGGCGTTGAGCGGCTCGTTTTCGCTGCTGCGCAAGCCGGTTTCAGGGACGCAGCTTGCGGACCGTATCCATGCGTTGCTGGCGTCGGGGAATGTCGCCGCGGGGGCGTGAAACCGCCTTCGCTCCGCCTGTTCCCGGCCCGTAGCGCTAGCCCGCCGCCCGCCTTGCTTCCCGCCTCGCATCGAGTTCAGCCGCCCGGCGCTGCTCGCGGTTCATGAACGCACCCGGATCGCCGGCGCCTTGCTGCTGCGCCGCCATCTGTGCCCGTTGCTGAGCCATCCTCTCATGCACCGTCCGCAGGATTGCCGCCTGGTCGCGGCCGGGGTTCGCCTCCGGCATCGGCACCGGCTCGGGTTGCGCCGCGGTTTGCGGCCGGGGGCCGGCATACATCCTGTCCACAGTCCGGTTTGCGCGATGCGCGGCGGCACTCAGCGATACCGCCCTCGTCCGCAGCGTTTCGCGCTGCGCATCCGGCAGCTCCGGTTCGGCCTTGGCCCGGCGCAGGTTGTCCAACGCCGACTGCGTAAAGGCGATGGTCTCGGTAATGAGCTGAAGCTCCACCGCCGAGGCGGGCGAATAGGATCTCAGCAGTTCGAGCACGGCGCTGCGCGCCCTGGCCGGATCGCCGTTCGCACCGTCCAGGAAAAACGGGATCAGGTTGAACAGGGCCTGCTCAAACAGATCCGTTCGGGCGGTGTCCTCCCGGGGTGCGCATGACTGGGATTGGGCGGCGTCGGGTTCGGGCATGAAAGGGTCCAGGGCAGGAGTGGTTGTTCTCTATTTGTTCACTATATGACAAACCACATTGCGAAATCAAGGCCCAATGGCGCGGCCCGAATCGCGCGGGGGGCGGCGCAATCGCGACGCGCGGCCGGATCTGGCACGGCACTTGCTGAGCCGGCTGTCGCCCGTATCGCCTTGCGCGATTATCCTCCGCAACAGGACCGCCGTCATGAACCCTGCCGCAGTATCGCTGAAACCACCGTCTCCGCTGTACAAGTCGCTGTTCGTGCAGGTCGTCGCCGGGCTTGTACTGGGGATCGTGCTCGGGGTGGCGGTGCCGGGCTTCGCCACCGGGCTGAAATTCTTCAGCGATGCGTTCCTCAAGCTGATCTCGATGATCGTCGCGCCGATTGTGTTCTGCGTCGTCGTGCACGGCATCGCCGGGGCAGGGGACCTCAGGAAAGTCGGCCGCGTCGGCGGCAAGGCGCTGATCTACTTTGAGGTCATGACCACCGTCGCGCTGATCGTCGGCTTGCTGCTGGCGTTCCTGGTAGCCCCGGGCAAGGGCATGAACATCAACGTGGCGAACCTCGATAGCCACGCGCTGGCGAGCTACGCCGACAATGCCCACAAGCTGCAAGGCGGCGGCATCGGCAGCTTCGTCCTGAACATCATCCCGACCACCTCGTTCGACGCGCTGTCGCGCAACGACGTGCTGCAGGTGCTGTTCTTCGCCGTGGTGTTCGGCGTCAGCCTCGCTTTGGTGGGGGAGCGCGGCAAGCCGGTCTCGGAGATGGTTGAGTCCGTCTCGGTCGTCCTGTTCCGGGCGATGGGACTGATCGTTCGGCTGGCACCGTTGGGCGTGCTGGGGGCGGTTGCCTATACCGTAGGCCAATATGGCGTGGGCTCGCTGCGGCAACTGATCTCGCTGGTGGCGCTGTTCTGGGTGGCGGTGGCGATTTTTGTCGTCGTGGTGCTCGGCACCGTGATGCGGCTGGCCACCGGGCTGAACATCCTGCGCTTCCTGGCGTATTTCCGCGAGGAGCTGACGATCGTCCTGGCGACCGCCTCCTCCGACGCGGTGCTGCCGCAGATCATGCGCAAGCTGGAGCGAATGGGCGTGAAGGACTCCGTCGTCGGGCTGGTGGTGCCGACGGGGTATTCGTTCAACCTGGATGCGTTCTCGATCTACCTGACCCTGGCGACGGTGTTCATCGCCCAGGCGACCAACACGCCGCTGTCGTTCGGCGACCTGCTGCTGGTGCTGGGGATCTCGCTGGTGACCTCGAAGGGCGCGCATGGCGTGCCGGGGTCCGCCATCGTCATCCTGGCGGCGACCTTGAACGCCGTGCCGGCCATCCCGGCCATCGGCCTGGTGCTGGTGCTGTCGGTGGACTGGTTCATCGGCATGGCGCGCGCCCTCGGCAACCTGATTGGTAACTGCGTCGCCACGGTGGTCATCGGCGCGTGGGAGGGCGATCTCGACGTGGCGCTGGCGCGGAAGGTGTTGCGGGGTGATGTGGCGGTGGACCTGACCGGGGATGTCGCGGCGGAGCCTGTCCCGGCGGAGTGATTCGCCGTCACGATGACGCGACAGGGCGCAGCGGCGGGTGTGCGGCGCCGGCCGGCGGCTGCATCTTCCGGCTGATTGGTCAGCGGGAGGAAGAGAATGCGCCTTAAATCATCTCTGTTGGGCGTTGCCGCACTGGCTGCGGTCGCGATGCCGGGTTCGTCCGCCTGCGCACAGTTGATGGATCAGTTGAAGGGCGCCGTCGGATCGGGACAGGGCACCGGCGGGGCGATGGGCGGGGCGATGGGCGGTCTGACCGAAGGACTGCCCTCGGTCACCCAGGCCAGCCCGAGCAACACCGCCGGTGTGCTGCAGTACTGCGTTCGCAACAAGCTGGTCAGCGGCAGCGCGGCATCCTCGGTCAAGGATTCGATGGTCAGCAAGGTCACCGGGTCCGGACAGGGCGCCAACGACAGCGGCTTCAAGGCGGGCAACAACGGCCTGCTGCAAACCGGCAACGGCCAGAGCTTCAGCCTGAGCGGCAGCGGCGTGAAGGAGCAGGTTACCCAGAAAGTCTGCGGCATGGTGCTGGACCACGCGAAGTCGTTGTTGTGACGGTGGAGGCGCGCTGATCCGGAACGGTGCGCCCGCCCGGGTCACGCCATGGACGGACCATGATCGGGCAACTCATTCGCTTCGTGCCGAAAAACCTGCCCGCGGTGCTGTTCGTGGCGGCGATGATCCTGGCGTCGTTACGTCGCCGGGGTTCCGCAGCCGAACGGTTTCCGGCCTGGCTTCCGGCCTGGCTTCTGCTGCCGCCCATCGGCTTTTCGGGGCTATGGGATTCGGCAGGCGGTTACCCGTCGGCGCGAGGCACCCAAGGGATGCGGCCGATATCGATGCCATCCTCGGCCAGGCTTTCCGCGTCTTCCTCGGTCGCTTCGCCATAGATGCTGCGGGGCTCCGTCTCACCGTTATGGATCTTCCGCGCCTCATCCGCGAAGTCGGCGCCGACATAGTCGCAGTTCTTCTCGACCTCGGCGCGGATGCGCTGCAACACCGCGACGATCTGAGCCGGGATGCGGCCTCCGGCCATCTTCACTTCGGCAGGCACCGCAACGGGTGCTTCCGCCGGTGGCGATGCCGCCGCCGCCGGTGGCTGCGGCGGCTCGACGAGCACCGGCGGGGCAGCGCGCCTGGACACCGCCGGCGCCATCAGTGCGCGCTCGACCTCAACGCCGCCGCATTCCGGGCACTCGATCAGGCCGAGCCTGGCCTGTTGTTCAAACGTGGCACTGTCCTTGAACCAGCCGTCGAAACCGTGGTCCTGGCCGCAGCGCAACTGATAGTGGATCATGCCTCGTCCTGATGGGAGCCATTATTGTTACAAGCCGACACGCAATCTGGCACCGCCCCCGGCGTCGCGCCAATGAATTTCACCCCGGGCTGAGCAAGGCATCCAGTTTCCCGGCCCGCTCCAGCGCCATCAGGTCGTCGCAGCCGCCGATATGCCGGCCATCGATGAAGATCTGCGGCGCGCTGGTGCGCCCGCCGGAGCGCTCCCGCGCCTGCGCCCGCTCGGGCGATCCGCCGGGTGCGTCAATTTCACGGAACGCGACACCCTTACTGGTCAGCAGTTGCACCGCGCGCTCGCAATAGGGGCACCATTGCTGCGTGTAGATCTCGATATTCGCCATTGATATCACCTCTTTACCGTCATGTTGGGCAGGTCAGGGCGGGGCGCAAGATCGTCGGGCCAGCTCCGCCTCGCACGCCGGCTTGTTCGCGGTGCAGCCGCCATCCAGCCACCACTGCCGCACGTCGCGCAGCAGCGCGCCGACCCGCGGCCCGGGAGCAACGCCGAGCGCCACCACGTCGCGGCCCTCCAGCGGAAACACCGGCCGTGCCATCGCGGCCAGGCGATGCCGCAACGCCGCCGGGCCGCCGTCCAGCCATACGCGGTCGATCAGATCCCGCTGCTCGTAATCCGCCAGCAGGCGGCGCAGTGCCGCGTCATCGTCGTCCGGGCGGGGCGAAGGGGTGGTGAGCAGCCGGACCAGCCGATCGCGGTCGTCGTTTGAAAGCTTGAGCCGGAGCGCCAGGGGCAGGGGTTCGGCAGTCAGCATCGCCGCCAGGCGCAGCAGCGCGTCAGGCGGCAGCCCGCGCAGCCGCGCGATCGCGGACGCTTCCGGCAGCACGGCGCCCCAGACGCCCAAGGCCTGCATCAGCGCGACGGTGGCGGACGGGTCCTGCGCGGACAGGATCAGCCGCAACTCGCTCCAGATCCGCTCCACGGACAGCCGCACCAGGCCGGGAATGCCGGCGCGCAGGGCGGCGACCGTGACGCCATCCGGAGGCAACCGTCCGTAGCGGCCGTGGAACCGGAAGAAGCGCAGGATGCGCAGGTAGTCCTCGGCGATGCGGGTCGCCGGGTCGCCGACGAAGCGGACCCGGCCCGCCGCCAGGTCGCCAGCGCCGCCGAAGTAGTCGAACACGCTGCCGTCGCGCGCCATCGACATGGCGTTGATGGTGAAGTCCCGGCGCGAGGCGTCCTGCCGCCAGTCGGCCGTGAAGGCGACCACGGCGTGGCGGCCATCGGTTTCGACGTCCCGGCGCAGGGTGGTCACTTCGAACCCCCGCCGCTCCGCCACCGCGGTCACCGTCCCGTGCGCCACACCCGTCGGCACCACCCGCAAGCCCGCCGCCAGCAGCGCCGCCGTCACCTCGTCCGGGGTGCGCGGCGTAGCCAGGTCGATGTCCGAGACCGGGCGTCCCGCCAGGACGTCGCGCACGGCACCGCCGGCGATCCGGGCCTCCGGCAACGCGTCCCACACCGCCGCCAGAGCGGTGTCGTCGCGGAACGGCGGCGGGTCCAGGCGCAGCGCGGCGGCCTCGGCCCGGGTCACGGCGGCTGAGGCTGCGACTTGATCACCCGGCCATCTTCCATGCGGGCGGGGACGTAGCGAATGTTCGCGTCTCCGGCGTCGGCGTGCCACAGCCAGAGCAATATCGCGAGCATGACCGCGAGGAAGGCCGCCAGCGAGGCGACCAGCCAGAGCGGCGGCAGTGGCGAGGGAAACAGCAGCCGCCAGACCGCGAACCCGACGAACGGAGCAAGAAACAGGAAGATTTCGATCAGCCGCGGCATCGGGATCCGTTCAGAAGCGTCGCCGCACAATGACGGGAAACGGACGATTTGTCATGGCGCGTCGTTTCCTGAGCTCAGCCGATGAGCGTTGTCACGGCGGCGCCGCGGCATAGATCGCATCGATGGTCCGGGTCAGGCTCTCCTGCCAGCGCGGCAGGGAAACGCCGAACACCTGCCGCAGCCGGGTGCAGTCCAGTCGCGAGTTGGCCGGCCGCTTCGCCGGAGTCGGCCAGTCGGCGGTGGCAATGGGTACGACCTCGGGCACCTTCGCGCCATGCCGGGCGGCCGCCTCGAAGGTCGCGACGGCGAGGCCATGCCAGGTGGTGGCACCGGTGCCGGCGGCGTGGAAGATGCCGCGGTAGGAGTCCTGCCAGCCGGAGCGGTCGATCAGTGCGGCGATGGCCAGGATTGCATCGGCCAGATCCGCCGCCGTGGTCGGGTTGCCATGCTGGTCGCCGACGACGGTGAGGCGATCCCGGGTCTTGCCGAGGGTCAGCATGGTGCGGACGAAGTTCTTGCCGGTGGCGGCATAGACCCAGGCGGTGCGCAGGATGATCGCCCTGGCGCCGGACTGTGTGACTGCCTGCTCGCCGGCCAGCTTGCTGGCGCCGTAGACGCCCTGCGGGCCGACCGGGTCGGTTTCGACGTACGGCGCCGACTTAGTTCCGTCGAACACGTAGTCGGTGGAGACATGGATCAGCGGGATATCTGCCTCGGCGCAAAGCCTCGCCAGGATCGCCGGTCCGTCGCGGTTGGCGCGGTAGGCCGCGTCGACATCCTTTTCGGCCGCATCGACGGCGGTGTAGGCGGCGGCGTTGATCGCCAGTCTCGGGTTGGCGGCGCGGAAGGCCGCTTCGATCGAGTCCGGGCGGTCGAAGTCGAATTCCGGGCGGCCGGCGCGGTAGAGGCCGGTAGCCGCCGCGGCCAGGGCGGCGGCGAGCTGGCCTGTCGATCCGGTTACGAAGATGGGGCGGTCAGGCATGAGCGGGCTCCGGGATCAGCGGCCCCTGTCCTGTATTGTCACGGCCGGGCTTGTCCCGGTCATGACGGTACAGGACGAAGCCGCATCCGCCAGTTTCGGCGGGTTGGCATCAAACGGTGAACAGCGGCGGCAGATCGCGCAGACGCGGCAAAACCTTGTCCTTGTCCGACAGGATCACCTGCCCGGCCGGCACCGGCCAGTCGATGCCGATATCCGGGTCGTTCCAGATCGCCCCACGCTCGGCCGCTTTGTCATACGCGCCGGTGACCTTATAGATCACCTCGGTCTCCTCGGTCAGCGTGCAATAGGCGTGCAGGAAGCCCACGGGCACCCAGATCTGCGTCCAGTTCTCCGCGCTGATCGTTGCGCCGACATACTTTCCGTAACTCGGGGATCCGGTCCGCACGTCCACGGCCACGTCGTAGATCGCCCCCTTGACGCAGCGCACCAGCTTGCCCTGGGCATTCGGGCCAATCTGGCAGTGCAGGCCACGCAGCACGCCGATGCCGGTGGAGAAGGCATGGTTGTCCTGGATGAAGGGGCCGGGAATGCCGTAATCCGCGAATCGCGCCTGGTTCCAGGTTTCCGAGAAGAAGCCGCGCGGATCCTTGTAACGCGGCGGGGTAATCAGCTTGACATCGGAGATCGCCAGCGCTTCGACGCTCACTCCAGTTCTCCCTCGGCCAGTTCCATCAGCACCCGCCCCAGCTCCGTCTTCCCCAACCCCTTCGCATGCTCCCGCAGCCGTTCGGCCGGGATGAAACCCATGCGGAAGGCGACCTCCTCCGGGCAGCCGACGAGCATGCCGGTGCGCGACTGGATGGTCTGCACGAAGGTCGCCGCCTGCAGCAGGCTGTCGGGCGTGCCGGCATCCAGCCAGGCGCAGCCGCGCGACAGTTTCTCGACGTGCAAGCTGCCCATCTCCAGGTAGGCGCGGTTGAGGTCGGTTATCTCCAGCTCCCCGCGCGCCGAGGGCTTGATCTGCGGCGCGATGTCGCTGACGTGCTGGTCGTAGAAGTAAAGTCCGGTGATCGCCCAGTTGCTGGTGGGTGCGGCGGGCTTTTCCACCACCTCCACCGCCCGGCCGCTGGCGTCGAACGCGACCACGCCATACCGCTCCGGATCGCGCACCTGGTAGGCGAACACGCTGGCGCCAACCGGCCGCGCCGCCGCCGTGCGCAGCAATTTCGACAGGTGATCCGCGTGGATCAGGTTATCGCCCAGCGCCAGGGCACAGGGCTGGCCCTCCAGCCAGTCGCGTCCGATCAGGAACGCCTGGGCGATGCCGTCGGGGGAGGGCTGCACGGCATACTCGAAGCGGACGCCGAAGCGGGAGCCGTCGCCGAGCAGGCGGCGGAACTGCGGCAGGTCCTCGGGCGTGGAAATCAGCAGGATGTCCCGGATACCGGCCAGCATCAGCGTCGATAGCGGGTAGTATACCATCGGCTTGTCATAGACCGGCAGAAGCTGCTTCGACGCGGCCTGAGTCATCGGATGCAGGCGCGTACCCGATCCGCCGGCCAGCAAAATGCCCTTCATGCCGCTTTTCCTTTACTCTCGGGGGCTGAACCAAGCCGTTGGCCGGCATAGCGTGCCGCCCGCAACGCCTCCCACCAGGCGCGGTTGTCCAGATACCAGTCAATGGTGCGTGCCAGCCCGGTTTCGAAATCGTGCGGCGCTTTCCAGGCCAGCGCGGCCTCGGACCGGGTCGGGTCTATTTCGTAACGGAAATCATGGCCGGGGCGGTCGGTGACGAAGCGGATCAGCCGCTCCCGCGGGCCGGCCGGATCGGGCGCCCGCAGATCGAGATGGGCGCAGATCGCCTTGACCACCTGCAGGTTGCTGCGCGGCTGGCGGCCGCCGATGGCGTAGGTCTCACCCGGCTTGCCCTGCTCGACGACGCGGATCAAGGCCTCGGCGTGGTCTTCGACGAACAGCCAGTCGCGCATGTTGGAGCCGTCGCCGTAGACCGGCAGCTCCTTGCCCTCCAGGGCGTTCAAGGTCACCAGCGGAATCAGTTTCTCCGGAAACTGCCAGGGGCCGTAGTTGTTGCACGTGTTTGAAACAATCGTCGGCAGCTTGTAGGTGTGGCTCCAGGCGCGGACCAGGTGGTCGGAGGCGGCCTTGGTCGCGGAGTAGGGGCTGCGCGGATCGTACGGCGTCGTTTCGGTGAACGGCGGATCGCCATGCTCCAGCGCGCCGAACACTTCATCGGTGGAGACGTGGTGGAACCGGAAGGAGTCCCTGCGCTGCCCGCTCAACCCGCCGTAGTGCCGCCGTGCCGCTTCCAGAAGGATGAAGGTGCCGACGACATTCGTTTGCACGAAGTCGGCGGGCCCGTCGATCGAGCGATCGACATGGCTTTCCGCCGCCAGGTGCATCACCGCGTCGGGGTCGTGGATTTCGAACACCTGCCGCATCGCCACGGCATCGGCGATATCAGCTTTCACCAAAATGTGGCGGTCATGGCTGATGCCGTCTTCCAGCGCATCCTCGGACGCGGCGTAGGTCATCTTATCGACGTTGACCACCACGTGGTCCGTGTGGCGGAGCAAATTCCTAACGACCGCGGAACCGATAAATCCGCATCCGCCGGTCAGCAAAAGCTTCATGCCGTTAAACTTCCCTGCCTTGCTTGCTGCGGTGCGGTAACATCATTCCGCAGGCCGTTGCAACCTCAAGGTGCGATGCCGAACAGAAAAAGCGCAACCGCTGCATCCCGCCACTGTTGAATTTGAACGCTGTCCAGCGGCGCCCCCAAACCCAGCGCCCGTCGTTGTGGTCCCGTAAGAAGCAGGTTGAGGAACTGCTCGGCAGCGAACGCGGTATCCTGCGGCGGCAGGGCGCCGCGGGCAATGGCGCGGTCGAGCAGCGCGGCGATCCGGACGGTACCCAGGCCGGCACCGGCCTGATGCAGGATCAGCGGCAACTCCGGAAAGCGGCCGGTCTCGGCGATGATCAGCCGGTGCAGGGCGATGGCTTCCGCGGTCAGCGCCACCGACAGGATGTCATCGGCCGCCGCCTTGAGCGTGGCTTCGAGCGTATCGCCATCCGCCCAGTCGCGCGAATCGGACATCCATCTGGCGATCAACCCTTCGAGCACGGCACGGAACAGCTCGGGCTTGCCGTTCCAACGGGCGTAGATCGTGCGCTTGGCGACGCCGCAGGCGCGCGCGATCGCCTCGATCGTCGTCGCGGCGTAGCCCTCGGCCAGGAAGGCGGCGGTGGCGTGGTCGAGTATCGTTGTCTCCAGCGCGGCCGCCGCCTTCGCGGTCGGGCGGCCACCGGAGCGGCGGGCGGCCTGGCCGATCACGCTGTCAGTAGCCGTAGTAGTAGTGGTGCGGATGGTAATACGGGCCAGGCCCCCAGGCCGGGGCGATAACGCAGCCGGAGAGCAGGGCCGCGAGACACACGGCGGCGGCGGTTCGGATCAGGGTTCTGGTGGTTGACATGACTGGCTACTCCCGAAAGGGGTGACCGGAGATATATAGCGCGAAAAACGAAACGCAACGAGCGCGATGCAATTCAAAGTGTAACCGGGAGCGGGATGCGTGATGCCAAACCGCCATGGGAGCGACAGCCAGCACCGCATCGTCATCCGTCGAAGGGCGCATCGACACCAGTGCTTGCACCGGCAAAGGCGTGGATGGCGGCCCTTCGGGCACCGTGACGATACCTGCGGGCCTTCCATTCGGCGGACCCGCGACCCTATGGCTTCAGAAATCCAGGTCCGAGTAATGCGCAGGCGGGTCCGTTCCCGGCACGCGGTCTGCCAGCACGCCGCGGAAACTCGGCCGCGACTTCATCCGCGCATACCAGTCCTTGGCCGCAGGCGAGATGGTCCAATCGACCTCGCCCAGAAAATCCAGCGTCGAGAGATGCGCCGCGGCGGCAAAGTCGGCGACCGACAGGCTGGGGCCGGCGAGCCATTTCCGGGTCTCCGCCAGCCAGGCGATGTAGTCCAGGTGATAGCGCAAGGCGGTGAAGCCCATGCGGATCGCCGCCGGGTCCGGGTTGCCGCGGCGGGCCAGGCGACGGAGGTATTTTTCCCCGTACAGACTGTTGGTGACCTCGGCGGCGAACTTGCCGTCGAACCAGGCGGCGAGGCGGCGCACTTCGATCCGCTCCGCCAGGGTACGGCCCATCAGCGTGCTGTCCGGATAGGCTTCCTCCAGGTATTCGCAGATCACCCCGGAATCCGGTATCACCAGGCCGTTATCCTCGACCAGGGTCGGCACCGTGCAGGCCGGGTTGAGCTCCAGATATTCCGGCCGCCGCTCCCACATCTTCTCCAGGCGCAGTTCGTAGGGCAGCCGCTTTTCCGCCAGCACAAGGCGCACCTTGCGGGCATAGGGCGATAGGGGGATGTGATAGAGCACGCGCATCTGCATCTACTATCGCATTCGGAATCGCTTCGTGCAAAGCGCGGATTGCACGAAGCGGGACCGGAAACGCCTGAATTTACATCTTATACCGGTCCGCTAGTGCCCGAGCCAGGTGTCGAAGCGCTGCCGCAGCTTCGGCAGGTTGTCGTGCCAGAACCCCGGATCGATGCGCAAGGCGGCGCTCTGGTTGGCCGGATTTGCCGGGGAAATCGCCAGCAGCTCGGGCGGCAGGCCGTCGTTCAGCCCCTTGGCCAGCCCGGACTCGCCGCTTTGCCGCAGCAGACGCACCTCGATCGCCGGCATGCCGGTGAAATACAGGAACTCCTGCGCCCGGCGCAGTGCGGCGCTGCCCTTGGCGATCGCCCAACTGTCCATCTCATACAGGCTGCCGTTGAACTGCAGCCCAAAGCTGCGATGACCCGTCTCCGCCGCGGTGGCGATCTGGCCGCTGGGCGCGCTGGTCATCAGCACGTCGCCGGAAGCCAGGATCTTCGCCGCCTCGGCCTCGGACGACCACCACACGATATAGGGCTTGAGCTGGTCGAGCTTGCGGAAGGCGCGGTCCTGGCCGTCGGCTGAGTTCAGCGTCCGGTAGACATCGCCCGCCGCGACGCCGTCCGCCATCAGGGCGATCTCCAGGTTGCCGCGCACGCCTTTGCGCAGGCCGCGCTTGCCGGGATATTTCGCCACGTCCCAGAAATCCGTCCAGGACGGGGTTATCGGCAGCTTGTCCTTGTCCCAGGCGAGCGCGGTATCGGTGACCACCGCGCCCACGCCGCAGTCGCTGACCGCCTGCGGCGCGTAGTGGTCCTTGCCGCCGATAGCCGACCAATCGAGCTTTTCGAACAGCCCGGCGTCGCAGCCGGTGGCAAGCTCGTCCGGATCCACCATGATCAGGTCCCAGGAATTGTCCGGCGCCTTGATGTGGCTGCGCAAGGCGTCGATCCCGCCTTCCCATACCTGCTGCACCACATGCACCTGCGTGGCCGCGGTGAAGGGCTGCACATAGGCCGCCTGGATCGCCCGCTGCAGCGAGTCGTCCCGGGTCACGATGGTCAGGTGGTCCGTGCCAGCTTGATTAGGCGGGCTGGCCAGGAGGGGGGTGGCTTTCGATGGCGCGGCAAGGAGTACCATGGCGGCCAGGAGCGTGCGGGCGGGCATGAACAGTCTGATATCCGGCTTCCTGATGTAAGATAACGCTACAGGGCGCCGCCCTTCTGAGCAACGACCCCCCGTTAATTCCATCAGGCAATTCAATTCGGGCGCCACGGCGCTAACCGAATGTTAAGTTTTTCCGGCCATCATGCGGCTTTCCCCACGGAGAGACCGCCGATGGCTTCGCCTGACCTGATTGCCGCCACCCGCCATTTGCTGGAATCCGGCTGCTGGCGACAGGCCGAGGCGGCGGCCCGCGCGGTTCGCAAAGCCGATCCGGGCGACGTTCAGGCGGATTTGCTGGAGGGGCTGGCCATTGCGGCGATGGGCGAGGCGGAGCGCGCCGCCCCGTTGCTGGCCGCGGCCGCCGCGGCACGGCCGGAAGCGGAGCATCCCTGCCTCGATCTCGCGCGGCTGCAGCCGGCCTTGCCGCAGGCGTTGGTGGTGCGGCAGTTCCGCGCCTGCCTCGATTTGGCGCCGTCCGATGCCCGCCTGCGGCGTGCGTTTGCCGGGTTCCTGCTGAAGGCGGACGATCCGGAAGCGGCGGAGGCGGTCCTGGCCGGCTTGTCGGGTGATGCGGCAGCACAGCATCTGAAGGGTATGGCGCGGGCGGAGCTGAACCGCTTCGCCTCGGCGATCAGCAGCTTCAAGATCGCGGTGGCGCTGCAACCGGCGGCGGCGGCGGCCTGGTCCAATCTCGGCATCGTGCTGAAGATCGAGGGTGAATTGCAGAAGGCGATCCTGGCGCATGACCGCGCGGTGGCGCTGGAGCCGGAGAACCCGCAGTTCCGCGTCAACCGGGCGGTGGCGTTGCTGCAGGCCGGCGCGTGGGAACGGGCATGGCAGGATTACGAATACCGCATGGATTTGGCCGCGGTGCCGGGCTTCGACCGGTCGCGGGCGCTGCCGGCACTGGCGGGCGGGGTCCGCCTGGCGGGCCGTACCGTGCTGGCGCTGCATGAGGAAGGCTTCGGCGACACGCTGCAGTTCCTGCGCTATTTGCCGCTGCTGGCGGACCTCGGCGCCCGGGTGATCGCCTGCGTACCGCGGGAGCTGGCGCGGCTGATGCGCCTGGTTCCGGGTGTGGCCGAGGTGGTGACGGATGCCGCCGCGTTGCCGCCGCATGATTTTGTCTGCCCGATGTTCAGCCTGCCGCGGGTGTTCGGCACGACGGTGGCGACTATTCCGCCGGTACCGGAGCTGGCGTTCAATGAGGCGCTGCGGGGTGGCAGCGTTGCTTATCGTCCTGTCCCGGCGAGGGATCGAGCGGCGACCGACGCGGACGCAGGCGATCCGGAAGCTCCGCCCCGGCGCATCGGTCTCGTTTGGGCTGGGCAGGCCCGTCCAACCGCCCCGGGCTTCCGCACGCTTGACCGCCGGCGCTCTGCCGGGCTGGCTGCGTTCGCCCCGCTGGCGAAGGTGCCTGGCATGTGCTTCGTCAGCCTGCAGGCGGGGCCGCCGGCGCGGCAGGCCGCGCCGCCCGGGCTGGAGCTGGAGGATGCGATGACGGAAGTGACCGATTTCCTCGACACGGCCGGCATCATCGCCACCCTGGATGCGGTGGTCAGCGTGGACACCAGCGTGGTGCATCTGGCCGGGCTGATGGGCAAGCCGGTGCTGCTGGCAGATCGCTACGACGGCTGCTGGCGCTGGCTGCACGGCCGCAGCGACAGCCCATGGTACCCGAAACTGCGGATTTTTCGCCAGGAGAACCCCGGCGACTGGTCCGGTCCCATGGCCCGCGTCGCTGCCGCGCTGGACGCGGGGACCGTGTTCGGCGAGATTGTCACCGAACTGGCTTGACCGGAGTGTCCATTACTTGGAGACAGGCGGCTCCGGCCTATCTCGGATGAATGGACGTTAACATGAAACGATTTTTACGGAGTCTCGACGGCGAGGCGGTATGGCCGCCGCCGGTTTGGCTGATGCGGCAGGCGGGGCGCTACCTTCCCGAATACCGCAAGGTGCGCGCCGCCGTGCCCGATTTTGTCGCCCTGTGCGTGAACCCGGAACTGGCGACCGAAGTCACATTGCAGCCGATACGCCGCTACGGTTTCGACGCGGCGATCCTGTTCAGCGACATCCTGATGCTGCCCTGGGCGCTCGGGCATGGACTGGAATTCAAGGAAGGCGAAGGCCCGGTGCTGCCGCCGCTGCGGGATGAGGCTGCTGTCGCCGCGCTCGACCCCGGGCGGGTCAAGGACCGGGTGAAGCCCATCATGGAGACGGTGGAGCGCATCCGCGCCGGACTGCTCGCCGAAGGCTTCGGCGACACCGCTTTGATCGGCTTTGCCGGTGCGCCGTTCACCGTCGCCTGCTACATGATCGAGGGCGGCGGTTCGAAAGACTTCGCCAATGTCCGCACCATGGCGTACAGCAAGCCGGCGCTGTTCCAGCGGCTGCTCGACACGCTGACGGATGCGACGATCGAGTATCTGTCGGCCCAGGTGACCGCCGGGGCCGAGGCGCTGATGCTGTTCGACTCCTGGGCGGGCGTGCTGTCGGCGATGCAGTTCCGGGCGCATGTGATCGCTCCGGCCACGCGCATTGTCGCCGCGTTGCGGGCGCGCCATCCCGGGGTCAAGCTGATTGGCTTCCCGCGGCTCGCCGGCGTGATGGTGGGCGAGTATGGCGCGACCGGCGTGGATGGTGTCGGCATCGATACCGGTGCGGATATCGGCACGGCGGCGGCGATGCTGCCATCGCATATGGCGGTGCAGGGGAACCTCGACCCGCTGGCGGTCGTTGCCGGTGGTGCGGCGATGAAGGCGGAGGCGGAGGCGATTCTGGACGCGATGCGCGGCCGGCCGTTCATCTTCAACCTCGGCCATGGCATCGTGCCGCAAACCCCGCCGGAGCATGTCGCGGCGCTTTTGGAGATCGTGCGTGCCGGGTAGTGAGTTCGGCCGATTTGAACGAAACTTTATGGCGGGTGAGAGCCTGCCGTCCGGCTTGCCGGAGACCGGTGGCGGCCCGGACGTTCCCGCGTCCGGCCGCCGCCGCCGGGTGGCGATCGTGTTATTCAACCTGGGCGGTCCGGATAGCCCCGAGGCGATCCGGCCGTTCCTGATGAACCTGTTCCAGGACCCCGCCATCCTGCGGGTGCCCTTTTTTATCCGCCCGTTCCTGGCGCGGATCATTGCTAAGGCGCGGGTGCCGGGGGCGACGGCAAATTACGCCTTGCTGGGCGGGCGGTCTCCTCTGCTGGGGCTGACCCGGGACCAGGCGGCGGCGCTGGAGGCGGCGCTGCCGGAGCTGGATGCGAAATGCTTCATCGCCATGCGGTACTGGCATCCGTTCAGCCTGGAGACGGCGCTGGCGGTCAAGGCGTGGGACCCGGATGAGATCGTCCTGCTGCCGCTGTATCCGCATTTTTCCACCACGACGACCGGCAGTTCGGTGGCGGCGTGGCGGGAGGCTTCGCTGAAGGCGCGGCTGCTGGTGAAGTCGACGATGCTGTGCTGCTACCCGACCGATGCGGGGTACATCAAGGCGACGACGGCGCTGGTGAAGGCGGCGTACGCGAAGGCGCGGGCGGAGCTGGACCCTTCGGTGCCGTTGCGGGTGCTGTTCTCGGCGCACGGGCTGCCGGAGATCATCATTAAAAACGGCGATCCGTATCAGTGGCAGGTGGAGCAGACGGTTTCGGCGGTGGTGGCGGCGTGGGGCGGCGAGGTGGATTGGAGCGTCTGCTACCAGTCGCGGGCGACGCCGCAGAAATGGATCGATCCGTCGACGGAGTCCGAGATCGAGCGGGCGGCGAAGGATAAGACGGCGGTGCTGGTGGTGCCGATCGCTTTTGTGTCGGAGCATACCGAGACGCTGGTGGAGCTGGATGTGGAGTACCGGGACCTGGCGGTGGAGCTGGGGGTGCCGGGGTATTTCCGGGTGCCGACGCAGAACTCGGACGTCGGGTTCATCGCGTCGCTGGGGGATTTGGTGCGGCGGACGCTCGAGGGTGGCTCGGGGCTGTGCAGCCAGTCGGGGGGGCGGATTTGCGCTGATCCGTATGGGGATTGCCCGTTCCGGGTGGCGGGGTTGGGGTGAGGGTTGGGGCTGATTTGGGAACTACGCCTGTACCGCTGAGGCAAGCGGCGCCAATTCAAGGACGGGTGAAGGAACATGCACACCGTCCATAATGAGCCCATGAAGCTGGTGGCGGCGGCGGCAAACAACATCGGTGTCGGCGCGATCCTCGCGAGGATTGAGGCACCGATGATCCGGGGCGATATTGATGCGCTGACGTCGTTTGTGATCTAGCTGATTATCGGTTTGGATTTCTTGTGGCTCGCCTGCATCCTGCTTGGGAGGCTTCGGACATCATGAGCTTTGAGACCTATTGGCTGGTAATCGCTCCGGCGGCCATGCTCGGCCTGTCGGGTACCGCATGGGCGGGTTTGTGGCTCACGCGCAGCCACGGTCACGCCCCGGCAAAGCCGCTGCGGTAACGCAGGCAGCGAAACCGGAGGGCGGGCGGGTCGGGGTTGTGCAGCCAGCCGGGGGGCGGATTTGCGCTGACCCGTTTGGGGATTGCGCGTTCCGGATGGCGGGGTTGGGGTATGGCTTGCGGATTGTACTCGATTTTGGTACTTTGTTCATGGAGGCATGATCATGGGCAAGAACACGTCTGTCAGCCTCGGCGAGCATTTTACGGGGTTTGTTGAGGCGCAGGTTTCTCAGGGCCGTTACGGCAATGTGAGCGATGTGGTGCGCGCTGGGCTACGGTTGCTGGAGGACCAGGAGACGAAGCTTGCGGCGCTGCGGGCGGCTTTAATCGAGGGCGAGGAAAGCGGGGAACCGGAGGCGTTTGCTTTCGAGGCGTTCATTGCCCGTAAGCGCGGGGCTGGACCGCCGAGGGCGTGACCGGTTATCGGCTTTCGCCTCGCGCGCAGGCGGACCTGGAGGACATCCGGGATTATACGGTTGATCGCTGGGGTGGCGGATAGGCCGAGAGGTATATCCGGAACATTTATCTAGCAGTTGAGACCTTGGTCGCTACGCCCGGCCTTGCCCGTTCGTGCGATGATATTCGGCGGGGATATTGGAAATATCGGGTTGGGTCGCACGCGATTTTCTTCCGGCGCTATCCTTACGGAATTGATGCTGTCCGCATTCCGTACAGCCGGATGGATTTCGAGCGGCATCTCTAGGGCGCTAGCCGACCATGGGATTATGATTTCCGTCCAGTCTTTCCCGTAAGCGTTTGATTTTCCAAATATCAGAAAGTACCGGCTCGAGCCTTCGACCTTGGCACGGTGTAGGCACGGATCAACGTGGCCCCTCACGGCGTAGGAACTCCGCCCCCAATTCGTCGGCAGCCACAACCAGATGATTGAGCGCGTGCGCCCGGCAGTAATTCTGTAACAAAGCCGTCACGGACTCCCCTACTGTAAAGCTGATTCCTGCCATCCTGCTCCCTGTAGGAGCCTCCCTATTCCACCCGGATATATAGCCTAGCACCCATTCCATATCCGTTGACTGACTGTGAGCGCCGTCTGTCAGAAACTCGCCGCAAGTGATCTGGCCGTTGCTTAGAACCAGATGAGCGCCGCTGGACGTTTCTGCTGCGGCGGTTCCCGCGATCGCCTGTCGCCTTCGCGCCAATCCTTATTCATAGGAAGTTATACCGACCTGCCAACTGACCAGCCGGAGTTTGGTCGCGTCTACCCAACATATAATAATTGCATTGGACTCCGGCGAAAGTCGCCACGGACGGGCACCCCCGGGAAGGGTCCGCTCAGCCCGCATCGGCCGGCAGCCCTTCGAACGGATCATGCGCCGCAACCCCAAACACCCGAAAATGCCACAGATTCCGTGTCAGCACGCTAAACCCCCGAAGCTGCGCCGTAGCCGCAATCGTCAGATCAGCCAATTCCGGAGCATGCCCCGCCCCGCGGGCCTGATCGGACAGCCGCCCCACCACACGGGCCACGGGAACGTCCAGCACCAAAATCCGCGCGCTATACAGATGCAGCACCGTGTCCAGCCACGCATCCAGCCGATCGGCCGTGCGGGAGGCACCCTCGCGCCGGGCCTTGGCGATCCCGTCCTCGATCTCCGCGACGGTGACCACCGAGAGAAACAGGCGCTCGCTGTTCCGGTCCATCCAATCCATCAGAGCCGGCGCCGCCCTGGCTTTGGTGGGTGCCCCGGCCGAAAGACGTTGGTGTCGACCAGGTACACGCCCTTACAGATCCGCCTCGCGCAACGGGCCTGAGCTCCGCTCCGGCAGGTCGCCCGGCTCGATCGGCGCCTCCATCAGCAGGCGGCCGAACGAGGGCACCCGCGACAGGCGTTGCCACTCCTCGAAACTCAGCACGACAGCCTCCGGCCGCCCATGTCGGGTGATGATCGAGGGTTCGCCATGCCGAGCGTCGTCAATGACCTTGGACAGGGTCGCTTTGGCATCGCGGAGTTGGATTTCGAGCATGGGATCACCCGGTGACTACTGTAGTCATGATCGTGCCGATGGACATCTGATGCAATCCAGGCCGCACGCGCACGCCGCGCCCGCAACGACACGCACGCCGGGGGACGCCGCGGTCCTCACCCCAGCTCATACTCCACCTCCGGCGTATACACCGAAGCCTCCTTGCCAAGCTGCGAGCTGAACAGCGTGAAATGCTCCACCGGCACGGCGTCGGCGCGGAACAGGTTATGCGCCTGGACGTATGACACCAGCTTGCCCTCCGCCACATTGTCCAGCCGCGCCAGGGTCACATGCGGCTGGAACCGCCGCCGCTCCGGCTCCAGCCCGCAGCGCTGCAGCGCGGTCTCGATCTTGTTCTGCAGATGGTCCAACTGCGGATTTCGCTCCGCCCCCACCCACAGCGCTGTACTGCGGCCGCCCTTGGTGAACGTGCCCACCCCGGCCAGGGTCAGTGAGAACCCCCGCGCCCGCAGCCCCGCCAGGGCGACATCGATGTCCTCCGCCCGGTGGCCCGGCGTCTCGCCGATAAACCGCAGAGTCAGATGATAGTTCGCCGGAGGCACCCACCGCGCACCCGGCAATCCGCCGGCCGCCAGGGCCGACAGCCTCTCCCGCAGAATCCATGGCAGGTCGAGGGCGACGAACAGTCTCATCCGCACACCTTAAGCGGGCTTGGCCTCGGACAACAGCTTTTCCACCAGCGGCAGAATCCGGGCCACGACTCGCCGCACCCCCTCCGGATTCGGATGCATCCGGTCCGCCTGATTAAGGTCGTCCACCGTCGCCACGCCCTGCAGGAAGAACGGATCGTACAGCACGCCGGGGCGCTTCCCAAGGCGCTCATACACCGCGCGGAACGCCGCCTCGTATTCCGGCCCGAGGTTCGGCGGCGCATACATCCCGGTCAGCAGCACCGGGATATGCTTCGCCGCCAGCGAGTCGAGGATGGCGGTCAGGTTCGCTTCCATATCCTTGGGATCGAGGCCGCGCAGCCCGTCATTGGCGCCCAGCTCGACGATCGCCGCATCCGCGCCGTCGCCCAGCGCCCAGTCCAGCCGCGCCCGCCCGCCCGCGCTGGTGTCGCCGGACACCGCGCCGTCGATGATCGAGACGTCATGGCCGCGCGCCTTCAGCGCCTGCTGCAACTGCACCTCGAAGCCCTGCTCGTGCGGCAATCCGTACCCGGCCGAAAGCGAGTCCCCCAGCACCAGCAGCCGCGGCGGCGCGGCGGCGGCCGAACTCAGAACAGATAACATTATTGCAATCGCGCACCAGGCCTTCCGCCCCCGGACCGCGTCCCAATATACAGCGCCTATGGATATCATGCCGATAACTCCGCCGCTCGCCGGCGCCATTATGCCGCTGGTGCGGATCAGGGACCTGCACCTCAGCGTGCCGTCCGCTGCCGGACCGGTCAACATCCTGCGCGGAGTCGCCCTCGACATCGCACGCGGCGAGGCGGTCGGCCTTGTCGGCCCCTCCGGGTCGGGCAAAACCAGCCTGCTGATGGTGCTGGCCGGGCTGGAACGCGCAACCTCAGGTAGCGTTGCGCTGGACGGGCGGGAGATCACCGGCCTGAACGAGGACGCTCTGGCCAGGCTGCGGCGGGAGAGCGTCGGCATCGTCTTCCAGGCCTTCCACCTGATCCCGACCATGACCGCGCTGGAGAACGTGGCCGTGCCGCTGGAACTGGCGGGGGTGCGCGACGCGGGTTCCCGGGCCCGCGCGGCGCTGGACTCGGTTGGCCTGTCGCACCGGCTGACCCACTTGCCGGGCCAACTGTCCGGCGGCGAGCAGCAGCGCGTCGCCCTGGCTCGTGCCTTCGCTCCGGAACCCGCGCTGCTGCTGGCGGACGAGCCGACAGGCAACCTCGACCACGCGACCGGGCAAGCGGTGATCGACCTGCTGTTCGCGTTGCGCCAGCGGACCGGCACGACCTTACTGCTGATCACCCACGACCGCGACCTGGCCTCCCGCTGCGACCGCCAGGTGCACCTCTCGGACGGGCGCGTCGATGAGGCGGTGGCGGCGTGAGCAGCGTGCGTCGCGCGTCTCTCCCCGTGTCATGGCCGGGCTTGGCCCGGCCATGCACGACTTGCAGTGCCGGTTGCGACAAAGTCGCGGATGGCCGGGCGTGGGCGACGGTGTTCGTCCGGCTCCCCCAATGATCCTCTCCCTCACCCTGGCCCGCCGCGAACTGCGCGGCGGCGTGCGCGGCCTGTGGATTGTCCTGCTCTGCCTCGCCCTCGGCGTCGGCGTCATCGCCTCCGTCGGCACCCTGCGCGCCGCGGTCGATGCCGGTTTGGCCACCGACGGCCGTGCCCTGCTCGGCGGCGACCTGGAGATCGACGGCGGCTCGCAACCGCTGCCCGCCACGCTGGATGACTGGCTGCACGCCCGCGGCGCGACGACCAGCGGCGTGACGCAGATGCGCTCCATGCTGGTCGCACCCTCCGGCGAGCGGCAACTGATCGAGCTGAAAGCCGTCGATGCGAACTGGCCGCTCACCGGCACCGCCACCCTGTCGCCGGACCAGCCTCTGGCTGATGCCTTGCGCCGGCAGGACGGGCATTACGGCCTGGTGGCCGATCCCGTCGTGCTCGACCGTTTGCAGCTTCACCCCGGCGACATCGTCCGCCTCGGCACCGCCAGTTTCCGCATCGCCGGCGCGCTGACGCATGAACCGGACCGGGTCGCCACCGCGGCGATCCTCGGCCCGCGCGTGCTGATCTCCGCCGAGGCGCTGCCCGCCACCGGTCTGCTCGCCCCGGGTGCGATGGTGCGCTATGCGGTCCGCCTGACCGCCCCGGACGCGCCCGCACTGGCCGCGGCGATCCACGACCAATTCGCCAAGGACGGCTGGCGCATCCGCGACCCGAGCGACGCCGCCCCCGGCGTCCGCCGCTTCATCGACCAGACCGCTTTGTTCCTGACCCTTGTCGGCCTCACGTCCCTGCTGGTCGGAGGCATCGGCGTCGCGAACGGCGTGCGCGCCTGGCTGGACGCGCGGGCGCGGACCATCGCGACCTTGCGCTGCCTCGGTGCCTCGCCCGGGCTGGTGTTCGCCGTCTGCCTGCTCCAGGTGATGGTCCTGGCTGCCGGCGGCATCGTCATTGGCGTCAGCATCGGCGCGCTGCTGCCGCTGCTGGGGGCACGGTTCCTGACGCCGATACTGCCGGTGCCTCCGGTGCTCGGGCTGTACCCAGGGCCGCTGGCGCTGGCCGCTGCCTACGGCTTGCTGATCGCGCTGTGCTTCTCGCTCTGGCCGCTCGGACGCGCCGCCCGCATTCCCGGGGGCGCCCTGTTCCGCGACGGCCTGATCCCCGAGGCGACCCGGCCCGCCGCCGCCCTGATCATCGCCAACATCGCGCTGGCTCTCGGCCTCATCGGCCTGACCGTCGTGACGGCAACCGACCGGATGTTCGCCCTGTATTTCTGTCTTGCCGCCGGGCTGACCTTGCTGCTGTTCCGTGCCGGAGCCTTCGCCGTCATGCTGCTGGCCCGCCGCGCGCCCCGCCTGGCGTGGCCGTCAGTCCGCCTCGGCATCGGCAACCTGCACCGCCCCGGCGCGCCGACACCGCTGCTGCTGCTGTCGGCCGGCCTGGGGCTGTCCACCCTGGCCTCGGTGGCGCTGATCCAGGGCAACATGCAGCACCAGATCCAGGAGCAGTTGCCAACCAACGCGCCCAGCTTCTTCTTCGTCGATATCCAGAACGACCAGCTTGCCCGCTTCGAGCAGATCGTCCGCGCCCAGCCCGGCATCCAGGACCTCAAGCAAGTGCCGTCGCTGCGCGCCCGGATCGTCGCCGTGAACGGGGTTCCGGCCGAGGAGGTCAACGCCACACCCGACACCGCCTGGGCGCTGCGCGGCGACCGCGGCCTGACCTATGCCGCCACGCCGCCGGACGGCACCCGCCTGGTGCAGGGCGACTGGTGGGCGGCAGACTATGACGGGCCGCCACTGGTGTCGTTCGATGCCGCCATGGCCAAGGGCTGGCATGTCGGCATCGGCGACGTCATCCGGGTGAACGTGCTCGGCCGCGACATCGACCTCAAGATCGCCAATCTGCGTAACATCGCCTGGCAGTCGCTCGGCATCAATTTCTTCATGGTCGCCAGCCCCGGCCTGCTGGCGCATGCCCCGCACACACATATCGCAACGGTCAGGATCGCCGATGCGGCGCAGGGCGGCCTGCTGCGGGCGGTGACGGATGCGCTGCCGAACGTCACCGGCATCCGGGTGGAGGACGTGCTGTCCGCCATTGCCGGCCTGCTGAACCAGGTGGCGGCGGCGCTGACGGTGACCGGGGCGCTGACCTTGCTCGCCGGCACCTTCGTCCTGGTGGGCGCCGTGGCGGCCGGACAGCGGCGGCGGGTGCGGGAGGCGGTGATCCTGAAGACGCTGGGTGCGACCCGCTCGCAGATCCGCGCCGCCTGGCTCACGGAGTTCGGTTTGCTCGGCCTGGTGGCGGGCCTGATCGCCTCGATCGTCGGCTCGGCCGCGAGCTTCGCGGTCACACATTACATTCTGCACACGGAGTGGATTTTCATGCCCGTCACGCTTATTGTCACACTCGCGGGAGCGCTCGCACTGATGCTGCTTTTCGGCTATGCTGGAACAGCAGCCGCCTTGCGGGTCCGGCCGGCGCAACTCTTAAGGAACGAGTAGCGCAGATAGTGCGTTCCGTCCGGCCCCGCTGACGGACAGTGTTTGAACCGTCCCGGTTGGTCTCCGGCTGGTCACTATGCCGGACGGGTGATTGGGTATAACCAACGCGGGCTTATGCTCGAAAGGAAACAGGGAACCATGGCTTACAGTCCGCAATACGAGGCCTATCCCAGGTCCTCGGCCGCAACGACGGCGGTGTTCGACGCCGGCCTACGGGCTTACATGCTGCGGGTTTACAATTGGATGGCGTCAGGCTTGTTGCTGACCGGTGTGGTCGCCTACGGCATCGCCAACACGCCGCTGATCAACGCCTTCTATCCGCTGGTGCAGACGCCGTTCGGCTTCGCGCATCACCCGACGATGCTGGCGATGATCGCGATGTTCGCGCCGCTGGCTTTCGTGCTGGTGCTTTCGCTCGGCGTGAACCGGCTGTCCACGACGGCCGCGCAGGCACTGTTCTGGGTGTTCTGCGCCGCGATGGGTGCCAGCCTGACGAACATCTTCCTGATCTACACCAGCGAATCGATCGTCCGGGTGTTCTTCATCACGGCCGCCACCTTCGCCGCGACCAGCCTCTACGGCTACGCGACTAAGACCGACCTGACGAAGATCGGCAGCTTCCTGATCATGGGCCTTTTCGGCATCATCATCGCAAGCCTGGTCAATCTGTTCGTTCAGAGCAGCGCGCTGCAGTTCGCACTCAGCATCATCGGCGTGCTCGTCTTCACCGGCCTGACCGCCTATGACACGCAGCGGATCAAGTCGGATTACCAGCAGTTCGCCTATGCCGAGGGCTTCGGCGGCGCGGCCAAGCGCAGCGTCTACGATGCGCTGAGCCTCTATCTGAACTTCATCAATCTGTTCATGCTGCTGCTGCAGCTCATGGGCAACAGGAACAACAACTGATCCGTGGGACGCGGACGGTGTGCAGGGCGGGGGTCATTCCCCGCCCTTTTTTGTGGACGGCGGCCGGCGGCTTCGCCGACCAACGAACAGACCACAAGGCGACACGGATCGGTGGTGCGGGCGAGCCACGTCGCCACGCCCCCACCACGAGGCCATCATTGTGGCTGAGCGCGGGCCACAGCTATGCCGCACGGGACGCCGCAAACCCTTCGACGTATTGCGCGGTCCCACCGATTTGCAGCACCACCTCAATGGATCCGGCAAGACCGGCGAACATCTCAGGCGGCAACAGCGCGTCGCCATTCGTCCACCGAAATCCCTCATCGGCCTCGAACCCGTGGAAGCCTTCGAGCAGCAGCTCGTTCTCCGCGCCGAATTTCCGGCACCGCGTCTGCTGCCGCAGGATAATCCGCCGCACAGCGACACCCAGGCAGCGGGGATCACGAGCCAGCCCCAGCTCCTGCGGCGCGGCGGAGCGTGAGACAATCCGCATTTCGTCCGGCGCCCGGGGAAGACTGAAAACATGGAAACCACCGGTCCGCACCTCCGCATCGAGACGGGTTCCATCGACCAGAAGATGGAGATCGGGATCGCCGGTCAGTGGCATACCCGGCCGCCGGCCGGCGCGGTCCAGCAGCCGCCGCCAGACGGCATCCACGATCGGACCGCCCGTCAAAACCGGCGCGCAGGACGGCTTCGGCGGCATTGCCCAGCCGCTATTGGCATTCTGAAACAGCCAGCGATTGCCGTCGTCACGGTAGCTCTCCGCCGGCGCGCCGTTCGCCAGCAGCACAGCGTGCGTGTCCAATTCGATATGATAGAATTCCACCGCCTGCGCGTGATCGTCCCACCGGATCGAGCGGTGATTGACCAGGAACTCCGCCGGGATCAGCACATCGTCGGTGAACAGCGAGTGCCCCTTGGTTATGTGCAGGTCGTGATGCGGCACATCGAGGCCAAGCGCCCCGCGGCGGACGATCACCGGGGTGGCTGCGCAGCGTTGGCCGCGCCGCAGCAGCACGCGGCCGGAGCCGATCCAGACGATTGGCCGCGATTCGCCCGTTGCCGACCGCAAGAGATCGCCAATGCGCAACGTCTCGACCGCGCGCTCGCCGTCCGGGGTCAGGATCAGTGTGCCGGGACAGAAGCAGGGGATCGAATCGCCTATCTCGGCGGAAAGCCCGGTGCCGAAGCCGGCGAACCCCCCGGCATAGGCCGCCATCGCCTTGGTGCCCGACTGGGTGCCGTCCGTCGTCCCGACCAAATCGGTCAACCCGTTGAAGAAGTTCACCGCCAGTTGGTCTCCGGCCGTCGGCATCATCGTCTGGATGCCCGCGTCAACATGGTCCGTCGTCGCTGCGGGCAGCGTCACCGCCAGTCGGGTTCCCGCCGGAGTGCCGTCCGTTGCCCAAAGCTGCGTCTCATTGGCGGCCGCGGCACCTTCGACCTGGAGAGTATAGTAGACGTTGCCGCCTATCACCGCCTGGTTGACCGACCAGTCGCCGATGGAGCCGCTGGCCAGTTCCGTCGTCACCCCGGTCGCCTCGTTCAACGACCAGACCTCGTCCTGGTTGAGCTGACCCAGGAGCGCAAGCGGATCGGCCGCTTGGAACACCAGCGCACCGCCGACTTCGCTTGTGCCATCCGGACCGAGGTAGGCCCCAAGATCGCCGGTGTATCCGGTCACGACCGCGGTGCCGGCCGCGGTGCCGTTGCTCAGGTAAACCTGATAATGCGCGCCATCGAAGGTGCTGATCGCCAGTTGACCGTTCGCAAGGGTGGTAACGCCCAAGATTCCAGCGCGATCCTGCTCGGTGCCGATGACGCCGGCGCCCGAGTTGTCGGCAAAGGTTTCGACCAGTTGCGTGCCGCCGGCGGTGCCGTCGCTGCGCCAGAGCTGAGTCGTCGTGTTTGCGCCCGCTCCCGGCGCCTGCAGGCCGAAATAGACATAGCCACCGTCCACGGCCAGGTTGGCCCAGTCATTGATGGCCGCGCCGGCGCCGCTGGCAATCAGGTGGGTTGCCACCGCCGTCGACGGATCGACTGTCCACAGCCCGCTGAACCGGTCGAGAAACAACAGCGACGGGCCCATCACCGCCGCTCCGGCCGCGCTGATCACCGGGTCCGCGCCGCTGTAGCCGCTGACCGCCCTGGTGCCGGCCGCAGTGCCGTCGCTGACATAGACCGAGGTCGTGGCGCCGTCGGTGTAGCTGAACGCTACCTCGCCACCGGGCAGCGGCAGCATGCTCCGGATGTCAGCACTGCCCGTCGCCGACATGGCTTGGGGCAGGTTGGTTACCAGGCGCGTCCCGCCGGCAGTGCCGTTTGTCGTCCAGAGCTGCGTGTCCGAAGTCACACTTGCAGAGGGGGGCTGGAGTGCGAAATACGCCGTGGTTCCATCGGAAACGAGGTGGAACTCACCGCCTGTCGCGCCGGCCTGTAGCAAGGATGCGACGCCCGATGCCTCGTCGAAGGACCACAGACCGGTGTCTTGTCCCAAAAAAAGAAGCTTTGTGAGCATGTGAATGATGACCCCTTCGGTTACTCGGTTGCAGGTCGCCGCGAAGAAACCTGACGGAGCCGACGTTCCCCGGACCACCAGCCGATCCGCCATCGGGAAGGTGACCTGCGTGCCGTCCGACGGCCGTTGCTTCCCCAATTCAACCGCTGAGGGGCCGCGGTTCGGCTAACAAGTTGATTATGACATTATTCCATCATCATTATATTGATATGGATCAATGGGGACGGCTGCAACACCGCCCCGCTGGCTGGCGCTACCCTGACCCACACATCGGCCTCACCACGCGTTCGTCGACAGACTCATTCCGCTATTGCGTATAGGCCGGATGGTCTGACATCCTTCGCAAGAACAGAGGGACGCCAATGATGCACCTTGATCCGCTCACCTTGGCACGCATCCAGTTCGGCTTCACCGTTTCCTTCCATATCGTTTTCCCCGCCGTCACCATCGGCATGGCCAGCTACCTCGCCGTGCTCGAAGCGCTTTGGCTAATTCGCAAGGATGCGGTCTACGTCGATCTGTACCATTTTTGGTCCAAGGTCTTCGCCGTCAACTTCGCCATGGGCGTCGTCTCCGGCCTGGTGATGGCCTACCAGTTCGGCACCAACTGGAGCTATTTCTCCACCTATGCCGGAGGCATCACCGGGCCGCTGCTGGCCTATGAGGCGCTCACCGCCTTTTTCCTGGAGGCAGGATTCCTCGGCGTCATGCTGTTCGGCTGGAAGAAAGTCGGCCCGGGGCTGCATTTCTTCGCCACCCTGATGGTCGCCGCCGGTACGCTGATCTCCATGACCTGGATTCTGGCCTCGAACAGTTGGATGCAGACGCCACAGGGCTATGCCATCGAGGGCGGTCGCATGGTGCCGGTGGACTGGTGGCAGATCATCTTCAACCCGTCGTTTCCGTACCGCCTGCTGCACATGGGCCTGGCCGCCTACCTCGCCACCGCGCTCTACGTCGCCGCCGCGGGTGCCTGGAACCTGCTGCACGGCCGCGACAACCCGCGGGTGCGGACGATGTTCTCCATGGCGATGTGGATGGTGCTCGCCACCGCGCCGATCCAGATCCTCGCCGGCGACCAGCACGGCCTGAACACCCTGCAATACCAGCCCGCCAAGATCGCCGCGGTCGAGGGCCACTGGTCCAACACGCCGGGTGAGAGCGTGCCGCTGATCCTGTTCGGCTGGCCCGACATGAAAGCCGCGGTGACCCGGGACGCGGTCGAAATCCCGCATCTCGGCAGCCTGATCCTGACCCATACCTGGGACGGCCAGATCCGCGGCCTCGACGACTTTCCCCCCGACGAGCGGCCCAATTCCGCCATCGTCTTCTGGACCTTCCGGGTCATGGTCGGCCTCGGGGGACTGATGCTGCTGCTCGGCCTGGGCGGCGCCTGGCTGCGCTGGCGCGGCGCCCTGTACCGGCAGCGGCCGTTCCTTTGGTTCGCCACGGCGATGGGGCCGTCCGGCATCGTCGCCATCCTCGCCGGCTGGATGACCACCGAGATCGGCCGCCAGCCCTGGGTCGTCTACAACGTCATGCTGACGGCGCAGGGGGTGTCCGACCACTCGGCCCTGGCCATGAGCGCCAGCCTGCTGGTCTTCATCGTGTTGTATGTCGGGGTGTTCGGCATCGGCATCACCTATCTGCTGAAGCTGATGGCGCGCGGACCCGACAGGCAAACCGGCGCCACGGCCCCGGCGGAGGAGCGCCCGGGAGGCCGGCCGTCCCGGCCGCTGTCGGCGGCACCGGACATCGACCCCACCGCCATCATTCCGGGAGGCTGATCCATGACCCTCGACCTGCCGCTGATCTGGGTCCTGATCATCGCCTTCGGCCTGATGATGTATGTGGTGATGGACGGCTTCGACCTGGGCATCGGTATCCTGTTTCCGTTCGTGCCGCGCCGCGAAGACCGCGACATCATGGTCAACACCGTCGCCCCCGTGTGGGACGGCAACGAGACCTGGCTGGTGCTGGGCGGAGGCGGCCTGCTGGCGGGATTTCCGCTGGCGTATTCGGTGCTGCTGAGCGCGCTCTACATCCCCCTGGTGCTGATGCTGACGGGCCTGATTCTGCGCGGCGTGGCGTTCGAGTTCCGCTTCAAGGCTGACGAGGCGCACCGCCCGTTCTGGAGCAAGGCCTTCGCCTTCGGCTCGTATACCGCGGCGTTCTTTCAGGGCGCGGCGCTCGGGGCGTTCATTACCGGCTTCAAGGTGACCGGTCCGTCCTATCGCGGCGGCGCGCTGGACTGGCTGTCGGCGTTCAGCGTCTTCACCGGCCTCGGGGTGGTCGTCGCCTACGCGCTGCTCGGCAGCACCTGGCTGACGATGAAGACCGTGGGCCAGTTGCAGGCGCGCATGATCGTCGCCGCGCGCTGGATCACACCGGTGCTGCTGGCCGGGATCGTCATCGTCAGCCTGTGGACACCGCTGGCGCACGGGGCGATCGCCGCGCGGTGGTTCTCCGCCCCCAACATCTATTATTTCGCCCCGGTGCCGATCCTGGTGGTGCTGACGGCGTGGCAGTTGCTGGTGCGGCTGAACGGAGAGCCGGGGGCGGTGCCGTTCCTGCTGACGCTGTTCCTGCTGTTCCTGGGCTATAGCGGGTTGGCGATCAGCCTGTGGCCGAACATCATTCCGCCGGCCGTGTCATTCCGCGACGCCGCCGCGCCGGAGTCGAGCCTGGCCTTCGGGCTGGTGGGCGTGGTGCTGATCGTCCCGGTGATCCTGATCTATACCGGATGGTCATATTGGGTGTTCCGCGGCAAGGTGACGGACAGCGAAGGCTATCATTGATGCTGCGCCGCGTGGCGTGGCTGGTGGCGATCTGGGCAATCAGCGTCGCGGTGGTGGGCGTCGCCGCCCTGTCGATGCGGATGCTGATGAACATGGCCGGGCTTACTTCGTGACGTCGACCGCGGCCTCGTTGCGGCGCAGGAAGGGGATCGTGAACGGCGGGTCGTAGTTCAGCGTGAACACCTCGCCCACCGGCCTCCACGGCGACTTCGCCAGCACATCCAGCAGTTCCGCCTTTTTCTCGGCCCGGGCGCCGGCATTGTCGACGCCGGAGTAGCGCAGGACGGCGACGGTTTCCGCCGGCACATCGACCAGATGCAGGCGCGGGTCCGTCGGCGCCGGCGCGCCGGCCGCAGCAACCGAGTGTGGCAGGAAGAAACGCATGTTCAGCGTGCCCGACGGGTCCGTCGCGGTCTGCACCGGCGCGGTCATGGCGATGCGCTGCGTCTCGGTCTGCACCGGGGCGGTCATGGCGATCTTCGCGCTGCCCGCGTTGGCGCCGGTGATATAGCGGAACAACAGGCCGAACGCCTCGCTGGCGGCACGGTCGCGGGTCTTGCCTTCGATCGTGGCCTCGATCGCCACACGCGGGTCGTAGCGGCGGATTTCGGTGTTGCGGCCGAGATCCTGGACCACGACGTAATGCGGCTGTTCATAGACCGAGCGGATACCGACGACCGCGGTAAGCGATTCGGCGAACGTGAGCAGGTAGTAACAGAAACCGGACATTGGAGGCCTCCTGAGCCAGGCGCGACTTAAGGTTGCCGCGCCCGGGGACAAGTCAGAACGACTGGCCAGGTTCCATATAGGAGCTTCCAAGGCCGGAACGAGACTACAATGGCAGGAGACTTATCAGTCCACCCAAGAAGTCATCGTTACGTCATGGCCCACCCCCGGGCTTTCTCCGAAGCGCTTTGACCGTGGAGCAATGTCCCGCTCCACGGCGATCAGGCGTCGGCGGGCTGCTTCAGGCCGGCCTTGTGCGCGGCGATCCACTTGTGCAGCTCCGCGACGTGGCCGCTTTCCTCGTCGGCGAATTCCTTCGCCAGCACCTTGATCTCAGGATCATCGGTGGTGTCGTGCACGTTCTGATAGAACGCCTGACCGGCGGCCTCGGCCTCCAGCGCGATCTCCAGCGCCTGTTCCCGGCCGATGAACGGATCAACGGCCCAGATCGCCGCGGTTTCCGGGCTTTCCAGGTCCGGCCACTCGAAATCGCCCGGCTTGATGTCGGGGATCTCGCGGAAGCCCGAGCGGGCCTGAGCGTCCGCCAGATGCATCCGCGAGTAATCGGAGAGGCGGCGGAACAAGGAGCCGACCTCGCGGTTGCCATAGGACGCCATGGCGTCGGCGAGTTGTGCGAAACGGTCCGCCGCTTCGCGTTCCAGGGCAACGGCGTAGGCCAGAAATTCTTCAACGGATTGCATGACCGGTGGCTCCTCTCACGACGCTCTAACGGCCGGCGCGGGGCGCGGCCGGTCGTGCCGAGCGACAGTTTGATCAAACTCGCAGCAACAACCGTGCCAGCACAAGAACGCCTACACTTCATGGGTTAGAGGCGACGGTCTGCCAGCCGACACGTCCGGTATCCGACAGGATTGCGGGCATTGCGACAATCCGCGGGTCAGCCGGACGACGCCTTGAAGGATTGCACCGCCTCCTCCACCGAGCGGAACACCCGCTTCGGCCCGAACGCCTCCAGCACCCCCGTCCGCGCCGCCTGTTCGTTGGCCCGTTCGGCCGACAGGCGGGCCAGGGCGACCTGGATTCCCTTCGCCCGCAGCGCCTCCACCAACTGCCGCAACATGCTGGCGCCGGTGTAGTCGATGCCGGTGATGCCGCTGGCCTCGATCACCACCATCCGCACCGGGGTGCGGGCCTGCTCGACCGCCTGCGTCAGCCGCCCGCGGATGAATGCGGCATTGGTGAAATTCAGCGGGGCGGCAGGGGCGAACACCAGCAGGCCGGGCTCGTGTTCGCCGGCCTCGTTTTGCGGCGGCCACCAGACGGTGGTGCCGGGCGCGCGGGCCAGTTCCTCGCATAGCGGGCGGGCGACGGTGTAGAAACTGTTCAGCAGCGACAGCACGATGCTGGCGAGCATGCCGGTCTCTATCGGCAGCCCCACCACGAGCACGGTGCTGGCAGCCACCAGCCAGATCTCCGAGCCGCCGCGGCGGGCGATGGCGACCATCTCCCGCAGCCGGAAGATGCGCAGGGCGACGGCGATCAGGATGCCGCCCAGCGCGGCGTGCGGCACGGCGGCGAGCAACGCGCTGCCGCCGAACAGCAGTGCCGCGGCCAGCGCCACCGCCACCAGCGACACCGCGCGAGACCTGCCCCCGGCCGAGACCACCACGGCGGTGCGCGGCGGGCTGGCATTGACCGCGAAGCCGCCTGTCAGGCCGGCGAGGAGGCAGCCCGCGCCGATGCCGCCGAAGTCGCGCGCCACGTGGCGCGGGCCGTCCGGATTTGAGGGATAGGCGCGCAACACCGCCGCCGTCTGCATCATGCAGACCAGCGCCACGATCAGCGCCAGCGGCGCCATGCGCAGCATTTCATCGAGCGGCACCTCGGGCAGCGCGATGCGCGGTACGGTCGCCGGCAGCGTCCCTAGAACGTCCACCCCGTGCCGGTCCAGGTGCAGCGCGGCGGTGGCGGCGGCCACGATGACCAGCGCCACCAAGGCGCCCGGAAGGCGCTTCGAAAAGCGCTCGGTGACCTGGCTGACGGCAAGGACGAAGACACCGATGCCGATGGCGTAGGGATTGGCATCCGGCAGGTGGCGGAACACCTGCACGCACTGCGAAGCCAGCGACCCGTGCGAGTCGGGAACGCCGAGCACGGAGGGCAACTGGCCAACGATGATATGGATTGCGATCCCCGCCATGAACCCGGTGGTGACCGGGATCGACAGCAAATCGGCTACCCAGCCGGCACGGAGCAACGCCGAGCCGACCAGCACGACGCCAACCATGATCGAGAGCAGCCCGGCCAGGGCGGCGTAATGGGGCGAACCCGCGGCGGCCAGGGCGGCCAGCCCGCCGGCAAATATCGGCGCTATGGTGGAATCCGCGCCGGCTGACAGGAAGCGGTTGGTGCCAAACACCGCGAAGCCGATGGCACCGGCGGCGAAGGTGAACATCCCGGCCTCCGGCGGCATGCCGGCGAGGCGGGCGGTGGCGAGTTGCTCGGGGATGGCGATCGCGGCGAGCAGCAGGCCGGCCAGCGCGTCCCGTGGCAATCCATTCAAGGCCGCTGGCCACTGTTTCGGCACCTGGCGGGACCTTACACCGGTTGGTTGATGGCGGGAGAGCTACGCCAGGTTACGGTGTTGGACTATAACGCACTAATGCCGGAGTCATGCGCTCGTCGAAGGAAGGAACCTATGCCGGAGGCTGAAAGGGACGCGCTGCTGCGCCAATACGCGACTGGCGATATTACGTGGACGTCGCTGCGCGGCCGGGGGATCGACAATTACCGCGACGTTCTCGCCGGTCTTGGACGCGTGGGTCTCCGTCCGCCTGTTGAGCCCATGGATGGACCCAACGTTTAGAGGCGCTCGAACGGCGGGGGCGCGGATGAGCCGCGTCCTCGTGGATTGGCCGGACTAAATCCGGCCATGACGCAGAGGTAACGGCCCTTGCCGGACCCAGTGGGCATCTTCCGGACCCGATAAGTCGGCCCGGACGAGCGCAAGCGAGGTGGTGACGCCAACCTAAAGCTGATCCAGCAACGTCTTCCACGCTTGCCGGTGCCGGGGCTGCGTGCCGAACGTGTCGAGTTGCCGTCCCACCTCGGCGATAAAATCCCGCACACTGTCCTCGCCCATCAGCGGCAGCGCGGTGCGCATCAGGTCAGCCGTGGTGAGGTGATACAGATTGGTGCCGGATGCCCACGCGACCGCGAACGTCCGATCGACCGCCTCTTGTTCCGCCGCCAGAACGCCGTCGGCGCAGATCAGGAACTCCGTGATGCCGTGCAGCCGCGCTTTCGCCACCATCTCCTGGACATCCGCACCGCCGATGCGGCGCTCCTTCACTTCCACGGCGAGTTTCACGCGTCCATCGTCGCCGATGCACTCCAAGTCGGCGGCGGAATTGGTCGCCGCATCGGCGGCGTTGATGACGTTGCGGCGGATTTCCCGATAGATCCCCAAACGCTGCCTGATTGTTTCGAACAGCGCCGCCGCGATGGCCAATCCCCGGTCGCCGCCGCTGCGTTCGCTGACGTATATGCGCACCAGTTCCATCGCCTGCCGCAGGCTCACCCGCGACGGCACGACGTAGGTGAAGGTCAGTTCGCGCAGGCGGTCGCGGATCGCCGTCAGCACCTGCAGGAAAACCTGCTCGGTATATCCGGGGTCGTTCGCTGCTTCGACCTCACGCAGAACCCGGCACACCAGGTCCCATTGTTCGCGATCGTCCATCTGGTCCAGCCCGGCATCGACCCGAGGCCGCCGCAACGGGTTGCTGACATACGGGTCGCCGCTGGGACCGAGGACGGACTGGTTGTCGCGGTTCCAGGGCACGATGACCTTGGTTGCGAAACCCCGCGGGTCCCAGCGTCCCGCCTCGCCATCGCCCTTCTGCAAGCACATCGCGTCCAGCCCGCTATCGGCCAGTTTCCCCAACACCTGGGTCGGAAGGCAGAAGCGGATCGCGGTTTGACCGCTATTCACCAGGCGGCCGATTTCAGGCGGGTAATCGCCGTCCTCCCGGTTCAGAACGGCGCCCCACAGTTCGGCCAATTTAAGGGCGGCCGCCGTGCGATCGGGCCTGGGCAGCGCTCGACCGGCCTTGGCCATCGCGGCCTCAGTAATTCATCCAGACGCATTCCTGGCGCGTCTTCTTGATCGAGTGGCATTGCTTCAGCGGCGCGTCGAAGCGGCGCCAATCCTTGTAAAGCCGATCCATCAGGCCGTTCCGGTAGCCGGATATCGCCACCTTGCCGCGGCAGCGATTCAGGGCCCCGGCGAGGTCGATATGTTCGCTCTCGATCATCTCATAGCCATAGGCGGCGCTGTCGCCGCGGGTATCGTGCAGATAGGGCGGATCGCAATAGAACAGCGTGCCGTCCCCGTCATAGAGCCGGATGATATCCAGCGCCGGACGATTTTCGATCTGCACGCGAATGAGCCGGCTGGCGATGTCGCTCAGCCCCTCGACCCCGCCGAGCCAGCGGGACACCACGCCGGACATGCCGGCCCGGCTGGTTTCCTTGCAGTTCGCCCAGCGGCCCAAGGTGGCGCTCTGCGCCAGACCGGTCCGGGTCTGCCGGGCCAGCACGAAGAACCGCCGGGCCCGTTCCAGGTCGTCGATGCCGCGCTTGCTGCCGGTGATCGCTCGGTGAAATTCTTCGCGGGAAAACGGGGTCAACGCGATGACGCGCTGGAGTTCGTCTCCCTGGTCGCGGAGAACGCGGAAGAAATTAACCACCTCGCCGTCCACGTCGTTGTAGGTCTCGACCGGCGCCGGCGCGCGGTTCAGCAGTACGGCGCCGGACCCGGCGTAAGGCTCACAATAGTGGTGGGCGTCGGGCAGCAGCGGCAACAGCCATTCAAGGTGGTTGAACTTCCCGCCGTACCATCCGAAGGCGATGCGCTTGCGCCCGCTGCGCGCCAGCACCCGGGGAAGCGATGCAACCTCGGAAGCATCCAGGTAGATTGGCGACAGCGGCCGGCGCATCGAAACCTCAGATCACGAGACGTCCCGCTCTAGCGCAAGCCTTCGCGCCGCACCAAACGAAAAGGCGGCGGCCAAGGCCGCGGCCGGGGGCACCCGACCGCGGCCGATGGACTATGCTGCGCTGCGAACCCCGGTGCGCCCGCGCAGGAAGAAGAACGCCAGTAAGACCACCACGAAGACCACGCCGCAGAAGCCGATCAGCGTGGACGACGTCTGGAACCAGGTCACTGCCGGAATAGCGGCGCCAAGAATGATCCCGACAACGCTGAGGCGCCAGGCTCGGCCGTGCACCCCGGCGAGGAACAAGGCCAGCGCCAGCATGGTCAGGATGAGATCCGAAATGGCATTGTCGTCGAGTTCAGCGCGGACGGACGTCGAAGCGAGCACCAGCATCGCGGCATAGAAGGCCGCCCAGTGCAGGACCTGCGTCCAGACCAGGCCGTAAACCTGGCGTGACGTCCTGGCCCTGGCGAGGCCGGCCCAGATGGACAGCGCGGCGAATGCGAAAAGCAGGATTTGCCAGTAGCCCAGGATCGGCTGGCCGTAGAATGCACGCCAGGAAATGCCGCCGAGCGCTGCCAGCAGCATCAGGATGTACGGGGAGTCGACGAGCAGAAAGCCGCCAAATCCGCGGCGGCGAACGGGAGGTGGCCCGGAGGTCGAAGAACCGACCAGGCCATCGGCTGTGGAGGCACTCATGAGTTGCACCCTTCTTGGTTGCTCTGCCGTAGTTACTGGCAAAAAATTCCTACGCGGGACGGAGCGCAATGACGGCCCGGGCGCGAACGCGGCCCGAGGTGCGGTTCATTCGCCCGTCCCGGCGGCAGGGTAAGCGCCCATCGGCGGGTTCTGCAACAGCCGGATCGAGGTGACAACCTTTTGGCCGCAAAGCGCCGTGATTGTGGAACGCTGTGGTTTCGCGCCGGTCACGCAGATTGCCCCGATGGCGCGGCGGGTCCGTCCGCGCGGCCGGCTCGGAACCTCAATCGCCGACCTCTCTGGCGGCGGCTCGGTGCCGACAGCGATAGTGACTTCGGTCTTCATCGCCGCCGCGAGGCAAATTCCGCGTGACCGCACCCGGTTTCCCGCACCGTCATGACCGGTGCCGGGATGGCGTGAGCGTGGCTGGGGACATGCTACCCGGTATAGCGCCGGCGTAGACGATTCAGGAGTGGATCGGACGACAGTCGACCGTTATAATGACGATCCAGGGTAGCCGATCACGAGCGCGAAGCGACATTTCCAACAGGCGCGCAAAATGATCGTGTCCGCCATCGAAAGGTCTGGCGTGTGATTATTGATGACAAGTCCATTTTCGTCGCAGTTCGGTGCGCCGAATTTCCGGAAATCGAAAATATACGCGCTTTTCAGGCGTCCAGCTTTGCCAGGCTGACAATCGAACCCGCTGGCAGAATGATCATGCCTCCTTGCCGGGTGACGACCGTACCGGGAAACGATTATCGGCTTCATCAGACCATGCTGACACCACCGGACGGAAAGTTCCCGGCGGCCATCCAGTTTCCGAAAATGATGCTTACAACGGTGGCCGAGGCCTACTGTTTACCGTTCGGCCCGCCTATCCTGCCTGATTTTAGACAGATCGTCACCGACTACCTGATTCCGTGGGCGCCCCACGTGCTTGGCTGGTTCACACGTATCGACAAGAGTGTCTATGCGGCGAGCCAGTCGATCGACACGAATGATACGGAATACGATCTGGATACGGCCTTCTTTTTGGATCATCCTATATCCGGACATTACGGTCACTTCATTGGCGATTGCCTGCCCCGCTTGCACGCCTTGGCTACCTGCCGGGCGCTGTTCGGGGAGGTAAAGGTAGTTGTCGCCGATGCGGCGTGGGCGGAGTTCCAAACCCATCTTCTCAACGCAGCGGGTGTTGCATCACGAGATATCGTCAGACTTAAAGGCTTGGCTCGGTGCAGACGCCTGTTGCTGGCAACCCAGTCCATGTGCGTCGAGCACTACGCATCACCTACCTCTGCCCGGTTATGGTCCACCATCAGGGACAGCAGTGCCGTTCGAGATATCACGATGCCTGACAAAATATACTTGTCACGCGCCGGCGTTAAAATTCGAAAACTTGCCAACGAGAGCGCCGTGGAGCGTATATTTGAACGCCGCGGCTTCAGTATTATCCGCCCCGAAACGCTTCGTGCGGAACAGCAAATCGCGCTTGTATCCAATGCGCTGCTGGTAGCCGGACCAAGCGGTTCGGGACTGTTCAATCTCGCTTTCCAGGGACGGTTGCGATCGGCGTTCATACTGGTCTGGGATCAATACGTGCAGATGTCCGAAATGCTGCTCTCTGCCGGGAGCTTTTGCGACCTCCGGTATCACATCGGACAAAGCGTGCCGCCCGAGATTACGCTCGCCGATGGCGTCACGTGGGCGGTCGATCTGGTTCGGCTGGAAAGCGAGGTGGCTGAGTGGCTGGATCAAGCCCGCCTCTAGCATCATTCAAACCGACCATCGCTCCGGAAACGGGCCGTTCGTCAACACCCGGGCGGCGAAGCACTGACGAGAACCTTCGGTAAATCGCGTAAGATGCCGCTTGAGCGGCCCGGGCGTGTCGGCCGCATTCAGTGCGAAGGCCGAGGAAACTGAAGACATGACTTCGGCCGATATGCCTGGTAAGGTAGGCGAGTTGTTCAGGCTCGCGGAGGCGGTGAAGTGTTTGGGAGGTGCCTGGCCAGGAGAAGCGCCCGTTCGGATCGATCGAGGCAACACGCCCGGTTCATGGCCTTCCCGTCCGGCAGATGATGCGCCCGGCGTCCGATCGAACCACGGCATGACCGTTCCTGAACTGGCCGACGAACTGGATGGCGAGTTTGATCGCGCCTATCACAGCAGCAACCTCGTTAACGTTCCGTCGCGCCACATCGGAGGCTGGCAGTTCAACGATGACCCGCTGGCGTTGCGCATCGCCGGCGTGCACGAATTCAATCGCAGCCTGTTCGAGATGCTGGATCAGGCGGAGACGCCGAACGAGGCGGTGGACGCGTTCGAGAGCTACCTCTATGCGGCCCTGGCGATCGATCCCGAGCAGCGCGACCGCTCCGGCCCGGGGCGGCGCGTCCGATCCAGCTACATGAGCCTGCTGCGGGGCTGGGGCTATGACTCCAACAGCCCGGAAGGCGCGGTGATCAAGGGGTGGGTGGAAAGCCGCTTCGGCTTGCTTCCCACCCACCACAAGGAACCGATGAACCCCCGGTCCGTCGATATCTGGACGACCTACGTCGCGGAAAAGATGTCGCCGCGCTATCATGCCAATTCCATCCATGTGCAACTCGATTTGCTTTACGAGTTCTGCCAGTGGCGGTTTCGCCGTTTCGAGGCCGGCAGGACGCACGTGACGCTATTCCGAGGAACTAACGAATACGACGAGACAAAAGTCATCCGGCAGATCGACCGCCGCACGGCGGTGGTGCTGTTCAACAATGTCCTCTCCTTCTCGGACGATCGCGATATTGCCGGCTGCTTCGGCAACCGCATCCTGGAGGCGCAGGTACCCGTAACGAAAATCCTGTTCTTCAACGCGCTGTTCCCGCGGCATCCGCTCCAGGCTGAAAGCGAGCACCTGGTCATCGGCGGGGAATACCGGGTCGTTGTCCGTTGGGACTGAGATGACCGTGCCGACACTGCGTGACCGGGCGCTTGGGGCCTATCTCGGATTTGCCGCCGGCGACGCGCTCGGCGCAACCGTCGAGTTCATGACCCGCGGAGAGATCGAGACAACCTATCGGCGGCATGAAACCATCACCGGTGGCGGCTGGCTGCGTTTGGCGCCCGGGCAGGTGACCGACGATACCGAGATGGCGCTGTGCCTGGGCCGCGCCATACTGGAGGCTGATACCTGGGACGTCGCCCGCGTCTGCGGGCAGTTTGCCGCGTGGCTGCGGGGCAAGCCCGTCGATATCGGCAATACCTGCCGCCGCGGCATCCGCCGCTTCATGGCCGACGGCTCGGTTTGCGGCCCGTACAACGAGGGCGATGCCGGCAATGGCGCGCTGATGCGCAACCTGCCCGTCGTGCTCGCCACGCTGACCGACGAGGCCGCGTTTGAACGCTGGAGCATTGAACAGAGCCACGCGACTCACCATCACCCCTTGTCCGACGCGGCCGTCCTGGCGCTCGGGCGGATGACGCGGGTGCTGCTTGCGGGGGACGGTGCCGCCGCGGCGAGGCGTGAGGCCAACGCACTGGTAGCCGAGCACAAGCAGTTTCGCTTCAAGCCGTATCGGGGTCTTTCCAGCGCGTATGTGCTCGATACCGTACAGACGGTGCTGCATTACTTTTTCGCGACCGACAACTTCATGTCGTGCGTGGTCGAAACGGTGAACCAGGGCGGCGATGCCGATACCACCGGGGCGCTGGCAGGGATGCTGGCGGGCGCGGCCTATGGCGTGCAAGATATCCCCGCGCGATGGCTGTCCCGGCTCGACCCCAAAGTCTCCAGGGAGATACGCGAACAGGTTGACGGCCTGCTGGCGCGAAGTCAGGGCATTCACGTTTAGTTTCGGCCCGGGCGCATGGATGCCGGCAGGATTAAATAATTCGAAGCCGACATGTCCTGTCCTTGTGAGCCGATCGGCGGCATTTCTTGCTATACTTGGCCTCTATCTGCTCATGAAACCGGCATGCCGGCCGCGGGCGGCTCGGTTCAGCGCATAATGCAGCGGTTTCCTGCCGGCATCGCCGGACCGCGGCGCCAGGTCAATCCGCCGGATATTATCAGGACGAGGATCGGCGGGTAACCGCTTCGGCAGGCCGGGACTGTGGCGCCAAATCCGTACCCGGCAGGGACCGTCGTTCCGGCGCGATGGCTTGGCACGTCGATTGCTGCTCGCACATCGATTGCTCGAGCCAAGAGACTGGGGAAAACAGCCTTGCTCGTGTCGTCCTTGTCTTGCAGCGGTGATCCGGCAGATCGGACAACTAAGGATGAGAGATGCAGCTACGACATGTATTGTTCGCCATCGCGGTGGGGTTGTTCGCTGTCCAAACCGGATCCCGGGCCCAGGGCAATTTCAACGATGTCTCGCTTGGCGTGCGTGATGGTCCCTGGATTTCCAATCCCGGCGGCGGCAAGGGGTCGCGAGACGTCAATAAAATCATCGTCAACCTCGGGTATTTCGGCGTCTGGGACTATGGATCCAACTTCGCCAATGTCGATGTGCTATTTTCGAACGCCAATGAACCGGCCAATAATTCGCCCGGCGGTTCGACTGAATTTTATGGTATTTATCGCGGCCAGTTGAGTCCGGACAAGATATTCGGCTGGAACACCAAGTTCGGGCCGATCCAGGCGATCAATTTCGAATTCGGCGGCGACGCCGAGTCGGAGAATACCGCCTTCGCACCTGACAAAAGGCTGCTTGTCGCCGGTCCGAACTTCCATTTTGATTTGAATCCCGGCTTCATGACCGTCGGCGTCCACGTGTCCAAGGAATGGAATAACAACGGCATCGCCGGCAGGACGGTCAGCTTCGCCGCCACCCCGCAATTCGAGGTCGTCTGGCTGTACCCGCTGGGGTTCACGCATTTGCCGCTGGATTTCCGCGGGTTCGTCAATGTTGCGATGCCCAAGGGGCAGGATGGTTTTGGCAACAACACCTACACGGAAATACTTTCCCGGCCGCAGTTGCAGTTGGATATCGGCAAGATGATCTTTAATAAGCCCCACAAGCCTGACCTTTATCTGGCGGTCGAGTTCTGGCAGCACAAATTCGGCAATTCTTCGCAGGTCTCCGGCTCGTCCCAGGTATCTCCGGTTATTGGTATCGAGGTTCATTTCTGATAGACCCGACGCGGCGGTCCCCGCAGGCCGCCGCGATCCTGACCGCTGCCTCGACAACCAGGGAACCTGCCGATGACCGATACGCTGCTCGACTGGGTCAGCCTTTTGGTGCGATGGACCCACGTCATGGCCGGGATCGCCTGGATCGGCTCGTCCTTCTATTTCATTGCGCTCGATGCCGGCCTGCGGCCCAATCCGCGTCTCGATCCCCGGGTGAAAGGGGAAGCCTGGCAGGTGCATGGCGGCGGTTTCTACAATATCCAGAAATTCTCGGTGGCCCCGGAATTCATGCCGGAGCACCTGACCTGGTTCAAATGGGAGGCCTACAGCACCTGGATATTCGGATTCATCCTGCTGGTGCTGGTCTATTACCTGAACCCGTCGATATACCTGATCGATCCGGCGGTGCTGGCCATGGATCCGCTCAATGCGGTGCTGTTTGCCGCAGGCTCCCTGGCTGCCGGTTGGGTGATCTATGATCTGTTGTGCCGCTCGCGGATCGGACGGAGCACGGCGCGCCTTGCGGCGGCCGGCTTCGTGCTGTTTGTCGCGGCTACATTCGCCTATACTCACCTATTCAGCGGCCGCGGCGCCTTCATCCAGGCCGGGGCGCTTGTCGGCACCATCATGGCCGCGAATGTGCTGTTCATTATCATTCCGAACCAGCGCAAGACCGTCGCCGCGCTGCTGAAGAACCAGCCGCCCGATCCGGCCTGGGGGGCGCAGGCGAAACAACGCTCGGTGCACAACAACTACCTGACTTTGCCGGTGCTGTTCACGATGATCAGCAACCACTATGCGTTCACCTACGCCTCGCACTGGAGCTGGCTGATCCTGGCGTGCATTTTCGTCGCCAGCTTCCTCGTGCGGCATTGGTTCAATACGATGCACACCGGGGCGATACCCGACTGGCGGCTGTGGCCGGCCGCGGTGGTTCCGGTCCTCGCCGCGGTTGCGCTGAGCATCATCGGGCAATCCTCGGCACCCGCCGGTTCCGCCGACGCGGCGGCTGTTACGTTTGCGGAGGTAAAGCCGATCGTCGACCAGCGGTGCCAGGTGTGCCATTCGGCCAGGCCGCAGTTCCCGGGGTTCTCCGAGGCGCCGAAGGGGGTGATGTTCGATACGGCCAGCCAAATCCGGCTGCAGGCGCCGCAGATCATGGCGCAGGCGGTGAAGACGCATACGATGCCGTTGGGGAATGTTACCCAAATTACGGATGCGGAGCGGGCGACGCTGGGTGCATGGATCCAGGCGGGGTCGCGACTGGAGTGACGAGCCGTTGACCCGTCCCGACGCCTGGCCTTAGCTCTCTCAACACCCGGCCGAGGAAGCCCAGCGTCAGGCCCATGCGCGACACCATCCATTTCCGGCTCGGCCGTGAACTCCGGCACCTGCGGGACATCGATCCGGCAATGACCGTGCTGGAATACCTGCGCAACGTCGAACATTTGTCCGGCACCAAGGAAGGCTGCGCTGAGGGCGATTGCGGCGCCTGCACCGTCATCCTGGTGGACTGGAAGGATGGCCAGGCCCGTTGCCAGGCGGTAAATGCCTGCATTCTGTTCATCTCCGCGCTGGACGGGCGGCAATTGCTGACGGTCGAGCACCTCGCCGCTGCCGACGGCACGCTGCATCCGGTACAGCAGGCGATGGTTGAGCACCACGGTTCGCAGTGCGGCTACTGCACGCCGGGGTTCGTCATGTCGATCGCGGCGCTACGCACCGAAGCGGCTCCGGACCGGGCGGCGGTGAACGAGGCGCTGGCCGGCAATCTGTGCCGCTGCACCGGCTACCGCCCGATCGTCGATGCGGCGCTGTCGGTTTGCACCGGCCGTGAACAGCTTCCTGCTGAAGCTCCCGCGGTGGCGGACGGCATGCTGGCTCTGCGGCATGGCGATGCGCTGTGCCTGGCGCCGCGCTCGGTCGCGGAACTGGCGGATACGCTGATCCGCTATCCGGAGGCGGTGATCGTCGCCGGTGGCACGGATGTCGGGCTGTGGGTGACCAAGCAGCACAAGACGCTTGGGGTGACGGTGTCGCTCCACGCGGTCAGCGATCTCGCCTCGGTCACCGAGACTGCGGAGACGATCCGCATCGGAGCCGGCGCGACCTACCATGATGCGCTGCCGGTGCTTGAAAAGCATTATCCGGACTTTGGCGCGATGATCTGGCGTATCGGCTCGCGGCAGGTCCGCAACCGCGGCACGTTTGGCGGCAACATCGCCAATGCCTCGCCCATCGGCGATTCCCCGCCGGCATTGCTGGCATCGGATGCGGCGCTGGTGTTGCGGCGGGGAGCGGAACAGCGGTGCGTGAAGCTGGAGGATTTCTTCACCGGCTATCGCAGCACCATTCTGCAAGCGGGCGAGTTCATTGAGCGGATCGACATCCCGATGCCGCGCGCCGGGGAAGAGTTCCGCTGCTGGAAGGTGTCGAAGCGCTTCGACCAGGACATTTCCGCCGTGTGCGGAGCGTTTCGTTTACGGATCGAGGACGCGATCGTGCGCGACATCCGCATCGGCTTCGGCGGCATGTCCGCCGCGCCGAACCGGCCGCGCGCCGTTGAGGACATACTGATTGGCCGCCCGTGGACGATGGAAACCATCCGTTTGGGTCAGGCTGCGATGGACGAGGCATTCTCCCCATTGTCGGACATGCGAGCCAGCGCCGCCTACCGCCGCAGCGTGGCACGGAACCTGTTGCTGAAGCTGTTCCTGGAAACCGCCGGGGAAACGGGCGAAGCCCTCCCTCGCGTGCTCGGTCGCCCGCCATCCACGCCGTTGGCGCCACCGGCACCGCAAGGCGTGGATGGTGGCCCTGCGGGGGTCGCCGCCCCGCCCGTCGGCGCCTCTATCCCGCATGACAGCGCAGCCAGGCATGTCAGCGGGCGCGCGATCTATATCGACGACATGCCGGATCCGGCGGGGCTGCTGCATTGCGTCCTCTACCTCAGCCCGCACGCCCATGCGCGGATCGTCTCGATGGACCTGTCCGCCGTCGCCGCCAGCCCCGGCGTGGCCGCCGTCATGACCGCCCGGGACGTGCCCGGCGTCAACGATGTCGGCCCCGCCTTCATGGGCGATCCGGTCTTTGCCGATGGCCTGGTCGAGTATCACGGCCAATCGATCTTTGCCGTCGCCGCCGGCAGCATGAAGCTGGCACGCGAAGCCGCCGCCAGGGCGGTCATCGACTTCGAAGTCCTAACGCCCATCATTACGATTGACGAAGCCCTGGCGGCGCAAAGTTTCGTGCTGCCGACACAGATCATGCAGCGCGGCAACGCCGAAGCCGCTTTGGCCCGCGCCCCGCTGCGTCTGTCAGGTCGTATCGACATCGGCGGCCAGGAGCATTTCTACCTCGAAGGCCAGGTCGCCATGGCCATTCCGGGGGAGGATGGCGATATGCTCGTCCACAGCTCCACCCAGCACCCGACGGAGGTGCAACATCTCGTCGCCCGCGCGCTGAAACTTTCGGACCATTCCGTTGTCTGCGAGACCCGCCGGATGGGCGGCGGCTTCGGCGGCAAGGAATCCCAGGCCTCGCTGATCGCCGTGGCGGCGGCATTGCTGGCGCAACGAACCGGGCGGCCGGTGAAGCACCGGCTGGACCGCGACGACGACATGATCCTGACCGGCAAGCGGCATCATGCGCGGATCGACTACGATGTCGGCTTCGATAGCGACGGCCGCATCCACGGGATTGCCTTCGTGCAGTCCATCGGCTGCGGCTACTCGCCCGACCTGTCGGGGGCGATCGCCGATCGGGCGATGTTTCATGCTGATAATGCGTATTACCTGGACAATGTGCACATCGTTTCGCATCGCTGCAAGACCAACACCGTCTCCAACACCGCCTTCCGCGGCTTCGGCGGTCCGCAGGGCATGATCGGCATTGAGCATGTCGCGGACGAGATCGCCCGGCATCTGCACATCGATCCGCTGGTCGTACGCAAGCGCAACTTCTATGGCCAGCGCGACCGGAACGTTACGCCATATCACATGACGGTCGAAGACAACATCATCCCCGAACTGACCGCGCAGCTTGAACAAACCGCCGGCTACGCGGAGCGCCGCAAGGACGTCGCGGCGTTCAATGCGGCCAATCCCCGGGTCAAGCGCGGCATCGCCCTGACCCCCGTGAAATTCGGTATTTCCTTCACCCTGACCCACATGAACCAGGCCGGCGCCCTGGTGCATGTCTATACGGATGGCAGCGTGCAGTTGAACCATGGCGGCACCGAAATGGGGCAGGGGCTCTACACCAAGGTCGCCCAGGTCGTTGCGGCGGAATTCGGCATCGCGCTCGACCGGGTCAGGATCACCGCAACGACGACGGCGAAAGTGCCGAATACTTCGCCCACTGCGGCGTCGTCGGGAACCGATCTGAACGGCAAGGCGGCGCAGGCGGCGGCGCAGACGATCAAGCAACGGATGGCGGCCGTGGCCGCGACGGCGCTGGGCGTTCCGGAGGCACAGGTTGTGTTCGCGGATGGTCTGGTCAGCGGCGGCGGCAGGAACCTGACGTTCGCGGATGTCGCGAAGCTGGCGCATCGCGCGCGGATACAGTTGTCATCCACCGGCTATTACAGCACGCCGAAGATCCATTACGACACCACGGTGCATCAGGGGCGCCCGTTCTACTATTTCGCCTATGGCGCGGCGGTGGCGGAGGTGGAAGTCGATACCCTGACCGGAGAATACCGGCTGCGGCGGGTCGACATCCTGCACGATGCCGGCCAGTCGCTGAACCCGGCCATCGATCTCGGCCAGATCGAAGGCGGCTTCGTCCAGGGCATGGGCTGGCTGACGACCGAGGAACTCTGGTGGGACGACAAGGGCCATCTGCGCACCCATGCGCCCTCCACCTACAAAATCCCCGCCTGCGGCGACGTGCCCGCCGCGTTCCACGTCGCGCTGTTCGAGGGCCGCAACAAAGAGGACGCGATCTACCGGTCGAAAGCGGTGGGCGAGCCGCCGCTGATGCTGGGGATCGCCGTGTTCCAGGCGCTGCGCGACGCCATCGCGGCGTGCGCCGACGGCTGGACGGTGGGGCGGCTGGATGCGCCGGCCACGCCCGAACGGGTGCTGATGGCGATCGAAGCCCTGCGCGCCAAAGCGGCGGCTCCGGTTGAAGCACAGGCGGCGAACTGATGGCGGTCTGGATCGACGCCCTGGCCGCGGCGGAACGCGACAACCAGCCCGCGGTGCTGGTCACGGTGCTGGAGGCGAAAGGCTCCACCCCGCGCGAGGCCGGCGCAAAGATGGTGGTTTCCGCCGACGGCCTCTTCGGCACCATCGGCGGCGGCAACCTGGAATATCGCTGCGAGGCGGCGGCGCGCGGCCTGCTGGCCTCCGGCGCGGAAGGACCAACCCGGCGCGATTTCCCGCTCGGACCCGAACTGGGCCAGTGCTGCGGCGGGCACGTCACCGTGCTGTTCGAGGTGTTGCGTCCGCCGCGGCTGCATGTCGCCTTGTTCGGTGCCGGTCACGTCGGCAAGGCGCTGGTGAAACTGCTGGCCGATCTGCCGTGCCGGGTAACCTGGATCGATGCGCGGCCGGAGGCGCTGCCGGCGAACCTGCCGCCCAACGTCACGCCGGTGCGCACCGCCGAACCGGCGCGGGCGGTCGAGGCGTTGCCGGCAGCGTGCATCGTGCTGGTGATGACGCACGACCACCAGTTGGATTTCGATATCGTCTCCGCCGCCCTGCGACGCCCCGGCTTCACGGCGGTGGGCGTCATCGGCTCCGAGACCAAGCGCGCCCGCTTCTCCGGCCGCCTGATCCGCGCGGGAATCCCGCGTGCGGCGATCGAGCGGCTGATCTGCCCCATCGGCGTGCCGGGGATCGAGGGCAAGGAACCCGCCGTCGTTGCCGTCTCTATCGCGGCACAGATCCTGCAATTGTTGCCGCGGTCCCCACAGCGGAGCGTCGTACCCATGCCGAGCCTCGAACCGATCGCCAGAAGCTGCGGCGACTGCGTGTGTCCTCCGGTGGAGCACAGCTGATGGCGCGCGAGCAGCACATGCGGCGGGCGATCGCGTTGTCCGTGGAGATGATGCGGTCCGGGCGCGGCGGCCCGTTCGGGGCGGTTGTCGTCAAGGACGGCAAGGTGATCGCCGAGGGGTTCAATCAGGTGACCTCCAGCAACGATCCGACCGCGCATGCCGAGGTGGTGGCGGTTCGGCTGGCGTGCCAGGCGCTGCAGACGTTCGACCTGACAGGGTGCGAAATCTACTCCAGTTGCGAACCCTGCCCGATGTGCCTGAGCGCGATCTACTGGGCGCGCATCGGCCGGATCTACTATGCCAACGACCGCCAGGACGCTGCCAAGGTCGGGTTCCGTGACGATTTCCTGTATCACGAAATCCCCCTCCCGCTGGCTCAGCGCTCCATCCCGACGGAACCGCTGCTGCGCGAGGAAGGCCTGGCGGCGTTCGAAGAGTGGGACCGGATGCCGGACAAGGTTCAGTACTGACCCGGCCGCCCGGGCCCTTCCAACCTGACGAAGCGCTTCTGATTTGCAAGCCTCAAGACCAGCCGGTCGGCCTCATGCCTCAGCCGATCGGCTTCATCACGCAGCCGGTTGCGGTCCAGCCAGAGCGCCCTGATTTCCGGCAGCCTGATCAAAGCAGCCTTGGCCGTGCGCTTCAGCAACGATGACGCTGGACTGGTTGGAACCTGCCGCCGTGCTGCCGGCGTCATGATAAACTCGGCCGCCGGCTCGATTTTCATGGCGGCTTGGCTGTAGGTACGGCTGTCATCGAGTATCACGTTGACATGCTTTAGCCGCGTGCCGGGCAACGCGCGTCCGTAGATCGCAAAGGTATGACTGTTATCACAGAATAACGGAAATTCGAACTCGGCCTCTTTCTCGATGAGATGTACAGATTCCACCATCTCGACCAACGGTTCCCAGTATCGATCGGCTTGGGCTTTGTTGACGCCAATCGTCACGGAGCCGGGTTGGTCAACCTCGATATTGACTCGCACCATGCGGTGCTTTTCGCCAAGCCACATATAGGAGGTTGCCCAGGCATCCGGCTTCATGCCGTCCGGTATCCAGGGATTGGGCTGCGGGCACAACGTGGAGTCTTCCAGCATCCTGCCAATCATGCCGCGGGCGGATAAAAGGAAGTCCCTGGTTTCGTGAAAGCCGGGAAATTCCACCGCCCCGCAGCTAACGGCAGCCTTTTTCAAGATAAGCAAAACGGACGTGTGAGGCTCGCATCCGGCCAGGCAATGCACCGTCGACAGTTTGCCGAACAGCCCGATATTCGTTCCTGCCAGGTTAAGGTGCGTCTCGCCCCCGCCCGGCGCGAAATAGCAGGCTATGTCCGGGGGGAGTGGTGTGTTGACGTAGTGATGCGCTATGCGGCAATCGACGACCGGTTCGTAGGCCATGCCGGAGCTTTGCAACCACCACTCAAGACCGGCAGGTGAGAACTTGAAGTTGCCCGGATGTTCGGAATTCGGACCGAAGGTGATATCCGTGGTGAGGACATAGACGCCTCCCGGCTTCAGCACGCGGCGCACTTCGGCCAGGTGCGCGGAGAAATCGGACCATTCGCCGATGTGCTCGACCGCGGACGAACTGTAGGCGAAATCAAACGAATCGTCGGGAAACTCGATCGCCCGCATGTCCATTGATTTGGCTGATATGCGTTCCGAAATCGTTGCAAACGGGCTGCCCGCACGCACGAAATCCGTCAGGTCCCGGGCGTTATCCTTGCGCGCGGTTGGCCAGGCGGTGTCAGATGAATAAAGATCCGTGGCCCAGATTTGCCTGACGCGATTGGCAATCGCATAAAGCGGGCGTTCCTGGCCGGCACCGAAAGATATGCCGGTCGAATCGAAGCGCAACGCGCCGGCTTCGGACAGCGCCCGCAAGATCATCGCAAATTCCCACTGCTTGCGATTGAATGCGGGAACGTCATGCAGTTCGTGAGAGATCAATGACGACAGGTCGCTGCTGAACCAATCCGCGCCATCGCATATTTTCATTGACGCGGCGCAACTCATTTCCGGGTCCTCCTGCAATTCCGGGCGCATATCATTGGCGCCAGGGGCTGCCAACCCGCCTCTCCACCGGCATGACGAGGCGGCGCGGCCGGAGAGGCGGGCGTCCGCGCCCGTAGCCTCCCGGGTGTCCGGCGTCGCCTGAAGCGTCCGCTCCCGCGTGGTGGTCGGCCCGAATGCATACAAGGCGTGCCGGCCGCCAATCCCGGTCCGGGCCGGCATCGCCAAGCGGGTCGTCGGCGCGCCTATGGCCATATCAAATAGGTGGCCTTGTTCTCGCGCAGCGCGCACCATCCGGTCGCTGACGCAATACAACCGTAACGCCGTACGGTTCCCTCGATCCGCAGAAAATATGCGGCTGACCAAATTTGATCACTGTCAATGTTGTGCGACATCGCCCTATGCTTTGTCCGGCACCACCGAACCGGGAGAAACACCCATGGCCTCGCGCGATCTGACGCCGATCGTCGATCTGAGTCTCGACCGGGGCACCGGACCCTTCCGTACGCGCCATCCGGAGTGGTCCGATCTGCGGCCGCCCTGCAACAATGCCTGCCCGGCCGGGGAGAACATACAGGCTTGGCTGGCGCACGCGCAGGCCGGCGAGTTCCGCAAGGCGTGGGAGACGCTCGTCGCCGACAACCCGCTGCCGGCGACGCATGGCCGCGTCTGCTACCATCCGTGCGAATCGAACTGCAACCGCGGCGAAATGGATGCGGCGGTGACCATCCATGCGGTGGAGCGCTTCCTCGGCGATCTCGCCACCAAGGAAAACTGGGATTATCCGCCGCCTGCGCCGCCATCGGGCAAGCGCGTGCTGGTCGTCGGCGCCGGTCCATCTGGCCTGTCCGCGGCTTACCACCTCGCCCGGCTCGGCCATTACGCGGAGATCCACGAATCCGGGCCGGTGGCCGGCGGTATGCTGCAATTCGGCATCCCGGCCTACCGCCTGCCGCGCGCCGAACTGGCGGCCGAGATCGCCCGTGTCGAGCGGTTCGGGGTCCGTATCGTGCTCAACCATCGCACCACCGACGTTCTGGCCGAACAGGCGGCCGGCAATTTCGACGCGGTCTTCGTCGCCATCGGCGCGCATATGGCGCAGCGCACCGCCATTCCGGCGCGCGACGCGGCCAAGGTGCTGGACGCGGTGTCGGTGCTGCGCGATGTCGGCACCGGCGGCAAGCCCGTGCTCGGGCGGCGCGTTGTGGTCTATGGCGGCGGCAATACGGCGATGGATGCCGCCCGCACCGCAAGGCGCCTCGGCGCCGAGGAAGCGGTGATCATCTACCGGCGCGACCGCGAACATATGCCGGCGCACGCCTTCGAAGCGGACGAGGCGATTGAGGAGGGCGTGAAAATCCGCTGGCTCACCAGCATCAAGGAAATCGTCGGGCCGTCTTTGACCGTCGAGCGGATGGAACTGGACGAGAAAGGCCGCCCGCATCCAACCGGTGAATTCGAGACCCTGGAAGCCGACAGCGTCGTGTTGGCGCTCGGCCAGCAGACCGACAGCGCCTTCCTGGATGGCATCCCGGGGGTAGATGCGAAGGACGACGGTGTCGTCCATGTCGATCGCAACATGATGACCGGCTATCCGGGCTTGTTCGCCGGCGGCGACATGGTGCCTTTCGAGCGCACCGTCACCACCGCCACCGGCCACGGCAAGCTGGCGGCGCGCAACATCGACGCCTGGCTGCGCGGACATGCCTATGCGCCGGACGAACCGCCTCCGGTCGTGCATTTCAACATGCTGCATTTGCCGGTGTTCAGCGACGTCGATCCCGCCGCGCAAAAGCGGCTGTCCGAAGAAGACCGCGTCGGCGGCTTCACCGAGGTGCTGGCCGGCCTCGACCAGGCCACCGCCCGGCATGAGGCGCAGCGCTGCCTGAGCTGCGGAGTCTGCTTCGAATGCGACAACTGTTTCGCCGCCTGCCCGGAGCAGGCGATCGTCAAGCTGGGGCCGGGCAACGGCTACCGCCTGAACGACTCGCTGTGCACCGGTTGCGCCACCTGCTTCGAGCAATGCCCCTGCCACGCCATCCAGATGACGCAAGACAGCGTTGAGGGAGCTACGCAATGACCGCCACGCACGCCACGATGGACGGCAACACCGCGGTTGCCCACGTCGCCTACCGCACCAACGAGGTCTGCGCGATCTATCCGATCACCCCGTCGTCCACGATGGCGGAACTGGCTGATGAGTGGGCGTCCCAGGGCATCAAGAACATCTGGGGCCAGATCCCGGCGATCCAGCAGATGCAGAGCGAGGGCGGTGCCGCGGGTGCGGTGCATGGCGCGCTGCAGTCGGGCGCGCTGACCACGACGTTCACCGCGTCGCAGGGCCTGCTGCTGATGATCCCGAACATGTTCAAGATCGCCGGGGAGCTGACCCCGACGGTGTTCCACGTCGCCGCCCGCGCTTTGGCGACGCAGGCGCTGTCGATCTTCGGCGACCATACGGATGTCATGTCGGTGCGCTCCACCGGCTTCGCCTTCCTGTGCTCCGCGAGTGTGCAGGAGGCGCACGACATGGCGCTGATCGCGCAGGCGGTGACTTTGGACTCGCGCGTGCCGGTGCTGCATTTCTTCGACGGGTTCCGCACCTCGCACGAACTGAACACGCTGGAACTGCTCTCGGACGAACAGATCGCCTCGATGATCGACGCGGATCTGGTGCGGGCGCACCGGGCCCGGGCGCTGGCGCCGGAGCATCCGTTCATCCGCGGCACCGCACATAACCCCGACACGTTCTTCCAGGCGCGCGAGACGTCGAACCCGTACTATGCCGCCCTGCCGGCGATCGTGCAGGCGCAGATGGACAAGTTCGCCGCGCTGACCGGACGGCAGTACCATTTGTTCGATTTCTTCGGCCCGGCGGACGCCGAGCGCGTGGTGCTGGCGATGGGCACCGGCGCGGAAACCTCGCGCATTACCGCCGAGGCGCTGCAAGCCCGCGGCGAGAAAGTCGGCGTCCTGCAGGTGCGGTTGTTCCGTCCGTGGGACTCCGCGGCATTCCTGGCGGCGCTGCCCGACAGCGTTCGCGCGCTCGCGGTGCTGGAGCAGACCAAGGAGCCCGGCGCTCCGGCCGAACCGATGTATCTCGATGTCGTGGCGACTTTGGCCGAGGCGCTCGCCACCGGCACGCGGGACACCATGCCGCGCGTCGTCGGAGGCCGGTACGGGCTGTCGTCGAAGGATTTTTCCCCGGCGCTGGCCAAGGCGGTGTTCGACGAACTGGCAAAGCCGCGCCCGAAGACCGGCTTCACCCTGGGCATCGACGACGACGTGTCGCATACCAGCCTGCCAGCCGATCCGGCGTTCCCAACCGACCCGCCGGGGCTGGTGAATGCGGTGTTCTACGGGCTGGGCGCGGACGGCACGGTGGGGGCCAACAAGAACACGGTCAAGATCATCGCCGAAGACGCCGGGCTGCACGCGCAGGGCTATTTCGTCTACGATTCGCATAAATCGGGCGCGCAGACGATCTCGCATCTGCGTTTCGGCAAAGACGCGATCCGGGCGCCGTTCCTGATCCAGAAGGCAAGCTTCGTTGCCGTGCACCAGTTCCAGTTCGTCGAGCGGCATGACGTGCTGCGCCTGGCGGCCCCTGGTGCCACTTTGCTGTTCAACGCGCCGTACGGCCCGGACGAAATATGGGACAAGCTGCCGCATGAGATGCAGAAGCGGATCATCGACGACAAGCTGAAGCTGTTCGTCATCGATGCGTCGCGCGTCGCACTGGATGTCGGGCTGCGCGGGCGCACCAACACCGTGCTGCAGACCTGCTTCTTCGCCCTGTCCGGCGTGCTGCCGCGGGAACGCGCGATCGAACAGATAAAATATTCGATCAAGAAAACCTACGGCCGCCGCGGCGAGGACGTGGTGCAGAAGAATTTCCAGGCGGTGGACGCCACGCTCGACCGCTTGTTTCCCGTCATCATCCCGGCCGAAGCGACCAGCCCGTTCGAACGCCCGCCCGCGGTGCCGGCGGATGCGCCGGAGTTCGTCCGCCGCGTCACCGCGCTGATGCTGGAAGGCCGCGGCGACGAGATTCCGGTCAGCGCCATGCCGGTCGACGGCACCTGGCCCTCCGCCACCGCGGCGTGGGAGAAGCGCAACGTGGCGGAGGCGATCCCGATCTGGAACCAGGACACCTGCGTGCAGTGCGGGCAATGCAGCTTCGTCTGCCCGCATGGGGTGATTCAGGCGCGCTATTTCGATGCCGCCAGGCTTGAGACCGCGCCCGCCAGCTTCAAGTCGGCGCCGATCAATGTGCGCGGCTTCCCGGATGTGCGGTTTACGCTGTCGTTCTCGATGGAGGATTGCACCGGCTGCTCGCTTTGCGCCGAGGCTTGCCCGACGCAACCGGTCAAGTCGCTGATCCTGGCCGAGAAGCTGGACCTCATGGATGACGCCAAGGCGAACCTGGACTTCGCCCTGGCGTTGCCGGTGAACGACCGGGCGCGGGTGGATTTTGCCAACGTCCGCGGCGTGCAGTTCCTGGAGCCGCTGTTCACCTTCTCCGGCGCCTGCGCGGGCTGCGGCGAGACGCCGTATTTGAAGCTTCTGTCGCAGTTGTTCGGCGATCGGGCACAGATCGCCAATGCGACGGGGTGCTCGTCGATTTACGGCGGCAACCTGCCGGTGACGCCGTGGTCGAAGAACCAGGAGGGCCGCGGGCCAGCCTGGTCGAACTCCTTGTTCGAGGACAACGCCGAATTTGGTTTGGGCTTCCGGCTGGCGGCGGACCAGCACCTGGAACTGGCGGAATCCCTGCTCGCCAAATTGCAACCCGATATCGGCGAGGACTTCGTCGAGGCTATCCTGAACGCCCCGCAGGTGCGCGAGTCCGACATCCGGGCGCAGCGGCAGCGGGTGGCGATCCTGATCGAGCGGTTGCACGCCCTCGGCGACAAGCCGGGGGCGAAGGACCTGCTGTCGGTGGCGGATCATCTGGTGCGGCGCAGCGTCTGGATCGTCGGCGGCGACGGCTGGGCGTATGACATCGGCTATGGCGGCCTGGACCACGTGCTGGCGACGTCGCGCGACGTGAACGTGCTGGTGATGGATACGGAGGTGTACTCCAATACCGGCGGGCAGGCGTCGAAAGCCACGCCTCTGGGGGCGGTCGCGAAATTCGCCGCGGCCGGCAAGCGGGTCGGGCGCAAGGACCTGCCGCTGCAGGCGATCGCCTATGGCAACGTGTATGTCGCCCAGGTGGCGATGGGCGCCAATCCGCAGCAGACCTTGCAGGCGTTCCGCGAGGCCGAGGCTTACGCCGGTCCGTCGCTGATCGTGGCTTACTCGCACTGCATCGCGCATGGGATCGACATGCAGTTCGGGATGAAGCAGCAGGACCTGGCGGTGGCCTCCGGCTACTGGCCGCTGTTCCGCTACAACCCCGGGCTGCGTGGCATCGGCGCCAATCCGTTCGTGCTGGACAGCCCGCGCCCGTCGGTCAGCTTCCGCGACTACGCCGGCAACGAGACCCGCTACAAGTCGCTGGCACAAAGTCGCCCCGAGGACTCGAAGCGGCTGCTGGACGCGGCGCAGGCGGCGATCCTGGAGAAATACCGCACCTACGAGGAAATGGCCGGCTGGTCCGCCGCCCGTTTCGCCCCCGCCGGCGTTGATCGTCCGACGGGCATAGGCGCGGTGCCGTGGGATGGCGAGACGGAGGGCGTCAGGGGATAGGTGGGCGCGCGGGGCGGCTTTACCGGAAGCGAGATGACACTGGAATAACCATAACGGATCACTTATGGTTGGCTACCGAAAGGACGCACCGTGCGGAGCGGTGCTTCTGTCGGCATGGGCGCTTCGAAAGATCTGTGATTTGAAGATTCTGTCGCTGTCGACGCTGTTTCCGAACCCGCTGCAACCTCGACACGGAATTTTTTTGCGTCACCGCCTGATCCATCTCGGGCGCCTGGACGGTGTCGATTTGCGCGTGGTTGCACCGGTTCCCTGGTTCCCCTCGGCTCACCGCGCGTTCGGCCGGTATGCGCTGTACGCTCAGGTGCCCCCGGAAAGTGAGCAGCTCGGCCTTAAAGTGACGCATCCCCGATACCCGGTACTGCCGAAGGCCGGCATGACGATAGCGCCTTTGCTAATGGCCGCGGCGTTGCTGCCAAGGCTGCTGGCGATGCGGCGGAGCGGTTTCGATTTTGACCTGATCGATTCGTACTACCTTTATCCGGACGGCGTGGCGGCGGCATTGCTTGGCTTGTGGCTCGGCCGCCCGGTGCTGATGACGGCGTTCGGCACCGATGTCAGCCTGGTGCCGAACTACGCCGCGCCGCGCCGGCAAATTCTATGGGCAATCCGCCGCTCGGTGGCCGTTACCGCGGTCTGCCAGGCGCTGAAGGACAAGCTGGTCGACCTCGGAGCCTCCGCCGACAAGATCGAGGTCATCCTGCACGGCGTCGATCAAGCTTTGTTCACGCCTCCCGCCGACAGGGCGGCACTTCGCCTTTCACTCGGGTTCGAACGCCCGACGCTGATTTCAATCGGGCATCTGATCCAGCGCAAGGGCCACGACATCGTCATCCAGGCGCTGGCCGAGATGCCCGGGACGGATCTCGTGATCGTCGGTGACGGACCGGAAGAGGGGGCGCTGCGCCGCCAGGCCGCCGGGCTGAAATTGACCGAGCGGGTGCGCTTTCTCGGTCACGTGGATCAGGAGCACCTGCCCGCGCTGCTGGGCGCCGCCGATGCGTTGGTGCTCTGCTCCGACCGCGAAGGCATCGCCAACGTTCTGATGGAATCCCTGGCCTGTGGCACGCCGGTGGTGGCTTCACCGGTTTGGGGTTCGCCCGAGGTGGTGAATGTCCCGCAAGCCGGACTGCTGCTGCGGGACCGGAGCGCCGGGTCCCTGGTGACGGCGCTACGCCAGTTGCTTGCCAATCCGCCGGATCGCGCACTGACGCGCCGATATGCTGAACGATTCAGTTGGTCCGACACCGCCGCCCGGCATGCCAGGTTGGTCCGGCTGGCCGTCGAGTCTGCTTCGGCAATGCGTTCGGCCGCGACGCGGGCGTAGGCATCATGGCTCCGACTGCATGCCCGGAGGCGACTGCCCGGCCGGTGGCCACGCGCGCTGAGATGCGCCAGCCAACTTTGCTGCACGTCTTGCCGACCTTTGCCACCGGCGGCGTGCAGGTCCGCTTCGCCTCCGTGGCAAATCGGTTCGGCCGCCGCTGGCGCCACGCCATCGTCGCCATGGACGGCAACGTTGCCTGCCAGGAGCGGCTCGATCCAGGCGTGGACGCCGTTTACCCGCGAATTTCCATGCCCAAAGGAAACACGCTGCGCACTATCGGCCGTTGCCGCACCGCGCTGCGGAGTTTGGCCCCAGACCTGCTGCTGACCTATAACTGGGGCGCGATCGAGTGGGCGATCGCCAACCTGGCGCCGATAGTCCGGCATGTTCACGTCGAGGATGGCCTCGGTCCCGATGAAGCGAATCGGCAATTCCGCAGGCGCATCCTGACCCGCCGGTTCGTTCTGCGCCGCAGTACGGTTGTGGTGCCGTCATACTGCCTCAGGCGCATGGCCACCGAGGTCTGGGGCTTGCCGCCGCGCGTGGTGCGGCTGATTCCCAACGGTGTCGATCTGGCCAGGTTTGTCGGCGCGGCAGCGCGGCCGGACGGTCCGCCGGTGATCGGGACGGTGGCGGCGTTGCGGTCCGAGAAGAACCTGGGCCGTCTGTTGCACGCGTTCCACAGGGTGCGGCAGCAGATGCCGGCCCGGCTGGTCATCGTCGGCGATGGCCCGGAGCGGCCGGGGTTGGAGGCGCTGAGCGCGGAACTGGGTGTCGCCGGGGATGTGCGCTTCGCCGGCCACACGCCGCGGCCGGAGAGCGAATACGCCGGCTTCGATATTTTCGCGCTGAGTTCGGATACCGAGCAGATGCCGCTCAGTCTGCTCGAGGCGATGGCCGCGCGGCTGCCGGCTGTCGCGACCGATGTCGGCGACGTGCGGTTGATGCTTGGGGCGGCGAACCAGGACTTCGTTGTCGGAAAGGATGCGGCGGCGCTTGGCGATGCTTTGCTCCGGCTGGTGCGCGCGCCGACCCTGCGGCGCGATATCGGCGCCGCGAATCGCGCCCGGGCGGAGCAGGAATACGACCAGGAAGCGATGTTTGCCGCCTGGGCGGCGGTGTTCGACGGGGTTTAGCCCGTTTTGCGTTGTGGATGGCCGGCACACTGGCGGCCCACTGGCCGGAGTCGGAGGGCGTCGCCAGCACACCCGCCAACGCCGCGCGAATACGCAATACCGACTTCACCCGATTGCTTCCAAAGAAAAATCTCGGGCGATCCGCCAAAGGTCTGGTGGGGCCCATTCACCGTGACCGTTGAAGCTTCGTGGCTAACCAGGGAGCGAGCAGGTAGCCCGCCCCGTTGGTTTTCGGAAGCAAACGCTCATTCGCGCCGTGCCGTGCCCAAGCGATGTTACTGGATGCCCGCGGCGGCTTTCTTCATGCCTTGTTCCAGCTTTGCAATCTCCTCGGGCGATAACTGCGGACGGTCGATCTTGATCGTCAGCTTGTTAAACTTCGCCGTCAGCGGAAACGGCGGCCGATAGTCGGCGTCGTTCACGCCGGTGATCGTGTCGGATCCGATGTCGAAGCTCTCTTCCCACTGGAGGGTGATCGGAATGGTGTGCTCCATCCGTTTCGTGTCCACAATTTTGCCGTCCACTTTCAACGTGCCGGTGCCGCCCTTGCCGATGCCGGAGAAGTTGTTGAACACCATCGTGCCCATGCCGAGGCCATCATACTTGAAGTCATACTCGATGATGTGCTGGCCAGGCGGCAGCGCCTCCGCCGCTTCCCATTTGATCCGCTCGAGATCGATCAGGTTCCAGAGGAAAACCGGCTTGCCCTTGAGCAGGTAGAAACCCCAGCCCGCAAAACGCCCGCCGGAGGTCGCGATCATGCCCTCGGCGCCGCCTTCCGGCACGGTGATATCAGCCGTCACGGTGTAGGACGTGTTGAGCAGGAACGGCGCATCGCCCTGCGGAGTGCCGGTCATCGGCCGCGTGTAGACCAGCTCGGTCAGGCCGGCGAGGATGTTCGGCTTCGGAGACGCGACTCTGGCGCCCACCGACGCATCCAGCGGGAAGACCTGGTACTTGTTCGCTTCCTCGACGAACAGCTTCCGCATCTCCGCGACCTTGTCCGGATGCTGCGCGGCGATGTCCTCATACTGGTTCCAGCTCTGGCCGAGGTCGTAGAGCTGGAACACCTGGTTGTTGAGCGGGTCCGGGTTGGCGGGGCTGAACGCGTCCCACGGCGCGCGGTTGACCTTGGTGCTCAACAGCCAGCCGTCGTCATAAAGCGCCCATTGGCCCATCATCTCGAAGTATTGGCGTGTGTGGCGGGACGCCGCCTTGGCGTTGGCGGCATCGAAGGTGTAGGCGAAGCTGGTGCCCTCGATGGGCTTCTGCCTGATGCCGTCCACGGTGTCGGGCGCGCGGATGCCGCTGGCTTCGAGCAGCGTGGGCACGATGTCGATGTCGTGGATGAACTGCTCGCGCAGGGCGCCCTTGTCCTTGATGCGTGCCGGCCACGAGACGACCATGTTCTGGTTGGTGCCGCCGAACCGGCTGGCGTTCTGCTTGAACCAGTCGAAAGGGGTGTCGAAGGCCCACGACCAGCCCGCCGACATGTGGTTGTATGTGAATTCGGTGCCCCAGGCGTCGAGGAACTTCGTTTGCACCTCCACCGGGGGGCGCACGCCGTTGAAAAACGCGACCTCGCTGAATGTGCCGTCCGGTCCGCCTTCGGCGCTCGTGCCGTTGTCGCCGTTCTGGTAGATGATCAGCGTGTTGTCGAGCTTGCCCAGGTCCCGGAAAGCCTGAATGACCCGGCCGATCTCATGGTCGTTATAAGCGACATAGGCCGCAAACACCTCCACCTGCCGGATAAACAGCCGCTTCTCCTCCGCCGTGAGCTTGTCCCAGGGCTTCAGCATCTCGCTCGGCCAGGGCGTCAGCTTCATGCCGTTGGGGATGACCCCGAGCCTCTGCTGGTTTTCGAAAATGCGCTCGCGCAGCTTTTCGTAGCCATCGTCGAACAGGTGCATCGCGTGGATCTTGTCCACCCACTCCTTCGTCGGATGATGCGGCGCGTGCGTGGCGCCGGGCACGTAATAGACCAGGATCGGCTGCCCGGGGTTGGTCTGGTGAATCCGGTACATCCAGTCGATGGCGTCGTCGGCCATCGCGGTGATCATGTTCCAGGAAGGCTCCGTTCCGGAGACCGGCCAGATCGCCGCTGTCGGATCCGAGCGGTCCATCTTCAGCGTGCCCTCGTGACCGATCCACGGATAGATCTGCGTCGTGTTGCGGAAGAGGTTCGGCCCCCACTGGTTCGCATCGCCGCCGACGAAGCCGTAGAAGTAGTCGAAGCCCATGCCGTTCGGCCATTGGGTGAACGGCCCGGCCTGGCTGGCCTGGTAGGCGGGCGTGTTGTGGTCCTTGCCGAACCAGCTCGTCGCATAGCCGTTGTCGCGCAGGATGCGGCCGATGGTGGCGGTGTCCAGGCCGATGACGCTGTCGTAGCCGGGGAAGCCGGTGGCCTGTTCGGCAATTACGCCAAACCCGACCGTATGGTGGTTGCGCCCGGTGATGGTCGCGGCCCGCGTTGGCGAGCACAGCGAGGTCGAGAAGATGCGGTTGTAGCGCAGCCCTTCATTCGCGATCTGGTCCATGGTCGGTGTCGGGATGACGCCACCGAACGTGCTGGGTATGCCAAAGCCGGCATCGTCGGTCATGATCAGCAGGACGTTGGGCGCGCCCCGGGGCGGCACCACCCTCGGCGGCCACCAGGGCGTGGAGCCGAAACGGTTCTCCTTGATCACGCCGCCGAATGCCGGCGGCGGCGGCGGGAGCTGCGTGCCGGAAATGCTGGTGGTTGCGGCCGGGGAGCCGGGAGCACCGGTCTCCTGCTGGGCCGTGGCGGGAGGTGAAGCAGCCCCTATTGCAAGAGTGACTCCAAAACACACCAGCACCCGGGCGCGTGCACGCATCATTCGAATCCTCCATCCGGCATCCTGCCGTCCAAGGGGACTGTTGCTCGACATTAATTCCGCCGCTATGCAGTTTCGGCGAAACCGTTGCCTTGCCGGTTCGCGGTGTGGCGCAATATTCCTTGCGATGGCCAACCACCACTTCCTGACGTTCACCGACCCGCACGATTACCGGAGCCGTCTGCGCGGCGCCGACCAGGAGGTCATGATCCTGGCCCGGGGGGATTACCGGGCCGAGCTGACGCATCTGGAGTTCGACAATTTGCTGGTGCAGCGCAGCCGGCAAACCCTGCCGCACGTGGCGACCGCGGGCGCCCACCCCGGCCTGACCACCATCGTTATGCTCTCCGACGCGCATCAGCCGGAGATCCGCGTCAATGGGATCGCCGCCGGCTATGGAGACGTGCTTGTTCTGGGCGCCGGGGCGGAGCACCACCACCGCGCCGGCGAGGATTCACGCTGGGGTAGCACGACCATGCCCACGGCGCGGTTCGAGGCGGCCGCTCACGCGCTGCTCGGGCGCGAGATGCCGCCGCCGCCAACGACGCGGATGGTGACTCCGGACCCGATGGCCCTCGGCCGGCTGCGGTCCCTGCAGGAAAAAGCTGTCACCCTCGCGGCGGCCCAGGGTGGCATGCATGCGAATGTTGCCGCGGCACTACGGAACGCATTGGCCGAGACGATGGTCGCCTGCCTTGCGTCGGACCGGCAGGGCGCTGCCTCGATCCGGCTCGACGGCCGCTCGGCGGCCGCGGTGCGGCGGTTCATGCAGCTTGTGGAGCAGGATTTGGGGCGTCCGCTGTTCATGATCGAGCTCTGCGAGGAGCTGGGCGTGGCGGGACGCACGCTGCGCCAGTATTGCCTTGGGCACCTGGGGATGAGCCCGAACCGCTACCTCTGGCTGCGGCGGATGAATCTCGCGCGGCGGGCATTGGCGCGGGGTGCCGGGGGGACAACGGTCACGCAGGTCGCCAACGAGTACGGCTTCGGAGAGTTGGGCCGCTTCGCGGTGCGCTACCGGCAGTTGTTCGGGGAGACTCCCTCTGCAACGCTACGCCGATCGGCAACCGTTCCTGTCATGGCCCGGGGCAGTCCGGGCAACCTATCGAGGCCTGTGCTGGCGGAAGTGATCCGGACTGCGCCGGGCCATGACGTTTGCTGCTGAGCGTTGGCCGGCGTTACGTCCCGCTGCCCGGCGTGAAGCAGTAGAAGCCTTTGTTCTCGGGGTGCCGCGTCCAGCAGGCGATCGGCTCGGGTACCGACGAACCGTGGATCACCTTTTCATCGGGCACTTCGACATAGGCGTCCGGTCCATGCTCCCAGCCATGACCGTCGGCGGTCAGCTTGCGGATGAAGACTTCGTAGTGGCCGTCCTTGTTGACCCGCCAGCTATCGACCGGGCGGCAATCCGCGAGGCTGCAACAGGAGACGCTGCCGCCCGGCTGTTTCATGTCGCGGACCGCGTCGGCGTAATCCCGCATGCGGGAGGCGTCGGTTGAATCCGCGGGCGGCGGGTGGGCGTAGGCGTTGGAAGCAATCAGGAACGAAACGGCGGCGGCCATCAGAAATAGTGTTCTGCCCATGATGAAACATCCGGCTCAAAGAAAGCGCAGTCCGTATCACGGCTTCGTGACGCGTGCTGCAATGCAGCATGGCCGGCCGCTGCGTCAAGCTGAAAATTCAGTATGGATGAGGAATGTAAATCAGTATTTATTCGCAACGGAATCGTGGCGTATGGCGCTCGGAAACGTTCGGACGCCGAGCAGCCTTGCTCTGATCGCTTTCGAGTCTAAGGGTCGATCTCCATAAGCACTGGCCCTACCCGACAAAGTCCAGCAACAACCGGCTTACGTCCGACGCTTTTTCCAGATGCGGCATGTGCCCGGCGCCGGCCACCACGTGCGTCACCACGGACGCCGGCAATCCCTCGGCATGGCGCGCCGGAACGATCCGGTCTTCCGCGCCCCAGATGACCTGGACCGGAATATCGCCGAGTTCGCCAAGCCGCCCGCGCAGGATTTCGCGTTGTCCGCCTGCGAAATTTGCCTCCCTGATCGTCGTCAGCGCCTCGCGCGCTCCATCCAGCCGCTTGAACCGCAGCAGATCCTCCGTCATGTCGTTGCTTACCAGGCTCTCATCGACGAACAGCTTCGCCAGCACCGGCTGAAGCAATTTGCGCCGGTTGGCGGAGATGAAGTCGCGGGTGAAATCGTCATCGATTTCCTCGCCCAGTCCCGCCGGACAGATCAGTGTCAGCGAGGCGGCATGCGAGGGGCTCTCCAGCGCCGCCCGCAGCGCCACCGCGCCGCCAAGCGAATGACCCGCCAGATGCGCTTTCGGCACATCCAGCGCGCGCAGCACATCCAGCACCACGCCGGCCAGCGTGGCCAGATCGCCGGCACCGGCGTCCTTCGTCGATCCCCCGTGCCCGGGCAGGTCGAGCGCGATGACCCGGTGCCGCTCCGCCAGTGCCGGCTGGACAAACAGCCAGTTATTCAAATCCCCCCCGAAACCATGCAGCAGAACGATCGGCCGACCCTGGTGTTCCGTTCCGGTTTCAAGATAACGAATCGGCCGGCCGCCGGCATGGACGACCAGCGGCCCGGGCGAGGCATCGCCGGATGCCTCCACTGGCCGCGCCGCGAATTCAGCCTGGAAGCGTTCAATAAACGCATCGATATCGCTGTCGGCAACCGCAGCATCGGCCACCACCGCGATCAACGCCCCGACCGGCACATCCTCCTGTTCCCGGGCCACGCGCCGGCGCAGGACGCCGGCCACGGAGCTTTCATAGGCGTTGGTGATCTTGGTCGTTTCGATATCAGCAAGTTCGTCGCCAACCGCGATCACCGCACCTTCTTCTTTTGCCCAGGAAACAACTTTTCCTTCCGTCATCGCCAGGCCGAATTTCGGCATGGTGACGGGAAGGATGCCGGTCATGCGCGAGCCCCCTGCTTGCCGGCATGCTGCATGACCGCCCGCACCGCCGCCTCCACGCGTGCGGCATCGGGCACGTAGAGATCCTCCAGGTTCGGCGCGAACGGTACCGGAACATGTGGCGGGCAGACCATGCGTATCGGCGCGCGCAACGCACCGAACGCCTCCTGCGCCACCAGCGCCGAAATGTCGGTCGCCATGTTGCAGCGCGGGCTGGCCTCATCGACGATCACCAGGCGGCCGGTTTCTTCCACGCTGTCGAGGATCGATCCCGTATCGAGCGGAGACGTCGTGCGCGGATCGATCACCGTGCAACTGATCCCCTGCCTGGCAAGCGTATCGGCCGCCGCGTTGGCGATCTGCACCATGCGGCCGATGCCGACGATGGTGACGTCGGAACCCTCCCGCGTCAGGTTCGCCTCGCCGAACGGAATGGTGTAGGATTCGTCGGGAACTTCCTCCTCCTGGTCGTACAGGACCTTGTTCTCCATGAAGATCACCGGGTCGTCGTCGCGGATCGCCTGGATCAGCAGGCCCTTCGCCTCATAGGCCGAGGACGGGATCACCACCTTCAGGCCGGGGATATGGGTGAAGATCGGATACAGGCACTGGCTGTGCTGGCTGGCCGCGCGGAAGCCCGCGCCGTACATCATGCGAATCACCATCGGCGTGACCGCATGGCCGCCGAACATGTAGCGGAACTTCGCGGCCTGATTGAAAATCTGGTCGAAGCAGACGCCCATGAAGTCGACGAACATCAGTTCAGCCACGGGACGCAGGCCGGTGGCGGCCGCCCCCGCCGCGGCGCCGATATAGGCGCTCTCGCTCAGCGGCGTATCGAGCACGCGCTCGCGTCCGAATTCGCCCACCAGACCTTTCGTCACGCCAAGGACGCCGCCCCACGCATCATCTTCGCCCGCCGCTCCGGCGCCGCCGGCGACATCCTCGCCCATCAGAACCACGCGCGGGTCGCGGCGCATTTCCTGCCGCAGCGCCTCGTTGATCGCCTGGCGAAAGCTTTTCTTGCTCATGATCCGACCCTTCCTCAATACGCCACGTAAACGTCGGTCAGCAGGTCCGCCTCGGTCGGCGGCGGCGCGCTTTTGGCATTGCGCACCGAGGTGTCGATCTGTTCCGCCACCGCATGGTCGATCGAGTCGAGTTCGCTGGCGTCCAGCAACGCCGCCTCTGTGACCTTGCTGCGGAAGCGCTTGAGGCAGTCGCGGTCGTTGCGTAGGCGATCGACCTCGCCCGCGCCGCGATAGGTCATGCCGTCGCCTTCGAAATGCCCGTAATAGCGCGACAACTGCACATGGATCAGGCTGGGGCCTTCACCCGCCCGCGCGCGTTCGATGGCGGCGCCCGCGGCCTCGTGCACGGCGAAGAAATCGAAGCCGTCAACCACCTGCGCCGGCATGCCGAAGCCCTTGGCGCGATCCGACTGGGTGCCCGCGACCGCATAACTTGCAGCCGTAGATTCGGCGTAGCCGTTGTCCTCGACAACAAAGACCGCCGGCAGCTTCCAGATACTTGCGAGGTTGTAACTTTCCAGGGTCGTCCCTTGGTTCGATGCGCCGTCACCGAGAAACGCGATCGCGACGCCGCCGGTCTTCAGCACCTTCGCGGTCAGCGCCGCGCCGCAGATCAGCGGCGGACCGCCGCCGACGATGCCGTTCGCGCCAAGCATGCCCTTGGAGATATCGGCAATATGCATCGACCCGCCCTTGCCGCCGCACAGCCCGGCCTTCCGCCCGTAGATCTCATTCATCATGCCGCTGACGTCGCAGCCCTTGGCGATGCAGTGGCCGTGGCCGCGATGCGTGCTGGCGATATGATCCTTGTCGCCGAGGTGCATGCACACGCCCACCGCGGACGCTTCCTCGCCGGCATAGAGATGCACGAACCCCGGAATCTCGCCGGTCGCGAACTCCACATGGAGGCGCTCCTCGAAGTCGCGGATAATCCGCATCGTTCGGTAAGCGCGCAGCAGGTCTTCACGATTCAATTGCATGATTCGTTCCCCTTCCCCTCGTTCGATCCCGGATGTTTTCGCAACAACTTTGTGCGTGGCGGTTTCGGGACTATCGGATTGCCGATTTCGTTATTGTCGTTTCTGGACGCTGCCAGACTAGCCCGTGGCGCGCCTGCCGGGGGAACGCATTCTCGGGCTTTTCACGGAATAGTGATTAACGGCGCGGTAAACATTTGCCGCCATACGACCGACTCGCTGCCCTCGCGGCCGCTGCGCCGGACGTGATGGCCCGGCATTTGCTATGACCAGTCCACCGGCAGGGTTTGGCCGATATCGAGGGCTGACCTCGCCAGTGCGGTGAACAAAAATGATGCAGATTGCGCACATGAACCGACGCGCCGTAAGGCAGGCCGCTTGACCCCGGTCCAGATGGCGGAGGCGGCATTGGCCGCCGATGCCGCGCACAACGATCCGGCGATCTGGATTTACCGGCATTCGCACGGAGCGATCCTCAACCGCGCCATGGCGCTGCAGAGCGAGGGTCCGCGCGACCGTCCCTTGTGGGGCGTGCCCTTCGCGGTGAAGGACAATATCGATGTTGCCGGCATCCCCACCACCGCCGGCTGCCCCGGTTTCGCCTACACGCCGCAGACCGATGCGCCCGCGGTACGGCGGCTGTTCGATGCCGGGGCGCTGCTGATCGGCAAGACCAATCTCGACCAGTTCGCCACCGGCCTTGTCGGCACCCGCAGCCCATACGGCGTGCCGCGGAACGTGTTCGATCCGACGCGGGTCCCCGGCGGCTCGTCCTCCGGCTCCGCCTGTGCGGTCGCCGCCGGGATCGTGCCGTTCGCGCTGGGAACCGACACGGCCGGCTCGGGCCGGGTGCCGGCGGCTTTCGGCAATATCGTCGGATTGAAGCCGACACCGGGAAGCGTTTCGGCGCGCGGCATGGTGCCGGCCAGCCGCTCGATCGACACGATTTCGGTTTTCGCCCGCTCGGTCGATGAGGCGCTGCTGGTCCAGCGGCTCATCGCATCCTACGACCCCCTGGACCCGTATGCGCGGATGCCGCCGTTTGCCCATCTGCGGCGCGGGGCGATGCCTCCGGCGGCGCGGGTAGGCGTCGGCGATGTCGCGGCGCTGTGCGATCCCGCCGTTAGGACTGCGTATCACGAGGCTGGCGCGTTCTTTGGCGCGGCGACGACGGATATCGCGCTTCTGCTGGAGGTCGCCCGGTTGTTGTACCAGGGACCCTGGGTAGCCGAGCGCACCTCCGCGCTCCGCACCGTCGTCACCGAGCGGCCGGACATCCTGCATCCGGTGACCCTCGGGATACTGGAAAGCGGCCTGAGCCGCCTGACGGTCGATGCGTTCGACGCCTTTCACCTGTTGCGCCAGGCGCGCCGGCAGGCCGAACGGATATTCGTCGATTACGACGCACTGCTGTTGCCGGCGGCACCGTTCTGTCCCTCGCTGGCCGAGGTCGAGGCTGATCCGCTCGGGCCGAATATCCGTCTGGGCACGTTCACCAACTTCGCCAACCTGTGCGGGCTGGCGGCCTTCGCCGTGCCGATGGGATTGGCGCCGGACGGCACACCGGTGGGCGGGGTGCTGCTGGGGCCTTCCTGGTCCGAGGGACGTCTGGCCCCGCTGGCGGATGCGATGCACCGCCGCTTTGCCGTTACCGTTGGCGCTACCGGACGGGCGCTGCCGCCGCCGCTGGCGCCTGATGAACTGGCCGCGGAGGAAACCGCGCTGTTCTGTATCGGCGCGCACATGGCGGGTTTGCCGCTGAACGGGCAGCTTACCAGCCTCGGCGGCCGGTTCGTTCGCGAGGCGGTGACGCGGCCCGAATACAGGCTGTTCGCGCTGGGTGCGCGTCCGGGAATGCTCCGCGCGTCCGATGGGGCGGCAATCGCGGGCGAGGTCTGGGCGCTGCCGACCAGCGCCGTCGGCGCGTTGCTGGCTCAGGTGCCACCGCCACTCGGGTTCGGCACGGTGGCGCTGGATGATGGCCCGTGCCTCGGGTTCCTGGTAGAATCCGCCGGGCTGGCGGGCGCGGCCGAGATCACCCATCTCGGTGGCTGGCGCGCCTGGATAGGGACGCAATCGGGGGGCTGAGGATGGATGACGCGGCGTTGGATGCCTGGATCGAGGCGGCAACCGCCGCTTTGGGGATAGCGGTCAAGCCGGAGTGGCGCCAGGCGATCCGCACGCATCTGGCGATCTCGCTCGGCCATGCGGAGACCGTGCTGGCGGCGGAACTGTCCGACCATCTCGACCCGGCCCCGGTGTTTCGCGCATGAATCCCTTCGCGACGGCGACCGAAATCGCAGCCGCGGTGAGGGACGGGCGCACCAGCGCGTCGGCGGTGATCGACGCCTGCCTGACCCGGATCGAGCGACTCAACCCGGCGCTGAACGCGTTCACCGCTGTCACCGCGGAACGTGCGCGGGCCAGGGCGGCGGCGCTGGATGCCGGGGCGAAGACGGGACCGCTGGCGGGCGTTCCGTTCGCGGTGAAGAACCTGATCGATATCGCGGGCTTGCCGACACTGGCCGGGTCGAAGATCAACCGCGACCATCCCCCCGCCGCGGCCGATTCTCCGCTGGTTACCCGGCTGGAGGCGGCGGGCGCGATTCTCGTCGGCGCGCTGAACATGGGCGAATACGCCTACGACTTCACCGGTGAGAACGCGCACGAGGGACCGTCGCGCAATCCGCACGACCTCATGCGGATGTCCGGCGGCTCATCCGGCGGCTCGGGCAGCGCCGTCGGCGGCGGCCTGGTGCCGCTCGCGTTGGGGTCGGACACCAACGGCTCGATCCGCGTGCCGTCGTCGTTCTGCGGCTTGTTCGGGTTGAAGCCGACCTATGGACGCCTGACCCGGGCGGGGAGTTTTCCATTCGTCTCCAGCCTCGATCATTTGGGGCCGCTCGCATTGTCCGTCGCGGACCTGGCTTTGTCCTACGACGCCATGCAGGGCTACGACCGCCACGATCCGGGTTGCGCCGATAGGCCGGTTGATTTGGTGTCGGGCGGGCTGGAGAGCGGCATTGGCGGGCTGCGGATCGTCTCGGCGGGCGGCTATTTTCGTGCCGGTGCATCACCCGAGGCGTTGGCGGCGCTTGACGGCATCGCCGCGGCCCTCGGCGTCACCGAGACGGTCACCATACCGGAAGCGCAACGCGCCCGCAGTGCCGCCTATATCATCACCACGACGGAGGGCGCCGCGCTGCACCTCGACCGCCTCCGCACCCGTCCCGACGATTTCGACCCCGACGTCCGCGATCGGCTGATCGCCGGCGCGCTGGTGCCCGCCGCCGCCTTGGTGCAGGCGCAGAAGTTCCGCCGTTGGTTTTGCCAGCAGATGCTGCGCCTGTTCGACAGGGTCGATGCCATTCTGGCCCCCGCCACGCCCTGCGTCGCGCCGCTTATCGGCCAGAAGACCTTCGTGCTGGACGGCAAGGAAATGCCGCTGCGGCCGAACATTGGCATCTACACGCAGCCGATTTCGTTCATCGGGTTGCCGGTTGTCGCCGTGCCGGTGGCGACGGCGTCGGGCCTGCCCATCGGTGTGCAGGTGATCACCGCACCGTGGCGGGAAGATATGGCTTTGCGCATCGCCCGGCACCTGGAAGCCGGCGGCGCGGCCCGCACCCTGCAACCGGACCTCTGACCGATGCAGATCAACCTGCCCGACGTCAAGGCCGAGGTTGAGGCCGCCTTCGCCGCCTACGAGGCGGCGCTTGTCGGCAACGACGTCGATACATTGCAGGCGCTGTTCTGGGACAGTGGCCTGACCATCCGCTACGGTACCGGCGAAAACCTCTACGGCATCGCCGAAATCGCCGCCTTCCGCGCGGCCCGCTCGCCGCTCGGCCTGGCGCGGACAACGTCGCGAACGGTCATCACCACCTTCGGCCGCGATTTTGCGACTGCCTCCACCCTGTTTCATCGGTCGCCGGACAGGGTCGGGCGGCAGATGCAGACGTGGGCGCGCATGCCCGACGGCTGGCGCGTGGTGGCGGCGCATGTCAGCGTGATCGATGCCACATGACCGCGTTGTGGATAATGGATCCGCTAGGCATTTTGGCGCCGGGGGCGGAACGCGGCGTTGTTGTCGACGGCGCCTGTATCGTCGAACTCGTGCCGAAGGGCGGTGAACCGGCCACGCCGGACGTCGCGGTGTTGGACGCCCGCCGCCACGTCGTGCTGCCCGGGCTGATCAACACGCATCACCACTTCTACCAGACCCTGACCCGCGCCACGCCCGCTGCGCTGGACCGGACGCTGTTCCCCTGGCTGCAGGCGCTGTATCCGATCTGGGCGAAGCTGACGCCGGAGTTGCTGGATGCCGCGGTGACCGTGGCGATGGCGGAACTCCTGCTGTCGGGCTGCACCACCACAACCGACCATCACTACATCTTCCCGGCCGGCCTGGAAGACGCTGTTGATATCGAGATCGCGGCGGCGCAGCGCCTCGGCATCCGCGCCGTGCTGACGCGCGGGTCGATGAACCTGTCGCAGCGCGACGGCGGCCTGCCGCCGGACAGCGTGGTGCAGGACGAGGACACCATCCTGGCCGACAGCGAGCGGCTGATCACGCGCTATCACGACAGCGCCCCCGAGGCGATGGTGCAGATCGCGCTCGCCCCGTGCTCGCCGTTCAGCGTCACCACGTCGCTGATGCAGTCCACCGCCGCGCTGGCGGAGCGCACCGGCGTCCGCCTGCACACCCATCTGGCGGAAACCGCCGATGAGGAAGCCTTCTGCCGCGCGAAGTTCGGCTACCGGCCGCTGGATTACCTGGAACAGTGCGGCTGGCTGACCAACCGCACCTGGCTGGCGCACGGCATCCACTTCGATGCCGGCGAGATCGCCCGCCTGGCGCGCGCCGGCACCTGCGTCTCGCATTGCCCGTGCAGCAACCAGATCCTCGCTTCCGGCACCTGTCCGGTGTGCGAGATGGAGCAGGCGGGGATGTCCGTCGGCCTGGGCGTGGACGGTTCGGCGTCCAACAATGCATCGTCGCTGATCCAGGAGGTCCGGGCGGCGTTCCTGCTGCAACGTTCCCGCTACGGCGCCGACAAAGTCGGTCACCTCGATGCGTTGCGCTGGGCCACCGAGGGGTCCGCAGCCTGCATCGGGCGGCCCGAGCTGGGCCGCATCGCCGCCGGTATGCAAGCCGATCTGGCGTTGTTCGCGCTTGATGAGTTGCGGTTCTCCGGCGCCTTGGACCCGATCGCCGCGCTCGTCGTCTGCGGCGCGCATCGGGCGGATCGCGTCATGGTGGGCGGGCGCTGGGTGGTGGAGGACGGAGCGATCCCGGGACTGGACATCGCAACCCTGATTCGGCGACACACTGAGGCGGCGCACTTGCTGCACGCGGGATAGGGGACGCTCGCCATGGCCGATTATGATCTGGTGATCGCCGGCGGTACGGTGGTCACGCCCGCCGATATGTTCGCCGCGGATGTCGGCATTGTGGGCGACAAGATTGCTGCCATCGGTGTCGGCCTGCGCGGCGGACGATCGATCGACGCGCATGGGCTGCTGGTGATGCCGGGCGGCGTGGATTCGCACTGCCATATCGAACAGTTGCAGTCCGGCGGTGGCGCGGACGAAGAAAGCTGGGTCACCGGCAGCACCTCCGCGCTGGCGGGGGGCACCACCAGCGTGATCACCTTCTCCACCCAGTTCAAGGGCCACGGCATCCTGGAGCCGCTGGCCGAATACCGGCGGCGGGCGGCCAAGGCGATGGTGGACTACAGCTTCCACCAGATCATCACCGACGCCTCGGACGAGGTGATTTTCAACGAAGTGCCGCAGGTGGTTGCCTCCGGCGTGCGCAGCCTGAAAGTCTTCCTGACCTACGATCCGCTGCACCTGGACGACCGCCAGTTCCTGCGCGTGCTCGCCGCGGCGCGGCGGACGGGCGCGCTGGTGACGGTGCATTGCGAGAACTACGAGGCGATCAAGTGGCGCACCGCGGCACTGCTGGCGGACGGCAAGACGGAGCCGAAATACCACGCCTGGTCGCGCCCGAGCATGCTGGAGCGGGAAGCCGCCCACCGCGCCATTGCCTTGGCGGAAATGGTCGACCAGCCGATACAGATCTTCCACGTGTCCTGCCCGGAGGTGGCCGACGAGATTGCCCGGGCGAAGGCGCGCGACCTGAAAGTGTGGGGCGAAACCTGCCCTCAGTATTTCGTTCTTTCCGCGCAAGATATGGACCGCCCGGGTTTCGAGGGCGCGAAGTTCATGTGCAGCCCGGCGCCGCGCGATGCGGCGGCCAGTGAGGGGCTGTGGAAGCTGGTGCGCGACAACGTGCTGGATATCGTTTCCTCCGATCACAGCGGCTGGAGTTACGAAACGCCCGTCGGCAAGCGGGTGCACGGGGTCGATGCGCCGTTCCGCGATATTCCCAATGGCGTGCCGGGGTTGGGGTCGCGGCTACCGATCGTGTTCAGCGAGGGGGTGTCCAAGGGGCGGATCGATCCGTGCACGTTCGTGCGGATGATCGCAACGAATCCGGCGAAGCTTTTCGGGCTGTATCCGCGCAAAGGCACGATCGCACCGGGCACGGATGCGGACCTGGTGCTGTGGGATGCGAACAAGCGCTTCACAATAACGAATCGGCTGTTGCAGCACGTCATCGACTACACGCCCTATGAAGGTCTGGAGGTCACCGGCTGGCCGGTCGCCACCATCCGCCGCGGCGAGGTGGTGATGAAAGACGGTGTGGTGCAGGCCGAGCCCGGGACCGGCGCATTCCTGGCGCGGGGACCGTACGACCTGATCCGGCCGACGGGAAACCTGCCGTTCGGGTTCGATGCAAGCGCGTTCCGGGTTTGAGGAAGGGGAATTCATGAGCCTGATTGACGTCGTCGCCGGCCCCTACACGTTCAAAGCCCGCTTCGAGGCGGAAAACGCGCCGAAGACGGTCGCAAAATTCCGGTCCTTGCTGCCGTACCGGGAACGCATCATCCATGTGCGCTGGAGCGGCGAGGGCTGCTGGATACCTCTTGGCGACCTCGACCTGGGATTGACCTTCGAGAACCACACGAGCTATCCGGCACCCGGCCAGTTCCTGCTGTATCCGGGCGGCATTTCCGAAACCGAAATCCTGCTGGCCTACGGCGGCGTCCAGTTCGCGAGCAAAATGGGGCAGTTGGCCGGCAACCATTTCCTGACGGTGGTGGAAGGCAACGAAAACCTGGCGGCGCTGGGCAAGCTGGTGCTGTGGCAGGGCGCGCAGGCCATCGAGTTCAAGGCGCCGTAGCGCAGTCTACCGTTTCGTATCCGGAGAGCGTCCTTCCACCCGTTTGAGCAGATCCGCCGCCTGCGGATCGCCCAGCGCGACCGCCTTGCGGTACCATTCAGCGGCACGGCCAAGATCGGCTTTTTCGCCCTGCGCCGGGGCCGCCGCCAGGTAATCCGGATCGTAGGTCTTTCCCATGGCGACGGCGGCGCGGGCATTGCCTGCATCCGCTGCGTGCCGGAACAAAAGCCGGGCCGCGGCAATGTCGCCGAGGCTGAGCGACTGCTCGCCCCGCCGCATCACCGCCGCCATCAGGTCGGGCGCCAGCGATTCGGTGGGTTTGGGCGGTGCAGGCGCCGGTTCCGGTTGCATCACTGGCTGCGCCGGCGGCGGGGGGGGTGCAGCCGAAGGTGCCGGAGCCGGCACCGGTGCGGGTGGGGCAGCGGCCTGTTCCGGCTGCCAGTGATGCCGTAACCCCTTGTAGAGAAAAGCCGTGGCGCCGATACCAAGCAAAGCCAGCGCAAGCCCCTGAAACAGCCGTGCCGCGGCACCGGTTCGTCGAGGTTCGGCGGGAGCCGATCGTTGTCCGGTCGGACCGCTTGCCGCGGCGATTGTCTTGACGGTGATCGCAGGATCGCCGCGCGCAAACCCGGCGGTGAACGCCGCCTCCATCCAGCGGTTGATCGCATCGGGCAGCCCGCCCGCCCGGGCGACCACCAGCTTCAGCGCATCCGGCGCGATCAGCCGGCGCGTCGTCCCGCCAGCCACCCAAAGCGAGCGTTCGATATACTGCCGCGCCTCCGACGGGCCGATACGCGGCAGCCGCACCGCGTTGCGCGCCAGGCGCGCGAGTTCCACCAGGTCCAGCCGCCCGGTGTCGGCTGCGATATCGGCGGTGCTGGTGGCCACGATGGCAACGCCACCGGGGCCGGACGAAGGCCGCAGCATCTGCGCGATCAGTTGCACGCAATCCCGAGGCAGCAGATCGAGATCGTCGATCAGCAGCGCCTTGTGCGGCGGTCTCAGGACCGTCTGGATCGTATCGGCGGCGGGGAGGTCCGGATCGCTCTGGCTGAGCAGGGCAGCGACGAACTGCGTCAGATCCAGGCGGCCGTTCGGCGGCCTTGAGACCTTGATGATGCGCACACCCGATTCCGCGGCGACGTTGCCGGCCGCCAGCAAGGTTTGCGTTTTGCCGACACCGCCCTCCCCGTACACCAGGACCAGGCCGTTGCCGTTGACCATGTGGTCGATCAGCAGCTCGAATGATCGCCGGTGGGATGCGAACAGGACGTAGCTTGCCGCTTCGGTCGGGTCACCGAAGGGCGGCCTCGATAGCCCGTAAAGATCGAGGTAGTTCGCGGGCACGGCCGCGTCGGCAGCAGGAGCCGCCGGTGCCGGCGCGTCTGGCATCAAACCCGATGGTCGGCGCATGTGGTGATCCGCGCGTGTGATCGCAGTCTTCACCACAAATCGGGTCCGGCGGCAGCAGGTTGCGTTCGAGATCGCGATGACGTGAAAGTAAGCGTGGCGGGGATCACGGGCCGGGCGGCTGCTGGCCCTGCAGCCGCCACCATGCCTGCCGCAATACGCGGGTGAACCAATAGCGTTCGCGCAATTCCGGCCGCATCAGGATGCGCACAAGCTCCGGCTGTTCCCACGGGACGTCATGATAGCCGGTATGCATGAGCTGGTTGGACGGATCCAGTTGCCATGTGTCGGGGAAGAAGACCAGGATGTCCCGCTCGGTCTTGGCTGGCCGCTCGCGCGGCGCACGTTTCATCAGCTGCGCGACGAGCGCTTCCGCCAGGTCGCGGCCAGGTCCCAGCGGCACCGGGCAAATTGGGGTGCAGCGCGGGTTCATTTCGATCAAATAAGCGTAGCCGGTCGAGGCTTCGATCATGAAATCCAGCCCGATGAGGCCGGACAGCCCCAGCGCCTTCACAACACGCCGGGCGGTTTCCACCATTTCCGGGTTGTCGATGATGCGCGCGATGGTGGATGGACCGGTAGCCGACAGGGTCGACACGGATTCGGCGCAGATCGCGGCCAGAACTTCGCCTCGCCAGCAGGCGACGCCGATATTGGCCGGCCAGCCGTCGATATGGCCCTGCACCGACATCGCCGGGCGTTCGGCGGATAGCCAGGAGCGGATGGCGAAGTTGTTGTTTTCCAGTAGCATCTCCCGCAGGGCCAACCTGCCGCTGGCGCGCCGCGTCATCTCCGCGTAAGCCGGCTTTGCGGCCGCTGCCTCGGTGATGATGCGGACGCCGAAGCCCGACCATGTGCCGTCCGCTTTCAATACAAACGGCGCGGCGTTGCGGGCCATCCATTCATCAAGCGCATCAGCGGACGGGAGCGCCATTGAGGGCGGCAGGCGAACGCCTTGCCTGCGCGCGACATCGAGAAACTCGGCCCGCGACGCGGCGACCGGGAAAGAGTCCGCCGGGCCGAGCGACCGCTGTATCAACAGCCGAACATCGTGATCGGCGGTTTCCCGGTGAAGCCGGTGCAGGTCTCGGACGGTGCGTTCGTCGCATGGGATCACAAGATCAGGACTTACCCGCGACACGGCAGCTTCCAGGCTGCGGAGCGGCGCGATGGCGCGATAAACCATGCGGCGATCGAAGATGGTCAGCACGCGGCCGGGGTGCCCGCGGGGAGAGATCAGGCTGACCCTCGCACCGGCTGCATGCAACTCCATCGCCAGGCGCGCGGTTGAAGGCAGATGACCTGTCGTCGCCAGCAGGATGCGAGGCGCGTCCCCGGTTTGCCGGCCGGCAACGGACGGCTCTGACGTCGCCGTGCCGGCATCGGCCGCGGTCGGCGCCGAACCATACCCGGAGGTTAATTCCAATGGAGATACGCTCATGTCGGCGCCATCATTTAAGGGTGAGATAGTGGACAAGTCGAGGTCTATTCTGCAATCAGGGTTGATGTTGCCCTTGCGACAGTAGACCATTCCCGCAACGGCAAGAAAAGTATTTAAACCTTGAGATGAGGCGCTTGTGATGATTCGGTTCACGTTCAGGTCGGAAGCAGGGGACGCATGACGGCGATCACAGATATCGCAATTATAGGCGCCGGACCATATGGCCTGTCCCTTGCCGCCCATGTATCCGCCGCCGGCCTTGGGGTCCGCGTCTTTGGCCAGCCGATGCATACGTGGCGGACCGGCATGCCCGAAGGCATGGTGCTGAAATCCGAGGGCTTTGCCTCAAACCTGTGGCACCCGGATGGCGCCTTCACCCTGCAGGACTATTGCGCCCAGCAGGGGCTGCCGTACCGGCACTCGGGCCTGCCGGTTCCGCTGAAGACCTTTTCCGACTACGGGGTCGCATTCCAGAAGCACTTCGTTCCGATGCTGGACCAGCGCTGGGTGAAAAGCCTCGACTTCACCGGCGGCACGTTCTCGTTACATCTGGATGATGACGAGATTGTTTTGGCGAAGCGCGTGGTGATCGCCGCCGGCATCAGAAGCTTCTATGATGTTCCGCCCGAGTTGGATGCCATCGCCGGTCCGCTGAGTTCCCACAGCGCGGATCATCATGCGCTGTCGAAGTTCGCGGGGAAGCACGTGTTGGTCATCGGCGGCGGGGCGTCCGGTATCGGTATTGCCGGCTTGATGAGCGAACGAGGCGCCACGGTTACGGTAGCGGCGCGAAAGAACCGGATCGCTTATTGTGATCCGCCGCGCCCGCGCAGCCTGCTGGATCGGCTACAGGCCCCGGAGTCCGGGCTGGGTACCGGATGGCGCTCGCTGGCCTGCGTCGTGGCGCCCATGGTGTTCTACCAGATGCCGCAGGATTTCAGGCATTTGGTTGTCCGCAAGCATCTCGGGCCGGCGCCCGGATGGACGTCCCGGGATGAGGTCGAGAGAAACGTTCGGGTGCTGCTGGGAACCCGCCTGTCAGGCTCCCGCATCCGCGGCGATATCGCGGCGGTGACGTTTCGCACGCAGGACGGAACCGAAACGACCGTGGAGGCGGAGCATGTTATCGCCGCCACGGGGTACAAGATCGATATGCGGCGGCTGCGCTTCCTCAGCGATGGGATCTTGCGGCGCCTCGATCTCGCGGATCAGTCGCCGGTGCTGTCCCGCCACTTTGAGACCTCGGTGCCCGGCCTGTTCGTGGTGGGCACCGCGGCGGCGAACAGCTTCGGCCCGATGCTCCGGTTCGCCTATGGCGCCGGGTTCACGTCCAGGCGTCTGTCGGAGTTTCTCCGGCGCACCGCCATCCGGCGGGCGGTTGCGGTGAACGCCGAACTGGCTGCTGCGTGATTGGGAAAGGTTGCCTGGGCGCGCTCAGGCAACCGCTTCCAGTTCGGCTTCCGGCTTCGCCTCACCGGCATCCTGCCGCTTGCGGCGCCGCGCCAGCCAGCGATGACCGGACATGGCGACGTGACCCACCAGGGTCCGGGCGCCGGTGAAGGTGCTCAGCAACGTCTCAGCGTTTGCCATCCTGAACTTGAAGGCTTCCTCGCCGCGCAGGAAGTCGACCAATGTCAGCCCGCGGTCGAACGACCATTGGGCATACTCGACAATCAGGATCGTTCCGGGTGATGCCCGTTCGAAGGCTTCGTCGTAGGATGTCAGGTAGGCTTCCATGCGACCGTCATAGACGAAATTGATCGAGGCCGCGGCGATCTTGCCGCCGCATTCCAGCAGGAAGATATGCGCAAGGCCTGATCTCCATGCGTGGTCGAGCACCGTGCGCAGCACCGCCCCGTCACTGCCGAACAGCGCCGAGTTCGGATCATGCGTCCGCAGCCAGACCTCCTTCAGGCGGAGGATTTCAGCTACCACGCCGCCGACGGCCTGACCGGGCTCGATGACCCGGAAGCTGACGTCGCCGCCGAGCTCGGACAGGATGCGCTTGCCGCGCGTGTGGTTGTTGCGCGCCTTCTTGTTAAGCGACCGGAAGAAAGCATTGCCGTCCGGCCAATGATTTTCGATCCGCATGCAGCGTTCTTCGCGCGCTTCGATCTGCAACTGGCCGGCATCGCGCACCAGCGAGTCGAGGAAAGCCCGGCAGTTTGCATCCGGCCTGACTTGCTGGAGATTGATGAGATCGAACCCGCCGAATTGTTTCATTGCGTCCCAGAGCATCGGCAACAAGACCGCCCGGTCGCTTGTCGGTTCGACCAGGCCGTCGCAATAATCGCTGAAAAGTTGTGCCGACCAGCTCAGGATGCGCAGACCGCTGCGCCGGTGCACGGCGCAGGGCAGGGCGGCGGCGAGACGGTCGCCTTCCCACGCCAGGGCGATTTGCAGCCTGATTTCCTTGCGGTCGCGAACGCCGGCCAGCCAGCCGGAAATCCAGTCGTGGCTTTGAAAGATGCGGCTTCCCGAGGCTGTCCTCAGGCGCTCCCAGGCATCCTTCAGGGCTTCGAACCGGGCCGGATCGGTTACGACTTCAAGCCTGAATTTCATACCATTTCTCCGGCATGCTGGTTCGGTTGCGGCCCGCGTCGCTCCGGGCCTAAGAGTCTCAGCCTGCGGCCGATTTTTTTCAGCGGAAGGACATGGAGCCTGTACAGGGACTGGTATTCCTCATGTTCATTCTCGGTCAGACCGAAACGGAAATCTTCATCCGGTTCGGGTATCACCAGCGTGCCGAACATGCGGTCCCAGATGCTCAGCGTGAGGCCGAAGTTCTTGTCCCAGTGCTTTTCGGCGGTGCTGTGGTGAAGCTGGTGATAATGCGGGCTGAGCAGGATCGTGCTGAGATGCCGCCCGTAGGACAGTTTCAGATGCGTGTGCCTGACGAAATCCATCATCAGTATGGTATTGCGCAGGAAGTACACGTTCAGGCCGAAGACCGTCAGTTCCACCGGATCGAGCGCGAAGAATAGCCAGATGCCGTAGCACAGCCCCGGAATCACGCCGTCCCACCAGCGGTTCATGATCTCATCGAGCGGATGAACGCGGTCCTTGGTGACGCCAACCATAACCTGCGCGGAATGATGAACTTTGTGCAGCTCCCACAGGATCGGGATCTGGTGCTGCATGCGGTGATACAGATAGTACGACAGATCGTAGGCGATCAGCATCGTGACGGTAAACGCAACCAGCATCACCGGTCCCGCCGGGCCGGGATCATGCGCCGGAGCTCCGAGGATGCCGCGCAAGACCCAGTATGAAAAATGTCCTGCCGCGACGGTGGAGATAGCGAGCGGCACGACCAGCAGCGGCATGAAGATTTTGCGCGAGAGCCAGAACAGGAAATCCGCGCGGGCCGAGGCGGAATGAAAGATTTCCGCCGGCACCAGGTGGTGGACGAAATCGCGCACCGACCAGGTGGCGGGGTTGGTTCGGATGTAGGTCACCACGCCGGCAAACAGAACAGTGCCCCACAGCAGCAGGATCGCGATTCCGTTTTCACCGGAAACGTGTTTGAAAGCCAATACGCCAAAACGATGCAGGTGGTTCCCGATGTCGTGCATTCTTCACCCCGCGGGCACAAGCTGCCCGACTGTGCTTAAACGCGGTACCTGTCTGGCGATCGTGCCAAGGTGATCCGCCAGACGAAGCGCCGTCGCAACAATCGTCAGAGTTGGATTAGCCTGGCTTGATGTGGGAAAAACGGCGCTGCCGGCAATGTACAGATTGTTGACGCCGAACAACTTGCCGTTGGAATCTACAACTCCGGTGGCCGGGCTGGCGCCCATGCGGGCGGTGCCGATGTGGTGGCCGCCATAGGCGCCGTCCCGGCGCACCACGGTTTCGATGTCAGGCTCATTCGCCGCCAGCGTCAGGCTGGCGGTTTGGCGTTCCGCCAGGTCCGCCCGGAGCAGTTCGAAGGAACGCGCGACGGTTTCGATATCCAAAGCGGTATACCGCCAATCCACCCGCACCTGCCGGTTGCCGAAACGGTCCGTTTTCTGCCCCAGAGTGATGCGACTGTCCGGATTGGGCACCTGTTCGGCGTGAAAATCCAGGCTGAACAGGTTGGTGCGCGGGCGGATGATGATCGACGGGAACTTTCGTTCCGCCAGGGTGCGGGCGCGCACCCAGTGTGCGAGAAATCGCATCGTCGAGAACGGGTCGGTTGCCGCGTTGACGCCGTGGCGCAGCCACGTCGCCAGCGTTGGCGGGGAATCGCTGACCAGCCGCTTGGCGTATTCGTAACTGATGAAATATTGCCCCAGGTAGATGGCCGACAGCGGCCCGGTGCGGTGGCGCGGATCGGTTATCCGCGGGTGGTGCAGGCGAAACACCGCATTGCCGAGTCCGAGCCTTGCCTGCACCTCCGGCCGCAAGGCGATCCGGCGGCGGCAATAGGTGCCGTCCGCGGCGACATCGTAGCCATGCCACACCGCGTCGCGGGGGCCATTGACCTGCAGGCTGCCGACGGTGCCGGCGATGTGGCTCATGTAGAACCGCCCGACGAGATCGTTGGCGTTGCCGATGCCCTGTGAGTGGACGTCGTTGGAGGTCAGCAGCAAACGCGGAATTTCCATCCCGCCCATTGCCAGAACAAACTGATCAGCCGAAACCGAGAACCCGATGCCGTTGTGGTTCTGCGCGTCCAGCCCGTCGATCCGCGCACCATCGGGCGATGTCCGCAAGCGTGTTACGGTCGCTTTGATCAGGACCCGGATGTTGCCATCGGCGCGCAGACGATCGCGATAGCGCGCGCCAAAATGCGTGGGGCAACTGAAACGCTCGATGCGGTTGACGTCGAAATGCAACGGCGCGAAGCCGCGTAGGACGGGCCGCATGCCGCCGGCGACCGCCAGCCTTGCATCGTACTCGTAGTCGCCGGCTTCGCATAGCGTGTTCGCCGCCGGATAGTATTGTTCGATCTCCTTGAAGCCGATGGGCCAACCGGAATGATCCATCCAGGGCCGCGCCTCAAAATCGATCGGGTCGAACGGCACGCAGCGTCCGCCCCAGATCGAGGTTCCGCCGCCCAGCACCCGGGGCCGATACTTGTCCGGCGGGCTGTGCAGCGCTTCGTCGGCAACCTCGCCCTCGTTCAGCGTCTGCACGTCGTCCGCCGGCGCAAGGTCGCCGGATTCGAGCAGCAGGATGCTTTTCCCGAGCCGCGCCAGTTCCATCGCGAGCGTGATGCCCGCCGGACCGCCGCCGACGATGCAGATATTCGCGCGCAGTGTAGCGTCCTGAACAATATCGTCAGCGCTGTCGATCATCATGTGCCTCCTGAACCGGCTTCCATGCCGGCGCGGCGACATCGCGCGGGGTCAGCATCGCGTACAGCGAGCCGACCGCGCGTGCGAACGCTTGCATGGTAAAAAGCCGCTGATACAAAGCCGAACCACCGGCGGCGATGGTGCGGCCGACGGCGGGATCGTCCATCAGTTTGGCAATCGCCGCGACGATGCCGGCTTCATCGCCGGGCGTAACGAACAAGGCGGTTTCGCCATCCGCCAACACTTCCGGGATCGATCCGACCGGGGTGCAGATCACCGGCGTGGCAGAGGCCAGAGCCTCCAGAATCACCAGCGGCAGGCCCTCATCGTAGGCCGGCAAAATCAGGGCATCGGCGTTGACCATCAGCGCGCGGGCCTGATCCTGGCTGACCCAACCGGTGAAGATGACGCGTTCGGCGATGCCGAGCTGTTGCGCCATCCCGCGATATTGCTCGACCGGTCCGCCGCCGGCCATGGTGAGTTCGATGTTGCGCGACTGCAGCGACGGCGCCGCGAAGGCCTGCAACAGGTCCTTCACCCCCTTCCGCTCTAGCAGATTGCCGACAAACAGCAGGCGGAACTTCCCGTCGTTCGGCACCGTGCGCTGTTTCGCTTCGGTAGCCGGGACGCCGTTATAGACCACGCTGATGCGGCTCGGCTTCACCCCGAACGTGTCGGCTACCCAACGGCGCCAAACGTCGCCGAGAACCACGCAATGATCCGCCGAGCGGAACATCCAGCGCAGCAGCAGCTTGCCCCCGGGTCCCATGGAGGCATGAAACTGCACGATCTGCGCGGCGTGCAGGTGCAACAGAGCCCGGCCGCCGGCAAGCTTGGTGGCGGCAAGAAGCGCCGCCTTGCGGTAGACGCTGCCACGCTCGGCCAGGTTCAGATGCACCACCGCCAGGCGTCCGCGCGCGGCTTCAGCGAAGATCCGGCCGACCGCCGCTGCCAGGAAAGCCGGCGACCAGGCAATGTGGCCGCCGCCACGCGATTCAAGCGGTTTGAGATCGAACTGACCTGACGGGTCCGTCCTGAGCGAGGCCAGGTACGCCATGATACTCCCCATGCCGCCGCCGACTTGGCCGTACGGACAGGCGAGGAAGACGGTGCGGCGGTTGCTCATCGTGCGAACTCCGGCCGGGTGGCGGGCGAGACGCCGTGTAGCCATTGCACCGCGGCAGCGATCATCGCGTCCGGCGTTGTTTGCGGCATCCGCAGTGCATCGACCGCCGCGGCGCTGTCGATACGGATGTCCTGCGCCCAAAGCGCGGCGAGCGAGGGCGTGATCGCCTCGGTGGCCGGACCGCGCAGCACCTTTCCGGCGATCTTGCGCGCCGGCGCCAGCAGCTTGGTTTCCAGCTTGAGCATGCGCGGGACGATCCGCTTTACCGGCGTGGCACCCAGCGATCTGGCAAAGCGGACCAGAAATTCGTTCCAGGTCAGTTCCGCGCTGCTCGAGACGTTAAAGGTCCGGCCCGCGACGTTCGCCGCATCGAGCGCGTTAACGATCGCCGCAACCGTGTCGTCGATGAACGCCAGATTGCAGCACCCGTCGCCAGCGGAGCCCAGATCGCCGATGCGGCGCGCTTCCAACAACCGGGCCAGCCGCGTGGTCCACTGCGTGCTGCCCGGACCGAAAACGCAAGTCGGCCGCAGCATGACCGCATCGCCGCCATCGCGCACGTATTTACCGATGATCTGTTCGCAGGCGATTTTTGCCTGCCCGTATCCGCTGACGGGTTGCACGGCCGGGTGATCCTCCCGGACCGATCCGCTTGCGGAACCGTAAACCGCCATGCTGCTGAGGTGGACGATCCGCCCCGGCGGCTGACCCCGGGCGGCATCGCATAGCGCCTGCGTGGAGCGCACCATCGCCTCGTTGCTGCCGGCGACGCAGTTCACCACGCGGGCCGCACCTCGGAGTGCTTCGCGCATGGCGGCGGGATTGGTTGCATCAAGCACGATACCGCCCGGTTTCGGGCGCCGGGATGCAGCAATCGGCTGGTACGAGGTGCCGGCGGACAGGGCTTCGACCACGCGCGCCCCGATGAAGCCTGATGCTCCAAGAACCAGCACCGGCTTCCGAGGAAAGTCTATCGAATCGGGCATGAATTATCCGGGTGCTGGAAGTGTTGAAACAGGCCGCCTGGTGCGCAGGCGGAGCAGTAGCGGTTGTTCCACAACGTAATGAGTGATTTGCCCCGCAACAGCGCTGACGAACAAGCTGAGTATAATCGTTGCGGCCAGGCCGGCGGGTTCAAAACCGATCGATCGTGCACACAGGATAAAGACGGCCGGAACTACGAAACCATGCGTCAGATACGTTGCGTAGGACGCGTTGCCCGCGGCGAGCAGCCACCGCGGAATCATATGCCGCAGCGTCATTTCAGCCGAAACGACCGAGGCAACGATAACAGCAGCCGGAACACCCCAGGTGATGGGCCGCAGGAGATCGTCACCGACAGGAACGGCAACAAGCAGCAGAAACGCGATCGCTCCGGTTGCCAGGCTTACCGCTGCCGGCAACGATTGCAGGCGCGGAACGGCGTGGCCGATGGCGATTCCGAACAGAAACTCCAGGACGATGGTGTTGGCGAAGCCGTCCGACCGGGTGATGGCGGCATACGCCATCACTGCAATCAGCACCGGCGCGGAGATGCGGCTGAGCGGAACGCGCGTCACCAGGGCCACCGTGACCAGGATGTAGAAGAACATCTCGTAAGTCAGCGTCCACCCCACGGGCAGGACCGGCGGGATCAGCACGGAGTCTTTGTAGAGCGGCAGAAGTGCATATGACCCGGCGACGTAGAGCGGATCGAGGCTGGTGCGCGACACCAGCGCCGGAACCGCCGCAACCGCGGCGATCTTGACCGTCGTGACGATCCAGTAAAGCGGGACGATGCGGATGATCCGGTCCTTGGCGAAAGTCCAGGCGGGATGAGCCCGCCCGGCATTTCGCTGCACCGAGATCGTCATCACCAGGCCGCTGATCACGAAGAAGATGTCCACCCCGGCTGAACCATTCGGCCAATACTGGCCGGGGCCGTAGTCCGGCATGCGGGTCGTCCATTGCTCCACCGCGTGGTAGGCGACCACCAGAAGGGCCGCTATCGCGCGCAGGGCCTGGACGCCCAGCAAGTCGTTACGCCGGGGCTGGACCATCAGGCTGCACTCAGGCCGGAACAACCAGCACCGAGCCGGACGATCCGCCGATGGCCCGCATCTCCGGCACCGATGCCAGCACCGTCAGGCCGGTATCCATCTCCAGCGCTTCCGGCCGCAGGTAGATGGCACGGAAGAAGTGGGAGATCAGGATCGAGGCAATCGACAGCAACATGCTGACCACGATGCCCGCCGTCAGGATCAGCCGGCGCGTCGGTTGCGGCAGGGCCGGAATACGTGGCGGCTGGATGACGCGCACCGAAGATTCGCGGTTGGCTTCGACGGTTTCCACCACCTGCCGCTCGTCCAGGATTTTCGAAACGGCCTTGAAGTTGTCTTCGAGAATGGCGCGGTTGCGCTCCAGCTGATGGAGTTGCAGCTCTTCCGCATCGAGATCGCCAACCTGCTTGTTGAGCGCCGCCAATTGCGCCGAGATCGCGTCGTGACCGGCCAGGCTGGCGCGCAGATCGGCTTCGGTCTTGTTGCGGTCGGTTTGCACGCCGTAAGCCTGCGTGGCCTGCATGCGGGCGATATCGGTTTCACGCTCCAGCATCTGCCGGCGGGCTTCATCGACGGCAGGCGAGCCGCGATATTGCGTAGCGGCATCCTCCTGCCGCTTCTGGTAGGCCGAAACCATGCCCTGGAGCGCGGCCGCGGCGTTCGGGGCGCCCTTCTTGCTGCCGGCCACCGAGGCAAGCTGTGCGGTCAGTTGCGTCAGCCGCGCGGTCTGCTCGGCGATCGTGCTTTCCGACTTCGTCAGCGCCGTTTCAAGCTCGCCCTGCTGCTTCAGCAGGATCGCCCTGCGCTCACTGAAGTTGCTGATGTCGTGCTGCTGCTTGAAGGTCTGCAATGCGGCGTCCGCCGCCGCAAGCTGCTTGCCGACAGCATCCTGCTGCACCTGGACGATCGGCGCCTGCACGTCGCCATACAGTTTTGCCCGCAGATCGAGGTACTGGGCCTCAAGGACGCGCAACGCTTCGGCCGACAGCGTCTTGTTGGGGTTGGTGAAATCCAGTCCGATGACGCTCGATTTCTTGTCCACGGTGACCGTAAGGTTGCGCGCAAAGATCTCGACCGCCTTCGACATCGGATCGGACGCGCCCGTGTCGGTGCTCTTTTCGGTCAAGCCGAGGCTGTCGGTGACGAATGTCTTGACGTCCGTCAGCCATTGCTCGAACGCGCTCGGCTTCTGCATCAGTTTCGGAAAGAGATTTCCGATCCCGATTTCGCGAATGACCGTGCGATGCAGATCGTCGCTACCGATGATGCTGGCTTCCGTGCGCAGCACCTGCTCGGGGTCGACGCCGCCCGTGCTGAGCATCTGCTGACCGGCGATGGGACGTAACGAATGCTCGTTGCCAATCAGCACGAGCAGGCTCGACTTCGCCTTGTAGTCGGGTTGGACCATCACGGCGATGGCGACACTGAGCGCCATGACGCAGAAGGTGATCAGGAACACCCGGCCTTTTTGGGTGAACGCGGTCAGCATCAGGTCGCGCATGACCAGACGAGGCGGCAAGGCGAGTGCTTCGTTCATGATTTGCTTCCAAGCAGTTTCACGGGAGTGGGTCGCAGGCCCTGGCGTTGGTTCGTCCGCAAGCCGATTGGCTGCTCGCGGCTGATCGTCCCGGTGCGGGCCGAAGCGGTTTTCGGATAGCCGGTCATGGCAATGATGCAGGCGGTCGCAAAGAACAGATCAGTACTTTTCCGGCCGAGCGAATTGCTCGTCGAGGCGATGACAATGGCAGATATCAACAACATCCAACCGAGCGGGTGGTTGGCGGTCCGGCCGAGATGCAGGATGAAAAGCCCCAGCGCGACGACATAGACGGCGAAGCCGATGGCGCCGAGGTTGAGAAACATCAGCAACCAAAAGTTCTCGATGTCAGTCGTCGCGCCACCGAGCCCAATCTGGTACTTCATCATCTCAAGGCGATCCGGCGACACACCGAACAGCACGTCGTTCAGATTGAGATGATTCAGCACCAGCCACTGCAGGTTGCGGACCTGGGCACTGTCATCGAAATACATATGGGTGATGATTCGTTCGCCGATGTCCGTGCTGGTCACCAGGACGATCATCAGGGGCGGCAAGATCACCAACGCCGCCGCTATGGCACCGACAAATCCCATGCTCAGGTCGCGACGGACCATGCCGCGCAGAAGTTCAAAGCCAGCAGCGAGGACGACGATGACGATCGTCGTCAGCAACGCCGCCCGGCCGCCAAAGCTCAGCAGGCCAATGAGGAACGTCGTGAAGAGGACGCCTTTCAACAGGCCGTTCATCCGCATGCGTAACAGCATGAACGTGGCCATCGACGTAATTCCCGCCGCGGTCAGCGGATGTGAGAACAAGCCATCGCCACGGAAATCCTCGACATCGTCGGCAAATGCCTTGTTGACGGTATCGTCGATGTGCAGCGGGATCAGGTGTGTTTGCGTCGCGCCCTCACCGATGGAGATGATGATGCTGAGAACACAGAAGCCAACGATCCACCAGGCCAGGGTTCGCTTCTGCCGATCCGTTCCGGCATCGAGAGCAACCCAGAGCATCGCGGGCGCCAGATAGCTTTCAACGTAGACCGCCGCGCCGCTGAAGCCTACATTTGCGATCGAGTAGAAAGCACAGAACAGCATCATGAAGGTAAATGCGGACAGGGCCGGGGTTGCGCGAAAGAATCTGACAACACCGGAGCCTGACGGCTTCGTCAGGAACAGCACCATGAAACAGCCGATGGCCGCCAGATAGGTGGCGGGATGCAGCTTGATGATCGGATTGCCGCCGGGGCTGGCGTAATCGATGCCGAGGTTTTCAAGCGTATTCCCGGACAGGGCGAATTCCAGGATCACCCCAAGCAGGGCGAGCGAGAACGCCGCCCTGCGAAGCCTGACATTGCCCGAAGCCGAGCGGACATCCGTCAACCGCATCGGCGCCAGGGTGCGCAGCGCCCGGATCATTGGCGGCTTCCAATCGTGCGCAAGCCGCCGCGTAACTGGTCCTCGATGACGGCTGCCGAAAATCCGACTGATGCCGTTGCGTATCGTTTGGCCAGTCGCGAGGGTTCCTGAATCAATCGCCAGAGCCATTCCAGGCCGACCGATTGCCACCCGGAGGAGGCACGCTGCACAAGGCCCAGCTCAATTTTAACCGCCTGGCCGACGCAGAAGGCCCAGCAGGGCGGCAGCAGCGCGCGGTGCTGATCGACGAAGATCTCGCTGCGCGGCGCGCCGACAGCCATGATCAGCACGGTGGTGCCATGCGCCGCGATCGTTTGCGCCATCGTCGCGCAGAAAGCGGCATCCTTTTCGAACCCGAACGCCGGAATAAGCGTCGCGCATGCACCCGTCAGGTTATTGCGGAGCGCCCAGTCCCGCACGGCCTGCGCGGTCGTTTCGGTGTCAACGATGAAGAAAAATCGATGCCATGGCGCATAGGGGGCCATGCGCAGCAGTTCAGAGGTGATCTCGCATCCGGTCACGCGCGCCAGGCGCGCCCCGCACAGTCTGGCATAAAGCTGCACCGGCCAGCCGTCGCAGACGATACGCGCTGCATTCCTGTAAGCCTGCGCCATTTCGGCCGATCGGCGGATAATGGCGATGTGATCGATGTTCGGCGTGACGACGAGACCGACACCATCCTCCGGACGCCGCCGATGGCGGGTTGCGGCACGAGCGATGTCCCGGGCGGAGTCTTTGCTGAGGTTGAGCCCGAACGGGCGCTTCGGAGTCCGCATGGTCATGCCGCCCGGGCGCGGTTGGGCGCCAACACGGAGAAGAGCGCCATGTAGCGCGAGGCGCATGCGGCATAGCTGAATTCATTCGCTCGCTGCCGGAGCATGTCGGCGGGAAACCGCTCACGCAATGTCGTCACGCCATTCATTGCGGCAGCCAGGGCCTCGGCATTGCCCGGCTCGACGAGCACGCCGTAATGCCCATGCGCCAGGATTTCCTTGGGTCCATGCTCACAACGAGTTGAGATGACGGGCGTCCCGCAGCCCATGGCCTCGACCAGGACATTGCCAAATCCTTCGCCGCGCGAGCTTAGCAGGAAGGCATCGGCCTGGCGGAAAAAGGGCAGCGCATTGGCATGAAAGCCGGCAAAGTCGACTGCGTCGGTCAAGCCCAGTTCCGCCACCACGGACTTCAGATGGCTTAGCAGCGGCCCGGTGCCGAGCAGGATCAGGCGGCTGTCGAACGTCCGGCGATGAATCGCCAGGGCGCGCAGCATGCTTTCGTGATCTTTCTGCGCAACAAGCCGCCCCGCCGTCACGAACACCGGCCGATCCGGCTGGTTGAACCAGGGATGCTCGATGACCTCATCGCAGCGGTCCTGAAAGTCGGGCCCGACAACAGGATTGTTGATGGTCAGGATCCGGTCCCTCGGCACCGAGGCCAAGGTGAAGAGTTCTTCGGCGACGCCGCAGGATACCGCCACCGCACGGTCGATCAGCGGCCCCAGCGCCTTATAGGAGGTGCCGACATACCTGTACAGCCAGTTCTCGGACTTCAGGTAACCGGCGGAGATCGGGTTGTGCTGGCAGATGACGACTTTGGTCCGGGAGAAGGCGAGACCCTTGGCCAGCAAGGCGGCGACGTTGTTAAGGTCTACGTTGGCCACCAGTATGTCGGGTTGTTCGCGGCGCAGGAAGCGCGCCAGGCGGGGCACGTCCTGCAATGTGCGTGAACTCGCGAGGTCGATCACCCGCAGTCCGGCGGGCACCTGGTCCAGCAACTGGCCGCGCAGCCGGTGAACGACCAGAGTTACATCGACGCCGTGGCGGCGAAACTCCTCGGCGATGATCAGGCTTTGACGCTCGGCCCCGCCGCCGGACAGGTCGTGCAGATAGATCGCCACAGACATGGCACGGCTTCCGCCGCTGGCCGTGCGGCCGGATGTGCCAACCCCGGTGAGGGGTTTGGCGGCTGATACGGCAACCATTCCGGACATGTTCAGCCCACCTCTGTTCTCGAAACCATGCGGGACGCGCGGCCTGCCAACTTGTGCCAAAGCCGCCCGGCATCCAGGACAAAGCGTTTTCCGTCCACCCAAAAACGGTCGCCGTCATGCACCAGCGTGTGCAGTCCATGCGGGAAAGGACCGGTTCGATCCGGCCGTAACACGGTGATCAGCGACTCACGAAATTCCGTTGCAGTGAGCGTGGTAACTTCATGGAGCGCGACCGCGGCGCCATAGGTCGCTGCACAATCCTGACCAGGGCGATACAGCCGCCCGCCGGCGCTGAACAGCATACCGGCGGAGCGGGCGCCGCGCACATCGACCTTCACGGGCCAACGCGCATGCGGCTCCCACGGGCCGGCCGGTGCCGCGGCGTGGAGCAGGCAGAGGTTGTCGTGGTTGCCCAGGTCCAGGTCGGTACAGCCGAGCCAGTACCGCCCGTTCCAGCGGAACAGGGTGGGATCCGCCAGCCGGGCATGCGGTGCGACGTCACAGACCGGGATCAGCGTTCCGTCGTCCTGGAGCCGATGGATGCGCGTTTCGCCCCGCTGCGTCGTTTCCGGCACGCAATACACCGTGTCGCCGTCCTGCAATGTGCAGGGATAGGAGTGGTGGAATCCATCCTCCAGGATCGAGTCCGGCTCGGACAGCGTGCCGCCGGCCTCCGAAACCGCGACGATGCGGCCGACACCGTCGGTCAGCGGCATGTCTTCGCAGAGAATGCGGCCGGTGCCGGGCCAGGGAAACGGATCAGCCAGATAACTGCGGCCAACCTCCGGCGAATACCATCTGATCTCATCCAGGCCGCCGCCGCTAACCAGTTGCCGCAGCGATACGGTCGTCGTCCCGAGGCTCCACCACTCCGTCATCACCCTGTCGTGCCAGGAGGCCCGGACATGGTTCAGCCAGCCCGGCAGGCCGCGGGCAGCCGCGGCCGGTTGCGACGCCGACGGGCCGCGGGCACGTCCGAGAGCAGCATCACGGACAAACCGCATCGCCAGGCGATCGACTGCCGAGAGGAAAGCCGCACGGGGCCCGCGGGTGCCGATGGTGCCCTCATCAAGGATGTCGGCGCTGGAACTGCCGGGAAGGTATTGCACCAGCCGTACGGTGATCGCGTATGGCCGCCGGTGCCAATGGCGGTTCAGCAAGCCGGGCTTGTTGAGGCTGTGACCGGACGCTGTCTCCAGGCGCCACAGCACCGCGTCGCACGGTGCTGAGCAACCTGGTTCGAACCGCAGGACGACCGCCTCGGCCAGCGCCGTGTCGGTGAGCGCGGCCTCGACGATCAGCGACGGGTCGATCCCTGCCAGCACGACGACCACCGGCGACCTGCGCGTCTGAAGCAAGAGGTTCTCCTGCACCCACCTGGCCGACATTTCCGAAGCGGATTTCATTTCAGCGCCGGCCCATCCAGCGCGGCAGGACGCTCCGCTCCCGGTTGAGCACCACGCCCACCGTCTGGCCGCCCAGACGTTCGAGCAGCGCCTTTGCGCTTTCGATTTCCCACTGCTTGGTGCGTCCGGCGGCAACGACCAGCACGGAACCGTCGCAGTAGCGCGAAACTGCCGCGGATTCCGGCGCTTCCGTCGGCGGGGTGTCCAGGACGATCACCGGATGGTTGGCGCGCAGCATGTCCAGCATGGACTGCAGGCGATCGCCGCCGAGGGCCATCAGTGGACGCTCCCCCGGGCCCAGCCGCGCCCAGAGCAGGTTCTTGGCGTCCCGCGCCGGGGTCAGGGCGTCGGACAGCGGCAACCCGCGGCGCATCGCGTCAAACAGCGTCGGTATCGGTGATTCAGTTTTCTGCTTTGGCGCCTTCGTTGGCGAGCCGTTGCAATCGATATAGAGCACCGGCTGCGCGCAATCGTCGGCGGCGACCCGGGCATAGCCTGAAGCAATCGTGCTCGCTCCGGTTTCGGGTGTCGGCGAGGTGAACTGCACGACCAGTGGCATCGCGCTTGTCCGCCGCGCCTCGATCGCGTAGTAAAGTTGTACGAAAGACGGGTGGTGGCGGGATATCGCGCCGATTCCAATACGGACCGGAGCGACGGCATGGTCTTCGCCCGGGCCAGTGACTGGCGCGTTCTTGCGAAGGATGGTCAGTTCGGGGGTCGATAGCCTGTTCACGAGGGCATCTCCAAAATCCAGATCCCGGCCTCAATCGAAATGACCGCGCCAGATGTCACGCTGTAAGCCGAAGGTTCAGGCCGTTAAATTACGGCAGTTCGCAAGGTCCGCGAAATCAAAACGCATTGTCATCGGCAAAAACCAGCCTGACCGTCTGCCACAATATTTTGATATCGAGACCAAGAGACCAATTTTCGATGTAATAGAGGTCGTGATTGACCCGATGAACAATCTTGTCAACAGTGTCCAGGGCGCCACGATAACCGTTAACCTGCGCCCAGCCGGTTATTCCGGGCTTGACTCGGTGGCGTGAGGAATACACCGGAACGGCCTCTTCCAGCGCAAGACCGCCTGCCGTCGTCGCCAGAGCGTGCGGCCGCGGGCCGACCAGCGACATGTCGCCTTTCAATACGTTAAGGAGCTGCGGCAACTCGTCCAGGCTGGTCCGGCGCAACCACGCTCCAAGCGGCGTGACACGCTTGTCACCGCGGAACGTTTGCTGTGTCGCATCCGCATCGGAGAGGTGCATATACATCGAGCGAAACTTCAATACCTCGATGACGCGGTTGTTATAGCCCACCCGCCGCTGCCGGAAGAAAACCGGGCCTTGTGACGTAAACTTGATCGCAATCGCGATCGCCACCATCACAGGCGAAATGAATGTCAGAAGGCCCAGCGAGAACAGGATGTCTTCGCCGCGCTTGATGCTGGCGCGCCAGCCGTTGATCGGCCGGTTGCACGCCATCAGCAAAGGCAGGTTGGAGGCCGCCCCGACGCCGCGCAGCGGTGTGCTCGCGCAATCCATTCCTGCATAGATATAAACATCGATCGGCGCCATGGAAATGCGCCGGATGATCGCCTGGGCCCGCTCGCCCTCGGACCAGGGAAGGGCAACCAGGACCGTGTCAACCGCGTCCTGGCGGATCATCCGCTCCAGCGCGTCGATTCCACTGAACAGCGGCAGCCCGCGGAAGCTGCGCCGTACCGTCGGCTCGGCCACATCGGGCGCGGGCACGCCATGTTCCACTACCCCGACGACATCGAAGGTACGCTGGGCGCTGTCGCCAATGCGCGCCAGAAGATCCCGGATCGATTCATGCTCCCCGATGATCACGGTGCGGTTCACCGGGACCCGGCCGCCGTAGGCGCGGATGCGAAGGCAGCGAGCCGTCAGCATGCCGCCAAACCCGGCGACCAGCAATGTCGGCACCCACGGGCCGGCCAGTGTCTCAGTCATCTCATTGAGCACGGGAGCGCCGGAGATCGAGGCGATGCAAAATGTCAGTAGCGTGCCGACGGCGACGGCCTGGACCCAGGCCAAAATCAGCCTGCGCCCGTTCAACTGCCGGCTGATCACGTCGGCCGGGGCATAGAGACCGCGCTCGAAGAAGCTGAGGTTGACGCAAACCGTCAGGCAGGCCAGCGGGATCAGGATCGAGGTCCCTGGCAAGGCGCGCAACGGGTGGTACAGACCATAGCAAAACAGGCCCATGCAGACGGTTACCAGGGCATCCGACGCGATCAGTCCGAGCGTGCGCATTGCGAGGCGGGGGCGCGGCAAAAAGGCGTGCGCGGGGGTGTCGGGGGCGCCCGCAACCCTGGTGCTCGACGTGACGATATCGATGGCCATATCCGTTTCAGCCACACTTGGCATCAGCCTGTTCCCGTTCCTGTTGAGCACTCAGTAGCCATTGCGAGCCCGCCACGAACCGACAGGCCGGCGGCGTCTTGCCGCGGCTGAAACACCCACAAAGTGGCATGGTGATGGTCGTCTGGACGTTCGCCGAATAAGCACTTCACGGACCCGCCGGACAGAAAGCTCAGCCGACAAGCGCACGTTATCCCGGGTTGGACGGGGAACGAAACCAAACTCTGCGTGTACTTGAGAACACCAAAACGTTCCGGTATTCGCCAGACCTAGCGCGGCGAGTGGAACTGCACCCCTATACAACCAAGCGAAAACACGTCCACAAAAATCGAGATTGCGTGACACGTTGCCAATCCAAACAACTAAATGACCTTCCATCGAATAAACGTGACTTCTGTGCAAGTCCAGATTGGCCTCGAAACGGACCGACGAAAGCGGAACGATGCGCTATCGGTCGCAATTAATCCACTCGAGGTTCTGTTCCAGACTGCGACAGTTAATCACACAACCGCCATGCGTCATGGCGTAATCAGCCAGCGCACAGAAAATCCAGCAAAAGTCTTATGACTTCCGCAGGTTGTTCCTGTTGCACCCAATGCCCCGCCCGGTCGACCAAATGACAGCCGTTCATGCGTGAACATGCGACCGACTCCATGTTCTCCAGCGCCCCGGGCGTCTGATAAATTCCCCAATCCATGGCTCCGGCAATGAACATAGATGGAACCTCTATCTTGCGGCCACAGAATATCTCCGATTCCCTGTAGCCGACGCCTTCGGTGCGGCATCTGTACCACTGTAGACCGCCCTGAAAACCAGTACGGCGGTATTCACCGCTGTAGACACGCAACTCGCGATCGGGCAGCCAGGCGCAGGCATCGATCTCCGCGGGCGAGGGCATCTCAACGGCCACCGTCTCCGCCATGTTCCGGTCCAGGTCCATGACATAATAGGCCGGCAGGCGCGCCAGCTCGGTCGCGGTCCAGGCTTTCAGGGGTTCCGGCCGGTTGCCGGGCCAATCCGCACTTTTGTAATGGTAATAGGCGCGCAGAAACGCGTGCAGGCCCTGCGGGCACCCTGTCATGTCGCTGTTGGCTGCGCGCGTCGCGTAATACCACTGATAATGTTTGCGCGGCCGATCGAGCGCCGCCATCGCACGGTGGATGGGATCGGCGCCAGGGTCGGCTGCGCCAAGGGCCGGGGGGCCGGCAAAAGGCGCGCTCATTAACGTGACCGTGCGAAACAGATCCGGCCGCAACAGCGCGCACCAGGCCGCGACCGGAGATCCAAAATCATGTCCGACGACGGCGGTGACGAAAGGCAGTCTGAGCGCGACGATCAATCCGACAATGTCCCGCACCAGGTTCATCATGCGAAAGGATGGCAAATCGCCGTCATAGTCCGGGTCCCAGCCCGTGGTACGGCCGTAGCCACGCTGATCCGGCGCGACGACGTGGAAGCCGGCCTCGGCCAGCGCGGGCATGATCTTCCGCCAGGAGTAGGCAAGCTCCGGAAAGCCATGCAGCAGCAGCACGCAAGGCCGCCCGGCATGTTCGAACCCGGCCTCCAGAATGTGCATCCGCAAGCCGTTCACGTTCGGGATGAAGCGAGAGCGCACACCGGACGGCAGAATATCGCTGTCAAGCGGCTCAATCATTCCGGGACCCGTAATTTCATGTCATCGATGCCGTGGATGCGGTTGGAGTAGATACGCTTCGGCTGCTCGATCAGTTCGATCACAGACAAGCGCGCCGGGATCTCCTCCCACAAAAAATTGAATCGCAGGTCGGGCGCCCGTTGCCGGCACGCCTGCGGAAACCAAAAGCGAACAATGGATGATGGCGCGGGCCGCGGACGATCTATAATCGACCGGTTCGAATTCTCAATCGAATCCGCATTACGGTTGCAGGGGACGGACAGAATTACAACCAAACATTGTCCGCAACGTAGTGGATACTTTGGGACGGTTTTCCCCATACTTAGCGCCATTCCATTTCTTTTAATTTACGAAATTGCCGTTTAATGCTGGCCCTCGGGCATGCGGACGACGAGGCCATCCAACGCCTCGGTCACCTCGATCTGGCAGGACAAACGCGAATCCGGCCGTGTCACGGCGGCAAAGCTCAGCATGCTGGCTTCCTGCGACTTGGCCGGCGGCCGGCCGATACGGTCCAGCCAGGCCGCATCTATATAAACGTGGCACGTGGCGCAGGCACATTCGCCGCCGCAATCGGCATCGATGCCGGGGACGTTGTTGTCCACGGCGCCCTGCATCACGGATTTGCCAACAGCAACATCGATCGGGTGCCGTGTTCCGTTGTATTCGATATACGTTATCCTTGGCATTCGAACGTCCCTTCTTGATCACGGCCGGTTTACGCTGCGAGTTCCTGCATCGAAATTGACATATCTTCTATACGGGCGCGAGTGAGCTGCTTGCGCCGCAGGATGATGCGCCGACCGCCCATGAATTCCGTGGCGGCATTGACCGCCTCCACCGCCTGGACCGTGCCGTCCGGCGCCAGGTGAAACAGGGCGAATTTCCCGGCGGCGATGTCGCCGCGGACCGCGACCGCGGTTGCGTCGAATGGCAGGCCGGCGATTTGCAGCCGCAGGTCGTACTGGTCGGACCAGAACCACGGCACCTCCGGCGCGGGCGGCGGCTTGCCGCAGATCAACCCGGCGGCTTGCTTGGCCTGCTCCAGGGCGTTCGGCACGCTCTCCAGCCGGCCCATCCGCCCGTACAGCGGCAGCGGGCGGCGGGTGCAATCGCCGATGGCGAAGATCGCGGGGTCATCCGTGCGGGCCGCCAGATCGACGATGACGCCGTTCTCGCAAGCCAGTCCGGCGGCGCGGGCAAGCTCGTCGTTGGGGACGGCGCCAGTGGCGGCCAGAATCGAGTCACAAGCGATGCGCCGCCCGTCGCGCAGGCGAACGCCGGTGTCCTCGAACGCGGCGACCTCCGCGCCGGTGACGATCCGGACGCCCCGGGCCTGGTGATGGGACTGGAAGAAATCCGACAGCAGAGGGCAGGCGACGCGGGCCAATACGCGGTCCTCGCGCTCGATGACCGTGACGTCCACCCCGAGCGCGCGTGCCGACGCCGCCACCTCAAGGCCGATAAAGCCGCCACCGACGATGACGAGTTGCGTCCCGGGGCGAAGCACCGCCTTCAGGCGATCCGCATCGGAGACGGATCGCAATTCCAGCGGCGCGCCGGGCACCGGCAGGCGCCGCGGGCGGGCGCCGAGCGCCAGGATCAGGATATCGTAGGGAAGCACCTCGCTATCGGACAGGGCGACGGTCCTGGCGGCGCGGTCGATGCCGGTGACGCGCGACCCGGGTCGCAATCCGATTCCCGCCGCCGCATAGAAGCCGGCGGGTCTCAGCGCCACGCTTTCCGCGGTTTCGTCCCCCGTCAGCCATGCCTTCGACAGCGGCGGGCGCTGATACGGCAAAACCGGCTCGTCCCCGATCAGCGTGATCGGCCCCTGCCAGCCGAGTTGGCGCAACATGGCGGCGGCCGAACCGCCTGCATGCCCCGCGCCGGCGATCAGGATGGTCTGGTCCACACCACGCGCTCCGGTTCTCTGCTGCTCGGATAGGAGCAGGGGACGCGCGGCGCGGCAAGCCGAAGGGCGTTTGACTTTTCGCCATAAGGCGGAAAACAGGAGGTTGATACTCCTTTAATCCAGTAAATTAGGAGAAAAATCTTTATTCGACTCCGATATTGCACTTGGGCGAAAAAATATCCTCTTATGGAGTGCGCGGCCGGTTCCAGGCCCGCCGCGTCAGGAGATTTGTCAGATGGATCACACCGCAGCAACCCCGTCCAACCCCCGCCGGACCATGTTCGGCGCGAGTGTGTGCGGCGCGCGGATGTGTTGTCGGCGCGCGTTCGAAACAGCATTGCCGCCTGCCTTCCACTGACCCGCGATCCTGAAAGAACCCGCCATGTTGCAGTCCCACGTTATCGACATCGACGGAGCCTTCGTCGGCGCCGCAGTGCGCCTGGATAAGGGCTACCGTTTTATCGCAACCGACATGAGGCTCGATGATCTGGATGGATCGATCTGGCCGACGCTGGCGGACGTGCAGCGTCTGGCGCGGCGTATCTACCTTGGCGGGCGCGTCGGCTCTCCCTGCGTCTCGCACGCCTACTGACTGAAAGGATTTAGGTATATGTCTTGTTTGCCGGTTTCTCGCCGCGGGCTGCTGCGTACGGCTGCTGTCGCCGCGCCGCTGGGCCTGATCGCCTCCCGCGGATTTGCCGGCAACCGGCTCGCGATGCCGTCCGACCTTGCTGCACCGCCGATTTGCAAGGCGGCGACGATCCCGGTGACCGTGGTGAGCCAGAAGCGCTCGCTCAAGCTCACCTGGAACGCCAATGCGCTCTGTACCGTTGGCGTCCCTACGGCGCTGAGCAAGGGCTACTTCGCCAAGCGCAACCTGGACGTGGAGCTGATCAATTTCGGCGGCTCAACCGATCAGTTGCTGGAGGCGATCGCCACCGGCAAGGCGGATTCCGGCGTTGGCATGGCGCTGCGCTGGCTGAAGCCGCTGGAACAGGGGTTCGACGTCCGCATCACCACCGGCATTCACGGCGGCTGCATGCGTCTGATGGCGGCCTCCGGCGCCGGGGTGACCAAGCTGCAGGATCTGAAGGGCAAGACCATCGGCGTCGCCGATCTCGGGTCGCCGGACAAGAATTTCTTCGCGATCCGGTTGGCGAAGCTGGGAATCGATCCGGTGAGGGACGTGGACTGGAAGGTTTACCCGGCCGATTTGCTGCCCATCGCGTTGAACAAGGGCGAGGTCCAGGCCTTTACCGGCAGCGATCCGCTGATCTGGGTACTGAAGGACCGCTATGACCTGTTCGAGGTCGCGAACAACCTCGATGCCGAATACGCCCATCGGTCTTGTTGCGTCCTTGGCGTGCGCGGCAGCCTGATCCGCGACGACCGTCCCGCCGCCGCCGCCCTGACCGAGGCGATCCTGGAAGCACAGGATTTCGTCGCCAGCAACCCGGTCGAGGCCGCCGCCATTTACGCGCCCTATGCGCCCTCGGCCAAACCGGACCAGTTGATCGCCATGCTGCGCAGCCACACTCATGGCCACCACCCCGTCGGCGCCGATCTGCGCCAGGAACTCGCCTTGTATACGGACGAGCTCAAGGGCATCTCCGTGATCAAGCCAGGCACCAACTCCGAAAAATTCTCAGCGAAGGTGTATGCCGATGTCCTCAGCTAGTTCGGTCGAGGCCGACCGCTCGTATGCCGACTTCCCGCCGGTAGAGGATGTGCGTGCAGGGTTCTGGCACGTCGGCCTCGCAGCCGCGGCGACCTGGGCCCTGGCCGCTGTCGTCATACAGATGCTGCCCGATATCGACGATTTCGAGCGCACGGACCTGCTGGCACAGATTGCCGGCGGCATTGCCGCGCTGCTGTTGGTCGCCACGCTGGCGGAGCGGCTGTTCCGCTTCACGCTGCCCTCGAAGCTGCGCGAGCAAGGCGCCTGGCTGGTGCTGATCTCGGTGGTGCTGGCCGCGTGGGAGCTGGTCACCGCGAAATACACCATTTTGCCCAGGCCGTTCTTTGCCTCGCCGCAGGCTCTGCTGGAAGTCTTCACCGACGACTATCCGCGCTTGTGGGACAGCGTCTGGCACAGCGTGCTGCTGCTGGCCGAGGGCTACACCATCGGCGCGATCGTCGGCTTCATCTTCGGAGCGGCCGTCGGCTGGTCGAAGGCTGTCGGCTACTGGGCGCATCCGGTGCTCAGGCTGATTGGCCCGCTGCCGGCCACCGCCTGGCTGCCGCTGGCCTTCTTTGCTTTCCCCTCTAGCCACAGCGCCAGCGAGTTCCTGATCGCCCTGGCCACCGGCTTCCCGGTGACGGTGCTGACCTGGTCCGGCGTCGCCGGGGTGAACAAGGCGTATTACGACGTCGCCCGAACCATGGGCGCCAACCAGCGCTTCCTGATCACCAAGGTCGCCATCCCCGCCGCCATGCCGTCGGTGTTCGTCGGGTTGTTCATGGGCCTTGGCTCCTCGTTCTCCGTGCTGGTCGTGGCCGAGATGATGGGCGTGAAGTCCGGCCTCGGCTGGTACCTGCAATGGGCCCAGGGCTGGGCGGCTTACGCGAACATGTATGCGGCGCTGCTGGTCATGGCGCTGATGTGCACGGGCTTGATCACCGTGCTGTTTCGCCTGCGTGACCGGCTGCTCGCCTGGCAAAAAGGACTGGTGCAATGGTAGGCAATCTCGCGGAGGCGCCGGTTCTCGCCGGCGCCGCCATCGACGTCCGCGATGTCAGCCATCGCTTCGACCTGGACGGGAAGTTTCTTCCCGTCCTGAGCCGCATTTCGCTGCAGGTCGCACCGGGCGAACTGGTGGCGCTGCTCGGACCCTCCGGCTGCGGCAAGTCAACCCTGCTGCGTCTGGTCGCGGGCCTCGAGCCACCGACGGTGGGATCGGTGAAGGCGGATGGCGTGGAAATCACCCGCCCCGACCCGTCGCGGGTGGTGATGTTCCAGGACCCGACTTTATATCCTTGGCGCACCGTGCGGGCGAACGTGTCGCTCGGCCTGGAGGCACGCGGCCTGCTGCGCAGCCAGGGGCACCGTGTGGATGAGGCGTTGCAGCTTGTCGGACTGACGCATTTCGCCACCGCCTATCCGCACCAACTGTCCGGCGGCATGGCGCAGCGCGTCTCGCTGGCCCGTGCGCTGGTCAACGATCCCAAGCTGTTGCTGTTGGATGAGCCGTTGGGCAAGCTCGACTCGATGACCCGCGTGTCGATGCAGAAGGAGCTGGTTTCGCTCTGGCAGCGCAGCGGCTTCACCGCGCTGCTGGTGACGCACGACGTGGACGAGGCGTTGTTCATGGCGAACCGCGTCGTCGTGCTGAGCGATCGTCCGGCGTCCATCGTGGCGGACATCACGATCGACCAGCCGTTCCCGCGGCATCGCGGCGATGCCGGCCTGACGGACTTGCGGCGCGAGATCCTCGGCCTGCTGGGCCTGGACGTCGATTGGTAAAGAGGGATCCATACATATGAGTTTGAGCAGGCGTCACGCCCTGGCCGCTGGCCTGTCGTTGCTGCCAGCGTTGCGGAACGCGAGTGCGGCTGAGTCCAAGACCCTGAAGGTCGGCTTTCAGAAGGGCGAAGGCCTGCTGATGTCCGCCAAGGCCATCAAGGCCCTGGAAACGGCGCTCGGGCCGAAGGGCTACTCGGTCGAGTGGATCGAGTTCCAGTTCGGGCCGCCGATGCTCGAAGCCATGCGTGTCGGCAGCATCGATGTCGGCGCCGTCGGCGACACCCCGCCGGTGTTTGCCCAGGCCGCGCACGCGGACCTGCTGTATATCGGGGCGGAGCTTGGGCCGCCGCAGTCGGTCCTGCTGCCACCCGGATCGAAGATCACCACACTGGCCGACCTGAAGGGCAAGAAACTGGCGTTCGGGCGCGGGTCCTCGGCACACCACTTCGCCCTGCTGGTGCTGGAGAAAGCCGGCCTCCGCTACGATGAGATCGAACCGATCTACCTCGGTCCGGCCGATGCCGGCGCCGCGTTCGAGCGCGGCTCGATCGACGCCTGGAGCATCTGGGAGCCGTATGCCTCGCTGTTCAACACACGGCCCGGCGTGCGCACGCTGACGACCAACACCGAGATCGGCCAGCAGTACTCCTTCTTCCTCGGCAATGGCCCGTTCGTGCGGGCGAACCCCGCGCTGACCTCGGCGGTGCTTGAAGCCTTCACCACCGCGGGCGCGTACGCGAAAGGTCATCGCGAGGAGGTTGCCGGTATCCTGGGCACGGCCACGGGGATCGCGCCGGACGTGTGGTCGCGCGGGCTGGCGCAGGATCCGTTCCGGGTGCTGCGGATGGATGATGCGATCACTGCCAGCCAGCAGAAGGTTGCGGACCGGTTCCGGGCGCTCGGCCTGGTGCCGGTGGACGTCAAGGTTTCCGACATCGTTTGGCGCGCAAGCGTTTGAGGCAGGCCGCATGACCGTGGTGACTAATCGTCATAGCGGCGGCCTTCTCCAGGGCTTGCTGCGCCGGCACGATGAAGCGAAGCGCAACTCCCCTGAAAGGAAAACCACCCGATGAAGCGCGCGCTGCCGTGGGTCGTACCCGTTGTGATCCTTCTGGCCTGGCAGGCGGCCTCGCAGTTCGGCGTGCTGCGCGATCAGATCATGCCGGCCCCGACAGCCGTGGCGGAGGCGTTCTGGCGCGTCCTGCGCAGCGGCGAGTTGCTGCGCGACATCGAAATCAGCACCTGGCGCGCTTTCGCCGGCTTTGCCGTCGGCGGCGGGATCGGCTTCGCGCTGGGCATGCTGAACGGCCTGTCCGGACTGAGCGAGAAGCTGACCGACAGCACCTTGCAGATGGTGCGCAACATCCCGCATCTGGCGCTGATCCCGCTGGTGATCCTGTGGTTCGGCATCGGCGAGGAAGCCAAGCTGTTCCTGGTGGCGCTGGGCGTGTTCTTCCCGATCTACGTCAACACGCTGCATGGCGTGCGCTCGGTCGATCGGCAGTTGCTGGAGATGGCGCGGGCGTACGGGATGTCAGAGCGGGCGATCTTCTGGCGCGTCGTGTTCCCCGGTGCGCTGCCCTCGATCTTCGTCGGCCTGCGCTACGGCCTCGGCATCATGTGGCTGACCTTGATTGTCGCGGAAACGATCTCCGCCTCGTCCGGAATCGGCTTCATGGCGATGAACGCCCGCGAGTTCATGATGGTCGATGTGGTCGTCGTATCCATCCTTATATATGCGCTGCTGGGCAAACTCGCCGACAGCATTGCCCGGCTGCTTGAGCGCACGTGCCTTGCCTGGAACCCCGTCTATGCGGATGTTTGAGACATGAACGTGAGTCTGGCTGATCCTGTCAGGGAGTCTGAACTCCGCGTCAGTACGGACGGTTCATCCGTCAGCCTGCGCGGCATCACCAAGTCGTTCGGTGTGCAGGAGGTGCTGCACGGGATCGACCTGGACATCCCGGCGGGCCAGTTCGTCGCCATTGTCGGCCGCAGCGGCTGCGGCAAGAGCACGCTGCTGCGCTTGGTCGCCGGGCTGGACAAGCCGACAAGCGGCACGGTTGAAATCGACGGCCGGGCAACCGGCTGGCGCGATACGGTGCGGCTGATGTTCCAGGAGCCTCGGCTGCTGCCCTGGCAGCGGGTGGCCGCGAACGTGGAGGTCGGGCTGTCGCACCGAAAATCCGGAGACGACCGACGGCGGCTGGCGATCGAGACCCTGGCTCAGGTCGGCCTGGATGACCGGGCGAAGGAATGGCCGTCGGTGCTGTCCGGCGGGCAGAAGCAGCGCGTCGCGCTGGCGCGGGCGCTGGTGAGCCATCCGCGGATACTGGCGTTCGACGAACCGCTCGGGGCGCTGGATGCGCTGACCCGGATCGAGATGCAGTCGCTGATCGAGCAGGTCTGGCAGGACAAGGGCTTCACCGCGATCGTCGTCACGCACGACGTGACCGAGGCGGTGACCTTGGCGGACAGGGTGCTGCTGCTGGATGCGGGGCGGGTGGCGATGGATGTCACCGTCGACCTGCCGCGGCCGCGGCGGCACGGCGACCCCGAGGCGGCGGCGATCGAGGGACGGATACTGGATCGCCTGCTGGGGCGGTGATCCCCAACGTCATGGTGCGCGAACGCGCACCATCCACGACTGCGGTGGCGTGAGAGGGCCGCCACCTCAGAGGACGGTGTTCACCGCGATCTGCGGTTCGACATAACTGCTGGTGTTATGGTCGGCGAAGCTGAACTCCCCACCGCCCAGGCGGTGCTGCTCGCTTCGTTCATGTTCAAGTAGCCGGTGTTGCTGAAGCCGCTGACGGTCGTGGTGCCGGAGTAGGCGTTGAAGATGTCGGCGGCGAGAACCCATCGCTGCGTCAACGCGAACTCGGGTGAAATACCAAACGTCGCCAACAAGCCGGGATTTGCGGTGCCGTGAAAGCTCGCCGACGTGTCAACACGCCCAGGTCGCGGACCGTCGGATCGTTGAGCGGCTCCTGCAACTCGCCCCAAAGGCGGATGCGCAACGGGTGGTTGCCCGAAAGCACCAGCCATTGCAGCGTTTCGCCAGCGGCGGCGATTGTCCGGATATTGCCTCGTCTCATGATAAACTCCGGTCACAGGGTTTCCTGATCCGGGTTCCAGGCAGATATCGAGTCGACGAACGCTTGGTCTTCGGCCGCATGGGCGCTTGCGGAGACCGCAATTGCGTGCCTCGGCCAGGAAAGCCGACGAGCGTATGTCGCGTATCCGAAACTGGACGCGCCGAAGATCTTCGGCGCGCAAACGGTCGCGTACGCCCGGACGGCGGTGCGGGAAGACTTGGGGGTATGAGACGCCAAGGCGCGAACTCCGAGAAGGATTATATGTAATACAGTGCTGAACCTCCCCATTGCCATCTTGTCGGCCGCATTCAATCACAACCGGAACAACAGCCGCAGACGCGCCGCCAGATCGGCCCGGGTCGGCGGAGCAGCGTGTTCCGGCACGCGGCTTAGCCGCTCGTTACGAGCCTGATGCTCAGCCATGACGGCGGCGAGCCCCTCGGCGATCACCGGCCGGCGCTGCAGGATCGGGTCCAGATCGGCGCGATGAATTTCATGCACCAGGGAGGTCAGGGCAGCGGTCACGGTGGCGCTGCGCTGCTGTCCGGTCAGCAGGGACATCTCGCCGAATACCTCACCGGGGGCGATTCGATCGCGTATCGGCGGCAGTCCCGGCCGTTCCGTCAGGACATCCAAAATGCCCTCGGCCAGGACATACAGGCAGTCGCCGGCATCGCCCTGGCGCACCACGGTCTCGCCGGATTCCACCTCCCGCGCCCGCATCTTGGCTGCAAGCTCGGCCCGTTCCCGAGGATCGAAGACGCGAAACAGATCGACGTTGCTCAGCAGCGCCTCGCGCGGCGACGGCCATGGCGAGGCGGGTTGCGCGCCGAAACTGCTGCGCTGGATGGTCTGCCCGGCGCAGTTCAGGGCATTGATGACGGCGGTCGCGACAATGTCCCGGCAGACTGCCTCGCCACCGAAATCAGGCACCCGAAAGCGGACGAGGTAGCTCGCCACGCCATCGGCGCAGTCGGACAGCAGCACGTCGGGCGCCAGGCCGGGGAAGCGACGGCCCGCATCCAGCGCGCCGGACAGCAGAATCCGCTTCGCCCTCGCGGCCGGCATCGCGGCGTCCAGCGGGATGCGCAAGGCGGTGCGGTAATCGGTTGCGTCGGCGCCGTAGTTGACCAGCCTCTGCGCGGCGACCAGGCCGTTCGGCACGATGATGACGAACCCGTTTCGGTCAACCAGGCGCGTCGTCCGCCAGGTAATTTCCGAGACCTTGCCGGCGGCGCCCTGCACCGTCTCGATCCAGTCGCCGATGGCGTAGGGATGATCGATCCCCAGGGCGATGCCGGAGAAAATGTCGCTGATCACGTTGCGCAGGGCAAAGCCGATGACCGCAATCATGACCGAGGAGACGGTGATCAGGCCGGTCGCGGATTTGTCGAAGACCAGCATCAGGATGGTCATGCCGGCCGCAGTGAACAGGCTCGCGCGAACCAGGTCCGAAAGCAGCGCCGGGTAGGGCGTGCCGCCGCGCGAAACGATCGCGACGCGGTGCAGCAGCAGGTCGCAGACCCGCGCGGCCAGCCAGGCGAAAGCCAGCCACATCCAGATGCCGAAGGCGTGGTGCAGGAACAGCGCACCGGTGCTGTCGACGGCGAGATACAGCCGCTCGGCCAGCAGCGGCGCCAACAGGAACGCCGCCACTCCGACACCGGCAAGCGCCGCCGGTGCGATCAGCGATCGGCGGGATGTCCGGGCCATCGGCGCTCCTTCCTGATCTTGCCGCCAGAAGATGCGCCAGGTTAAGGCGAAATGGTCAGCAATGACACCGGGGGGCCAAATGCCTTCGGCCGCCGGAGCGGCATCTACTGGACCGTTGACTTCGGCGTCGGCACGATCCGGGTCACCACGATGGCCGAGCGATCCAGATACTCAGGGATCCGCGGCGCCATTTCGGTCTTCCAGAAATCGGATTCATAAACCGCCTGGTACAGCGCCACTCGCTGTTCCTCGCTCTCGAACCGCCGCAGCCAGATATAAACCGACTCATCGGCTTCTCCGCGGAAGTTGCCGGTGATCACCATGCCCTTGGAGACCTGGAACGGAATGATCTCCTGTTCCATCACGCTCACCCAGGCATCCATCTTGCCCGGCAGCACCTTGTATTGGCGCAGTTCGTAGAATGCCATTGCTTCGCTCCCGACAGCCTGCCGCCAGCAAGCCATGCGCTCGGGCGCGACGCAACTACCGCTCGGCCGATGCCGCGGGCCGCGGGGTGGGCAACGCCTTGCCGCCCGCGCTCGCCCGCGCCTGCCGCAGCAACTCGCCGCAGCGCGCATCGTCGGCATCGGAGGTGCCGAACTGGATCGTCGGCAGGATCGCCAGCGGAGCGAACAACGCGGCCAGGCCGGCCGCCGCACCCGCCCGCGCCGCGACCTCGGCACCCGGCCGGATCGACGGGTCCTTGAACGTGCCGCCGATGTTTATCCGCGTCGGCAGCGACCCGACGGTGAAGTGCTTGGAGTCGGTCTTCAACGCCAGGTCGATCGTCTCCTTGCCCAGGTCGATATCGCCATCCACATTGGTGATCGCCTCGCCGGTATCCAGCGTCATCGCGTTGAAATCCAGCACGCCGCGCTTCAACCCGAGATCGCCGACGAAGCATTGCACCGGCGTTTGTTCCGGAACCCCCAGCGCCGAGAGCAGTGCCTTGCCGAAGTGCAGCCCGGTCAGGTCAACCAGCACGGCGGACAGGTTGCCGCCCGCCATCGCCATCTTGATCTGCCCATTGCCATTGCCGACCAAGGAGGCGAGCGAGTCGCCGGTGGAGTCGATCGCACCGACACCGCTCACCGATCCGGCGCCCTGGAACGTGTGCGTCGCCGCCATCATCCGCGACACGTCCAGGTTCTGCATCCGCAAGTCGGCTCGGGCGTGCAGGGTCTTCCCGGAGGTCGGGGTCAGGTCGATGTTGCTCACCAGCCGCCCCTTGCCGATGCCGAAGGTCACCGGATGGACAGCGATGCGGCCGTTGACGACGTCAAGCGCGACCGTCACGTCATCCAGCGGCATGTCGCGGCCTTCGATGTGGGCGCCATGATACTTCAGGTGAATATCGGCCCAGTTCAGCCGCGGCACGCTTATCGGTGTATCCGGCAATAGCTTGTCGCTGGCCCTCGCCTTCGCGGCCGCCTCCCGCTGCTGCGGCGTGGCGTTCGCGGTCGTCGCGCGGCCCGGAGTGCCCCCGATAAAGCCGTTCAGGTCGGTCAGGTCCAGCCGATTCGACCGCAGATTGAGCGTGACCTCCGGCCGATCCTTGCCGTTGACCTCAGTGCCGCTCGGCCGCTCGAGGATCGAGCCGGCGATGTCCGAATTGCCGAGGCGGCCCTGGAAGTCATCGAAGCGGATGTTCTGCAACCCCTCGAGATTGAGCTTACCGGCGATCTGGTAGGCCGGGGTCTTCGGGATCGGGAAGCCAACCAGCGGTTCCAGCAGGCCCATGTCGGGACCGCTGAACCGCAGGCGAACGTTGGCGCCTTCAAACGCCAGCGGATCTTCCAGCGTGCCGTTCAACGCCACCTTGGTCGGCCCGTTCGCCAGTTCCAGGTCTATCGGCCAGGGGTGCTGTTGATCCCGCAGCGACAACAGCGCGCCGCCAACCAGGCGCGCGGTTATCGGCTGTGCCGCGTAGGTGCCCTTGGCATCGACGACAATCTTCGCGTCCTCGCCTTGGCCGTGCGTCGCGACCCGGGCGTCGAAATCGGTCTTCAGCTTCGGCAGCAAGACCCTGGCGTCGCCATCGTCGATGCGCAGGTCGCCGATTTTCAGCGTTGGGCCGCCGCTGCCTCCGCGGCCGGTGGCGAGGCGGAAATTGGCCGCGCCGTCGCGGGTTTCGGCGGCATAGACCCGGGGTTTATCGATGCCGATGAGCGGCAGGATCAGCCCACGGCCCTCGAGATACGGCAGCACCTCGGCCCGGATCGTCAGGCTGCCGATGGAAACGAAAGGCGGGTCGCCGCTCGGCCAGTCCGGTGGATTGGCCACCACCACGTCATCGGCGACGACCTCGATGTGGCGACGCAGACGGACATGCAGATGGCCGATGGTTACCGGCCGCCCGAGCGCGGCGGAGGCCTTGGATTGCACGAGCGGGATGAACCAGTCCCAGTTCCAGATCGCCGCCAGGACGATGAACACGGCGATCGGGATGCCGATAAAGGCCAGACGCCGCAGGGTCCGGGATTGTGCCATGGCGGCCGAACGATGGCGGCCGGTACGAAGTTCCCCCGCCAGGCATCACGATCCCAGCGGAACGTTAAAGCCCGGCTTGAAATCTAATGCCGGACCATCCCGCCCCCGGGCGTGTTCTGCCGCCAGAACCGGCGCAGCCCGAGCACGCAGACCGGCAGAACCTGCTCGGAGTCCTGCATCAGAGCCTCAAGCGCCTCATCGGGCAGGGCGTCGCCGCGTTCGGACTCGGACAGTGTCATGCCGGCCAGGCTGGCGATCGGGATCAGCAGCACGGATGCATCCTCATCCGCCAGGGCCGGTTGCCACGCCTCGGAGCGCAGGCTGACCGCCTGCATAAACCCGGCGGCCCAATCCTCGGCGACCGTGGTGCCGGCTTCATCCTGCCAAAGGATCGCGGTGTAATGAAGCTGCGTCGAATCCAACCCCGTCTCGATCGCGGCGTAGCGCTCGAAAATCGCACCCTCCACCGCCGCCTGCTCTTCGGCGTCGATGTAGTCGGGGTCTTCGTTGTCCCAGATCTCGGCAAGCCACTCCTCACGCGGCACGACCTCGGGCCCGGCCACCAGGCCAGCCAGGAAACCATCCAGCTCGGATAGATCCATGCAGCCCGGGGGGGCGCTGGAGGAATTCAGGAAGTGCGCGAGTTCATCAAGAGACACCGGGCCACCGTCCGCTGCTATGGGTCTGGTTATTAAGCCTTCGTGCGACGACAGGAAACCGTCCATTGCATGACATACCGACCCTTGAGCCGCCGTGCCGGGCCGCTACGCAAGACGTGAAGCCAAACGCCAAGGGCAGGGAGGTTGTTGACGATGGTTCGAGTCGTCTGGTCCTCATGACTGTCCTGATATGTGTTCTCCGTCGGCTCATGTCGAGGACTGGCGGAATATTCGGACACATCGCGGTATTGGATGAACGTGGATAGCCCCGCCCGGCGCGTTGACGCTCCACGGCCCCGCGCATAGCGTGCCAGCTTCAGCAGTCCTGGAGGAAACCCCCAAATGTCCAACAAACTCAGGGCGCGGATCGCCGCGGGTAAAGCCGCCGTCAATGGCTGGTTGGCGATTCCGTCCGGCTTTTCGGCCGAGGTAATGGCGCAATGCGGCTGGGACAGTGTGACTGTTGATCTGCAGCACGGCGTGCAGGATTACCAGTCCATGGTGCAGTGTTTCCAGGCCATGCAGGCGCATCCGATCACGCCCCTGGTGCGGGTGCCGTGGAACGAACCAGGGATCATCGGCAAGTGCCTGGACGGCGGGGCGATGGGGATCATCTGCCCGATGGTGAACAACGCGGCCGAGGCGAAGGCCCTCGCCGATGCAAGCCTGTACCCGCCGGCGGGCAAGCGCAGCAACGGGCCGATACGGGCGGCGATGTATGGCGAGGCGAGCAGCTACCAGGCGACGGCGAATACCGAAATTCTGGTTATCGCGATGATCGAGACCCAGGCCGGCATCGACAATATCGACGAAATCCTGAGTGTCCCCGGTATCAGCGGTATCTATATCGGCCCGTCCGACATGGGCCTTTCTCTGGGCATGATCCCGATCCTGGACCGGGAAGAACCGGTGATCCTGGAGATCTACGACAAGCTGCTGGCATCCTGTAAGAAGCACGGCAAGTTCGCCGGCCTGCATAACGGGACTGCGTCCTATGCCGCGCGGATGATCCAGAAGGGCTTCCAGTTCGTCACCATCGCCAACGACAGCGGCCTGATGGCTCGCGCCGCGCGGGAAGCGGTGTCGGCGACGCGCAAGGCCGCGGGGGACGCGGCCAACTGAGGGCCTTCTTATGCGTCGCCGGCCTGCGCAATACCCGCTGCACGGTATAATCGTGCTCCGACATCGGTGGACCTGACAAGCGCTTTCGATCTCACGGATGTAGCGTTGTTGGCGCGACCGCTCGTACGCCCGCCAGCTCCAACAGCGACTGTAGCGCCCGCGCGACGGCCATGGCCATCACAGGATCATCCAGCCGCGACGCAGCCGCGATCGGCTCCACGCCGCCGCGCTGCAACTGTGGCATAGCAGCCGCCAGAGCCTCAAGCAGTGCTGGCGTCAGGCGGTCCAGCTTCGGCCGGATCACGGTCTGCAGATCAGCGGGCGCGTCGAAGGGCGCCGTCCTCGCCGCGGCCCAGCGCGCAATAAGTGCACTCTCGACGCATTTCGCGGCCTCGATCTGCGCCCGAAAGAACGCCGCCGCCTGCCGCGGCGTGATTCCGTAAGCTGGCGCAAGCGCCTCGATGTCCGCAATCAGGCGCTCCTCGCGGGCTTCGTCCTCGACCGGCGCGCCGCTGTTCCACTTGCTCTCCGCAACAGCCCACATCAGCCGTAGCCGCTCCTTGACCAGACCGATCAGGACCGCCAGTTTATCATCGGCGTCCGCGTCATCCCACACCGCCGACGCGACAACGCTGCCCAGCAATGCGCGGCGGGAAACCAGAACCGGGGAGCCTGGAAGGCTATCTTCCTGAACGCGGCAACCTCGACGGGTCCGCCGATCGCCGGGTTGCGTGCGGTGCGCGTCGGCCGGTCTCGCACCTGGCCCGAAGGATCGGTATGATTCTCGGCATCTCATGCAATAAGGGCGCAGACCGCTATCGATTCCGTCAATGCAGTATCCGCGGGATAATCGGCTAGTCTAGCTAATCTGCCGATACGCCCGCAGGAAAATATCCGTCCCTCGCACCGCCCGTTGCCGGATTTCCTCCGGCGACGCCGGTTCGGCCAGGCCGAACGTGGTCATTGCCGGCCGGTTGCCTTCCCACAGGCACACCAGATCCTCAGCGGCGAGGCGAGGGTCATCCACCGCCAGCTCCCCCCGCGCCGCGGCGTCCGCGACGATCGCTGCCAGCGCCGCACGTACCCGGCCGGGGCCGGCGTTGTAAAAACGCAACGCCAGCGTGCGATTAGTACGCAGCGTCCCCGGCAGGGTATGCGCCATTTCGCAAACACCGGGTCCAAGCAGCACCCCCAGCAGGTCACAGCCCACCGCTTCCAGCCGCTCTCGCAGGCTGGCGTCCTGGTGTTCGGGGCCAGAAAGCGCGGCGATCATCTGGTCGGCGATCGCACCGACAAGCGTCTCGAACAGCGTTTCCTTGTCGTGAAAGTGGCTGTAGACGGTCATCTTCGAGACTCCGGCCTGCGCTGCCACCGCCTCCATCGTCACCACGTCAAACGGCTGGCGGCCGAACAGCGTCCTGGCCGCTTGCAGGATGGCGGCGTGTTTGGCGCGGTCTTTCGGGCGGCCGGGCCGGGCACTATCGGAAGGCGGCGTCACACGATTATCTTTCACGATCATACTAGACTTATTGGTCCAGCATATCACATACTGGACGCGTCGGTATAGGATTCTGATCCCGCTCATGTCTTTTGTCGTCACCCGCCCTCCGACCATGCGCCACGCACCGGCGCTGATCCTGACGGCCTCCCTGCTCGGCTGCACCGTCGGGCCGGATTTTCATCCCGTCGCCGGGCCCGCCGACACGCGCTTCACCGAGGCGCCGCAGCCGGTGCAGACCGTTTCCGCCACCACAGCGGGCGGCGCGGCGCAGCGTCTGGCCGATGGCCGCGACATTCCCGGCGAGTGGTGGGAGTTGTTCCATTCGCCGCAGATCACCTCTCTGGTGACTCAGGCGCTGAAGGCGAACCCCGACGTCGCCGCCGCCCAGGCGACGCTGCGCGAAGCGCGCGCGAATACCCGCGCGGAAGAGGGGTCCTTGTTCCCGCAGGCCAGCTTCAACCTCCAGGCGGAACGCCAGGCCGTGTCACTGGCCGCGCTGGGGTTCCCCGCCGGCGGATCGGAGACTTTCGGGCTTCGCTCCGGCGCGGTGAACGTGTCCTATACGCTGGACGCATTCGGCGGCATCAGGCGGCAGATCGAGCAGCTCAACGCGCAGGCCGAGTATCAGCAGTTCGAGATCGAGGCGACCGACCTGACGCTGGCCGCCAACGTCATCAACACCGCGATCAACGAAGCCTCCCTGCAGGCGCAGATCGACACCACGCACGACATCATCAAGGCCGATACCGACGCGCTGAACCTGGTGCGGCAGCGCTTCGAACTCGGCGGGGTCAGCCAGGTGGACGTGCTGCAGCAGCAATCGCTGCGGGACACCCAGGTCGCCACCCTGCCGGGGCTGGAAAAGCAATTGCAGCAGCAGCGCAACCAGCTTGCGGTGTATCTCGGTGGACGTCCGGCGCAATACGCAACGCCGACACTGAACCTGGACGACCTGACCCTGCCCGAGGAACTGCCGGTGTCGCTGCCGTCGCAACTGGTGCAGCAGCGGCCGGACATCCGGGCGTACGGCGCGCTGTTGCATTCGGCGTTCGCGAATGTCGGTGTCGCTACCGCGAACATGCTGCCGCAGATCTCGCTGACCGGCAGTATCGGCCGCGAAGGCACCAACTATTCTCAGGTGTTCACGCCGGGCGGCCTGGTCTGGAGCATCGCGGCTAGCCTGACGCAGCCGATTTTTGAGGGCGGCACGCTGCTTGCCCGCAAGCACGCCGCGCAGGCGGCTTTGGACGTTGCCGCGGCGCAATACAGCAGTACGGTGAACACCGCGTTCCAGAACGTCGCCAACGCGCTGGTGGCGATCGAGCGAGATGCCGAAAGCCTGCAAGCCGCGCTCGCCGCGCAGAAGACCGCTGCCGCCAGCCTGGCGGTTGCCCGTTCGCAATACGCGGCCGGTGCGGGCACCTACCTGAATGTGCTTACCGCGGAACAGAGTGACTATTCCGCGCGTTTGACCCTGATCACGGCGCGCGCCGCCCGCTTCACCGATACGGTTGCCCTGTTCCAGGCGTTGGGCGGCGGCTGGTGGAACCGAACCGATGTTGACCCGAAAGTCGCCCAATGCTGCGGAGTGCTCCATCCATGAACGACGCCACGACGCTTGACCGGACCACGACGCGGCGGCCTCGCACCTGGCTGCGCATGGCGCTGATGCTGCTGGTCGTCGGCCTGCTGGCGGCGGGGCTGTTCGGCTTCGCTCAGTTCAAGGCGGGCATCCTGAAGAAGGTCACCGCGAGCATCCGCTCGGAGGTGCCGACGGTCGCGGTGGCGCAGGCGACGGTGCAGGGGTGGGAGCCGCGGCTGACCGCCACCGGCTCCGCCCGCGCCGTCAACGGCGCCGATCTGGCCGCGGAGATCGGCGGGGTGGTGGATCAGATCACGTTCGAGTCCGGGCAGACCGTGCCGACGGGCACGGTTCTGGTGCGGCTGCGGCCGAACGACGACGATGCCAAGCTGGCACAGCTTCAGGCGTCGGCGGATTTGGCGGCGGTGACGCTGACGCGCGACCAGAAGCAGTTGGCGGCGCATGGCGTGGCGCAGGCGACCGTGGACAGCGATGCGGCGAACCTGAAGGTGGCGCGGGCGCAGGTTGTGGCGCAGCAGGCGGTGATGGCGGAGAAGGTCATCCGCGCGCCGTTCGCTGGACGGCTGGGCGTGCGGCAGGTGGATATCGGGCAGTATATCGCGCCCGGCACGACCGTGGTGACGCTTCAGCAACTCGACCCGATGCTGGTGGATTTCTATTTGCCGCAGCAGGCGCTGGGTGATTTGAAGGTCGGCGAGAAGGTGGAGGTGACCACGGACGCCTACGCGGGCCGGATCTTTGCCGGGACAGTCACGTCGTTCAATTCGAAGGTGGATTCAAGCAGCCGCATGCTACAGGTGCGGGCGACCATTCCAAACGCGGACGGGGCGCTGCTGCCGGGGATGTTTGTGAATGTCTCGGCCGTTTCGGGGGCATCGCAGCAGTTGGTGACCATTCCGCTGGCGGCGGTGGCGTTCAATCCGTACGGCTCGCTGGTTTATGTGCTGCATGACGAGAAGGACGAACAAGGACATGATCAGCACGTGGTTGTGCAGCAGTTCGTCAAGACGGGCGATGCGCGCGGCGACCAGATCAGCGTGCTGAAGGGTATCGGACCGCATGATGTCGTGGTGACCGCCGGGCAGTTGAAGCTGCACAACAAGTCGACGGTGCACATCGACAACGCGGTGCAGCCGACGACGGACGCGGCGCCCATGGTGTCGGATTACTAGCGTGACGGCGATTCCGACGGTTTTTGGCGGCCACCGCCCCTTCCACGCCATGGTCCGCGCAGGCGGACCATCCACGCCTTACGGTGTGGCTGCGAGCGAAGGCGTGGATGGCGGGCCTCCGCCCGCCATGACGGGTAACGACGTCAGTGCGCAGCAGGATTAGGTCATGAAATTCACTGATATCTTCATCCGCCGCCCGGTGCTGGCGTGCGTGGTCAGCCTGATGCTGTTGGTTGTCGGGCTGAAGTCGTTCTACTCGCTGCCAATCCTGGAATATCCGAAGACCGAGAATGCTGTCGTAACTATAACGACGGTCTATTACGGTGCAGATCCGGAAACCGTGGCCGGGTTCGTGACCACGCCGCTGGAAAACGCGATCGCCCAGGCCAACGGCATCGATACGCTGGCCTCGGCAAGCCGCTCCGGCGTCAGCACGATCACCGCGAACCTGATCCTGAACTTTGATCCGGACAAGGCGCTGACGGAGATTTCGGCGAAAATCAATTCGGTGATCAACCAGTTGCCCACCGGCGTGCAGCAGCCGACGCTGTCGGTGGCTATCGGCCAGTCGCTGGACGCGATGATCATCGGGTTCGCCAGCGACGATCTGTCGCCGAACCAGATCACCGATTACCTCGTGCGCAATGTGCAGCCGCGGTTGCAGGCGGTGCCGGGGGTGCAGACGGCGGAGCTGCTGGGCGGGCAAAACTTCGCCATGCGGGCCTGGCTGGATCCGGCGAAGCTGGCGGCGTACGGGCTGACCGCGACGGACGTTGCGACCGCGCTGGCCAGCAACAACGTCATTGCCGGCATCGGCACCACCAAGGGGCAGATGGTGCAGTTCAACCTGACCGCCTCGACCACCTTGCATTCGGTGCAGGAATTCCGCGACCTTGTGGTCAAGCAGGTCAATGGCGGCATCATCCGTCTGAGCGATGTCGCCAACGTCACGCTCGGATCGGATGATTACGACTCCGCCGTGTCCTACAACGGCCGCAAGGGCGTCTATCTCGGCATCCAGACGGTGCCCTCGGCGAGTCTGCTGGCGGTGATAGCCGGGGTGAAGGCGGTCTTGCCGTCGATCAAGCAGCAGCTTCCGGCGGGCATCCAGGGCGATGTCATCTACGATTCCACCGTGTTCGTGAACAGCTCCATTCATGAGGTGGAACGCTCCCTGGGCGAGACGGTGCTGATCGTTACGCTGGTGATCTTCGCCTTCCTCGGTTCCCCCCGCTCCGTCATCATCCCTGTCATCACCATTCCGTTGTCGCTGATCGGTACGTTCGCTGCGATGCTGGTGTTCGGTTTCTCGATCAACCTGCTGTCGTTGCTGGCGCTGGTGCTGGCCATCGGGCTTGTGGTGGACGACGCGATCATCGTGGTGGAGAGCGTCAACCGCCACATGGAGGAAGGCCTGAAGCCGCGCCAGGCGGCGATCCAGGCGGCGCGCGAACTGGCCAACCCGATCATTGCGATGACCGTGGTGCTGATCGCCGTCTATGTGCCCATCGGCTTCCAGGGCGGACTGACCGGCGCGCTGTTCACCGAGTTCGCCTTCACGGTCGTCGGCGCCGTTACGATGTCGGCGATCATCGCGCTGACCCTGTCGCCGATGATGTGCGGCTATCTGTTGAGGCCGCATCCGCAGGGCGCGGTGCACGGCGTTCAGGACTGGATCACCTCGGTCATCGACCGCGGTTTCAGCCGGCTGCAGCGCGGCTATGAACGCATGCTGCGCGGCAGCCTGCGTACGATGTCCGTTACCCTGACCTTCGCAGTCCTGGTCATCGGCGGGATCTACTTCCTGTATGGCAGTGCCAGCAGCGAACTGGCGCCGCAGGAGGACCAGGGCGTCGTCATCCTGCTGCCGTCCTCCGCCCCTGATGCGACCCTGCAACAGAAAGAACTGTTCGGCGATCAGGTCGAAGGCATCATGTCGAAGATCCCGGAGGCGGATCAGACCTTCCAGGTCGAGAGCACCGTCATGTCGATCGCCGGTGTCACGTTGAAGCCGTGGGACCAGCGCAAGCGCGATGCCATGGCAATCCAGCGGCAGCTTCAGGGCGAGTTGAAAAACGTGGCCGGCCAGAACATCGCGGTGTTCCTGCCGCCCGCGCTGCCGGGCTCTCAGGGGCTGCCGATTCAATACGTTCTGAAATCGACCCAGCCGCTGTCCACGCTATATCCCCAGGCGCGGAAGTTCCTCGCCGACGCGCAGGCCACCGGCCTGTTCCTGTTCATCGACACGGACCTGAAGTTCGATGCGCCGCAGCAGGTCATCGAGGTCGATCGCGACAAGGCCGCCCAGCTCGGCCTGTCGATGAGTCAGATCGGTGAGGCGCTTGGCGGTCTGCTCGGCGGGGCCTACACCAACTACTTCAGCCTGGGATCGCGGTCATACAAGGTCATTTCGCAAGTGCAGCAGCGCTCGCGGCTGACCATCGACCAGGTGATGAAGTATCAGATTGCGACGATCAACGGCCAGCCGATACCGATTTCAGCGGTGGCGAAGGTGCGGCAGGAAACGGTGCCGCAACAGATAAATCATTTCCAGCAGGTGAACTCGGCGACGATCCAGGGCGTGCCGGCGCTGGGCGTGTCGCAAGCGGAGGCTTTGCAGGCGCTGCAGGACATCGCGGCGCGCACTTTGCCGAATGATGTGCTGATCGATTATTCCGGACCGCTGCGTCAGTTCGTACAGGAAAGCAGCGGCTTCGTCGGCACGTTCCTCCTGGCGCTGATCATCATCTTCCTGTCGTTGGCGGCGCTGTTCGAAAGCTTCCGCGATCCGCTGGTCATTCTGGTTTCCATCCCGATGTCCGTCGCCGGCGCGCTGGTGTTTCTCAGCCTCGGCCTCGGTGGCGCCACGCTGAACATCTACACGGAAGTCGGGCTTGTTACGCTAATGGGCCTGATCAGCAAGCACGGCATCCTGATCGTCGAGGTCGCCAACGAAGCGCAGCGCGCCGGGCGGACAAAGCTGGAGGCGATCATTTATGCAGCGGGAATCAGGCTGCGGCCGATCCTGATGACCACGGCGGCGATGGTGCTTGGGGTGGTGCCACTGATTGTCGCGTCGGGAGCAGGTGCGGCCTCACGGTTCAACATGGGCCTGGTGATTGCCAGCGGCCTGTCCATCGGCACGCTGTTCACGCTATTCGTTCTGCCAGCGGTGTATATGGTGATCGCGGCGCGGCACAAGACTGAGGAGGTCGAAGGCAATGTTGGGGCGCTGACCTCGGTCTAGCGGCCCTCACGCCGATGTGCTCCGGACCGCAGCGCTGCAATCCTGCTGTCATATGGGCGTCATTCAGGTGACCGAAGCACAGCCATAGAGTTTCCTTGTTTTTAACGGCGAGGAAACGAATTCGTATGCGCTCACTTCGTAACTATCTGCTCGCGTCTGTAACGGCTTTGGCCATGGCGCCGCTGTTCGCTGCCCCGGCCTCCGCGGGCGGACAAGCAGTCGGCTCCCGTTATGAGCATGTGCTGCTGATCAGCGTTGATGGCATGCACGCCATCGACCTGGCGAACTGGGTGCAGAACCATCCCGACAGCAACTTTGCCAAACTTGCGGCCAGCGGCATCGTCTACCCGAACGCCTTCACCACGGCGCCGTCCGACAGCTATCCAGGCATGATCGCGCAGGTGACGGGCGCCTCGCCTAAAACGGCCGGCCTGTTCTATGACGATAGCTACGATCGCACCGAATATCCTTCGAAGGCATCCTACACCAGCCAGGGCCAGGTCGATCCCGGCTGCACCGGAACGGTTGGTACTGAGGTGACCAACTTCGAGGAACTCGACAAGACCTACGATTACACCACCGCCCTGGTCGCGGACGTTACGGGCGGCGGCACGCTCGGTCAGGTGCTGACCCAGTTGGACCCGGACCATATGCAGCGCAAATTGGTCGCTGGCGTGTGCCAGCCGGTTTATCCGCATGAATATCTCCGCACCAACACGATCTTCGAGATCATCAAGGCGGGCGGTGGGATAACCGCCTGGTCGGACAAGCACCCGGCGTATGAAGTCCTCAGCGGGCCATCGGGCAAGGGTATCGACGATCTGTTCGCGCCAGAGATTAATTCGCAGATGTTGCTGCAGGGTGCGCCAACGGGTGTGGATAACACTACCAGCTATGCCGCGGTGAGGGCCTATGACACGCTAAAGGTGAACGCCGTGTTGAACTGGATCGACGGCTACAACAGCACCAAGACGGCTTCGCCGGGTGTGCCGGCAATATTCGGCATGAACTTTCAGGCGGTCAGCGTCGGGCAGAAGCTGGCGACGGCGGGCTATGGCGATGATCAGAGCCTCACCGGCGGCTACCTCGACAGCAACGCGACGCCTGGCAATGCGCTGACCTTGCAATTTCAGTTTGTCGATGCGGCGCTTGGGCAGTTCGTGCAGGAACTGAAGGCCAAGGGGCTGGATGGTTCCACACTGATCATCGTCAGCGCCAAGCACGGGCAGTCGCCGATAGACGTGAAGGACCGGGTGATCCAGTCGGACGCGCCGTTCCAGAAGACGCCGGGTTACGGCACCAGCGGGTTCGAGATCTGCGACGATGAGGCGCTGATTTGGCTGGAGCCGGATCTTCAGCAGGCTGACTACGATGCCGCCAAGGCCTACCTGCTGAACAATACAGCGACGTTGCATATCCAGGAGTTGCTGGACCGGACCTCGCTGACGCCAGTGTACGGCGACCCGTTCGAAAACAGCCGGGTGCCGGACTTCATTGCAGTAACGGACCACGGGGTGATCTGCACCGGCGGCACAAAGTTGGCTGAACATGGCGGGTTTTCCGACGACGACCGGAATGTTGCGTTGCTTGTCTCAGCGCCGGACATCAAGGCGCAGGTCGTCGAAACGCTCAGCTACACGACGCAAATCGCGCCGACGATCCTGGCAGCGCTTGGATTTGATCCTAAAAGACTTAAGGGCGTGCGGGCGGAGGGAACCGCGGTTTTAGGCAGGTAGAAACTAAGCCGGAGCGTCAAGAGGGGAGCGGCTGGAAGGCCGCCCCGGGTCAAGGCCGCCTTTTTGTCGGTCATCCACGATAGCCAAGATTGCAAACGTCGGCATGGTTGCCCAAGATCGATGCCGCCGGCCAGGGGAACGTCAGGACGCCGGCCGCCCAATGGATCAAGCCCGAGACGGAACGTTACATCAAAATCAAGCAACGCCCGCGGCCGGCTCGGCCGCGGGGCGGATCAGGTTAAGCCGCGCCAGCTCGTCCGTGTAAGCATCGAAGGCGGCTGACAGCAGCTGCAGGTCCGCCGCGTCTTTGCCGATACCGCGTTCCAGTTGCGACTCCGCCGCGGCTGCGAGGTGGGAGAGGCCCAGTGCACCAACCGTCGCCGCGGTGCCCTTCAGCGCATGCAATTCTTCGCGCAGATCGGCTGCATCAAGCGAGCCGCTGCCGAACCGCGCCAGCCGCGCCTCCGTCTCGTCGCGGAAGATCTCAATCATCCGCTGCACCGTCTCGTGGCCCAGAGCGTCTGTCAGGACATCAAGGGCCGCTGCGTCGAGCGCCGCCGGCGTCTGGTCCTCAACCGCAGGTTGCTCCATCGTCGCATCCGCTCCGGGCAACACCGCCGCACCGCCGGATAACGCAGTCTCCAGCGCCTGGCACAACAGGTCGCGGGCAATGGGCTTGGCGACGAAATATTGCATGCCCGCGTCCATGCACGCCTTTACGTCGCTCGGGAAAGCGTTTGCAGTCAACGCGATGATCGGCATGACGGCGGCGGGGCCATCCAGGCGGCGAATGCTCCGCGTGGCCTGCAGGCCGTCCATCTTGGGCATTCTCATATCCATGCAGACGGCATCGTAAACCCGTGCAGTCGCCGAGGCGACTGCCGCCTCGCCGTCGCCGACAACGTCCACGACCACATCGAACTCCCGCAGCAATTGCTCCAGCACGAACTGGTTGGTCGGGTTGTCCTCGGCGATCAGCAGTCGCGCCGGCCGGCCAAGCTGCCGCAATACAGCTCTTAGTCCGGCGGCATGGTCGCGGCGTGGTTCCGGCGCCGGGGCGGCCGCGTTGGCTTGCTCCAACGCCAGCCGGAAGCGGAACAGGCTGCCCAACCCCGGCTGTGATTCCACCTCGATCGCGCCGCCCATCTGTTCAATGATCCGGCGGCTGATGGCGAGACCAAGGCCGGTTCCGCCGAACCGCCGGGTGATCGAATCATCGGCCTGCACGAACTCCTCGAACAGCCGCCCGAGCTTTTCCCTGGATATGCCGATGCCGGTGTCGCGCACTTCCCAGGAAACCGACACCTTGCCATCGCGACTGTCCAGGCATCGCGCCTGAATGACAACCGCGCCAATGTCGGTGAATTTGATAGCATTCGAGACAAGGTTCATCAGCACCTGCCGGATACGGCCGGCATCTCCCAGGAGTGTCCCCGGGAGATCGGGATCCACGGCCGCGCTGATGCTCAGTCCCTTGGCCATCGCAGCGGGACCTTGCACGCTCACCGCCTCGTGCGTGAGCGTTGCCGGCGAGAACGGTATCGGCTCCAAGGTCAGGCGGCCGGCGTCGAGCTTCGAGTAGTCAAGAATGTCGTCGAGAATCCGCAGCAAAGCCTCCCCGGACTCGCGGATCACCGATACCATCTGCTGCTGGCCGCCGGTGAGGTCGTCGTTCAGCAAGACCGTTGCCAGCCCCAGCACGGCGTTCATTGGCGTGCGAATCTCGTGGCTCATCATCGCCAGGAAAGCCGATTTGGCCCGGTTCGCCTCAGCCGCGAGACGGGCCCGCTCGCGCAATTCGGCGGTTTCGCGCTGCAGGTCCGCCATCCGCTGACGGTCGCGTTCGCTCTGCTGCACGGCGCGCCGCTCGCGGATGTCGCGCATCGCCGCCACCCGGGCCATCCCGTCGCCGAAGGATATGTCGCGCGACAGCGTCTCAACCGGAATCAGCTCTCCGTGGCGGTTGCGCAGGTCCAGTTCGAGCGGCAGCGAGCCTTCGCCGGAGGTGAGCAGGCTCAAACCACCGAAGTCGTCCAGTTGACGGCCCTTCATCTCGTCGAGCGACATGCCGACCATGGTACACAGCGCGCGGTTCGCGTCGAGCACGACGCCGTCGCGAAACACCAGGATTCCTTCGAAAGTACTGTCCGTGAGCTGCCGCAGGCGTTCGTTCTCCTGCGTGGCGCGCATGGCCTGGCGGCGATCCACCGAGCTGCCGGCACGAACCAGCAGCAGCGCGGCCAGGAACTCCGAGAAGGCCACGACCGTCGTCGGCTGAAGCGCCAGGGCGTTCGGCGTCCCTTTCGTCGCCTCCCATTCCGAGAGCGGCAGGATCGCGGCGAACGAACCGAGATTCACCAGCGACAGCGTTATCCCCATCAGCGTGACCGGCAGCAGCCGCTGCCACCCGGTAACCCGCCTCAGGCTGCGCAGCCCGAAGCTGAACAGGGCGGTGGCGGCGAGCATGACCGTCAGTACTGCAATAAGATCGTACGCCAGCACCAACGGCTCGGCGATGCCGCTCATGCTGACGAACAACGCGCAGGATGCAGCCGAGGACAACAGCGAACCCGCCAGCAGGGTATCGCGCGCACCGCCGGCCCCATAGACCACGACGAGCATCGATCCGACCGCGCCGCCGATGCAGATCAGGATTGAGGACGCCGCCGGTACGGTTGGCACATGCAGGTTCAGGTAGGGAAAGAACCCGTTCAGCGAGATCAGGAAGACGCCCCATGTGACAACGCCGAGCGCGAGGCCTGTCAGCAACGCACGCGGCAGCCGCCAGCGGTCCGGAACGGCATCGGCGGCCGGAAGCAGCAGGAAGGCGAGCTGGCTCCCGACGAGGCCGAGCAACACGGCACCCCCGAGGCTGAGATAGTCGTGCGCCGCGATGAGTTCTTTCCACAGATCCAACGCCTCGTTCCTTTCTCACGTCGGCGCGCCGGAGTGGCCGAAAGTCGCCGGCCAGCTCGTAGAACCCGCTTCATGTGGTTTTTTGTCGAGAAATACAACCAATAATTGTGTTTGCAAGATATAATGGTTTAATAAGGTTGTATGTCGTGTTACAAAACAACCGAATCCCATGCCGATCGAGCCCCGAGACAGCCTTCCGATGCGTTTGATCCATCGTCATGAAAAAGCGCTTGCGTGACCGCTCCGGGCGCCAAACGGCCGGATTTCCGGCGGCGAGAGGTGCTGAAGGCGCTCACCCTGAGCCTGGCGGCCTCCTTGCCGCGCTCCGCCAGAGCGGCATCGCTGTCGGCCAAAGGTCTCAAGGTTCTGGGCAGCGCGCTCTCGTGCCTGCAACCGGAGCCGAGCGGACAGCTTGCCATCGCCGTCGCCTATGTCGCCGGCGATGAAGCGTCGCGAAAGGATGCCGAGGCGCTTGCCGCTCTGATGGGTGAGGGTGTGCACGCCGGCAGGGCGGTGTTTCAGCCGAGGCTCGTGGATACCGCCTCGCTCGGCGGTGGCGGCTATGCGGCGATCCTGGCCGCGTCCGGCGCTGACGGCGAACGGCTGATGGCCGCCAGCCGCGCCGCCCGGGTGCTCTGCGTCACCGCCGATTTCGCTGCCGTGCAGGCCGGGCGCTGCGTCATGGCGATCCGCGCCGAACCGCGCGTCGAGGTTCTTGTCAACCATGCCGCGGCCGCCGCGGCCGGTGTCGAGCTTGCTCCAGCCTTCCTCATGATGATCCGAGAGATATGACGATGAACACAGCACCACGCGCGGGCACGTTCCATCTCTGGCGAAACGTTGCCGTTCCATTGATGTTGCTCTCGGCTCCGACGGGGTCGTCCGGTGCCCTCGCCCAATCCGTCAATTACGGCGCCATGGAACAGATGTTCGGCGAGCCGGTCACCACCTCGGTCACCGGGAAACCGCAGCGCGCCACCGACGCGCCGGCCAACATCGAGATTATCACGCAGGACGACATAAGGCGGTCCGGCGCCACGACCATTCCGGAGGTCCTGCAGTTCGTCACCGGCGTCGATGTCCGGTTCAATGGCATTGGCGGCGCCGATGTCGGCATCCGCGGCTACAACCAGACGGCCAATCCGCATCTGATGGTGCTGGTCGACGGGCGGCAGGTCTACATGGTGGATTATGGCCGCGTGGTCTGGGAAGCGATCCCGGTGCAGTTGGCGGAGATCCGCCAGATCGAGGTGATCTACGGACCCAACTCCGCGCTGTACGGGTTCAATGCCGCGGGCGGCGTGATCAACATCATCACCTACGATCCGCGCAAGGATCCCATCAACACCGCGACCGTGGCGGCCGGCACCCAGCAATACCGGGCGGGTTCGGCCGTAGCCACGGGCAGGATTGGCGAGGATTCGGGTCTCCGGCTATCGCTCGGCGGTTTTGAGGCGCATGATTTCCCCCCCGGCGGCTTGAACCTCAACGACCAATTGAGCCGGCAATCGCCGTTCACCGGTACCTTCAACGCCGACGGACGCACCAAGATAACGGATGCCGTGGAAGCGTTCGCGGATGTCAGTTTTGGCGACACGCGTTTGTCCGGGCCTTCGCCCGCCGGCGCTTACCTGACTGAAGAGCAGCATTCCAACTCCTTCCGGCTCGGCGTCAACGCCAACACGCCGATCGGCCTGCTCAGCCTGTCAGGGTATCGCAACGAAGCCAATGTGAACATTTCCAACGTCATTACGGACGATTTCGGGGATCAGTTCTCCGCGCGCGAGTACGAGACCCAGACGGTCAGCGTGGTGCAGGCCAGTGACCTGGTGAAGCTCGGACCGGACCACACCGTCCGCGCCGGACTGGAATACCGCGTCAACAGCGACGGCTCGGCCCTGCTGGCCGGCAGCATGTCCAACACCATCTACTCGGCCAGCCTGATGTGGGACTGGCAGATGACGCCGGTTGTCTCGCTGACCAACGCGCTGCGGCTGGATCACGTGCAGATGCAGTATAGCGGGTTCCTGGTGCCCGGTAGCGGCATCACCGCTGCCGATTACAGCAATACGACCTTCAACCAGCCGAGTTTCAACTCCGGTCTGGTCTGGAAAGCAACCGATCTGGACACGCTACGGCTGACCGCGGCGCGCGGGGTGCAGTTGCCGACGCTGATGGACCAGGCGCTTCAAATCGCGCCCGGAGAACTGGCGCCCGTCGGCCTGCTCGGGCGTCCGAATGTGCTTCCCTCGGTCATCTATAACCTCGAGCTTGATTACGATCGCACGTTGACCGCAATCGCATCGACTCTGCGCACCGCGGTGTTCGGGCAGCGTACCGACAACGTCATTTCGTGGCCGTTCGGGGGCCAGTTCGGCATTACGCCAGCCGGCATCCCCGCATTCTTCTCCGCCAATGTCGGCTACACGACCGCCGCGGGCGTCGAGATCGGCCTGAAGGGCCACTCCGAATCCGGGTGGCGATGGAACGCCAGCTACGCGTTCACCGCGACCAGCGACAATACATCGCTGAATCAGGGTGGGGTGCTGACCAGCACCGTGAACTATGCGTGCAGCGCACCGCGCAGCGTGGTCGATGCCGGTGTCGGCTACAGCAGGGAAAAATGGGAGCTGGACCTGATCGGGCGCTGGCAATCGAATTTCTGCGACTTCCGCGCGACCGGCGCGAATCTGGGGCTGGAACGCGTTTCGATCGACAACTACGCCACGCTCAACGTGCGCATCGGATACGCCATTTTGGAACACGTGACCCTTGCACTCGCGGCACAGCAGCTTAATCAGGCCACTTTGATTCGGACGGCAGGGCCGCTCTACGAGCGCCGGCTCATTGCCAGCGTAACCGTCCATTTCTAATATAAGTCGTGATACGATCCGACGGGGCTGACCGGCAACTTCCAGCCGGTCAGTCGGAAGCCCCGCGCTAACACTCAATCCGCGGCGTCATCCGCCGCGTTGGCGCGCAGGTGCTCATATAGCGCCGTGGCGGCAAGAGGTGGGGCAAACAGGTAGCCCTGTCCGACCAGACAACCCAACTTCTCCACCTGGGTGGCCACCGGCTCGGTCTCGATGCCCTCGGCGACCAGCTTCAGGCCCAGATCGCGTGCCACCGAGACGATTCCGCGGATGATCTTCGGCGCCTCCGGATCGTCCAGGCAATCGCGCACAAAGGACTGGTCGATCTTCAACTCGCTAAAGGGCAGGCGCATCAGCGACAGCAGGGACGAGTGGCCGGTGCCGAAATCATCGATCGACAGCTTCACGTCGCGGATGCGCAGCCGCGTCAGGATATCGGCCGCCGCCACGCAGTCCGTCATCACCGCGCCTTCGGTGACTTCCAGCACGAGCGCCGCGGCGGGCACGTCCGCCTTCGCCAATGCGTCGGACACCCGCTCGGGGAGAGACAGGTCTGTCAGGCTGAGCGGGGACAGGTTGACCGCGAGCGTCATGTCCGGACTGGCCATGCGCCAGGCGCGGAAGGCGGCGAGTGCCTCGTCAAGCACGTGCCAGGTCAGCCGATCGATCAGGCCTGACCGCTCTGCGACGGGAATGAACAGGCTTGGCGGCACATGGCCAAGCGTCGGGCTCCGCCATCGGGCCAGCGCCTCGACCCCGATCAGGTGCCGGCCGTTCAGCGTCACCTTCGGCTGAAATGCGCAGGTCAGCTCACCGTGCTCGATTGCGGCGGCAAGTATGTCCGGGTCGATCGTCCTGATCTGCTCCAAATGTCCCGGGCCGGCTGCTTGCGGGACGCGGCGCAACAGCGCGATCAACTCATCGACCCGCATCGGCTTGCCCAGGGTGCCCGCGACCCGCAACCCGAGCGACATCGCCAGACGCGCCGCGGCCTGACGGACGCGCTCATCGAAAGCCGAGATGAAGACCAGTACCGGATCGGATTTTGAATCGCAAAGACGGCGCAGCAACTCGATCCCGTCGTTCTTGCGCAGACCGAGGTCGAGCACCACGACATCGTAGGCAACCGAGCCGACGCGGCTAACCGCGGCTTCCAGGGTGGCCGCGCTGTCGGCGGCGAAGCCCGCGCGCGCGGCAGCGCTGGCAACGACCAGGCGTTGGACGGCCTCATCATCCACGACCAGGAGCCGTCTTTCAGTCATGCCGGTTCAGCTTGGCGCATCTTACCCCGGCGCGGGGTTCGGCCCGGCGTGCCTGCCCTTGCGGTAGGCGCGTTGCCAGAGGATCGCCGAAACCTGATCCAACCGCTGCCTCGCCCGAAGGGCATTGGACGGGTAATCGGTTCACCGATCATGAACACGGCGACAGCCCGACAAAGGAATCGCGCCTTATATCCGGTAGCGCTGGTAGAAACCTCGGGCTGCTTGACATGTGTGTCGCTCACTGCGGGAAAGCTGTCTTTCAACCCCACTAACGCATATAGATTAATGTACGGTTAAGATCGCGCCTCCGACCTAGGTTTGAGCGCACCGGCATTGGTCGCGCGGGAGTACGTTCGCATTGCCGCTGACCGAATCGCCTGATAAGCCGGATGTATAGATGGGAGAACAGACATGAAAGTGCGCGCGGCGGTAGCTCGCCAGGCCGGCAAGACGCTCAGCCTGGAAACAGTCGATCTGGAAGGGCCGCGCGAAGGCGAGGTGCTGGTCGAGATCAAGGCAACCGGCATCTGCCACACCGACGAGTATACCCTCTCCGGCCAGGACTCCGAGGGCATCTTCCCGTCCATTCTCGGCCATGAGGGCGCCGGCGTCGTCGTCGATGTCGGCAAGAACGTCACCAGCCTGAAGAAGGGCGATCACGTCATTCCATTGTACACGCCCGAGTGCCGGCAGTGCGAATACTGCCTGTCGCGCAAGACCAATCTGTGCGTGTCGATCCGCGCCACCCAGGGCAAGGGCGTGATGCCCGACGGCAGCAGCCGGTTTTCGTGCGAAGGCCAGCCGATTTACCACTACATGGGCACCTCGACCTTCGCCAACTTCACCGTCCTGCCGGAGATCGCATTGGCGAAAATCCGCCCCGACGCGCCATTCGACAAAGTCTGCTACATCGGCTGCGGCGTCACCACCGGCATCGGCGCCGTCATCAACACCGCCAAAGCCGAGGTCGGCTGTCGCGGCATCGTCTTCGGCCTCGGCGGAATCGGCCTGAACGTCATCCAGGGCCTGCGCATGGTCGGGGCCGAACAGATCGTCGGTGTCGACCTCAACCCCGCCCGCAAGCCGATGGCGGAGAAGTTCGGCATGACCGACTTCGTCAACCCGTCCGAGGTGCAGGGCGACCTGGTCCCGTACCTGGTGGACCTGACCAAGGGCGGCGCCGACTACACCTTCGAGTGCATCGGCAACACCAAGGTGATGCGCCAGGCGCTGGAATGCGCGCATCGCGGCTGGGGCAAGTCGATCATCATCGGCGTGGCCGGGGCGGGGCAGGAGATCTCGACGCGCCCGTTTCAGCTCGTCACCGGCCGCATCTGGATGGGCACCGCGTTCGGCGGGGCAAGGGGCCGGACCGACGTGCCGCGCATCGTCGACTGGTACATGGACAAGAAGATCAACATCGATGACCTGATCACCCATGTATTGCCGTTCGAGCAGATCAACGAGGGCTTCGAACTGATGCGCCGCGGCGAGTCGATCCGGTCAGTCGTGGTGTTCTGACCGAGGTCGTTAACGTATTGTCAACCTGTCCGTGCCGGACGGAACCGGTCTCGCACGGATAGGCTGGAGTCTATGAACGCGGTACCCTTCGACACACTGAAGTTTGCCCGCAAGCTGGAGGCTTCGGGCATGGCGCCCGGCCCCGCCGCCGGCACGGCCGAGGCCCTGGCGGAGGCCATGACCGGAGCGGAACTGGCGACAAAGACACATATCGCGGGCACGCATACGGCTATCGGCAGTCTGGGCAAGGACCTCCGAAGCGAAATCGAGGTATTGCGCAGCGAGGTTAAGGGGGACATCGCCGCGTTGCGCACCGAACTCAAAACCGAAATCGGCGCGCTGCGAACCGAACTAAAAGCCGACATCACTGGCTTGCGCACTGACTCAAAGGGGACACCGCCAGCTTGCGATCCGAGTTGAAATCGGACATCGAGCTGCTTCTGCGTGACCTGGTCATCAGCTCGGCAGCATCGCGGTCGTTGGCGTCGGTATCCTGCTTGCAGCCATGCGCTGCATGCCGGTTCATCCGTAACGCCCCCTGAACTGAAGAGGCCGTCCCGACGGAACCTCCGTGGGACGGCTACTTGTTGTCGCCCGGCGTCTTGCCGGCCGGGTTCACGCGGACCGCCACGTCTTCCGGTCCCCCGGCAAAGGTCACGGCGCAGGTAAACGTCTGGCCTGCCTGCAGCGGCTCCTTCAATTGCAGCAAAGCGACGTGCAACCCGCCAGGCTCCAGCCTGACGGTCGCGTTCGGCGGAATCGCGATCGACTTCACCGCCCGGCTGCTGAGCCCGCCCTCGCCGCGGTCGGTCGTGCGCGGCTCGGAGGCCCAGGCGACCGGGCAGCGCACCCGTGTCAGCGCATCCGGCGTGCCGCCGTGATTCGTCACCGTCATGTAGAGAAGCGCTTCGCCGCCGCCGACGCCCCCGGCCGTTGTCCAGGCATCCGTCGCCTCCGTCTGCGATGCCGCGGCCAACACCGCGCCGGGAAGCAGCGCCAGCAGTGCAACCAATCCGGACCGGCGGATTTTCCCGCGCATGAGGATATCTCCTGAAATCGCAGGCGCAGCCTCACATATCTTGCCGCCTGACAACAGTCGCCGGCCGCGACAGGACAGATGAAATCTTCCTGTGCGCCCACCGGCCGCAAGCCATCAGCGCGCCGGCCGCGCCCGGCCGATCGGCTTCAGTGGCCGGCGCTCTGGCCGCCGTCCACATGCAGGATTTCGCCGGTCACGAAACCCGCGGTCTCGAGATACAGGATCGCCTCGACGATGTCTGACGTGGCGCCCATATGCCCGAGAGGATGCAGCGCGTCGAGCTGGGCATAGGTTTCTTCCGGGTGCATCGGGGTCTTGATGACGCCCGGGGCGACTGCATTCACCCGGATCCCGCGCTTCGCATACTCGATCGCAAGCGACCTGGTGGCCGCGTTCAGGCCGCCCTTCGTCAACGATGCCAGCACGGATGGAACGTTCGAGTTCGCATGGTCAACCAGGCTGGTCGTTATTTGCACGATATGGCCGCCGCCCCGCTTCTCCATCTCGGCCACCGCGAGCTGGGTCATATGGAAGAACCCGGCGAGGTTGACTCCCAGGATCGCTGCATAGTCGGCTTCGGTGTACCGGGTGAACGGCTTGGCAAGAAAAATGCCGGCATTGTTCACAAGCGTATCGATCCGCCCGAACCGCGCCACCCCCGCGGAGATCGCCCGTTCGGCAGTCCCGCGGTCGGCGACATCGCCGGCCACCGTCAGGATGCCATCGTCGTCCGCCGGCTTGATCGAGCGCGCGACCGCCACGACGCGATAGCCGCGATCCCGATAGGCCCTGACGAGAGCCGCGCCGATGCCTTGCGACGCGCCGGTGATGACCGCAACTTTCTGCTCTGTACTCATCGAAATTCTCCTTTGTGCTCAGGTGGTCGTGGAACGGTTCAATCAGTTGCCCGCCGCCGGCTGCCTCGGCTGACGGTTGCAGCGGTTATCAGGTCGACGGCGAGAGCCAGGCCCAGCGCCGCGGCGCCGAACATGAACAGCAGGCGATCGTCGCCATCGGTCTGCGCAAAGACAAAGGACAAGCCATAGGCACTGGCGGCCTGGGCCACGGCGAAGCTGGTTGTCGCGGAGCTCCACGCGGCTTCCCGGGCATCGGCATCGTGTGGCAAGAGTTCGTGCACCCGGCCCAGAACGAGCGGGACGATTCCTCGCGTGAATGCCCCGACGACGATGCTCGACACGATCAGCCCCTCCGAGCCTAGCCCAAGCAACGGCAAGGCAACGGCTGCCGCCTCGATCAGATAGGCCAGCCGCAAGGTCGCTCCGAACCCGGCTTTGTCGGCGACATGCCCGGTTACAATCGGCCCGACGATTGCGCCAAGGCCGAACAGCACCCAGTAACGCGCGCCTGCATCCAGCCCTTGTCCGAGGTCTCGCGCCACGAAATCGACCAGGAAGATCATGTGGGGCACGAGACCGGCCGCATTCAGCCCATACTGGGCATACAGCGTCCGCAGCAGCCATACGGGACGCGGCGGATGATGCTCGGCATGCTTCTGCAGCGTCGCAGCCCGGTGGCTCGGCCACCCGGTCCACGCTATGGCGGTCAGGACCAGCGAGAGTATGCCCAGGCCGAACCACGCCTGGCGAAGTCCCTGCTGCAGCAGCAAGGGAACCAAGGTGCCGGATGCGGCGATGCCCAATCCGACGCCGGCGAAAATCGCGCCGCTCGCCAATCCGCGGCGCGCCTGAGCAACGTGCGGCAGCACAGTCGGCGCTGCCAGCACCATGAGCGCCCCACCGGCCATCCCGGCGGCAAAACGCCACAGGAAGAACCACGGCAACGACAGCGGATATGCGCAGGCAAAGAACGCCGCCGTGGCCAGCAGCATCATCGCGCGAGGCACCAGCGGCACCGCAGCCCGCGCCGCCATCGGCCGGGCCAGCAGCGCGCCGACCAGATACCCGGCGAGATTGGCCGCCCCGAGATAGGCGGCATCGGCCCGGGCGAACCAGCCTGCGCTGACGATCGCCGGCAGCAGCGGCGTATAGGCGAAGCGCGCCAGGCCAATGCCGACCAGACTGCCGCAAGAGCCGGAGAGCGTGGCCCGCCAAGGGCTCGAACGTTCGATGCCGGTCTGCTTGCGATGAATCACCGCGACGCGTTGCATTGGTCTCCACCCTCCCTGTCACGGGAGACAGGTAGGGTGGGGCGGCTATCCGCGGTAACGGTTTGTTCTGAGTACGGTTATCATTCCCGGTGATAGCGAGGCGCTACTCGGCGGCTACGGACCTTGCCGGCGACGGGCGTGCAATCGACAGGAACGCAGCCAGCGCACTCGTCTCGTATGAGTCGCCGCGCCTGGCGAAGACCGTTTCGACGTCCGCCAGATCGGGCGGCAACGCATGAACCGTGACGCGGCCTTCGCGCCTCGCCGTCGCGGCGACGGCTTTGGGCAGCAATGTCACGCCAACGCCGGCAGCGACGCAGCCCAGAATGGCGTCCAGCGAGCCGAATTCCAGAGGCCGCGCAGTCTTCAGCCCGCGCTCCGCCAGGAACGCGTCGAGCCGTTGGCGATACGAGCATCCGATCCGGAACACGATGGTCTTCAGGTCGCGGATGCCGTCGAGCTCCGCGAGCGTGCGAACTGAAGTTGCGGTGATCAACACCAGCTCCTCCCGGAAGACGGCTTCGGTCACCAGGTCGCCGTGCAGGATCGGCCCGGCCACGAACGCGCCGTCCAGCCGATTGTCGACAACGTCGGCAATGAGGCTGCAGGTCGTCCCGGTCGTCACAATCAGGCTGACATTCGGATAAGCCCCTGCGTAAGCCGACAGGATCGGCGGCAGTCGCAGCGCGGCGGTTGTTTCCAGCGTACCGATGGTGAGCTGACCCTGGGGCGTGCCATCGTCGCGAGCTGCGCTCCGCGCTTCCTGCAGCAACTGGCCGATGCGCGCCGCGTAAGGCAGCAGGCGGCGACCGGCTGCCGTGAGGGTGACGCCGCGGCTATGGCGTTCGAAGAGCGGAACGCCGATGTGATCTTCAAGCGCACGGAGGCGCGCCGTGACGTTGGACTGCACGGTGTTCAGCTCCACGGCCGCCCGGTTCATGCTGCCGTGGCGAGCGATCGCCTCCATCAGGCGAAGATCCGACGCGTCCATGTGACCACCTATGCCGAGAAAGGCTTGCCGCTACTCCGGATAGATCATCTTTCGCGTCACGCCGCCATCCACCACGAACTCCGCGCCGGTGATGAACCCGCTTTCGGGTCCCGCCAGGAAGGCGGCGAGTGCGGCGATGTCGTCCGGCTGTCCGACCCGGCCCGCCGGGTGAAACGCGTGCTCCTCCGGCGTCGGCGCCGGCCCCTTGGTCGCAATCCAGCCGGGGCTGATGCAGTTGATTCGCACGTCCGGGCCGAGGCTGATCGCCAGCGCATGGGTCAGCGCCACCAGCCCGCCCTTGGACGCCGAATAGGACTCCGTATCCGGTTCCGACATCCGGGCGCGCGACGAGGCGATGGTGATGACTGCGCCCTTCGCGGCGCGCAACAGGGCCTCCGCCGCGCGGACCAGCAGGAAGGTGCTGGTCAGGTTGGTCGTCAGCACCGAAGTCCATTCCGCCAGCGACAATTTCGCGAGCGGCTTGCGGATCATGAATCCGGCGTTGCAGATCAGCGCATCCAGCCGCTGTTCCGTCGTTTCAATCGACCGGAGCAGCGCCGCGACCGATGCTTCGTCGCCGACATCGCCGACAACGTAGCGTCCGCCCGCCGGAGCCGAACCGGCGGGGTCGCGGTCCGCCACCACCACGCGCCAGCCGTCCTGCGACAGGCGCGTGGCGATGCCGGCCCCTATGCCGTGCGCGCCACCCGTGACCAGGGCGACGCGGGCCGTCATGCCTTCGCGGCGTCCAAAGCGTGCGACAGGTCGCCCAGGATGTCGTCGATATGTTCCAGCCCGACGGACAGGCGCACATAGCCAGGGGTGACGCCGGTCGCGGCCTGTTCGGACTCGGTCAACTGCGAGTGCGTGGTGCTGGCCGGATGGATCGCCAGGCTGCGCGCATCGCCGATATTGGCGACGTGGTAGAACAGCTCCAGCGCGTCGATGAAACGCCGTCCGGCATCAGCGCCGCCCGCCAACTCAAAGCCGACGAGGCCACCCTGCCCGCGGGTTAGGTATTTGGCGGTCCGTTCGGCGCCGATGCCGGTGTGGTAGGCCGGATGGATCACCCGCGTCACCTCCTTGCGCTCGGCCAGGAAGTTGGCGACCGCCAGGGCGTTGCGGCTGTGCTCTCGGATGCGCAGCGCCAGCGTCTCCAGCCCTTGCAGGAACAGGAACGCGTTCAACGGGGCCAGCGCCGCGCCAAGATCGCGCAACAGCGTAACCCGCGCCTTCAGCACGTAGGCGATTGGCCCGAGCGGCTTGACCGCCTGCGACCAGACCGCACCGTGATACGAAGGGTCCGGCGTGTTCAGCGCCGGCTGGCGCTCCGGAAAGGCTTCCCAGTCGAAGTTGCCGCCATCGATGATGACGCCGCCGATGGAGGTGCCATGGCCGCCGATATACTTGGTAGTGGAGTAGACTACGACCGCGGCGCCGTGATCGAACGGGCGCACCAGTATCGGCGCGGCGGTGTTGTCGACGATCAGCGGGATGCCGAAGCCCCGGCCGATGGCGGCGACCTCGGCGATCGGGAAGGGGATCAGCTTCGGGTTCGGCAGCGTCTCCGCATAATACGCCCGGGTGCGGCTATCGGTGGCGCGGGCAAACGCTTCGGGATCTGCCGGGTCGACGAAGCGGACCTCGATGCCCTGGTCCTTCAGCGTGTTCGCGAACAGGTTCCAGGTGCCGCCATACAGATCGGTTGAGCTGACGACATTGTCGCCGACACGGGCGAGGTTCTGCAAGGAGTAAGCCGACGCCGCCTGGCCGGACCCCACCGCCAGCGCCGCCACGCCGCCCTCGATCGCCGCCAGCCGCTTCTCCAGCACGTCGTTGGTCGGGTTCATGATGCGGGTGTAGATGTTGCCCAGTTCCTTCAGCCCGAACAGGTTGGCCGCATGCTCGGCGCTGTCGAACTGATACGACGTGGTCTGGTAGATTGGCACCGCAACGGCATTGGTGGCGCTGTCGCGGCGCCAGCCGGCGTGCAAGGCGAGCGTCTCGGGGTGTTTGCTGGTCACGAAATGGCCTCCTAAGTTCAGGTCCGGCCGCACTATAGGCAAAGCCGCGTGGAGGTAAACTTTCGTTTTAGAAACAGACGATCCTTGTCGAATGAAGGGCCTGCATGGTCTGTTTCAGTCGTCATGAGACGTGAGAGAAGAAAAATCGACTGCTCGAAACCCGATCATCCGCGCTCCCGCTCCCGCAGCGTCGCCCGCGCATGCCGCAGCGCCCCGGCGACGGTTTCCGCCGGCATCGCGCCGGAGAACAGGCTATGCCCATCCAGGAAAAACGACGGCACGCCGCTGACACCCGCATGCCGTGCCGCCTGGTCCCCCGCCCGCACCTCATCCTCCGCGAGGTCGCCGTCGAGAAAAACCGCGACGTCCCGCAACCCGGCCGCGGCCCCGCATTCCGCCAGCACCGCATGGTCGCCGATGTCGCGCCCTTCGATGAAGTAGGCGCGAAACACCGCCTCCATCGCCGCATCCTGCACGCCGTGGCTTTCCGCGAGCCAGATCAGCCGGTGCGCATCGATCGTGTTCGGCGTTCGCGTCATCAGGTCGGTGCGGAACTCCAGGCCGACGGCAGCCCCGGCATCGGTGATCCGCCGATCCAGTTCCGCCGACTTTTCCGCGCTGCCGAATTTTGCCGCCCGATAGGCAGCGCGGTCGCGGCCTTCCTTTGGCATGTCGGGATTGAGTTGGAACGGGTTCCAGTGCACCGAAAACGCCATCCCCTCCGCGGCGAGGATGGCCAGGGCCCTCTCCAACTGGCGCTTGCCGATGTAGCACCAGGGGCAGATCGCGTCGGAGACGATGTCGATGCGGGTTCCAGCTTCCATGGCAGTCCTCCTGTGCCGCCAACATGACCCGGACGTACCCGATTGTCACGCCGTGTCCACTTGGTTTTCCGCCCGGCATCGCGTAACGTGCCGCTGATGCACCGGTTGAGAAAAAAGGGAGCGAAACCATGGCTTACCCCCCCAGGACGATGGCCGATTTCGGCGAGTTCGGCAAACTGTTCTCCGAACTGAAGCTGCCCGCGGTCCCGGACATGGAGGCGTTCGTCGCCGCGAGCCGGCGCAACATCGAAACCCTGACGGCCGCCAACCGCGTCGCGCTCGAAGGCGCCCAGGCCGTTGCCCGCCGGCATATGGAGATCGTGCAGCAGAGCATGGCGGAGCTGACCGAGGCGGTGCGCACCCTGTCCACGGTCGAGACTCCGCAGGCGAAAGCCGCCAAGCAGGCCGAATTGTTGAAGCATGCCTATGAGCACGCGGTCACCAATCTGAAGGAGATCAGCGACCTGATCCAAAGCTCCAACGCCGAGGCGGTCAGGCTGCTCAATAACCGCTTCGTCGAGGCTCTCGATGAGGTGAAGGCGTTGGCGGATAAAACCCAACACTGACAGGTTTGCCAACGTCTTTCCGGTCCGGCGGATCGTTGGCCGGACCGGGAGGCGATGCAAACGCTAAAACAACGAGTACCCGCCGTCGATGACGAACGTGTCGCCGGTGTGGTAGCGCGATGCCGAACTCATCAGGTAGACGGCGATGCCGCCGAAATCGTCGCCCTGGCCCCAGCGGCGCATCGGCACCCGCGGCAGAACCTTGCTCTTGAAACCGTCCGTGGACACCGCGTTCGCCGTCATGTTGGTTTCGATCCAGCCGGGCAGGATCGCGTGCGCCCGCACCCCATATCGGGCGAACTCGACCGCCAGTCCCCGCACCATCGAGATCATCCCACCCTTCGTCGCGGCGTAATGCTCGCTGCGCGGCGCGGCCTCGATCGCGGCGAGCGATGCGGTGCCGACGAGGACGCCACCATCCCCGTGCTCCACCATGTGCCGGGCGGCGGCGCGGAACGTATAGAACGCACCGTCCAGGTTGGTGCGGGTGACGCGATGCCACTCCGCGCTGGTCATCTCCAGGAAAGTGTGGCCGCCGCGGCCCGACACCCCGGCATTGGCGAAGCAGCCATCGATACGGCCGAAGCTTTCGACGGTGCGGGCGAACGTGGCGTCCACCACGGCTTCGTCGCCGACGTCGCATTCCAGCGCCAGGATGGTCCGGCCGGTGGCCTTCAGTGTCTCGGCCGCCGCGGCGTTTTTCGCCGCGTTGGTGCCCCAGATGGCGATGTCGGCACCGGCCTGCGCCATTGCCAACGCCATGCCCAGGCCGATGCCGCTGTTGCCGCCGGTGACAAGGGCGACTTTGCCGCTCAGGTCGAATGGGCTGTACGCCATGGGTTATCTCCTTCCCCTTATCAGCGTCGGGTTTAGCAGGCGGCGGATAGGGCGGAAACCGCCACGCGCTACCTTTGGGCTGCCGCCTGTGGTACTTTCACCAAATCCACTGTGAGGATTTCGCGCCGATGGCCAGGTCAGCGCCGCCGCCGATGAGTGACGATAAACTGCGTGGTTTGCTCCGGCACCACGGGTGCCCGATGCCATTTCATGCGGTGCGGACGTTTTTTCTCGGCGCGATCGCCTCGCCCGGTTCGATGGGATCGCCCCTCAGGGCAGCCGAGGCGCTGTTTGGCGGCGAGCTGCCGGTGTTCGACAGCGATGCGGATGCCAACGCGTTGATCGGCGGCCTCATCGGCCTTTGGAACCGGATCTCCGACCACCAAGGCCGAGCAAAGCCGTTTCGCCTGACGCGGATCGAAGTGCCCGCGACCAACGAGGGTCTCGCCAGCCTCGCGCTGATCCGGCGGGAGGAGATCGATAGCTTCAGGGAGGGCTTGTTCGGCGCCAGCGAAAGTCTCGATCTGCCGGAACGGGCGCACAAGGCGCTTGGCGTTCTGTCGCAAATGCGCGCCATGATCGAGGGCACACGCGACGTCGCCGGGCGCATCGCCAACGCCGGCGAAGCGGACGATACGAAAGTTCTGCTTCAGCAATTTCGCGAACTGACCCGGATCGCCGAGCACGAGATGCATGAGACGGTGCTCGCCTGCGTCCGCGCGCGGCGACGACCGCAGCCCGTGCTGCACTGAAACACGAGCAACCGCGACGCCGCCGCAGCGTTGCACGGCGACAGGCAAGGGGACGAGTCATGGCGTTTGTCCGGTATCTGGCCGTGCTTCCCTTCCTCGGCATCCTGCTGGGCGTTCCGCTGCTCAATCGGGTCGAACCGCTGATCCTGGGCATGCCGCTGATCCTCGCCTGGATCGTCTTATGGATCATCCTGACCTCCGTCATCATGGCGATCGTCTATCTGTGCGATCCCGCCAACCGGGAGGGCGGCCGATGAACGCCGCGCTCGGCATCATCGCGGCAACGATGATCGGCGTCCTGCTGCTCGGCCTGCGTGCCCGCCATGGCCGCGACATGGACCTGGAGCAATGGAGCGTCGGCGGCCGCGGCTTCGGCACCCTTCTGGTGTTCGTGCTGATGGCGGGCGAAATCTACACGACCTTCACCTTCCTCGGCGGCAGCGGCTTCGCCTACGGGCATGGAGGGCCGGCCCTCTACATCCTGTGCTACGGCTGCCTCGCCTATGTCGTGTCTTACTGGCTGCTGCCGCCGATATGGCGCTACGCCAAACAGCACCGGCTGTTCGCGCAACCCGATTTCTTTGCCCGCAAATACGACAGCCCCGCACTTGGTGTTTTGGTCGCAACAGTCGGCATTGTTGCATTGGTGCCGTATCTCGTCCTGCAACTGAAGGGCCTGGGCATCATCGTCGACGCCGCGGCGTACGGCGCCATCTCGCCAACGCTTGCGATCTGTATCGGCGCCGCGGTGGTTACAGTCTACGTGATGATCTCCGGGGTGCGAGGCTCCGCCTGGACGGCGGTCGTGAAGGACACCCTGATCCTGGCCGTGGTGCTGTTCCTCGGCATCTATCTGCCAATTCATTACTATGGCGGCTATGGCGCGATGTTCCGGGCGATCCAGGCGGCGAAGCCCGGGTTCCTCGCCTTGCCACCGCAAGGCGAGAGCGTGGCCTGGTTCGATTCCACCGTGCTGCTGACTGCGCTCGGTTTCTACATGTGGCCGCACACGTTCGGCTCCCTGTACACCGCGAAGGAGGAGCGGGCGTTCCGCCGCAACGCAGTATTGCTGCCGCTGTATCAGTTGATCCTGCTGTTCGTGTTCTTCGTCGGGTTTGCGGCGATCCTGCGGGTGCCGGGGTTGAAAGGCCCGGATATCGACCTGTCGCTGCTGCGCCTGTCGATCCAAAGCTTCGATCCCTGGTTCGTCGGCATTATCGGTGCGGCGGGGGTGCTGACGGCCCTGGTGCCAGGCTCGATGATCCTGATGTCAACCGCTACGCTGCTGGCCAACACCCTGTTCCGTGCCGTCCGGCCGCAGGCCGGCGACAAGGCGGTGGGGAACGTTGCGAAGCTGCTGGTTCCGGTTGTTTCCCTCGTCGCCGTTGTGTTCACGCTGCGCGGCGGCACCACGATCGTCGCGCTGCTGCTGATGGGCTATGCTTTCGTGACGCAGCTTTTCCCGTCTCTCGTCGCCAGCCTGCTGCCGCGTAATCCGGTGACGCGCGAAGGCGCGTTTGCCGGGATCTGCATAGGGGTGGCAACGGTTGCGGCGACCAGCCTGACCCGCACAAGTATCGCCATCTTGCTGCCGGGCCTGCCGGAGGCGTTGCGCGACCTCAATATCGGCATCGTTGCACTGCTGTTTAACGTCGTCACCACGCTGGGCGTCAGCGTTCTGACGCGGCGCCGGGCGGCCTACGCGTGAGGACGCTGCTGATCGTCTTCCACTCCCTGACCGGTGGCACGCAAGCGATGGCCGAGGCCGCGGCACGCGGTGCATCCGCTGAACCGGAGGTCGCGGTGCGGCTGCTGCGGGCGGACGAAGCGAAGGCGGACGATGTACTGGCCGCCGACGGCTATATCTTTGCGACGCCGGAAAATCTGGCGGCGATGGCCGGCCGAATGAAGGACTTCTTCGACCGCACGTATTATCCCGTGCTGGACCGGGTCAACGGACGGCCCTATGCGACGCTGGTCTGCGCCGGCAGCGACGGGGAGAATGCGGCCAGGCAGCTTGCCCGGATCGTCACAGGGTGGCGTTTGCGGGCAATCGCCGAGCCGATGGTCGTCCGGGTCAACGCCCAGACGCCGGAGGCGATCCTGGCGCCAAAACGCATCGGCCCGGTCGAGATCGCCAGGTGCTTCGATCTGGGCGCGGCAATGGCTGGCGGTTTGGCGGCGGGGATTTTCTAGCGGCCGTCATCACACCCCCTGCCACGCCTCGCCCCAGCGGTCCGCGTACACGACATCCCCAAGCGGTGCCCGCGCGACCGGCCCGAACTTGCCCAGCGGATAGCCGATTGGCAGGATGGCGTAGGAGTGAGCCCCTTCCGGCAGGCCCAGCGCGGCCTCGGCCTCTTTCTCGAACAGCAGATACAGTGTGGTCAAAGTCGCGCCCAACCCCAGGGCCCGAGCCGCCAGCAGCATATTCTGCACCGCCGGGTAGATCGACGCACCGGACGTCCGCGTATGTGTGCCGCCTTCCAGACAGGGAACGATCCACACCGGCGCCTCGTGCAAATGGTCTGCCAGATGCTCCGCCGCGGCCAGCAGCCGGTCGAACCGGTCACGCGATGATCCAGGCGGCGGGGTGCTGGCGCGGTACCGGGGGGCCACGAACTCATGCCAGCCGCGGCGATACCAATGCGCAACCGCGATCTTGATCGCCGGGTCGCGCACCACCAGGAACCGCCAGGTCTGCATGTTGCCGCCACTGGGCGCCGCGGTGCCCGCCTCCAGCACCTGCCGAATCAGCGCCGGGGCCACCGGGTCCGGCTTCAGCCGCCGCATCGAGCGGGTGGTGCGGATGATCTCGAACAGGTCTGTGTTCATGCGCTGCCCCTTGGACGGCCGCCACCCTGGCATCCGGCGGACGCCGGTTGCAAGTCTACGGCGTCCCCGGTTCGCCCAGGTCCCACCAGATGCCGGTGAAGGCGGCCAGGCCCTCGCGCGCCGGGCCGGTGAGCAGATGTTCATCGGGACCGTGCTGCTTGCAGCCGTTGTAGCTGTGCGGGATCCAGACCAGCGGCACGCCGAGGAAATCGACGAACACATCGCCCGGCAGGCCGCCGGAGGCGTTCGGGATCACCTGCACGCGCTTGCCGAGCGAACGCTCCATGCTGGCGGCGGTCCAGCGTACCCAGGCATGGCCCGGATCGGTGCGGCTGGCGGGCATGCGGACCCCGGCATTCTCAATGCGGATCTCCGGGAACCCGTGCGCGTCCAAATGCCGGCGCAGCGCGGTCTCGAAGCCGGCGGGGGCGGTGTCCACGGTGTAGCGGATCTGGCAATGCGCCCGCGCATTGGGGGCGACGGCGTTGACCGGATTCTCCGGCCGACCGGACATGAGGGACAGGATGATGAAGCTGTTCCAGCCGTAGATTTTCTCGGCGGGTGTCAGGCCCGGCTCGCCCCAGTCGGGGTCGATGCTGGCGGCCTCTCCACCCCCGCCGACAGTGCAGCCGTCCAGCACGGCGCGGACGGCTTGCGGAACCCCGTTCGGCGGCAACCAGTCGCGCACGAGGATTTTCCCCCGGCGATCGACGATGGCGCCGATGACGTGGCTGAGCACCACCGCCGGGTCCGCCGTCAGCCCGCCCCAGTGGCCGGAGTGCACCCCGCCCGGACGCATGTCGGCGACCAGGTCGAAGTGGTACGTGCCGCGCGTGCCGGTGGCGATCGTCGGTACCTCCGGTGTCACCCGCGGTCCGTCGCTGGCTATCAATAAGTCCGCCGCGAGCCGATCGGCGTGGCAAGCGATGAAGTCGCGCAGGCCGGTGGAGCCGCGTTCCTCGGCGGTCTCCAGCACAAGCTTCAGATTGAAGCCGAGCGTGCCGCCGCGTTCGGCCAGTACTGCCTCGAGCGCCGTCAGGTTCAGCGCATGCTGGCCCTTGTTGTCGGCGGTGCCGCGTCCGTACCAGCGGTCGCCCTCCGTTGTGAGCGTCCACGGAGACAGGCCGGCACGCCACTGCTCGTCCAGCCCGCGCACGGTGTCGCCGTGCCCGTAAGTCAGGATTGTCGGCCGGTCCGGGCCTTCGAGGCGCTCGGCACACACGATGGGGCCGAAACCGGCGACGGGGTTCGGGTGGATTTCGACCGTGAATCCCATTCGCTCCAGCCATGGGCCGATGGCCTCCGCCAGATAGCGCTGCACGTCGGCGGCGTGGCCGGGATCCTGTGACGTGCTCGGGATGGCGACCATCTCCGCCAGATGGTCGCGGAAGCGGTCGCCGTCGAACCAGCCCAGTGCGCGCGCCAGGGCGCCGTCCCGCGATGCCATGCCGGTTTCCCCTGCTACCGAAGTCCAGCGTGCCAGAGTCGCCGCCCGCGATCCAGGTCAGATACGGCCGATGCGGGGCAGCAGCGTCCAGATCTGTGCGCCGGACTGCCGCAACGCCGGCAGGTGCCGGGCCATGCCTGCGGCGTGCGGCCAGGGCAGGACGACCAGGTCGTCGGGCGGGGCCACCGTCACGCTGTCCGGCCGGACGATCGGGATGCGGCTGCCGGGCATCAGGCGGTTGTGCTGCATCGCGTCGGCATCGGCGACATAGGCGATCTCCTCCGTCGTTATCCCGCACACATTCAACAGCATGGCGCCGCGCGCCGTTGCGCCGTAGGCGGCGACCCGACGCCCGGCCTCCCGGCGGGCGCGCAGGAACCCGCGGATGTCATCCCGCGCCAGCGCGGCCCGGTCATTGAAAACCGCCGCCAGTGCCGGCTGGTCCGCCTCGGCCAGCCGCACCGCCTTCAGTCCGGGGCGGGCGTCGCGCGGGCTGTGCGCATGGCATACATGCAGGCGCAGGGAGCCGCCGTTATCCGCTATCCGCTCGGCGTCGAACACCCGCAGGCCGACGGAGCGCAGCAGGCGCTCGGTCACCGGCAGCGACAGATAGGCGCCGATGTCCGGGCCGAAGGCGTCGAACTGGACCCGGCCGATGAGTGACAGCAGATGCGGGAATTGCAGGCTGAGGACACCGTTCGGCCGCAGGATGCAGGCCAGGGCGGCGGCGCACTCGAACTTGTCCGCGGCACGCGGCAGCACGCCGTGCGCCAGGACGATGTCGGCGCAGCCGTGCTGGACGGCGACCTGCATGGCGGTCCCGGTGTTGAACGAGGCGGCTTCGACCGGGTGGACCCGGATGCCGGCCGCCTGCAGGGGCCGCAGCAGCGGACTTTCGGCGCAGCCGATATCGATCGCCAGCGAGTCGGCATTCAGGTGGAAGCGGCTGCGCAGCGTCTCCACGTATCGTTCCGGCCGCCCGGCGGGTTCGCCGAAGGCGTGGTCCGTCGGCCCGCCACCACGGATGACGTCGGTTTGTGCCAGCCCGCAATGGTCGCACAGCCATACGCGCAATGGATGCGACGCGTCCGGTTCTCCCGCCGCGAGGCTGCGGTGTGCCATCGGCACCGTCCCGAGGTCGAGCAGGCTGCGGTGCAGCGGGGCGCCGCACAGGCGGCAGTCCGGTTCCGATGCATTGTCGCGGTGCGGTGCGGGGGCGAGCATGGTCAGCATCGCGCCACGGCCCGATGGGTCGGGCGGCTTACGCCGGCGATTGTTGGGCTGGTCACGGCGGACTCCCGTCTGCAAGGAAGCCAGGGAATGGCCGTTTTGCCCACCGAGCCTGACGCGGTCGCGTTTTTCGCTGCCGGCACCCTAGCGCGAAAGGGTTAATGAAAGGTTGCTACCGCGCTGAAAATTCGAGCGCGCCGAGGCTGACGGTATCGGGGTGCAGTGTGCCGGTCCAGGTGACCGCGGACTCCGGCAGGCGGATGCCGTGATGGGCAAGGGCAGGGGCGAGAACCGCTGCGGCATGCCGCGATGCCATGGCCAGAGCGGTCGCTGCGTCCGCGAAACCCCACGCCGTGACGTTGCGCACCGCCTGGTCCAGGCACAGCGCCGAACCGGCCAGCGTCGCGGTGCCGGGGACGCGGACCGAGCCATCCGCGGCGCGCTCGATGGCCATGCCGGCAAAGCGATACAGGCCGGGCGGTGCCGCCGCTGCGGCGGTGGCATCGGTGACCAGGATGCAGCGCTGCGGCTGCTTGGCGCGCAGCAGCGCCTTCAGCGCGTGCGGCGGGATGTGGATGCCGTCGGCAATGAAGCTGGCATGCAGCTCGTCCCGGGCGAGTTGCGCCATCAGCGGGTTGAGGAATTTCGGCTGCGGCTGCGGCAAAGCGTTGCCGAGATGGGTACTGAGCGTGACCCCGGCCCGGGCCGCTTGTTCAGTGGCGGCGGCATCGGCGGCGGTGTGGCCCATGGCGATGGCGATGCCGGCGGCGCGGGCGTGGCGGATCAGGGGCAGGGCGCCGGGGCGCTCGGGGGCCAGGGTCAGCAGCAGAACCGGGCGGCGCAACCCGCGTGTCAGGCGGTCGAGCGTTGCGGGGTCGGGGGGGATGATCGCCTTGGGGGGATGGCAGCCGGCGTAGCCGGGGGCGGGGTTGAGGAACGGACCCTCCAGGTGGAAGCCGGGCGCCATCAGCGGGCCGAGGCGGCTCTGCGCGACGGCTTCATCCAATGCGGCGAGGCGCCGGATCAGGGTCGCTTCGTCCGCGGTAATGAGGGTCGGCAGGCAGGCGGTGACGCCGGAGCGGAGCATCGCCTCCAGCGCGTGGTCGAGCGCGGCGGCGGTCAGCGCGGTGTCGTTGAAATCGACGCCGGCATAGCCGTTGACCTGGAGGTCGATCAGGCCGGTTGAGTGCATGGGCGGGCTTTGGCGGCGGAGGGGAGGCGAGTCAAGCACGGGGTGTTTCGGGGACTATGCCGGCGCTTCTAAAATCCAAATCAAAGGACGAATGCAGGAGCGTGGAGCTTCTGGTGCTCCTTCTCTGCGGGGATAAGCGCACACAGGACGAAGACATAGCCTTCGCCAAGGCCCTTTGGACGGAAGCAGGCCATACGGCCGGAGCCGATCTTAAAGCCGAAGGAAGATGAGAATGGCGCTGACACGTAGCTTTCGCGACACCGTTGTGAAGCGAGCCCAAAGGGATCCGGCGTTCCGCACGGCGCTGGTCGAGGAGTCCGTGCAGAACTTCCTCGACGGGGACGTCGAAACGGCTCTTGGCCAGATACGCGATGTCGTGAACGCCACGTTGGGTTTCGAAGCACTGGCGGCGGCGACCGGCCTGCCGAAGACCAGCCCGATGTGAATGCTTGGTCCCAACGGCAATCCTCGCGCGGACAATCTCGGCGGCATCCTCAAGGCGCTCGGGCACCACACGGGCGTTCGTCTCGTGGCGCGAGCTGAGGCAGTGCCCGAAACAACTTGTCCCCGGCAAAACCAGACAGCCTGAGCGATAGCTTCCCTACCCGGGCCATCTAAACCGCTCCTACGCCGCGCTGAGCAGCGGGTACCGCGTCGTGCAGCCGATATGCAGCACCACCTCCATCGGCCCCTCGAAACCGTCGAACAGTTCCGTCGGCAAGACCGCATCGCCATTGGTCCAGCGAAGGCCGCTGTCCGGCTCCAGCGCATGGAACCCTTCGGCCAGCCGGCCATCCTTCGCCGCCACAATGGTAAACCGGGTTTCCTGACGGATCGCGATCTTCGTCAGCGCAACGCCCAGAACACGTGAATCCCGTGCCAGGCCCAACTCGCACGGAATCGACGCGTTAGAAACGATCCGCACCTGCTTCGGGTGCGCCTGCAGCCGGAAGATCGCCGCGTGGCCCGTGTTCGACACCGCGCGCAGAACCTCGCCATCGACCAGCAGATGCAGCTCCGGATCATCCGTCAGCGGCAGGCCGGGACGCGGCCCGGCGCGATCGAGCAGACGCTGCCAGATCGCATCGACCATCGGCCCTCCGGTCAGCACGGGCAGGCATGGCGGCTTGGGCGGCTGGTCCCAGCCGGAGTTGGCGTTCCGGAACAGCCAGCGGTTGCCATCGTCGCGATAGCTCTCGGCCGGCGCGCCATCGGCGAGCAGCACGTCGTGCGTTTCAAGCTCGATATGATAGAGCGAAACCTCCTGCGCCCGGTCGTCCCAGACGATCGAGCGGTGGTTGACCAGATACTCGGCCGGGATCAGCACGCCGTCCAGGCAGATCGAGTGCCCCTTGGTCACATGCAGGTCCCGATACGGCACGTTATCCGCCAGCGCCCCCTTGCGCACGATGATCGGCGTTGCAGCGTTTCGCCTGCCGCGCGTTGCCAGCACACGCCCGACGCCGATCCAGCCGATGGGCCGTGACCGTCCGCTGAAGGTGCGCACAAGGTCGCCGATGCGGAGTTTTTCCACCGGGACCGAGCCTGCCGGGGTCGCGATGTGGGTGCCGGCGCAGAAACAAAGCAGGCCGATGTCGGTGCCGGTGCCGGCGGCGTCCCGTGACGTGGTAAAAGCCGCGCCGTCGGCAATGCCGGATACGGATAGCGTGTCGGTCGTCCCGCCGCTGGTCACCGACAGCACGCCGCCGGCAATCTCCGCGGTCGCCCCGGGGACATAGCCCAGCGACGTCAGGTCGATTGTGTCGCCGCTCGCGAACCCCGCAATACCGGCAAGGAAATTTTGCGCGCTGCCGACCTGCAGTAGGCCGGTGCCGACAAACGCGATCGTTTCTTGGCTGATTGCGCCGAATGCGGAGACTGTTCCATTGCCTTGGATCTTAAGGTCGCCGGCGCCGAACAGGGCGCCGACATGAAGCAAGCCCCCATCGACCATGACCTCGGCGTTGCCGAACGACGCAGTGCCGATGTCGACCGTGCCTCCGGCATCGACCGCCAGGGTGCCGGAATAGAGCATCGATATTTGGCTGCCGAGGAGCGTCGCGCCGCTGCCGCCGACGACAACGGTCCCGTTGCCCCCAAGCTGGTTGCCGATATCGATCACTGATGTACCGGCATTTACGACACCGCCGTCGCTGATCGTCAGGTTGCCGCCACCGCTGTCGCCGACGACGAACTGGTTCCCGGTGGAGTTCCAGACGGAGTCCGCTCCGGTCACGGTGACGCTGGCCGTTCCGCCGTCTGTGGCGTTGATATCGACGACAGGACCGGAGTTCAGGAACGTCGTGTTGACGGTGCCGCCATTCTCGACCAGCACCGTGCTGCTGGCGGCCGTCCCGTCGATGCCGAAGAACGATCCGGTTTCCGACAGCGTTCCGCCATTGACAATCAGCGTGCCGCTGTTGCCGCTACCGAACCCGATCTGGGACGACTGCGTCGTGCCGCCGTTCAAGATGACCAGGCCGGCGGGACCGATCTCCACAAGGCCGATCGCGCCGCTGGTGGGCGAAGTCGCGATCATGAGGCCGGCGGCGCTCAGGGTGCCGCCGTTTTCCACCGTCAGGGTTGCGGTGCCGCCCGGTGCGCCAACCGATACGTCGGATGTGCCGGTATTGACGAGACCGCCACTGCTGATGTCCAGCGAACCGTTGGCGAGGACAATGCCGTTGGCTGCGGTCCAGGTGCCGGTGTTGCTGACGGTAACCGAAGCGGTGCCGGTGCCGCTCGGGCCGATATACGATCCGTATCCGCCGGGTGCGCTCCCGGTGCGAAGCTGGCCGCCGTCGGTCACCAGCAGCTCGCCCGACGTGTTCGTTCCGCCGATGTTGAAATTACCGGCACTGAGCGTGCCGGCATCGACGATCAGCGTGCCCGATCCGCCGCCCTGGCCGCCGATGCCGTTGAAGGACGTGGCGCCATTCAGAATCGCGACGCCGCCGGTGCCGATCACGACGATGCCGGTCGCGCTGCCACTGCCCGGGGTGGCTATGCTGAGGCCGCCTGCCTCGAGCCTGCCGCCGTACTCGACCGTCAATGTGCCGTTGCCGCCGGCCTGGTTGCCGACGGACACCTCGCTGGAACCGGTGTTGACGATGCCGAGGTCTCTGATGTCGAGCGAACCGCTGCCGGTATCACCGACGATCAGGCCGTTATAGAAGGAACTGGTGCCAATGAGCGTGCCGCTGTCCACCCGGACATCGGCCTGCCCCGTGCCGGTGGCGTTGATGTCGAGCAACGTGCCGGTGACGACCGTGCCGCCGGAGCCGATGGACAGAAAGCCGCTGGCGTTGGTGTAACCGACAAAGAACGGATGATTGAGGCCGGCTACACTGACCGTGCCGTTGACGACCGTTGCCGTGCCGCCTCCCCCGCTGCCGCCACCGATGGTCAGTCCGTCAGCCGAGACCCGGCCGCCACCGGTGACCGCCAGGCTGCCTTGTCCGTTCGAGCCAAGGATTATTGGCGCGGCCGTGGCGAGCAGGGTGCCGCCGTTGACCGTCACCGTGCCGGTTCCGCCGGACGATGCGACATTGACGCCGGCGGCGGCGGAGACGATTCCGCCGGCGCCGATGGCGAGCGTCCCGTCGCCAGTCTGCCCAATGTAGAGGCCGCTCGTTGGGTTGGTGACGATCAGCGCGCCGCCGGTGACGGAGATCGTGCCGGTTGCGCCGAGGCTCTTGCCGGCGCTGACGCCTCGACCGGCTACCGACACGGTGCCAGCGTTGACGATGTCAAGTTCGCCGGGGCCCGCGACGCCGATGCCGATGCCGGATGAGAGGCTGCCGTCTTTCAGGAACGCGCCGGGGCCGGACACCGTCACCACACCGCCAAATGAACTCTGACCGACGGAGATTCCCCCCGTGCCGTTCATGCTGAGCGTGCCGTCCGACAGCACTGCCAGCGTCCCGGCGCCCGACCCGCCGACGGTAAGACCTGAAGCCGCCGTTCCGAGTGTCAGGAAGGCGCTGGCCAACGCGACAGTAGCGCCGACGACCAGTGTCCCGCTGCTGCCGGCGGACTGACCGACGCTGATACCGCTCGTGCCGGTCATCGCGATGGTGCCGCCGTTCAGGACCTGCGTGAATCCCTGACCGGCTTTGCCATCCGCGAAACCACCCGTGGTTGTCAGCAAGGCGCCCGCGCCGCCGACCAGTAGGGTGCCGTCGGCGCCGAACAAATGCCCGGCGGAGAAGCCGCTGCCGCCGACCTTGACCGTTCCGCCGCTCAGGACTTCCAGCGTGCCGGACCCGGCATACCCGATGCCCAGGCCGTTGGAGCCAATGGTCCAGATACCGCCGGATTCGATGGTCGCGCTGCCGGCGCTGTCCACCGTATAGCCGATGTCGGCATAATTGGTCTCGGTGAGCGATGCCCCATTCTCGACCAGAAGCGTGGCCTCGCCGGACGGCGCCGGCGCCGTGCCGCCAGGCAGATTGCCGGCGAGGTTGTTGTTGCCAACGAGCATGTAGCCGCGCGCCGTGCTGTCGCCGGTGTCGCCGGCATCGGTCCACGACACGGCCCCGTTCAGGGTCAGGTCGCCGGAGGAGGTGAGGTCCGACGACAGCACTGAATAGGTATCGGTGACGACCGCCGGCGTTCCGGCGGTGCCGGTCACCACCACCTGCGCGGGGGTGCCGGCGCCGTCCTCGCCGATGGTGAAGGACCCGCCCCCGGCGTAGGTGCCTGAAGCTGCGTTCAGCGACCCGCCGGCGGCGATCGTGCCGCCGGTGACAAGCAGGGTGCCTCCCGACTCCGCCACGCCCAGAGTGTTGGTATTGGCGACCGCCAGCGTGCCGTTCACCGATGCCACGTAGCTTGATGGTCCGCTGCCGAAGTTATGGTGACCGGTCAGTTTCAGCACGGCGTCAGGATCGACCGTGACGGTGCCGCCTAGCGCGCGCAGGCTTGTCGCGGTCAGCGTCTGCCCGTTGGTGACCTCCAGCGTGCCGTCGAACTGCAGAATGGTGTAGGGGCCAATCGTCGTCGGACTGGTGATCTGCAGCAATGCGTCGTTGCTGACCAGCGCGAGCGCGCCGGTTGATACCGGCGTGCTCCCGGTCGTCAGCGTGAACGGTCCAGAGCTGCCGAGGCCGATCAGCGTTGTGTCCAGGGTCCCGGGCGTGCCATTGGACCAGTCGCCGCTGGTTTGCCAGGTCCCGCCGCCGTTGTCATAGACGTTGTTCCGGACCGAGGTGACCAGTTCGGTGTCGCCGTCGGCGCCGAGGGTCAGTCCGAAGCTGCCGGCGGTCGCCGTGCTGCCGGCACCGATTAATCCCGTCAGGGCAAACGTGCCCGCGCTGAAGTCGCCGGACGCGAACAGCAGCGTATCGACGATGCTGCCCCCGTTCTCCAGATAGAGCAGTCCGCTTTGGCTATTGTAAACCAGCGACCCGACGGACAGGGAAGCGCCGAGGTCGATCGTGTCGTTGGCCCCGAACGCCAGGAACCGCCCGCTGAAGGCGTCAAGCTTGTCGACCTTGACGGTATTGCCCGCGGTGGAATCTCCGAACGCGTAATACGGTATGACGCCGGCGACGCTTGTCCCGTAGCTCGCGTTGGTCTCCACCGTGCCGCCGCCGGTGAGGACGATGACGCCCGCGACGGGGGCGTAACCGCCCGCGCTGGAACTGCTGCTTGCCATGATGTCCAGATAGCCGCCATCCACCTGGATCACGCTGGGATTGAGCAGTTCCGAGGTGGCGCCAATGGCGATGACCAGGGTGTCGCCCGCCGTGACGTCGATTTCGCCCTGGTTGATGAAGATGCCGGGGACGATGGCGCCAGCGACCGTGGTTGCGTCGATGGCGATGGTGGTCGTGTTGCCGGCGGTGCCGGAGGTCTCGATCGTGCCGTTGTTCAGAAATCCGCCGGCAACCGCGAACTCGGCCGCGCCGGCGACGAGGGTGCTGCTGCCGTCGAACGACGAATTGGCGACTGTCCCGGTGAAGTTGGTCAGATCGAATGTGGCGGCGTTGAGCAACAGCGTGTTCGAGTTGAGCTGCCCCTCCGAGAGCAGGACGGTGCCGGCGTTGACGATGGCGGTGTCGCCGGGGCCGGGTGGACCGTTCGGGGTCCAGTTCGAAGAATCACCGGCGAGGCCGGAACCGCCGAACCATGTATACGTTTTGTTCGCCACTGTGCCGCTCCGACTCAGCCGATATAGCTCAGGCGGACGCTACGCCGGATTTGATTTTAGCTGTAATGAATCAGCGATGTGAATCGATATGGTGAGATATGCGGTTTTATCGCGATTACGTAACTGCCGATACGGTTCGGCCGGCGCTCCCCGGGGTATACGAGCCGGGCGAGGCCCGGACACGGTCGCAGCCGGCGGTGGCGGGATTGCGCTCGATTCGAGCCGCCGCATCATCAATCGCGGCGATCAGATGTTGCTGCGCCCGGGGGACGACCAGGCCGCGTGTCGAGCCTCAGCAGCGCAGCAGCCCGTTTGCCGCGCCGGTATTTGCGGATTTTTCAAAACACGGTCCTGCAACAGCCTATGCGTTGTCAGCGATACATTCGTGCCGACCCGGCGCATGCGAATCAACTAGGCAAGAGCAAAATCTTCAGGATGCAACTTACCAGCGGCGTCACGCGCTGTATTCGGCGTAACGATTCGGAGGAATCATGGACCCGATATTTGCACTTGCTCTTGTTACCTTTGCCTGCGTTATTGCTTTTCTATTATGGAACCGTGCGTCAACCAAACGGCATCAGGAAACCGGCGGAAACACGGAGGGAATCGGCGGGTTGAACGACCCGCTTTCCGGCACGACCAAAGGCATGCGCGACCCTGAGGAGATGCGGGCATCTCTGGATGCCATGTCGAGCCGGCGCAATTAACTGGGATGAACAGGCTGGGGAGCGTGGCGCGGCCCGCCACGCCTCACCCCCGCATCGCAGCCAATATCGCCGCCCGCACCGCCTCGTCCTGAGCCTCTACCGCCCGCGCCACCGCCCGCATCTGGCCCCGCAGCGCATAGACTTGGTCGAGCAGGGATAGCACCAGCGGCATCGTCTCCTCCTGCACCGCCAACTCGTGCGTCAGGTCGCGGATCAGCCGCACCCGGGCCACGTCGATATCCTGGAACTCCCATTCCTCCCCGCTCGGCCGGGCTTGCACCCAGCCGCGGTCCACCCAGGCCAGAACCTCCGTCTCCGGCAGGTCCGGGAACAACGCCACGACGGCGGTCAGGCGCATCATGCCCCCTCCCTCGGGTTGAAGCTTTTCTTCGGCACCCAGGTCTTCAGGAACGCCGCCAGTTCCGGCTCATCGCCCGGCGGCAGCACCACCTGAAGCTGGACGAACTGGTGCCCCTGCCGGATGCCCTTGCCGCGCAGCCGCAGTCTTGTGCCCGTCCCGGACCCAGCCGGCACCGCCAGCTTCACCGGCCCGTGGATCGTCGGCACTTCCAGCGAGGCGCCAAGCACCGCCTCCTGCAACGTCACCTTCATGTCGGTGATGATATCGTCGCCGTCGCGGTGGAACCGCGGATCGGGGGCGACAGTGATCTCGATCAGCGCGTCCCCGGCCGGCGCGCCGTTGTAGCCCGGGCCGCCCTGGCCGCGCAGCCGCAGCGTGTGCCCGTCCTCCGTCCCCGGCGGGATGCGCACATCCAGCGTCTTGCCGTCCGGCAGCGCCAGGCGCCGGGTCGTGCCGACGGCGGCATCGACAAACGAAACGGTCAGCGAATATTGCATATCGCGGCCCGGCCTCACGCGCCCCGTTGCTCCCCAGTCGGAGCGTTTGCCAGCCTGGCCGAAGGCCTGCGAGAAGAACGCTTCCAGGTCCTCCTGGCTGAACCCGCCCGCCGGGCCGCCCTGGCCGTAGGCTTCGGCACCGGGGGCATCGCGGTAATACTGCCGCTGCTGATGCACCTCATGCCCCTCGGCATCGATCTCGCCGCGGTCGAACTTGCCGCGTTTGTCCTTGTCGGACAGCAGGTCATAGGCCGAGCTGATGTCGCCGAACCGTGCGGCGGCATCCGGCTTTCCGGGGTTGACGTCGGGATGGTGCTTCTTCGCCAGCTTGCGGTAAGCGGCCTTGATCGCCGCCTCATCGGCTGTTCGCTGGACGCCCAGGATTTCGTATGGATCTTTCATCGGTCCCGATCACGTGGAGAGACAGCGAAGCGGCTTCAAGTCCCGGTCCAATCCGGCTGGCGCTTTTGCAGGAAAGCGTCGATGCCTTCCCCGGCGTCGCGGGCGAGCATGTTGCGGGTCATCACCTCCGACGCATAGTCGTAGGCGCCGGAAAGGTCCATCTCCGCCTGCCGGTAGAATGCCGCCTTGCCGATGGCCAGGGTCAGCGGGGATTTCGAGGCGATCTGCCGGGCCAACGCCAAGGTTGCTTCGCGCAGCCCGTCATCCGGCACTACGCGGTTGACCAGGCCAATCTCCCGGGCGCGGGAAGCCGGGACCATGTCGCCGGTGAGCAGCATCTCCATGGACGCCTTGCGCCCGACACCGCGACTCAGCGCCACCATCGGGGTCGAGCAGAACAACCCGATATCCACCCCCGGCGTGGCGAACCGGGCGGTTTCCGCCGCCACCGCCAAATCCGCCGAGGCCACCAACTGGCAGCCCGCCGCGGTCGCGACTCCGTGCACCTGCGCAATCACCGGCTTCGGCAGCCGGACGATCTTCTGCATCAGGCGGGAGCACAGGGCGAACAGCGCCTGGTAGGCATCGCGAGTCGGCGTGGCGCGGATCTCCCGCAGGTCGTGCCCGGCGCAGAAAGCCGAACCGTTGCCGGCGATGATGACGACCTTGACGCCGGGATCGTCCGCGATGGCGGCGAGTTCGGCGTCCAAAGCCTCCATCAGCCCCATCGACAGCGCGTTGCGCGCCGCCGGGCGGTTCAGGGTCAACGTGGCGATATGATCGCTATCGTAGCGGAGCAAGATATCGGTCATGATTGCCCCACCATAGCAGAGGAAACCCGAAATGCCGAACACCCGGCCCGAACCGCACGGGGAGCTATCCCTGCGCACCGTCGCGATGCCCGCGGATACCAATCCGTCGGGGGACATCTTCGGCGGCTACATCATGTCGCTGATGGATCTCGCGGCGGGGATCGCGGCCGGCACGCGGGCCAAGGGCCGGGTCGCCACAGCGGCCGTCTCCAACCTGAGCTTTCTACAGCCCGTCAAAGTCGGCGATGTCGTCTGCGTCTATACCGATATCACCAAGACCGGCCGGACATCCATCATCGTGGATGTCGAGGCATGGGTCTTGCGCCGCGAATCCGGGGATCGGCGCACCCGCGTAACCGCGGCTGAGTTCGTGCTGGTGGCGGTGGATGAAACCGGCCGGCCGCGACCCGTGCCGCCGGATGCGTGATCGCTACGGCAGCGGATGCTGGTCAGGCAGGTTGACGAACATTTTGCCGACCAGGTTGGCCACGGACTGGCGCAGGCGGTGCAGCAACCCGGCAAGAGAGGCGGCAAGCTGCTTATCGCCTTCCGCACGCAGCAGGGCGGCTTCGCCGACGGTTTCGAAAATACTCATGTGTTTGGTCCTTTGCTGGCGGTTCGATACTTGACCGCTGATGGAGGACGTTCCTGACGCCGTTCATATGGGCAATTCATGCTGCACTGCATCATAAATCCGGACATGGCAGCCTCCCGCTTGGCGAAGTGCGGCTGGTCAGGCAGTGTGCGCCCGCTTTGGGAATGCGTTGGAGAACGATAAATGGCCAGCCTGCCGAATCGCTTGCCGGGACTGAATTTCGACCTCGGTGAGGCCGCGGACATGCTGCGGTCGCAGGTCGAGTCGTTCTCCGCCGCCGAAATCGCGCCCCGCGCGGCGCAGGTCGATCGCGACAATGCCTTCCCGATGGATCTGTGGCCGAAGATGGGGGCGCTCGGCGTCCTGGGCGTGACGGTGTCGGAGGAATACGGCGGCGCCGGCATGGGCTACCTGGAGCATGTCGTGGCGATGGAGGAGATCTCCCGCGCCTCGGCCTCGGTGGGGCTGTCCTACGGCGCGCACTCCAACCTGTGCGTGAACCAGATATTCCGAAATGGCAACGCCGATCAGAAGGCGCGGTATTTGCCCGGTCTGGTCGAGGGCACCGCCGTGGGCGCTCTGGCCATGAGCGAGCCGGGGGCGGGGTCCGATGTCGTCGGCATGCGAACGCGCGCGGAGAAGCGCGGCGACCGCTTTGTGCTGAACGGCAGCAAGATGTGGATCACCAACGGGCCGGACGCCGACGTGCTGGTGATCTACGCCAAGACGGACCCGGCGGCCGGGCCGAGGGGGATTACCGCGTTCCTGGTTGAAAAGGGGTTTCCCGGTTTCTCCACCGCGCAGAAGCTGGACAAGCTTGGGATGCGCGGGTCGAACACCTGCGAGCTGGTGTTCCAGGATTGCGAGGTGCCGGAGGAGAATGTGCTGTCCTCCGTCGGGCGCGGCGTGAACGTGCTGATGAGCGGGTTGGATTACGAACGTGCGGTGCTGGCGGCGGGACCCATCGGCATCATGCAGGCGTGCATGGATGTGGTGGTGCCGTATGTGCATGAACGCAAGCAGTTCGGCCAGTCCATCGGCGAGTTCCAGTTGATGCAGGGCAAGCTGGCGGACATGTACACGACGATGAATGCGTCGAAAGCGTATGTATACGCCGTGGCCAAAGCGTGCGACCGCGGTGAAACCACGCGGAAGGATGCCGCCGGAGCGATCCTGTACGCGGCGGAGAAGGCCACCTGGATGGCGCTGGAGGCGATCCAGGCGCTGGGCGGCAATGGTTACATCAACGACTATCCCACCGGCCGCTTGTTGCGCGACGCCAAGTTGTACGAGATCGGGGCCGGAACCAGCGAAATACGGAGAATGCTGATAGGGCGCGAGCTGTTTGCGGAGACCGCGTGATGGAATCGCGGTACCAACGGCATTACGCCGCGGTCGTTGGCGGGTGGCACACCGCATGACCACACTCCGCTCCGACATCACCCCCCGCTCCCCCGGTTTCGAAGCCAATGCCGCCGCCATGCGCGGCCTGGTGGACGACCTCCGCGCCCGGGTGGCCGAGATCTCCCAGGGCGGCGGCGCGGTCGCCCGCGAAAAGCACGCCTCCCGCGGCAAGCTGCTGCCGCGCGAACGCGTCGCCGCGCTGGTCGACCCCGGCTCACCCTTCCTCGAATTTTCGCAACTCGCTGCGTTCGGCCTCTACAACGACGAAGTCCCCGCCGCCGGGATTATCACCGGCATCGGCCGCGTTTCCGGCCGCGAATGCGTCATCGTCGCCAACGACGCCACCGTCAAAGGCGGCACCTACCTCCCCATGACGGTGAAGAAACATGTCCGCGCGCAGGAGATCGCGCGCCGCAACAACTTGCCCTGCCTCTATCTGGTCGATTCCGGCGGCGCCTACCTGCCGCTGCAGGACGAAATCTTCCCGGACTGGCAGCATTTCGGCCGCATCTTCTTCAACCAGGCCAACATGTCCGCCGAGGGCATCCCGCAGATCGCCGTCGTCATGGGCTCCTGCACCGCCGGCGGCGCCTACGTCCCGGCCATGAGCGACGAAAGCATCATCGTTCGCAAACAGGGCACCATCTTCCTCGGCGGGCCGCCTTTGGTGCAGGCGGCAACCGGAGAAATCGTCACCGCCGAGGACCTCGGCGGCGCCGACGTGCACGCCCGCACCTCCGGCGTGGTCGATCACTACGCCCGCAACGACCACCACGCGCTGTCGATCTGCCGCCGCATCGTCGCCGGCCTGAACCGGGAAAAACCCGCCGGCATCGAACGCCGCACGCCGGAACCGCCGAAATACGACCCCGCCGAGCTGTACGGCATTGTGCCGGCCGATTTGCGCGCGCCCTATGATGTGCGCGAGGTCATCGCCCGCATCGTCGATGCCAGCGTGTTCGACGAGTTCAAGCGCCTGTATGGCACCACATTGGTCTGCGGCTTCGCCCATCTGTATGGCTACCCCGTCGGCATCATCGCCAATAACGGCATCCTGTTCTCGGAATCCGCCGTGAAAGGCGCGCACTTCATCGAGTTGTGCTCGCAGCGCAACATCCCCCTCATCTTCCTGCAAAACATCACCGGCTTCATGGTTGGCCGCAAATACGAATCCGGCGGCATCGCCAAGGACGGCGCCAAACTCGTTACTGCGGTGTCAACCACCGCGGTGCCGAAAATCACCCTGATCATCGGCGGCAGCTACGGCGCCGGCAATTACGGCATGTGCGGCCGTGCCTACGATCCGCGCTTTCTGTTCATGTGGCCGAACGCCCGCATCTCCGTCATGGGCGGGGAGCAAGCCGCCGGCGTGCTGACCACGGTGCGCGCCGGCTCCGCCGACTGGACGCCGGAGCAGGAGGCAGCCTTCAAAAAGCCCATCCGCGAGCAGTACGAAACCCAGGGTCATCCATATTACGCCAGTGCCCGGGTCTGGGACGACGGCATCATCGACCCCGCCGACAGTCGCCGCGTGCTCGGCCTGTCGCTTTCGGCCGCGCTGAACAAACCCCGGCAGGAGACGCGCTTCGGCGTGTTCCGGATGTAATCGCCATGTTCCGCACCCTTCTGATCGCCAACCGCGGCGAAATCGCCTGCCGCGTCATCCGCACCGCAAGCCGCCTCGGCATAGAAACGATCGCGGTGTTTTCCGAGGCCGACGCGCACGCCCTGCACGTCAAGGCCGCGGACCGCGCCTATCCCATTGGCCCCGCCCCGGCGCGCGAAAGCTACCTCAATATTCCCCGGATTATCGAAACCGCCCGCGCCGCCGGAGCGGAGGCGATCCATCCCGGCTATGGATTCCTGTCGGAAAATCCCGCCTTCGCCGATGCCTGCGCCGAAGCGGGGATCGTCTTCGTCGGTCCGCCCGCCTCGGCGATGCGCGCCATGGGCTCGAAATCCTCCGCCAAGGCGCTGATGGAACAAACCGACGTGCCGCTGCTGCCCGGCTATCACGGCGACCGCCAGGACAGCGAGTTCCTCGCGGACCAGGCCGCGCGCATCGGCTTTCCCGTAGTTATCAAGGCCGTCTCCGGCGGCGGCGGCCGCGGCATGCGTGTGGTTACGTCGGCCGCCGATTTCGCCACCGCATTGACGTCCGCCCGCCAGGAAGGCGCGTCCTCCTTCGGCGACGACCGCGTGCTGATCGAGCGTTATCTGCAACGGCCGCGCCACATCGAAGTCCAGGTCTTCGCAGATACCCATGGCAATGCCGTGCATCTGTTCGAACGCGACTGCTCCGCCCAGCGCCGCCACCAGAAAGTGTTGGAAGAAGCCCCTGCACCCGGCCTGTCGGAGGCCCAGCGCGACAAGATGGGGTCCGCCGCCGTCGCCGCCGCCCGCGCGGTAGGATACGTGGGAGCCGGAACGGTCGAATTCGTCGCGGAAGACGACGGGTTCTTCTTCCTCGAAATGAATACCAGGCTTCAGGTCGAGCACCCGATCACCGAAATGATCACCGGCTTCGACCTCGTCGAATGGCAGTTGCGCGTTGCTTCCGGCGAACCGTTGCCGGTAGCCCAGTCCGCGATAGCGCTCAATGGCCACGCCATCGAGGTCCGCATCTATGCCGAAGACCCGGCGCATGATTTTGCCCCCTCGGTCGGGCGGTTGACCCTGTTCCGCACACCGCCGCAGACCGCCGAGACGCGCACCGATACCGGCTTCGCCACAGGCGACACGGTGTCGATCCATTACGATGCGATGCTGGCCAAGCTGATTTGCCACGCGCCTGCGCGTGCCGACGCGTTGCGCGCCATGGCCCGCGCGCTCGACGATTGCGCGGTGGTTGGCGTGGCGAGCAATCTCGATCTGCTCGGCCGGATCGTCCGCCACCCGGATTTCGCCGCCGCCGGGATCGACACCGGCTTCATCGCACGCGAAGGCGAGACGCTGCTGGCCGTTCAAGGCACGCCGCCGCCCGATATCCTCGCCATTGCCGCTCTGACCGTTCTGACGGCGGAAACCGCTCCCGCCGGAGGTGATCCGTGGGACGAACGTGACCTCTGGTGGGTCAACACCACGCAGAACCGCGTGCTGGACTTCAAGGATGGCGAGACCGCCTACCCGGTTTCGGTTACCCGAGACGGCGCGGCCTGGCGTATCGGCCAAACGCTGGGCATGGCGGAACGGCTGGACGAAGCACGGCTGGCCGTATCGCTGGATGGCGTGCGGCGCACGGTGATCGCAACGCTCGAGCACCACGTGGTGACGTTACGGGACGACGGTCTGACCTGGCGCCTGACTTTGCCTGACCCGCTGGCCGCTGATGATGACGAGGAAGACGCGAGCGACCGTCTGGTGGCGCCGATCCCGGGGCTGGTGACGGAGGTTTCGGTGGCGCCGGGCGATCAGGTCGCCCGCGGCCAGATACTGGTAATACTGGAGGCGATGAAGACCGTGTTCCGCCTGACTGCCCGCGCGGACGCCGTTGTGGCATCCGTGTCTTGTACCGCCGGGGACATGGTGCAGGATGGTCAGATTCTGGTTGGGTTTGAGATCGCCGATCCTGCGGCTTAACGTCGGGACACCTGTGCCTCCGCCGTCATTGGCGGGCGTAGGCCCGCCTGCCACGCGTTGAGGTGCCGACTGAGGTAAAGGCTTGGACATAATGAGACGGCTGGGGCGGAGTCTCGCGTTCGCTACGGCCTGTGCAAAACAGCAACGAAACTGATGGCCGAACATGTCACTGGACGGACCAAAACCATGATCCCGTTCTCGCGTCCTATCATACTCGCCGCGTGTTTGCTCGGCGCGCTCGCCGGATGCGGTCGACATGATGTCACCGCCGGTGCCGTTCCAAACGCAACAACCCCCGGCTGGACAGGCCGTACGGTCGTCACCGGTTCCACCAGCTCGGTTGGCGGCAACGCGGCCGCGACCGAAATGCAGCAGAGGTGGCAGCTCGGGCCGAGCCGCTAGCGCGACGAGTTCCGGTGGCTGACCAGTTTCCAAACGGCATCGCGATGCGCAAAGCCGCCGACAGCAACCATGCGGCCCGGCTCGCCCCCAATGGTGCCGGCACCCGGGACATCCCCGCCTGACGGTTGCGTGATTCGCTCGTCCTGTATTCAATCCCGGTGTCAAAACCGACGACAGGAGCCAGTGTGCCAAATGACCCCGGCCTGCGATCCGCCGCCGAGAGTGTTCCCCTGGACTGGGAGGCCGTCCGTAGCTACCTCGCCGCGAATGGTCACCGCCTGGACGCCGACATACCCCGCCAGTTCGCCGGCGGCCTCGCCAACCTCAACTACCTGATCCATTTCGACGGCCAGCCCGCCGTCCTGCGCCGCCCGCCGATGGGCGAGCTCCCCGCCGGGGCCTACGACATGGCGCGGGAATTCCGCATCCTCTCCCGCCTGCCCGACGCGCTGCCGTTCATTGCCCGCGGCCTGCACCTGTGCGACGACCCCTCCATCATTGGCCAGCGCTTCCAGATCATCGAGTACCGCCCCGGCCTGGTGATCCGCGAACGCATGCCGGCGGACCTGGCGCATCGGCCGGAGGTGGGCGCGCGGCTATCGAAAGTCATGCTGGAAACCATCGCCGCGATCCACGCGGTGGACACCAAGGCGGTGGGCCTGGACGATCTGGGCCGTCCGGAGGGTTTCCTCGCACGCGCCGTCTCCGGCTGGTCCAAGCGCGGATTGGCCGCCAAGGAAGACGGCACCGGCGCGCTGCATCACGATATCGGCACCTGGCTGGAGCGCAATATCGTCCCGGACGGGCCACCCGGCCTGCTGCATAACGATTTCAAGCTCAACAATATGATCCTGGACCCGGACGATTTCTCCCCCCGCGCGGTGGTGGACTGGGACCAGGGCACCCGCGGCGACCCGCTGTTCGATTTCGCCACCCTGCTGACCTACTGGATACACGCCGGCGATCCGCAGCCGATGCACGACATGGAGCAGATGCCGGCGGTCGAGGCCTGCCTGTGTTCTCGCCAGGAAGCCGTTGCTGAATACGCAAGGATTTCCGGCCGCGACGTGTCCGACTTCCTGTTCTACCGGGTATTGGCAATGTACAAACTGGCCGTCATCTTCCTGCAACTCGGTCTTCGCTACCGCACCGGTGCCACGACGGAGCCACGCTACGCTCCGCTGACCGGGATCGGCACCGGCATCCTGGAATTCACCCGTGAAATCGCTCAAGGACGCGCATTCTGATGGAATTCTCCCTGACCCCGGAGCTGCTGGAACTGCAGCAACGCACCCGCGCCTTCATCCGCGACAAGATCATTCCGCTGGAGGGCGACAAGCGCCAGACTCCGCACGGCCCGACCGAGGAATTCCGCCGCGAACTGGTGGCACTGGCCGCCGCCGAGGGGCTGGTGGCGCCGCATGTTGGTGTCGAATACGGCGGCCTCGGCCTGTCGCATGTCGGCAAGGCCGTGGTGTTGGAGGAAGCCGGCTACTCGCTGCTCGGCCCCGTCGCGATGCATGTGTTCGCGCCGGATGAGGGCAACATGCACCTGCTGGAGGCGGTGGCTTCGACAGAACAGAAGGACCGCTGGCTGCGTCCGTTGACCTCCGGCGCGACGCGGTCGTGTTTCTGCATGACGGAACCGGCACCCGGCGCCGGATCGGATCCCGCCGCGCTGAAAACGACGACCAGGAAGGACGGCAACCACTACGTCATCAACGGCGACAAGTGGTTCATCACGGGAGCCGAGGGGGCGGCGTTCGCTATCATCATGGCGAAGGATGACGACGGCAACGCAACGATGTTCCTGGCCGACATGGACACACCCGGCATTGAGATCGTCCGCACCATGGACAGCCTGGACACCGCCTTCGCCGGCGGCCACGCGGTGATGCGCTTCAACAACGTCCGCATCCCGGCCAGCGATATCCTCGGCGAGCCGGGGAAGGGGTTCCGCTATGCACAGGTCCGGCTGGCGCCGGCGCGGCTGACGCATTGCATGCGCTGGCTCGGCGCCGCGCGGCGGGCGCATCAGATCGCCACCGACTACGCCCTGCGGCGAGAAGTCTTCGGCTCGAAGCTCATCGGCCATGAGGGCGTCGGCTTCATGCTGGCGGACAACGAATTGGACATCCGCATGAGCCGCCTGTCGATCATGCATACGGCCTGGACGCTCGACCAGGGATCGCGCGGCACCACCGAGTCTTCGATGTCGAAGGTGTTCGTCTCGGAAGCGGTCTGGCGCGTCGTCGATCGTTGCGTGCAGGTGCTCGGCGGCCAGGGCGTCACCGGCGAGACCCTGGTCGCTCGCATCTCCAACGAAGTCCGCGGCTTCCGTATCTATGACGGCCCGTCGGAGGTGCATCGCTGGAGCCTGGCGAAACGCATCGCCCGCCACGGAGCCAACTGGTGAGTACCGATTTCGACCTGACCGACAAGATCTGCATCGTTACCGGCGCCGGCAGCGGCATCGGCCGCGGCATCGCCAAGGGGCTGGCGCGTCACGGCGCCACTGTGGTGCTGGTTGGCCGCACCCGCGCCAAGCTGGAGGAAACCGCCGCCGCCCTGGGCGGCCAGGCGTTCGTACAGACTGCGGATGTAGCGAAGGAACCCGATGTCATTGCACTGCGCGACGCCGTGCTGGCGCGGTTCGGCCGCATCGACGTGCTGGTCAACAATGCCGGCGTGAACCCGATCCTGAAGACGATCGAGAAAACCACGCTGGAGGACTGGAACACCATCATCGACGTCAATCTCACCGGCCTGTTTCTGTGCTGCAAGCATGTCGGCGGCGCTATCGGCCAGGGCGGATCGGTTATCAATATCACCTCGATCGCCGGGCGTGGCGGGCTGCTGCGCTCCACGTCGTATTGCGCCTCGAAAGGCGGCGCCGAGTTGTTCACCAAGGCGCTGGCGCTGGACTGGGCCAAGCGCGGGGTGCGGGTGAACGCGCTGGCGCCGGGCTGGGTCGATACCGAGCTGACGCACGGCTTCCTCGGGCACGACGTGCATGGCACGCGGTCGCTGGAACGCACGCCGCTCGGCCGTTTCGGCACGCCGCGCGACATGGCGGGTGGCGTGGTCTTCCTGGCCAGCGATGCCTCAGCGTTCATCACCGGGCACAGCCTGGTGGTCGATGGCGGCTGGAGCATCGAGTAGATGCGGGTTGTCATCGTCGGCGCCGGCGTGCTCGGCGCCAGCGCGGCGTTTCACCTGGCCAGGGAGGGTGCGGAAGTCATCGTCATCGACGCGCACCTGGACGGCAGGGCGACCGCCGCCGGGGCCGGGATCATCTGCCCTTGGCTGAACGGCGGTGAGGACATGGATTTCTACCGCCTCTATGTCGGCGGGGCGGAGTATTTCCCGGACCTGCTCAAGGCCCTGGCCGAGGCCGGCGCGGGCGATACGGGCTACCGGCGGTCGGGCGCGATGCTGGTTTCGGCGGAGACGGCCGAGCTTGACTGGACCGAACAATTTGCCGCGCGCCGCCAAGCGGATTCGCCGTCGATGGGGGTGGTCGAACGTCTGTCGCCGCCTCAGGCGCGTGCGCGGTTCCCGCCGCTACGGGCCGATTTGGGCGCGGTGTTTGTCGGCGGCGGCGCCCGGGTCGACGGCCGGCGGCTCGCCGCCGCCCTGCTGACGGCGGCGCGGCACCATGGCGCGACGGTGGTGCAGGGGCATGCCGCCGTCATGACCCGGGACGGCCGGGCTGTCGGCGCGCGGGTGGGAGCCGAGACCTATGCCGCGGACGCCGTGATCGTCACGGCCGGCGCCTGGGCGGCCGAGCTGCTGCGTCCCCTTGGGGCCGATGTGCCGGTGCAGCCGCAGCGCGGGCAGATCGTGCACCTGGCGCTGGAGGGCGTGGATACCGCGCGCTGGCCGGTCATCCTGCCGCCGGGCGAGCACTACATCGTGCCATTCGACGGCGGTCGCATCGTCTGCGGCGCGACGCGCGAAACCGGCTCCGGCTTCGATTACCGGGTGACCGCGGCGGGTCTGGCGGAGGTGCTGGCCGAGGGGTTGCGGATCGCCCCCGGACTGGGCGCCGCAACGATGGTGGAGACGCGGATCGGCTTTCGGCCGCTGGGCGCGGGCCCGCGGCCGGTGTTGGGATGGGTGCCTGGCGTGGAAGGGCTGGCTGTCGGCAACGGCCTCGGCGCCGCCGGCCTGACGATCGGGCCGCTCGCCGGACGGATGCTGGCGGAGCTGGTGCTGGGGCGGCCGGGGGCGCTTGACCCCGGTCCATTCGACCCCGGACGCCGGGGCGGGCTGCAAACCGGCGCCCCGGTGGTGGTGCGGTAGCGTCCGCGAAGACCTTGCAAAGCTGGAGCAGATCACGTATTACTTTCGTCGAAAGGTAAGGCATCCACCATGGACTCAGCGGTCACCAGCAAGGGTCAGATGACGATCCCGAAAGCGATCCGGGATCACCTTGGGCTGCATCCGGGCGATCGCGTGAAATTCTTTCTGCATCCCGATGGCAGCGTCGTGCTCCTGCCCAAGCTGCCGGTTACGGCGTTGCGGGGCATTGTCAAAGCCGGACCTCGGGCTGTGACCACCGAAGAGATGACGGAGGCGGTCGCGGCCGGAGCCACCGGACGCCGGTGATCGGGATCGATACGAACGTCCTGGTGCGTTATCTGGCGCAGGACGACCCGGACCAATCGGCGGTGGCGACGGAGCTTTTTGAACACCGGCTCAGCCCCGCCCATCCCGGCTTCATCAGCGTCGTCGCGATCACCGAAACCGCTTGGGTTTTGGAACGCTCCTACCGCCTGGGTGGCAAAGACATCGCTGCAGCGATCGAACGCGTGCTTCAGGCGGACGCATTGGTGGTGGAGAAAGAGCAGGCGGTCTTTACTTCGATGATCGCGCTGAAGGAAGGACGCGGTTCGTTCGCGGACGCGTTGATTGGCGCCCTGGGAACTGCCGCGGGCTGTTCCTGCACGGTTACTTTCGACCGGAAGGCACTGCGGCTTGGGGAGTTCGAACTGGTGTAGGCGAGGTCCGGCACGCGGATCCCTGCTATTCCCGGCTGCTATCGGTTCATCCCCCGCACCGCCTCCACCACCGCCCGCGTCACCTCCTTCGTCGTCGCTGTCCCGCCCAGGTCCGGCGACAAAATTCCCGCCGCGCAGACCTGCTCCACCGCCCGCATCAGCAGATCAGCGGCGGCTTTTTCGCCCAGATGCTCCAGCATCATCGACCCGGTCCAGAATGTCGCCACCGGATTGGCGATCCCTTTCCCGGTAATATCGAACGCGCTGCCATGGATCGGCTCGAACATCGAGGGGCCGCGCCGCTCCGGATCGATATTCCCCGTCGGCGCGATGCCCAGCGACCCCGCCAGGGCCGCCGCCAGGTCCGACAGGATATCCGCGTGCAGGTTGGTCGCGACAACGGTATCGATGCTGCCGGGCTTGCGCAACATCCGCGTCGTCATCGCATCGACCAGCTCTTTGTCCCAGGTCACGTCCTTGTAGTCGTGCGAGACCAGGGCGGCGATCTCGTCCCAGAACACCATGCCGTGCCGCTGCGCGTTCGACTTGGTCACCACCGTCAGATGCTTGCGCGGCCGCGACCGCGCGAGGTCGAAGGCATAGCGCATAATCCGCTCCACGCCGCGGCGGGTGAAGATTGCTGTTTCCGTCGCCACTTCCTCGGGCAGACCGCGATGCGTGCGGCCGCCCTGGCCGGCATACTCGCCTTCGGAGTTTTCGCGCACGATCACCCAGTCCAGGTCCGCCGAACCGATTCCGCGCAGCGGCGACGTTACCCCCGGCAGAATCCGCGTCGGCCGTACATTCGCATACTGGTCCAGCCCCTGGCATATCGGCAGCCGCAGGCCCCAGAGCGAGACATGATCAGGCACGTTCGGATCGCCGACGGCGCCGAAATAGATCGCGTCCGCGGTGCGCAGCCAGGCCAGCGCGTCGGCCGGCATATAGGCGCCATGCTTGCGGTAGCGGTCGGACCCCCAGTCATAGTGATCCACGATCAACGAGAACCCGCCATCGCGTGAGGCGACCGCCTCCAGCACTTCCAGCCCGGCGGCGATAACCTCCGGCCCGATGCCGTCGGCGGGGATGGAGGCGATGCGGTAACTACGGGTCATCGGACGGCTCCGTGCTGGATTGGCCGGTGAGCGTAGTGCGTGTCGCGGCGGCGACCAAGCCGTGGCGGAGCGAACGTCGGATATGATACCGTGCAGGCTATGGTAGCAGTCCGTAAACGCCTGCCGACGCGGATGACCGTGGACGAGTTCCTGGTGTGGGACTCTGACGACCTGACGGGCCGCCGCTGGCAGCTCATCGACGGCGAACCGGTGCTTATGGCGCCAGCGGCGGACGCACATGCCCGAATCCAGGGCGAGATCGCCCGCCTTTTGGGCAATCACCTACTCGCGTCCGGAAGGCCGTGCGCCGTCGTCGTGGCGCCCGGCATCGTGCCGAGGGTGCGCTCCAACGAGAATTTCCGCGTGCCGGACATTGGCGTGACCTGCGCCCCGCCGTCAGGCAAAGTGATGGTGCCGGACCCGGTGTTGCTGATTGAAATCCTGTCGCCCGGCAATGTCGCCCAGACGCGGTCGAACATCTGGGCCTACACGACGATCCCGAGCGTGCAGGAACTCATGGTGGTTCACAGCACGCGGATGGAGATCGAACTGCTTCTCCGGGGACCCGACGGCAACTGGCCGGACTCGCCCGCGATCGTCGAGGTGCCGGAACAGCTTGAACTCGCCAGCATCGGCTTCACGGTGCCCGTCGCCGATATTTACCGTACCGCCGGATTGGCGCGCTAGCGCGCCGCCGGGGCCATGTGCGCCCGGCAGGTCAGGGTCGATGACATTTATGGTGCGGCGCAGCATAGATTTGACCATATATCGTTCGCACGACAGCACTTCGCTGCCGGCTCTTCGTCAAAGTGATCGCAACCAATGTCGTTTTCCCTCGCGCAGGTCCTTCGCACCATCATGGGTCTGTCCGCCGCGCACGATGAGCACCTGCTCGCCGGCGCCGATGAGGAAGCCGTCCGGGAGCTGGGCGTCAGCCAAAGCGTCTTGTCGCAGTTTCAGCAGGATGTCGCGGTGCAGTGCCCGGATCTGGTGCACGAGGCGCAAATGAGCTTCGCGCGCAAGCAGTAACCCGCCGCCTGGCGTCAGGCGGCGAGAGTGAGACGCTTTACGAATGCCGAAATCCGGTGGCGCCGCAGTTCGCTGCGCGCCTTGTCGTCCGTCGTCATGTAATTGAGCTGAACGCTATACCGCGGACCGACGAACCGCCGGTGCCCGTGCCAGGTCGTCGGGCCATTCGGGAACACCAGAAGCGTCCCGTTGATCGGCGGCACTTCGACGGCGAAATCCTCCAAATCGTCCGGGCCGCGCAGCAGCCGCAGGCAACCTTCCTGCCGAGCCCAGGCGTCGGTCTGCGGGTTCAGATACAGCAGCACCGTCACCCGCTTTGCCAGCGAATCGCAATGGATCCGCCCGTCCCGCTCGCTGGTCCAACCACGCAAGGTGACCATCGTCGGTGCGTCGTGCAGGTCGATCCCGAACAGCCCCTCGATCGCTCCGCGCAGCATAGGCTCTTCCATCGCCCGCATCAGCGCGGCCGCGTGCGGTCCGAGCCGCACGGAGTCCACTGGAAACGACCCGCGCCGATCGAGGCGCGGCATATCGGCCAGCACGGCGTCCAGCGTCGCGGGCGGCACGAAATCAGGCACCACGACATGCGGGAAAGGATCGTGCGCCACCGGCGTCTTCAGCAGCCTGGCAAAGTCGAGCGAGATCATCGTTACCTCTCGGCGGCGCGCCTGAGCACAAGCGCTTCGGTCAGGTCCAGCAGATCGTCCGGCCAGTAAGCCTCGGGTCGGGGCCGCGCCGGGTTCAGGGCAGGGTCCGGGCGGCAGGTCAGCACCGGCATCGTCCACCGCACGGGGAACGATGCCCGTCCATCCGCAGCGCCGAGCAGGGCGCCGGCGATGGCGCCATTGGTATCGGTGTCACCGCCGCTGCCGACGGTCCGAATCAGCGCCGGCTCCAGCGCGGTGCCGGCGGCGAGGTGGTAAAAGGCATTTTGCAGGGCGATTAACACCCAGCCCATCTGGTGCTGGAACTCCTTCGGCGCCACCCCGGCGGCGGCGTTTTCAAGCGCCCGGACGACCGGCGCGGCCTCGGGTCCGGCTTCCCGCGCAATCCTGATTGCCGTCTGCATCATCGCCTGGCGGTCGCCTCCCGCCAGGGATGCGGAAATGGCGGCCGCAAAAGTGGCGCAGGCGGCGCGGCATACCGGATGCGGATGGGATAGTCCGGAGTCGGCGCCCGCCGTCGAAGCGGCCGCGTCAGCATCGGCGGCCCAAACGCCGATGGGAGCGATCCGCATCAGCGAACCATTCGCCTGGCTGCGCGCATCGGCCGCACCCCGCGCCGCGGCGGCCTTCTCTGCCGGAGCGGAGGCCGCGGCGCCGAACGCCAGCGCCGTCGTGCCGCCGATATCGAACGGCCCGCTGGAGTACCAGCGCCCGTAGGCCGCCGCCGCGTCCTCCGGATCGTAGCGTCCGCTGCGCACCAGGCTGCGCGCCAAGGTCAATCCAAGCTCCGAGTCATCTGTCGGCTGGCCCGCCAAGGTTCGCCACACCGGGCTTGGATTCAGGTCCCGCACGCCGTCCGGGTAGCGCGCGCGGATAGCCGCCGCGGTCTGGAACTCCACCTGGCTTCCCAGGCTGTCGCCGATGACCATGCCCAGCAGGCAGCCGAGGGCGCGGTCGAATCGCAGGTCCTCGGGCGCGCGCGGCCAGGTCAGCGTGACCCGGGGGGTGCGGCGAGGCTCCGTGCTGCCGCGCCAGGCGCGCGTCCGCAGGATGGCGACGGCATCGGCAGCCCCGCCGAAGCAGGCGAACGGGCGGCAGCCGCCGAGCGTGTCGTAGGCGACGGGCAGGCCGTCCTCGGCGATCAGCACCCCGCCCGCTGCGATCAGCAGGGCGTGTCCGGCCGCGATGTCGTGTGCGCTGACCGGCCGCAGCGTGACCGTGGCGACACCGTCGCCCACGGCGACGCGGGCGAGGCGGTACGCGATCGATGGCAACGGCATGAACCGCGCCGGCAGGCAGGCCGCGCTGCTCCATATCGGTCGCTGCCCGGCGCCGTGGTTCAGGAACACCACCTCATCCGCGGCCAAACTCCGATGGCGCAGGTCGGTCTGTACTGTCACGCCGTTGCGGGTGATGCCGCCGCCCTCGGCCCAGGCGATCATATCGGGCCCGCGATCCGGGCCTGTCGGCGCGTAGACCACGCCCAGCACCGGCTTGCCGTCGCGCAGCAAGGCCACCGAGACGGCGCTGCCGCGGCGGCCTTCCAGGAAGGCGCGGGTGCCGTCATGCGGATCGACCACCCAGCAATAGCCGTTCGCCTCGGCGGCGTGGACGCCTTCCTCCTCGCCGACGAAGCGCGCCGGCACCAGCTTCGTCAGCCGTTGCCGGAGAAACACTTCGATCTCGGTATCGATCGGTGAGGTGTCGGTATTGCTGAATCGCGGGCCGTCCGGGCGGATGAACTCGGCGGCGAGCCGATCGCCGGCCTGGCGGATCAGATCAATGACAAAGGGCAAGATGGAAAGCAGGTTTGATGTCGTCATGAGGCCGGGGAGTCTAGGCTCTTGCGGCCTCCGACGCTATCTGCACGGTGCCCCGCCATGGACAAACATATCCCTCCCCATCCGAATCGGCAGACCGGGCCGCTGTCCGTCTACCGCGCGATGATCGACTCCGGCTCGCTGGAGCCCGATGACGCGCAGGCTGACGCGGTTGGACGTCTGGAAGACCTTTGGGAGCGGCTGCGCGGCTATGACCCGAAGGCGACGGCGGACGAAAGCGTCGGGTTCCTGTCGCGGATCATGCGGCGCCGGCACGCCGAGGAATATGTGCCGACGGGGCTGTACCTCGTCGGCGAGGTCGGGCGCGGCAAGTCCATGCTGATGGACATGTTCTATGAAACCGCTGATGTGCCGCGCAAGCAGCGCATCCATTTTCATCGGTTCATCCAGAGCGCGCATGCCCGCATTCACGCGTGGCGCAAGGCCAATCCGGGCGGCGCGGACCCGATTCCGCCGCTGGCCGATGAGATTGCCGCAGAGGCGGCGCTGCTGTGCTTCGATGAGTTCCAGGTCAACGACATCGCCGACGCGATGATCCTGGGGCGCCTGTTCCAGGCGCTGTTCGACCGCGGCGTGGTCATCGTCACGACCTCGAACACCGCGCCGGACGCTTTGTTCAAGGGCCAGCCCGGGCGGGACGCATTCCTGCCGTTCATCGCGCTGATCAAGCAGCGGCTTGATCTGCTGGTGATGGATGGCGGCCGCGACTACCGGCGGGAGCGGATGCGCGGCCTGCGCACCTGGCAGGTGCCGGCGGATGCGATGTCCCGCCGCGCGCTCGATGAGACGTTCGAGCGGCTGACGGACGGCGCGACGGTGGAGCCGGTGACCCTGACGGTGATGGGTCGCGACGTGGTCGTTCCGTTGGCCGCGGACGGGGTTGCCCGCTTCGATTTCGACAGCCTGTGCAACACCGCGCTCGGGGCTGGGGACTACCTCGCCATTGCGACGACGTTCCATACGCTGGTGCTGGACGATATTCCCCGGCTGTCGCCGGAGAACTTCGATCAGGCGCGGCGGTTCATCGTGCTGGTGGACGCGCTGTATGACCATCACGTGCGGCTGTTCGCCTCGGCTGCCGCGCCACCGGACCAGCTTTATCAGCGCGGCGAGAACGCGAAGATGTTCGAACGCACGGCGTCCCGGCTGGATGAGATGCAGAGCGCGGACTGGCTGGGGGTGGCGGGGACGCGATGATGGGGGGCTTGATTCTGGTGGGCCAACGGCCCGCTCTATAGGTTTGCGGACGGCTGCATCGTCATGGTGCGCGAAGGCGCACCATCCACGCCTTGCGGTGCCGGTTGAGGCAAAGGCGTGCATGTCGGCATGACGAGGGGCAAGATGCGACCGCCTGACATGATCAACGAGGAACTCGCCGCCTACAACGCGGAGCACCGAAGCTGAACGTCCGCGTCCTCACCCACCGCCACTCCCTGGCATTGCCCGCGCGTGGGATAGGGATGCTTGTTCCCGTTTCCCCCGGAACTCTTATCCACCCCCACCACCACCGTAACGCCTTGCCCACCATCCCGTGATACGCTAGCAAACCCCCCACCTTCCGGGCAGCCCGCCCGGCGCTGTTCTCACGGGTAGCGTCCCGGCAGGCTCCATTCGATGTCACCGGCGCCATATTCGCGCCCCAGGAAGGACTAGCCCCATGGCCCGCAACAAGATCGCCCTCATCGGCGCCGGCAATATCGGCGGCACGCTCGCCCACCTGATTGGCCTCAAGGAGCTCGGCGACGTCGTCCTGTTCGACGTGTTCGGCGGCGTGGCGGCGGGCAAGGCGCTCGACATCGCCCAATCCAGCCCGGTCGACGGCTTCGACGCGGCGTTCTCCGGCGGCTCCGACTACGCCGCCATCGCCGGCGCGGACGTCGTGATCATCACCGCCGGCTTCCCGCGCACCCCCGGCATGTCGCGCGACGACCTTATCGGCAAGAACGCCGGCGTTATCGCTACGGTTGCCGAGGGCATCAAGACCCACGCGCCGAACGCCTTCGTCATTTGCATCACCAACCCGCTCGACGCCATGGTCTGGGTGCTGCAGCAGAAATCCGGCCTGCCGGCCAACAAGGTCGTCGGCATGGCCGGCGTGCTCGACAGCTCCCGCTTCCAGCTTTTCCTGGCTCAGGAATTCGGCGTCTCCGTGCAGGACGTGCGCGCCTTCGTGCTCGGCGGCCATGGCGACACCATGGTGCCGCTGATCCGCTACTCCGCCGTCGCCGGTATCCCGGTGCCCGACCTGATCAAGATGGGCTGGTCCACGCAGGAGCGGATCGACGCGATCTGCACCCGCACCGCCAACGGCGGCGGCGAGATCGTCAAGCTGCTGGAACGCGGCAGCGCCTTCTACGCCCCGGCCGCCTCCGCCATCGCCATGGCCGAAGCCTACCTGAAGGACCAGAAGCGCGTGCTGCCTTGTGCCGCCTACCTGAGCGGCCAATATGGCATCGACGGCCTGTACGTCGGCGTCCCGGTCGTCATCGGCGCGGGCGGGGTGGAGAAGATCGTCGAGATCGAACTCAACGCCTCCGAAAAATTGGCATTTGAAAAATCCTGCGCATCGGTTCAGGAACTGATCGACGCTTCGCGCAAGCTCATCGGTTAAGGAACCCGTCCAATGAACATCCACGAATATCAGGGCAAGGAACTGCTCAAGCAGTACGGCGTCACGGTATTGGACGGCCACGTCGCCTGGACGCCGGAAGAGGCGGAGGCCGCCGCCGCCAAGCTTCCCGGCCCGGTATACGTGGTCAAGTCGCAGATTCATGCGGGCGGCCGGGGCGCCGGCCGCTTCGCAGACGATCCCAACGGCAAGGGCGGGGTGCGGATCACCAAATCCCCCGCCGAAGTTCGTGCCGCGGCAGATGCGATGCTCGGCCATACCCTGGTTACCAAGCAGACCGGCCCAGCCGGCAAGCAGGTGCATCGCCTGTATGTCGAAGCCGGCTGTGACATCGCCCGCGAGCTGTACCTGTCCCTGCTGGTCGATCGCCTCAGCGGCCGGGTGACGATCATCGCCTCGACCGAAGGCGGCATGTCGATCGAGGACGTGGCCCACCACCATCCCGAGAAGATCCTGCGCGCCGGCATCGACCCGGCCACCGGCATCTCCGGCTTCCACGGCCGCAAGCTGGCGGCCGGCCTCGGCCTGACCGGCAAGCAGGCCTCGTCCTTCGGCAAGTTCGTCGCGGCGATCTACAAGGCGTTCATCGCGCTCGACACCAACATCATTGAGATCAACCCACTGGTCGTCACCGGCGCGGGCGACGTGGTGGCGCTGGATGCCAAGGTCAGCTTCGACGACAACGCCCTGTTTCGCCATCCGGAACTGGAAAAGCTGCGCGATGAAAGCGAAGAGGACCCGAAGGAACTCGAAGCCTCCAAGCACGACCTGAGCTACGTGGCACTCGACGGCAACATCGGCTGCATGGTCAACGGCGCCGGCCTGGCGATGTCCACCATGGACATCATCAAGCTGTACGGCATGTCGCCGGCCAACTTCCTGGACGTCGGCGGCGGTGCCACGAAGGAGAAGGTGACCGCGGCGTTCAAGATCATCCTCTCCGATCCGAACGTCGAAGGCATCCTGGTCAACATCTTCGGCGGCATCATGCGCTGCGATATCATTGCGGAGGGCGTGGTTTCGGCCGCGCGTGAGGTGCAGCTTTCGGTGCCCCTGGTGGTCCGGCTGGCCGGCACCAACGTCGATCTGGGCAAGGAAATCCTGTCGAAGTCGGGCCTGGCGATCGTCGCGGCCGACAACCTGGCGGACGCGGCCGAGAAAATTGTCAAAGCCGTCAAGGAGGCCGCATAGATGTCGATTCTCGTTGACGCCAACACGAAAGTCATCTGCCAGGGTTTTACGGGTGCGCAGGGCACCTACCACTCCGAGCAGGCCATCGCATACGGTACCAAAATGGTCGGCGGCGTGACCCCGGGCAAGGGCGGCACGAAGCATCTCGGGCTGCCGGTGTTCGACTCGGTTTGGGACGCGCGGGAGAAGACCGGCGCCGATGCGTCGGTGATCTACGTGCCGCCGCCGTTCGCCGCCGATGCGATCCTGGAGGCGATCGATGCCGAATTCCCGCTGATCGTCTGCATCACAGAGGGCATTCCGGTGCTCGACATGGTGAAGGTGAAGCGCGCGCTGGACGGCTCGAAGTCCCGGTTGATCGGGCCGAACTGTCCCGGCATCATCACGCCGGAAGCCTGCAAGATCGGCATCATGCCCGGCCACATCCACCGCCGCGGCAGCGCCGGGATCGTCTCCCGCTCCGGCACGCTGACCTATGAGGCGGTGGCCCAGACCACGGCTGTCGGCCTCGGGCAGAGCACCTGCGTCGGGCTGGGCGGCGATCCGGTGAAAGGGACTGACTTCATCGAAGTGCTGGAGCTGTTCCTGGCCGATCCGGAGACCAAGGAAATCGTCATGATCGGCGAGATCGGCGGCAGCAGCGAGACGGATGCAGCGGACTTCCTCAAGCATAACAAGGTGAAGAAGCCGGTCGTCGGTTTCATCGCCGGTGCCACCGCTCCTCCCGGGCGGCGCATGGGCCATGCCGGCGCGGTTATCAGCGGCGGCAAGGATACCGCGGCGGCGAAGATGGAGGCGCTGCGGTCTGCCGGCGTGCACGTGGCGGACAGCCCGGCGGCGCTGGGCAGCACGATGGTCGCCGTGCTGAAGGGGTGACTGGCGGGCAGCCCTTGGGAGCTGCATAGACATTGGATAAATCCAACCCGGGTCCGGCAAGGGCTCGGGTTTTTCTGTGCAAATGCGCCGCGGCCCTTCTCAAAGGCCGAGCGCCTTTTGACTCCGATCGCGACCTGTATTTCCCTGTGGCTCTCCGATGGGTGCCGGGCCTGCGGACACAAACCGAGGGCTGGAAGCTCGTCTCTGCGCGGAGCCGCACCGAAAAAGGATAGATCGCATGGACACCTCGATCGATGAGATCGCCAATGGCATCTTCCGGCTCTCGACCTTCAATCCCGCCATCGCCGGCATCGGCATGACATTCAATCAGTTCCTGGTGCTCGGCGAAGAGCCGTTGCTGTTTCACACCGGCCGCCGGGGTATGTTCGCGAGCGTTCACGCCGCCCTGTCGCGGGTGATGGCGCCGGAGCGGCTTCGCTGGATTACCTTCGGCCATTATGAGTCCGATGAATGCGGCGCAATGAACGAATTTCTCGCGGTGGCGCCGCACGCCGAGATCGCCCACGGGCAAACCGCTTGCCGCGTTTCCCTCGACGACACAGCCGATCGGCCGCCCCGGGCATTGGCTGACGGGGATGTCATTGAACTGGGGCTTGGCAAACGGGTGCGCTACCTCGACACGCCGCATGTGCCGCATGGCTGGGAGGCCGGCGTGCTGTATGAGGAAAGCACGGGCACGCTGCTGTCCGGCGATCTCTTCACCCAGCTCGGCAGATGCCCCTCGCTCACCACCGGCGATGTCGTCATGCCGGCGATCGAGACCGAGGACGTATTCCACTTCTCCTCGTTGCACCCGAGCACCGGAACTACGCTGCGCCGGCTCGCCGGTTCGGCGCCACGCACACTGGCGCTGATGCATGGCCCGGCGTTCACCGGCGATGGCGCAGCCGCCCTGCGATCCCTGGCACAAGATTACGATCGACGCATCAGGGCGGCGCTTTCTCTCTGAAGCGATAGTTCTTCGCCGTCGCCTCAGTCAGTCCCGACGACAGGCGCCGAACCTAACGCCCCTCGTGCGCCTCCAGCAGATCAAGCATGTCGGTCGCGTGCTCCTCCTCGACCGACAGGATCCCCTGAAGCATCACCCGCGTCGCAGGGTCGTCATCACCGAAATAGCGGATCAGCTCGCGGTAATGATCCACCGCGATCCGCTCGGCGATCAGGTTCTCCCGGATCATATCCACCAGATTCTCGCCCTCGGCATATTGCGAGGCGGAGCGGGTCGCCAAGCCCTCCGGATTGAAGTTCGGCGTGCCGCCAAGTTGGTCGATGCGCTCCGCGACCGCCATCATGTGTTCCTGCTCTTCCTTTGCGTGCTCGGCGAATTCGGCCTTGATCGCCTCGCTGGAGATCCCCGTCGCGGTGACGGCATGCATCGTGTAGCGCAGCACGCAGACGATTTCGGTGGCCAGGACCGATTGCAGGATCTCGATCGTCTTGTTCACGTCGCCGCGGTAGGTTTTTGTAACGACGCCCTCGGACAGATTCTGCCGCGCGCGGTCGCGCAATGTCTGCACGTCGCTCAGGAATGGCTTGCTGCCGGCTTGCGTTGCACTCACCGCGATCTCTCCTTGCCGCCGTTGCGTTCAAGCCGACAGGTAGTGCGATGATCTTCCGATGCCACGCCCGCACGCGGTGTCGTGTTCGGCCACCGGTCAGAACTGGAAGCCGAAATTGACGTGCCAGACATCAAGGCCGCCGCCGAATACATAGCCGACGCCGATGCGCGGGTTGGACCACCCAAGCAGCTCGAACGGTTTGGCCGAACCGATATTGAAGCCGATCTCGAACTGGTCGGACACCTCCAGCGGCGGCTTCAGGAAACGGCTGAACTGCAACGGCGACGGGTAGTAGTATTCCACAACGTAAAGCCCGATATCCGGTGCGATGCGGCCGACGGTGAAGCCGAGCGGATGCCGCACCTCGCCGCCGATTTGCAGCGAAACGTAGTGCTCGTTGAATCCGGGTCCGATCGTGTTGTCCCCGGCGAACACCACGGCGTTGCCAAGCGAAAAGGTGGTCTCGCCATCGTGCCATTGGGTCAGGGCGCGCACGCCGGTCAGGTAGATCCAGGAATACGGGTTCCCGATGCCCTGGCCAAAGCCTTGGGAGATGCCGAAATGGGCGAACGGCTTCACCACGGAGCGCGGGCCGATCGGGATCTGAAGTTCCGCTCCCGGCACCACCGACAGCGACTGCTGGGAGATCGAGATCTTCTGGCCGGTCACGTCGGTGGCGTGGAAGTTGTAGAAGCCGCCCTGCACCGGAAGCATCAGCCTCAGTTTCCACCCGTCAAGGAAAGTCCCGGGCAGCGTGTAGCCGAGCGGCAAGGTGTAAACGCTGGCCGTCAACCCCGCCAACGAATACCCGCCGAACCCGAGATCGGCTGCATACACATAATTCAGATTCACCGTCCGGTACGGACTGATAACGACCGGTGCCTGTGGCGTCTGCGCCGCGGCATCGACGGCCGCCAGACAGACCGCAGCCGCCGCCAGTGCTGCCGGCTTCAATCCGCGGCTCCTCGCTTTGATCGCAGACATCACGAATCCCTTCGGAACCGGAGTAGCGGCCGAGCCGGGATTCGCCCAATAACAATCGTATCGATGGTCAGCCCGCGATGGCGTCTGCTACCGTATTCTTTCCGCCCCGGTGGCCGGCGCGGTGTCAGGGGGCCGCATGTCAGACCTGGAGATCGTCTTCGATCCGCTGCCGAGCGATGAACTGGCCCGGTTCGTCAGGGATAACGTGAGCAATGTCGGCATCGCCCGGACCGGGGCCAGCGATTGGCATCCCGTCGGGTTTTTCCTGAAGAACCCGCGCGGCGAGTGGCTCGGCGGCCTGCTCGGCTATATCTGGGGCGGCTGGCTGCACACCAATTTTCTCTGGGTGAGCGAAACGGTGCGCGGCCGGCGGCACGGCTCGCGGCTGATGGACGCGGCGGAGGCGCTGGCGCTGGAGCGGGGAGCCAGTGCCGCCACGGTCGAAACGTTCACCTATCAGGCGCCGGGGTTCTACGCCAGGCGCGGCTATGAAGTATTCGGACGGCTGGACGACTACCCGCCCGGGCACGCGAAGCTGTTCCTCCGGAAGGACCTGACCGTTGTTTAAAACACGTTGGCGGCCACACGCCGGCTCATAGCCATGCCGCGCCTGCCAAGCGCGCTCAGTCCTGCAAGCGCCACGGCGAACATCGCAAGACCACCGGGTTCGGGTGCCTCGACGTTGGTAATGTTCTCGCTGAAGATCAGGCTGTAGTCCTGCGGATCCGGCACGCTGCCGGCCACGATACTGAAAACCGGATCGGCGAACGCGGCGGCGACGCCCGCGGCGCCCGTGGTGCCGTCAGATATGGCGTAGGCGGTCGCCCCGACACTCGCGAGGTAGGGCGTGTTGGCGAGAATCTGGACGTTCACACTGTAGCTGATCGAAGAGGGACGCGCGTCGCAAGGTCCGTTCGCCGTGGCGCAAACGTTGCCAAGCGTCAACCCGTTGTTAAACAGCGTTGTGGTCGCCGCCGCTATGCCGTATGCGCCGGTTGCGGAGGCGGTATCGCTGCCAGTGACGTTGACCGTGACGACCGTGCCGGCCGGACCAAGGGCCTCCCATTCATAAAGCACGTAGGCTTCTGAACTGGCGATAACCCCGTAGTTGAAGGATGCCTGACCGACACCGGCCGCAAAGGCTGAGGCCGACGGGGTCGGGCTGGCCGATGCCGAGGCTGCCGAGCCGCTGGCATTCGTGCAGGCCCCTCCGCCCGGCGTCGAGCCGCTTACGGCATCGCCGGTTTGCGGCGCAGTGAGCGAAGCGCCACAGGAATACGACCAATAGACGTCGGCGAGCGCACCAGGGATGGGAACCGGGCCGGCCACTGCCGAGCCGGAAGCAAGCATCGAAATAACCGCGACGATCGCTGCGGCGACCATCGTTTTCAGGGTCGTCATGGCGTGGCGTCTCCACCCTTTATGGTTCGCATCGTAACGAGCGCATGTGCCGATTGCAAACCAATTCTCATCTTACAACAAAAATCGCGCTGCTAACCGAGACCGTCAGACACCCGGCGGCGGATGCGAACCTAACGCCTGGCGGAGGGCGCGATGAGCGAGAGCTGAAGCGCATGCACGGCGACAAAGCTGACTGCCGCGAGCATCGTCAACGGGACCGTGCGCGCGATTGAACCGTTTGTCGTGACCGTCAGCATTGGCAGGATGGCGGTGGCCAGGCTCGGAGTGAAACAGGGCGCCGCGACACGCGGGGCTGTCCAGGTTGGTTTTCCGTCGAACCCGAACTGCATCGGAAGCTCCGAAAGTTCGGCGAATCGGCGGTTTGCCAGGAGAGACAGCACCCAGAGGATGACGATCGCGGCCGCGGATATCACCGCCGATCCCGTCATCGTCGGGCAGCCCGCATGAAACGGTCCGTCATGCCCCGGCAAACGACCCGGCGGTCAGGTTCACGTCCTGTCCCATCAGCGCGGCCAGCACCGAGGGAGACAGCGCCCCGACCGTGCCGTTGCCTGATGCCGCTCCCGGTGGGGACGCCGCCGTAGCCGCCGCTGGCGGTGGCGGTGTGGCGGCGTACGGGTCCGCCTGAGTTTGTCCGGAGGCATGAGTCCGGGTCTGCGCTGCAAGATTGGCCACGCTCAGCCCCGAAATGCCGTTGATCGACATGTTCATCTCCCTGGTTGAGGGTCCACGCCGCATCAAAGCAACGCCGATGCCAGGGCCGAGATGCTTGTTTTGCCGCACAATTCGCCGCCGCCGTCCCGGCAGTTTCTGCCACGGGGGCAAAATTTGCCGGATCATCCGTGCCCGGGTGCCGCGATTACCGGACCGCGACCGGCGACAGGGTTTCGATCAGGTCGTGCACGCCCGCTGCCGGTATCGGCTTGCTGAACAGGAACCCCTGGAGCTGGTCGCACTCCTCCAGGGCCAGTTGCACCGCCTGCTCATCGGTTTCCACGCCTTCGGCGGTGACCGACATCCCGAACGTCATGCTCAGCCCGACTATGGCACGCACAATCGCCATCGCGTTTCGGTCGTTCGGCAGATCTTTGATGAAGCTGCGGTCGATCTTGACTTTGTCGAACGGAAAGCTGCGCAGGTAGCTCAGGGACGAATACCCGGTCCCGAAGTCATCCATGGAGATACGCACGCCCAGAGCCTTGATCTCGTGCAGGATTGCCATGGTCATGCTGCTTTCCGTCAGCAGTACGGATTCGGTGATCTCCAGTTCCAGGCGCTGCGGCGGCAGGAGGCTGGCGGCCAGCGCGGCACGGACGTTGCGCACCAGGTGCCGGTCCTTGAACTGAGAGGACGACAGGTTGACGGCGACCTTGATATCGCCAGGCCAGCCTGCCGCATCGATGCATGACCGCCGCAGCACCCACTCCCCGATCGCCGTGATGAGACCCGTGGATTCCGCAATCGGGATAAACGTGTCGGGCGGAATGACGCCCTTTTCCGGATGATGCCAACGGATCAGAGCTTCAAAGCCGCATACATGGTGGGAACGCGCATCTACCAGGGGCTGATAGTACAACTGGAACTCATCCCGTGCCAATGCGTGGCGAAGGCCGATCTCCAGCTCCCGGCGGGATTGCAGAGCGGAGTTCATGGCGTCTTCATAGAAGCAGGCGGTGCCGCGGCCGTTTGCCTTGGCCCCGTACAACGCGGTGTCGGCCTTCTTCAGCAGTTCATACGGAGCGGTGCCGTCGACAGGGGAGAGCGCCATGCCGATGCTGGTGCCGATGCTGATCTGGTGCCCTTCGATCTCGTAGCCGGCACCGACGACTTCGATAATCCGGGTCGCCAGGGCGTCCACGACGGCCGGATCGTCCAGGTTCAGCATGATCACGGCAAACTCGTCGCCGCCGAGGCGAGCGACCGAATCGCCCTCCCGGACGCAGGCCTGCAGGCGCTCGGCGACCTGGCGTAGCAGCGCGTCGCCGATGGGATGGCCAAGCGTGTCGTTCACCATCTTGAATCGGTCGAGGTCGAGGCAAAGCACCGCGAACCCGTGGCCGCGATCCACCCGCGCCAGAGCCTGCTGGATACGGTCGTGGAACAGGACTCGGTTGGGCAGGCGGGTCAGCGGGTCGTGGTGAGCGAGGAAGGCAATCTGCGAAACGTTGGCCTGGAACACCGCCAGCGATCGCACGATGGTGCCCAATTCGTCGCGCCGCTCCAGCGCCTCGATATCGACCTGCCCGACACCGCGGGCGACATTCTCGGTCGCCACGGCGATTCGCCTGACCGAGCGCACGGTGGCGCGGGTCAGCACCGAGGCGATGCCGAACAGCACCAGGGTCGCGCCGACGGATGCGGCAATCAGCGCCTCGCGGATGCGTTCGGCGATGAGCGCCGAACTCCGTGCCCGGCTGTTGGCGTCATGGATGGATCTGCGGCTGATCGCGTCGATCAGGCCGAGAACCTCGGACGCGTTCTTGTCGAATGGCCGGAAGAACTCGACCGCGCTGGCGAAGTCGATTTCCAGCATGGAGCCGAACACGTCGATGGCATCGCGATAGACCCGCAGCTTGGCGGCAGCGTCCAGCAGTTCCGCGCGATCGGCTGCCGCGCCGGGGGCGCCCCGTGCGTGCAGCGCCTCCGCCAGGGTTGTCGAGCGGTCGACGAGATCGTCGATCGCGCTTTTGACATCCAGGTTGGAGGAGCGGCTGGCCTGCAAGGTGGTCAGCCGGTAGAGGCTGCTGTTGATCTCCTGAAGTTCGTTGGCGCTGGCCGACAGGCTCATGGCGGTGGCAAGGTCGTCGCGGATCACTGCTCGGATCAGCCCCGCCTGATCGTCCGCCGCCATGATGCCATGCAGGCCCATCCCGATCAGCGCGACCGCTGCCAGAAGCGGGCAAAACGCCATCTTCAGCGCGAACGGCCAGTTCGACAGTCTAACCACACCCAGCAACCGGGGCACGGCGGGACGCCATCGCCATCGCCTGCGACGGCGGCGCCTGTCTCCCTTGCCGCGAACGGCCGCGTCACTGTTATGCGGCATAACTGCGCCGGCTCCTTGCCTTGACTCGGGCCAGTTATGCAGTGGCAAAGTTAATAAAGTGTTGACCGCAGGCACATCTCCGCGTCTTCGGAGAACAATATTTCCGATAGTATGCAGACGGTTTTCCTCGGCGCGTTAACCTCCCGTTAAAACTTCCCGGGCTACACGCAACGGCACGGTCAACTTCAAAGGGACAGCCGCGTGCCCGGCTTCCGGTCAATCCGCGTCTTTCGGCGCGTCCGAGATTATGCCTTGCCGCCGGCCGGCCGGACGGTCGCGGGCGGGTTCGGGCGGCAGGCCGTGGCCTTCGTGCTCGCCTCGCTGACGGCGGCGATCCTGGTCATCCCGCCGTTACGGGCGGCGGGGGCGGAGTTCAGTGCCAAGGACGGGCAGGTTCTCGGCCGCACCCTGGGTTTCGTCGGCGATGGCATGAGCGGGCTGGCGGTTGTAGGCGTAGTATTTTCCCCCGCCGATCCGGCGTCTTGCCGGGAAGCCGAGCTGATTCGGGCGGTCATCGGCGACGACATGCCTGCCGGCCGAGTCCTGCTCCGGTCGCGGCTTGTACCGATCGGGCAGGTCGCCGATGTGACAGGCCTTCACGCGCTGTATGTCACTGGCGGCCTTATGGGCAGCATGGATGCGGTGTGGTCCGCCGCCCGGCGCCTGCACGTGCCGACGATTTCAGCCGACATCGGCTGCATCCAGGCCGGCGCCTGTGTCGTCGGCTTCTCCAGCGAGCCCACCGTTCAGATCGTGATCGACCGAGGCGCGGCCGAACGCAGCGGCGTTCACTTCCTGCAAGCCTTCCGCATGCTTGTCAGGGAAAAGTAGGGTGCAACGGGCCATCCGCTGCTGCCTGCCTCTGACGGTCCTGGCCTTGCTGATGCCCGCGTCCGGGCGCGCTCAATCGGTCGATTACAGCGGCTTCGAGCAATTGTTCGGGGAGCCGATAACGATGTCGGCCACCGGCAAGCCGCAGCGCATGTCCGACGTGCCGGCCAACATGGAGATCATCACCGCCGACGACATCCGCAGGTCCGGCGCAGACAATATCCCGGGCATATTGCAGTTCGTCGCCGGGGTGGATGTGCGCCGCTATGGTTACGGCGCGGCCGATGTCGGCATCCGCGGCTATAACGAGACCAGCAACCCGCGCCTGCTGGTGTTGCTGAACGGGCAGCAAGTGTATCTGGACGACCTCGGCCGCACACAATGGTACACGATTCCAGTCCAGATCGACGAAATCCGCCAGATCGAGATCATCAAGGGTCCCAACACCGCGCTGTACGGGTTTAACGCCGTGTCCGGCGTGATCAACATCATCACCTACGATCCGTCGCGAGAGAGCCTGAACACGGCCACCCTGCGCGGCGGCACACAGCACTATATCTCCCTGTCCGCCGCGGCCACCGGGCAGATCGCCGATGTCGGCGGCATCCGCCTGGCCGCGGACGGCTTCCAGGCGCAGGAGTTCAAGGCCGACGGTGTATCAGCAAGCGATCTGCCCTACCGCTCGGCGCCCGGGCGCGAAGCGATCAGTTTCGACGCCCGTGGCCAGGCATCATCCAATGTGCAGGTCTATGCCTTCGGCGCGGCCGTCGACACGCGCATCTGGGAGGCGACCTCCTCGCCCTATTACGGCACCGATTACGAGCGCACCAACTGGGCGCGGGTAGGCGCCTCGGCCGACACCTCCGTTGGCCTGCTCGGGCTGAGCGTCTACAGGAACGAGCTGCTCTACGCCTACAACGGCGCAACCGAGTGGGAGAACATCAACGACACGGTGTACGTCGTGCAGGCCAACGACCTGGTCAAGCTGAACGCCGCCAATACGGTCCGTTTCGGTTTGGACTACCGCAACAACGCCGCCACCTCCGACGCCGTGCTGGCCGGCAAGGTTGGCTACCAGGTTTATTCAGCCAGCACGATGTGGGACTGGCAGATCACTCCGTCACTGTCGCTGACCAACGCGTTGCGGTTCGACCACTTCGCACTCAATCAGACCGGCTACCTTGTTCCGGTCGTCGGCTACCCCTCATCCGCATACAACAACCGGACGATCAACCAACCGAGTTTCAATACCGGACTGGTCTGGAAGGTTACGGACCGCGATACGCTGCGCTTTCTGGCGGCGCGCGGCCTGCAGCTTCCCAGCATCTACGACCTGGGATTGCAGGATCGCCAGCCGCCAGGGGCGGACGGGCAAGGCTATCTGTTCCTCGGCAATCCCGGCGTCAGCGCCGCGATCATCAACAACCTGGAGGTGGACTGGGACCGCTCCATCCCGGCGTGGCAATCCACGTTGCGAACCGCGGTGTGGGCGCAGCGCACGAACAACATCTTGATCAATCCGTACGAAACCACGGCCGCCGGCGATGGCGCGCTGCTGGGCGGTGTCGAGGAGCAGCGCGCCATCGCGCAGAACGCCGGTTACAGCTCCGCTACCGGAATCGAGATCGGCCTGCGCGGGCACAACGCGTCCGGCTGGCGGTGGAATGCCAGCTACGCCTTCATCGTCATTCGGGACCATCTGTCGATCAACCGGAACGGCGTGTATAGCCCGCAGAACTTCCAGCAAGGCACGCCGGAAAACGCGATTGTCCTGGGCGGCGGTTATACGGTCGGAAAATGGGAGTTCGACCTGCAAAGCCGCTGGCAGTCATGGTTCCTGGACTATCGCGCCAATCCGGCCGATGTCACGTTGCAGCCCGTTGTTGTCGGCAATTACCTGCTGGCGGACGCGCGCGCCGGCTATCGGCTCACCGACAACATAACGGTCGCGCTATCGCTGTTGCAGTTCAATACGGCGTCAATGCAGGTCTCGGCCGGCCCACCGATCGAGCGGCGGGCGTTTATCAGCATTACCATTCATCTTTAGTCCAGACTCCACGGGTTTGAAGCGCAACCGTGCATCCGGCCCGGTCGCAACCAGCCGTCTGCTGATCCCCAACACCGCGTGAGATCAGCGATTTACCCGATTTACAGCACGCGGGCGGCATGGAATGAATTCTGAACTCAGACGGCGAGACTGACCGGGCGCTCAATCCATGTAGACAGTAAAACCGGGAGGAAACAGAAAAATGTCGCAGGCTACAACATTCGGCCAAGCGTCGCCGCAGGCGATAGAAGAGCGGACATACAGGAAGGTGACGCTGCGCATCGTGCCGTTCCTGTTCCTCTGCTACCTCGCGGCCTATCTCGACCGCGTGAATGTCGGTTTCGCCAAGCTGCAGATGCTGCATGAGCTGAACTTCAGCGAGACCGTCTACGGCTTCGGCGCCGGCATCTTCTTCCTCGGCTACGTCCTGTTCGAAGTGCCGAGCAACATCATCATGCACCGCGTCGGCGGACGGCTGTGGATCGCGCGGATCATGCTGACCTGGGGATTGATCTCCGGCGCGATGATCTTCGTGCGCACGCCGCTCAGTTTCTACCTGCTGCGCTTCCTGCTGGGCGTCGCCGAGGCCGGGTTCATTCCGGGCATCCTGCTGTATTTGACCTACTGGTATCCGGCCAACCGGCGCGGCCGCATCACAGCGCTGTTTCTGACCGCGATCCCGATGGCGAGCATCTTCGGCGGTCCGCTTTCCGGCTGGATACTGAACGAGGTCAGCGGCGCCCGCGGCCTCAGCGGCTGGCAGTGGCTGTTCCTGCTGGAGACCATACCCTCCCTGGTCCTCGGTATCGTTACGCTGTTTTATCTCGACGACCGCGTCGCCTCCGCCGGGTGGCTGGACGCTGACGAGAAGCGCATGATCGCCGACAATATCGCGCACGAAGACAAGCAGAAGGAGTCGCATTCGCACCTCTCCGCCGCCTTCAAAACCGGCCGTGTCTGGTTGCTCGGGCTGATCTATTTCTGCGTCGCCAGCGGCATCTACATCATCAGCTTCTGGCTCCCGACCATCATCAAGCAGACCGGCGTAGCCGATCCGTTCGAGATCGGACTGCTGACGGCGGTGCCCTACATCGCGGCCATCATCTGCATGATCCTCGTTACCGGCAGCGCCGATCGGCTGCGGGAGCGGCGCTGGCATACTCTGGTGCCCTGCCTGGTGACCGCGCTCGGCCTTGCGACGACCGCGCTGGCCGGCGGCAACACGCTGCTTGCGATGATCGGGCTGATCCTGGCGACCGCCGGAGCGTCAAGTGCGCAGGCCGCGTTCTGGAGCCTTCCCGCCGCTTTTCTTGGCGGCGCCGCCGCGGCCGCGGGCATCGCGCTGGTTAATTCGCTCGGCAACATTGCCGGGTTTGCCAGCACGTTCCTGGTTGGATGGATGACCGACCTGACGCACAGCACCTCGGCCAGCCTGTATCTCTTCGCCGGGCTGCTCACAATCGGTGGGGCACTGATCCTCGCCATCCCGGGCCGTCTCGTGAACAGGTAGCAAGTCATCGGTGAAGGAGGAAACCATTCATGAAAAATCCCCTGCATCTCGGCCAAATTCTCGCGGTCCACGCGCGATTGTCGCCCGGCCGTACCGGCGCCCGGGATCTCGATCGAACCATGACTTTCGCGCAATGGAACCGGCGTTCGTGCCGCCTGGCCAATGGCCTGCTCGGGCTCGGCCTGGCGAAGGGCGACCGTGTCGCGATCCTCGCATATAATTGCGTCGAATGGGCCGAGATTTATGCCGCGACGGCGAAGGCGGGTCTGGTCGCGGTGCCGATAAACTTCCGGCTGGTTGGCCGGGAAGTTCAGTTCATCATAGACAATGCCGAAGCCGCCGTGGTGATCGTCCAGGACGAGTTGGCTGGCGTCATCGAGGAGATTCGCAAGGATCTGCCTGTTCCGGCCGGCAACTTCATCCATTTCGGCAAGTCCCGCTGTCCGGCGGGCTACCGCGACTATGAAAGCGTTATCGAGGCGGCGCGGGACAGCGAACCTGATACGCCGGTTCTGCCCTCCGACCCGTCAGCCTTGATGTACACGTCCGGAACGACCGGCAATCCCAAGGGCGCCATCCGCACCCACCATGGAGCGACCATGCTGTCGCTGATTGGCGATATCGAGTTCGGCTTCACCCGCGATGACGGCGCGTTGCTGGTCATGCCGATGTGCCACGCGAACTCGCTGTATTGCTTCGGCGCGTTTGCCTATTGCGGTGCGGTAACCACGATCTACTCGCGCAAGAGCTTCGACCCGGAACACTGTGTGCGCACGCTTGCGGAAACCGGCTCGTCGTTTACATCTCTTGTCCCGACGCATTACATCATGATGCTCGGCCTGCCGATTGCCATCCGGGCGCAACTGAACCTGGACAAGATCACGAAGCTTCTCGTTTCGTCCGCGCCGGCCCGGCCGGATACCAAGCGCGCTGTGATGGAGATGTTCCCTCATTCCGGCCTGTACGAGTTCTACGGTGCTACCGAGACCGGATGGGTAACGATGCTGCATCCGCATGAGCAGTTCGCCAAGCTGGGATCCGTCGGCCGCGAATGCGTCGGTTCGGCCCCCATCAGGCTGCTGGATGAAACCGGGCGGGAAGTCCCGGATGGAGAAACCGGCGAACTCTACGCCTGCACCCCCTACACGTTCGACGGTTACTGGAAATTGCCGGCGAAAACCCGGGATGCTTTCAATGGCGATTATTGCACAGTCGGCGACATGGCGCGTCGCGATGCGGATGGTTTCATCCAACTGGTCGATCGCAAAAGCAATATGATCATTTCCGGTGGTGAGAACGTCTATCCATCGGAAGTCGAGGCGCTTGTCGGCTCCCATCCGCTGGTCAAGGAGATCGCGGTCATCGGCCTGCCCGACGAAAAATGGGGCGAGCGAGTGCATGCGGTCGTCGTGCCGCAGGACGGGGCGGTGTTGACCGAAGCCGATCTCGCCGAGTGGTCGAAGGAAAGGGTCGCGGGATACAAGCGGCCGCGGTCCTATGCGTTCGTGTCGGAAAGCGAACTGCCGCGCAACGGGCTGGGCAAGTTGCTTTATCGCGAACTCAAGGCAAAATTCCTGCAACAGGCTCCGTCCATAAACAGCCGAACCGGAGGCGCAGCATGACCATTTCCCCCGACAGCGTCGCCGGCATGGTCGCGCGGCTGTTGCAGCGGCGCGGCGTGAAGCGCGTATTCGCGCTTTGCGGCGGCCACATCATGCCGATATGGATGCGCCTGGACGCCGAGGGCATCCGGATCATCGACGTCCGCGACGAGCGTGCGGCGGTGCATATGGCCCAGGCGCACGCGGAACTGACCGGTGAGCTTGGTGTCGCGCTGGTCACCGCAGGGCCGGGGCTGACCAACGCGATCACCGGCATCGCCAACGCCCATGTCTCGCGCGCACCTGTCCTGATTATTTCAGGCGCTGCCCCGCGCCCGCAGGAAAACCGCGGCGGCCTGCAGGACCTCGACCACACGCAACTGGTCCGTCCCATCACCCGCTACGCCCGCACCGTGCGGGAGCCGAGCCTGGCGCTCGCGGAACTTGACGCCGCCATCGCCTGCGCCCTTGGCGACTGCGGCGAGCCGGGGCCGTCGTTCATCGATTTCCCCACTGATACATTGCGCGCCGGCGTGCCGAAGGCGCTGCAACTGGAGGAGCATCTTCGCCCGAAACCCCGGGTGGTGACGCGACCGGATGCAACGCAGGTTGCCAAAGCGGTCGATGTTCTCTGGTCCGCCCGGCGTGTGCTGGTGATTTCCGGACGCGGCGCGCGCGGCGCCGGACCGGAACTGGTCTCGCTGCTTGACCGCCTTGGCGCCGTCTATCTCGACACCGGCGAAAGCCGCGGCATCGTTCCGGATGCACACCCCTCCGTCGTCGGGGCCATGCGCGGCGCGGTGATGGGCGACGCGGATGTGGTGCTCACGGTTGGCCGGAGGCTCGACTTTCAGCTCGCGTTCGGGTCTCCCTCGGTGTTTCAGTCCGCGCAGTTCGTTCGCATCGGCGATGTTCCCGGCGAGGTCCGCGATAACCGGCGCGGCGCTGTGGAACTCGTCGCGAGCCCGGCTGAGGCGTTGCGCGCCATTGTCGATGCTGCCGGCAACCGGGTCTCGGACGTCGATCGACAATGGGCGGCGAAGCTGCGCCAGTGCCACGAAGACAGGGCCAGGAAGTTGCGGCAGACCATGGCGTCCACGCCGGCCGGCTCCGACGGGCGGCTGCATCCGAACCGGGTGTTGGCAGCGCTTCAGGACGCTATCGGCGGCGATGCCATCGTGATCAACGACGGCGGCGATTTCCTGGCTTTCGGGCGTGTCGGCCTGAACGCGCCGGACATGCTCGACCCGGGGCCATTCGGCTGTATCGGTGTCGGCGTGCCCTACGGCGTGGCCGCGAGCCTGGCGTTCCCGGACCGTCCCGTCGTGGTGGCGACCGGCGACGGTGCCTTCGGCTTCAATGCGATGGAGATCGACACCGCCGTCCGTCACCGGGCTCCCGTGCTTTTTGTCGTTGCAAACAACGGGGCGTGGCAAATCGAGGTGCACGACCAGGCGGTCACCCACGGCAAGGTCGTCGGAACCCGGCTACAGCACAGCGACTACGCGGCGATGGCGCGCGCGTTCGGATTGCACGCCGAGCGGGTGGAGACCGAGGAGCAACTGAAGCCGGCGATCAATCGTGCACTGGCCCGTCGTCCAGCCCTCCTGGACGTGGTCGTTACCAGCGAGGCGGTATCGTCTGATGGCAAGTCGGGTCTCGCATGGGTACCTGACCTGCAGCCCCTGGCGGCCTGGGACGAGGCGGAGCGCAGATGGCGCGCCGCCGGGTCCTGACGCTTAGCCTTGAGACTTGCAGCAGGAAGGCGCGCTCACCGAAATCAGCCGGTGGGCGCGCTCTATACAATTGTGTGACGCATCTTTAGGGGCGGCGGGGCCGTTCGCGGCGATCAGGCCGGGGTCGGGTCTGCGGACGGGTACTCTGATGTGCTGTCTGTTTCAGACGTGGCGACAACGGTTGGCGTCGCTGGAACGGCCGCCCGCATGGCGCGTAATCCTGCTTCGCGCGCCAGGCGATTGGGGCAGGACTGCCATTTTTCGTTCGAGCATTGCACGAACCCGCAGTCGAGGCACGCAGACAGCGCATCGGGCACGTCTGCAACGAAGTGCTTCACGATGAAGTCATGGATCTTCCCGGTCATCGCAGATGCTCCCTGGACCGCGCTCCAAACGTGCAGCCGGGCGAACGATATCATGCGCGGGGCTGGCATGATGCAAACATGCCGGTGATGAGACGTCTTTGACCGAAATCAAGCGTTACGGCCGGGGATGGTTGTGGCATCCGCGGCTGGTCGGAGCGGCGGGATTCGAACCCACGACCCCCAGTCCCCCAGACTGATGCGCTACCAGACTGCGCTACGCTCCGACCGCGGGGATGCGTTGCTTACCAGCACCGCGCCCGCGCCGCAATGCGGTTCCTGCCCATGCCCTGGCGTTTGCGGCCGATCGGTCCACATTTGTGCCTATGATTGCCTTCGCCGACTTGCTCGAACGCCTTGTGTTCACACCGTCCCGCAACGCCAAGATCGCGCTGCTGCGGCGGTATTTTGCCACCGAAGCAGATCCGGATCGCGGCATCGGGCTGGCGGCGATCACCGGGGAGCTGGCGTTCAGCGCCGCAAAATCGGGGCTGATCCGCGAACTGGCAGCCGCCCGCACCGATCCCGTGCTGTTCAAGTGGTCGTACGACTATGTCGGCGACCTCGCGGAAACCGTCGCCCTGATGTGGCGGCCCAACCCGGCGCAAGGCGAACCGCCGGGTCTTGCGGAGGTGGTGGAAACGCTGGAGACCGCGCCGAAAGCCGCGCTGCCGGGTATTGTAGCCGGATGGCTGGACGAGACCGATGCCTCCACGCGGCTGGCGCTGCTGAAGCTGATCACCGGTGGGCTGCGCGTCGGCGCCTCCGGCCGCCTGGCCAAGATCGCCCTGGCCGAAATCGGCGGCGTGGCGGCGGATGATGTGGAGGAAGTCTGGCACGGCCTTGCTCCGCCCTACCTGGACTTGTTCGCATGGCTCGAGGGCAGGGGACCGAAGCCCGACCCGGCTGACGCCCCGGTGTTCCGGCCGCCGATGCTGGCGCATCCTTTGGAAGCGGCCGATTTGGCTGCGTTGAACCCGGCGGAGTGGCGCGCGGAGTGGAAATGGGACGGCATACGGGTGCAGGTCGTCTCCACCGCCGGCGGGCGGCGGCTGTTCTCCCGTGGCGCCGACGACATCTCCGGCGCGTTTCCCGAGATCCTGGCCGCGATGGACTTTCATGGCGTTCTGGACGGGGAACTTCTGGTGATCCGCGACGGTGTGGTGGCGCCGTTCGCCGATTTGCAGCAGCGGCTCAACCGCAAGGTGGTCAGCACCAAGATGATGGAGCGGTTTCCCGTCGGCATCCATCTGTATGATCTGCTGTTCGACGGCACTGAAGACCTCCGCCCGCTGCCGTTCGACCAGCGCCGCGCGCGGCTGGAGGACTGGGTGGCGCGGCGGCGTCCGGCGCGGATGGACCTGTCGCCGCTGATCCGCTTCGATTCATTGCAGGAGTTGATGGCGCTGCGCGAGGGCGCGCGGGCGGCCTCGATTGAGGGGCTGATGCTGAAGCGCGGCGACAGCTTGTATCTGCCGGGGCGTGTGAAGGGACAGTGGTGGAAGTGGAAGCGCGATCCGCTGACCGTTGATGCCGTGCTGATGTATGCGCAGCGCGGGCACGGCAAGCGCAGCAGCTTTTATTCGGACTACACCTTCGGCGTGTGGCGCGGTGAGGAACTGGTGCCTGTCGGCAAGGCGTATTTCGGCTTCACCGACCAGGAACTGGCATTCCTGGACCGCTGGATCCGCAACCACACCACCGCCCGGTTCGGACCGGTGCGAGAGGTCGAAAAGGAGTTGGTGCTGGAGGTGGCGTTCGACGCGGTGCAAATGTCGAACCGGCACAAGTCCGGGGTGGCGATGCGCTTCCCCCGCCTCGCCCGTATCCGCACCGACAAGCCCGCATCGCAAGCCGATCGGCTGGAGACGCTGATGGCTTTGGTGGAGAACCGCGTGGCAGTGGCGTGAGGGGGGCGGATGACATTGGCATTACTGGTTTCTCTGTCACGCTAATGTGCGCTATCGGTCATCGAACTTATTGGCCAGACTCGCTTTGTTCGGCGCGTCACCCTGATGGTGCGCGGCATCCGTTCCGGCAGGAGAAATCCATGCGTAGCGCTCTGGTGTTACTATCACTCATTTCATTGGCGGCCTGTATCAGCAGCAGTTCTCCATCACCTCCGGTTGAGCGCACTATTATCGTTCCGTCATCCGACTATAGCCCGCCCGCTCGATAACCGGACCACTGAGCATCCGCAGCAGAAATTGTATCACGCACCGCCTTGAGGCGGTGCTGTTGCCCGTTGCTGCGGAGCTTCGAGGTTTTACCCGCGCGGAGGTTGGATTTTAATCCGAGCGGGATCTTCCGGGAAAGGCGGGCGAGTGACGCCCCCTCACTGGCAAGCCAAACACTCCTCATAATCGGTGGCATTCTTCCCCGCCGCCACCAGCGGCAAGCTGCCCTGCCCGTCGTTCGCCGGGCCGGTCGCGCCGCCCATCAAGCCGGTGAACGCCTCCGGCGCCACCGCTTTCGAACTGACGCTGTCCGCCCGGGCAATCGACAAGCTCCGGCAATAGTACAGTGACTTAACCCCCTTCTTCCAGGCCATGAAATGGATCTGGTGCAAATCCCGCTTGTGCACGTTCGCCGGCAGGAACACGTTCACCGACTGGCTCTGGCACACGAACGGCGCCCGGTCCGCCGCATGCTCGATGATCCAGCGCTGATCCAGCTCGAACGCCGTCTTGTAGACCGCCTTTTCCTGCTCGCTCAGGAAATCCAGATGCTGCACGCTGCCCTTGGTCAGCGTAATCGACGACCAAACCTCGTCCGTATCGAACCCCTTCGCCGCCAGCAGCTTCTGCAAGTGCCGGTTGCGTACCGAAAAACTCCCCGAGAGCGTCTTCTGCAAGAACACGTTCGCTGCTATCGGCTCGATCCCCGGCGACGAGTTCCCGGCGATGATCGAGATCGACGCCGTCGGCGCAATCGACAGCTTATGGCTGAACCGCTCGATCACCCCGTATTCCTCGGCATCCGGGCAGGAGCCGCGCTCCCCGGCCAGCTTCACCGAGGCCGCATCCGCCTGCGCCCGGATATGCCGGAAGATCTTCTTGTTCCAGACCTTCGCGACCACGCTCTCCCACGGCACCTCGAGCGCCTGAAGAAATGAATGGAACCCCATCACACCCAGCCCGACGGAGCGTTCCCGCATGGCGGCGTATTTCGCCTTCTCCATGCCGGGCGGCGCGCGGTCGATGAAATCCTGCAGCACGTTGTCGAGGAACCGCATGACGTCCTCGACGAAGGTCGGATGCGTCTCCCACTCCGCCCAGTTCTCCAGGTTCAGGCTGGCGAGGCAGCACACCGCGGTGCGCTCATGCCCGTGCTGGTCTTCGCCCGTCGGCAGGGTGATCTCGCTGCACAAATTGGAGGTCTTCACCTCCAGGCCGGCCAGCTTGTGATGTTCCGGCCGCGCGTTGTTGACGTGGTCGGAGAACACCAGGTACGGCTCCCCGGTCTCGATCCGCGCCGTCAGGATGCGGATCCACAAGGACCGGGCGGAGATCGAGCGCACCACCGCCTTGTCCTTCGGCGACAGCAGCGCCCAGGGATCGTCTTTTTCCACCGCGCGCATGAAGGCGTCCGGGATCTGGATGCCGTGGTGCAGGTTCAACGCCTTGCGGTTCGGGTCGCCGCCGGTCGGGCGGCGAATTTCGATGAACTCCTCGATCTCCGGATGCCAGATCGGCAGGTACACCGCGGCCGAACCGCGCCGCAGCGAACCCTGGCTGATCGCCAGGGTCAGACTGTCCATGACGCGGATGAACGGGATGACGCCGGAGGTTTTCCCGACCGCGCCAACTTTCTCGCCGATGGAGCGCAGGTTGCCCCAGTACGATCCGATGCCGCCACCCTTCGCCGCCAGCCAGACATTCTCGTTCCACAGCCCGAGGATGCCTTCCAGGCTGTCCGACGCCTCGTTCAGGAAGCAGGATATCGGCAGGCCCCGCTTCGTCCCGCCATTCGACAGTATCGGTGTGGACGGCATGAACCACAGCTTGCTCATGTAGTCGTACAGCCGCTGCGCGTGCGCGTGGTTGTCGCCATACTGAGAGGCGACGCGGGCGAACAGGTCCTGGAACTCCTCGCCCGGCATCAAATACCGGTCGGTCAGGGTGGCGCGTCCGAAGTCGGTCAGCAGCGCATCGCGCGAGCGGTCGAGCCGCACCTGGTAGCGGCCTGTCATCTGGACAGCGTCAAGCACGGCGGCCTCCCCTGGCAACATCATTCGCGGACGGTCCTTTTCCTGAGGGCACTGGAGTCCCGGCCAACCATATATGGGATAGTGGCAGGCTTGCATCCACAATATGGAGCAGCGTGACGCATACGTCGCACCGAATCCACGTAATCCACAACTTGTTCCACAGGCTGAAAGGCTCTCATTGAGCGAGACGTCGACGATAGGTTGTGTTCTGTATATGTTCTACGAACTGGGGAAAACAGTCCACCCTATTCCTCAAGGCCCGACTCGTCCGAGCTACCGCGCCAGGCCCGTGACGGGACGCGGAACGCAGTCTCAGAAGCCGTCGAACCGGGTGAATGATGTCGCCGGGACACGCGACGTCATCAGCGTGTTTTCCGGCGCCTCCGGGTCCGCGTAGCCCAGAGCGATCCCGCAGACGACGATCTCCTCCTCCGCCAATCCCAGAACCGGACGGATGGCGCGATGGAAATGCGTCCACGCCGCCTGGGCGCAGGTATCCAAACCCCGGCCCCTCGCGGCGACCATAACATTACCCAGGAACATGCCGTAATCCAGCCATGACCCGGTGGCGAGCCGGCGATCGATCGTGAAGATCAGGCCGACGGGCGCGTCGAAGAACTGGAAGTTGCGGCGGTGCTGCGCCTGCATCTTCGCCGCCTCGCCCTTGGCGATTCCGAGCAGCCCGTACAGCTCCCACCCCACGGCGCGGCGGCGCGACAGGTACGGTTCGAAGAACGCGTCCGGGTAATATTGCACCTCCTGCGCATGGTCCGGCTCGCGGGCATCGAATGCCGCCTGCACCGCATGCACCAGGGCGTCCCTGGCGGCGCCGGCTAACGCGTATGCGCGCCATGGCTGCATGTTGGTGCCGCTGGGCGCACGGGCGGCGACGTTCAGGATCGCCTCCACCGTCTCCGCTGGAACGGGTGTGGGCAGGAAGCGCCGGATCGAGCGGCGGGTGGCAATCGCTTCGTCGACACTGTTCATTCAGCCAATCGCCTCCGATCGCATGCACACTTTCCCGGGCTGAAGCGATCGTGAACCGCTTCGGCCATGGCAAAGCCTGTCATAACCGCATCATCCTGTCATCGGCCGCACCGGCATTGAAGGGGAAACCACACACATGAGGCTTCGGACCGGATGTATTCTCTGCGCGTCGCTGCTGGCGGCGGCCATCGCCGGACCCGCTCGGGCGGCGGACAGCGTCGTAACCATCCACCGGGCAACTCCGGATGGCAGCGGCGACTCGCTCGGCACCATCGTCATTGCCGATTCGGCCGGCGGCGCGACCTTCAAGCTTGATCTGCACGGCCTGCCGCCCGGTCCGCACGGCTTCCACGTGCATGAAAACGGCAGTTGCGAGCCAACGATATCCGGCGGAAACCACGTGCCTGCCGGTGCCGCGGGCGGACATCTGGACCCGGACCATACCGGCATGCACGCCGGCCCGGACGGGCAGGGTCATCTGGGCGACCTGCCGGTGCTGGACGTGGCCGCGGATGGCACCGCAACGCAGACCCTGACGGCGCCGCACATCAAGAGCGTCGCCGCGCTGAAGGGGCACGCGCTGATGATCCATGCCGGCGGCGATAACTACAGCGACTCGCCCGTTCCGCTCGGCGGTGGCGGTGGACGCTTCGCCTGCGGCGTGGTGCAGTAGCCAGCCGCTTGGGGAAATGTCATGGAATTCGGGATCGCCGTCGCCACCGCGGCGGACAGTTGGAAAGTCGTGCAGCGCGCCGAGGAACTCGGATTCACCAGCGCGTGGTTCTACGACACCCAGATGCTGTGCGCCGATTGCTTCGTCGCCATGGGCGCGGCAGCGGTGCAGACCTCGCGCATCCGCCTCGGCACCGGTGTGCTGATCCCGACCAACCGCATCGCCCCGGTTGCCGCCAATGCCTTCGCCACGCTCAACCGGCTCGCCCCCGGGCGGATCGATTTCGGCGTCGGCACCGGCTTCACCGGGCGGCGGACCATGGGCCTCGGCGCGATGAAGCAGGGCGACATGGAGGAATACATCCGCGTCGTCATGGCCCTGCTGGAGGGCGAGGCGCCCGACTTCGAGATCGAGGGCAAGCACCGCAAGATCACCTTCCTCAACCCCGAACTGAAGCTGATCAACCTGCGCGACGAGGTGCGTCTGCATATCTCGGCGTACGGGCCGAGGGGCCGATCGCTGACGGCGAGATTGGGGGCGGGGTGGCTGAATTTTGTCGGGGATGTGGAAACCGGCGTCGCCGCCATGCAGGCGATGCGCGAAAGCTGGGACAAGGGCGGCAACGACATCATCGACCTGACGGCGGTGGCGTTCGCCCTCGGCTGCGTGCTGCAACCGAACGAGGCGGCCGACAGCGATCGGGCCATGGCGCAGGCCGGCCCGCGCGCCGCCGTGCTGCTGCACCGTGCGGCGGATGAGGCGATGTCAGGCCTGCCCAACACCTCCCCGGTGCCGGAGGCCCTGGCCGAAGCGGTGGCGGGCTACGTCGAACTGGCGAAGCGCTTCGAGCCGGCGGACGCCCGCTACCTGGCCAACCACCGCGGCCACCTGATGACGGTGAAGGACATCGAGCGGCCGTTCGTCACCGCGGCGATGATCCGCCGGACCACGTTCACCGGCACCGAACCCGATCTTGTGGCGCGCATCGGCGCCCTGCGCGACGCCGGCTATACCCAGTTCACGGTGCAGCTTGTGCCCGGGCAGGAAGCGGCAATCGAGGACTGGGCGCGGATCAGAGCGGCGTTCGGCTGAATCCGGGCGCCTATCCGCGCATCGCCGCCGCGAACAGCGCCGTGTTGTATCGCAGCATGCCCAGATACGTCGGCGCCGGCCCGTCGGGCCGTGACAGCGCGTCGGAGTAGACCGTGCCGCCCAGCACCGCCCCGGTCTCCCGTGCCAGCATCCGGGCCATCCGGTCGCCGGTCATGTTCTCGATGAACACGGCCCCCACCTTTTCCCGCCTGATCTGCTCGACCAGCGCCGCAATCGCCCGGGCGGAGGGTTCGGACTCCGTGCTGATCCCTTCCGCCGCCAGGAACTCGATTCCGTAGCGCGCGCCGTAATAGCCGAACGCGTCATGCGTGGTGATGATCCGCCGGCGCTCCATCTCTATCGGCTTGAGTGTCCGCATGATCCAGGCGTCGGTTTCGGCGATCCGTGCCGAATACTCCTCCGCATTGGCGCGATAGAGTGCGGCGTTCGCGCCGTCGGCCGCGACCAACCCCTCCAGGATCGCCTGCACATACAGCACGGCATTGCGCGGGTCCTGCCAGGCGTGCGGGTCGGTTGCGATGACGCCGCGCGTTTCCGCCATGGTCCGCGGCACGACCTTCTCCGTCGCGGTGACGATGCGGCCCTTGAACCCGGCCGAACCGGTCAGCCGGACCATCCAGCCCTCAAGCCCGAGGCCGTTCTGCACCAGCAGGCTGGCCGCCATCAGTGTGCGCAGATCCTTCGGCCTCGGGTCGTAGGTATGAACGTCCTGGTCCGGGCCGACGAAAGCGGTCACCGCAACCGCCTCGCCGCCGACGCAGCGGACCATGTCGGCGAGGATGGAGAAACTGGCGACCACCGGCAGTGCGCTCGCCGCCCGCGCCCGGGACCAGGCCAGACCTGCCAGCCCGAGGGACGCGATCAGGGTGCGGCGGTTCATGGCCGATCCTCAAAATGTTATATTATAACACATACTGCTGTCGGCCGCCTGGCTCAAGAGCCGCATTGACGAATCGACGGATGATCTGCGCATTCAATCCATGGACGCGTTTCCGCCCGAGATGCTTGCCCTGCCATCCGGCCCGACCCGGGTGACATGGCGCCGCAGCGCCAGGGCCCGCCGCGTATCCTTGCGTATCGATCCCACCGGAGGCGCCGTTGTCGTGACTTTGCCCATGCGTGCCACCCGCAAGGCCGGCATGGCGCTGCTGATGGGGCACGCGGATTGGGTCGCCAATCGGCTGGCCGCTCTCCCCGATGCGGTCAAGTTCACCGACGGCGCAATGGTGCCCATCGGGGGGGAGCCGCACCGCATCCGGCATGCGCCCGCATCGCGAGGGGCCGCGTTTCTGCTCGATCAGGAACTGCATGTGACCGGGGCCGCCGAGTTCCTCGCCCGGCGGGTGCGCGACTTCCTGCGCCAGGAAGCGCGCCGCCGGCTGACCGGGCTGGTGGTGGCGAAGGCCGGCCTTATCGGCATCGCCCCGAACCGCGTCACGATGAAGGATACCAAGAGCCGTTGGGGAAGCTGCGCCCCGGATAAATCGCTGGCGCTGAGCTGGCGGCTGGTGATGGCGCCGCACTTCGTGCAGGACTACGTCGTGGCGCACGAGGTGGCGCATCTGCGGCACATGAACCACGGCCCGAAGTTCTGGGCGCTGGTGGATGAACTGACGCCGCATACGAAGGCGGCGATCCCCTGGCTGCGAGCCGAAGGTGCGCGGCTGCTGCGGATCGGGTGATGCGGAGCGGTCGGTTGACGCCGATCGGCACTCCGCCTCCGCCTAAATCGGGACCGCAAGGCGTAGACGGTGCGCCTGCGCGCACCATGACGATGATGGCAGCCGTGCACACCCGTCAAACCCGATCCGGACGGGTTTCCGCCATCCGTGCCAGATACTCGGCCCGCAAGGCGTGCTTGTACAGCTTGCCCGTCGGCAAACGCGGCAGAGCATCGATAAAATCCAGCGATTTCGGCACTTTGTAGTGCGCCAGATGGGTTCGGGCGAACCCGACCAGGTCCCTCGCCAGCGTGTCCGACGGCTCGAAGCCGTCCATCAGTTCCACCACGGCCTTGACCTGCTCGCCCATGTCCGGGTCGGGCAGCCCGAACACCGCGACGTCGCGCACCGCCTCGTGCGCGACCAGCGTATCCTCGATCTCGCGCGGATAGATATTCACGCCGCCGGAAATGATCATGAACGCCTTGCGGTCGGTCAGGTACAGATACCCCTCCGCATCCTGGTATCCGAGGTCGCCGAGCGTCGACCACGTCGGATGCAGCGGGTGCTGCGAGGCGCGAGTGCGCTCCGGGTCCTTGTAGTAGGCAAACGGTATGGTATCGCGTTCGAAATACACCAGCCCGGTCTCGCCCGCCGGCAGCACCGCTCCGTCCTCGTCGCAGATATGCACCGCCCCGATGACCGCCTTGCCCACGGAACCCGGGTGCGCCAGCCAGGAAGCGGGATCGATCCAGGTCAGCCCGTTGCCCTCCGTACCACCGTAGTATTCATGGATGATCGGCCCCCACCAATCGATCATCGAGCGCTTCACCTCGACAGGGCAGGGTGCCGCGGCGTGGATGGAGATGCGGTGGCTGGACAAATCGTACCGATGGCGCACCTCCTCGGGCAGTTTCAGCATGCGCACCAACATCGTCGGCACGAACTGGCTGTGCGTCACCCGGTAGCGTTCGATCAGCGCCAGCACCTCCTCGGGGTCGAAGCGCGGCATCATCAGCACCGTCCCGCCGGCACACTGCACGCTGATGCAAAACACCAGCGGCGCGGCATGATACATTGGCGCCGGCGAGAGGTAGACCGTGGTACCGGCGAACCCGAGGCCGCGCAGCAGATCCGACAGCATGCCGTCCGCGTCGTATTTCACTTCCTGCAACGGCTTGCGGACTCCCTTCGGACGCCCGGTGGTGCCGGAGCTGTACAGCATCAGCTCGCCCAGCCATTGCTCGTCCAAAGCCTGCGCCGGAAAGCCGGCGACCGTGTCCTCGTAGGACGTCCAGCCGGCAATGGTGCCGCCGATCATCAGGAAATCGAGGCAGTAGGGCAGGCGGCCCGGCAGTGCGGAGACGACGTCGGCCCGGTCGAAGGAACTGATCAGCACCTTCGCGTCGCAATCGTCGATGATGTAGGCGGCTTCCTCCGCGGTCAGGTAACGGTTCACCGCGGTGAGATACAGGCCGGAGCGGCGCGTCGCCCACACCACCTCCAGGAAGCGTGGCGTGTTCTCCATGAAAAGTGCGACCGTGTCGCCGCGGCGCAGGCCCGCCGCATGGAGATACTGCGCGAGGCGGTTCGAGCGTTCGTCGAGCTCGCGGTAGGTAACGATCTCCCCGCTGCCGCCATCGATCACCGCGGCGCGGTCGGGCGCCCGGGCAGCGTGGTTGCCGATGGACATGTCGTCTCCCTTGTCTTGTTGAGGCTATCCTGGTGACGCCGGGACGTGTCCCGCAAGCCACCTTGTATCAATTTGTCATGCGCAGCCTCGCCTCGTCACAACCCGAACGGGAAATATGCCGCAATCAGCCAATCTGATGAACCCGGCTTCCCCGCTGGCCCGCCTGCTCGACGCCCCACCCCGTCCGGGGGTGGTCGTCTGGATCGGCCTGCGCCCCGCCCGCCATAAACCGCTCGTCCCGGTAGAGACGGCAGACATGGAACCGGAACACGGCTTGGGCGGCGACCACTACCGAAGCCGGGCGACCGGATCGCGCCAGGTCACGCTGATCCAAAGCGAACACCTGGCGGCCATCGCCGGCTATCTCGGCCTGCGGCAGGTCGAGCCGGGGCGACTGCGCCGCAACATCGTGGTGTCCGGCATCAATCTGCTCGCCCTGAAGGGCCGCAGGTTTCGGCTCGGCACGGCCGTGCTGCTGTACACCGGGGAGTGCCACCCGTGCTCTCGCATGGAGGTCGAATTCGGAACCGGCGGCTACAACGCGGTGCGCGGCCATGGCGGGATCACTGCCCGGCTGCTGTCAGCCGGTCAGGTCCGGCTGGGCGATCCGATCGTCCGGGACGACGATCCGGGACTCACAGCAGCCCTTTGACCCGCAGCAGACCGAACGCCGACACCGACATCGCGTCCACAATAATCCCGGTGCGGATCATCGCTTCCAGCTCTGCCAGCGGGAATTCCCGCGCGATCATGTCCTGTTCGCTGACCTCACGCGCGGTTTCGCCGCGGGTCAGCTCCGTGGCGAGGAAGATGTGCCCGCGCTGGCTGCAATAGCCCGGCCCCTGGAAGATCGTCCCGGCATGCAGCATGTGGCCGGCGGCCAGCCCGGTTTCCTCGCGCAGTTCGGCAGCGGCCAGCACCGCCGGATCGGTTCCCGGCGCCTGTTCCCACATGCCCATCGGGAACTCCCACATCCGGGCATGGACGGGATACCGATACTGCTCGACGAGGGTGACCCGGCCGGCCTGCCACGGCACGATGACGACGAAATCGGGCCGCTCCACCACGCCGTAGACGCCTTCGGATCCGTCCGGCCGGCGAATGCGATCCTCCCGCAGCCGGGTCCACGGGTTTTCGTAGGCGACGCGGGAGGAGAGGGTCACGTAAGGATTGGTCATGGTCCGATACCGCCTGCCGGTGAATTCCCGGGGCAAGCTAACACGGACAGGCTTATTACGGCGACAGTATCGAATCGTTCAAATGGAGTCGGCCGGTCCGGTTGGAGACGGCGCATCCGGCGGAGGATCACGGTTCTCATCGCCCTGCGGACCGAGATACGGTTCCGGCAAGCTGCCAGGCGGCAGTCCCGCCCTTTCCCCCGGCCGTCCGTCCGGCATGCGGGCCGGACGCTCATCGGCCAGGCTCTCTTCGGGTGTCTCGGGTCCGCCGCGTTCCTCGCTTTCCGGGCCTACGGCGCGCAACGGGCGTGACGGGATCTCGGATTGGCTGGGCGGCGTCGCGCCGGGAATGTCATCGTTCGGGGTCATATCAGCGAAACGTCCGTAGCAGGGCCGGGTTGCGCGGGGATCAGTTCCGTCGCCAGACTTCCTCGCTCAGCAGCACGGCGAAGGCGGTCCACAGTACAAGCGGCGTCATCGAAACCGCCGCCACGTCATCGACCTTCGACGCGGTGACGGCTGTCGCCGCGGTGGAGGCGCACATGGCGGTCGCCACCGCGGCGCTCGCACCGAGCTTCTTGCCGCCGAAGAAGGTCGCCGGATAACCCGCCAGTCCGGCCAGCGTCGCAGCCCAGGACGCCAGCGCAACCCCTCTCGCCGTGCCGGCCGGCTTCGCCAGCAGCCGGTAGCCGGTCAGCGCCAGCAATGTTTCCAGCACGCCCCAGGCGATTCCGATGGTCGAGCCCGACGGGGTGTAGGATGGCTTGCGCAGCGCGCCATACCACACGGCTTCGCGCGGGCGTTGCGGTCCAAAGTTGGCGCCGACAACGGCGGCGGTCGCGACGGAGGCGACGCTGACGAGTGCGGCAGCGGTCTTGTCCATGGTCAGAGGCCTCCGGCCGGGTTGCCCAAGCACAACGCGTAAGCGCCCGCGCGGTTGCCGGGAACCGGACGCCGCCGCCGCGCTTATCGGCGCTTAGAGGACGTCATGGTGGCCGACCGAGCACGCGAGGGAGGGCTGCGCCCGCCATGACGTCCGACGGCACGTGCCCGGCGGGTATGTGCATGGTAGGGGACATCGGGATGCCGGCCGACGAACCGCAGCATGTTACCTTTCGGATCGATGAGCCGGCGGCACAACGTGCCAGTACCAGAATCAAACGCGTAGCCGATCGGCTGGCGGGAGGCGTCAATACTTCCGCATCAACGCCACGATACGGCCCTGCACCTTCACCCGGTCCGGCGGGAAAATCCGTGTCTCATAGCGTTCGTTGCAAGGTTCCAGCGCGATCGAATTACCCTTCCGGCGAAGTCGCTTCAAGGTCACCTCATTGTCGTCGACCAGCGCCACGACAATCTGCCCGTTCTCCGCGGTGTCGCCTTTCAGAATAATCACGGTATCACCATCCAGAATCCCGGCTTCGATCATCGAATCGCCGGAAACCTCGAGACCGTAATGTTCGCCGGCACCGAGCAAAGCCATCGGCACTTCGATATGCACATCGGTATCCCGCAGCGCCTCGATCGGCAGTCCGGCTGCAATACGGCCATACAGCGGCAATGCGATCGCCCCGGCATCGCTCGCGGTGCGCACGCCCGCAAGCCGCTGGGTGAAATCGCCGCGAATGACATTGGGAGAAAAACCGCCGGCCGATTCGCCGGATGCCGCGACCGAGGTTTCCTGCGCGGTCATGTTGTCCGGCAGGCGCAAGACATCCAGCGCCCGGGCGCGGTGGTGACGCCTGGCAATATAGCCGCGTTCCTCCAACGCCGAGATCAGGCGATGGATGCCTGACTTGGACCTCAGATTCAGCGCGTCCTTCATCTCCTCGAAGCTGGGAGAGAAGCCCGTCTGCTTCAGGTGACTGTCGATGTACACCAGAAGTTCATACTGTTTCCGGGTCAACATGATAGGCGTCCTTGCGGGTACTGTGGCGAGAAGTAAGGAACAAAGCGGCAACCGTCACGGCCGTTCTATGTTGGTTCCGTTCGTCTCGTCAAGCAAAACAATGGATAAATTTTGAATATCCCCGCGTGCAGCGCCGATTCGTCTTCGGGCGGATGCCTCACAACCCGAGGGAATCGAGCCGGATAATGCCGATCTCGGCGCCGATGGGCAGGGCGGGGGCGTGCGGCGGGCGCAGAATCAGGGCGTCCGCCTGCGCCAACCGGCGCAGCATTGCCGAATCCTGCACTGCGAACGGTGTCGCGACGATTCGCCCGTTCGAGTCGACGCTGGTCGTTGCCCGCAAATGATCCGCCCGCTTGTCGTTCGCCCGCAGCGCCGCACCGAGCACCGCCGTGGTCACCGGCGGCGGCGCGGCGGGCAGACCGGACAGACGCGACAGCGCCGGCAGCAGGAACAGGATGGCGCACACCAGGGCGGAGACCGGATTGCCCGGCAAACCGACGACGGGAGTCGCCCCCATCCGGCCGAACAGCAGCGGCTTGCCCGGCCGCATCGCGATCTGCCAGAAATCCAGCGTCATGCCGCGCGCCTGCAGCGCCGACAGCACCAGGTCATGGTCACCCACCGAGGCGCCGCCGGTCGTGACCAGCAGATCCATGCCGCCGATGGAATCGGCGACCGCGCCGATGACCGCCTCGTCATCGCTCGCGTTCGGCAGGATCATCGGCTCGCCGCCCGCGGCGCGGACCAGAGCCGCCAGCGCGTGCGAGTTCGAGCTGACAATGCCGCCCGGCGGAATCGGCTCCCCTGGCATGGCGATTTCGTCGCCGGTGGACAGGATGGCGATGCGCGGCCGGCGATGCACCGTCAGCCAGGGGTGGTTGGCCGCGGCGGCGAGGCCGACATCGCGCGTGGTGATCCGCCGCCCGGCCGGCAGCACGTCATCCCCGGCCGCGAAATCCTGCCCGGCGCGCCGGATGTGGCGTCCGACGATTGCGGCCTCGTTGACGCGGATGCGGTCGCCGTCGCGGGTCACATCCTCCTGGATAATCACCGAGTCGGCGCCGGCCGGGACGACGCTGCCGGTGAAAAGCCGCACCGCCTCGCCCTCGCCGACACGTCCGGCGAACGGATGGCCGGCGGGGGCATCGCCGATAACGGCCAGCGTGGCGTGCAGAACCGCGTCGGCGGCGCGCACCGCGTACCCGTCCATGGCGGATATATCGGCAGGCGGCTGGGTCAGGCGCGCCCGGACTGGCGTCGCGGTGACCCGGTTCCAGGCCTCCGCCAGGGCCACCACCTCCGGCGGGGTGGGGCGCAGTGCGTCGAGGATAGTCTGGCGGGCTTCATCGACGCTGATCATCACGGGCTCCGGAGGCGGTGTTTTGTTCATCCACTGTGCGCAATGCCGCCGATCGGCTCAAGGCCGGGCGGGGCGGTCTGGTTACACGGCGGGTGACTCGCCATCGACCAGCAGGCGCAGCACCGCCATCCAGGGAAACCGCGTGTCCAGCACCACGCCATCCGGCGTTGCCAGCTTGCCGTCGCCGGTCACCGGCACGGTGTTCATGGTCACCGAATCCTGGACGTTGCCGCCGATGACGGCGATCCGGCCGGGCGTTGTCGTATCGACCACGATATCGCAATGCGAGGTAAACAGCGCCGCCGTCGGCAGGTCTTCGTAGCGCAGGCCGCGCGCCGTGCCGCGGCCGAAACAGACGAGGTCGCCCGGGCGCGGCGCATAGTCCTGCACCCGCTCGGCGGCGACCAGCCAGTTGCTTGCCTGGCCCAGAGTGACGCGTTTCGCCGCGTTGATGTAGTCGGCATGGTCGCCGGAGTATGGAAAGCGTGCGCCGGCGCCGGCGATGCGCATGACATAGGAAATGAACGCCGCCGACCAGGCGAAGTCGCCGTCGTCCTCCGCGGGAAACACCGTGCCCGCGCCGTTATGCTTGCCGGTCCAGCCGCTTTCCCGGGAACCGGCGTTGAGGCCGAGCCACCAATACTCGCCGACACGCTGCCACAGCCCTTCCTCGCGTTCCGGCTTTACCGTGCGGAGCGGTTCGGCGTCCGGGTCCGCCACGGTCTCCCCGAACAGCCGCCATTCGCGCAAGGTCACGGCGACGACCGCCTGGCGGGAGAACGGGTCGAAAGGCACTTTGGCAAAGGGCGGCACGTGAGCGTCGGGCATCGGTTTTCCCATGCAGGCGTTGAGCGAACACAGCAGCGGCACCAGCAGCCGGCGGACCGCACTGTGCGCCGTGCGGCGCTTGCGGTTGCGCCGGTGTATCAGAATCATCAACGGACTTTCGAGTCGGTGTTCGGTGCGGCGATGCTACAGGAAAAGCGCGGACCGATGGCAGCTATCCGGCAGACGGGCCTGCAAAGCTATTGCGATACCAGCCCGCTTTTGCACCATTCCGCCACCTGCGCATGGGTCGCGAACCAGCAACCGCGGGTCGCCTTCATGTGGCGGATCCGCCGCTCCAGCAGCGGCAGCCGGGAGCGGTGGCCGATGATGTGCGGATGCATCGTCAACAGGAATAATCCGCCTTCCTGCCAGGCGCCGTCAAACTCCGCGGTAAAGATCTCGCCCACTGCCGAGGGCGGCGTGTACGGCCGCAAGCCGGAGAACCGCAGCATATTGAAATACACCGCATCGTCGCGAATCCATTCCGGTGGCAGTTCAACAATGCCGGTCGGCCTGCCCTGGTCTTCCAGCTCGTAAGGATCGTCATCGGCCATCAGGCTGCTGTCGTACAGCAGTTGCAGCTCGCGGATGATGTCCAGCGTGTTGACGGAAAAATCCCAGCTCGCGGTGCGGATTCCCACCGGCTCGCGGCCGGCGGCCTTGGCCAGCACGTCGCGCGCCCGCAAGGTCAATTCGCGCTCGGCTTCCCGCGGCAGCGATGTATTCACCTCATGTATCCACGAGTGTATGCCGATTTCGTGGCCGCCGGCGGCGGTGGCGCGGACTTCGTCCGGGTGCAGCAGGGCCGATACCGCCGGATAGAAGAATGTCGCCGGAATCGATTCACGTTCCAGCAGGCGATGAATCCGCGGCGTCCCCTGCCGGTTGCCGTATTGCCCCTGGCTGATCCGCATCGGGCTTTCGTCAGCGTCGCGCAACGGGATTGTTTCGTGGTCTGCGTCGAAGCTGAGCGCCACCGCGCAGCGTGCGCCCTCGGGCCAGCTTGCCGGCTTCAGGCTGCGTCCGGCGCGTGCCCGCTGGACGATCCGGCGCCAGGTTTGCTCCGGCCACTGCCACGGTTCCGGTGTCTGCGGCGTCATCCGGGGTTCCCTCCCTGCGCTGGCGGGGCCATGCTGCGCCGGATTCGCCTGATTGGAAAAGAGCACATCCCATGCCCAACACTGGCCCTGCATCGCTAAGCGCCGAGGACATGCTCGCCGCCTTCTCCCGCCGGCAACTGACCCCGGTTGATGTGCTGCAGGCGGTGACCGAGCGGGTGGCGCGGCTGAACCCCGGACTGAACGCGTTTGCCGTGCTGAACCCGGGGGCGTTGCAGGCGGCGCACGAGAGCGCGTCACGCTGGCGGTCCGGGCGGCCCATCGGCGCGCTGGACGGCGTGCCCTGCACGGTGAAGGACCTCGTCGATCTGGCGGGATTCCCGACGCGGCGGGGCAGCCGGACGACCAGCGCCGAACCGGCGGCGGACGATGCGCCGATGGTGGCGGGGCTGAAGGCGGCCGGAGCGGTGATCATCGGCAAGACAACAACCACCGAGTTCGGCTGGAAATCGCCCGGTGACTGCCCGCTGCACGGCATCACCCGCAATCCGTGGAACAAGGCGCGCACCACCGGCGGGTCCTCGTCCGGCGCCGGGGCGGCCGGCGCGGCGGGGTTCGGGCCGCTGCATATCGGCACCGATGCCGGCGGCTCGGTCCGCATCCCGGCGGCGTGGTGCGGGCTGGTGGGTTTGAAGCCCAGCTACGGGCGAATTCCGCAATGGCCGGCGAGCGCGTTTGCCAGCGTGTCCTGCGCCGGGCCGATGACCCGCACGGTGCGGGATGCGGCGCTGATGTTCGGGGCGATGGCGCGGTGCGATCTGCGCGATCCGTTCTGCCTGCCGGATGATCCGCGCGACTGGCTGGACGGGATCGAGTCGGGCGTCGCGGGGCTGTCGGTTGGCGTGCTGTCCAATCCCGGCTTCGACGCGCCGCTGGATGCGGATGGCAGGGCGGCGGTGGAGCGGGCGGCGCAAGTGCTGGCGGATGCCGGCGCCAGGGTGGCGGCGGCCGAGACGGATCTGCCTGATACCAGCAGTGTGTTCGGCCGGGTCTGGGGCGCGGTGCTGGCGCGTCTGGTGGCGAAATTGCCGGCGGAGTCGGCGGCGCTGCTCGATCCGGGCATCCGGCAGGTCGCTGCGGAACTGGGCGGCATGTCGGCGATCGAGTTCATGGACGCCGATGCCCTGCGCGCGGCGGCGGCGCACGCGATGGCGCGGTTGCATCAGCGGTTCGACCTGCTGCTGTGTCCGACGGTGCCGGCGGGTCCGCCTTTGGCGGATGCGCCGATAGACGATCCGGTGCGGGCGCTGTGGACGGAGTGGGCGCCGTGGACGTTCACCTTCAACCTGTCGCGCCAGCCGGCGATCACCGTGCCGATGGGGCTTCGTGCCGATCGGCTGCCCAATTCCGTGCAGATCGCGGCGGCGCAGTTCCGCGACGACCTGGTGCTGCGGGCGGCGCGGGCGATCGAGCTGGCGCAGCCGTTCCCGAGGGTGGATTTGGGGTAAGGGGTGCAACCCGCACTTTCGAGGCGGTTCGTCGGCGCACTTGGACGTGATTCGAGGGGTTGGAGGGCGGCCTGATCTTTGCCATACAGCCCGCATGCGCCTCACCCATCCGTCCATACGTCCCGCCGGTCAGCCGATCGGCTTCCAATTCAATGGCCTTCCGGTCGAGGCGCTGGAGGGAGAAACCATCGCCGCCGCGCTCGCCGCCGCCGGCATCACAACCCTGCGCCACACTCCGTCCGGCGCGCCGCGCGGCGTGTTCTGCGGTGCCGGCGCGTGCTGGGACTGCGTCGTCACGGTGAATGGCCGCGTCGGCCAGCGCGCCTGCAAGACCCTGGCGGCGGATGGCGCGATCGTTTCCAGCATCGCTCCGGACGCGTTTCCGATCCCCGGCGAAGCGGCCGCGGCGGAGGAACGGGTCTGCGACATCCTCGTCATCGGCGGCGGCCCGGCCGGCCTGTCCGCGGCCACCGCCGCGGCGCGCGCGGGCGCCTCGGTGGTGCTTTTGGACGAAGGTCAGGCGCCGGGCGGCCAATACGCCAGGCCGCTGTCGCCAAGTCACACGACGATCGAGCCGGACAAGCAGTTCAGGCTGGGCATCGAGCTGCGCGGCCAGGCGATCCAGGCGGGCGTGCGGCTGGAGTCCGACGCCCTGGTCTGGGGCGCGTTCGCCCCGGATGAGATCGCGGCGCTGGTGCGCGGCAAATCCATCGTGTATCGCCCGCGCCGGCTGATCCTGGCGACGGGCGCCTATGAGACTCCGGTTCCGGTGCCCGGCTGGACCTTGCCGGGCGTGATGACCACGGGCGGATTGCAGACCTTGGCCCGCAGCCAGCGGGTGATCCCCGGGCAGAAGATCCTGCTCGCCGGCAACGGTCCGCTGAATCTGAAGCTGGCCTGCGAGCTGGTGGCCAGCGGGATCAAGCCGGTGGCGGTGCTGGAAGCCGCGTCGCGGCCGGGCGCGCTGCAGTATCCGGATATCCTGAAGATGTCCTGGTGGGGCGGCGACCTGTTGCGTGAGGGCCGCGACCTGGTGCGCACCCTCAAGCAAGCCAAAGTCCCCATTCTCTGGAACACCGCGCTCGATCGCCTTGAGGGCGATGGACGGGTGGAAACGGCGGTTGCCGGGGCGCAGCGGTTCGAGGTCGATGTCGTCGGCCTGCATGTCGGTTTCCAGCCGGAAACCGGTCTCGCCCGCGCGCTGGGCGTGCCGCAGCGCTGGATCAATGTCGGTGCCGGCTATCTTGCCACCAAGGCCGACGAGGATGGCCGCACCGCCGTGGAGAACGTCTTTGCCGTCGGCGACAGTACCGTCATCGGCGGCGCGCGCATTGCGCAATGGCAGGGCTGGCTGACCGGCCAGGCGGTGGCGCGCGACCTCGGCTTGACTGCTCCGCCTTTGGAACGCGCGCGTATCGCCGCCGCTCGGGCCGTTCATTTCCAGCAGTCCCTGGCGTTTATTTTCGACGCCGATCGGGTGAAGATTGCAGATGAAACGGTGGTTTGCCGGTGCGAGGAAATAACGGCCGCGACCTTGCGGGCGGAGATCGCGGCCGGCGTTACGTCATTGCCGGCGCTGAAGAAGGCGACGCGGGCGGGCATGGGCGAATGCCAGGGCCGTTTCTGCGCTCATACGGTCGCGCGGCTCTGCCCCGACCTGCAGGAGGATTCCGCGTTCGCCGCGCCGCGCGCGCCGCTGCGGCCGGTGCCGATTGCCGCGTTGGCGCGGGAGGCGCAGGAGTTCACTCCGGTGGCTCTGCACGAGCCGCCGCTGCCGGTTCACCTGCACGCGATTCCTGCCTTGCCCGTCGAGGATCGGCATGCCGCCGTGCTGGTTATCGGCGGCGGCGTGGTGGGCCTGTCGGCCGCCTATTACCTCGCCAGGGGCGGTGCCGACGTGCTGGTGCTTGATCGTGACGAGGTCGCCATGGCGGCCAGCACCGCCAATGCCGGCAGCCTGCATGTGCAGTTGCAGTCGTCGGAGTTCAGTTACAGCACGCCGCCGGACGGGGGGCCTGCCGGTCCGGCCCTGCTGCTGCCGGCGCGCAGCATTGCGTTGTGGAAGGAGATCGCCGCGGAGGCCGGAGACGATCTGGGTCTGCGCACCGAGGGCGGCCTGATGCTGGCCGAGGACCAGGCCGGGCTGGACTGGCTTTATCGCAAGTCGGCGATGGAACGAAGCTGGGGCGTCGAGAGCTATGTGCTCGGCAGTAACGACCTGCGGAACATGGCGCCGGCGGTGTCGGAAAACATCCCGGGCGCCGCGTTCGTCCCGGCCGAGGGCTACGGCGACCCGCTGCGCAGCGTGACGGCGCTGCTGCGCCTCGCCCGGGCCCACGGCGCGCGGGTCTTACGCGGGGCGGAAGTCACCGGGATCGAGCGTTCCGGCAGCGGATGGACAGTGGCGACGAACAAGGGCGAGGTGACCGCCGGGCAGGTGGTCAACGCGACCGGTCCATGGGCGGCGCGAACCGCCCGGATGGTGGGCTTGTCGCTGCCGGTGACGGGTTCGGTGCAGCAGGTGATCGTGACCGATACGGCGCCGGCTTTCACCCGCCACCTTGTGTCAATGGCGAACCGGCATCTGTCCGTCAAGCAGCAGGCGAACGGATCGTTCCTGGTTGGCGGCGGCTGGTATGGCGGTTTCGATGCCGCAACCGGTCGCAGCAGCAACCAGCGGCAGTCGATCGAGGGCAATCTGTGGGTGGCCGCCCGCGCGGTGCCGGTGTTGCGGTCGCTGTCGATGGTGCGGGCCTGGACCGGAATCAACCCGGCGATCGATGGCGCGCCGCTGCTGGGGGAGGCTCCTGGGGTGCCCGGCTTCTACAACGCGGTCACGGCAAACGGCTATACGCTGGGTCTGATCGCTGGACAGTTGACAGCGGCGGCAATCCTGCGTGGCGAGGCGATCGATCCGCGCTACCGGCTGGAACGGTTCGGCTGAGCGGCCGGGTAGGGGGCGCCTGCGACTCTCCCTCGGGGGGCGGTATGAATCCGGATTTCGCCGGCCTCGCCGATCGGCCGCGGTGGACAGGCCTGCAAGATCTCGCAGGAATCGGTAGCAAAATGTCACGCCATAGTGATTAACGCTTCAGGCGAAAATCCTGGCACAACGGTGATGTGATAAAGACGATTCCGTTATGGGATGCCTCCGAGGCAGCCCGTGGGCCATCCGGAAAGCAGTGACACAACAGCAGCGCGCGTGACGGAACGCCCGGTCGCCGATCGGCGCTAATGTCTCGACCGATCCTCGCGCTATGCGGGCGAACGCCAATAAAGCACGCGGAACAGGAAGCATGACACTTCTGGCTCGGCTGTTCGTGCTGGTCATCCTGACGTTGCTGCCGGTGGTCGCAACCGAGGTGTACAACGCGATCGATGCCCGCGCTATGCGAGCGGAAGAGGGCAAGGAGCAGGCTTTGCGCCTGGTCCGCCTGGTGGCCAATGAGCAATCGAAAGTCATCGAGGCGGCGCGGCAACTGCTGACCGCACTGGGCAAGACCCCGGTGGTGCGCAACGGCGTCGCCGCCGCCTGCAGCCTCTATTTCGAAGAACTTGTCCGCGCCTATCCGCACTATCTCAGCCTGGTCAGTATCGACCTTGCCGGCCGGCGGGTTTGTTCGGGCGGCGCGTTCGGCGCGAACGCCTGGCTGCTCGACCGCCCGGCGTTCCGGCTGGCGCTCGAAACCGGCAGCTTCGCCCTGGGCGAATTTGAGGCGGCCGGGCCATCCGCGGGCAGGGCGCTGTATCTTGCGCTGCCGTTCGACGATGGCGCGGGCCACGCCGAAGGGGTCGTGGCGGCCGGCCTGAGTCTCGACTGGCTGAACACTGAGCTGGCGCGCAGCCCGCTGCCGCCGAAGGCAACCGTATCGGTGATCGACCGCCGTGGCACGATCCTGGCCCGGTATCCGGGCGCCGGGCAGTTCGTCGGCACCACGATCTCCGGCTCCTCGCACTCGTATCTGTTGGGCGGCGGAGAGGGCGTGCGGGAGGCGCCGGGGTTCGACGGCATCTCCCGCATCTACTCCTACGCCCCGGTTCCGGGCGGCCCGCCGGGATTGACGGTTTCGGTGGGGCTCGACAAGGGCGAGTTGTTCAAAGGCGCCGCGGACGCCAATCGGCGCGACACGCTGGCCATCGCCGGGTCCTGCGTCCTGGCGCTGTTGCTGGCGGCCACCGGCGCCCGCGCCTTCATCGGTCGGCCGATGCGGGATCTGCTGCAAACGGCGGAGCGCTGGCGGCAGGGTGATTTCCAGGCCCGCGCAGGCGTGTCCGAAGCCCGCTCGGAATTCGGGCGGCTGGGCGCTGCATTCAACGCCATGGCTGCCGCCATGGGCGTGCGGGAACATGAACTCGAAACCCGGGTGCGCGAACGCACGGAGGCGCAGCACGCGGCCGAGGCGGCCTTGTATGAATCCCAGAAGATCGAAACCGTCGGGCGGCTGACCGGCGGCGTGGCGCATGACTTCAACAATATCCTGGCGGCGATCGTCGGCAACCTCGAGCTTGCGCTGGCGCGGCTCGATGCGGGTCATTCCGTGGTGAAGCGGCTGAATGCCGCCCTGCAAAGCGCCAACCGCGGTGCCGGGCTGGTGCATCAGCTTCTGGCGTTTGCCCGCCGCCAGACGCTGCATCCGGAAGTGGTGGACCTGAACCGGCATATTCGCGCCTCCCGCGATATGCTGCAGCGCCTGCTGCGCTCGGACGTGACGGTTGAAACACGCCTGTCGCCGCAGGCCTGGCCTGTCCTGGTGGACCCGAACCAGCTTGAGGCGGCGATCCTCAACCTGGCGATCAATGCGCGCGACGCCATGCCGGGCGGCGGCACCTTGCGGGTGGAGACCCGCAACGCCGGTCCGGCGGATGCGGCGGCGCTGGATGGGCTGCCGGGCGATTTCGTCGCGCTGACGGTGTCCGACACCGGAACCGGCATTTCCCCCGACATCCTGGAAAAGGTGTTCGAGCCGTTCTTCACCACGAAGGAGGTTGGCGCCGGCTCCGGTCTCGGGCTGTCCATGGTCCAGGGCTTCGCGCGGCAGTCGGCCGGGACCGTCTGCATTGCCAGCACCGTCGGCCGGGGCACCTCGGTGACACTGTATTTTCCACGCACCGCCGAGGTGCCGGTTGCCAGCGCTGCCGAGACCGAAGAACGCGCCGCGGGAGAGGGGACCGTCCTGCTGGTGGATGACGATGAGGAGGTCCGTTCAGTCGCTGCCGACATGCTGGTCCTGAGCGGCTACCGGGTGCTGACGGCGGGTTCGGCGGCGGAGGCGATCGCGCGTTGCCGGCGCGACGGCGACCGGATCGACATGCTGGTGACGGATCTTGTGCTGCCCGACGGCATGAGCGGCATCGATCTGGCGGAAGCGCTGACCACACAGCGGGCCGGACTGCCGGTGCTGCTGATCACCGGGTACAGCGAGGCGCTGCTGGATGAGGCGCACACCGGCGGCCGGACGGTACTGACGAAACCGTTCGGACATGCGGCGCTGGCGCGGGCGGTCGGGCAGGGGATGCGGCGGGCGCGGCAGGAGAGGGATCTGGCCCGGGCGTTCGAGCCGGCGCGGTAGGTTTACGTCTTCGTTTCCCAGTAATGTCGTGATTGACCAATCATATCGGCGGCTCTCGCTGTTACTGCTTTAGCATCAGCCAAAGTGGCGCCTTGAACGCGCAAATTCGGATTGCTACGCGCGCCGCGAAATTAGTCGGCTTCTCCATGGCGGCCAGAGGGCGTATCGCCATCCCCGCCCGAACGTGCCGATAGGCCATGTCTGACAAAACCGTCCTTATGGTGTCCGGCCGGCTGTTACCTTTGAGGAGAACGGCAACATCGCAATCGCTGTTGCGGTTAGCCTCGCCGCGCGCGCGGGAGCCGAACAAGAGCAAACGGTCGACCAGCTCCGGGAGCGCTGTCTCAACATCTCGCCGGAACGCGCGGAGTCGGGCCGCCGATCGGCCGGAGACGACGTCGTTGAGCGCCAGGGGCTGTGCGATGCTGCGACGGATACCGGAATCGTGGGCTGTCCGTGCGGATTGTCAAGGAAAGCGCGTGGCAAGCCCGTGCGGGCTGCATGCCTCCGATGCGGTCCCGGTTTGCCGCCGGGAGCTTATATCGGCGGGCAGTTGGGGCTAAAATCCAGAGGCTTCCCGGTTCAGAGACTTGCTTCCGGAGGTCGGGAACCCGTCACCAGGAGGTCCCGTACATCCGCAGGAACATCCCGGTGGCGGCGTCGATCACACGGTCGATCTCGGCTTCCGGCGGATCGGGCAACATCTCCAGCTTGCGGCGCAGCACCAGCCGGGTCTGGCACAGGTTGAAGAACTGCTCCGCCGCGAACCCGGGATCGTCGACCGACAGCCGCCCGCGCCTTGTTTCCTCCGCCAGCCAGTCCGCCATGAAGCCGATGGCCCGCGCGGGACCGGCATCGAAGAAGCCGCGGGCGAGATCGGGGAATTTCGCCGCCTCGGCGATCACCACGCGGTAGATCGTCAAGCCCGGACCGGACAGCAGCATCTGTAGCATGCGCTTGCCGATGTCGTGCAGGACGGCAGCCGGGTCGCCGTCATGGCCCGCAGTGTCGAACACCCGGCCGAGGTTGCGGTCGCAGGTCTCGCCGACATAGGCGGTGAACAGAGCGGCCTTGCTGTCGAAGTAATTGTACAGCGTGCCTTTCGACACCCCGGCGACGGACGCGATCCGGGCCATGCTCGCGCCCTCATACCCGTCGGCGGCGAACACCGTCGCGGCGCCGGACAGGATCTGTGCCCGCTTCTCCGGGCTGAGCGATACGCTGACATCCATCGGGCGAAGCATCCTTCGGCACGGCCGCATTGACAACCGCTGGCATCAACCGCATGTGCCGCCGTAGAATGACCGAACGGTTCGGTCAATGCCCTTGTCCGACGACCGCCAGACGGAGGCCCGCCGATGGACGATCTGACCCGGGATGTTCGGCCCGACGCGCCCGAGGCGTCGCGCCCGGCGACCCGGCCGTCGGCAAAGCGATGGCCGCGGTTCGTGATTGGCGGGCTGGTGCTGTTCGGCCTGTCCGCGGGCGGCACACGCTATTGGCTGAACGCGCGGCACTTCGAGACCACTGACGACGCCGCGATCGACGCCTACACCACCCAGATTTCCTCGCGCGTCGCCGGGCAGGTGACGAAGCTGCTGTTCGCCGACAACCAGCATGTCGAGGCGGGGCAAACGCTGCTGCTAATCGACCCGCGTGACTACCAGGCCAGGCTCGACCAGGTGCGCGGCCAGCAGGCCAGCGCGGAGGCGACGTTGCAGCAGGCGCAGGCGCAGGTCTCGGTGCAGCAGGCCGCGGTGGACCAGGCCGCCGCGAATGTTCGGGTGGCGGAAGCCGATCTGGTGATGGCCAGGCAGGATTATGAGAGGTATCAGAGGATTAACCCCGGTGCGGTGACCCGCCAGCAGGTCGAGGCGGCGACCGCGGCGTTCCACTCGGACGAGGCCAAGCTGGAGGCTGCGCGGCAGACTGTCGGCGGCGCGCAGGCTCAGGTTCGCGCCGGGCAGGCGCAGGTGCTGGCGGCGCAGGCGTCGCTGCAGCAGGCTGAGGCCAACACAAGGGCGGCGGAGCTGCAACTGTCCTACTGCACCATCGTCGCCCCGGTGGCGGGCATGGTGACCCATCGCACGGTCAGCGCAGGGAACTACGTGAACCCCGGGCAGGCGCTGTTCGCGCTGGTGCAGGACGACCGCTGGGTGACGGCGAACTTCAAGGAGACGCAACTCGCCCGCATCCGGCCGGGGCAGGATGTCGATCTTTCGGTCGATGCGGTCCCTTCGGTCACGTTCCACGGCAAGGTGGACAGTTTCCAGGGCGGCACCGGCACGGCGTTCAGCGTATTGCCGTCGGAAAACGCGACCGGCAATTACGTCAAGATCGTGCAGCGCCTGCCGGTGAAGATCGTCTTCGATGACCCTCGGGTGAAGGACTATCCGATTGCGCCGGGCATGTCGGTCGTGCCCTCCGTCCGGGTGCGCTGAGGCGTGGCGAACCCGCTGCTGCCGCGCTCGGCCGCGGGCGACCGCAATCCTTGGCTGATCGCGGTGGTGGTGTCGATCGCCACCTTCATGGAGGTGCTCGACACCACGATCGCGAACGTGGCGCTGCGGCACATCGCCGGCAGCCTGGCGGCGGACGCGGACGAGTCCACCTGGATACTGACCAGCTACCTGGTGTCCAACGCCATCGTCCTGCCGATCAGCGGCTGGCTGGCCAATGTCATCGGGCGCAAGCGGTTCTACATGATCTGCGTCGGGCTGTTTACCTTGAGTTCGCTGATGTGCGCGATGTCCACCTCGCTCGACATGATGATTGTCGCCCGGGTGCTGCAAGGCATTGGCGGCGGCGGCATGGCGCCGACGGAGCAGTCGATCTTCGCCGACACCTTCCCGCCGGAGAAGCGGGCGCAGGCGTTCGCGATCTACGGCCTGACCGTGGTGAGCGCCCCGGCCATCGGCCCGGTGATGGGCGGATGGATCACCGACAACCTGTCCTGGCACTGGGTTTTCCTGATCAACCTGCCCGTCGGCCTGCTATCACTGACCCTGGTGGGCTGGCTGGTGACGGAGCCGGAGGTGCTGCGGCGGGAGCGGCAGGCGTTGCTGGACAAGGGCCTGAATGTCGATGTGTTCGGCTTCGTCCTGGTGGTGCTCGGTTTCGGTGCGCTGCAGATCTGCCTCGACCGGTTCGAATTGGATGACGGGTTCTCCTCCGGCTTCATCGCGTCGCTGGCGGCGATCAGCGCCGTGTCGCTGCTGACCCTGGCGATCTGGGAGTGGCGGCATCCGCAGCCGGTGGTGAATGTCCGGCTGCTGCGCTACCGCGGCTTTGCCATCTGCTGCGGGCTGATGTTCCTGGTGGGCTTCATGCTGATCAGCACGACGCAGCTTCTGCCGCAGCTTTCCCAGACCCTGATGGGCTACGACGCCACCACCGCCGGCCTGACCCTGGGGGTGGGCGGCATCGCCTCGCTGCTGCTGATGCCGGTCGTCGGCTTCGTCACCGGCCGCAAGATCCAGCCGAAATGGCTGATCCTGATGGCAATCCTGGGGGTGGCGTGGTCGATGCTGCGGGCGGCGTCTCTCGACCTCGACATCGGCTTCTGGACCATCTCCACCACGCGCATGACGCAGGTGATGTGGATGCCGTTCCTGTTCATCCCGATCAGCACGGTGGCCTATGTCGGGCTGCCGCCAAATGAGAACAACGAGGCCTCGGCACTGATCAACCTGATGCGCAACCTTGGCGGCAGCTTCGGCGTGTCCTACGTCACCAACATGCTGCAGGAGCGCGGCCAGTTTCACCATGCCCGCCTGGCGGAGCACATCACTGCGTACAACGGCTATGGCTGGACGACCCCGCTTGCCCCGGTCGATGCGATCGTGCAAGCGCAGGCTTCCATCATGAGCTACCTGGATGTGTTCTGGCTGCTTGGCATGCTCGCCCTGATCGTCGCGCCCGCGGCCTTGCTGCTGCCGAAGGTGCCCAAGCGTGCGGTGGCGGGCCATTGAGCGGGCCAAGTTGTGATTGACTGCTGGAAGACCTGATGACCGACAAAGCACGACTGGCATTCCTGGCGGGCCTGCTCGGTGCGACCGCGCTCGGCGGCTGCACCGTCGGCCCTGATTACAAGCGACCGGACTGGGCCTCCCCGGCGTCGTGGTTCGCCGGGCCGAAGGAGGCGGTTAAGCCGCCGCCCAGCATCCCGGTGGCCGAGCCCATCGATGTCGACTGGTGGACGCTGTTCAAGGATCCGGTGCTGACCGAGCTGGAGCGGCGGGTGGCGTCCGAGAACCTCGACGTCAGGGCGGCGGCCACCCGGTTCGCCGAATCGCGCGCGCAACTGGGCATCGCCAAGGCGGCGCAGTTCCCCACCCTGAACGCCAACGGGTCGTATACCCGGGAGAAGGCGAGCGATAATGGCGTGTTCGGCCTGATCCCCAGTTCCGCGGGTGCGGCCGCCGCCAACGGGGCGTCCGGCAACTCGGCGGGTGGTGTGGCGGGTGCCGGACTGGCGCCGTTCGACCTCTACCAGGGCGGCTTCGACGCCTCCTGGGAAGTGGACCTATGGGGCGGGGTGCGGCGGTCGGTCGAGTCGTCGTCGGCTTCGTCCGAGGCCGCGAAGGAGGCTCAGCGTGCCACCTTGCTGTCCAGCCTGGCGGAGGTGGCGCGCGACTACGTCCAGCTTCGCGGCGCCCAGGCGGAACTGCAGATCGCCCGCGACAACGTCAACACCGCGCGGCAGAGCCTGAACCTGACGCAGCAGCGCGCCGCGGGCGGGGTGACAACCGATCTGGACGTGGCCAACGCCTCCGCCCAGTTGCGCACCAACCTGGCGGAAATCCCGCGCCTGGAGCAGCAGGAGGCGCAACTGATCAACGCGCTGAGCCTGCTGCTCGGCCAGCCGCCGAACGCGCTGCGGGAGGAACTGGCGACCGCCAAGCCGGTGCCACCGGTGCCGCCACGGGTGCCGGTCGGGCTGCCGTCGGAACTGGCGCGGCGCCGCCCCGACATTCGCCAGGCCGAAGCCCAGCTTCACGCCGCGACAGCGGAGATCGGCGTGGCGCAGGCGAACTTCTACCCGTCGCTCAATCTGACCGGCAGCTTCGGGCTGCAATCGCTTCAATTCAGCAATCTCTTCAGTCTGAACGCCCGGCAATACGCGATGGGTCCCGGCCTGACGATCCCGATCTTCGAGGGCGGCCAGTTGCGCTCCACCTTGCAGTTGCGCCAGGCGCAGCAGCAGGAGGCGGCGATCACCTTCCAGAAGACGGTCCTGCAAGCCTGGCATGACGTGGACAACGCGCTGACGGCCTACAAGACGGAGCAGACGCGGCGTGACGAGCTGGCGCGGGCGGTGGTTGATAACCGGCGGGCAGTGACTTTGGCGCAAAGCAGGTATGCGCAAGGCGTGGCGGACTTCCTGTCGGTGCTGGATGCCGAGCGCAGCCTGTTGCAGACGCAGCAGCAGCTTGCCCAGAGCACCACCAATGTCTCGTCGGATTTGGTGGCGCTTTACAAGGCGCTGGGCGGCGGGTGGGAGACCGATATGCCGGAGAACGGCAAGACGGCGGCGAAGTGAGACCGCCTTGCCCGGGCGAGTCTCGCTGACCTCCGCCGACGGCCGGGCGCTCCGGCAGAAGTTTTCAAGGCGGTGTATATAACGATACAGCATCTATAATGCCGACTGCGGGCAGATCGCCGGGCGGGCGGCAGCCGAAATATTTCACGTCGCCTCGATCGAAAGTTTTTAGTTATCGGTCAAAGGGTTGGTGGTCTGGGTTCCGGCCATGCAAAATTTGCGCTTGCAGCATTGACTCGATTTTGCGGCAAAAAACCTCCCTCACGGGCTTGTCATCGCAGTCGATTTGCAGCATATGGGCCAGTATGGAGCGGGGATGGTCCGTCTCGCGGCTGGACAAGATGCCGCAATTCCGCCTCATTGGCGGGGTTCTGTAACACAATGCTGGTCATTTCGACTGCATTGGAGGGCAGTTATTGCGCCCTGACACGTCACCGAAACGGTTACGCGAGTTTTGTTAGCCGTTTGCCTTTCGCTAAGTGAGGTACGATGAGAAAATATTACGCAATCGCGGTCATTGCGGCTTCGTCGCTGCTGGCCACGTCGCATCACGGCGCCTTGGCGCGTACCGCTTCCAAGCACCACCATCGCTCGGCAGCCCCCTCAACCTCCTCAGCCGATCGGCCGGATGCCGCCTTCGTCGGCGAAACCGGGACGGCTTCCTACTACAGCAACGCCTACCACGGCCGCCGCGCCGCCGATGGCAGCCGCTTCGACCAAAGGCTGCTGACCGCCGCACACGCCTGGCTGCCGTTCGGCACCAAGCTGAAAGTCACCCTCGCCAGCACCGGCCAGTCGGTCGTCGTCACCGTGACCGACCGGATCTACTCGGCCCGGCGGATCGTCGACCTGTCCGCTGCCGCGGCGCGCGAACTCGGCATGATGCGCTCCGGAATCGCCCGGGTCAGCCTGACGCCGGTCTGACCGTTCGCCTGGCTTCATGCCCCCTTGCCTTCGTGCTAAGCGCGTCGGCAGGGAGGACGGAGAATGCTCGAGGATTGCCGGGGCCTTGGGTTGACCACCGTATCCGGGCAGGCGGTCGCCCTGTTCGACCACGCCATCGAGGGCTATCTGGGTTACCGCGCCGATATGGCCGCCCGGATGGAGGCGCTGATGCAGGCCGATGCGGATTTCGGCCTGGCGCACTGCCTGCGCGGCTATCTGTTGTTGATGTCGTTCCGGGCCGACGCGCTGCCGGCTGCCCGGGCGGCGCTGGCCGAAGCGAGGCGTTGCCCCGGTTCGGCGCGAGAGGACGCCCACGCCACGGCACTGGCGCATTGGATCGCCGGCGACGCGGAACGCGCCGCTTCGGTGTGGGATGAGATCCTGGCCGGGCATCCGCACGACATCCTGGCTTTCCGCCTCGCGCATTTCGTCAACTTCTGGGCCGGGCGGCCGGAGGCGATGCTCGCCTCGGTGCTGTCGGTGGAGCGGCACTGGAGCGCGGCGCTGCCAGGCTTTACCGCGATCCTGGGCTGCCGGGCCTTCGCGCACGAGGAGTGCGGCTATTACCGGGAGGCGGAGCACGCCGGCCGATGGGCGATCCGGCTGGAGCCGGGCGACCTGTGGGCGGCGCATGGCGTGGCGCATGTGCTGGAGATGACCGGCCGCCGTCATGAGGGGATTGCCTGGATCGAGGCGCTGCAGCCGCGCTGGGACGGCGGCAACAACCTGAAGCACCATCTGTGGTGGCACCAGGCGCTGTACCATCTGGAACTGGGTGACTTCGCCAAAGTCCTGTCGCTGTATGACACGGCGTTCCGGGACCTCGAGTCGCCGCTGACCCGGGCGGCGGACGATCTCTATATCGACACGCAGAACGCGGCCTCGATGCTGTTCCGCCTCGGGCGCCAGGGTCTGGCGGTTGGCGACCGGTGGGTCGAACTGGCGGACAAGGCCGAGGCGCGCATCGGCGATTGCCAGTCGTCCTTCACCGCGGCGCATTGGATGATGGCCCTGGCCGCCACCGGCAGGGATGCGGCGGCCGTAGCCATGCTGGCCGGCATGGAGGAGTTCGCACGCGGCGAGCAGCCCGGCGCCGAACTCGTGCGCGACATCGGGCTGCCGGTGGCGCGCGCGATTTTGGCGAACGGGCAGGGGCGGCATGCGGCGGCGGTGGCGCTGATGCGGCCGGTGCTGGGGGAGATGTATCGCATCGGCGGCAGCCACGCGCAGCAGGACGTGCTGGAGCAGGTGTTTCTCGACTCCGCGCTCAAGGCCGAACTGGAGGCGGATGTGCGGCTGCTGCTGGAGCGCGTGGCCGGGCGGCATGCGCTGCCTCCGGCGCGGCGGCGCGGCTATGCGATGGCAACAGCATCTTGAGGCATCAACAGTAAAGGAGGCGGCTTTTCCTGCCGCAGGACGGACCCATACCCCGTAGCGGTTGCGGGAGATCAGAAATGGGGATGCCACGACTGGTTACTTTTCTGATGGCTATCCTGGCTTGGGCGCCATGTTCTCTTGCCGGAGCAGCGGCGGCGGAACCCCCTGTCGGCACCTGGCTGCTGGCCGATCGGCTGGCGATCGATGTATCCGAGTGCAATTATCTGTATTGCGGGCGCATCGTGTGGGTTCGGCCGGGCACCCCCGGGAGCTGTGGCGAAACCATCGTCTGGGGCTTGACGCCGGATCGTCCCGGGCGCTGGAACGACGGCTGGTTCTTCGATCCGGAAACCGGCCAGACGTTCACCCTGTCGGCATCGCTGCAGCCCGACGGTTCGATGTCTGCCAGGCTGCTCAATCTGGTTCAGCTATACGGGAAAGTAGAGCCGCTGAAGCGGATTGAGCCGCGCAGTCTAAGCGGCTGGTGCCGACCATCGGCGGCCGCGGACTGAAGATGCCGGCGACCTGAACCGGCCGTTGTTTCGGTTGTTGTCTCGTCCCGGAATGACCGAGGCGAGCACGCCAGCGCTGCTTCTATCCACCCGAGGTTCATCGCACCGCCAACCTGTCTACCTCGAAACATGTTGATCCGCTGCCAGGGCTGTGGGAAGAAGGCCGCATGAACCGATCACGTCGTGCAAGAGTTCCGGCTCTGCTACGACGAAGGGCGGCACGATGCCAAACCACTTCCCGAGCGTGAATTCCATGCAAGCTGTGCCGGTCGTCTCCATCTTCGATGTTTCGACCCGTCGGGAGGGCAATGCGGCGGTCGCGGATTGGCAGGGATTTGCAGAATTTCGGCCCGGCGAGACGTCCAGGCCCGGGCCGGACGTTCTGGTGCTGGAAGACGCCCCGGACGCCCTGTGGACGTGGCGTTCCGGCATGACACCCAAGACAATCAAGCCCCTCGGGTGCCATTTCCTGCGAGACATCGAGATCCAGGGCGTCGGCTTTCCGTTCTTGCAGGGCCATTATATTCTCGAGCACGTTCATACGTCCGATGTGGGCCGGCAATGGCTCGATCACGATACCATGTCGGAGAATCCCCGCCTGGCGCCCCCTGCCAACCGGTTGGTCATCGACGAACCGGTCTTGCTGGTCTTCGGCCCGGGGTTCCCCGTCTTTGGCCATTGGCTGCTGGACTTCCTGCCGCGCGTGGAGATCGCCAAGGGCGTGTTGGGGGACGCCTTTGCCGGGATGACGATCCTGCTGCCGGACGACACACCTGACTTCGTCAGAGACATGATGCGGTTTTTCTGCGGAGTGAGGGCTGACCAAATCAGAACGTTCTCATGTAGGAACGACATGGTGGTTTGCAGCCGGGTCTGCCTGCCATCCTTTGCCCACAACGGCGATTACGTGCTCCACAGCTTCATGCGCGAGTTCTACAACCGCTTCAGACCGTCGCCGGCTAAGCGTGCCCACCGGAAGATCTGTCTGTCGCGGCGCACCTATGAGAAAACAACGCGCAGCGCCTGGCGTGTGTTTGAGACGCGCGAAGCGTTTGAGCGGATGGCCATCGAGCGCGGATATGAAATCGTGCAGCCGGAACTACTCGATTTTGCCGGGCAGATCGAGTTGTTTCATTCTGCCGAAACAATAATTGGCGAACACGGTTCGGGGATGCATGCGGCGATTTTTTCCCGGCCCGGGACGATCGTCGCAACCTTTCCGGCATTGAATGCAATCCAACTCCAAATCGGCGCGGAATGCGGTCATACCAATATCTGGCTTAACCGTCACGCGGAGCGGCACGATGCCAGGGGGGTTTACTATTTCGAAGTGACAGAGGAAGACCTGCTCAGCATGCTATCCGTTGTTGATCAGGCCCGGTCGCAACGCGATTCTGTTGTTCAGGATCCACCGGGTCGGCGGTCTTTAAGCGGTCTTTTGCGGTCGTGGCGGCCTTTTCTTCGCGTGAAGCTCAAGCGCCAAACTCCGCCCTTATAGCTTCGCCATTCTCGCCGATAGCCGGCACCGGACCAAGCGACGGAACCTCCCCCACCCGAATCACCGCCGGAGCAATGATCTCCGCTAGGCCGCCGCCCGGCAGCGCAACTTGCGTCCGCCGCAACGCGGGATGGTGGCCGAGCGCCGCGAGATCGTTGACGAAGCCATACGCCGTATTCGCCCGGCGCAGTTTGGCCGCCGCCTGGTCCCGGGTCAGCGCTGCGAACATGGCGCCGACACGCGCATCCACCACCGCGCGGTTGGCAACGCGGATCGTGTTCGTCTCGAAGCCCGGCTGCTGCGGCAGATCGGCCGCGTCCAGGAACAACGCGCAGAACATCGTCCATTCGCGTTCGTTCTGGATGGAGATCAGCACCAGCGCACCGTCGCTGGTGGCGAATGCGCCGTACGGGCAGATCGAGGGATGCGCCAGGCCGAGCCGTTGCGGCGCCTTGCCGGTGCCCTCGAAATACAGCAGCGGGACATTCATCCAGTCGGCAACGGCATCGAACAGGCTGACCTTCAGCGACTTGCCGCTTCCGGTTATGCCGCGCTCGATCAGTGCCTCCAGGACGCCGGTATAGGCATTCATGCCGCAGCCGATATCGGCGATGGAGACGCCGACGCGCCCCGGTCCGGCGGGATGGCCGGTGACCATGGCGAGTCCGGATTCCGCCTGCACCAGCAGATCGTAGGCTTTCATGGCGGCATATTCGCCGGTTTCGCCGTAGCCCGAGATATCGACGGTGATCAGCCTGTTGTTTTGTTCCCGCAGCGCCTGCGCGCCGAAGCCGGACCGCGCGGCGGCGCCGGGGGCAAGGTTCTGGATGAACACATCGGCTTTCGCCAGCACCCGGTGCAGCAATGCTGCGTCCTGCTTGTCCTTGATGTCGGCGACGAGGCTTTGCTTGCCGCGGTTGAGCCAGACGAAATAGCTCGATTCGCCCTGCACGGCGCTGTCGTAGCCGCGGGCGAAATCGCCCTCCGCGCGCTCGATCTTGATCACCCGGGCGCCGGCATCCGCGAGACGGGCGGAGCAGTAGGGGGCGGCGACCGCTTGCTCCAGCGAGACGACGAGCAGGCCTTGCAGCGGCTTGGGCATGGGTTGAATCCTTGTCGGCACGGCGGCAGAGACCATGCCGGGCGGGGAGGCGCAAGTTGGATGGTTCCGCCGCATGTTCGCCACGCCGATGTAAGAAATTTGTCGGACCCGTGGCAGCGCGATCTGATACAAACCGGAAACAGCGGTGTTACACGCCGGATCTATCCTGCGGGTAACTCGAAGCAGGAGTTTGTGATGCTGAAGACGAAGTTGGCCTCCATGGCCGCTGTCCTCGGGTTGGCGGCTGCCGGGATCGCGGCGGCGCCGCATGACGCCCGGGCCTGGTGGGCCGGTGGCTACGGAATTGGGGTCTATGTGCCGCCGATTGTGGTGGCCCCGCCGGTGCTCTATCCGCCGCCGGTGTATTACGCCCCACCCCCGGTGGCCTACGTCCCGCCGCCGCCCGTTTATGTGCCCGGGCCGCGCCGGGTCTGGGTGCCCCCGCACTGGGAGGGCCGATACTGGGTACAGGGCCATTGGGCCTGACAGGTGCTCCGTCCCCCCGCTCACGTTCCTGACAGCCTCGATTGACGGAGCGGGCAACAGGGTCCACCGCTGATACCCATGTTGCGCCGCTTCGAAGCCCTGCTCGACCCGACCGCCGGAGTTCCCGCCCCGCCGCCAACCGCGGGGCTGGCGCGATTCTACTGGCACTACATCCGCCAGGTCCGCGGCCTGACCGTTGCGCTGTTCGTGGCCGGCGGCATTGTCGGGGTCCTCGATACGATGATTCCGGCCTTCATCGGCCGCCTGGTCAGCCTGGTCTCGACCGGGGCGCCCGAAACGTTCTTCCGGGATAACGCCTGGACCCTGCTCGGGATGGCGGGAGTGCTGCTGATCCTGCGGCCCGTCAGCATCGTCGCGCATTCGGTACTGGTGAACCAGATCGTCAATCCCGGCTTCTCCAACATGATCCGCTGGCAGAACCACTGGCACGTGGTGCGGCAAAGCTGGACGTTCTTCCAGAACGACTTCGCCGGGCGGATCGCCAACCGGGTGCTGCAGACCGGGCCGGCGTTGCGCGAAAGCGTGGTGATGGCGTTCGATGCCGCCTGGTACATTCTCGTCTATGGCGCCAGCGCCGCGCTGCTGCTCGGGCGGCTGGACTGGCGGCTGACCATGCCGCTGGTCGTCTGGTTCGTGCTCTATGCCGGCATGCTGCGCTGGTTCGTGCCGCGCCTGCGGGAGCGCTCGCGCCGCGTGTCGGAGGCCCGCTCCACCCTGACCGGCCGCGTGGTGGACAGCTACACCAACATCCTGACCGTGAAGCTGTTTGCCCGCGCCGCCGATGAGGACGCCTTCGTGCGCGACGCCGTCGACGACAATACCGCGAAGTTCCGCGACCAGACCCGCATGACCACGGCCTATTCGGCGACCCTGGTGCTGATGAACGCCTGCCTGATCGTATCCATGGCAACCGTCGCGCTTTGGCAATGGTCTGCCGGGCGCATCTCCGTCGGCGCGGTGGCGACGGCGATTCCGCTGGCGTGGCAGCTCAACAATATCGCCGGCTGGGTCGCCCGCAGCATCAGCGCGATCTTCGAGAATATCGGCACCGTGCAGGACGGCATGCGCTCGATCGACGTGCCGCGGCAGATGCCCGATCCGCCCCGGGCGCGGGAATTGCGGGTGACCGGCGGTGAAATCCGGGTCGAAGACCTGCATTTCGACTACGGCCGGGTGCGCGATGTCGTTGTCGGTTCGGCCCCCGCCGTGCTGCACGGCATAGACATCATCATCGCCCCCGGCGAACGTGTCGGCCTCGTCGGCCCGTCCGGCGCGGGCAAGTCCACGCTGGTGAACCTGCTGCTGCACTTCTACGCCCCGGCCTCCGGCCGCATTCTCATCGACGGCCAGGACATCGCCGGGGTCACGCAGGAAAGCCTGCGCCGGCATATCGCCATGGTGACGCAGGATACCTCGCTGCTGCACCGTTCGATCCGCGAGAATATCCGCTACGGCCAGCCGGCGGCATCTGACGCGGAAATCGTCGCCGCGGCCAGGCGGGCGGCGGCGCACGACTTCATCATGGGTCTCGAGGACTGGCACGGCCGCCGCGGCTACGATGCGCATGTGGGAGAGCGCGGCGTGAAACTGTCGGGCGGCCAACGGCAGCGTGTCGCGCTGGCCCGGGTGATCCTGAAGAATGCGCCGATACTGGTGCTGGACGAGGCAACCTCGGCGCTGGACTCGGAGGTGGAGGCGGTGATCCAGGAGCAACTCGACACCCTGATGGAAGGCCGCACCGTCATTGCGATCGCCCACCGCCTGTCCACCATCTCGCGGATGGATCGCCTGATCGTCCTGGACCACGGCCGCATCGTCGAGGCCGGGTCGCACGACGACCTGTTGCGTCACAACGGGGTGTATGCGCGGCTGTGGCGGCGGCAGTCCGGCGGGTTTGAGCCGGCGCTGGTGCGCGACGGCATCGCCACCGCCAAATAGGGCGTAGCGGTTGCCAGGCGACCCCCGGCGCGGGAAGCTTTTGCCGCGCAATCGGGGGAAATCCATTGACCGGCATATTGGAAGGGAAAATCGCCCTGGTAACGGGCGGCGGCAACGGCATCGGACGCGAGGCGGCGCTGGCTTTCGCGCGCGAAGGGGCCAGGGTCGCGGTGGCGGACTACGAGGCGCATGCCGCCTCGGACACGGTCGGCTTGATCAACACAGGCGGTGGCCAGGCGATCAGCCTGTCCGGCGATGTGACGCTGGCAGCCGACGTGCAAGCGATCCTGGACGCCACCGTCGCGGCCTACGGGCGGCTCGATTGCGCCTTCAACAATGCCGGGATCGCACCGTACCAGGTGGATGCCGCGGGCAAGCTGACCCATGAATGGACCGAGACCGCGTTCGACCGAATGATCGAGGTCAATCTGAAAAGCGTCTGGCTATGCATGAAGCACGAACTGCCGTTGCTGCGGGCCGCCGGCGGCGGCGCCATCGTCAATACCGCCTCGATCGCCGGCCTGATCGGCCTGAGGGGATCGACCGCCTATGTCGCCGCCAAGCACGCGGTCATCGGCCTGACCAAGACCGCGGCGATGGAATATGCCGCGGACGGCATCCGGGTGAACGCCGTCTGTCCCGGCTTCATCACGACCCGGATGACCACCTGGACGCGCGAGAACCGCGGCGACGCGATCATCGCGGGCACACCGCTGGGTCGCTTCGGGGAGCCGCGGGAGATCGCCGAGATGGTGGTCTGGCTGTGCTCGGACCGCGCCAGCTTCGTCACCGGCGCCGCCTACCAGGTCGATGGCGGCTGGACCGCGGTCTAGAGCTGGCTGGCCAGCTTCCGGGCCAGCAGCCAGCCGGGCAGGGCGGCGGCCGGGGCGGCAGGCAGCAGCAGCAGCCAGCCCCAGACCTGGCCGTTGACGATCAGGTCCATGCCGATGCCCAGCATCATGCCGCCAATCAGGCTGCCGGTGACGCCGGACGCGATGCCGAGCCACAGAATGTCGCCGCGAGTTATCATGCCGGCTTGCTAGCGGCCGGGAGATTGTTTGACAACCCGGCGGGCGGGGGCCTATAGGCGCCGCTCTTCACGGCCGGGAACGTGGACGGATCTTCGGGATCCGCGCCCGCCTGTTGGTATGAGACCAACGGGCCTACCGGTGCAACAACAGGACGAAGGGGCCAATACGCCCGTGACCAAACGCGCCGAATCCAAGTACAAGATCAACCGCCGCCTCGGCATCAACCTCTGGGGCCGCCCCAAATCCCCCGTCAACAAGCGTGAATACGGCCCCGGCCAGCACGGCCAGCGCCGCAAGAAGCCCACCGACTTCGGCACCCAGTTGATGGCCAAGCAGAAGCTGAAGGGCTACTACGGCAACATCAGCGAGAAGCAGTTCCGGAAATACTACGAGGAAGCCGTGCGCCGGAAGGGCGACACCTCGGAGAATCTGATCGAGCTGCTGGAGCGCCGGCTGGACGCGGTGACCTACCGCCTGAAGTTCGCCGTGACCCCATTCGCGGCCCGGCAGTTCGTCTCGCACGGGCATCTGCTGGTCAACGGCAAGCGGGTCAACATCCCGTCCTACCTGGTTCGCGACAACGACACGATCGAGGTCAAGGAGAAATCCAAGCAACTCGCCGTGGTGCTGGACGCGACCCAGAGCAGTGAGCGGGACGTGCCGGAATATCTGGAAGTGGATCACCGCGCGATGAAGGGCCGCTTCGCCCGCGCGCCGAAGCTGTCCGACGTGCCATATCCGGTGCAGATGGAACCGAACCTGGTGGTCGAATTCTACTCGCGTTAGCTGCGGGTTTTATCGGCCGGATTGGCGCCGCCGTCGGTTCCCCTCCGGGGAAGGACGGCGGCGCTTTCGTTTGTGGTCATCGGGTCGCGGCGCGGCTGTCCCGCTGCATTTCCTGTTGCGCCTGTGCGATCAGCCGGTGCTCGTTCTTTTTGACAAAGATCAGGGCAGCCAGCAGCGCCGCCCCGCCAATGACCGCCAGCGCAATGCCCAACGGGCCGCTGATCCGCTTGGCCGCGTCGCCGAGCAGGTAGGCGCCGAAGCCGTACAGGGACGTCCAGGCGATGCCGCCGAGGCCGTTCCAGAGCAGGAAGCTGTGCCATGGCATGCGGTTCGCCCCGGCCAGCAACGCCGCGAAGGTCCGCAGCAGGGCAACGAAGCGGCCGAAGAACACGACCTCCGCGCCGTATTTGCGGAACAGGAAGCGGCCGAGGTCCAGGCGATCCTGCGTCAGGCCGATCTTGCGCCCCCATTCCGCCAGGTAGCGGTAACCGATCCAGCGGCCGATGAAATAGCCGGCCTGGTCGCCGCAGATCGCGCCGGCAGCGGCGATCGGGACCAGGGTGAAAATATCGAGCTGGTGCGTGGTCGCCGCAAAGATCGCCGCGGCGATCATCAGGCTTTCCCCGGGCAGCGGCAGACCGATGCTCTCCAGCATCACGCCGAGGAAGATCGCCCAGTAGCCGTAGTCGTGAAACAGGGTGTCCAGTTCGTGGACTGAAAAAATCGACATGGCGCAGGATGCCCGACCGGATGATGGGGATGAAGCTAACCAGGCATCAAAAGGTTGCGGTCAGGCTTGCGAGACAAGCCGATCGGCGCGCTGCTGGAAGAGGCTCGCGCAAATGGTGCGCAGCCAACGGTTGCTCGGGTCATGGTGGTAGCGTGATTGCCAATGCTGCTTCACCGTAAAGGCCGGAATCGACCGGACAGGGAAACAGCAGCAGTAGCGGCAGGGCTGGGGCATTGTCGTGCTGCCGTCCAAACTGATCAACCAGCGCGACGAGGTCGTTCAGGTCGGCGAGCACCGCCTGATGATCCCGCGCCGCCCGGAAGCAGAGGCGCGATAGCCATGGCAACCCAACCCCTGCCGCTGACCGGCGTTCGCGTCGTCGACTACAGCCACTTTCTCGCCGGACCTTTTCTGTCGCGTTGCCTGGCCGCCATGGGCGCCGAGGTGATCAAGGTCGAGCGTCCCAAGGCGGGCGATGCCGGCCGCGCGCACGCCATGTTCGTTGCGCGCGCCGGCCGCGGCCTGAACATCACCGCGCCGTGCAAACTGGACGCCTTTGCTTATGCCGACGACTTACGTGACCGAGCGAAGCTGGCGGGCGCAGTCAACGCCATGAAGTTCGACGGCGATCGGGTGATTGCCGATAACTTCGACGGCGTCGGGCTGGTGAACGATATCACCCGAAATCTTGATCGCCCGATGAAGGGGCGCCGGCTCCTTCTGCTGGGGGCGGGCGGAACGGTGCGCGGGGCGATCCTGCCGTTGCTGGCGCAGGAACCGGCGGAGTTCGTCATCGCCAACCGCACCGTTGCGAAGGCGCTCGCCCTGGCGCGGCAGTTCGCGCCTTACGGGTCATTCGCCGCCGTCGGCTATGACGCGCTGGCCGATCGCGGGGCGTTCGATATCGTGGTGAACGGGACCTCGGCCAGCCTGCACGGCGAGTTGCCGCCGGTTAGTTTCAAGCCTGACGGGCTGGCCTACGAACTGGCCTACGGCAAGGGTTTGACGCCGTTCCTGCGCGCAGCGCCGGCGTCACCCTGGTCGCCGACGGCGTCGGCATGCTTGTCGAGCAGGCCGCCGAAGCGTTTGCATGGTCGCGTGGCGCGCGGCCGGAGACCGGGCCGATGATCGAGCAGATGACTATCCCGCTGACCTGACGCCGAATTGCACACGACCGTACGTCTAATGTAGCGGATCGTGATCGGTTTTGCTATCAAACCTGATGTTTTGGGGAGAATCTGTCTGTTGCCAGATCATGCTGTCTGGATTAGTGTACATGGCATGCACATAAATGTGTCTTAGTCCGGCCCTGTCCAAGCAGGCCGATCTGCTGTGGACTGCTCTGGAATGGGACTGCCGGCGAACTCCTGTTGCAGGAGTTCCAACGAAGTTTGGGAGAAACGGGGCCATGCTGAGTGTTTTGCTGGCGTCGGGACTCCAAGCCGACCGTGTCGCGGCAAACGGGCCGCAGGCCGTATTCTTTCTGTTAAGCAATGACAAATCGAGGGGAGGACTCATGAATACTAAACGACGCCGCAAAGCTGGTCTCATCTAGATAGTGCCGGTTTATCGATAATGCAGGAGACTGAGATGGCAGGCCCGATGGATCATGAACCCCACGGCAAGCACCAGTCGAAGAAAGCCGCTGCCAGCGGCTGGATCGGCTCGGCGCTGGAATACTACGACTTCTTTATCTACGCGTCCGCGGCGGCGCTTGTCTTTCCGCAAATATTCTTCCCCTCGGGCAACCCGACCGTTGCGATCGTTGCCTCGCTGGCAACCTACGGCGTCGGCTACGTCGCCCGGCCCATCGGCGCGTTCTTCCTCGGGCATTGGGGCGACACGCATGGCCGCAAAACCGTGCTGCTGGTCTGCATGTTCCTGATGGGGTTCTCGACCATGGCGGTCGCGTTCCTGCCAACATATCAGCAGGTCGGGATGCTTGCGCCGACGTTGCTCGTGATCCTGCGGCTGATCCAGGGCTTCGCGGTAGCCGGCGAAATATCCGGCGCCAGTTCGATGATTCTGGAGCACGCCCCGTTCGGCCGGCGCGGCTATTTCGCCAGCTTCTCGTTGCAGGGCGTGCAGGCCGGGCAAATCCTGGCCGCCGCGGTGTTCCTGCCGTTGGCGCGGTTCATGCCCGCTGAAATGTTCAACACCTGGGGCTGGCGGGTTCCATTCCTGCTGAGCTTCTTCGTTATCGTAGCGGGCTACATCATTCGCCGTGAGGTGGATGAAACCCCCGCCTTCGCCGAAGAGGGGCAGCACCACGACGTCCCGCGCGCGCCGATCGTCCAGGCCTTCAAGTATAGCTGGCCGGACATGCTGCGGGTCGTTTGCATGGCGCTGATGAACGTCATTCCGGTGGTGGCGACGATCTTCGGTGGCGCCTACGCCGTGCAGGCGGCTTACGGAATCGGCTTCCACAAGGACGTTTACCTGTGGATTCCGGTGCTCGGCAATATCGTTGCGGTCTTCGTGATCCCCTATGTCGGCAATCTTTCCGACAGGATTGGCCGCAGGCCGCCGATAATCGTCGGTGCGCTGGCTTCGGGGCTGCTGTCGTTCGCATATCTGTATGCGATCAGCATTGCCAACGTGCCGCTGGCGATCATCATGTCGTTGCTGATGTGGGGCGTCGTCTACCAGGGCTACAACGCCGTTTTCCCGAGCTACTATCCGGAGCTGTTTCCGACGCGGACACGGGTTACGGCGATGGCGATCGCTCAGAACACGGGAACGACCATCACCGCGCTGCTGCCGGCGCTGTTCGCTATGGTTGCGCCGCCCGGATCGGCCAACATTCCGCTGACGGTCGGTGCGATCGCGTTTGGCGTCACGGCTATTTCGGCCGTGGCAGCCTGGAGTGCGCGGGAAACTTACCGGACGCATCTGAACGATCTGGGGGACGTCAACGCGATGCCGGTCGACAAGCTTGAATATGACCGGATGCGCGGCGATTCCTTTGGCGATGCCCGATCGGCCGGGGTATCCGCATGAGCCGCCTGGTTTTTGTCCTGAACGGACCGAACCTGAACCTGCTGGGCAAACGGCAGCCGCATATCTACGGCCACGAAACTCTGGCCGACGTGGAACGCGACTGCCGCGCGGAAGCGCAGGAACTGGGCCTGGAACTGCGTTTCCATCAAAGCAATCGGGAATACGAGATCATCGACTGGATCCACGAAGCCCGCGAAACCGCGGGTGGAATCGTGATAAATCCGGCGGCGTTCACGCATTACTCGGTTGCGATACTGGATGCGCTGAACACGTTCGATTCACCGGTGATCGAAATTCATATTTCGCAGGTCCACAAGCGGGAGGAATTCCGGCATCATTCGTTTGTTTCGGCTCGGGCTGACGGGGTGATCGCGGGGTTTGGCACGCAGGGATACCTGCTTGCCTTGCGCCGGATCGCTCGCCTGATCGACGAAAAGGCTGGTTAGCATGACGGCGCTTCCGAAATGCATTGCGACAGTGGCGTTGAGCGGAACCTTGCCGGACAAGCTGGAGGCTGCCGCGGCGGTTGGTTTCGACGGCGTCGAGATCATGGAAGCGGATCTGCTGTCGTTCGACGGTTCGCCCGCGGATGTACGGCGGATTTGCGAGGATCTCGACCTGGCGGTCTATCTGTATCAGCCGTTTCGCGATTTCGAGGCGATGCCGGAGCCTCAGCGCGCTCGCAACATGGACCGGGCGGAACGAAAATTCGACGTGATGCAGGCGCTCGGGACGGATCTGACCCTGGTGTGCAGCAACACGCAGGCCGCAACGATCGACGATGATGCGCGGGCGGCAGCCGATTTGCGGGAGATGGCGGAACGCGCGGCGCGGCGGGGATTGCGCATTGGCTATGAGGGTTTGTCGTGGGCGCGGTATGTGCGGTTGTGGGGTCATGCTTGGCGAATCGTGCAGATGGCGGATCATCCGGCGCTGGGGTTGATCGTCGATTCGTTCCACACGTTAAGTCTGGGCGACGATCCTGCGGGCATTGCCAGGGTGCCGGCTGACAGGTTGTTCTTCGTGCAGATGGCGGATGCGCCGAAGCTGTCGATGGATGTGCTGAGCTGGAGCCGGCATTTCCGCAATTTCCCCGGTCAGGGTGATCTGGACGTGACCGGTTTCATGCGGGCGGTGCTGGCTTCGGGTTACAGCGGGCCGCTTTCGTTGGAGGTGTTTAACGACGATTTTCGTTCCGCTCCGGCGCGCCTGGTCGCGCGCGACGGGCTGCGGTCGCTGGTCCTGAACGAGGCGGAAGCTTCGGACGGTGCTGGCCTGCCGGCCGCGCCGGTGCTGGACGGTTATGAGTTCCTGGAGTTCGCCGTTGACGAAACCGCCGGTCCTGAACTGGCGCGGTTCCTGAAGACGCTGGGCTTCCGGCACGCGGGGCGGCATCGGTCCAAGGCGGTGGATTTGTATCGGCAGGGCGGCATCAATCTGGTGCTGAACGCGGAACAGGACAGCGCGGCGGCGGAGCACTTCCAGTTGCATGGCCCATCCGTTTGCGCGATGGCGATTCGGGTGGACGATGCCGCCCGGACTTTGGAGCGTGCGGGCGAGTTGCTGTGCCCCGAATGGCAGGAGCGGATCGGTTCGGGGGAGCGGCGGATTCCGGCGGTGCGTGCGCCTGATGGAACGCTGATATATCTGATCGAACCGGAAGGTGGCGGCCGCAGCTTCTGGGAGGACGATTTCGAGTTGCTGCCGGATCTCGGCGAGTCTGCCGGCCTGGATGCGATCGACCATGTCGTGCTGGCGTTGCCGGCCGGACGGATGGCGACATATGTGCTGTTCTGGCGCGGCGTTTTCGGCCTGGAGCCACAGCCGCAACTGGATACGCCGGACCCCTATGGGCTGGTGCAGAGCCGGGCGCTGATCAGTCCGAACGGAAAGCTGCGGCTGGTGCTGAATGCGTCCGAAAGCCGCGCGACATCCACCGGCCGGTTTGTTTCGGCCTATTCGGGCGCGGGCGTGCATCATGTGGCGTTCTCGTCCTCCGACATCGAGCGCACGGCGAAAGAATACGAGGCTCGGCGGGCAGCATTGCTGAGCATGCCAATCAATTATTACGATGATCTGTCGGCGCGATGGGGGCTGGATGACGCGGCGTTGAGTGCACTGCAACTGCGGGGGCTTCTGTACGACCGTGACGATGCGGGAGAGTTCTGGCATCTGTATACGGGTGCTTTTCGCGATCGTTTCTTCTTTGAGGCGGTGCAGCGGCGCAAGGGGTATGCCGGTTTCGGCGCTGCCAACGCGCCCGTGCGCGCCGCCGCCCAGGCTCGCCAGTATTCTGTCGTAACCAATCTATTGTAACTATCGGGAGACACCCTGATGTCGGTGCCACAAAGCGAGTTTATCCAGCGCGACCGAGGACAGCATCCTCCGGGGTTCAGCCCGGGCTATAAAACCAGTACGTTGCGTTCGCCCCGGCTTGCCTTGTGGTCTTTGCAGAATTCCTTGTCGGAGTTTACCGGACCGGTGTTTGGGCGGGAGGAATTGGGTCCGCTGGACCATGACCTTCTGTTGAATTACGCCAAGACCGGCGAACCTATCGGCGAGCGCACGGTCGTCCACGGACGCGTGTTGGATGAGAATGGGCGCGGCGTCCCGAACACCCTGGTGGAGGTGTGGCAGGCCAATGCCGGCGGACGCTATCGCCACAAGAACGATACCTATCTTGCACCGATCGATCCGAATTTCGGTGGCTGCGGGCGGATGATTACGGATGAAACCGGGGCGTATGCCTTTCGCACGGTCAAGCCCGGCGCCTACCCGTTCCGCAACCACGTGAACTCCTGGCGGCCGGCGCATATCCATTTTTCGCTGTCGGGTTCAGGCTTTGCCCAGCGGCTGATCACCCAGATGTATTTCGAGGGCGATCCGCTGATCCCGATGGATTCGATTATCAATACCATTCCTGATCCCGCGGCGCGGCAGCGCCTGGTCGCCCCGCTGGACCTGAACGCCGCCGTGCCGCTGGACAGCCTGGCTTATCGTTTTGACATCGTGCTGCGAGGGACACGCTCCACGCTGTTCGAAAACAAGCTGCAGGGGAATTAGCGCCATGACCAAACTGGAGTATCTGCCGGAGACGCCGTCCCAGACGGCTGGCCCTTATGTCCATATCGGTCTGATTCCGCATCAGGCTGGCTTCGATATTTTCGAGAAGCCGTTTGGCAATATCCTGGCCGAGCGGAACACCAAGGGTGAGCGCATCCGTATCGAAGGCCGCGTGCTCGATGGCCTGGGTTCGCCGTGCAAGGACATCCTGCTGGAAATCTGGCAGGCCAACGCTGCCGGCCGCTATAACCATCCGGCCGACGGGCAGACGGACAAGCCGCTGGAACCCGGCTTCCGCGGGTGGGGCCGCACCGGTACCGAATTCGACACCGGCCTGTATCGTTTTGACACCGTCAAACCCGGCCCGGTGATCGGCCGTCGCGGCTACAAGACGATGGCCCCGCACGTCAACGTCTGGCTCGCCGCCCGCGGCATCAACATCGGCCTGGCGACCCGGATGTATTTCGATGACGAAGCGGCGCTGAACGAGGAAGATCCCGTGCTGCGCATGATCGAACCCGCGGTTCGCCGGCAGACGTTGATCGCCAGACGGGAAAACCGGGATGACGGCGTGGTCTACGTCTTCGACATCCGCCTGCAGGGCGAAAACGAAACCGTCTTCTTTGATGTCTGACGGAGTGCAGCAATGATCACCGGCAGGACCAAGCTGATCGTGCATCTCGGTTTTCCGACCGAATCGTTCAAGGCGCCCATGATCTATAACCCCTGGTTCGAGATGAAGGGGATCGACGTGGTCGTCGTGCCGGTGGGCGTGGAACCGCCGAACTATCCGGATTTGCTGAAGATGCTGTTTCGGACCACCAATGTGCACGGCGCGCTGGTAACCATGCCGCACAAGGTGACGACGACGAAGCTGGTGGACGAGATCACCACCACGGCAAAAATCGCCGGTGCCTGCAACGCGGTTTTGCGCCGCCCCGACGGCACGTTGCTCGGGGACATGTTCGATGGCGCCGGCTTCACCCGCGGCGTGGAACGCAAGGGAAAGCGGATCGCAGGGGCTCGGGCACTTGTCGTCGGTTGCGGTGGCGTCGGTTCCGCGATTGCAGCGTCGATCGCGGCGGCCGGTGCATCCGCAATCGGCCTGTTCGATCCTGCAACAGCCTCCGCGGAAGCGCTGGGCGATCGGCTTTCGCAACATTACCGCGAACTGGAGGTCAAGACGGGATCGAAGGACCCAGTCGGATACGACATCGTTGTCAATGCGACGCCGCTCGGGATGAAGCCCGGCGACCCGTTGCCTGTCGATGTCACCCGGATAACCTCGGACACCTTTGTCGGCGAGGTCGTCATGAAGGAGGAATACACCCCGTTCCTCCGCGCGGCTCGGGAAAAAGGCTGCACCATCCAGGTTGGCACTGACATGCTGTTCGAACAAATCCCCGCCTACCTGGAATTCTTCGGCTTCGGCACCAGCACGCCGGAGGAACTGCGTAGCGTTGCGACGTTAAAATATTGAGCCGCCGCATGAACCCGTTCGATTATTCGAAAGCCGTTACCGACTTTTGGACCGCGCAGGGCCAGGCCCTGATGCGGGCGCAGGAGCAGGCGGGCAAGGCGCTGGCGGAGGGCATGAAGGCCGTCGCGTCCGGCAAAATTCCCATGATGCCTACAATGCCGGCGGATTTGTCTGCGGGCGCAACAGAGCTTGCCCAGGCCAGCAAGGCGGTCATGGATCTGTGGTCGGCTGCCACCTCCGTCTGCGCCAAGCTGGCCACCAGCGTTCCTTCGGCCTCGGGCGGCGACGGTATCGTCGAAGCAACATTCCGCAAGATGGCTGATCCGCGCACCTGGATCGGGGGCACCGGTGAAATGGATGAGGTGCTGGGCAGGATGGCGGAAGGCCCGCGCTTCGCCGATTTGTGGGAGGCCGAGCGGCGCTATGCAGGCGTGTTGCAGGCATGGATGAACCTGCGCCGGCGCAGCCTGGAACATAACGCCGTCACGCTGGAGGCGTGGTTGCGGGCAGGCCGCCGTTTCACCGAGCAATTGGCCGGCGACGCAAAAGCCGCGGACGCCAAGGCAGCGCTGGCCCTGTGGGTGGAAACCGCCAATCGCGAATTACTGGAGACGCAGCGGTCCGAGCGATTCTTGCAGACTCAGGCTTCGATGATCCGCGCAACCACGGAACTTCGACTGGCGCAGCAGGATCTTGTCGAACATATCGGCAAGCAATACGGCTTTCCGACGCGCACCGAACTGGACGACGTCCACCGCACCGTCACCGAACTGCGCAGGGAATTGCGCGCCATGCGGCGGGAGCAAAGAACACCGATCCCGCAACAACCTGCACGCCGACCCGCCGCTCGGCAAAGGGGAACGCATACATGACGCAGATCGGCACAAATGTCCTGTCCGATGCCGCCAAGATGGGCGCCAAGATGCTGACCGGGGGGCAGCTGTTGCATGACCTGCGGGATTCGGACGTGCAGATTGCCACCACGCCGAAAGATCTGGTGTGGAGCCAGGATAAGGTCAGCCTGTTCCACTACCGCCCGCTGGCGCCACAGCGCGTCCATGTGCCGCTGCTGATTTGTTACGGTCTTGTCGGTCGCTGGACCATGACCGACCTTCAGGAAGATCGTTCCCTGGTTCGGAATCTGTTGAATCTTGGCCTCGATCTTTACGTCGTCGACTGGGGGAATCCATCGCGGGCGGATCGCTATCTGACGCTGGATGACTACATTCTCGGCTATCTGTCCGACTGCGTGGCCGAAATCGCCAGGCGGGCCGGCGTTCCGAAGGTCAACCTGATGGGTGTCTGCGAAGGCGGTGTTTTCACCACGGCCTTTGCTGCGCTGGAGCCGGAGCGGGTGAACACGCTGTGCCTGACCATCACGCCGATCGATTTCCATGCCGATACGGTGGAAGATCGTCTCGGGCATGGTTTTATCAATATCTGGACCCGTAGTTTGAGCCCTGAGGACGTCGATCGCCTGATCGACGCGAACGGCAATCTGCCCGGCGAATTCATGGCCGCAATCTTCAACCAGATGTCCCCCATGCGCAGCCTGCTGAAATACAACCTCGACCTGTTGGAGTTCGTGGACGACGAGCAGCGTCTCATGAACTGGCTCCGCATGGAAAAGTGGATCGCCGATCGGCCGGATCATCCGGGCGAAGCGGCGAAGCAATGGATGAAGGATCTGTATCAGCAGAATAAGCTGGTCCGCAATGAATGGGAACTGGACGGACGAAGAGTGGATCTCGGCAATATCAAGATGCCGGTGCTGAACGTCTACGCCAAGGACGACCACATCATTCCGCCGGCGACATCCCGCGCGTTGGGACCGAAGGTCGGCAGCGCCGACTATACGGAACTGGCATTGGCGGGGGGCCATATAGGTGTTTTCGTCGGCAACCGGTCGCAGACGCTGTTCGCGCCCGCCGTGGCGTCATTCGTGGAAAAGCATGACCTGGCCGCTGCGAAGTCGGAAGGATAAGACCAACCCTTATGCCATTTACGACGAACAGCAAGGTCTCGCTTTACTACAACGTCGCCGGGGAAGGGCCGGCCGTTTGCCTGATCAACGGCTATCGCCTCAGCAGCTTCGCCTGGCCGGCGGTGTTTATTGACCGTCTGGCGAAACGTTTAAGCGTCATCGTATTTGATAACCGTGGCACAGGGCGTAGTGAAAAGCCAGATACAGGCTACGGTTTCGTCGAAATGGCGGAAGATGTGACGGGCTTGCTGGACCATATGGGGATTGCGCGCGTTCATCTGTTCGGTTTTTCGATGGGGGGTGCCATCGCCCAGGAAGTGGCCATTCGCCACGCCGATCGGCTGGACCGTCTGGTTTTGTTCGGGACTTTCTGCGGCGGAATCTGGGCGGAGCCGGCGTCGATGTCCGTGTTCAACCGTTTGATGGTAACAGAGAAACAAACGCCAGAGGAGGCTGCCCGGCAGGCGTGGCCGGTGACCTACTCGCCCGAATATTTGGCCACCCATGCCGAGGCGGTGGAACAGCAGATGCGCCGCGAGTTGGAGTACCCCACGCCGATGTTCGTGGCCCAGCGGCAAATGGACTCGTTGCGGAAATTCGATCGTTACCATGACTTGCGACGGATCAAGGCGCCCACTTTGGTTGCGACCGGCGCGCACGACGTTCTGGTGAAGCCGCGTAACTCGAAGATCCTGGCTTCGCGCATCCCGGATGCGCGGTTGGAGCTGCTGCACGATCTCGGACATCGCGCGATATGGGAAGCGCCGGAGGAAATTGCTGATCTGGTCGGGGATTTTTTGATCAGGCCGATCGGGGGGGCGCGATGACGTTTTCGCCGCTGGATTCAGAGTTGTTCGGGCCGTTGTTCGTAACCGATGCCATGCGAGCCTGCTTTTCCGACAATGCCTGGATCGGCAGCATGTTGGCGGTCGAAGCCGCTTTGGCACGCAGCCAAAGTTGGATACGGCTGGCTCCGGAAGCACTGGCACCCGCGATCGAGGCGATACGGCCCGAAGACCTCGACATCGCCTCGCTTGGTGTTCGTGCCGGTATCGCCGGGGTGCCGACAATCCCGTTCGTCCAGGCGGTGCAAAACCGGTTGCCGGCGGATCTGGAACGATCGTTCCATAAAGGTGCAACGACACAGGATATCATCGATACTGCGCTGATATTGCGCGTGCGCGACGCGCTGGATTTGATCGCGTGCGATCTCGATGCGATCATTTTGGGCCTGTCGGAAATGGCGGATACGCATCGAAGGACGCCATGCGTAGGGCGCAGTTACGGTCAGCACGCCGCCCCGATTAGTTTCGGCTATAAGGTGGCGGTCTGGCTGACCGGAATCGCCGATGTAGCGGAACGCCTGCCGGACCTGCGGTCCCGGGTGCTGGTTGTATCGCTTGGTGGTCCCGTCGGCACTTTGGCATCGCTGGGTGACGACGGTCCGCGCGTGCTGGACGGGATGGCGCAGGAGCTCTGTCTGGGCGTCACGCCGTTATGTTGGCACACCAACCGCGGCCGCATCGCAGAAACCGGCGCGTGGTTGGTGCAACTGATTGGCGCGCTCGCGAAGATGGCAGCGGATGTCGTGAATCTCGTTTCGACGGAGGTTAGCGAGGTCGCGGAACCGCCCATGCCAGGCCGCGGCGGATCATCAGCGATGCCCCATAAGCGTAATCCGGTCGGGTGCACGGTCATTATGGCTGCGCACACGTCTGCGAAAGCGCACGCGTCGACGCTGTTCGAGGCAATGGCTGCCGCGCATGAACGTCCGGCCGGGCTGTGGCATGCGGAATGGACCGCCTTGCCGTCGCTGTTCGGTTTGGTTTCCGGTGCGTTGCGTGAGGCAAAACTGCTTGCTGAGGGCCTCGTCGTTTACCCGGACAGGATGCGCGCGACGATCGATCTGACCCGCGGACTGCTTTTCGCTGATGCGGCAGCCGGGCGGCTCGGACCGAAGCTTGGCCGGGAAGCCGCGCACCATCTCGTTGCGCAAGCGGCCGAGGTCGTTCGCAGGACCGGCGAGACGTTGGCGGACGTGCTGGCCAGGGACCCGGCTGTGCAGGATGCGGGTGTCGATTTGGCCGACGCTTTCGATCTCGCGCCGGCCGTTGCCGCGGCGGCACGGTGGGTCGATCCGGCCCTGCAACACGCCGCTGCCATTCGTGAACGCCTTGAACAACGGGAGGAGTCCGTATGACACAAAATGCCGAGGCCGTGCTGGGCACCTGGAAACTGCGGTCTTACGAACGCGAGGAAACAGCGACCGGGCGAAGGCACGATCAGTTCGGTGCCCACCCGGACGGGTATCTGGGATATGCCGCGGATGGCCGGATGTACGCAATTTTCATCCGGCAGGACCGAGCGGCGCCACGGGATGTCGTTCCCACTGAGGAAGAAGGCGTTCAATTGCTCGGCTCGATGGTGGCCTATGCCGGAACGTATACGCTCGGCGATAAGCAAGTTACGCACCACATCGACATTTCGTGGAACCAGGGTTGGACCGGCACCGATCAGGTTCGCTTCTTCGAACTGGACGGAAATACCCTGACAATCACGACGGCGCCGTATCGAAGCTATCTCGATGGCAAGGAGGGGCGCTCCATCCTCGTTTGGGACAAGGTGCCCGGACCATGAGCGCGTTTGACCTGAACGGACGGCATGCCTTGGTGACCGGCGCGTCCAGCGGGCTCGGGCGGCATTTTGCCGGCGTGCTCGCTGCCGCTGGCGCAACGGTCACCGTCGGCGCCCGCCGCGAGGCGGCGCTTGCGGAAACCGTGGAATCGATTGGCAAGCAAGCGCAGAGCGTCCGCATGGATGTTACCGATGCGAGCAGCGTTGCGCAGGCGTTCGCCGCTGCCGAGGCGCGGTTTGGCCCGGTGACCGTATTGATCAACAACGCCGGAGTGACGATTACGAAGGCCGCTCTGGATGTAACGGAAACCGACTGGGCGAGCGTGATCGATACGAATCTGAAAGGTGCCTGGCTGGTCGCCCAACACGCGGCGCAGCGGATGATCCACCATTCGGCGCCAGGCAGCATCGTGAATATCTCCTCGATACTGGGTCTGCGTGTGGCGGGCGGGGTGGCGCCCTATGCGATCTCGAAAGCCGGCGTCGTGCAGATGACGAAATCGCTCGCGCTGGAGTGGGCGCGGCATCGGATACGCGTCAATGCCCTCGCGCCGGGGTATATTGAAACCGAACTGAACGATGCGTTCTTCAGCAGCGATGCCGGCAAGGCGCTGATCCGGCGGATACCGCAGCGTCGGCTGGGCGAGGTCAAGGAACTGGACGGTCCGCTGCTGCTGCTTGCCTCCGATGCCGGATCGTACATGACCGGGAGTGTTGTCGCGGTTGACGGCGGGCATCTCGTCAGCGGACTTTGATCGAAATATGTCGACTGCCAGGGAGGATACGATGGACCAGCAAACCGGCGGCCACCCGTTCGAAACCGGGCTGGATCGTTGTCGAGCCAACTTTGTTCCGCTTTCCCCGATCAGCTTTCTGCGTCGGGCCGTAAGCTCGTTCCGTGACAAGATTGCGGTGATCGATGGCGAAAGACGGCTCAGCTACGCTGAGTTATATGAGCGTTGCGTGCGGCTGGCAGCGGCTTTGGCGGATCGGGGCGTCGGGCGGCTGGACACGGTGGCGATCCTGGCGTCGAACGTTCCGGAAATGATCGAGGCTCATTTCGCCGTGCCGATGCTGGGGGCGGTGCTGAATCCGTTGAATACTCGTCTGGATGCAGCGACGATCGCATTTTCGTTGAACCATGGGCGCGCCAAGGTGCTGATCGTGGATCGCGAGTTTGCGCCGCTGGTTTCGATCGCGCGGCATCAGTTGGACCATGATGTCCTGATCGTCGATATCGAAAATCCCGGGCTGATAGACGCGCCGGCCATTGGCGAAATCACCTATGAAGCCCTGCTGGCAGGGGCCGGGCCGTTGTTCGAGTGGAAGGAGCCGGAGGACGAGTGGCAATCGATTTGTCTCTTGTACACATCCGGAACAACGGGCGACCCTAAAGGTGCCGTATACAGCCATCGCGGCGCCTATCTTCAGGCGCTCAGCAATGCGCTGATGTTCGGGTTGAGCTTTGACAGCGTGTATCTCTGGACGCTGCCCATGTTCCATTGCAGCGGCTGGTCGTATCCGTGGGCGGTGGTTGCGGTGGGGGGAACGCAGGTCTGCCTGCGCAAGGTCGACACGGCAATGATCTTCCAGTTCATTGCGGAACATCATGTGACTCATCTGTGTGGCGCCCCGATCGTGCTGAACATGCTGGCTCAGGCGCCGGCAGCGCAGCGGCTGGCATTCAGCCAGACGGTGAACGTCGCAACGGGCGGAGCCGCCCCGCCTTCGTCCGTCCTGCGGGCGATGGAGGAACTGGGTTTTCGGGTTACTCATCTGTATGGCGCGACCGAGACGTATGGCCCCGCGACATCGTGCGTTCCGCAACCCGAATGGAATGATGGACCACCGGACCAACGCTATCTCAACATGGCGCGGCAGGGTGTCGCCTACCCGACTGTTGCCGATATGATGGTTGCTGATGTGACGACGATGACGCCGGTGCCGCGGGACGGGACGACGATGGGCGAATTGATGATGCGCGGCAACACAGTGATGAAAGGGTATCTTTCGAACCCGGCGTCAACCGGCAAAACTCTGGTTGGCGACTGGTATCTGTCCGGCGACCTCGCGGTTTGGCACCCGGATGGCTACATCGAGATCAAGGACCGATCGAAGGACATTATCATCTCCGGCGGGGAAAACATTTCCACATTGGAGGTGGAGGAGGTGCTGTCGCGCCATCCCGCGGTACTGCTCGCAGCGGTAGTTGCGCAGCCGGACCCGACCTGGGGCGAAACCCCTTGTGCTTTCCTGGAACTGAAACCGGATGGCGCCGCGGTCACCGAGGCGGACATCATCCAGTTCTGTCGCCAATCGCTGGCTCGCTTCAAAGTGCCGAAGCGGGTCGTGTTTGGCGACATCCCTAAGACCTCCACGGGCAAGATCCAGAAGTTTACGTTGCGGGAACGGGCGTCGGGATCATCCGCCTGACGGGCGGCCGGGGTTGGACGCAACCGCCAGCCCCGCCTATTCTCCGCTTCAGCAGCGCGAGGAAATAGCCCAATGTCAGACCGCCCCGTCGTTCGCCTCGAAAAAGACGGCGAAATCGGCCTCATCATCATCGACTACCCGCCGGTCAACGCGCTTGGCCCCGGGGTGTCCGAGGGCATCATCGCATCCCTGAAAGCTGCCAACGCCGATCCCTCGATCAAAGCGCTTGTGCTTATCGGCGACGGGCGCAGTTTCATTGCGGGTGCGGACATTCGCGGGTTTGGAACCGGCCGCAAACGTTTGCCGATTGGCCAACGCACTTATGACGCGCTCGATGCGAGCAGCAAGCCGGTCGTCGCTGCCATTCATGGTTTTGCGCTAGGCGGCGGGTTGGAAAATGCGCTCGCCTGTCACTACCGAATCGCCGTCCCATCCGCGAAAGTCGGTCTTCCCGAGGTTCTGATCGGCATTTTGCCCGGCGGTGGCGGCACCCAGCGACTGCCCCGGATCGTCGGAGCGCAGACCGCGCTCGATATGATAACGTCCGGTCGCCATGTTCCTGCCCCCGAAGCCGCCCGGCTTGGCATCCTCGATGAGGTGCTGCCGGAAGGCTCCGATTTGCGTCAGTCCGCCGTTGCGTTCGCGCGGAAGATTGCCGATCGGCGGCCTCTGCCGCGGGTCCGGGACAAGACCGTTACGGCTGAACCCGACGTGTTTGAGGCGATGCGAAAGTCGATCGCCCGCAAGGCGCGCAACCAGAAGGCGCCATATCATTGCATTGCAGCCGTTGAGGCCGCGTGCAATTTGCCTTTCGACGACGGCATCCAGCGGGAGGCCGAACTGTTTGCGGAACTGGAAAGCTCCGACGAAGCGAAGGCCCTTCGCCATGCGTTCTTCGCCGAGCGGGAGGTTGCCAAACTGCCGGATCTGCCAAGGGACGTTGCACCGCACGAGTTCGCTGCGCCGGCGATCATCGGCGCTGGCACCATGGGCGGGGGCATCGCCATGGCGTTTGCGGACTACGGTTTCGATGTGAAGATCGTGGATGCGACACAGGAAGCGCTGGATCGGGGCATGGAACGTATCCGGTCCAACTACGCCACGTCCGTCAAACGTGGCAGCCTTGCGGAGGATGAGATGCAACGCCGCCTCGCGCGCATCCATCCCGTCGGCGATTACGCGGACATTGCCGATAGCGACGTCGTCATCGAAGCAGTGTTCGAGCGGATGGATGTCAAACAGCCGATCTTTGAGAAGCTTGATAAGGTCTTGAAGCCGGGCGCGTTTTTGTTTTCCAATACGTCCGCGCTGGATATGGATGAACTCGCTTCGGTGACGAAGCGTCCGGAGCACGTTGCGGGTACGCACTTCTTTTCCCCGGCCAATGTCATGAAGCTGCTGGAGGTCGTTCGCCCTTCAAAGGCATCGCCTGAGACGTTGATGACCGCGATGGCGCTCGGACGTCGTATCGGCAAGATTTCGGCAATGGCTGGCAACACGGATGGATTTGTGGCCAACCGGTCGCGCGCGCCGTTCAACAGCGAGATGGTTATCCTGCTCGAGGAAGGTTGCCTGCCGGAACAGGTCGACAAGGTTATGGTCGATTTCGGCTATCCGATGGGGCCGTTCGCTGTGGGCGATCTGGCCGGTCTGGATATTGGTGCGGAGGGCCGTAAGCGCCGGGCGCTGGTAAACCCGAATTATCGCAAATTGCCGATTGCCGACAAGTTGGTGGAGCTGGGGCGCTACGGGCAAAAAACGAATGCGGGTTGGTATCGTTATGACAAGGGCGATCGGACGCCGCGACCCGATCCGGAAGTCGCTGCGATCATAGCATCGGTTGCCGCCGAGCTGGGTTCGCCGCAAAGAAGCTTCACCGACACGGAAATTCTCCAGCGGTTGCTGTTCGCCTCGGTCAACGAAGCCTGCCGCATCCTGGAGGAGGGCAAGGCTTATCGCGCCTCCGATATCGATGTCATGTGGCTGCATGGGTTTGGTTTTCCGCGCTACCGTGGCGGTCTGATGTTCTGGGCTGACGGCATCGGCGTCAAAAATGTCTATGCCCAGATTGCCGCCTGGCATCAGCAATACGGCGAACGCTGGACGCCTTCACCTTTGTTGCGCACCCTGGCGGAGACCGGCACCCCGTTCCTGGAGGCGAAGCCCGCGCCATTCGCTTGATTGAGCATCAGGCTTCGGCGAACCGGCGTTGGGGGGACTAGTTGATGAAGGGCGGCCTCGTTGCCACGGTGTATTTGTTGGCGGGTTTCCATACCGGTGTGGCGCATGCCGAGCCGTTCAAGTGTCCGCATCTCGGGGGGACTTTTGTTTTTGCACAGGAAGCGAATATCAACACGCTTGATCAGATGACGTCGTCCACGATCTCCACCCGCAACATTGCGATGAACATCTACGAATCGCTGATGACCCGGGACGAGAACAACCGGCCGATTCTGGAACTGGCCGCGTCGATGCAGGAAGCGGCCGACCACCTGACATATACGTTCACGCTGCGGCGGGGAATTCATTTCCATAACGGGAAGGCGTTGACCTCGGCTGATGTGGTGGCATCGTTCGATCGATATGCCAGGGTCGGGCTTCAGCGCAGCACCTTGGACAACGTTGCGCGCTGGGATGCGCCGGATGCCGAGACGTTCACGATACACATGAAAAGGTTTCAGCCTACGTTCATCGAGGCGCTGTCTTCGTTCAGTGTGCCGATTGTCATCATCCCGGCCGAAGATCGTGACATCCCGGCGCTGCAACTCACTCAGCCCGTTGGGACTGGACCGTACCAGCTTGTCGAAGCTGCGGCCGGTAGCGCGGTCAAGCTCAAGCGCTTCGATGGCTACCGGCCGAACCGGAGCTTTCAGGAACGAACCGGCTTCGGCGGCTACAAGGTGGCGTGCCTGGAATCAGTCACCTTCCGTATCGTTATTGAGCCGGGAGCCCGGGTCGCGGGTCTACGCGCGGGGGAGCTTCAGGGTGTCGAGGATGTTCCTGCGACGTCCTTGCCGGAACTCAAGCAGGACGCAAATATCACCATTCTTCCGTTAAAGAACTGGTGGATCCAGATCGCCAATCCCAATACGTCCAATCCGCCAACCGACAAGATCCTGGTTCGCAAAGCGATCCAGGCGGCGTTGGACATGGACGAAATCATGGATGCCGCGTCGGACGGTAGTTATGAGTTGAATGTGGGCTTTCAATATCCGAATCAGCCGGACTATACCAATGCGGGCAGAGAAACCTACAACCAGCACGATTCGGACCTGGCAAAAAAATATCTTTCCCAGGCGGGTTATCAGGGCGAGCCCGTCATTCTGCTAACCAACAAAGATTACCCTTCGATGTACAACTCGGCCCTGGTTATGCAGCAGCAGCTTCAGGCGGTTGGAATCAATGCTCAGATGAAGGTGGTGGACTGGCCGACATCCGTGCAGATGATGCAAAGCACGACGGCAGGCTGGAACTTTCATTTCACCGGGTGGGGTACGCAGCCGGCGTTGGGGCCGCTGGCGGTGATGCAGTTCCTTGTCCAGCCGAACGCCGCCTATAAGCCCGAGCAAGGCAAGGACGATCCGGACGTTCTGGCAGCCTGGAACGACATGAACTCGCTGCCGACGGTTGAGGGGCGGCGGGAGGCCTTTGCCCGGATGCAGAAGCTGGTCCTGGAACGTGTTTACGCCGTTCCCTTCGGGTCGCTTACGAAAGTCCAGGCCGTGCGGTCCAATGTAGGCGGTTTCGTTCCGTTCCGCATACCGCGAATGGCGAACGTGTGGCTGGATCCGTGACTGCTAAAGCGCTTGCCGCATGATCTCAAGCGCTTCGCCGATGCGGTCTGCGCTGATGTCCAGGTGAGTGCAGGCGCGTCCCCGATAAGTGCCTGACACCGATATCGTTACGCCCATCGGGCGGAGTCGAGCGGCAAAATCCGCGGCGGTCAAACCCGCGCCACTGGTATCGAAGAATACCAGATTCGTTTCCGGCGCTTCGACGATGATCCCCGGAATTTGCGCCATTCCACGAGCCAGGTTTGCCGCATTGGCATGGTCCTCGGCCAGACGTGGGATGTTGTGTTGCAAGGCGTATATACAGGCGGCCGCGTTCATGCCGCCCTGCCGCATCGACCCGCCCAGTCGCTGCTTCCATCGCCATGCCTGGCCGATGAAATCCTTCGGCCCGGCCAGCACGGCGCCGAGCGGCGCACCGAGTCCCTTGGTGAAATCCAGCATGACCGTATCGCACGCCGACACGACCTCGCTCAACGGCGCGTCCAATGCCACTGCCGCATTCACGACCCTGGCGCCGTCCATGTGGACAGACATGCCGTGCTCATGGGCGACTTCGGCAACCGCCTGCAACTCGCCGATGCGCCAGCAAGCGCCGCCGCCCTTGTTCGTTGTCTGTTCTACTTCCAGAAGCCGTTGCGGCGGCGAATATCTCGATACCGGGCGAATCGCCTCGCGAACCGTTTGCGCCGAAAACATCCCCCGCGGTCCCGGCAGTCCGCGGATCATGACCCCGCTGATCGCACCGGGAGCACCGCCTTCGCTGCCTTGGATGTGCGCGTCCTCGTGCGCCAGAATTTCGTCGCCGGGGCGGCAATGTGTTGCGACGGCGACCTGATTGCACATGGTGCCGGAGGGCATGAACATCGCCGCCTCCTTCCCCAGCAGCGCCGCGGCCCGATCGCACAATTCCCACACCGTGGGGTCGGAGCCGCCTTGTTCATCCCCGACTTCGGCCGCCAGCATCGCCTCTTTCATTGCGCGGGTCGGCCGGGTCTGCGTATCGGAATACAGGTTGATCCGGACGGGGACGGAGAAGTCGGCACGCTTGGGTTCGTAGCTCATGGACGAGGCGCTCCATCGACGGTCGCAACTTCGTACCAGATGGCGGCATTGCCTGCAAAGCCGCCCCGTCGGATGCTGCGCGGATGGATTCAGACATCGAGCAAGCCGGCACCGCCCATTGGCAGCGCAACCTTTGGGTCTGCGTGTTCGGCTCCTTCACGACCATCGTTGCAATGACGCTGCTGCTGCCGTTCCTGCCGCTTTACGTCGAGCAGCTTGGCGTCAGCGATCACGCTGCGATTGTGCAATGGTCGGGGGTGGCCTATGGCGCGACCTTCCTCACCGCCGCGATGTTCGCGCCGCTTTGGGGGCGGCTGGGCGATCAGTATGGCCGCAAACTGATGCTGATCCGCGCCAGCCTCGGCATGGCCGTGGCGATGTCGCTGATTGGCCTGTCGCAGAACGTATACCAGCTTGTCGGCCTGCGGCTGCTGGCTGGGCTGCTGGGCGGCTATTCATCCGGCTCGACTGTCCTGGTTGCGACGCAAACGCCGCGTGCGCAAACGGCCTGGGCGCTGGGTGTCATGGCGTCCGGCATCATGGCAGGCAATCTTGCCGGGCCGCTGATTGGCGGCGTCCTGCCGCAATTGGTTGGCATCAGAATGACTTTCCTCGCGGCGGGGGCCATCATTTTTGTCGCGTTCCTCGCAACCGTGTTGCTGATCAAGGAGGGACCGCGGCCATCCCGCCGGAGCGCCGCTGTGCGGCATGGCAGTTGGGCGAGCATTCCGGACAAGCGGCCTGTTGTCGCGATGCTGGTGACGGGCATGCTGTTGATGCTGGCGAACATGTCGATCGAGCCAATCATTACGGTGTATGTGGCAACGATTGTTCCGGAAGCGGGGCGGGTGACGATTGTGGCCGGCCTTGCGATGTCAGCGGCTGCGCTTGGCAGCATTCTCTCCGCCTCCCGACTCGGCAAGCTAGCCGATCGGCTGGGGCATCTGAAGGTTATCGTGGGATGCCTGGGGGTTTCGGCGCTGCTTTTGATTCCCCAGGCTTTCGTTACGGCGGCCTGGCAGTTGGTCGGACTGCGGTTCCTGATGGGATTGGCGCTGGGCGGGTTGCTGCCCTGCGTCGCGACGGTGATCCGCCACAACGTTCCGGAACGTATTGCGGGCAGTATCCTGGGGTATTCTACATCTTCGCAATACGTCGGCCAGGTTGTCGGGCCGCTGGCCGGCGGCTTTGTCGGCGGTCATATCGGGATGCGGGCGGTGTTCCTGGGCACATCCGGCCTGATGGCTGCGGGTGCCGCTTTCAGTTGGCTGTCCCGCAGACGACATTGACCAGCGCCTGTGTCCCCGCGCGCACGGCGGCTGCCGCTCGTTGCAGCGCAGCCGGAAGGTCCGCGGGTTTGTCGACACGTTCGCCATATCCATTATGCGCCGAAACAATCTTCTCAAACGCCGGCGCCGGCAGATCGGCCAGCAAGCGCCCGTCCGCCTCGGCGGCCAAGCCGTGGCCGTACATATCCAGCGTGGCATGCCGCACCGCGCCGTACAGGCCGTTGTTGAATATGATCGTCAACACCGGCAGGTTTTGCATCTGGGATACGTAATGACACGCTGTCGGATTGGCAAACATGTAGGCGCCATCGCCAAGAACCGACAGAACCAAACTCCCCGGCGATGCCAGCTTGACGCCGAGCGAGGCCGGCAAACCCCAACCCAGACCGCCGGCGCTGCTGACGGCAAACAGACTGCCGGGGGTGTTCAACGGACAGTATTCCTGCCGGAAAGAATACTCGCTGATGACTTTCGTGTCAGCATCGATTATCTCCCGCAGGCAGCGGTTCAGCCAGGGCAGGGTGATCGTTTCCGCTTTCCCGGCCTGTGCGGCTTCCCGGTCCCAGCCTTCATGCAATCGCTGCGAGCGAGCCCGCAGGCTGGCGTCGCGTTCAGCTACATGCGGAGCGGATCTCCCGTTCAAAGCCGTCTCCAAACCCTCCAGCACCGATAAACACGATGCAACTATCGTGATATCGGCCGGGAAACTGCGCATCGGAAGGCGGGCGTGCAGCGGATCCTCGCCGATTTGCACGATGCGAGCGGACGAAGGCGGGGATTGTTTGGATGGCAGCCATGGCACATCCGTCTCCATCACGATGACCAGGTCAGCGTCTTCCAGCATTGATCCGGGCGCCGATCCCTGGAACATCGGATGATCCGCCGACAACGCAAAATATCGCGTATGATACGGGATAATCGGCAGGGCATAGCGTTCCGCCAACCGCGTCAGCACGACACTTTCGCGCGGGTCCTTTCCCACCAGTCCGGTGATAACCAAAGGATTGCGTGCCTCGGCAATCCAGTCGGCCAACGTGTCGATATCGGCGGTATTTGCAACAGGGGGGCGCGGACCGGCACGCCGATCGAGACCCTGCCCGGCGGGGGCGGGGACAGATTCGCTAAGGACTTCGCGCGGCAGGCTGAGATACACCGGCCCTTGCGGAGACGCCGAGGCAATCTCCATCGCCCGGTCCACCGCCGATGCGGCCTGGTCGCCGCGCCTCATTTCATAGTCCCACTTGACCAGTTCACGCAGCATGCCCGCCTGGTCGAACATTTCCTGGGCCCACTGAATGTGGAAACTGCGCGATCCCTCGGCACCGCTTTCGGTATACGGGGTGCGGCCGGACGTCAGCAGCATCGGCACGCGGTCACGGCTCGCGTTGATCAGCATGTTGATTGCGTTTGCCGTGCCGACATTGGTGTGCAGCATGACCGCCTGCGGCCGGCCGGTCACCGCGGTGTAGCCGTGCGCCATGGCGACCGCGACGCCTTCATGCGGAACGACCATCGGCCGGGGCACCTTCCGGTTCGTCCGGGCGGCGCGGGAAAACGCTTCCACAATCGGCGGGAAATCGGTGCCCGGATTGACGAACAGATGCTCGATGCCATGCGCGGCGAGTGCGTCCAAATAGTCCTCGGCGGCGATCCTGGTCATGCGACAATCCCATCGGCTTCAGTCGAGGCTAGCGCACTTGGCCGCGGCGGTAAAACCGGCGTAGCGTTGACGCACAAAGGGAGAAGACGATGTCGATCAAATCCAACGTCTATGCTGCTCTTGCAGGTTATGTCGGCAGGCCGGACCAGAAAGGCGCCGCCGGCGTTTTCAGCCGACAGGCGGCAACCGGCCGCTGGGAGCACGTTCTGCCCGACCATGAGGCATATACCGTCAACGTTCATCCAACCGATGCCGACGTGGTGTTCGCCGGCACGGCGGACGGTGCCTACCGCAGCACCGACCGCGGCAAGACATTCCGGCGCACCAACTTTCCCGGCAGCGCGCAGATCTGGTCGTTCCTGGTCGATGCAGCCGACAGAAATCTGATCTATGCGGGCGGCTCACCCATCAGCGTCTATCGCAGCGAGGATTGCGGGGAGACCTGGCGTGCGCTGCCTGATCCCGGCATGGCAGACCGCGCGGTCATGCCGTTTGCCTGCCGGGTGATGCGGATGGCGCAGCATCCGTCAAAGCCCGGAACGATTTTCGCGGCGCTGGAGGTCAACGGCGTGATGCACACGACCGATGGCGGCGAACGCTGGACTGATTGCAGCGCCGATCTGATCCGGCTGGCGCAGCTTCCGCATCTGCAAAGCAAGATCGTCAGCGACACGTTCAATGAGGGCATGCTGGACGGCCATGCGATCGCCATCAGCCCGGCGGAACCGGACTCGGTGATCGTTGCGCTGCGCATGGGTCTGTTCAAGACCGCGGATGCGGGGAACACCTGGCGCGACCTGGAGGTTGGGCGGTTCTCGCCGACGACCTATGGCCGCGACATCAAGGTTTCGCCGCAGGACGGCAACACGCTTTACGCCGCGCTGAGTGTCGCCGCCGCCAGCAAGGATGGCGCGATCTATCGCAGCTCCGACCGGGGTGCGACGTGGAAACGTTTCGACAAAGTGCAAGTGCATGGCACGATCATGTCGGTAGCGTTGCATAACAGCGATCCCGACCGTGTGTTCATCGGTGCGCGCTACGATGGAGAGATTTATGGCACCGAGGATGGCGGCGAGACATGGCAATCGCTGCCTCTGCCTGCGGGCGTGAAGGATATTTACTCGCTCGCCATCGGCTAGGAGCCCAGCGAATTCCAGGCCAGCAGCAGAACGTAACCGGTGATCGCAAATCCGGAATGGATTGCGATCATCACCGCGGGTACCCGCTGCCGGCGCATCAGCACAGCGATCCCGGTCAACAGTGCCGCGCCGAACAACCACGCGGCCGTTGTGCCGAAAGATCCTACTCCCGCTGCGACACCGCGAGCCGGACCGCGCAAGACCAGCAGCAGAACGCCAAGTCCAATCGCCCCGATGACCCCATGTAGAGCTCCCACCAGCGCGGGCGGCCCGGAGGCGCCTCCGTCGGTTGCGCGCAAGTGCCACAGGGCCAATCCCGCCCCGACCGCAACGGCGACCGTCAGCAATGCAACGGCAACAAACATGGCCGCTACGTCACCACGCCGAGTGCGCGCAGGCGCTCGACATCGCTGGCACTGTATCCCGCCTCGGCCAGCACCGCCGCGTTATGCTGGCCAACCGAAGGGGCGCGAGCAGCCGGAACTTTCTCGACGCCATCGATGTGAAACGGCGTCATCACGGTCAGCTCCCGCCCATCGGCGAAGGGCGCCAACGCCCCGCACAGACGCATCTGCGGGTCGTCCAGCGTCTCGTCCACCGTAGCGACGATCCCGAAGGTCACCCCGACCGCATCCAGGATGGTCCGCCACTCGGCGAGATCGCGGCGAGAGAAAACCTCATCCAGGACCAGCACAAATTCGCGCGCATGCTGCTTTCGGGCCGCCGCCGTGGCAAACCGCTCGTCATTCGTCAGGTCGGCGCGCCCGATCGCCGACAGAAACGAGGGCAACTGCCGTTGCTCGTTATACAGCGCCATGATGAACCAGCGCCCGTCGCGTGTGCGGTAGTGATTGGCCAACGCGTTCGGCGGCCTGTCGCGGCGCGGCCGCAGGGGCACATGCTCGCCGAACAGCCGGGTCTGCACCGCGCAGCCATTGGCCCATAGCCCGTTCTGCAACAACGATGACTGCACAATGCCGCCCAGCCCGGTTTTCTCCCGCCGGTAAAGTGCCGAGACAATCGCGGCATAAAGCGCGGTGGCGCTGGGATGATCGCCCATCCCCGGCATCGACCGCGATGGCGCCGTATCGCCGTCGGCACGTACCATGTCCATCAGCCCGGTGCGGGCCCAATACGCGGTGGAATCGAAACCGGTCTTTGCGGCTTCCTCGCCATGCTCCCCGTACGCGGTGAAGGACGCATAGATCAGCCGCGGGTTCAGCGGCAGCAAATCCGCCGCCGCCATCAGCAAGCGGTGCCGGACGGGAAGGGGAAAGTTGGTAATGAAAACATCGGCGCCGCCGATCAGCCGGTGCAGAACGGCCTGGCCGTCGGGATGCTTGAGATCCAGTGCCAGACTGCGTTTGTTGCGCGATGTTAGCTGCCAGTAATAATCAACCGGACGACCGGGAATCGGCGTCGAGGCGCGCCACGGATCGCCGTCGCCCGGGGGCTCGATCTTGATGACGTCCGCACCGAAATCCGACAGCATCGTCGCAGCGGCCGGCCCGGCGATCCAACTGGCGCAATCGATGACTTTCAGCCCGGCGAACAGGCTCATGGCGCCTGGTTGCTGAAAATGATCGTCCCGGACGCGGCAAACATGCCACCCACACCGTGACACACTGAAACCCGCGCGCCCGGGATCTGCGCCGCCGCGATGCCGCGCATCTGCCGCACGCTCTCCTGCAGCGCGTACATCCCGTACATGCCGGAGTGCATATAGGACAGGCCGCCGCCATTGGTATTCAACGGCAACGACCCGCCCGGCGCGGTATTGCCTCCGGCGATGAAAGCCGCCGCCTCGCCGCGCGGCACGAATCCGAGATCTTCCAGTCCGTAAATCGGCAGATGCGCGAAGGCATCGTAGATCATCAGGTGATCGACGTCCTTGTGGGCGATCCCCGCTTCCCTGAACGCTGTCGGACCGGCGACACGGAAGGCGCGCGAACTGGTGAAATCCTCCATCTGGCTGATCATCGGGGTTTCCGCGCTTTCGCCGGTGCCCAGAACGTACACCGGCTTCGTCGGAAAATCCCTGGCCCGCTCGGCCGATGTCAGGATCAGCGCGCCGCCGCCATCGGTCACCAGGCAGCACATCAGCAGCCGGAACGGATAGGCGATCATCCGGCTGTTCAGCACATCATCAACGGTTATCGGCGACCGGAACGTCGCCCGCGGGTTCTTCGATGCCCATTCCCGCTGCACAACGGCGACCCGGGCGATCTGCTCCTCGGTCACGCCGTAGGTTTTCATGAAGCGCAGCACCGGGATGGTGAACATGCTGGGGGGACCCATGGGGCCGAACGGCTGCTCGAACTGTCCGTTCAGCGAGGCCGGGTGCACCGAGCGGGGCGGAGCCGCGACACGGGATTTGCCGCTTTCGCCGTGCGTAATCAGGATGGTTTTCGCCAGCCCCGCCTCGATCGCCGCCGCGGCGTGGCGGACATGGATCATGAAGCTGCAACCGCCGACGGAGGTGCCGTCGATCCAGGTCGGGGTGATGCCGAGGTAGTGCGCCAGTTGCACCGGCGTTTCGTTCGCGGTGGCGATGCCGTCAATGTCGGCAGGCTTCAGGCCGCAATCGGCCATCGCGTTCAGCGCGGCGTCGGCATGCAGGCCGATCTGCGACAGGCCGGGGATGACGCCCAGTTCGGTGGTTTCGGCGGCACCGACAACGGCGACTGTGTTGCGCGGCATCGGCTCAGCCCTTCGCCGGACGGAACAAAGGCAGGGAGATTGAATCGGTCTGCGGCTCAAACACCACTTCCAGCGGCATATCCAGCACCAGCGCCTCCGGCGTTTGGGGACAGTCCACGATGTTGGTCATCATGCGCGGGCCTTCCTCCAGCTCGACGACGGCGATGGCATAAGGCGGGGTGAAGCCGGGAACCGGACGGTGATGGATCACATAGCTGTATAGCGTCGCCTTGCCGCTGGCCTTGGCGACGGATACCCGGCGGGACGCGCAGGAAGGGCAGAACGGCCGGGGCGGAAAATAGACTTTGCTGCAATCGTCGCAGCGCTGCAGCAGCAGGTCCCCGGCTTTGGCACCGTCCCAGAAATGCTGCGTTTCCGGCGTCGGCTGCGGCAAAGCGCGTCCGGGTGTCGCCATTCCTGGTTTCCTCCAATCGATTGGAAGGAACGTTATGCGGCAACCGCGCGCCCGGCAACCGCGGCTCAGCCCAGCAGCACCGCCTTGCCGATGACGCGACGATCGATCACCGCCTGCAGGGCCTCGGCCGCCTGGTCCAGCCGGAAGGTATGGGAAATCCGCGGCCGCAGCTTGCCCTGTTCCGCCAATGCCAGCAGCGCCTTCATGTTCGCCGTGGCCAGCGCCGGGTTGGCTTCGTTCAGGCCGCCGATGCGCACGCCGACGACGTCGATGCCTTTGATCAGCAGGTAGTTGCTGCGGATATTTGTCGGGCCGCCGCCCAGGAAGCCCAGGATCAGCAGCCGGCCGCACCACGCCAGGCAGCGCAACGATTCCTCGGCCACTTTGTCGCCGATGGGATCGTAGACAATATCGACACCGCGGCTCTGCGTCAGTCGCTTCACCTCATCGGTGAAGCCTGAGCGGTAGTCGATCGCGTAGTCCGCACCTTCCTCCAGGCAGGCGGCGCGCTTTTCGGCGCTGCCTGCGGTGGCGATGACGGTGGCGCCGAATGCCTTGGCGACCTGGATCGCGGCGATGCCGATTCCCCCGGCTGCGCCATGCACCAGCACCGATTCGCCTTCCTTAAGCCGACCGCGCTGGATCAAGGCATGATATGCGGTCGTATATGCCCCGCGAAAAACGCCTGACTGGGCCAGCGTCAACCTCGCCGGCACCGTGTCGCACAGCTCCGCCCTGGCGTTGCCCAGCTCTGCCAGTGCCCCCAACGTGTGCCGCGACATCACCGCATCGCCGACGGCAAAACCGCTTACACCCGGGCCGATAGCGGTGACGTGACCGGCAGCTTCGTTGCCCGGAACGAACGGAGGCTCAGCACGGAACTGGTATTTCCCGGCCAACATCAACACATCGACATATTGAACGCCGCGCGCGGCGATGCGCACCTGGATCTCGCCGGGACCGGGTGGAGGCGGGTCCGGAACGTCGCGCAGGGCCAAAACTTCGGGTCCGCCGAACCGCTCGCACACCATCGCCTTCATCCACATCTCCTCTTGACGCATATAACGAATTGTAACACGAGCCTTGCAACCCGAGGGGCCAGACACTCCATAGCTTGATTGTGGTCAATTCCATCCGCTACACGCTGAATCTTATTTCGCGTTAGCGAAAAGGCGGACAGTTCTATGCCCAGTCGTATGATGCTTATCCAAGCGCTTTCCTCCCACCCCGACAGCACCAACGTCGCAAAGGCCGTGCGCAGCACGCCTCTGCTCCAGGAACTGGAGGAACGCGTGGCGGAACGGCTTGCGGCGATCAGCTCGATCGTTATCGCCCCGGAAAACATGGAGCTGGCGCACCAGGGCGAGGAAGCCGAACGGCTGTTTATCGTGCTGGAGGGACAGCTTGCCGCGATCAACACGGCGCCGAACGGAACCACCGCCGTGGTGGACGTGATCCGGACGGGTGAGACGCTGGGCCTGGCGACCCTGCTGGCCCGGTTGCCGCGGCTGATGACCGTGCGGACGATCACGCCCAGCCGCGTGCTCTGCATCGAAGCCACGGGCCTGCTGTCACTGATGTCGCAGGAGGCGTCCCTGGTCACCGCGTTGCTGCGGGCGGAGGCGCGGGAGTTCCGGGCGCTGGTGCGTCAGGTCTGCGACCTTAAATTGCGCACCACCGCGCAACGGCTGGGCTGCTACCTGCTGTCACTGTCGGAAGAGCCCAAGGCCAACGCCACGGCGCTGCGGTTGCCGTTCGACAAGCGGCTGCTGGCCGCGCGGTTGGGATGCCGGCAGGAAAACCTGTCGCGCGCCTTCGCCGCCTTGCGCGCTCTCGGTGTGGAAACGCATGGCGCCCGGGTGATCCTGCACGACATCGCCAAGTTGCGGGACTACTCGGTGCCGGATGAGGTGCAGGACGAGGCCTACGCCTAACCGGCTGCCGTTATCTCCACCCACAGGCGGTCCGCTCCGGCGCGGGCCATGTGGGTGCCGAGCAGCCTGTTCCAGGCGGCATCGTTGCCGAACTCGTCGCGCCAGGACCACAGGCGGCGGGTGAGGAAATGCAAATCGTGCTCGAAGGTGAAGCCGATGGCGCCATGGATCTGATGCGCGATGGAAGCGCCGATTCCGGCGGCTTCTCCCGCCCGCGCCTTGGCCGCGGCTATCGGCAGTAGCTTGATGCCGCCGGCAACCGCCTCCGCGGCCATATCGGCGGCGGCCACGGCGGCGGCGGTCTGTCCAGCCAGCACGGCGAGGTTCTGCTGTACCGCCTGGAACTTGCCGATGGGCCGTCCGAACTGGGTCCGGTCCTGAGCGTATTGCGTGGTCATCTCGGTCAGCCGGGTCAGCGCGCCTGCGATCTGCTGCGTCCGCATCGCCGCGCCCAGGGCTTGCAGTGTTGCCTGCGTGACGGTGGCGGGGGCGGATGCGGTGACGCGGCCGTTGAAACGGACGCTGTCGCGCGGCTCGCGCGCTACGTTTGCCCCGGGTTCGTTTGTTTGGCCGGGCGCGGCGGTCAGCGCCAGCCATGGCTGGTTATTGTGGTGCGCGAACACGGCCAGATAATCGGCATGGCGCGCCCACGGGATGCGCGTCAGCGTGCCGGCCAGGTGCCACCCGGCAGCAGTCCGGGTCAGTTCCGGAGATTCGCCGTCGCGCACCGGACCGATGGACAGCGGGCCGTCCGGTATCGCGATGCCGGCTCCGGCGAGCAGCCAGCTTGCCAGCATCGTTTCGGCCAATGGCATCGGCACGGCATGCGCGCCGGCAACCCGCAGCAGTGACAAAGCGTCGGCGATGTCGACACCGAACCCTCCGGCGTCCTCGGGCACCAGGGCGCGGTGCAGGGCCGCGTCCTCGATCGCTTTCCATAGAGCGGCGGGCCAGACGCCCTGATCCGCCGCCCTTTGCGTCGCGGTGTCGCAGTGCGCCTGGAACAGGCGATGCGCGGTTTCACGCAGCATTTCGCCGACGGACTGGTCCGGTGATGGGTTCATGGTGCGCAAGCCCCTGTTGCGACGGTATTTACCATTGGAACGCCCAAGCGGGCAAAGCCGATCGGCTGCATGGGGTGTTGCCGCAGCGGGGCTGTCCGCTCCCCGGAGCGCATCGAAACCGTGAGCGGTGAAGAACCCTGCTTTTTGGCTGGTGTCGGCTTTCGGGGGCCGCCCCGGGCATTTTGGACGTCAGGCGCAAAGGTCAGGCTTGCAGGTCTTCCCGTTCGATGGTCAGCACGACGAGAGGCGAGCTGATTTCTACCTCATAGGCAAGGCCATCCGCGTATGCGCCCATGATGACGCCGTGCGCGCCGGCCGGCATCAGCACACCCTGCACCTTGACCGGGCGTTTGAGTGTGACCTCGCTGAACTCCGCGAGCCCTGTCTCTGCTACTGCCGCTTCCTTCTTGTGCTGTCCGACGCATTTCACCTGGTTCTATGGCGAAGTTTGTTGGTAGGCGCCTGTTGCCCGTCGAAACGCCAAAACTTCATGCCGGCGACAGTCGGCATCCTTGCGATGCAGGCCGCGGCAAAGGCGTGGATGGCCGGCCTTCGCCCGGCAGACGTTGAAGTTGCGCGCGATCCGGCGGGAACCGGCATAATCCGGCGGCAAGCCTGCCTCGGGCAAG
>NZ_CAJATU010000198.1 GCF_903944925.1 uncultured Rhodopila sp. | reverse complement strand
GGCGGCTTGCACCGGCATTCGATGTCAACCCGTTCCCGGACCGGGTTCGCGAGTTGAAGACATGGGTGTCGGAAGATGCCGGTCCGGAGGCAACGATCGAGGCGCTATTGTCCGCCCTGCCCTATTTCCGGATAGCCGCGCCACGTGCCGGGGAGATACTTCGTGAGGTGGAGCACGCGGTGGCGCAATGGCGTCCGGTGGGGGGAAGCCTCGGCATGAGTACGCACGAACTCGATCAGTTCGCCGATGCATTCGAGCATGAAGAGCGGGCCGCAGCCAAGAATGTGGGCCGATAACGCGGGTTCGCTCGGTCTCGAACCGCCTCGCAGACCGGCCGCCTCATGCACCGCCGATCAGTCCGGCGATGGCTGCCGGAGGCGGGAGCGATGGCAAGCGCATGGCTCGGCCAATTCGATCATTAAAGACGTACGCCCGCTTGCTCACAATCTTCCTTTTCCGAGGAGAAGGGCGTACGGCATGACCATGCGCGTCCTGACCACCGCCGGGATTCTACGCGACAGGAGAGACCGTGTGCTGCTTTCGCTCTCCCCGTCGGCGGGCGCATCGTCGGGTCCCCTGCCCTTCCCGGGCCAGACACCGCCGCGGACGCATCGGCTGGCCTCCCATCCTTCGTATAGTTTATGTTCTTGTTGTGTTCGCATGATAGCGTGATGGAGCTTCTTCATCATAAAGCCGCTGCTCCGCGTGCATTAAATCGCAGGGTGTCTTCCGTTCCTGGTTGCCGTACCGCAACTAGCTACCGGCTATATTCTTCCGGCGTCAACACCCTTTTGGATCGCGAAAAAAGCCCGCCAATTTTGCCGTTCTGTGATGCGACCCTGCGAGCGCGGTGCTTGGGCACCCGCCCCGTTGGCACCACTAGGGTCGCTTCGACCACCTCGACACAGTGCCGAGAATTCATGGCGATCATAGTCACCCACACCGGCACTGCGGACGATACGTATGCGGGTAGCATCAAGACCATGATCCTCAGAGGCAAACTGTAACCCCTCCTCGAGACCAACAAGAGCAAGGAAGGCGGGCGAGAACAAAGGCCCCTCGCGGCGGGGCGTCTGAGCACATCCTGAAATTCGGCACGCTCGCTGAACTCAGCTAGATCCGCCAACAGATTGAACGAAACACGGGACGGATGGGACGTGACATCTAGCCGGCCATTTCGCTCGCAAGCGATAGTCGCTGCATGTTTGCGCCAGAGCGCCTCGGCCCGCCCGCGGTCAGCCGCCGCACGAAGTGTCGAAGTTGACGGCCCGGTTGGGTTCTCGCTCCGGCGGGAAGGTCACCGCTTCGCAGCCAACGACAAATCCTTGGCCACGTCGTTGGGGTAGTCGTCGCCGACTGCAGCCGTAGCTATCGCGGCGGCAAGGACATGGATATAAACGGGCCGCATTATAATCCTTTCTGGCCGCCCGTCGCTCGGGCGTCAGTCGTGCGGTTGCCGAACCGCCTGACTCGGCCCGGCGGATACGCGCGAACCATCCCGTTATGATCGAGATGACCTCACGCCGCAGTTTATATAGGAGCCGACTCCGGATCGTGGCGTATACGTCGTCCCCTCGAATCGCTTCTGGCAAAGCTCTGTCTAAAGGCATGACGTGCTTCGAGCAGACTCCAACAAAATTTGGGATAGGAACCGGCATCCTGTTGACAGGTGTCAATGGCGCCGCAAGTTTGCCACCTGTCAACGGGATTAGCTTGCAAGCTGCTTGATTTTTAACTATCTACGCTTCTAGTGCAATTCGTGGAAAGATACCGTAGATGCGCGAAAAGTCGAAATTGACGGTCATTGAGGATGCGGACGATGCGATACGAGCGGACGCGCAAGCGCTGAGTGGCGAGTTGTTTAATCTGCGTGCCCGCCTCTTTCCGCCCTCGGCCACGAAGGAGTTGCGTTCGTTTTCCAGCGGGGAGGCTTCTTCGCTCCTAGGCATCACGGATGCTTATTTACGTCAACTCTCGCTGGCGGGTGACGGGCCCACCCCTCATCAAGCCGTCGGCGGGCGACGTTCATATACGCTCGGACAAATCAATGACCTACGCAAGTTTCTCTCCCGAGATGGGCGCGATTACCTCCCGACGAGGCGTGGAAGCGAGCACCTTCAGGTCATCGCTGTAACAAACTTCAAGGGGGGATCGGGTAAAACGACAACATCAGCGCACCTCGCTCAATACTTGGCGTTGCGTGGATTCAGAGTGCTGGCCGTGGATCTCGACCCTCAGTCTAGCCTTTCGGCCTTATTTGGCGTTCAGCCGGAGACCGACCTTGGCGAAAACGAAACGCTCTATGCAGCAATTCGATATGACGAAAAGCGTCTGCCCTTGTCCAACATAGCGCGGTCGACCTACTTTTCCGGGATTGACTTAGTCCCAGGGAATCTTGAGTTGCAGGAATTCGAGCATGATACGCCGCGGGTTCTCGCACGGGGAGTGAGGGGCGAGCATGACCTCTTCTTTACGCGGATAAAGGAGACATTCGACAGCGTAGAAAGTCGCTACGACGTCATAGTCGTAGACTGCCCGCCCCAACTTGGCTTCCTGACGCTCGGTGCGTTGTGTGCCGCTACTGGGGTTCTGGTGACTGTGCATCCTCAAATGCTGGACGTCGCCAGTATGTCCCAATTTCTCCTTATGACGGCTGATTTGTTGAGTGTCGTTAAGAACGCTGGCGGCAATCTGAGGTATGACTTCCTCCGCTATTTGGTCACACGTTACGAGCCTCAGGACGGGCCTCAGACTCAAATCGTTGGCTTCCTACGCAACCTGTTTGGCGAGCGCGTTCTGATCAACCCAATGCTTAAGTCCACCGCCGTTTCGGACGCCGGCCTGACGAAACAAACGCTGTACGAGATCAGTCGGCAGTCAATTGGAAGATCGACCTACACGAGAGCCGTTGAGGCCCTGGACGCAGTCAATGGAGAGGTCGAGCAACTTATCAAGCGGAGTTGGGGAAGGGCAGCATGATCAAGCGCAAAGACCTCTTAAAGACGGCGTTTGCCACTGACACTGTGGCCGTGACCGGTTCAACCACGGATCACAGGGTTCCCTCGGGGGCGGTTCGCGCTATGGGGCTAAGCCTCGGCCGGATCGGCGAGGATGCCGCCAAAGCCGAAGCCCTCGAACACCAACTGGCGCGGGGCGAACTAGTCCTGGATCTGGAACCGAGTTTGATTGAACCTTCCTTTGTGGAGGATCGACTGGCTCGAACAGCTGATGCGGAGTTCAGAAGGCTTGTCGACAGCATCCGCGCCGCTGGACAGCAGGCTCCCATTCTGGTGAGACCTCACCCCGAAAAGCCTGGCCATTACCAAGTTGCCTACGGCCATAGGCGCCTCAGCGCATGTCTTGAGTTGGCACGGACGGTCAAGGCAATCGTCAGACCCCTCACGGACACCGAATTGGTCGTGGCACAAGGCAAAGAAAACGCTGAACGTCGCAATCTTTCTTTCATTGAACGGGCGCAATTTGCGGCGCATCTGGAGCAAAGGGGCTTTGAACGCCCCGTCATTCAGGCGGCTTTAGCGGTCCACCCAGCGGAGTTGACACGCCTGCTCTCGGTGGCTCGAAGCATTCCTGCGGAGGTCATAAGCGCAATCGGCCCGTCACCTCGTGCCGGCCGACCCAGATGGATGGAATTTGCCTCATTGTTGGCCGCACCTGGCGGCAACGACATCCTGGTGCAGCTTATGACTCAGGCATCCTTTCAGCGACTCAGCTCAGATGCCAAGTTTGACTTAGCTATCGAAAAACTTCGTTCGAAGCCAACTGAGTCCGGAACAAGCGCCGACATCATCAGAAACCGGGCCGGATACCCTGTGATTCGTTCGGAACGGAGTGCTACCACTCTACGCCTTATCGTGGATCTAAAGGCCAGCCCTGGGCTAGATGAGCACCTCTTGGCTCTTCTGCCGCGTATCGTGGCCGAGTTCCCCATCGACTGACCCGCAGAGTTGCTGTGGACTTTTGCGAGAGGCCGCCAGCTACGGGAGCAAGCTACAGTCCTGGGACACCGACCTTCAAAGCCGCGCGACAGCACCGGCAACGTGTGCCCAGGAGGTCGGCCAGGCATCCGTCGCAACCGAAGCGCCACGGACTTTGCTGCTGTGGACTCTTGCGAGGAGTGGTTTCCTGCCAACCCTGGGTTGGCCTTAATGACAACCACGACGCTTCGAGTCTGTGGACTCTAGCAAGCGATTTGTCCCAGCAGCTGTTGTTCGCGGGTTCGCGGCCCACAAAATGCCGCCGGACCTTTGTGGCTGTGGACTCTTGCGAGCGGACCCAGGGGTGGTCCTTGGCAAACCGGGCAGGCTTTAGATCAACCGAATTGTCCAATCTTCATAGACTCTCGGCAATCTACCCATGCGACCGGGCCCGTGGACTCTGGCGAGAGGCGGTCGGATCAGCGCTTCGTGCGACTCGACTCGCCTCCAATGCGCTGAGTTTAATCCCGGATGCTATACACAGCCGAACAGTGGACTCTTGCGTGGGGAATGTGGACTGTTGCGAGAGCACCTGACGCCGAATCAATAGCTTAGCGCGGTTTTCCCGTGGACTCTTGCGTTAACACTAATAGAAGCCTTCTAATAACTAAACAAATAGCTCGCCTCGCTAAAGTCCACACGGACATCGGCGAACAAGTCTGTCATAGTTCGTGTTATCGACGAGTCGGGTGAACGTGATGGGAACTGTGCATGATCTGATCGAAGCTAAAGGGCACCGGGGTGCGCTGAGCTGCGACTTCGATCGGAAGATCGTCGACACCGCTGCGGCCTACATGGCTGACGAGGACAACGGCATCGGCTTCATGTACTCGGGATGGGCCCAAGCGGCTCTACCTCACCGTCGTCTAAGAGACGACCAGACTTGGCAGATCAGCTCCGATATGGTGAAACTTCTTTTGGAACCGGGTCGTCGCGCAAATGACACTGGCGAACCTACCTGGGTCGGCGTGCCTTATGGCTCGCGGGCACGACTTATTTTACTTTATCTACAAACCGAGGCACTCAGAACCAATTCGCGTGAGATCGAGCTGGGAAGATCGCTTCGGGATTGGCTCTCAAGGTTGGGCATCCCAATCGGAGGCAAGTCGCTTAAAGACGCTCGCGATCAAGCGGAACGTATTTCACGTTGCAGAATGTCTTTCCATATCCAGTCCGGAGGACGAGCAGGTCTCGTCAATCAGAACATTCTAGACACAGCAATGTTTGTCGATTGTGCAGAGACGGGTCAAGGCAGTCTGTTCCTGGAAACCGCGCGGCTATCAGAAACGTTTTATGAGCAGCTAAAAAAGCACCCGGTCCCGTTGGAAGAAGCTGCTGTCAGAGCAATAAATAACAACTCCATGGCTCTCGACCTCTACTGCTGGTTGGCTTACCGACTTCATGTCCTATCAGTGCCACGAGCGGTAACCTGGAAGGCCCTTATGGCTCAATTTGGAACCGCTTACAGGGAGCAATATCATTTCAAGCCCCGATTTCTCGAAAATTTGCATTTAGCGCTCGCTGTTTATCGAGATGCAAACGTCAGCATTGAAGAACGTGGGCTGGTTTTAAGGCCGTCGCGTCCCCCGGTCGCACCTAAGCAAAGCATGTCCGCAACCCGATCGCTCGGAAGCCCATGAGGGTACATTCTCGCAAGAGTCCACAGCGGAAACAGCAAGCCCGGTGAACAGCCTCCCAGCGCGTATGGCACAGCAGCTCATATCATAGCCGTTGCACCGCGCGAGTTAGCCTCCAGCTGTCCTTCCGCAGGCCTCCCGAGCGATCTCACGATCCGACGGAAAGCGAATGGGCCCCGGCGCTGCGACTTCGAAAGGGCAGGGGCCTCCGCTTCGCACTCTGGACAACCAGCGTGCCGCTACGGGTCATTCTGGCGCACGGCGACACCGCAGGGGCTGTCTCAATGGCGGGGCGCGGCATGGTGTTCCGAGCACCATGCCGCGCCGGCCATCATCACGGAGAGCCAACCCACGTGAGACGGCACTCGATACGATGACATCCATGCAGCGCGGCGTGCTTTATCCAGCGCAAGTAACATCGCCAATCATTCCCGTGCCACTGCGTTATCAGGCGGGACACCGATGGCGAAGCGAGCGGCTGATCAATACCCCGGTTTCAACGCGGGGGGCCGGCACCCACCATCAGACGGCTGGCGGGCATCTCGGCGCGACGCGCCGCGAACTGCTTGAACGGTTGATCGTTGTGGCCGACGAGGCGATCACCACCGAAATCGATCCTCGGTCGCGCGAGTGGAACGTAAGCGTAAGCTGTCGGCCGCCTACCGATTTGGCTCCGCGTGAGGGATACTTCGGTCAGCCTGCTGGGAGCGGGCTAATGTCCACGATCGTCTGGTTAGTGGACATTATATCCTTCGATCGCGGGACATGAGGCAT
>NZ_CAJATU010000197.1 GCF_903944925.1 uncultured Rhodopila sp. | reverse complement strand
TGCTGCCGCTTGACCTCGATCGCCTCACTATGACATCACCAAACCGACCTGTGGAGATGATCTACCTGGCCGCCATCAAGTTGGAATGGTGGCCGGGATCAGATTGGAATATGTGGCCGCCTTCGTCGGAATCCGCAGGCGCGCGTTGAAAACCAGATCATCCTCATTCTCCGCAACCCGCAGGACCATCAGCGTCGAGGCATGCGACTCCTTTTCCTTGGACGACTTTCGCGGTCTGTTCGCTGGAGGGGCAACGTGCCCGACGAGAGTGCTAACCGTCTGTTCCAGATCGGGGGTCAGCGGAAGGGTGTTCCCGTCGAACGTTACCTGCTGACTGTTAGCGGCCCGGGCGGCCTCGATCGCATCGCGGAGCCTGGACACGTCCGCTGACCGTACGGTCAGCGGACGTGGGGAACCGGGGACATCGAGCGTATAGGTTTCGACGGGCTTGCCATCCTCCGGAAACCAGTTGTGGAACACCGGGATCTTGAAGGTTACGGGCTTGCCGTCCCACGCCCGCACGCCGATAACACGTTCGCCGTATTCCATCGGTTCGCGCAAAACGGCGCCATCGCAGATGATATCGCCGGTCCCGCCCGCCTCCTCGACCGCCGCAAGCAGAAAGGAACGCGGATCGGCCTTGAACGCTGCCCGCGTAGCCTCGTCCGACCCGTTTATGCGTTGCACGACTCTCAAGGCCGCTTCCACCGGCGCATCCACAACGACGTAAACGCCAGTCCTCAGACGGTAATGGCTGCGGGCGCCCTGATCTGGGAAAAGCACGGTGCGGAACTTGACGGCATGCTCCAATGGCAGAAGCGGACGTCGCTCAGCTACCGCATCGTCGTGCGAGGCGGACGCTGCGGGCACCGAGCCATCGCCATAAAGCACGGGCTGGAAATTGGACGCCTCCCCATTGTGCTCAAATGCGAGGCCTGTTGCGTGGTGGATGGTCAGCCTGTCGAGGTAACCGTCCACCTGCGCATCGCCGGTTGCGTTTGTCAGCGCGAGCTTGACGCGGGCGAAATGCACCATCCGGACATCCATGATACTGGACGCGCCAGCCGTGGCGCTAACCCCGGTAAGTGCCTCGACCTCCTCGACGACAGAGAAGATCGGCTCGACTACGAGGTAACGCTCCGTGACGCTTTCCAGAATGACCCCCGAGCGCTTCAGACCGGGTTGGGGGTTGCCGTTGCGGTCGAGCCATGACACCTCGATGCGGAATACAAGGTCGGATATCGCGCCCTGCGCCTCGAGCCTGAGCGGGTAAGGGCATCGGGGCGGAAGTCCCAGGATCTCGGTTTCGGCCTGCGGCATACAGGCGATCGTGGCGTGGCAGAGCCAGGTGGCGTCCCCTCGGACTTCCGCCGCATCGTTATCGAGCAGTAGCTTGAGTAAGCCCACTCCCGGGTGGAGGTCAGGCGTCCAGTCGGCAACGGACACCCTGCCCTTCCCAAGCCCCAGTACCCCGGACCGCGTCAGCGTGAAAGCGATGCCGTTGAGCATCGGCGACCAATTCAGGACGACGCCAGCCATCACCAATAACCCCTGACCAGCGGACCGCCCATTTGGACGATATGCTTGCTGAATCTGTCTTCCCAACGGCCCTGGTGGCGCAGGACAACAACGTCGACATCGTCCGCGTTGTCCCGATATTCGCTGCGATTGTAGACCGGTTGGAACATGCCGGGGAGACCGTAAGATCCCTCCGTCCAGAAGATGGCGCTTCCGTCCCGGTTCATTTCCATGACGAGCACCTTTCCCAGTCGCATGAGCAGGCCACAGTGATCCCGCAGGGTGCCTTTTCCCTCGAATTTGGCGAATTTGCCGACATTCTGTCTGGCGGCTTCGGCCTCCGCCCGCGGTCCGGCAATGAGCCAGGCGCCGTCGATCTCGGGCAGGTAGGTCTTCCAGAAGCGGTGGCGCGCGCGCCACATCGATTCCTTGTCAGTCTTGAGCGCATCGATGACGCGGAAAAACGCCTCGATTGTCTCGCGGCTGAGCCAGCTTTCGACGGTGCGCACGGATTTATCGGCTACCTGGCCATACCAGCTAGCCGGCACGAACCTCGGATCACCGTTCAGGGCGAGCAGAAATGACAGCACTGGCTCCGGGTTAACGCGGGATCCTCTGTCCTGTTGCCAGTCGACCAAGCCGTCGACCAAGGCGCGCAGCGCTCCGGAGCGGAGATGCTGGTCGCACCTCGCCGCGGCGACGGCTTGATTAGGGTTGTCCGCCAGCAGAGCGGCCAACCTGGTCAGGGCATCATCCGGAGCCGCGCGGTCTGACAGAAAGCGTCCCGCAGCCTGGAGGATAGACATGCAGACCGCGGATGAACGCAATATAGTCGCGCCCAAGCCGAGTTGCTCCAGGTCCGCAAGGAACCGGCTGCTCTCGAAATTGGAAATCGCCATGGTGGCTGCTGCTGCGTCGACATCTAGGAGGCGTTGCCGGTCGGTAAACAGGCTAAGCAGTTCCGGTAGCCGTTCACGGCGGTCCTGAAGCCAGGCCGCCGTAATCTTCGTAGCCGGGCTTTGAGCATCGAAATTGAGCACGAAATGGCGCCAGATCCGCCTCGGGCCGCTCCGCTCCGTGTCGGCCAACGCGAGGAAATCCGACAAAAACCGGGTGTCGTTGCGCCAAGAACAATCGTCGCCCCATATCAGATACGGCACGACCTTGAGTTCACGTCTCGTGAGGCCCCGGAGACCCGGTCCGGAAGGGGCGAGCATGGTCAGCACGTGCGCGATGAGGTTCTCAGGGAGGCGAGGCTCCTTCGCAACGCCGCCAAAGGACGCAACAGCCCGTTCAGCCGCCTTTTCGAGAGGGCCGTGGCCGTTAGGAAGTGGCGGAACCGGAATTCTCGGCCGCGGCTTGCCGAGTTCAGCGAACAAGCTCATCCACACTCCTGAGCCGCAGATTGAGTTCGTTGAGGACGGCGCTGACGAATTCCTGGTTGGTCGACATCATGATGCGGACCTCGATCCGCCTATCGCGTTCCGCTGCGGCCGGTGCCTGGCGATCGGTGGCTGATCGGCCCAGCGGACGGGTGTCCGCATAACCGCTCACGCCCAGGATGGCATCGCCGTCCCCATTTTTGAGCGTCCGGAGTTTTTCATAGTGGTCCCGGATGAGTGTAAACGCCTCAATGGCTCGACCTGCCGAGAGGTCCCAGTTGTTGCGAAAGCGTCCGGTGACCGAACCGTAAGGAAAGACGTCCGTGTGGCCCTCGATATAGGCGGCGCTTACATTACTGAAATCACCACTGGCCGGACACGCTGAAGGGTCCGGGCCGCCCGCCATCGCCGGCGCGTAGCACGGCAGCACATCCGCCATCACCTGTCCGAGCTTGAGAATCGTGTCGCGTCCGGTCGGGACGGTCGGGTCTGCCTGTCCGCTATCGAAGAGTTTGCTGCTCGGAAGGCTCAACGTGCCTGCATCGGGATTGACTTTGACTTCCACGTTGAGCGCTGCGAGCCGCGACTGCATATCGGCCAGAATGGCGGTTCTCGTTTGATCGGCTTTCGAAAGACGCTGCAAGAGCGGCGCTACTTGGCTGTCCCTGACGAACCTGACGACGTCGACGAGACGGCTGACGTCGGCCCGGCTGACCGCCAGCTGCTGCTTCAGTGACGCGTTCTCCTCCACAACCCGGTCGTATGTGCTCCGAGGCACCGTCTGCTCCGTCGCAAGGTTGAGTGATAGCGCCAGGATAAGGATGATGAAGATAAAGACGACGCCGACCATCAGGTCGGCGACAGGAGCGAAGATGTCCTTCTGCTCCTCCTCGTTACGGGGCGGAATGCGGGTGAACATGTCAGGCCGGAGTCCGAACCCTGTCCCCAGCGCCTTCCAGCGCTTCGGAGAGATCCTCCACGCCAATGCGAAGATGATCCACGGCGCGTGCGAGGACCTCCTGATATTGCCTGTTCACCTCTTTGACCTGGTCTCCGAGTTGGACCACTCCGTCCCTCATGTGCCCGAAAGTCGCCGCCAGGCTGTCGTCAACGCCCGCGAAGCGCTGTTCGTAACCCCGGAAGGCGTTTAGCGTCGCTTCGGACGAGGCGGCCATCGCGGCCGCTGTTTCGCGGATGACTGAATTGGTGTCGGTGACAAGACGAAGCGCCTCTTGCAAGCCATTCGCAGCGGATTCGATGGAAGTCACCGTTGAAGCTATGGGCGCGGCGGTGCGCTGAAGATGGTCGCTGGCCGTTCTGAACGTCTGCCCGGCGCCGCTCAGGGCACCACCGGCCGCCTCGAGCTGTCCGACGTTGGTCCTGACCATCTGCTCCAGCGAGCGGAAGCCGTCCTCGACCACGGCCAGCCGTGCCGCCAGCGAATTTGTCGCAGCTTGATATCCGGCGACCGCGTCTTCGACCGCCTTCGTCATGGCCAACGTAGCCACCCGGAACGACTGCGCGACCGCGCCGGAAGCTTCGGTGGACGCCTCCGTCAGTTTCGCGCTAACGTTGGTCATGGCGGCACCGATCTCGTGGGCGGCCGCGCTTCCACCGGCCACCAGTGCGCCCCGGCTGTCCTCAGCCGATGCTCGAATTCGGGAAATGAGGCCGTTAAGTTCCGCCAGCACCGGGGCCAGCCCGGCCTGTGCCTGTTCGCGCGCCGTCGTGGCACCCTCACGTGCCGCGGCGGCAATAACCTCCATGGCCTTAGCGAGGCCATCCGCCATCTGGTGAGACATGGCGGTGCCCATGCTGTCGAATCTGGATGCGCCGACTTCGAGGGTTTTGTCTATACGCTGAATTCGACCTTCAATTTCGCCCGCCCGCCGCTCCATGGCTTCTGCCATCCGGATGGAGGCCGCTTCCATTCCAGCCGCCGCCCGCGCCAGTAGATCGCCAAACTCGGCTCCCGTGGCCCCGATGCCGGACTTTGCGGTCCTAAGCTCCGCCGCGGCCTCCCGCATAGCCTCGACAAGCAACGCCATTTCCCGGCCTGTCGCGTCATGCACGCCTGAAACCAGGCCCGTGATCATGTTCTCCAGGGCTGTATGGTTTCCGGAGCCAATTGTGGTGCCCATGCCCTCAACGGCGTCGATGAGAGGTTGGACGGACTTCTCGATGGCTGGCTGCAATGCAGCACCGACGGCAGCCGGAAGTGCGTCAAGCCTTTGACCGACTGTCCTGTCAAACGCGACCGCCATCTCATCTGCCAGATGCTTCAGTCGTTCATTCTGCTCGCGGCTCTGCTCCACCTGCTCGAGCAGAAGGGCTTCCGGTGTCGTATAGGCGGTGAGTTGCTGAACCCCGGCGGCGAATGCCTGAACAGCTTTGGCTTGTGACGATGCGTGCGCCCGTGCGACCAAGGTCCAGGCGATGAAGGCAACGATTCCAGCCATTGACGTGATGAACTTTGCCGAGCTGATCTGGAGGATCTCGGCGATCGCCAGACGCAGCTGGTTTGTGTCGGCACCTGCGCCGCCGACTTGGAACAACGCCGCCGAAAGGCCAACGAACGTGAACAGCAGACCGACGGTCAGCGATACCCCAGCCATCGTGGTTGCCCACTTCTCGTAACCGCGGCCTGGTAGCCGTTCGAGCGCGAACCAGGCATGCGGGTCGACGAGGTTTACGTAGCCGCCGTCCACTCTGCTGTTTTTGCGCAATCCGGTTCTATATGCCTGCCAGGCGGCGCCGAGAATGGGGTTTTCGACAGGCGCTTCTGGAGCTTCGCAAGCTTATCTTCGTCGGTCGAACTCTCGCGCGCGGCAACTTGCACGGCCTTTGTTGCGCCGCGGACGGCTCGCACCAGGGCATGGTGCGGCCGGAAAACCATGATGATATAGCCGACCAGCCCCACGATTAGGATCGCAAAGGCGAACGCGAAAGCCACTTCCCGCGTCCGAAATTCGCTGATAAGCAAAACTATTACGTTAACTACCGCTTCGAACCAATACATCTCTGTCCCGCCTGCCGCTCCGAACCGTGCCTCGGCCCGTGAGGAGGTCGCCCAGAACGCGTTTTAAGGTTCCGGGACCAGGACCGCCGATAGCACGGACAGCTTACGTCACATCGGCGGGTAGAAATCAATATTTAACAACGGAATGCGCCAAATTGTTCTGACATCCGTAGGTCGTGGCAGATCGCAAACAGCCTCTCCGGTTTCTGTCAGCGGGCTGGGAGCGGCATCTGGAGTGTAGCCCGACAGGGGTGTCCTTGTGGACATCCGTGTCGATCATTTACCCATTATATAGATGGAATCGGTTCGATCTGTGTTCTCTCAGGCTGATTGATCGGCACGAACGACGGCCTCATATGGCTTCGGCCACTGCGGGCAACCGTTCCTGCGATGACGATTGGCGGCAAGTCGCGCCTTGGCCGACGCCACTTCAGGTGTGCAGTGCGGGTTCCGGCGGCCAGATCCTTCGGTTGTGCAGGGATGATCGTGGCTGTCTCACAGCCATCGAGTGCGCCGTTTTGGTCGCGACGTCCCGCTTCTCCAGGAGGTCCGGCAGCTTGCCACCGTCGATGTCCATACACATCAAGCGGTCGCCGCCCAGGATACGGTTCTCATCGACACCCAGAACCCGGTAACCGGATATCGTAATCCGCCAGCCGCTCCTGTGCGTAGGCCAGGAAGATCCGGCGGACGAAATTGTGCTCGACAGCATGGAAAGTTGCCGCGTCCCTGAAGGGCCGCTTGATGGCTGACTTGGCGATGTCGTCCCGCAGCCGACGGGTGATGGCGTGGTCATCGTCGACATCCGCCAGCGGTTCGTAGGTCGGTATGCCGCATCGGCGGCGCTTGAACGCTGGCGGTTAATGTGGAGCCAGGACGGCGCTGGCTCGATGCGCCGATCGCGGGCCTGAATGACCTTGGTGCCATCCCGGACGAGATTGGCCGCCGGGCAGCGCGGCGGCTCCGGCAGGTGCGGGCCGCCCACGGACCGACAGCGCACCCGGACCTCGGTGATGCGGCCCTCGGCGTCCGCGGATGACCTCTGCCGGTCCCGTCTGGAGATGGGGCAGACGCAGCCAACCAGGCATCTGGCGGACTACCAGCGGTCCGCAGGCGTCGGGCATGGGCACGGTCGACCCCTTGCTGCGCCTCCCGGCACCGATCAGGAATCATCGCTCATCGCGACGCCTGGCATCCAGCAGATTCGGTGCCAACCCGTTGATCGACTTAAGCGCACACACGAGCGGCATGCAGTCATTTCGGTTGTCTCCGGCCAGAGATCGGCGAAATATGCATTCTACGACCAGTCCGTGCCCCGCGAACAACTGAAAGCACTCGCCCGATGTGGTCGTGTAATCGAGCGGCGCTCGTGCTCGTCTGTGATAGTGACGGCCTTGGCAGCCGAGACATCTAGGCCGACGACAAATTTGCCATCACACCGCTCCCCCAACCGCCGAACGGCCGCGTTATCAACATATTACTTGAATGGCATTGCGACACACCTTGGATGCTACGGGGAGCAATCGGCAAACAGCCATTAAGTCGATCTTTGTGTCCGCTAATATTTCAATCATCCATCAGGAATGCCACGCCTAGCCCGCCATCAACCGAATTTGGCGTGCTTTGCGCTATGCCAACCAGTGCCTTCAGGCAGCTTCCGCCAACCCAGATTCGGGCGCTTCGGCAGTCGCGACAATAGGCGGCAGGTCTGTCCGCAAGAATCCGAACTCATATACCTGCGGCCGGATCTTGTTACCCAGGTCCCGGTAAGCCTCGTCGAAATCAGAGAAGTCCACAGGAGGCGCGCTGCCGCTGGCGTTCCTGGCCTTGATAGCGTTCCTGACCTGATACCAGCCGACATCCGGCCGATTCAGCCTGAGATCGTCCCGCACCTTTCGCTCGTCCTTGATCGCGAAAAACTGCCGCCAGATGGCTTTGCCCGCCGCCATCACAGCTTCGGCCTCAGGTGACAGCGTCAGGTCTGCGATATATTCCGCCATGAAGGCCGATTCGAACCGTCCGGGCGCGCCAACATCCTGCTCGGTGAACGGAATGAAGTGGTTGACCAGCGACCATGGTTTGCCTCCCCATTCTAGGCCGAACTTCCTACTTTAGTTTTACATAAACCATTGATGGCGTTGCAAAAAATGCCGCTTCAGCCGCTTGCTACTGGCTACACCGCGACGCCCAGCAGATCGAACGCCTTTTGCTGCACCGGTGTCGGCCGCGTCACCACGG
>NZ_CAJATU010000196.1 GCF_903944925.1 uncultured Rhodopila sp. | reverse complement strand
GGCGCATATCTGCGTTGTCGAATGCGGGAAGGTCGTCATGCACGAGGGAGGCGCAATGCATCAGCTCGATCGCCGCCGCGGCCGCATCGGCCACGGCGGGATCGTCGCCCCCGCAGGCCGCAGCAACAGCCAGACAGAGCCGGGGGCGGATACGTGCGCCGCGCGGGAAAACGGCATGGTGCATGGCGGCGGCCAACAGCGGCGGAGCGTCCTTGCCACCCACACGGTCCAGCGAGGCAGACAGGGTTCTCTCGATACGGCTGACGGCATCCATGACGTTAGAACCCCTCTTGCGTGTAAACCTTGGTTGTCATTAGGAGTGTCAGATCATCTTGACAGCCAAGTCAACATCGAAATTAGGACATAGCCCGGGTGGGAACTTCGCGTGTGACGATTATCGGCGGCGGCGCCGGCGGGCTGGCCGCTTCCATCGACCTGGCGCGGCGCGGCATCGCCGTGACCCTGCTGGAGGCTGCCCCGTATTGCGGCGGCAAGATCCGCCAGCTCCGCGCCGGCGAGCTCGGCGTCGATGCCGGACCCACCGTGCTGACGATGCGGGACGTGTTCGAGAGCCTGTTCGCCGACGCCGGGACCTCGCTGACCGATCACCTGACCCTGCACCGCAGCGACGTGCTGGTGCGGCATAGCTGGACCAGCGGCGGCACGCTCGACCTGTTCGGCGACAAGGAACGCTCCGCCGCGGCCATCGAAGCCTTCGCCGGCAAGGCCGAGGCGCAGGGGTTCCGGGATTTCCTCGCCCGCGCCACGAAGGTCCACAAGATGCTGGACGGGCCGTTCATGCGGTCCCCCCGGCCGACGCCGCTGAGCCTGGCCACCGCGGGCAATCCCATCAAGATGTGGGGCGTCTCGCCGTTCACCACGCTGTGGAAGGCGCTCGGCGAGCATTTCCATGACCCGCGGCTGCTGCAGTTGTTCGGACGCTACGCCACCTATACCGGTTCGTCGCCCTACGAGGCCCCCGCCACCCTGATGCTGATCGTCAGTGTCGAGCAGGAGGGCGTCTGGCTGGTCGAGGGCGGCATCATCCGCATCGCCAAGGCCCTGGCCGACGTGGCGGCGCTGAAAGGCGTCAACATCCGGGTCAATGCCAAGGTCTCCGAGATCGTCGTCAAGAACGGCCGCGCCGCCGGTGTCCGGCTGTCGGACGGGGAGTTCATCGAGTCGGACGCCGTGGTCTGCGCGGCCGACTTCCGCGCCATCGCGGCCGGCGTCTTCGGACGCGCCGCGATCAAGGCGGTGCCACAGCCCAAGCCGAATACCCGGTCCTTGTCCGCCGTCACCTGGGCCGTCGTCGGCAAGACCGAAGGGTATGCGCTGGTCCGCCACAACGTCTTCTTCGCCGAGAACTTCAAATCGGAGTTCGAGGACACGCTGGGGCGCGGGCGGCTGCCGGCCTACCCCACCATCTATGTATGCGCGCAGGACCGCGGCCAGCCCGGGCAGAACCCGGACGGCCAGCCCGAGCGCCTGCTGATCCAGGTCAACGCCCCGCCCAACGGCGACAGCCACAAATATACTGCCGCGGAGATCGAACAATGCGCCAAGACGACATTCGCCCAGTTGGAGCGGTGCGGCCTGAAAGTCGAGCGCGGAACGGAGCAGACGGCCAGCCCGACGGAGTTCAACACGCTGTTCCCGGCGACGGGGGGAGCGCTGTTCGGCCAACTGGTGCACGGGTCGATGGCGGCGTTCCATCGGCCGGGGTCGAAAACCGCGCTCAAGGGGCTGTACCTGGCGGGGGGCAGCGTGCACCCGGGACCGGGAGTGCCGATGGCGCTGCTGTCGGGGCGGCTGGCGGCAGCCAGCGTGCTGAAGGACCTGACTTCTCGATAACCCCGCCGGAGCGCGGCTATATCTGGTGGTATGTCGATGGGCTGAGCGATGACGGGGAATACGGCATCACCCTGATCGCCTTCCTCGGCAGCGTGTTCTCCCCGTATTACCGCTGGGCGCGGCGGGGCGGCGGCGGCGATCCGCTGCAGCACTGCTCGATGAACATCGCGCTGTACGGCAAGGCCAAGCGGTGGACGATGACCGAGCGGGGTTCCTCCGCGGTGCATCGCAGCCCGGACTACCTGGCCATCGGCAAGAGCGTCGCCTCCTGGGATGGCGCCGGCCTCACCATCCGGCTCGACGAAATCGGCATGCCGCTGCCCATTCCGCGGCGGGTGCGGGGGACGGTGCGTCTGTATCCGGAGTCGGTTTCGACCCGCGGCCTGGTGCTGGATTCCGCCGGGCGGCATCGCTGGCAGCCGATTGCGCCCTGCGCCCGGGTGGAGGTGGAGTTGGGTGAGCCTGGGATCTCCTGGTCGGGTCCGGCGTATTTCGACACCAACTCCGGCGATCGGCCGCTGGAGGACGACTTCATCCGCTGGGACTGGAGCCGCGCCCCGATCCCCGGCGGGACGGCGGTGCTGTACGACCTGGAGCGGCGGGACGGGCCGTTCTCGATCGCATTGAAATACGACTCGGCCGGCGGGGTGAAGGATTTCGTGCCGCCGCCTTCGGTGGCGCTGCCGAAGACCGGATGGCGGATGGAGCGGCGGATCGGCCTGGACTCGCCGTCGGTGAAGGAGACGCTGGAGGACGCCCCGTTCTACACGCGCTCGGTGGTGACCGGGGAGCTGCTGGGCGGCCCGGTGACGGCGATGCATGAGAGCCTGTCGATGGGCCGGTTCACCATGCCGATCGTCCAGGCGATGCTGCCGTTCCGGATGCCGCGGCGGGGGTTGCTGAAGCGGCGGTGAGGCTTGGAAGGACGGTACATTCGTTTGGCTACGGACCCGGCGGCCGCATAATCGTTTCACCCGCTGAGGTGAGAACGGCTGCATGTACGCACCTGCCCGTCTGATAGGCTTTCGCCTCGGTCGCTGTCGGGCGGCTGGCCTGGACGAAGCGCGGATTGACGCGCCGAACCCCGCGCGCCGCTCCTGCCTACTCGCCGTTCGACCCCCCGTTCTTGCGCTGCCTGGTCTTCCGCAGCAGGACGATCGAGGCCACCATCACCAGGATCAGCACCGCCAGCACGCCCAGTTCGGTCATCGATGTCCGAAACATCTGCTCGCTGGTGTCGGTCCAGTTCCCTTCGTGGGTCGCCTTGGACGACTCCAGCGTGATCACCAGGATGCGCCGGATCGAGGCGATCAGGCCGACGACCAGGAACGGCTCGCAGTTCAGCGATCCGGACTCCACGGACACCCGCACGGTATGCAGGATCTCGATCAGCATCAGCACGAACAGCAGCCGATCGATGACGACGAAGACGGTTTCGGTGGAGGACCACTCGCCCAGCCCGTTCCACAACGTCGCCGCGGCACTGGCCAGCGCCAGCACGCTGGTCAGCACCAGCAGGATGCCCAGCGCCAAGTACAAGGTGTGCTCGACTCGCAGGAACAGCCGATTGGCCGTTTGACGCGGCACGATCGTCTCGGAATGCTCGGTCGTCATCGTCATCCTTTTTGTCACGCCCACTCTGAACCCCCGCCCGTCTCTTGCGTCTCGCAAACGTCGTCGTGAGACCCCGGCCGCCGCCGCAACCGAGACGGGCCGGTGCCGTTGTCTCCCGCGTGTCCGCCTCTGTTGATGAGGCGCAGAGCGGGAGGTTGCATGGCGACTCGGCAGGCTGGGCTAACCGCGATGGCGTCCCTATGCCAGACAAGTGTCGTTCTGGCCACGCTGTTGAGTGCGGCGCTCGCCGCGCCGGCGCAGGCCGCGACCGATGCCAATGCGGACCTGATCGCTCGCGGCAAATACCTCGCGGATGCCGGCGACTGCGTCGCCTGCCACACCAAGAAGGACGGCCAGCCTTATGCCGGTGGGCTGTACCTGAGCACGCCGTTCGGACAAATCGCCTCCCCCAACATCACGCCGGACAAGGAAACCGGCATCGGCAACTGGACGGACGACCAGTTCTACCGCGCGATACATGAGGGGATCGACAACGACGGCGACCACATCTACCCGGCGATGCCCTATCCGTACTACACCAAGGTCACCCGCGACGACGTGCTGGCGATCAAGGCGTACCTGTTCTCGCTGCAACCGGTGCAGTCGAAGCGCCCGCCGAACAAGATGGAGTTCCCGTTCAACATCCGCGCCGGGCTGGTAGGATGGAACCAGTTGTTCTTCCACGAGGGCACGTTCCAGCCTGATCCATCGAAGTCGGCGGAGATCAACCGCGGCGCCTATCTGGTGGAAGGACTTGGGCACTGCGGCGGCTGCCATAACGGCCGCATCCTGGCGGGCAATTCCAGCGAGGCGGAACGGTTGCAGGGCGGTGAATTGCAGAACTGGTACGCACCGAACATCACTGCCGATGTGCGCCAGGGCGTCGGGAAGTATTCCGACGAGCAGCTTGTGACCTACCTCAAGAGCGGCGTGGCGCAGGGTGTCGGTGTCGCCAACGGACCGATGGCCGAGACGATCCATGACAGCCTGAGCAAGCTGACAGATGCCGATCTGCATGCGATGGTAGCGTATTTGAAGTCGACCCCGGCGAAGACGACCTATGACAACACTCACAACACCGCGTTTACCGGCCCGGCGGCGGTCGGACGGGATGCCTACCTGAACAATTGCGCGTCCTGCCATCAGCTTGACGGCAAGGGCATTCCGGGCGCGGTCGCCTCGCTCGTCGGCGATGCCTCGGTCCTGGCTGGCGGCCCGCAGGATGTGATCCGGGTGGTGCTGGGCGGTATCGAGGCGCGCGGCAGCAATGCGCCCATGCCGGCGATCGGTGCGGGCATGACTGATCATGACATTGCCGATGTGGTCAATTATGTCCGCCAGACCTGGGGCAACGCCGCCCCCGCCACTGCCGGCGGCGGCATGGTCGGCGATCTGCGCAAAGCAACTGTGACGGCAATGAATTTGGCTGGCGATTGCCCGAAGATCGACCAGCCGGAGATCGCCGCGGTGGTGAACGATCCGCACAGCGGGATCGGCGATGCTCTGCATGGCCTGACGCTGGTGAATGTGGAGCAGGTGGCTGAGCAGATCGTGCCGAAGGTGAAGGCCGCGGCGCCGCATGCGCAACAGGCGGACATCGTCAACTCGCTGACCGCGGCGTATTGCCCGGTAATTAAGCAGGACACGCAAGTACAGGGCGTGCAGAAGGTTATTCAGTTCAATAATTTCAGCGACCAGGTGTATTCGGTGCTGACCAGCAAGGGGAAGGAATAGAGCGGCTGGCGGAAGTATCGGGTTCTGATAAGGCCGCCGGTATCGTCATGGCGCGCAGGCCCGCGAGGCTGCGTCCGGGAGTGTCTGTCTCGCCGGTTGGTATTATCTGATTGTTCTCGTGTTCTCGATGAAGGTCCGCAATCGATCCAGGTCGTGCGCCCAGAACAGCGTCAGCCCGGCCTCTTGAGCCTGCACCAGATTCGCGACTTTGAACACGCCCGACATCAGGGCAACCGGCACGACCTGGTTGATTCCCAACTCACGCCGCCATGTCACCGCCTTGGCCGCGGCATCGTTGTTGATACGCTTGACGCTGTTGACCTCGCTATTCGACACCTTGCATTCGATCGGCATCAGCCGCCCGTCATGAAGCCGCACCGCCACGTCGGCCTTGCGGGTGCCGACCTTGCTTTCGCCACAGAACTGGCCCCGAAGAGGAGCGTCGTCCAGGGTGTTGATAGTCCGCGACGGAGCAGCAGTGAAGCCCATGCTGGTAAGAAACGACTTGACCAGTGTTTCCTGCTTGTCCTTGCCCTCGTTCCGCCGATCGGTTGATACCCGCTGCGCGGTGATGAGCGCGGCCGAGGTTGCGATGGCGATCGTCTTTTCGAGATCGGTGGGCGGCCGGTTTTCCGCGATCCAGGCAAAGCGGGTCGTGTCCAAAGCCTGAACGATGGTAGCCAGAACTCGCCCTGCTGCATCGGAATCGCTTCTCAGCGCCGCCGGTGCGATGGATGAGACCTCGGCGAGAACAGCAAGATCGTCCTCCGAGATCGGCGGTCCTGCCAGGTAGCGCAGTGGTGCGCCAAGATTCTCATTCGCCAGTTTCTTTGCCTCCGTCGGCCGTGTGCCTCCTTCGGCCGGTGGCGCGATCTGGTCGATCTTCGTCGCGAATATGTCCGCAAGTTGCGCTGCCGTAAGCGCCTTGATGTCTGCAACGTTGTACTGATTAAACAATCGTTCGAATGCGCCACGATAGCGCCGGATGGTTGCCTGCCAGCGCTCCAGCGGCTCAACAAGACGCTCAGCGCGAAAAGCACTGCGTGCCGTTGCGGCATCAAGCCGGATTTGCGACTCGGTCCATATCGGTGGCGATTGCATCCAGAGCGTCTAGCCGAGGAACCGGGATGCGCTCAAGCTCGCGCGGCTCGAATTTCGTCAATCCGCCAGCGTAGGTGCGGCCTGCCGCCACCGTCACGTTTCTTCTCAGGAACGCCAACAACTGCCGCATTTGAATTTCGGTCAACGGCTCCCGGGGATACAGGCCATGCGCGATATTCAGATGCCTCGCGCCGCGCACGTTCCGGACGAAGGCCGGCGGTCTCCGGGCCATATAGGTGCAAACCATCGGGGCCGGCTCATAAAGCTGCACCGACCACCAAGCCCGGCGGTGGCGCGCGATATAGCCGGTGTCAGCGCCCAGGAGCGCTGCCAAGACCAGAAACCGGTCCACGTCCGCACGATGCCGGCTGTCGATCTCATCGAGATCGACGGGCAGGTTCACGACGCAGCGAAGCGGCGCATCCGCGCCAAGTTCCTCTCCAGCCGCGATAAGTTCGCGGGCTTTGGTGATCGTCGGGACCAGGACCTCCTTCGGCAGGTGCCTGGCGTGGTCACCCGCTATCCAGACACGGTTGCAACCGGTCACCTGGCCACGCGACACCCGCACAAGTTCGCCGAGAGGCACGAAATCGGACCGTCCGGCTGGTTCGGCAGGCCGCAGAAGCACCGACCAGCGCGACGTGGTCGCGGCGCGCGACAGCGGAACCTCGTCCCCCTCGGCAAGCCGATTGAGCGCGCCGGCCGAGGCGACCGAACGGACTCGCATCGCCGCCGGCTTCGATCCGACGCGAAAGCAGGTTATCGCGCCCGTCGTGGTAGAACCCGCAAACGGCATGGCGGCCGGCTCCAGCACGTGCAGACCCACGCAACCCAGGCGCTCGGTCAGCATCCGCCGCACCGCCGCGCCGTAGTTCACGTCCAGCCACTCGGACGCGGTGATGAACGCGCCGAAATCACCCGCCCGGGCGAGCTGTAGCGTGCGCAGGAAGAAATGCGCATGCAGGCCCGCCAACCCGCTGGCCTGGATGCCAAATTTGGCCGCCGTCTGGCGGTACCAGGTCTTCCAGTCCGGGCTGATGCCGTGGTGACGGACATAGGGCGGATTGCCGATAAACAGCGTCCGGCCGCTGATGACGGGCAACCGGGCCGAGCGATAATCGGCTTCCATCACGATGGCGCGTTCCGCCAGGCCGCTTGCCGCCAGATTCGCCCGCAACAGCCTGGCTGCCAGAGGATCCAGTTCAATCCCAACCAGTTCGGCCGCGGGAAAGGCATGCCCGGCCGCGACCAGAAATCGGCCGGAGCCGGCGCCCGGATCGACGACACGTGCCGGTGTTGCCTGATCCAGCGCCCAGGCCAGCATCGATCGGACGATTGCCGGCGGTGTATAGACCGCACCCTCTTTCCTGCGCTCGGCCGGCGATCGCAGTGCAGTGAAAGCGTCGCCCAACGGATCCCCGCCGAGCCGAATGGCGGACAACAACCCGCCCAAATCGGGGTCGTTCGTGGTCAGGCCATCGTCGGCCAGGCTGACCGCGGCGGCGGCGAGCGACTTTTCGGTCAGGAAGGGCGTCAGCATGGGAGCGAATCCGGCTTGATGCGCCAAGTCTGCCACAACTCCAGCCGGAACGGGTCTACACCAGATGGCTAAACCTTCGGCTTCCTTACCGCCGCCGCCAACCCCCGCACCTGATCCAGCACCGCCTCCACCGCCCCCGGCAACGCCTTGCCGTCCGCGTCCAGATGCGCCGACAGCGTGTCGATCAGCGCCGACGCCACCACCGCGGCATCGGCGATCCGCGACGCCGAACCGGCCTGCTGCGGGGTCCGCACCCCGAAGCCGATCGCTATCGGCAGATCGGTCACCTTCCTGATCCGAGGGATCGCCGCCTGCAAATGCTCCACCGACGCCGTCACCGTGCCGGTCACACCCGTGATGCTGACGTAATACACAAACCCCGAACTGCCGTTCAGCACATGCGGCAGCCGCGCATCATCCGTCGTCGGCGCGATCAGCCGGATGAAGTCCAGCCCGTTCGCCGAGCTGAACGGCAGCAGCAGATCGGCTTCCTCCGTCGGCAGATCGACAATGATCAGCCCGTCCACGCCCGCCCTGGCGGCATCGGCGCAGAACCGCTCCGGCCCGTAGGACAGGATCGGGTTCAGATACCCCATCAGCACCACGGGCGTCGCCTCGTCGGCCTCCCGGAACGCGCGCACCATCTCCAGCACGCCGGCGACCTTCGCCCCCGCCGCCAACCCGCGCTTCGCCGCCGCCTGGATGATCGGCCCATCCGCCATCGGGTCGGTGAACGGCATGCCGATCTCGATCAGATCGGCGCCGGCTTCGGGCATGCCGCGGAGCAGCGCCATGGAGGTGGCGTGGTCCGGGTCCCAGGCCTCCAGGAACGGGATCAGCGCCCCGCGGCCCCGGGTTTTCAGCTCGGCGAACCGGGCGGCGATACGGCTCACAGCTTGACCCCCAGGTGCTGGGCGACGGCGAAGATGTCCTTGTCGCCGCGGCCGCACAAATTCATCAGGATGATCTGGTCCGCCGGCAAGGTCGGGGCCAGCTTGGTGACGTAGGCCAGCGCATGCGCCGGCTCCAGCGCCGGGATGATGCCCTCGGTCCGTGTGCACAACTGGAACGCCGCCAACGCCTCCTGGTCGGTTGCCGAGACATACTCGACGCGGCCGATATCGTGCAGCCAGGAGTGTTCCGGGCCGATGCCGGGGTAATCCAGCCCGGCGCTGATGCTGTGCGCCTCGATGATCTGGCCGTCGTCGTCCTGCAGCAGGTAAGTGCGGTTGCCGTGCAGCACGCCCGGGCGTCCGCCGGTCAGGCTGGCGGCATGCTGGCCGGTCTCGATCCCGTGCCCGCCGGCTTCGACGCCGATAAGGCGGACGGACTCGTCGTCGAGGAACGGATGAAACAGCCCCATGGCATTGGAGCCGCCGCCGATGCAGGCGACCGCGACGTCGGGCAGGCGGCCCTCGGCCTGCTGCATCTGCACCTTGGCTTCCTCGCCGATGACCGACTGGAAGTCGCGCACCATCATCGGATAGGGGTGCGGGCCGGCAACGGTGCCAATCAGGTAATAGGTGTCGGAGACGTTGGCGACCCAGTCGCGCATCGCCTCGTTCATGGCGTCCTTCAGGGTGCCGGCGCCCGAGGTGACGGGCTTCACCTCGGCGCCGAGCAGCTTCATGCGGAACACGTTGGGCGCCTGGCGTTCCACGTCCGTGGCGCCCATGTAGACGGTGCAGGGCAGCCCGAACAGCGCGCACATGGTGGCGGTGGCGACGCCGTGCTGGCCGGCGCCGGTCTCGGCGATGATGCGGGTCTTGCCCATGCGGCGGGCCAGCAGGATCTGGCCCATGCAGTTGTTGGCCTTGTGGCTGCCGGTATGGTTCAGCTCGTCACGTTTGAAATAAACTTTCGCGCCGCCGAGGTGCTTCGTCAGGCGCTCGGCGAACCACAGCGGGCTGGGGCGGCCGATGTAATGCGTCAGGTACTGCCCGAGTTCGGCTTCAAACGCAGGATCCGCCTTGGCTTCGGTATAGGCGCGCTCGACCTCCAGGATCAGCGGCATCAGCGTTTCCGCGACGAAACGGCCGCCGAATTCACCGAAACGGCCGCGGTCGCTGGGTCCGCTGCGCAGGCTGTTGAGTCCGATGGGCTTGTTCAAGACGCTCTCTCCTTGCCGGGAGGGCTTCTAGACCATGGCCGGGTTTGGTCAAGCGATCGGGGGGCGGCCTCGATACGGAGTCCCGCCATCGCTACCTTCCGGGTCCGCAAGGGGTGCGGGAGCGAAGGGCATCCGACGAGAGGCGCCACTCTCACGGTTCGCAATCTCGAGGACGACGTCGTCCGTGCCCTCCGCATTCGCGCCGCCGAGCACGGGCGATCAGCCGAAGCGGAGCACCGCGAGATTCTACGTTCCGCGCTGATCGCCGCGGCGCGGCCATCCCCGCGAGCCGCGGCAGCGGAACGCCTGGCGGATTTCCGCCGCCGCACCTCCGGCCGGGGATCCGCCAGCTCCGTCGAACTCCTGCGGGAGTCGCGGGATACGTCTCGCACCGTGGAAAGCTGAGATTGGCACTGGTTGTCGATGCCAGCGTCGCGCTGAAATGGGTCCTCCAGGAGCCCGACAGTCATCTCGCGCAGGCGCTGGCCGAGAGCGACCCGGGCGCCTGCCGCCGGCGCCTCCGGGCGAGGTCCTGCGGCATGATTTCCTCGAACCGCTCGGCCTGTCCGCACACGCTCTGGCCATGGCGCTGCGTGTGCCGCCCAACCGCATCACGACGATCCTGGCGGGTGACCGCGCGGTGACAGCCGAGACGGCCCTTCGGCTCGCCCGGCACTTCGGCACCAGTCCGGGCTTCTGGCTCAACCTGCAAAAAGCCTACGAACTGGAGGTCGCCGAACGCGCCGAGGGCGCGCGCATCCGGGCCGAGGTCGCACCGCCTGTCGCGGCCTGAGCGATCCTGCCCATCCGACCTGACGCATCCTTCGCGCCGTGATGAGGTCAAACCCGGCCACCTCACTGATCCGGCGCCCACCCCGTCATCACCGCCATCCGAAGCGTGACCGCCACCCGCCCGTCCTCAGCCGGCAGCCGCGCCAGCGCCGCCGGGAATAAATCCCGCGCCGGCACCGACCGCGCCCGCTGGCGGATAGCATTCGTCTCCCCCGCCGCCCGCAATTCGGTCAGCAGCGCGAACGGGTTCGCATACAGCAGCCGGATATCCTCCACATCCGCCACCGGCACGGCGAAGCCAGCCCGCTGCAGCAGATGCGCGCAGTCCCGCAGTTCCGGAAACGGCGATACCCGCGGCGACACCCGGCCCGACACCGCATCCTCCGCCTCGGTCAATGCGGAGCGCAGTTCCGCCAGCGTGCCCAGCGCCGGCAGGCTGGCCAGCAGCAACCCGCCCGGCCGCAGCGATTGACGAATCTGCAGCAGCGTCCCGGGCAGGTCATTCACCCAGTGCAGCGACAGGCTGGCGACCACCAGGTCGAAGCTGCCCGGGCCGAACGGCAGGAACTCCTCGTCCGCCGCCACGCCCGGGCCGCCGTTGCGCGCCGCCATCGCGGCGGACAGGTCGCAACTGACCACACGCATCCCGCGTTGCCGCAGCAGCGGAGCCACCACGCCGCGCCCGCCGACATCCAGCGCGTCGGAAAATCTGCGGGTGGTGTCGTCCAGACGATCGAGCAGCCGCTCCGCCGCGTCGCGCAGCACGTCCGCCACGGCGTCAACAGTGCGCGCGGCCCGATCGCGGTGGCGGCGCACCGCGGTGCGATCAAATACCAGCATTGAGTCCATGCATGTGCATGTGCGCTCCCCCACATGCCTTGCCAACCCACCCCTCGGGTTCTACGCTCCGCCACAACCATAGGATGCACAAATGAACCGCATCACCCCCGAGACGTTGCTCGGCTGGATCGGCGACGGACAGGAACTCGCCCTGTTGGACGCCCGCGAGGACGGCGAGTTCGGGACGTCGCACCTGTTCTGGGCGGTGCCGTGCGGTCTGGCGCGCAAGGAGATCCGGGCGCGGGCGCTGCTGCCGCGGCCAACCGTGCGGGTGTGCTGCGTCGATGACGGGCGCGGCGCCGCGGAAGCCCTGGCCGCCTGGCTGGACTCCGCCGGCTTTACCGATGTCTCCGTGCTGGATGGCGGCGGCAAGGCCTGGGAAGAAGCCGGCAACGTGCTGTTCAGCGGCGTCAACGTCCCCTCCAAGGCGTTCGGCGAGTGGGTCGAGCACCACTACGGCACCGAAAGCGTCGATCCGCGCGAGCTGAAAGCCTGGATCGATTCCGGCCGCGACATGGTGGTGCTGGACAGCCGCACGATGGAGGAATTCACCCGGATGTCGATCCCGACCGGGATCAGCGTGCCGGGCGGCGAGCTGGCCTACCGCATCGGCGACATCGCCCCCGATCCGAACACCCTGGTCGTGGTCAACTGCGCCGGCCGTACCCGCAGCATCCTCGGCGCCGAGAGCCTCCGCCGCGCCGGCATCCCCAACAAGGTCGTCGCCCTGCGCAACGGCACCATGGGCTGGGACCTCGCCGGCCTGCGCTGCGACCGTGGACGGACCGACAAATACCAGCCCGGCACCCCGAACACCGCCGCCCTGGCCTTGCAGCGCGCGCAGGCGTTCGCGGAACAGTCCGGCGTCGGTGTCATCGGCCCGCTCGACCTGACGCGGTTCGAGGACGATCCCGACCGCACCCTGTATGTGCTGGACGTGCGCGACCCGGCGGAATTCCGCGCCGGCCACCGGCCGGGCAGCCGCAACGCCCCGGGCGGCCAGCTCATCCAGGCGACCGATGCCTTCATCGGCGTGCGCAACGCCCGCATCGTGCTGGTGGACGATACCGGCGTGCGCGCCCGCATGTCCGCCGCCTGGCTGCGCCAGATGGGCCATCGCGACGTGTTCGTCGTGGAAGGCGGCCTGGAGGCGGTAAAGGCCACCGGTTCCGCCGCGGTGCCGGTGCCGGAGCTGGCGGCGCCGGTGAACCTGCTCGACGTGCCCGGCCTGCTGCACCTGCTGGACAGCGGCGCCCGCACCCTGGTGCTGGACCTCGCCCGCAGCGTCGAATTCCGCGACGGCCATATCCCCGGCGCCGTCTGGGGCGTGCGCGGTCGGCTGGAGACGCTGCGGCCGCAACTCGCCGCCGCCGCGCATGTCGCGATCACCTCGCCGGACGGCATGCTGGCCCGCCTGGCGGTGCCGGAGGTCCAGGCGTTGGCGCCGGCGGCGGAGGTCCGGGTTCTCGACGGCGGCACCGAGGCGTGGCGCGCCTTTGGCCGCCCCTTGGTCAAGGACAAGACCAATCCGCCGGACGAGGCCTGCATCGACTTCTACCTGCGGCCCTACGACCGCAACTCCGGCATCGAGGCGGCGATGCACGCCTACCTGTCCTGGGAAATCGACCTGGTGCATGAAATCGAACGCGACGGGACGGTGGTCTTTGGCATCCCCGGTCAAGACGGCGGCTAATCCCGCGCCGGCGGATTGGCTGCGCCGGTTCGGCCGGGCGGCGGTGGATTTCCTGGTGCCGCCGCGCTGCGCCGCCTGCGACGAGCCTGTCGCGGTGCAGGGCGAACTGTGCCCCGGCTGCTTCGGCCGCACCGGGTTCATCAGCGCGCCGATGTGTGTCCGCTGCGGCGTACCGTTCGCCGCGGCGGAGCAGGGCGGCGATGCGGCGCTGTGCCCCGGCTGCCGCCAGCGCCTGCCGCTGTTCCGCCAGGCCCGGGCGGCGCTGCGCTACGATCAGCAGGGACGCCGCCTGATCCTGCCTTTCAAGCACGGCGACCGGCTCGACCTGGCGCCGATACTGGCGCCGATGCTGGTGCGGGCCGGGCAGCACCTGCTGGAGCGGGCGGATGTCATCGTGCCGGTGCCGCTGCACCGCCGCAGATTGTTTCATCGCAAGTACAACCAGGCGGCGGTGCTGGCTTTCGCAGTCGGCCGACTGGTGCGCAAGCCGGTGCTGCCGGACGCTCTGCAGCGCACCCGCCGCACCGCCCCGCTGGATGACAAAATGCCGGAGGAGCGCGCCCGCGAGGTCGCCGGGTCGCTCCGGGTCAGGCCGAACCGCGCCGCCGGCGTCAGCCACCGGACCGTCCTGCTGATCGACGATGTCATGACCTCGGGTGCCACCGCCAATGCCTGCACCGAGGCCCTTCTGGCCGTCGGCGCCACCGCCGTGGATGTGCTGGTGGCGGCGCGGGTTCCCGATCCGCGGCTGAATTAGCCGGGTCCGCCCGCGAATTGGCGTGAGGGCCTGTCGGGACGCGAAACCGCCTCCCGGCTTTGGCGCGTTCAAGCCTCGAAGCCGCGCCTCGCCGCGGCAGCGGAAAGGGATAGACGATGTGGAACAAGACTGTGGCTGCGTTCCTGGCGCTGGCCCTGACCGTGTCGCCGCTGTCCGCGTACGCCGCGGGCGGAGGCGGCGGTGGCGCAGCGGGAGGCGGCGCAGCGGGCGGCGGCACGGGCGCCGGGATATCCGGGACAGGTGCTTCCGGGTCCGCCACCGGTTACGGCGGCAGCGCGGCCATGCAGTCCGGTCCGGGCGCCGCTTCGGTGCCCGGACCGGTCGGAGCGCCGGCCGGAGGCGGCGGCAGCTCGCAGGCCAGCGGCAACGCGTCCGCCGGGGCGGGTTCGAACGATAGCAGCGCCGGCACCGCGCCGGGCGGCGGTTCGGCTTCCGGCAACGGGGTTCCCGGTGCGACCCCTGGCGGTCCGCCCGCGGCGGGAACCTCCAACATGACGGGCACCGGCTCCGGTTCCGGCCAGTAGCACCGCGCAACCGTCATGGCGGGCGGTTGGGGCTATTTAATAAGTCCGGCTTATAAGGCGCTGGTTGCTGGAGCCGCCGGGCCTTCCGCATTAGACGCAACCGCTGCACCCACCCGCACCGCAAAGGCATGGATGGTGCACATGCGCCCGCCATGACGGGATGACAGGCCGGTGCCCGCTTCGCGAAGACCAACAAGCGCCGCCATAAGAGCCGTAATCATTGGCGGGATGGGCGGTGGCGCCGTCCCTTTGCCTGGAGAAAACCATGTTGCGATGCACACCAACGTGCATCTCACGGGCATTTGACTGCGTATGTAGTCCGCGTCTCACGAACATGCCAGGATTGTTTCCCGGCCGCCACACTGGATATTGACAAGGGCAGGTTTTTGTCGGAAGGGTTCCGCGTCCACGGCGTCTCGCTACGCCAAGATGGCGAGGTTGCAGGATGAGGAGGGACGAGAATGAACGACATGTGGCAACCGGTTTCCGGAACCCGCTTCTACTCGCGTAACGGCGAGGGCCTTTACGAGCGTCTGACTGACAAACTCTTTCTCCGCGTTGATGAGGTCGATGAGACGGATGCGCGGGAAGTCTGCACCCGCTTCGCCGATGCCTTCGAGGCGAGAACTCCGGTCAAGCTGGTAGCCTGATCGTTTCTTCCGCCGACGCCTCTGGTCGGCTAAAACCAAATCAAACAGAAGAAGACCACGAGCCACGCTCGCATCAACAACGGGCGTAGACTCTAAAACTGTCTATGAGGCTGGCGGCATCTCCACGATGAACTCGCTGCCGCCATAGCCTGCTTCCGGCGGAATCCGCAAAAGCCGCTTGCCGCCCTCCAGCCGCGTGCCGCGTGGCTGGACGGTGACGATTTTTGCGTTCCGCGCGGTTTCCATGGCTTCTTTCACGCTGCGGGAGCGTCCCAGCTTCTCCAGGTTCTTTGCCGTGGCGAAAACCAGCTTGAAGCGTCCGGCTTCGGCGTCGGCCAACGCCTGCTGCGGGGTGATCCAGATTGAATCGACCGCTTCGTAGCCGTCGTGGATCGCCAGGTGCTCCGCCGGTGCGGCGGCGAGGAAGAAATGCGTGTCGTAGCGTTTCGGCTGGTTCACCGGCGTGATCCAGTGGGCGAAGCGCACCAGCAGGTCCGGGGCGGGCACCAGTTCCTCCGACTCAAGGACCGTGTCGAAGCCGATGGACCCGGCATTCAGCGCCGCGCGATGCTGCTCATCCAGCCGCTTCAGCTTGGCCGCGCTGATCAGCTTGCTGGAGCCGCCCGGCCGCGCCAGCAGCACGCCGCATTCCTCGAACGTCTCGCGGATGGCGGCGATACGGAACGCCAGCGCCACGGTTTCGGGTTCCTCGGTTTCGGTCTCCTCCGGATCGTCCCGGTCCAAAATCCGGGCGGCGAGTTCGTAATCCGTGTCCTCGACGCGGCCGCCGGGAAACACCAAGGCGCCGGAGGCAAAGTCCGCCGCGTGGTGCCGCACGACCATGAACACTTCCATGCCGTCTGCGCCGTCCCGCAACAGCAGGACGGTGGCGGCGGGACGGGCGGTTGCTTCGAGGCTCATGATGTTTCCCGTGCGTTGTTATCCGGCAGGCTACACGTCGCTTGACCGGCGGTCACGTGCGCAGGCGTCGCATCAGTTCCAATGCGTTGGCAGGGGCACGGACCTTCTTGTCGTTGTCGAAGACCACGAACACGTCCCGTTTGCGCTGCTTGGACCTGCCGCCGATACGCTCGGCATCCTCCGGTTCGCCGCCGGCCGCCCAGGCGCGGACGCGGCCCGCCCAGGCGTCCAGGGCGGCGTTGTCGTAGCCGCTGGCATAGATCTCCTCCGATCCATGCAGCCGGCAGTAGACGAAGTCGGAAGTGACGTCCATCAGCCGCGGCCATTCGACCGAATCAGCGCAGACCAGAGCCACGTTGCAGGCCCGCAGCATGTCGATGAAGGCTGCGCAGCGGAAGCTCTCATGCCGGATCTCGATAGCGTGACGCATCGGGCGCTTCGACCCGATCTCGAGCGCGGCCGCCGCGTGCAGCTTGCCGTCGTGCTTCGCACCCAGCTTCGCCGCCGCTTCGGTGTCCTGCGGCAGGAGGCGCAGGAATGCCTCCATCCGCCCGGGGTCGAAGCGGAAGTTCGGCGGGAACTGCCACAAGATCGGGCCGAGATGAATGCCGAGGCGGAGCAGCCCGGAGGCGATGAAGTTGGCCAGCGGCACCAGCGGGTCGCGCAACCGCAGGATATGGGTGATGTAGCGCGGCGCCTTGACCGAGAACACGAAATCCGCCGGCACCTGGTCCGCCCAATGCGCGAACGCATCCGGCTTCTGCAGGCCGTAGAAGGTGCCGTTGATCTCGATCGAGCGGAACTGGCTGGCGGCGTACTCGAGCTCCTGCTCGCGCTTCAGGCCCTTCGGGTAGAAGACGCCGCGCCAGGGTTCATAGGTCCAGCCGGCGATGCCGACGCGGATGATCCCGCTGGTCATTGCGGACCACCGGGGCGGTGACAGGCTGATGCCATAGGGTACGTGGGTCAAAGCATGCTTAGTTTGCCGCCAAAACGCGCCGGTAAACCGGGAATAGAAAAAAAGTGATCTGCGGCACACTATTCCGCCGCGGGAATCCGAGGTTCCGGTGCTCCGACGCCAACCGAGCCCCGCGAGTCAAACCTGCCGCCGGATTGGCGTTCCCGAGATCGGCGCATCGGTCACGGTCAGCGGTTTGGCCGAGCCCCGGGTCCTACCAGTCCGTGCTGAACCCCGCGAAAGTGTGCGGAATCCGGCGGATATCGGTGACGAGTTCCTTTGCCAGGCCGGGCGCGATACCAGCCGGGAAGTGGATATCCACGGAATCGGCCAGCCCGCCGAAGCGCTGCTCGATCGCCGCGGGCAACGTGGCGTAGGTCCCGCAGGCGGCAAAGATCCGGACGGTATCGTCGGAAACCTCCGCCGCCATGCGGTCCCACTGGCCTTCCACCGACATCCGGTGCAGCTTCGCCCCCAGCTCCTCCAGCCCGTGCAGCGCCAGTATCGGCAGATACGTGCGCGTAGACCCGTAAAAGCCGATGCGCTGGCGGGCCTTGTCCATCTCGGCCGCGACGGTGGCGTCGTCCGAACCGGTGCAGACGAAGCCGCCGCCATGCACGTCGAAATGCAGCCGCGACCGCCCGCTGCGGCGCATCCCCTCCATCATCTGCGGCAGGCACACCTGCTCCAGATAGGCCCGCGAGCAGAGCGGATGCAGCCGCACGCCGTCGCCAACCTGCCCGGCGACGCGCAGCATGGCTTCACCCACGGCGGCGACGGTGACGGGCACCATCGGCAGCCCCGTCGGCTCCGGCGAGAAATCCGGCGTCATCAGGGTCAGCTTGTAGTGCTCACTGTCGAAATTCAGCTTGCCGCGGGTCTCCCACGCCTTCCACACCGCCCGCAGCGCCATCACGTAATCGCGCATCCGCGGTGCCGGGGCGGTCCAGGCAATGCCGAAGCGGCGTTCGTTGTGCCCCTTCACCTGGCTGCCCAGCCCGAGCACGAAACGGCCGCCGGAATTCGCGTGAATATCCCAGGCCTGTTGCGCCAGCGTGGTCGGGCTGCGCGGAAACGCCACCACCACGGACGGGGTCAGCTCCACCCGCTCGGTCGCCAGCGCCGCGAGGGCCAGCGGCGCCAGCGGATCATGCCCGAGTTCGACTGTCATCAAGGCGTCGAACGCGGCCGCCTCGGCCGCGCGCGCCGCGGGAGCGACGTCCCGCCAGTGCCGTTGCGGCAAAATCGTATAGACGCGCATCAGCCGTGCACCAGTTTGCGTTCGACGAAGGACAGGCGATCCTGGCCCCAGAAGATTTCATCGCCGATGACGTAGCTCGGCGCGCCGAACACGCCGCGCTCCAGCGCCGCCCTGGTGTCGGCCTCCCGCCGTGCCGCCCAGCGCGGGTCGCTGCCGAGGGCGATCACCTCATCGGCATCGAGGCCGATATCGGCGATCAGCTCGGCCAGGGTCACGGGGTCGCCGGGATTGGCTTCCTCCTGCCACAGCGCCTTCAGCACCCGGTGCGCCAGCTTGATCGCCGGCTGGTCGCCGATGGTCTCGCGCAGCGCGATGACGCAGCTTGCGGCGGGGGCTTCGTTGCTCGGGAAGAAGGCCGGCTCCAAGTGGATGGGGATGTTCAGGTGGTGGCGCCATCGCCGCAGTTCCTGCATGCGGTAGGCCTGCCGCTGCGGCGCCCGTTTCGGCAGCGGCAGGCCGCCGGACTGCGGAAAGATGGCGCCGAAATCGACCGGGTGAATGCGCAGGGAGGCGTTGTTGGCCAGCGCCATCGCCTCGATCCGCGCGGCGCCGAAATGCGTCCAGGGCGAATTCAGCGAGACGTAGTAGTCGATATGCATTGGTTTCCCCCGCGGTCGATTGCGCGCGATTCTGATCCAGCAGGCGCGTCCGCACAAGCCGGGCGGTTATTTGCGTTCGGGCCGTCCCTGGCATAGAGCGGCGGAAACCCATGCGCACCGCCAGCCATCATCTGCGCCGCATCGACAACACGCTGCGCGCCATCGCCGTCCTCGCCCTGCTGCTGCTTGGCGCGTCGCTGTTGCAGGACGTCCTGCTGCTGATTTTCGCCGCCTGCCTCGTGGCCTGCGTCCTGGCCGGCGCCGCGTCCTGGCTGCACCATCGCACCGGGATCGCCGCCGGATGGTGCCTGACCGCGGTGATCCTGCTGCTGACCGCGCTGGTCTGCGGCGGGATCTGGTTCGACGGCCCGCGCATCGTCGCCGAGGGCGCCACGGTCGCCGAAAGCGTCAGGCAGCAGCTCGAGCATCTGTGGGACATCTGGCAGGACAACCCGTCGGTGCTGCGCCTGATGCCGCATCTGAAGGATCAGGCGTTCCCCCTGCTCGGTCATCTCACCTCGCTCGCGCCGGGCCTGGCCTCATCGGCCATCGGTATCGGCGGCGACCTGGTGGTGATCATTGCCACATCGATCTTCCTGGCCGCGGCGCCGGGAGTCTATGCCGGCGGCTTCCTGCGCCTGTTGCCGGTGCCCTGGCGGCCGCGCGGGCGGGAGGTGGCGGAGGGACTCGGCACGACGCTGCAGCTCTGGTTCCTCGGCCAGTTCGCCGATATGGCGGTGGTCACCGTGTTGACCGGAACGGGCCTGTTCATCCTCGGGGTGCCGCTGGCGCTGACCCTGGCGTTGATCGCCGGGCTGTTCAATTTCGTGCCGTATATCGGCGCGTTGGCGGGCGCGGTTCCGGCGCTGGCCGTGGCGGTCGGACAATCGCCGCGGACGGCGGTCTATGTCGCCATCCTGTTCGCGGTGGTGCAGACCTTGGAAGGCAATATCATTGCGCCGTTAATACAGAAGCGCACCGTCGATCTGCCGCCCGCCTTGACGATCCTGTCGCAGACGGTGCTCGGCACGCTGTTCGGCGTCATGGGGCTGATCCTGGCGACACCGCTGACCGCGGCAGCCATGACCGCGGTACGCATGGTCTATGTCGAAACGATTCTGGAGAAGCAGCCGGCTCCGCCACAGCAACCAGGATAAGCGCGGCGATTCCGGCAGCCCTGCGGGCCCCCGGTCAAGGCTGTTGCGGTAGCTTCACACCGCGCTCTTTGCGTTCCGCCATGCCATCTGCAATATTGGTTATCGATATGGTTCCCTGCATCACGGCTCTGTGAAGACATCATATGATAAAGGTGCACAAAATGCCGATGAGACCGTCCGGTGTGATGGCCGGCGTGCGAAAAATCGCTTCAGTCTGCGCAGTTGCAGCGCTCGTCGCAGTTCCGGCCGCCCGGGCGCAGGACGCGAAGCCTGCGCCGCCGGCCAGGCCGCCCGCGGCGAAAGCCCAAAAGCCGGAGTCCGGCAAGATGGTGCTGGAACCGCGCGCGATGGAGTTGCTCAAAGCCGCCAGCGAGCGGCTGGCCGCGGCCAAGTCCATGAGCTTCACCGCCATCGTCAGCTACGAGTATCCGAGCCAGCTCGGGCCGCCGATTCTGTACACGGTGCGCTACGATGTCGCCGAGCAGCGGCCGGACAAGCTGCGGGTGATCATTCCCGGCGACGGACCGGCGTCTGAGTTCTACTACGATGGCAAGACCATGACGGCCTACGCCCCGGCGGAAAACCTGGTGGCCGTCGCCGACGCGCCGCCGACGATCGACGGCGCGCTGAAGGCCGCCTTCCAGAAAGCCGACATCTATTACCCGTTCACCGACCTGCTCGTGGCGGACCCGTATACCGCCCTGACCGAAGGGGCGATCCTGGCGTTCTATATCGGGCCATCGGGCAATGTCGGCGGCGTCAAGACCGAGATGGTGGCCTGGGCCAATCCCGAGGTTTTCCTGCAAATCTGGATCGGCGCGGACGACAAGCTGCCGCGGCGGGTGCGCGCGATCTACCGCGACGATCCGGCCAACCTGCGGCATGAACTGGAGCTGTCCAACTGGCAGATCGATGGCGCGGTCCCGGCCGAATCCTTCGCCTCGGAAAAAGCCAAAACCGCCAATCCGATGAAGTTCGATCGGCCCGGCAACGGCGCCGGGCCGCACGGCCTCAAGCCGCTGGGCGACGTGAAGGCTCCCAAGCCCGCGGCAGCAGGGAAGTCACCGTCATGAGGATGCATGTCATGAAGCCGATCGTCGCGATGGCTGGCGCATTGCTGGTAAGCTCGATGTGGAACGACCCGGCGGGGGCCTGGGCCTCCGCCAACCGCTGGGGCGGCAGCACGGAGCATAGCTGGGGCCAAACCAGCCACACCAATGCGTATGGCGGCAGCACGAGCCATGCGTATGGCGAGGGCACCGAGCATACCAACGCCTATGGCGGCAGCACCGCGCATGCCTGGGGCGGCGGCACCGAGCATACCAATGCCTATGGCGGCAGCACCTATGGCGCCTACGGCCAGGGTGCGACGCACAACTACGCGGGCGGCGGCAGCACGTATCATCCGCCCGGCTCCTACTATGGCGGGTATTCCGCTTACCACCCGCCGGTGGCGGTGCCGTATTACTCGGGGTCGGGATGCTATGGCTGCGCAGCGGCGGCTGGCGCGGTCGCGGGCGTGGCGGTTGGTGCCGCTGTCGGCGCTGCCGCGGCGCGTTCGGCTCCGGCGGCTTATGCGACTTTGCCGGCCGGCTGCATCTACCGCGTGCTTCCGCACGCTTATGAGTGCGGCGGCGTGTGGCTGGCGCCGTCCTACGGCGCGAACGGCGTCTACTACAGTCCGGTGCCGCCGCCGTAGCATCGCCATCGGCCGCCTGCGATTGACGATGGTGCTTGCGAAACAGCGGCAGCACGCGATAGGCAGGCGGCGAACCGCCGGACTCCAAACAGCCGATGCAGACCGTCCTCCTCCGCCTGCTGCCACGGGCGCTTCGCTCGTCGGTCACGCCGGTTCGGCTGATGCTGGCCGCCCAGTTCTTCCGCTTCGGCGTCGTCGGCGTTATCGGCTTCGTCATCGATACCGCCACCGTCTACGGCTGCCGCTCGGCGCTCGGTTTGTATGGGGCGGGGATGGCGGGGTACGTGACCGCGGCGAGCGGCAATTGGCTGCTCAACCGGATCTGGACCTTCCGCGGGCGCGGCTCGGGTCCGGCGCACCGGCAATGGGCGCTGTTCATGGTCGCCAACCTCGCCGGCTTCGTGCTGAACCGCGGCACCTACGCGCTGTTGGTGACCTATATGGCCGCGGCGGCCGAGCAGCCGGTGATCGCCATCGCTGCCGGCGCCGTCGCCGGGATGTTTGTGAACTTCGCCCTGTCGCGCCAGGTCGTGTTCCGCTGAGTCTATACGATCGTAATCGGTTCGTTGTGTGTTCACGATGAATCCGCCGGCGCGAAAAAAATAAACCGGTCCGTTTACTCGCGCATGTAGCATTAACACCTCGATAAGACTTTGCCGCCGAATGTTCGCCAATCGAAAGTTGGCGGATTACTCGGACCATGAGTCTGCGATATTTTGATGCCCTGGAGTACTGCGACGGCGACGTCTGCGTCGCGCCGATGGCCTTCCGCATCCCGGCCGCCCGCGCCGGAGCGATGGCGCGGCGCGACGCGGCGATCAAGCGCTGCACCGACATCGTCCTCGCCGTGTTGGCCCTGGCGGTGCTGGCGGTGCCGATGCTGGCCGCCGCCGCCGCGATCCGGCTGACCAGCCGGGGGCCGGCGATTTTCAGCCAGGAACGCATCGGGTTGAACGGCCAACCGTTCCGTATGTGGAAATTCCGCACCATGCGGCATCACGCCGATGCGCCGCCATGCCGCCAGGCGACGCGGCACGATCCGCGGGTGACCCGGTTGGGCCGCTTCCTGCGCCGCACCTCGTTCGATGAAGTGCCGCAATTCCTCAACGTGCTGGTCGGCGAGATGTCGGTCGTCGGCCCGCGTCCCCACGCGCCAGGCACCTGCGTGGCCGATCGGCCGTTCGAGTCCATCACCAGCCGCTACGCCGATCGGCATAGCGTCAAGCCGGGAATGACCGGGCTGGCCCAGGTGCGCGGCTGGCGCGGCGAAACCGACACCGAAGCCAAGCTCCTGCACCGGCTGGAGAGCGATCTCGAATACATCGCGACGTGGAGTCCCGGGCGGGACCTGCTGATCATCGGCCGCACCATCGTCGAAGTGTTACGTATGCGGAACGCCTACTGAGCGGGAGAAAGCCAACAATGTCAGCGTTTCGAAAAGATCCGTCGGCGGCGGCCGAATCACGAAGCGGCTGCCCGGCCGCGGGACCGTCGATCGCCGAGCAATTCGGTCTGCTGCCGAACCAACCCCAGGTGGCGGTGCTGATCCCGTGCCGCAACGAGGAAGCCGCCATCGGCAAGGTGGTGTGCGACTTCCTGCAGGCGTTGCCGGATGCAAACGTTTATGTCTACGACAACAACTCAACCGACCGCACCGCGCGGGAGGCGGAGGGGGCCGGCGCCTTCGTCCGGCGCGAGCAGTTGCAGGGCAAGGGACACGTCGTCCGCCGCATGTTCGCCGATATCGAGGCCGATGTTTACATCCTGGTGGATGGCGACGACACCTATGATGCCGCCGCCGCCCCCGGCATGCTGCGGATGCTGATCGAGCGCCATCTGGACATGGTCACCGCGACCCGTCACGGCGGCGGGCGGGAGGCGTATCGCCCCGGCCACCGGTTCGGCAACCGGTTGCTGACCTTCCTCGTCACCCGCGCGTTCGGCAACGGGATCAGCGACCTGCTGTCGGGCTATCGCGTGTTCAGCCGGCGCTTCGTCAAGTCGTTCCCGGCGCTGTCCTCCGGCTTCGAGACCGAGACCGAGTTCAGCGTGCATGCCCTGGCGCTGCACATGCCGGTCCAGGAGGTGCAGACCCTGTACCGCAACCGCCCCGCCGGCAGCCGATCGAAACTGAACACGATCGGGGATGGGCTGAGGATCTTGCGGGCGATCACCACGCTGATCCGGCAGGAACGGCCGCTGGAGGTGTTCTTCGCGACCGCGTTGATCATGGCGGGGCTGGGCATGGGACTGGGCATACCCGTGGTGATGGAGTTCCTGCACACCGGCCTGGTCACCCGCCTGCCGACGGCGCTGCTGTCCACCGGGCTGGTCCTGATGGCGTTCCTGTCGGTGACCTGCGGCCTGATCCTCGACGCGGTTTCGCGCGGGCAGCGGGAGATCAAGCGGCTGGCCTATCTCGCGGTCCCGCCCGGGGAGTGGCTGCTATGAACCTGATCGCGGGCTGCCTGCCCGACCGCCCGGTGGATGCGGATATCGTCATCCTGGCGCTGGACCGGATCGACGACACCCTGGCGGCGATCCGTTCCGCCGCATCCCAGGCCGGGGTGGCGACGCATCTGTATGTGCTCGACCAGGGCTCCGGCCCGGAGGGGTTGCGGCGGCTGGCGGAGGCGATCCGCGCGACCCCGCGCGCCGCGCTGCTGGCGGCGGGCGGCAACCTCGGCGTGGCGGGCGGGCGCAACCTGCTGTCGGGCCTGGGGCAGGGACGGGCGATCGTCGCGCTGGACAACGACGCCGAATTCGCCGCCGCCGATACGGTGGCGCAGTTGGTGGCCGCACTCGATGCCGAACCGCGCCTCGCCGCCGTCGGCTGCCGCATCGTTGCCGACGCGACCGGGACTGATGACCTGTCGTCCTGGGGCTATCCGGCCAGCCTGCTGCCCAGCGCCGGGGAGTGCTTCGACACCGCCACCTATGTCGGCGCCGGCCACGCGATCCGCCGCAGCGCCTGGGAGCAGGCGGGCGGCTACGACGCCAAGCTGTTCTTCTGCTGGGAGGAGTTCGACTTCTGCCTGCGCGCCATCGCGCTGGGCTGGCGCATCCGCTACCGCGGCGACATCGTCATCCGCCACAAGGTCGCCGCGGAACAGCGTGTCGGCTGGTCGCAGGCGCGCTGGTTCTACTTCGTGCGCAACCGGCTGTACATCGAGCGCAAGCTCGGACGCACCTGGCCGTCGCTGGCGCCGCGCGCCGTGGGGTATGTTCTCAAGGGCGTCCGCAACGGGCTGCTGGTGCAGACATTGCGGGCCATCGGCGCGGCGGCGGAGATGGCCCCGCGCGGCGCCCCGTGGCGGCTGCCGCTCGACGCCCGGTCGTACTTGCTGCGCACCGACCGGGTGCATCGCGGCTCGGTGTTGCGGCGGCTCAGGACCGAGGCGCTCGGGCGTGTCGGCGCTGTCTCCACAGCAAGGCTATGACGCGCGGGCTGTCGATCAGGTAGCGCCGTGCCAGGCGGCGCGGTTCGGACACGAGGCGGAACAGCCATTCGAGGCCGATGCGGCTGATCCAACCGGGCGCCCGGCGGCGGCGTCCGGCGAGGAACTCCAGGCTGGCGCCGATGCACAGCCCGGTTCCGGTGGCGCCCCCGGATGCGGCGATGGCGGCGGCGAGGCGCTCCTGCCGCGGCGACCCGACGGCGAGGCAGACCAGGCGCGCCGGGTTGTCGCGCACGAACGCCACGGCGGCGGCGAACGCGGCGGGATCGCGGTCGAACCCCATCGGCGGGTCGTAATGCGCGGGTGGGGCGAGGTTCAGCCGGACGGTCAGCGCCGGCAGGCAGTCGGGCGACAGTCCGATGATGGCGATCCGCTCGCCCGGCTCAAGGTGGTGCAGCAGCAGGTGCGCGGTCAGGTCGCTGCCGGTCACCACCGGCGGCGCCGGCAGGCCGAACAGCCGCGCGAGGCGGGCGACGACGCGGGAATCCAGCAGGCACAGCGCCGCCTGCCGATACACCTCCCGCAGCCCTGCCTCCCCTTCCAACCGCACCAGATGATCGGCGTTTGGCGTCACCACATAGGCGAAGGGCGCATCCGCCGGGCGGCCGGCGATCAGCGCCGCCGCCCCTGCCACGTCGAGGCTGGCGAAATCCAGGCCGAGCAGCGAAAGGGTGCGCATCACAGGCTGAACCGGAGGGTGATGAGGCCGAGGCCGCGGTTGTAGCCGGGCGAGGCCGTGCCGGGCTGTCCGTGCGACGGCTGCACGTTGCTTTGGTCATAGCTGAAGGACACCCGCATCGACCGGTTCATCACCCAGACGAGGCCCAGCCCGGCGGTGCTGCCGAACTGGTAGCCGCCCTGGAAGAACTCGGCCCGCTGCACGCCGACAGACGCCTTCAGCAGCAGGTCGCGTAGCACTTCGTGGTCGATGGTCAGCCGCGCCGCGGTGTAGACCAGGCCGGAGACGCCTTCCTGCGCCGCATCCGCCGTCTCCCGGCTCAGCGTCATGCCGGCTGTGGTGGTGCCATACGGCGTCCAGGTCGCGCCCGCCTCGGCGATCAGGGTCGTCTGTTGCGGATAGACCGGAGACGCGAACTGCCGGGCCTCACCCCCGAGCAGCATCCGCCAGCGCCAGACCCCGTGGTCGTCGTAGTCGAGGCCGCCGAGCACCTGGTAGCTGGTAGAATCCGAGGTTGGTTGGCCCGCCGGCGTGCGGGTGTAGTCCTGGCCGACGCCACGCATGACGAACAGGATGTCGCGCAGCGGCGCCCACTCATACCGCAGGGTCACGGCGCCCTGCGTCACCAGGCGATCACGGTAGGCCTGGCTGGCGGGGGCGCCCATGACCGTCGCGGGATCATAGGTCCAGTTGGAGATCTGGAGACTCGGCACGAGGCTCCACCGGCCGTTGTTCCAGGCATACGACGCGCGGATATCCTGGACCTGGAAGGCGATGGGCTGGTCGCTGGGCAGGGCGTCGAGTTGGGCGGGATCCTCGTGCTGGAACAGTTGCGCCGCGGCGAGGCTGAACTGGTCCTGGCCGATATCGATCCGGCCGCCGGCGGAGAGGGTGGCGTTGGTGCGGTCCTGGTTCGGCTGCGACAAATAGCGCGTGTCCTGCGCCGAGAGCACGGCGCCGAATGCGTTGCGCGACCAGTCGGAGGCGACGGTGAGGGCGGGTTCGGTGACGATCTGCCAGCTTCCCTGCCGGTATGGCGGGGGCAGCACGTTGCTGGTGTAGCCGAAGCCCTCGGCCAGGCTGGGCCAGAACCGGAAATCCCCTGCGCGCAGGCCGGGCGGCGTCTGGCCGGGATGCAGGCGGGACTGGACGGTGACGCCGTCGGCGGTGTCATAGCCGGGAACGCCGTCGGGGAGGAGGACCGAGAGCATCTCGGCCGCGGCCGGGCGGTGGGCGGCGGCCGCCAGGACGATGACGAGGGTCGGGGTGAGGGGGGAATGCATCCGCATGTCGGGCGGAGCATGGCGGGAAGATGCTAATAATTGGTTAACGGCGGGGCGGGGCTGGCTCGCGTTCAGCGTCCCGCATGAGCCACGCGGATGCCGGCTGCTTTGCCGCGGGCCGGCAGCGGACTGCCGGCTTTGGCGATGCAGGGGCGAAAAGCTGCCACGTCCTGGTCCTGGTTCGGCGCTGGTTCCCGACCAAAGGCTGCCGCCGCGTCGCCGAGCAAGCGGTCCGGAAGGCGGCACAAAGCAATTTCGATCGCCGGATCGATAAAATCCTCGTTGATCCCAACTGCGCAGTTGCCAAAATCGACACGAGGAGCAAAGATAGTTTTTGATGTTCTCGGCTTTGGGTAAGCATTGTCTGGCGGCACCAAGGGAGGATAATAAATTGTCAACAACGACAAGTCTTCAGGCCGATGAGATACCAGCCGTTGCACTCCTGAGATGGGGCGTTACTTCGACATCAAGCCCCTCTTATTTGACTGTAGGTTCGGAGTCTCCCTCGGGCTGGGTCAATCAGCGCTCGGTCGGGAATGTCCTTATCCAAAATGTCGACGGTACGCTTCCGGTTATTTGTTACTCGGCCATTGCCGGGAAATATAGATTCACGACCCAGGCGAGTCCCGGGTCGACCCCGGTGGAACAACCCACCTGGTATGTCTTTGATCCCAGCCAGCCGCCGCCTCCGGGGACTTCGATGCTGTGCGAGTTTCAAATCCAGGACGGCGTGTACTATTACACTGCGGATACCGAATACGAAATGACAGGTGTCGCCCCGACCAATCAGCTCGGGTACATCTACAAGTGCGCAACAGCCGTTCAGCGCTTCGAATCGCCGGACGGTCAATTCAACTATTGGAGCATCCTCCCAAGGCCGACGCCGCCCACCAACTGGATGTCGAAAGGGCCGGCGTTCTACGCATTTGCGGTTCCTTCCCCCCACACTGTTCCGGTCTTCAGCTTCACCGGCATGGTCGGCACAGGCTCAACCACATCTTCGGAACAAGATCAAATCCTGGACGTCGTGTTTGGCCATCAGCCCAACGGTTGGACGCAGGAGCAGGGGATCATGCAGTCGGTCGCGTTCTGGGCCTATCCCCCCACAATTGCGCCGATTGGCTCGGGCCCGCTGCAGCACTGGCAGACATCCAACCCCACCCGCAACTTCTTCACGGTATCCCCCTCGGCGGACGGCATGTTCGCTCCCAATTCCTCATGGATACTTTGCGATACCTTCGCCAACGTCATTCCGGTGCCTGCTCAAGCCACCGGGAGTCAGGCGCCGTTCTATGCTCCACCGATGACACTTAACTCGCTGTATGGAATCGTTCCTCAGACAGAGGGCGCAACGAGCCGTAACCTCCGCGATGCCGACGCCTACATCTCGCTCGAGGCCAAATGGTGGGGGGTCAATGTCTACCTCAGCCATCAGGCCACATCGGACGCCAGCAACGGCTTGAGTGTCGCGGGGGCTCTCTCCGCGGCAATTGCGGTGACCTCGATACCGAGCGGAATAGCGGCAGCCATCATGGGTCTCGTCAGCGCGGCCCTGTGGGGGCTGGCATCAACCGTCAGTGTGATCGATAGAGGGAACGGAATACGCTTGTCGCTTCCGTGGACAGATCTACTGTCTTATAGTGCGTTTGTTCCTCCGGTTATCATTCCTTGGCCACAATAAGAAGCCACATTCCTCAGATCGGACCCGACGGCGGACGTTCGCAGGAACGCCCGCTTCGGAGATTGCCTGTAATGGCGGGGCGGGGGTGTATCAGGCCTCGACGAGAAAGCTTCGCGACGGCCGTAGCGGCCGGTCCAGAATTGGACCGATCATCGGAAGCCAGGTGTCACGCGCTGGTTCCATAGCCGGGCAGACCCGGCACACACACCACTACTCCCCGTCCCGCCCGCCGCTCCGGCCGCGCTTGATCCCCGACCGGTGCGCCTTTTCCTCCAGCCGCCGCAGCTTCGACCCGTAGGTCGGCTTCGTCGCCACCCGGCGTATCGGCGCCACCGCGGCGCGCTGCACCAGCTTGATCAGCGCGTCCATCGCCTCGGCGCGGTTGCGCTCCTGCGTGCGGTGCTGCTGCGAGGTGATCAGGATCTCGCCGTCCAAGGTCAGCCGCCGCCCGGCCAGCTTCTCCAGCCGCGCGCGCACTCCGGGCGGCAGCCCGGCGCGATCGAGCGACAGACGCAGTTGCACCGCGGTTTCCACCTTGTTGACGTTCTGGCCGCCGGGGCCGGAGGCGCGGATGAACGTCTCCTCCACCGCGCGTTCGTCGATCGATAGCGTGCGTGTCACCTGGATCATGCGGGTCCGCCAAAAGCCTTGCCTGTATGGCAGACTATACCGGAAAAGGTTAACGAAGGCTGAACCGCGCGGCGTCACGACGTCCGGCCCGCGGCGACGCCCGCCCGCGGGTCCGCAAGCGGCGGCATCGGCGGACGTTACAGTTGCCGAGGAGCACCGCTATGCCGCGTTTCGATGGTTCAACCCGGGTGTCCGCGCCAGCCAGGCGCTCATTGGCCGTCGCAGGGGTGATGGCGGCCGCGCTGCTCGCCGCGCCGCCGTCGTTCGCGCAGGCCGGCGAACCCGCCCCGCCGCACCAGACCCCGGCTGAGCGGCGGGCGGAGACGGTGGAGCAGCGAATCGCCGCCCTGCATGCCGCGCTGAAGATCACTCCCGCCGAGGAGCCGGCCTGGGAAGCAGTGGCACAGACTATGCGCGAGAACGCCGCCGCCATGGGCAAGCTGGCCGCCGACACCGCCGCACGGATACGGCAGGGTTTGACCGCGGTTGAAGACATACAGGGTTACCAGCAACTTGCGCAGGCCCAGGCCGACGAACTGAAGCGCCTGCTCGCCTCGTTCACCAGCCTCTATGAGGGGATGCCGGACGAGCAGAAGAAGCTCGCGGACCATGTGTTTCGAAACGCCCGCCGGCTCGGGATGCACGAAGCGAAATAGCCCGCCCGCCGGGCGGCTCGGACAGCGTCGTGACGACCGGATGGCAGGCGGTTCAGCGAGCCTCCGTCAGCACCACATAGCCCTTGCGCTGCATGCAGGCCCGGATCGCGGCACGCACCGCCGGCGGACCGGTGAACGGCGAGATGATCCAGGTCCACGGCGTATCCGCGTTCTTGATCCGCACAGCCTCCTGCGAGGTCGTTTGGCACTTTTGCAGATCGTCTTTGTATTTGTCCGATCCGTGGTCGCCCGCGATTGGCGGTTCATAGGGCGAACAGCCGGGGGAACCGGCCAGCAGAAAGCCCAGGGCCGCGGCCTGAAGCGTGCGCGAAACCGGCGCGCGGCAGGGGGCGCCGATGGTGGGTGTTACAGTTGGCAAGGAGCACCGATGGGTCATGTGGGGTTGTTTCACCCCGCCTGTCCGCGCCGGTCAAGCACCGGTTGACCCGACGATCAGGAAACGACAATCAGCGCATCGACCGCGGTGATCCGCTCGCCGGCACAGATCAGCGGGTTCACGTCCAGCTCCGCTACCGTGTCGCGGTGATCCGCCGCGAACCGCGACACATCGCTGATCACCCGCGCCAGCCGCCCGATATCGGTGCCGGGCATGCCGCGATAACCGTCCAGCAGCTTCGCGCCCTTCAACTGCCGCAGTAATCCCTCGGCCTGCCCGGGCGTCACCGGGGCAGGGGACAGGGCGGTATCCTTCAGCACCTCCACCAGCACCCCGCCCAGCCCGACGACGACCATCGGCCCGAACAGCGGATCGTTGCGCGCGCCGACGACCATCTCGATCCCCCGCGGCAGCATCGGCTGCACCAGCACGCCGTTGATCCGCGCCGGCGGCTCGACCTTCGCCGCGTTCAGCATCACCGCCTGATACCCCGCGCGCACCGCCTCGGCGGAGCCCAGGTTCAGCCGGATCACCCCGGCCTCGGTCTTGTGCGGCAGGTCCGGCGATTCGACCTTCAGCACCACCGGGTAGCCGAGCGCCTCGGCCGCATCCACCGCATCGGCGGCGGAGCGGGCCAGACGCTCGCCCACCACCGGCACGCCGTACAGTGCCAGCACCGCCTTCGCCTCGCGTTCGGTCAGCGTCTTGCCGCCCGCCGCGGCGAGCAGCGCAGCTGACCGGGCGACCACGTCAGGCGCCGTCGGGGCGACCGCCTGCCGCCCGGCCGCGCGCTGATCCGCACGCCACTGCCACGCGGCCAGGGCGGCGAAACAGGCGTTCATCGAGCGGAACAAGGCCACCCGGCTGCACCGGTTCGCCTCTACCACGCCCGGGCCGTCCTGCCATTCCGTCTGCCAGACGACGCAGGCCATCTTGCCGAACTGCTCCGCCAGCGCGCTGTAGACCTCCGGCCGCTTCGCCGAGGGCGCGTAGCCATAGGTCAGCGGCGAGACCAGCACGCCGTATTGCGGATCGCTCAGCAGCGCCGTGGCGCAGACGCCGAGCGCCTCCGGGTCGCTGAGGATCTGCGCCGTCACGTCGCAGGGATTGCGCGACGAGCCGAACTCCGGAATGCGCGATTCCAGCACCGCTCGGACCTCCGGCACCGGCTGCGGCATCGGCACGCCATGCTGCTCCGCCCGGTCCGTCGCCATGATCGCCGCCCCGCCGGAGGCTGCGACGATCGCGGCACCCGGTGCTTTCGGCGGTGGCGCCTTGGCGAAGAAGGCGGCGGTTTCCATCAGCGCCTCGAAATCGTCCACGACGATCGCGCCGGCATGGCGGAACAGCGCGCGGTAGGAGGCATGCGATCCGGCCAGCGATCCGGTATGCGACATCGCCGCCGCGGCGCCCTGCTCGCCGGTCGCCATCTTGAAGATGACCAGCGGCTTGTCCGCGGCGCGGGCATTTTCCGCCGCCAGCAGCAGGCGGTCGGGCGTGGCCATGCCCTCGAACACGCAGGCGATCGATCGGGCGTCCGGGTCAGTCGCGAGATAGTTGACGAAATCCGCCATATCCACGTCGCAGGAATTGCCGGAGGTCAGCACGTGGCTGACCGACAGCCCGCGCACGACACCCTGCGCCAGCGCCATGCCCAGCGCGCCGGACTGGCTGATGATGCCGATGGCGTGGCTTTGCGGGCGGGGGATGGGGGTGATGTCCATGAAGGTGACGCGGCTGTCGAGCAGCGCGTTGGCCACGCCGATGCAGTTGGGACCGATGATCCGCAGCCCGGTTTCGCGTGCGATGGCGGCCAGGCGGTCCTGCTGGGCGATGCGGTCCGGCTTGCCGGTTTCGGCGTAGCCGGAGGCGAAGAGGATGGCGCCGCCGGCGCCGGCCTTGGCGCAGTCGAGGACGATCTCTTCCACCGCCTCCCGCGCCGCGCAGATCACCGCGCAATCAGGCGCTTCGGGCAGGTCGCGCACATTCGGGTAGCACGCGCGGCCGTCGATGGTTTCGTACCGCGCGTTCACCGGATAGGCCCGGCCGGTGTAGTGCGCCATGTTGGCGAGGACCTGCCTGCCGAAGGCGCCGGGGCGGGTGGAGGCTCCGATGACCGCGATGCTGGCCGGGTGGAGCAGCCGGATAAGCTGGTCCCGGCTGTAAACGCCGGTGCGCCTGTCTTGCTTTTGCATTGGCCCTGCCTGATGGACATTTCCGGATCGTCAAGCATACCCGCCGGTAGCGCGGCGGCAAGGCGGCCGGCCTTCATCCCTCGCCGATTGACGTCCCCCCGCACCCCCGCATACTCGCCGGTAGCCACCAGGGGAAACCTCCATGTCGTCGCTGTTCGATCTGTTCGGCAAGGTCGCCATCGTCACCGGCTCCACCAAGGGTATCGGCCTTGCGATCGCCACCCGCATGGCCGAGCACGGCGCCACCGTCGTCATCTCCAGCCGCAAGCCCGATGCCTGCGAAGCGGTCGCCGCCGGCCTCCGCAGCAAAGGCCTCAAGGCCGTCGTCATTCCCTGCCATATCGGCCGCAAGGAAGACCTGCAGGCGCTGGTGGATCGCACGGTGGCGGAGTGCGGCGGCATCGACATTCTGGTGGAAAACGCCGCGGTGAACCCCTATCTCGGGCCTTCCGCCGGGATGCCGGACGAGGCGTTCGACCGCGTGATGGGATCGAACGTTCGCAGTAACGTTTGGCTGGCGAACATGGCCATTCCACACATGGTGCAACGCGGCGGCGGTGCGGTGATCATTATTTCATCGATCGGAGGTCTCCGCGGCTCGCCGCAACTCGGCGCCTATGCGATCTCCAAGGCCGCCGACATGCAGTTGGCGCGCAACATCGCGGTGGAGTGGGGGCCGAAGAACATCCGCGCCAATGCCATCGCCCCCGGGCTGGTGCGCACCGATTTCGCCCGCGCCCTGTGGGAGAACCCGGCGCTGTACCGCAAGCGCACCCGCGACACGCCGCTGCAACGCATCGGCGAGCCGGACGAGATCGCCGGCGCGGCGGTGTTCCTGGCCTCGGCGGCGGGCAGCTTCACCACCGGCCAGACCATCGTGATCGACGGCGGGACGACCGCCGGCTCGGTGATTTCGCACGACGATTGAAGCCGCTTTCCGCTGCCGCTATATCGGGGCGGCCATCCATGGACCACGCATCCGCCGCCGAACTGGCCCAATTGAACGGTGAGGGTGACGCCTCGCCCGAGGAAGTGCGCCGGTTCTACGACCTTGTCCGCGATCACGGCCCCTGGCCGGGCGGCATCGAACGCGTCGAATTCCGCTTCGGCGAGGATTCCGTCGAGGCGCCCGCTGTCTGGATCGTCTTGATCGCCAAGGACGAACTCAACCCCTCCGAAGAACGCATGCAAGCCATCGGCAGGGTCCGGGACGAGTTGAAAGCTGCCGTGCGCAGCCTTGGCACGGATCGCTGGCCCTATGTCAGTATCGAGGACGAGTAGACGGCGTTGGCGTTGCATGACGACTTGCTGGAACAGGTGTGGCATCTGGCCAGGCGAGAGCGCGGGCGGCCGAAGCAGGCCAGTCTGCGACGGGCAATGTCTGCCGCCTATTACGCCGTCTTTCATCTGCTCGTTGCGGAGGGATCGCGCCTGTTGTCGCCGGCTCAGCCTGCCGGGATAAGGATTGCCGTGGCGCGAGCGTTCGATCATGGGCAAATGCGCTGTGTGCGCGGGGATGGTCCAGGGCAGGGCCGGCCAGCCAGGCAACAGGAGTATCCCTCGATCAACCCGCTTGCTGCTGACATTTCCACTCGACCCGGCGTTGGTGACCGTATTCGACGCATTCGTCGAACTTCGGGAGGTCCGCCATCAGGCGGATTACGATCTGGCGAAAAAATGGACCCGGCTGGAAGCCGAGGATTATGTGCGGCTTGCACGTGCCGCCTTCGCCGATTGGGCGCGGGTCAGAACCAGCCCGAATGCATCGGTTTTCCTGACGGCGCTGCTGCTTCAGCGCCACTGGGCGCGGTAACGGCCGCGCCGGTCACCACAGCGTCGCCACCCCGTACTGCGCGAACACGTCGTCATCCGTGATCACCGTCATCCCGCGGTCGAGCGCGGCGGCGATCAGCATCCGGTCCATCGGATCCTTGTGGTGCATCGGCAGCGCGTTCGCCCGCTCGCACGCATCCCAGGTCAGCGGCAAAATACGGTAGCCGGCCTGCCGGAGCCACTCCGGCAGTCTGCCGGCAAAGCCGGGCGGGGCAGGGCGCTCCAGTTTCCCAAGCGCCATCTTCCGGGTAATTTCCCAAACCGTTATCGGCGAGACGAAGACATCGCCGCTGCCAATGGCCGCCTTGCCCGCGCTGCTCATGGTCTTTCCGCCGTAGCCGTGAAAGACGATCAGCGCACAGGCATCGGCGATCAAACTCACACGGGCCAGCCTTCCACGCCGGCTTCGTCGTCGGTCATCGGCGCGAAAACCGACTTGTCGTAGGCGCCGTTCCAGCCCCAGTCGCCCGGCGTCCGGGCGACACCGCGCGGCGCGCCGACGATCCGCGCCACCGGTCGGCCATGGCGGGTGATCGTGATTTCGGCGCCTTCCTCGGCCTCAGTGATCAAGGCGGAGAGATGGGTCTTGGCATCAGCAAGGGTGACGGTCTTTTCCATGACCAATATTTTGGTCACTGACCGTCGGTTGGTCAAGCACAAGGCCGTGGACCGGGTGTCCAAATCCACCCGTTGGTCACCGGACCAGCCGACAAACTTGCCATCCGAACGCACACAGCTACTCTTCCCGGTCAACCGGCCAGGAAACCCCATGCAGCCTCTCTTCGACCCGGCCGACTTCCGCCTTCCCCCCGGCATCACCCATGTCTGCGCGGGCGGCGAAACCGCGGCATTGCGCGCGCACGACCAGGCGCTGCTGCAATACGCCGCCGACAAAAGCCTCGGCCTTCCCGGCCGCACCGCCCAGGAGGCTCAGATCGAAGCCGCCCGTGCCGGCATCGCTTGCCTCTGGGGCGCCGCCGCCGGCGACATCGGCTTCGTCTCCAACGTCGCGGAGGGGGTTTCCATCGTCGCCGAAAGCCTGGACTGGCGGGACGGCGATTCGATCGCCATCGACGCCAACGAATACCCGTCCGTCGTTGGTCCGATCGCGCTCCGTCGCGCGCCGGGCATCCGGCTGCTCCAGGCCCGCGGCGGCGATCCGGACCGACTCGCCCGGACGGCCGATGGCAGCACCCGCATCATCGCCGCCAGCTACGTTTCCTACCTGACTGGCGAGCGCATCGACCTGCACGCCCTGCGCGCGGCAGCCGACAGTATCGGCGCCCTGCTGCTGGTGGATTTCACCCAGGCGTCGGGCTACCTGCCGATAGAGGCGTCACTGGCGGATTTTGCGTTCTCGGCGTGCTACAAGTGGATGTTGGGCATTACCGGGGTCGCTGTCGCCTACTGGAATCGGGCACGCCAGCCGGAGTGGACCCCCGCCTCGGCCGGGTGGCATTCTTTCGCGCCCGGCACGCGCGGCTACGACCCGATGCCGGCGCTGAAGCCGGACGCGATGCGCTTTACCCGGGGCAATCCGGCGCATTGTCCGATCTATGTGCTGAACAGCGCGCTGTCGTATCTGTCTCGCTACGACATGCGCGACGTGCAGCGCCACGTTCAGACCCTGACGGCGGCGCTGATGGACGGGCTGCGGGGCCGCGACATCACCACCCCGCGCGACCCGGCCCGGCACGGCGCCAGTGTCTGCTTCGCCGCGCCGGACGCGCCGGCGATCGTCTCGGCGCTGCACGCCAAGGGCGTGTATGCCTGGAACGGCCAGGGCCGCGTGCGCATCAGCTTCCACGGCTACAATGGCATGGCCGATGTGGAGCGGGTCGTCGCGGCGCTGTCGGCATAGGCGGCGTTACGCCGCCCGGACACCGGCCAGGAAGCTGCCGACCTCCCCGGACAGTTGGTCCGCCTGCCGGGACAAATCGGCGGCGGCGGTCAGGAAGCTGGACGCCGCGGCACCGGTCTCGCCCGCCGCCTGGCTGACACCGCCGATACCG
>NZ_CAJATU010000195.1 GCF_903944925.1 uncultured Rhodopila sp. | reverse complement strand
TCGAGGGCGTGCTCCAGCCGGGCGATCAGCCCGGCCGCCGTCGTCTCGCCGTCGATCTCGATCGGCTGCGGGCAATCCGTCCGTTCCAGCGCCAGTTCCGGCTTCCATCGCTCATCGCTCCGGCCGCGCCGGATATCGCAGGTCAGGTCGAAGCCGCCGATGCGGCCGACGGTCCACCGGCGCTCAATGCGATCCCGCGCGGCAAGCCGGATCTTCGTTAGTAACGACGCTCCGGCGGTCTTGCGCTGGCTGATCGTGCGTCCCTCGATGTCGATGGAGAAACCCTCGCCGCGGGTCGGCTGGCGCATGGCCAGGTCGGCGGTGACCGCCGCGATCCGCCGCTCGGCATGCGCCAGGTCGTTCCGCGCATCGCGGATCTGCCGCCGCACGGCGTGCTGGTCGTCCACATGCGCCGCGCGCTGGCGCAGCAGCCGGGCGATCTCGCTCTCCAGCCCGGCCTTCTGCATCAGCCGGCTGTCGCCCGAGGCAATCGCCTTGGCCATGGCGAACTGGTTGGCCTGGCTGCCGGCATCCTCCAGCCGCCGGATCGTCCGGTCGCCCGACAGCGCCGCCTCGATGAACCGCGCCTTGCGCTCGTTGTTTTGCCACATCGTCGCATCCATCGAGCCGAGCGTGGCGTAGGCATTGATAAAAATCTCGGCGTGCTGGTTGCCCTGCCGCTCGATGCGGCCTTCGCGCTGCTCGATCTGGCTGGGCAGCCACGGCACGTCGAGATGGTGCAGCGCCTTCAGCCGAAGCTGCGCGTTGACCCCGGTGCCCATCATCTCCGATGAGCCGATCAGGATGCGCACGCGCCCCGCACGGAACTCGGCGAACAGCCGCTGTTTATCCGCTGTCCGTTTGTAGTCCTGGATGAACGCGATCTGCCCGCCGGGCACGCCGCGGGCGATCAGGCTCTGCCTGATCCAGCGATAGGCCGAGAAGCCCCGCGCCGCCTCGACCGCGGCGGTGCCGAGATCGGAGAAGATCATCTGCCCGGCCCCCGCGATCGGGTCCGGCGTGCCGTCGGGCCGGCGGTAGGTCTGCGCCGCGGTTTCCGCCCAGATGCGGTGGACGCTGTCGATCAGCATGTTGAGCTTGTTCGCCGGCTCGTCGGCGCTGCCGGGCCGCACCAGCCGCATGTCGATCGCGGCGTGCCGCCCGTCGGTGATGACCGCCAGCAGGATGTCGTCGCCCTTGCGCACCTTGCCGATGCGGGCTTCGATCGCCTCGATCCGGCCCGCGAGGTGGCGCTGATACTGTTTGAACGCCGGGCTGGCTTCGGCGGTGATCAGCCGGCGCTCGCCGCCGCGGATGCGCGGCAGGGTGAGCAGGCTGCGCAGGTCGGCCTTCTGCACCACGTCAGCGACCGAGCGGAACATCATCATCAGGTCGGCGACATTGACGAACGCGGCGAAGCGGGTCACCGGCTTGTAGGCGCCGCTCGGCTGCAACTCCAGTTCGGTGCAGGTCTCGCCGAACGCCGATGCCCAGGCGTCGAAGGCATGCACGCCGCGCTCCTCCAGCACGTCGGGCGCCAGGAACCGCAGCAGCGAATGCATCTCTCCCAAGGTGTTGGTGACCGGCGTGCCGGAGGCCAGGACCAGCGCGCGGCCGGGCCGCTTGCGGTCGAGATAGCGCGCCTTGACGAACAGGTCCCAGGCCCGCTGCGAGCCGTCCGGATCGACCCCCTTGAGGTTCACCTGGTTGGTCGCGAAGGCCAATTTGCGGAATGCCTGCGCCTCATCGACGATGATTTGGTCGATGCCGATCTCCTCCAGGGTCACCATGTCGTCGCGGCCGGTTTGCAGCGCCGCAAGCTTCTCGGCGAGTTTCTCCTTCATCGCCTCGAGCCGCTTGCGGGTGATCCGGTCGCCGTCATCGGCGGCGAGTGCGAGCGCCTCGAGCGCGGCGATCTGCTCCGCGATCATCGCCCGCTCGAAGCCGGCGGGCACCGGGATGAAGCGGAAGGCGGCATGGGTGATGATGACCGCGTCCCAGTTCGCCGTCGCGGCGCGGGCGAGGAAGCGGGACCGCTTCGCCTTGACGAAGTTGGTTTCGTCGGCAACCAGGATGCGGGCGGTCGGATAGAGTTGCAGGAACTCGCGCGAGACCTGGGCGAGGCAATGGCCGGGCACCACCAGCATGGCCTTGCCGATCAGGCCGAGCCGCTTCTGCTCCATGATCGCGCCGGCGATGGCGTAGGACTTCCCGGCGCCGACGGCGTGCGCGATGTAGGTCGCGCCGGAGGCGACGATGCGCCAGATCACCCGCTTCTGGTGGTCGTAGAGGCGGATGATGCCGCTGGCGCCGGGCAGGGTGAGATGGCGGCCGTCGAAGCGGCGCGGCACCAGGTTGTTGAAGCGGTCGTTGTAGAGGCGGGCGAGCCGGTCGGTGCGGTCGGCATCGGTCCAGATCCAGGCGGTGAAGGCGTCCCTGATCTTCGCCAGCTTCTCCTTGGCGGCCTCGGTCGCCTCGCTGTTGAGCACGCGCTTTTCCACGCCGTCCTCGACGATGGTGTCGAAGATCTGCGGCGTGGCGTTGTTCAGCGCATCGTGCAGCAGGAGGCCAGCGTTGCGCCGGGCGGTGCCCCATTCCGACGTGCCGGCCGCGGTGGACGCGAACGGCGCGATGTCCACCGACCAGGCGGCGACCGCGACGGTGTGCCGCACCCGGGTGGCGGTGCCCATCGCCTCGGCAGCGAACGCCTCGATATCGGCGGCGGGAATCCACGGCGCGCCTAACCGGGCTGTGATGTCCGACGGCGGCAGGTCCTCGGGCTGCACCCGAAGCAGCGCCGCGACGTTGCGGGCATACTGCGGGTCGCGTTCCGCCGCCGCCTCGGCGACCGCCAGCTTGCTGCGGACGGAACCGGACAGGTAGGCATCGTCGGTTTCCAGCGCGCCGGTGTGCGGATTGCGGAACACCGTGTCGCCGAGTTGGGCGAGGGCGGTGTCGGGATCACGGTCGAGCAGTTCGGCGAGATGGTCGAGATCGACGCGGCCGGTCTCGTTGAGGGTGACGGCGAGGGCGTCGGCGGCGGTGGCGATCAGCGGCGCGGCGGGCGGGGCGATGACCCGCTCGCGGAAGATCGGCCCCGGCCGGGCGAGGCCGGTTTCGAGATCGTAGTCCTCGATGCTGGCGACCAGCCAGCAATCCGGATCGTCGGCGAAGGGGGCGAGGTTCGGCCGGCGATGGCTTTCCCGCTCCTCGCCGGTGTCCGCGTCTGTCGTTACCGAGACGACGGTGTGGTTGATCGGCCCAAACCCGCGGACGAAGCTGCTGTAGGCGATGCGCAGCCGGACCTGGGCGGCGACCCAGGGCTGATCGGCGGCCTGGGCGCGCAGAACTTCGCGCACCGCGTCGCGGATCGGCAGCAGGGCGCGGATGATCTTGGCGTTGCGGGCGAAGATGCCGTCGCCGCTTTTGCCGTCCTTGCCCGCTGCGGACTTGATCGGCACGGCCCGCGGCGAGCCGTCGATGACCTGCATCAGGTCGCCGGCTTTGCCCAGAAAGTAGGAGCCTTCCTTGATGGTGGCGCCATCGGCCGCGGTGCCCGCCTGCACTGCCGTCCCGGCATCGTCGTCGCTGTCGGCGTCGGCGAGACACGCGCCGGAGGCGGTGGCGATGCCGGCGGGCAGCCGGTCGAGCGCCGCGGTCAGCAGGGTCTCGAGCGGCGGCGCGTCCTTGCGCGGCAGGCAGGTGTAGGCCGGCGTAGGGCCGTAGATGCCGCGCCGCATCGCGTGCTCGCCCAGCACCATCTCAGGGTGCTCGGCGAAGTAGCGGTTGACCTCGATGCCCAGTCGGGCGGGATTCGCGCCGTCGCCGGGATCGCTCGCTTCGCCGGCTTCGTCATCTTCATCCGCCATCGCCGGCTCAACCGGTGCCAGGCCGATCCAGGCCGCGCCCTCCGGCGCCTTGCCGACGGCGCGGCGCTGGAACACCAGCAGGTCGATGACCACGCCGGTCCCGGCGGTGGCCTGCATGCTGCCCTTGGGCAGGCGCACCGCGCCCACGAGGTCTGCCATGCCGGCGATATGTTCGCGGGCCGTTGTGCCGGCCTTGTCCATCGTGCCGGTGCTGGTGACGAACAGCGCGATGCCGCCGGGGCGCAGCCGCGCGATCGAGCGAGCTATGAAGTAGTCGTGCAGCCGCAGCCGCAAGGCGCGGGTGGCGGGATCGGCCCGCACCACGCGGTCGGAGAACGGCGGGTTCCCGATAGCGAGGTCGAAGCTGCCGGATACTGTGCTGCGGGCGTAGTCTTCGCAGCGCACGCGGGCCTGCGGATGCACGAGCCGGGCGATGCGGGCGGTGACCGGATCGTATTCGATGCCGGTGAGCTGGCAGGCGTCGCGCAGCGCGGCGGGCAGCAGCGCGAAGAACAGGCCGGTGCCCATGCCGGGTTCCAGCACGCGCCCGCCGGCAAAGCCCAGCCGTTCGGCGGCGCGCCAGAGGCCGCGGATGATCGTCTCCGGCGTGTAGTGGGCATACTGCATGGCGCGTTGCAGGGCGGCGTATTCCTCCGGCGTGACGGCGGCTTCGAGCGCCGCGCCGGTCTCCTCCCAGCCGGCACGAAACGCCTCCTCGCCGGGGCGGCGGAAGCAGCTTTGCGCCAGGTCGGAAGCGCCGAAGCCGATAAAGCGTAACAGCACGGACTGCTCATCGGCCGTCGGGATGCGGCCCGAGACTTCCAATTGCTTCGACAGGGTGATGGCGGCGATGTTGTCGCGGGCGCGTGCCGGCCATCCGCGGGCCAGCGCGCGGTCGGAATCCAGATGAAAGTTCGCGCCGTGCGGCTTGCCGGCCGGCTCCGGTGCAACCTGTCCGCCGCGATCGTCGGGATCCGTCGCCGGCGGGGCCGGCCATGCCTCGGCCGCCGGCACCGGAACATCCCGGGCGAGGACGGAGCCGGTGCAACTCCCGTCGTCGAAGTCCGCAGCCAAGCCGGCGGCAGGATTGGTGTCGAACAGGTTGAGCGTGAAACGGCTCGTGTCGGGCATGGGAAACTCCTGCTGCGGACAGCCGCCGTCGCCCGCGCGCAGGACCTGCGCCGGCCGGGTGGCTGTGGGGTTGGACTGGGGCCGGGACAGCCGGCCGGGGTTGCTCGGCCGGGGCGCCGGGCTATCGGGTGTGTGGCTGGAAGGTCAGGCCGAACGAGGTGGCTGGCGTCGCCCTGTCGGCGCAGGGCTTCGCCCGCAACCGGCCGGCAACCCGTTTTCGGGTCAGCGAGGCCGCGGCGGCACGCGCAGAGCCGTGGCTACATCACGCCGTTCGCCGGTCATTCGCCGGCCCGCACCCGGTCCGTGCTTGAAGTTTTGGGCCGGTAGGCGAGTTTGGCGTGTTCCAGGCAATATGGCTTTCCGGCAAGCGCCCGATCATCGCAGAACCGAAAGATTCGCGTGCCGGGCTCGCCGATCGGCCAGCAGCACGAAGCGGTCCCGATTCTGAGCGGCCGGCACGGCTCCCATGGTCGTTTCGGCGGCACGGACTGCCGCATCGCCTTGGCTGTTGCCGTAGCGGGATCGGTTTCTTTCTGATGCGCCGGCGCGCGTGTCGCGACGCACGCCGCCGCCGGCCGTCTGATCCCGGGCGCTTTTGCGACCGGTGGCAATGAAGGATCAGGGCGCTGTTTGGTGCGACCGCTGCGTCTGATCGGGTCCGGCCGGGCCTCCAGATCGAGGCGGTGCGCCTTGCCGACGATGGCATTCTTCGAGACCCGGAGCCGGCGGCCGATCTCGGCCGTCGCGTGCCCTTCGTCCCAGAGCCGCCGCAACGCGCCGACTCTGTCCTCGTTCCATGGCGTTCGTTCCGGGTTGCTGCCCATCGGGCCTCCTGCTTCGCTGTTCCGCTGCAATCGCCTTCCCCGCGGACAGCCGGTGACGCGCCGCGCAAGGGCGCCGCTTGGCGCCCGGCCCGACCCTTGCGCGGCGCGTCACCGGCTGGCACGGACGTCATCAATGGTTGTTTCTTGTCCGTGATGGAGACGCAGGCATCAGTTTCGCAACTGTGTCCGGTCGTGCTGTGCGAGCGCGGCGTGCGCGTCTTCGCCGCCTTCGGCCTTGTCCCTGTCCATCCAGGCAATGCCGTCGAATGCGGTGTTAACCAGATCGCGATCGACTTCGGCGTCTTCCAGTCCGGCCCATATCTTGTCCCCGAAGCCGGGAACGCCGGCGCGCGGATTCTCCGGATCATCGCTGTCGATGAGCAAAATCTCCGCGTCTGTCGTCGAGAACGCACCGTTGAACACGCCGCCCGTCATGTCGATGATGATCCGCGCCGGCCGCTCCGGAGCGAGGCCGGCGAGCCATTCTCGGCCGGCCTCGATGGCGGCGTTGGTCTCGTCCAATTCCGCTCGGTAGGCTTCGTGGCTCTCTCTTGTGTCGTCGTCCGACGACTCTCCGCACAGTTCATGCAGGGTGTCGGCGTGCTTGTCGGCCGCCTCGATCAGCGTGCCGATCAGGGTTCTCAGGTCCATCGCTCAGTTTCCTTTGTTGGTATCGCGAGAGCGCGGGTTATTTCGCAAGCGAGGTGAATGACTGGACCGTCGACTCACGGTCGGACAGGAATCCGGGAGCCGCGAGCACCAGCCAAACCGCGAAAGCCAGCAGCGCGGCGGCTCCGGCGAGACGCAATCCTTTCCATGCGGGCATAGGTTTTCTCCTTGGCGCATCTCGTCATTCGAGACCTGCCGTGCCGGCCGCGTTGGACCGGGCGGGGCAAGGGCGCAGGCATCGCCTGCGGGAGCGCGCCGCTCAGCGCGCAACGAACCCTTGCGGCGTCCGGGCCGCACGCGGCATGCGGGTTCTTGATTCGCATGTTTTTATCGGCGGGATTGCGTTCAGACCTTCAAACACTCTACGACTCCGAACGAAACGAGATGCGAGGAGGCAGCGGCATGGCGTCGATCCGATTTGCCTGGAATCCCGTGCTGGTCGAAGTGCGCCGCGAGGTCTGTCCGCGGGCGCAGTGGCAGAAGGCGGGCCGCCGGTGGATCATGAGCGACGCCGAGGCGGAGATGTTCCTCCGCGCAGCGCAGGCCCGGCTCGACTTTCAGAGATCGCAGGCGGAGATCCGCGTGGACGACGTCACATGGATTGTCGGCTTCGTGCGTGGAGCGCCCTGCCGCGTCGGGTCCGAGGTCGCCGGTCTGGCGACCTGAGCCGGAAACGCCCGCGATCGGACGCGCGTATACATGTGTAATGACTGAGTTGGCTGCCGGCGTCGCGAACTTGACTTGACCGGCACAGTCACGGCCCGGCTGCAGCAACGCTTTCCGACTGGCGTTCTTTCGTGCCACCCTCCAATGCCATCCTTGTCAGAGCGTTACCTCGACGATGGTGCCGAACGGGA
>NZ_CAJATU010000194.1 GCF_903944925.1 uncultured Rhodopila sp. | reverse complement strand
CTGCCAGTCGGAGTCGGCGAGTTTGGCTGCGGGATCGAAGACTGTGACGATGCGCGTCTCGTCACGGTTGCGGCCCGTGTTGTGGCTGCGGGCGGTCCCGAGCGGCGGGGTGGTGTCAGCGTGAGGGGAACGACAACCGCACTTCGCCGCCTCCCTCTGTTTTCGAGAACCGCAACAATCTGTTCGGGAAACAAAGTGCCCGGACAGAGTCAAGATTCTCGGACAAATCGGAAATTTCCGGACAGAATGCGCGCGACAGGCGATGCTGCGGTGGTTTCACGCGCCGGTGGGCGCGGGCCAGCACCGGCGCAAGTGGGGCAGGAACGGCAGTGGGGGAGGAAAGAGATGGACGACTGTAGCGCGGCAATCAGGACGGTGGCGGGCGACAATCAGGATGGGTACCTGCGACACCGCTTGGAGGCATGATTGTCGGGTCTGATTGCCGCTGGCAAGGGGCACGAGGCCCGATCCTGATTGTCGCTGGGGAGCGACAATCAGGGACGCAGAGAGATCAGGCGGAACCGTCGCCGGACTGCCGGTCGGTCTTGGTCTTGCGTGCGATGGCGGTGCGCCGCCGGTAGCTTTCGACGTTCATCTCGAAGATGGTGGCGTGGTGGACCAGGCGGTCGATGGCGGCGACGGTCATTGCCGGATCGGGGAACACCTTGTTCCAGTCACCGAATGGCTGGTTTGCCGTGATCATCAACGAGCGGCGTTCGTAACGAGCGGCGATCAGCTCGAATAATACGCTGGTCTCTGCCTGGTCTTTAGTGACGTAGGCAATATCGTCAAGTATCAGCAGATCAAACCTGTCGAGCTTGCCGATGGCCGCCGCCAGCTGCAGCGCCTGCCGCTCCGCCTGGAGGCGCTGGACGAGATCGGTGGTGCGCATGAACAGCACGCGGCGGCCGTTCTCGATCAGCGCCCGGCCGAGCGCTGCCGCGATGTGGCTCTTGCCGCAGCCGGGCGGGCCGAACAGCAGCAGATTGGCGCCCTTGGCCAGCCAGGTGTCGCCGGCGGCGAGCGCCATGACGTGGGCGCGGCTGAGCATCGGCAAGGCATTGAAGTCGAAACCGTCGAGCGTCTTGCCCGACGGCAGCCGGGACTCGGCGAGATGGCGCTCGATGCGGCGCCGCGCACGCTCGGCGACCTCCAACTCGGCGAGCGCCGAGAGGAATCGCGCGGCCGGCCAGCCCTCTTTGTCGGCCCGCGCGGCGATGTCCTGCCATAGGCGGCTGATGGCGGGCAGCCGCAACTCGTTCAGCAGCAGCGGCAGCCGGGCGGTGTCGACGGTGATCTTGCTCATGCCGAGACCTCCACGGCATCGTCGCCGAGCAACGCGTCGTAGGTTCCCGCCGACGGCAGGGCGACGGTGACGTGCGGCGAGGTGGATCTGACCGGGGCGAACTGTGTCTCCAGGGCTTTGAGGTCCGGCAGTGCGCCGGCGCCGAGGATCGCGTCCAGCTCCGCCGCCAGTTCCGCCTCGCAGCCGCGCTCATGGGCGAGCGCGAGCAGGCCGACCATGGTCCGGCAGGCGGCGCGGGGCGGCTCGGCGGTGATCAGCGCGTCCCAGGTGTTGCGGAACGCGGTGCGGGGGAAGAGCTGATCGCGATAGATCAGGTTAAGCAGCGCCTGCGGCTTACGGCGCAGGGCGTGAATGACATGCCGGTAGTCGACCACGTGGACGGTGCGGCCCCGCATGGCGCGGCCTTGCGGCGCTCGACCGCGCGGCAGTGTCAGCACCGGTTCGCCGCCGAGGAAGCAGTCGATCCGGTCATCATATATACGTACGCGCAGCCGATGGCCGATCAGCCGCGACGGCACGGTGTAGAAGACGCGGCGCAGCAGGAAGCCGCTGCTGCGGGTGACGGTGACCAGGTCCTCCTCGAAGTCGGTGGTGCGGCGCGGCGGCAGCGAGGTTAGCAGCGGCCGCTCGATCTCCAGTTCGTGGCGTCGGTTGGCGTTGGCGCGGCCGATGACTCCAGCAACGAAGCGGCGGTAGAGCGGCAGGTCAGCGAACTCGGCGCTGCCACGCAGCAACAAAGCCTGCTCAAGAGCTGTCTTGAGATGGCCGTGACTGGACTCGATCGCGCCGTTCTCGTGTACAACGCCAGTATTATTACGGGTCGGCGTCATCCGGTAATGGCTGCACAGGGCCTCGTAGCGCCTGGTCTGGTCCTCGGCGGCATCACGGTCGAGATTACGGAACGCTGCCGAGAGGCTGTCGCTGCGGTGCTCCTGCGGCGCGCCGCCAAGCGCCCACAGCGCATTCTGCAATCCCTCGGCCAGGGCGACGAAGCTCTCGCCGCCGAGCACCACCTCGGCGTGCTGCCAGCCGGAGAACGCCAGCCGGAAGTGATAGAGCCGATGCGCCAGCGGCACGCCCGCGATGGTGACGCCGAGCGGGGTGGTGTCGGTGAAGTCCGACAGCCCCTGCTTTCCCGGCGGATGGTCCTGGCGGAAGATGACGTCGCGCTCGGGTCCATGCAGTGCCTGCCAGGTTCGAACCCGCCGCTCCAGGGTGCGGCGCGTCCCGGCCGGCAGGTCGCGATGGCGGCGCTGCATCTCGGCCACGATGCTGATCGGGCGTAAACCGGGCACCGCCTTCAGCATGGGGACGATCTCGCTGTCCCAGATCGCCGCTAGCGGGTCCGGTCGGCGGCGACCCCGCGTGGTCTGCTTCTGCGAGGGCAACCGGGGGTCGGCATCAAGCCGAGCACCGGTGGTGGCGCTGAGGCCCGCCTTGGCGGCGGCGGCCTCGCGCGGGAGGGTTCGACGGAGGTCCATATACAGTCTCACCTGCTGATCCGTGATGTGATTGCCGGTCACCGGGGGCTCTTCCGGAAAGTTGAGAACCCCGACATTCGGCACGCGTCACGGAGTCGCAGGCCGATCCCCCGCAGGGGACCGCGTTGACGCAGAGTTCGGCTTACGGCCGGGCTACGCCCGACCCGCCGCCAAACCCGGCGTCATCCATCCTGATTGTCGCTGAGAACCATCCTGATTGTCGCCGGACAGACGACATCGTGCCGGTCACGGAGGGCGGCGCCCCGGCGGCGTTGGGCCAGGAGGCGGACGCCGCGCGCGGCTATGCCGCCGCCAGCCGCGCCGCTTCCACCCGGCTGATCTACGAGACCTAACATCAAGATAATGGGCCGCTGGACCTACCTGTATCGTGCGGTCGACAGCCGCGGCCAGACCATCGATTTCCTGCTCTCGGCCAGGCAGGATGCCGCGGCGGCGAAGAGGTTCTTCCGCAGGGTGCGGACCAACCGCACACGGTGAGCCCGCGCACGATCGCAGCTGAGCTGCTCCAACTCGCCGTCTGACCAAAGTCGGCCGCGAGCCCACGCTTGGCTCCTTCAACTGAGTTTGCAACAGAACCCAGTCGTAGCTTCAACCACGCGGCGTCGGGTCTTTCCTG
>NZ_CAJATU010000193.1 GCF_903944925.1 uncultured Rhodopila sp. | reverse complement strand
GTCAGCGACGGTTCGGCCTCGCCTAACGGCTCGGTGCCTGCGGCAAGGGGTGGCGAATTCACCGGCCTCAGGTGGCGAATTCAATCGGCCTCAGGTGGCGATTTGAACCGGCCTCCGGTGGCGAATTCGCCGGCCCGCGCATGGCCTTCTCCGGCCGGTTCGGCTTCTGGCCCTTCGACGGCGGCAGGCTGGAATTGTCCGGGGTCTTGCCGGGCTCGGCGAGCCGCGCTTCAAGCTCGGCAATGCGCCGCTCGGCCGCCTCAAGGCGTTGGAACAGCGCCCGGATCAGGGCGTCCTTTTCGGCGTGGCTCAGGTGGTCGAGGTCGAGAAGCTCGGGCACCCGGCGGTTAGAATCGACTCGACCGTGACCGCGTCAAGAACTTTTTCAGGCCAGTCGATGCCGAGGTGTATTAACCCTCAGAGCGCCGCTAAAATGGGGGATGAGCAGTTACCTGCAATTTGTAGTTCAATGCCGCGTTCCAGCAACGCCGACTCAAGTTCCGCCCCTGCGTACGCCGAATCCGCCACCACGCGGACGATGGACGGGTATTTCTCTTTTACCATGTCGACGAGCGGGACTAATATCTTGGAATCATGCACATTTGCCGCCGTCGCCATAATGCCGAGCAGCAAACCGGCGGAACAAGCACCGAGATGCCGCTTGATTCCTCTGCGCTTTTTTCCGCCGTCAGTGCCTCTTGGCCCGGCTTGCGGCCCCGCAGAGATGCTCTGAGAGTCGATAATCATCGTCTCCGGTCGTTCGTTCTTGCCAAGCTTGCATCGCGCTTTCGGGGTGAGAAGCTCCATCGCCTGCTCCCACACGCCGTCGCGGCGAAACCGATCATGCCACGTACGGACGGTTTGCCACGCGCCGAAATTGACCGGAAGATACTCCCACCCGCAGCCCGTCTTGGCGATATAAAGGTCGGCGTTCACCATCTCCCGCATATCGGCGGTGAGAGTCACGTACGAATAAAAGAGGTGTTCTATGCTTGCCCACTGGTCGTCGGTCACGTCGCTCGGATAGCGGCACGGGCCTCGTCTATAACGCTTGCGATGTTCTTCTGTCCACATACCAATCTCCCAAAGTTCTCTTTTTGGAACCATTGTACTCGTCTCCGCATGGGAATGGCAACATGGTAAAAACGGCTCTGATTGAGTCTGGAGCCTAGCGCACAGAAAATCATTACTTAAAACGACTCAGACGGGAAAGCGCGATCCTTGATAAATTATTCGGCTTCCGTGCTATCATTTCGTGTGTCGTAGTCCCGGTAGCTGAGGACATCGCGACGCCAATGAAAGAAGGACCGACATATGCTAGGTGTGACCCGTTTGGTCTGGACGGAAATTCAGGCTCTCCGTTCCTTGCCAAAAATTACTTATCACAGACTTATGTTGAAGTCCGTCCCCGCCCATCTTGTTGGCACCGCGGCTTCAGTTGAAGTCATCCGATTCCTTGCCAGCCAAGAGTTCACTGGCGGGGTTGGATTTGGTTTGCTTGTTCTGACCTTCCCTTTTTTGATCATCCTCCAGATCGGGCCGACTCTTGCAGCGATGTCTCTCCTTCGTCGCAGGTCGGCCGCCACCGTCCGACGCGACAATTATTCCGTGGGTTTATGAGCGCCCTTGATAATTATCAAGCCGCCACCGCCAAAGCAGACGCAGCCGACTCCAAGGCAGATACCAACCACCAGGGCGGGAACGCCCACGATGTCTTTCGTGCTGAGGAAGATATCGATCCCGCCCGCGATCATCGCAAACGAACCGGCTATGATGACAGGCAAATTTTGCATTGGTGTGCCTTCGTGATCTAACGGAAGGTCCCATAGCCTGTAGAGATGGCCTTGGCCAGATGGTTGTTTCGTGAGCTTTGATGAAAACCCATCAAAGGCATATGTGGTGCCTTCGGGGCCGAGACGACTGTCCGCTTCGGTGTGGTCTCTGTGGCGAGGGGTGTGGACCCGAGTGGAACCGAGCCTGGATGCAGCGGCCCGGTCAGGCAAAGAAACGAGAGGTTGGGTTTCGATGGTCGCTACCCGGATCTTGCGCCGAGGGCTGGTATTTCCGCGTTCGGCCCTCTCGACTCAGCGCAGTCGAGGTCCGAGACGCAGCGCCATCTCATACAATCGTTTCAATTCAGGAGATGGCGGAATCGGTCGGCTGCAACGCCACAAAATGAAATCATCATAGACCCAGAGCTGAGGAAATCTGGGCGGCAGATCAGGTTCTTGGTCCGACGGGTTGGCTGCCTTTAACGCGCTCGAGCGAAACCACGTTACCGCCACTATCGGGACACGTCTTCATAGTGGACCTCCCGTTAATGGAACCAAATTGCCGGGAACCCCAATCACCGTCGCTCACCAGTCGAACTCAGGCTAAACCAGGACAGGACCTCGTCCAAACTTCGTTGAATTAAGAGAGTGCGACCTCCGGGCAATTGGACGATGGTCTCTCCCTGGGTCTCATCCGCGTCGCTGATGGCGAGGATGCAACCCGGACGGACGGCGTGACGCAGGCCACCGTCGTCGCGGAGCACCACGAAGCCGGATACCTTTTCGCCGCTAACGAGTTCCATATCGTCCCGCAGAATGACCAATGGTCCGGAGCGATGCGACGTTCAGACACCGCGGCGAACATGACAGGAGTTCTCCAAGCCACCCATCGTAGCATCTACCTCGACCAACCGGCATCCTGACCTCCTTGTCCCAATGCCCTGTCGAGACCGACCTTCGGGACCGATAGTTAGCGGGCTCCTGCCCAGGGATGCAACCCCCAAAGTTCTGTCTTTGTTCTTACGCCTCGCCCTGACTAGGAATCGTGTGCACAACGGCCTAATCACACACCCCAAATGACCAACAAACGTGTGCAGGCGGCTGGCCTGGGAAAATCAATCAGGACCGCCCGGCATGCTGCGCGCCTGACACAAGGGCAGCTCGGCGAGAAGGTTTGCCTCCACCGGAACGCGGTGGTTGCGGTCGAGGATGGCCGCGGGCACCTCGATACCCTGACCGCGCTGGCCGACGCCCTTGGTCTGGAAATCACGGGCCGCACGCTCCCGGGGAATGGAGCGCTCGCCAGCCGAATGTTGGATTTGCGCAAGCGGCGTCGCCTGAGCCGACGGACGGCTGCGGCGCTGGCGGGCACCAGCGTCCCGGCGATTGAATCAATCGAGCGCTCGGGAAAAGTCCACGTGGCGGGCATCGAGGCGTTGGGGCGTGCCATCGGTGCCGGGCTGTGCCTGATTCCAAAGGGAACAGCGGTCGGGTTCTGGACCGGCCCGGCAGCATCGTCGGTTGAGCAGGACTGGTATACGCCAGGATGGCTCCTCGAACGGGTAGTCGGCGTCGTCGGTCCGTTCGACACGGACCCTTGCAGTCCCGGGAGAGGTCGGACGGCTGTGCGCGCCAAGCTGCATTTCACCGCTGCGGATGACGGCCTCAATCAGGCATGGCCCGGTCTTTGCTGGCTCAATCCCCCATACGGCCGCGACATCGGGAGGTGGCTGGCGAAGGCCCGGCACGAAGTGGACGCCGGGCACGCCCGCTGCGTCGTCGGCTTGGTTCCGGCCAGAACGGACACCGTATGGTGGCACAGCGAGGTGGCCTCATGGGCGGACGCGGTACTGCTGAAGGGCCGCCTCACATTCGAGGGCGCGGACGGCGCGGCTCCGTTCCCGTCGGCAATCATCGCATACGGCCTCTCGGTGGAACAGCGCGACCAGTTGTTCCGGGTGTTCCCGGATGCCTGGCACGTCCCATCAGCCAGAGTGGCCGACACGTCCGACGCCCCTCCGAAGCGGCCGATTGAGGCGTCTCGCGCACCCTGACGGCTCACGAACATAGCAGGAACATAGCGCTTGAACCCAGGACCGGAGCCGGTTAAGTCGACTCCAACGTAACCGGGAGGTCCGCTGTGTTCGCCGAAGTGAATGGGGTTCCGAAACGCAGACGCGGGGCGGTCTGGATATGCTTGTGCACAAGTAAAATACGTGGGCCTGACAACGATAGATGGCTTCGGAGCCTCGGCCGATGTTGATTTGCGGCATGACCGAAAAAACCGATCGACAAATCGGGATTTATGGTCTACATCGAAACCATGTCATCAGTGATACGCAATTCGCTCTGAACTCCGTCGGCCCTCCGGGGCCGCGTTCGTTGCCGATTATCCTGAGGCTGCTCCCGTGAAAACCATCGCCATCTCCCTCTTCCCACGAGCCGTACCCCTTCGACCGGGGCCGACGGCGCGCGTCCTCGGCACAGGGATAATACGACGGGCTTCGGCCCGCCACTAAACCGAACTTCCTACTTTAGTTTTACATAAACCATTGATGGCGTTGCAAAAAATGCCGCTTCAGCCGCTTGCTACTGGCTACACCGCGACGCCCAGCAGATCGAACGCCTTTTGCTGCACCGGTGTCGGCCGCGTCACCACGG
>NZ_CAJATU010000192.1 GCF_903944925.1 uncultured Rhodopila sp. | reverse complement strand
TCCAGTCTTCTCCCGAACGATCGAACAAAATCAAGCCCGCTCAATCCGAGGCAAAACACGGTCTCATCCACCGCTCGCGCAGTGAATGACAAGGACGCCGCCAACGTATCCCTTCCTAGCCTATTCGATTTTCAAAGAGCAGAAGCGAAACGCAACCCATTGTCCCACACCCTGTGGGTCAATAGGCTTGTTTGCTTTCCTGAGTACCAACCTGGCACCAAGCCAGGGAAGATATTCGAAGAGACGAACCAAAGCAAGAGAAACCGTCCGTCTCGGTGAACGGGGATTTAGGCCCCGACGCCCCCCACGTCAAGCGCCTTTTTGGGCTTTGTGACGATTCATCGATTCCGCCACCCCTGGAACCACGCCACAAACCTCGGAATCCCCAGGGAAAGCGGGGTTTTCGGAGCAAACCCGGTCAGCCCGGCGATTGCGTCGATCGAAGCGTACGTCGCCTCCACGTCCACCGCCGGCCGCGGCGCCGAGCGGATTTCGGCCTTCCGGCCCAGCGCTTCCTCCAGCAGGCGCACCATTTCGCGCACCTCCTCGACCTGGTGGTTGCCGATATTCAGCAGCCGGGGAACGTTCACATCCTCCGGAGGCCGATCGAGGCTGCCCAGGATGCCGGCGACGATGTCGTCGATATAGGTGAAGTCCCGGCGCAGCCGCCCCCCGTCGTACAGGGTTATCGGCTGCCCCTCCATGATCGCCTCGGCGAAGCTGAAATACGCCATGTCCGGCCGGCCCCACGGCCCGTAGACGGTGAAAAACCGCAGCCCGGTCAGCGGCAACCCGAACAGATGGGCATAGGCGTGGCTCATGAGCTCATCCGCCCGCTTGGTCGCGGCATACAGCGATACCGGGGAATCCACCCGGTCGGTTTCCCGGAACGGCATCTCGGTGTTCGACCCGTACACCGACGACGTGCTGGCATAAACCATGTGCCGCAACCCGCTCAGCCGCCGTGCCGCCTCCAGGATCACGAGATGGCCCATCACGTTGGACTGCACATAGGAATACGGGTCCACCAGCGAGTGCCGCACCCCGGCCTGCGCCGCCAGGTGCACGATCCCGGCCACGTCGCCGTTGGCCGCCGTCACCTGCCCGACCGCTTCCCTGTCCGACACGTCGGCATGGTGGAACGCGAAGCCGGGACGATCGCGCAACCGCGCCAGCCGCGCCTGCTTCAGGCGCACATCATAATAGTCGTTCAGGCTGTCGATCCCGACAACCGAGTCGCCGCGCGCCAGCAGCGCCTCTGCGGTATGGGAACCGATGAACCCGGCAACGCCGGTGACGAGGACTTTCATCAATACGGCCGATCGACGATGCGGTCTTCGAGCAGCTCCAGCACCGCGTGGCCGAGCGCGATGTGGCATTCCTGAATGCGGGCCGTTTCGCTGTCCGGCACAAGGAGCGCCAGGTCGCAAATGCTCAGCGCCGGCTCGCCGGAGCCGCCGAGCAACCCGACGGTGACGATCCCCATCTCCCGCGCCGCCTCCAACGCCTTGATGACATTGGCCGAACGACCGGAGGTGGTGATGCCGAACAGGACGTCGCCGCGGCGGCCGATTCCGCGCAGCGGGCGTTCGAACACCCGGTCGTAGCCGTAGTCGTTGCCGCAGGCGGTCAGCATCGCCGGATCGAGGGTCAGCGCCAGGGCCGCGATCGACTGACGCTCATGGCTGCCGCGCAGGCGGATCAGCATTTCGGTGGCCAAATGCTGACTGTCGGCGGCGGACCCGCCATTGCCGCAGAACAGCAGTTTGCCGCCGCCGCGCAGACTGGTCTCGCAGGCATCGACGACCTTGATGACCGTATCCGCGAGTTCGGTGGCGATGCGACGCTTCAGATCCGCCGATTTCGTCATCATCGCGGCGAATCGGGCTGTTTCGCGGGACTGCATGCGTACTCCGTGGGCTATCTACGGCAGTGATCTACACGCGTCGCGGCATTTCCAGAAACCTGAAATGACGATTTTTGATTACGATTGAATGCCGAACCCCGGCCGGGCGGTTGCACGGCCGGGACGGCGGAGACCGGGCCGCTACTGGGCCGTCCAGCCGCCATCGATCGACAGCGGGACGCCGGTGATCGTGCTCGCGGCATCCGAGCACAGGAACAGCGCCAAGCCGCCGACTTGCTCCGGCGTGGTGAACTTCACCATCGGCTGCTTTTCCGAAACCAGCTCGTGCGTTACCTGCTCAAGCGTCTTGCCGTCGCGTTCCATGCGGGCGTGCAACTGCTTTTCCACCAGGGGCGTCAGCACCCAGCCGGGGCAGATCGCGGTGACGGTGATGCCGGAATTCGCCAGTTCGATCGCCGTCACCTTGGTCAGCCCGAGCACCCCGTGCTTGGCCGCGACATAGGCCGCCTTCTGCGGGCTGGCGACGAGGCCGTGCGCGGACGCGACGTTGATGATCCGCCCCCAGCCCTTGGCCTTCATCCCCGGAACCGCGGCCTTGATGCCGTGGAACACGCCGGAGAGGTTGATGGCGATGATCTGGTCCCAGCGGTCGTCGGGAAAGTCCTCGACGTTCGCGGTGAACTGGATGCCGGCGTTGTTCACCAGGATATCAACCGACCCGTGCGCCTTGGCTGCTTCGGCGACCATGGCGGCGATTTCGGCGGGCTTGCTGATGTCGGCACCGTTGTAGGTGACCTTGACCCCATGCTGCGCCGCGAGTTCGGACCGCAACCGCTCGATCTCCGCCGCGTCGCCGAAGCCATTCAGCACGATGTCCGCCCCGGCGGCAGCCAATGCGCGGGCGATGCCGAGGCCGATGCCGCTGGTCGATCCGGTGACGAGGGCCACTTTTCCGTTCAGGCTCATTGTTCGATCCTTTCCACCCAAGACTGCGGGCGCGTTTTGGCGCACTCATGATGAACCGGCAATGGGGGCGTCGCGCATGGGTGCGTTTCAACCCGGGGTGGACCGGCCCGCGAACGGATCGGCCCGAGCGCCCCTACCGCTTCCTGATGTTGATCTTGACTTTGACGGTCACGATCACTACCAATAACTTTACGAGATAGAGATGGTTGTGCATCACATACCTCCGGATGTTAAGCCGGTGGGGTCATCCCCGCCGGCTCTTTCATTTAGATCCGAAGAATTAACAAACGGTTTACGGCTGGCGCTTCAGGCTGCGCACCAGCCCGTATATGCTGATCGCCGCCCAGAAGCACTCCAGCACGACGGATGGCAGGTTCCAGGCATCGGCCAGCGACACCAAAACCAGCGTCGCCCCGAGCAGGTTGATCGCCGGAAAGCGCCAGTTGGCAGGCTCCATCCAGCCCTGCAGGGTGGCGAAATAGGCAGCGACAAAACAGCCGGCACCCAGGATGCCGGCGGCGGTATACGGGTCGAATTCCATGCGCGGGAACCTAGCGGAGGTCCGGGCCGCGCCGCCAGCCGCCCCCCGGGTGACTTCCATCGCGCGGACGGCTAGGAGTCGGCTCCTGTCATGCCTGTGGCTGACATCTCGAAACCCTTTCGGGGAGCAGGAAGTCGATGACGATCAAGGTCGGTGACGCAATTCCGTCCATGAAACTGATGGTTGCGACCGCGGACGGTCCAAAGGAGATCTCGACGGACGAGATTTTCAAGGGAAAGAAAGTGGTGCTGTTCGCGGTTCCGGGCGCGTTCACCCCGACCTGCAGCGCCAAGCATCTGCCCGGCTTCGTGCAATACGCCGACGAGCTAAGGGCCAAGGGCGTGGACACCATCGCATGCATCGCGGTCAACGACGTATTCGTCATGGGCGCCTGGGCCAAGGATCAGGGCACCGGCGACGCTATCCTGATGCTGGCGGACGGCGCTGCCGCCTTCGCCAAGTCCATCGGCCTGGAACTCGACCTGAATGCGCGCGGCCTGGGCTGGCGCAGCCAGCGCTACGCCCTGGTCGCCGAGGACGGCAAAGTGACCCATCTGGCCGTCGAAGCGCCCGGCGGTTTCGAAGTCAGCAAGGCCGAGGCGATTCTGGCGGTATTATAGAGCGGGTTGGCGGCCGGCACGTTGCAACGGCCGCCGTCAATACGCTTTCACGAAAAAACCCGCGGTAACGCAGGCGCTCAATAGGATAACGAAGCCGCGCAGCACTGCCGGCGGCAGGTGGCTGGCGAAGCGGGCGCCATAATAGCCGCCGGCGATGGTGGAGGCCATCATCGCCAGCCCTTCCAGCCACCAAACCGCCCCAGCCGCCGCGAAGCATAGCACCGCCATACCGTTGGCAGCGCTGACCAGCAACGTCCGCGCCGGCGCCATCGCCTTGAGTTCGATGGAATCCAGTAATGTCCACACCGCCAGCATCATCAGCCCCACCGCGCCGCCGAAATAGCCGCCATAGACGCCGAGGACGAACTGAATCGCCAGCAGCGCGACGCGGCCGATACGCACCCGCCGGCGCAGCCAGGCACCGAAATTCCGGCCGCCCGCGAAGGTCAGCGTCGCCAGCAGCAACAGCCACGGAATGACCCGGTCGAACGCCGCTCCGGGCGTCACCAGCAGCAACACCGCACCAACCAGCCCGCCCGCCACGCTGATCGGCAGCAGGACCCGCAGGCTGAGTCCGGCGATGCCGCCGAGGTCCTTGCGATAGGCCCAGGTGCTCGCCAGCGTGCCCGGAAACAGCGCCACGGTGCTGGTCGCGTTCGCCGCTATCGGCGGCAACCCGGCCAGCACCAGCGCCGGAAACGTCACGAACGAGCCGCCACCGGCCAGCGCGTTCATCGAGCCGCCAAGCAGCCCGGCGGCGATGAGATAAAGCCAATGCAGATCCGTCATTCGGCCGGAACGTTGCGTTCAAGTTCGGCCAGCCACGCGGCGGCGTTGCCGTCGGACGGCGCGCGCCAGTCGCCGCGCGGTGACAGCGATCCTCCGGCGGACACCTTCGGCCCGTTCGGCATGGCGCTGCGCTTGAACTGGCTGAAGGCGAAGAAGCGGGTCAGGAAGACTTCCATCCAGTGGCGGATCGTTTTGAGGTCGTAGCCGATCCGGCGGTCGTCGCCGAAATGCGGGGGCCAGGCGCCTTTGTCCGGGTCCTCCCAGGCGTGCAGCGCGAGGAAAGCGATCTTGGACGGAACGAAACCGTAGCGGAGAATGTGGAACAATGTAAAATCTTGCAGCGCGTAGGGGCCGATTTTGGCTTCCGTGCTCTGCGGGATTTCGCCCTCGGCGACGGGGACGAGTTCGGGGGAGATTTCAGTTGCAAGAATCGCGTCGAGCGTCTCCAGCACGTCGTTGGCGAAACGTTTCGTCCCGATGATCCAGCGGATCAGGTGCTGGATCAGGGTCTTCGGCACGCCGGCATTGACATTGTAGTGCGCCATCTGGTCGCCGACGCCGTAGGTGCACCAGCCCAATGCGAGCTCGGACAGGTCGCCGGTGCCGATGACGATGCCGCCGAGGTGGTTGGCCAGCCGGAACAGGTAATCGGTGCGCAAGCCCGCCTGAACGTTTTCGAACGTGATATCGTACACGCACTGTCCGGCTGCATAGGGGTGTCCCAGATCGGCCAGCATCTGTTTCGCCGCAGGTCTGATATCAAGTTCCGCCGCGCTGGCACCAAGCGATTTCATCAGCCGCCAGGCGTTAGACTTCGTATAGTCCGACGTTGCGAACCCCGGCATCGTATAGGCCAGGATGCCGTCGCGAGGCAGCCCGAGCAGATCGAACGCCTGCGCACAGACCAGCAGCGCCTGGGTCGAATCCAGGCCGCCGGATATGCCGATGACCACCTTCTTCAGGCCGGTCGACCGCAGCCGCTGCGCCAGGCCGGAGACCTGGATGTTATAAGCCTCGTAACAATCCTGCTCCAGCCTCGAGACATCGGCCGGCACGAACGGAAACCGCTCGACCCGGCGGCGGAAACCGACGTCGCCATCGGGGGCTTTCACTGTAAAGCCGACGCGGCGGAAGGCACGCGCATGGCGGCGGCGGTTGGTGTCGAACGATCCCATCTGCAAGCGTTCCTGCGCCAGCATATCGAGGTCGATGTCCGCGATGGCGGCCTGGTCTTCCACCGGAAACCGTTCGGTCTCGGCCAAAGTATTGCCGTTCTCAAAGACCGATGCCTGGCCGTCCCAGGCCAGGTCGGTCGTCGATTCCCCTGCCCCGGCCGCGGCGTACAGATACGCAGCAAGGCAACGGGCGGATTGCGAGCGGCACAGCAGGCGGCGGGTTTCCGCCTTGCCGATGGTGATGTTGCTGGCCGACAGGTTCGCCAGCACGGTGGCGCCGGCAACCGCCGCCTCCCCGCTCGGCGGGTTGGGCACCCAGACGTCCTCGCAGATTTCGGCATGCACGGTCAGGCCTTGGATGTCGGTCGCCTCGAATAGCAGGTCGGGACCGAACGGGGCATTGTGCGAGCCGATTGTGATGCATCCGCCATCGGTGCCGTCGCCGCTGACGAAGTGGCGGGGTTCGTAGAACTCGCGGTAGTTCGGCAGGTGGATCTTCGGCACCACGCCGAGGATGGAGCCGCGATGGATGGCGACGGCGCAGTTATATAACGCCCCGAGGTGGCGCAGCGGCGCCCCGACAAGCAGCAGCGGCATCAGTTCGGCCGAACCGGCGGCAATGGCGGCGACCCCGGCCTCCACCGCATTCAGCAGGGTCGTCTGCTGCAACAGGTCGCTGATGGCATATCCCGACAGCCCGAGTTCCGGGAACACCGCCACGGCGACGGCCTGCCGGTCGCACTCCCGCGCCATGCGCAGGATTGTCTCCGCGTTCGCCGCCGGTTCGGCGAGCGCAGTGCGGGTGGTGCAGGCGGCGACACGGGCGAAGCCGTGCCGATAGAGGGAGCGGAAACTCATGGCGGCCCCGGGCGGTGGTGCCGCTAATATGGCGTGGGTCGGGGGTTCACGCTACCGGCGGCGGCGCAGACCATCGCGTGCCACAAAAACCTTGAAAATCCGCGGTGTTCGGGCGATCCTCGACGTAAGGAGAATGCCAGTGAGCGACGGCCCGGACAGCCTCGTCCTCCGGTTTATGCGTCAGGTGGACGCCAAGTTGGACCGCGTGATCGACGATCTCGCGGACATCAAGGTCCGCGTGACGAACGTGGTAGAGAATCTGGTCGCCCTCAACCGCCGGGTGGACCGAACGGATTTGCGCATCGAACGGATCGAGCGCCGGCTCGACCTGACCGAATCAACCGCCTGACGCTTATCCGTGATTGGGCAGCCAGCAGCAAGGCAAACAGCCCAAGAGAGGACGCAGCGTCGGAAGGCGATTCCGCGGTCCGGCAAAGCACATTGTTATCACCAAGGCGACGTGGTCGCAGATACGTATGATTTCCCACCGTCAACGGAAACTACGATACGGGAGACTACCGGGTTCGGACCCGTAAACGGACTCCCCTGAAGATCGCTATCGAAAAGCGTTGTTTTGTCAGCACGAATGGTGACGTGGGCCGACTCGTCCTGCCCATCCCTACCCCAGGCTACACCTGAGATGGTTACCTCGTAGCTCGCCCCCCGCAACTTACAGCTACGGTCAATCTTCTGCGTCCCCCGTGGGACTCCGTTGGCATCCACTGACACCAAGGTTCTAATGTTGCACTGATCGTCGTGAATAGCCTTCACGAGCAGGTCGCCGGCCTCGTTGTAAGCGCCCTTATGCTCGATGATGAGCCGATTGGCGGCTTGGTCGCATTCGAATGAAACGACCTGCTCAAAGTGGTCTCCCCACGCGGCGGAAGGTGCGATGGCTACGGCAGCAAAAATCCAGGCTCGCTTCATCTCCCGCCACCTCGGTCCTCGGGGCGGCCGCAGGGTTGGTCAGGGCTCCGCCGGTTAATTGCCTGCTGGACCCGCCACCAAGCATTCATTGCCGTCTTATCATGCCCCGCCCCGGTAGAGCAACGAAAGCACCCACGTCTCCGCGCAGACTATGATGAGACGTCTAACCACACCACCGCCTGCAACATGCTGGGGAGCAGTACGGAATCAGGGCAACATAACCTGGACCGAATACAACACCGCGTGCCGGTCCTGCGTCACGAGCGTCATGCCTTCGGAGATTGCCTGCGCGATGATCAGGTGATCGAACGGGTCTCGGTGTTGCGGATAAAACGGTAGGGTCTTCAGGGCCCTGAGATGCTGTGGCGTAATGCCGAGCAACTGGAGTTTGCTTGCCGGGGCCAAACCCGCGATCATTACATCAATATCGATATTCAGCTTTCCGACGCGACTCTTGATCAAGAGTTCCCAGAGCGAAATCACGCTGACGAACACATCGAAGGCCGGATCGGCCAGGATACGCTTTGTGTCGGATTTCAAGCGGTCAGGCTCTCCCCGAACCCACAGCAAAGCGTGCGTGTCGAGAAGCAGCCTCAAACGATGTCGCTTTCTATGGAGTCCAGGACGTCCTGCGGGGTCTCGTCGAAGTCAGGTGCCACCCAAATTTTTCCACGCATGTCCCCGAACGGCATTTCCTGCGACCGTTCAGTCAGGACTTTGCGAAGAATTTCTCTGTGTTCCGCCTCGGCCGACCGTCCATGGGCGGCTGCCCGAGCCTTGAGTCTAGCGATCAGATCGTCTTCAAGGCCGCGCACGATCAAGCTTCCCATCGCAACATCTCCTGCTATCGAATTGATAGCATACCAGCCAGACGGGGTCAATCACAGAGGACGGACGCTTGCGATGCGAGCCCGTCCGCCCATGACGCCGCCCCCCAAACCCTCTATCACCCACCCACCGTGTCCCTTGACCTCCCCGTCGCCGACGCCCTCCCCGCCCTGCACACCGCGCTGAACGCCGGCCGCAACGTCGTGCTCGTCGCCCCACCCGGCGCGGGCAAGACCACCCTCGTCCCACTCGCCCTGCTCGACTCGCCCTGGCGAGGCGACAGCCGCATCCTCATGCTGGAACCGCGCCGCCTCGCCACCCGCGCCGCCGCCAGCCGCATGGCCTTCCTGCGCGACGAACCCGTCGGCAAAACCATCGGCTACCGCACCCGCCTCGACGGCGCCGGTTCGGCCGAAACCCGCGTCGAAGTCATCACCGAGGGCCTGCTGCTTCGCCGCCTGCAATCCGACCCCGGCCTCGACAATGTCGCCGCCGTTATCCTCGACGAAATCCACGAACGCTCGCTCGAATCCGACCTCGGCCTGGCCTTGTGCCTGGACCTGCAGCGCATGCTGCGCCCCGACCTGCGGCTGCTCGCCATGTCCGCCACCGCCGACGGCGCCCGCCTGTCCGGCCTCATGGACGCCGGGGTCATCGAAAGCGCCGGCCGCCAGCACCCCGTCACGGTTGAACACAACAAGACCGACATCGCGCATATCCGCGACCTGCCAGACGCCGTCGCCCGCGCCATCCGCGCCGCGCTGGCGAAGCATGAGGGCGACATCCTCGCCTTCCTGCCGGGCATGGCGGAAATCCGCCGCACCCAGTCCGCCTTGGACTCTTGCGGCGCCCTGGTCCTGCCGCTGCACGGAGACCTGCCGCCCGCCGAACAGGACCGCGCCCTCCGCCCCGCCGAAACCCGCCGTATCGTCCTGGCGACGTCCATCGCCGAAACCTCCCTCACCGTTCCCGGCGTCCGCATCGTGGTGGACGGAGGCTGGCGCCGCACCCCGCGCCTCGACCCCGCCACCGGACTGACCCGCCTCACCACCGTCCGCATCTCCCGCGCCGCAGCCGATCAGCGCGCCGGCCGCGCCGGCCGGGAGGCCCCGGGCATCGCCATCCGGGTCTGGTCGCCTGCCCTGCACCGCGGCCTGCCGGCCTACGACCGCCCGGAAATCCTCGAAGCCGAACTGTCCGGCCTCGTGCTCGAATGCGCCGCCTGGGGCACCCCCCCGGCCGAACTGCGCTTCCAGGATCGTCCGCCGGCGGGGGCGCTGGCCGCGGCAGCGGCGTTGCTGAAAGATCTCGGCGCCCTGGACGCCAAAGACCGGATCACCGCCCAAGGCCAGGAAATGGCCCGCATCGGCTCGCACCCCCGTCTGGCGGCCATGATGCTGGCGGCGGAAACCGGAGAGACAGCCGCCCTCGCAGCCGACATCGCGGCGCTTCTGGAGGAACGCGACCCGCTGCGCAGCCGCGACGCCCAAGCCGACATCGCCACCCGGCTCGCCGCCATCGCCCACGGAGACCCCAACGCGGATCGCGGCGCGCTGTCGCGGATCAGGCAGGCGGCGGGGCAGTATCGGCGGCGCATGGGGATAAACCGCGACACGCAGTCCGCCGGAGAGCCCGGCCCGCTGCTCGCCGCCGCCTTCCCCGACCGCATCGCCCAGCGCCGCGGCGAACCCGGATCGTTCCGCCTGTCCGGCGGCGGCAGCGCCCGCATGCCGCCAACCGACCCGCTGGCCAAGGAAACCCTGCTGGTGGCGGCGTCGCTGGAACTGAAGGCGGCCTCGCGCATCACCCTCGCCGCGCCGCTGGACCCGGACCAACTGCCGCTCTCGCTTGCCGCCCGGGTGACCGAGCAGGTGGAATCCGGCTTCGACCCGGTATCCGGCACGGTGCTGTGCCGCCGCCGCCGCCGGCTTGGCACGCTGATCCTGTCGGACCGCACCGAAACCGCGGCGCCCGGCCAGGTCGCGGAGCTTCTGGCCGCCGCCGTCGCCAGCCAGGAGCTGCGCCCGCTGCCCTGGACCGACTCGATCCGCCAATTACAGGCGCGGGTCGCGCTGATGCGCGGCGTCGAACCCGACACAGGCTGGCCGGACCTCAGCGACACAGCGCTGAAAGTGACCATCCAGGACTGGCTGCCGCCTTTCCTGTCCGGCTTAACCCGTTTGGCGGACCTGGAGAAACTCGACCTGCACGCAATCCTGCGCGGCACGATGTCGTGGGACCTTGCTGCGCGTCTGGACCGCGACCTGCCGACACACCTGTCGCTACCGTCCGGCCGCGCCGCGATCGACTACGCGGAATCCCCGCCTCTCGCCTCCGCCAAGGCGCAGGCATTCTACGGCATGGCGGACAGCCCGAAGCTCGCCGGCGGCAGAATCCCGCTGCGGCTGGCGCTGCTGTCGCCCGCCGGACGGCCTATAGCGGTCACCGCGGACCTCGCCGGCTTCTGGAAAGGCGCCTGGGCGGACGCCCGCCGCGACATGCGCGGACGCTACCCCAAGCATCGCTGGCCGGAAAACGGTGCGCAACCAACTGAAAACTGATCCAACAGATTCTTGTTACAGCACTGGTCACGTGCCATCTGGTTACCGATACGCCCCGTGCACCGGAGATCGCCCAGCATCATGCAACCCGATTCCTACCTCCGCCTGTCCTGGCGGCACGTCTCGCGGGGGCTGGTCCTGACGCTGGCACTGCTGCTGTCCGATTGCGGGCCGCCATACGCCCTGGCGCGGGGGGCGCCCGACAGCCTCGCGCCGCTGGTCAAAAAAGTGCTGCCGGCGGTGGTAAACATTGCTGTCACAGAAACCGTCTCCGGCGGCGACATGCTCAGCGAATTGCCGCCGGAACTGCGCGACACGCCGCTGGGGCGGGAGTTCAAGCGCAAGTTCGGCAACCGGCATGAACAGGTGGCCGGCGCCGGATCGGGCTTCATCATCGACCCGACCGGCATCATCGTCACCAACAACCACGTCGTCGATCATGCCGACAAGATCGTCGTCTCGCTGACCGACGGCCGCCAGTTGCCAGCCACCGTGCTCGGCCGGGACGAGCTGACCGATGTCGCTGTTATCAAAGTGAAGACCACCGAGTCGCTGCCCTCGGTCCCGTGGGGCGATTCGCGCCGCGCCGAAGTCGGCGACTGGATTCTTGCCGCCGGCAATCCGTTCGGCCTGGGCGGATCGGTGTCCGTCGGCATCATCTCCGCCCGCGGCCGCGACCTCGGGTCGGGGCCGTTCGACAACTTCCTCCAGCTCGACGCGCCGATAAACCCCGGCAACTCCGGCGGACCGGTGTTCAACATGGACGGCCAGGTCATCGGCGTCAGTTCGGTCATCGTCTCGCCCACCGGCGCCTCCGTCGGCATCGGCTTCGCTATTCCAAGTGAGGCGGTGAACCGCATCGTCGGCCAGCTTCTCGCCAAAGGATCGATCGAGCGCGGCTGGCTGGGCGTGTCGGTGGATGACCGCGACGACGGTGTGACGATAGCCAACCTCGACCGGAACGGGCCGGCGGGGAAATCCGGCATCAAGGCCGGGGACGTCGTGATCGCCATCAACGGCGACCGCATCGACAGTTCGCGCGGCCTGATCCGCGCCGTCGCCGGCGTGCCGCCGGGCAACAGCGTTCGCGTCACCATTCGCCGCCAGGGGCGGGAGATGGACTTTTCCGTCAACGTCGGCCGGCGGCCGACTGAACAGCAAGCAGGCTGAGGGAGGACTGTATGCGTATCCTGGTGGTCGAGGACGATAAGGATGTCGCGGGCTTTGTAGTACGCGGACTGCGCGAAGCCGGCCATGTGGTGGAGCATGCGGATAACGGCCGCGATGGCCTGTTCATGGCCGCCAGCGAAAGCTTCGACGCGGTGATCCTCGATCGCATGCTGCCCGGCGGCATCGACGGGCTGAAAATCCTCGAAACCCTGCGCGCGCAGAAGAACGCCGTGCCGGTGCTGATCCTGTCGGCGATGGCCGAGGTCGATGACCGGGTGAAGGGCCTGAAGGCCGGCAGCGACGACTATCTGACCAAGCCGTTCGCCTTCGCCGAACTCCTCGCCCGGGTCGAGGCGCTGAATCGCCGCGGCAAGGGCGAGGGTCCCGTGACCAAGCTCGTCGTCGAAGACCTCGAACTCGACCTGCTGTCGCGCCAGGTCAAGCGCGCCGGGCAGAAGATCGACCTGCAGCCGCGGGAGTTCCGCCTGCTGGAATACCTGATGCGCCATGCCGGCCAGGTGGTCACCCGCACCATGCTGCTGGAGGGCGTGTGGGACTACCATTTCGATCCACAAACCAACGTGATCGACGTGCATGTGTCCCGTTTGCGCCAGAAGGTGGACAAACCGTTCCCGACCGGGCTGATCCATACTGTTCGTAATGCCGGCTACATGTTGCGGGCCGAACAACCGTAGTATCCCGCCTCCATGGTGGGGACATGACCGACCGCGGCCTGTTCAGGTCCGCCGGATTTCGCTTCGGTGCGATTTACGCTCTGCTGCTCGGGCTCAGCGCGACCGCGCTTGCCCTGTTCCTGTGGTGGGCCACCGCCGGCCTGCTGGATCGCCAGACCGAGGCGGCGATCAACGCCGACGCCCAGGGCCTGTCGGAGCGCTGGGCGGAAGGCGGATTACCGTCATTGATCGTGACGATCGAGGATCGCCTCGCGCAGAACGTCGATGACGACGCGATCTACTTCCTGGCGGACCGGGCCATGCATCGGATCGCCGGGAATCTGGAGCGCTGGCCGCCGAACGCCAGCACGCCGGGACCGCTGTATGAGCTGCAGGTGATGCGCGCCGGGATGAAGTCGCTGGCAAACGTGCAGCGCTTCGACCTGCCGGGCGGGTTCCATCTGCTGATTGGCCGCGACGTGCAGGTGCGGGCGCAGCTTCGCGGCCTGCTGACGGACGCGTTGCTCTGGGCGATCCTGGTTGTCGGGCTGATGGCGACCATCGGCGCGCTTGTGGTGCGCAACCTGTTCCGTCGCACGTTGGCGAACATATCCGCCACCACCTCCGCCATCGCCAGCGGCGACCTCGCCAAGCGGGTCCGGCTGACCGGCCGCGGCGACGAGTTCGACCAGGTCGCCGAAGTTATCAACGACATGCTGGAGCGCATCACCCGGCTGATGGACGGGGTGCGCCAGGTGTCCAATGCCATCGCCCACGATCTGCGCACGCCGATTACCCGGGCGCGCACACGGCTGGAGGACGCGGCGATCCATGCCCAGACACCGGACGATCTGCGCGCGGCCATCGAGCGCGCCACTTTGGACCTGGACGGCATCGTCGGCGTCTTCCAGGCCCTGCTGCGCATCTCCGAAATCGAAGCCGGCACCCGCCGATCGGCTTTTGCCAGGGTGGACATTGCGCCGATGCTGGGGGAGGTGGAGGAGTTGTATGGCGCCCTGGCCGAGGAACAGGGCATCGCGTTGATCGTGGTGGCTGCGCCTGAAGTGCCGGCGTATGGCGACAAGGCGCTGATCCATCAGGCGATCGCCAATCTGGTGGACAATGCGGTGAAGTTTTCGCCCGTCGGCGGGACCGTGCGGGTGACCGCCTCCACCAGGGGCAAGGTGGATATTACCGTCACCGACGAGGGGCCAGGCATTCCCGAGGCGGACCGTGCGCGCGCCACCGAACGTTTCTATCGCGGCGAAAGCGCCCGCAACACGCCGGGTTCGGGTCTCGGCCTGTCGCTGGTTGCGGCGGTTGCGAATCTTCACGGCGGCGAATTGCGGCTTGAAGACAACAATCCGGGCCTGCGTGCGGTCCTGGTGCTGCCCAATCCCGAGGATCCTGCCCCGCGTGCCGCAGCATTGCAGTCTAAACACGATTTCATATGAAAACCAGCGCGGGGCAAACCCGGATGTGGCATTGAGTGCCGCATGTCCCCTGTGCGCGTCCTGTTGATCGGCTGTTTGGCGCTCGCACCGGGCGTTTGGTTCGTTACCACCGGTCAGCCTGTTGCCGCGCAGCAGACGGATGATTCGGGTCCGTTGGAGGTCACGACCGACACGCCGGAATATTGCCAGTATCTGCACAGCCGCGTGGACAGCCAGGTGCATCTCGCCTCCACCCCGCCGCCGCGCGAAGTGACCGACCTGTCGGCGGAAGGCGAGCGGATGTGCGAGCACGGCCAGACCCGAGGCGGGATCATGCGGTTGCGCCGCGCGTTGCTGCTGCTGATGCATGACGACGGCACCGGCACGCCGGAACGATAGATTTTTTCTATCGCCGCACGGCGCGGGCTTGTTGCTTTTTCCCGTTTTTGACCCCTTACATTCCAGCATAAGCAAATCCGGACTATCCGGGAGGATACAATGGCAGACCGCGAGTCCTGGAACGAGGACCGAGCGCGCGGCGTTATCGCCGCCGTAGCCGTCAAGGAAGGCGCCGCGCTGCCGATTTTGCACGCGCTGCAACACGTTTTCGGCTGCGTTCCGCTACAGGCCGAGCCGTTGGTCGCGTCGGCGTTGAACATCACCCGCGCCGAAGTGCATGGCATTGTCACCTTCTATCACGAATTCCGCCGCAGCCCGCCGGGGCGGCATGTGCTGCGGCTGTGCCGCGCCGAGGCGTGCCAGGCCGTCGGCGCCGATGCCGTCGGGGCGCATCTGCGATCTGCTTTGGCAATCGATTGGCACGAGACATCGCGCGACGGGGCGATGACCTTGGAACCGGTGTTCTGCCTGGGCCTTTGCGCTACCGGCCCCTCCGCCCTGCTGGACGGCGATCCCATTGGGCGGCTGGATGCGGCGCGGGTGGACCGGATGCTGGAGTCCCTGACGTGACCCGCGTCTTCGTGCCGCGCGACGCCGCCGCCCTGGCCATGGGTGCGGAGGCGGTCGCCAAGGCGCTGGCGGAGCATGCCGACGTGGTGCGCACCGGCTCGCGCGGGCTGTTCTGGCTGGAACCGATGATCGAGGTGGAAACCCCGGAAGGCCGCATCGCCTATGGTCCGGTGGAGGCGGCGGACGTACCCGGGCTGCTTGCCGACGGACTTCTGACCGGCACGGCGCGGCGGCTCCGGCTAGGCGTGCCGGAACAGATTCCGTTCCTCGCCCGCCAGACCCGTCTCACTTTTGCCCGTTGCGGCATCGTCGATCCGCTTTCGCTGGGCGATTACCGCGCACATGGCGGGTTCGAGGGCCTGGAGAAAGCCCGGGCGATGGGTCCCGCCGCGATCGTCGAGACCGTGCTGGCCTCCGGCCTGCGCGGCCGCGGCGGCGCCGGCTTCCCGACCGGCATCAAGTGGAAGACCGTGGCCGAGGCCAAGGGCGACCGCAAATACATCGTCTGCAACGCCGACGAGGGCGATTCCGGCACCTACGCCGACAGGATGATGATGGAAGGCGACCCGTTCAGCCTGGTCGAGGGCATGATCATCGCCGGCCTCGCCGTCGGAGCAACCAAGGGCTACGTCTACACCCGTTCGGAATATCCGCACGCTATCGACACGTTCGACAAAGCGCTGGACATCGCCCGCCGCGCCGGCCTGCTGGGCGGGGATTTCGATATCGAGCAGCGCTCCGGCGCCGGCGCCTATGTCTGCGGGGAAGAAACCTCGCTGCTGGAAAGCCTGGAGGGCAAGCGCGGCCAGGTGCGCGCCAAGCCGCCGCTGCCGGCGCACAAGGGCCTGTTCGGGCAGCCGACGGTGATCAACAACCTGGTCACATTGACCTCCCTGCCCTGCATTCTGCGCGATGGCGCGGAACACTATCAGGCGCTCGGCATGGGGCGCTCGCGGGGGACGATGCCGATCCAGTTGGCGGGGAACCTGAAATATGCCGGGCTGTTCGAGGCGGGGTTCGGCGTCACGCTGGGCGAGCTGGTGAACGATATCGGCGGCGGCACCCGCTCCGGCCGCCCCATCCGCGCCGTTCAGGTTGGCGGTCCCCTGGGCGCCTACTTCCCGCCCGCTTTGTTCGACACCCCGTTCGACTACGAGGCGTTCGCCGCCAGGGACGGACTCATCGGCCATGGCGGCGTGGTGGTGTTCGACGACACCGTGGACATGGCGCACCAGGCCCGCTTCGCCATGGAGTTTTGTGCCGCGGAATCCTGCGGCAAATGCACGCCGTGCCGCATCGGCTCGGTGCGCGGGCTGGAAACGGTGGACAAGATCCTGGCCGAACGCGACGTCGATGCCAACCTCGAACTGCTGCGCGACCTTTGCCACACCATGAAGTTTGGATCCTTGTGCGCCCTTGGCGGTTTCATCCCGTACCCGGTGCTGAGCGCGATGAACTTCTTTCCTGAGGATTTCCGCCAGGCCACGCGCCTGGCCGCCGCATAGAAGGAGACTCCCGATGCCGATGCTGCAGGAGATCGACTACGGAACGCCTCCGGTGAACAGCGCAGCCATGGTCACGCTGATGGTGGACGGCCACACGGTGACCGTGCCGGAGGGCACGTCGGTGATGCGCGCCTCGATGGAGGCCGGGATCAAGATCCCGAAACTCTGCGCTACCGACATGCTGGAAAGCTTCGGCAGTTGCCGTTTGTGCCTGGTGGAGATCGAAGGCCGTGGCGGCACCCCCGCCTCCTGCACCACGCCGGTCGCGCCAGGGATGAAGGTCCACACCGTCAGCGACAAACTGCGAAAACTGCGCCGCGGGGTGATGGAGCTGTACATCTCCGACCATCCGCTCGACTGCCTGACCTGCTCGGCCAACGGCAACTGCGAGCTCCAGGATGCGGCCGGCGAAGTCGGCTTGCGTGACGTGCGCTACGGCTACGAGGGCGAGAACCACCGCACCGCCGCGGTCGATGGATCGAACCCGTATTTCAACTTCGATCCGTCGAAATGCATCGTCTGCTCGCGCTGCGTGCGGGCCTGCGAGGAGGTGCAGGGCACGTTCGCGCTCACCATCCAGGGCCGCGGCTTCGAGTCCAAAGTCTCGCCAGGGATGAATGAGCCGTTCCTGACCAGCGAATGCGTGTCCTGCGGCGCCTGCGTGCAGGCCTGCCCGACCGCCACCCTGATGGACAAGTCAGTGGTCGAATACGGCCAGCCGGAGCACTCCGTGGTGACCACCTGCGCCTATTGCGGCGTCGGCTGCAACTTCAAGGCGGAGATGCGCGGCGACCAGGTGATCCGCATGGTGCCGTGGAAGGACGGCCGCGCCAATCACGGGCATTCCTGCGTCAAGGGCCGCTTCGCCTGGGGGTATGCGAACCATCCGGACCGCATCCTGTCGCCGATGGTCCGCGAGAAGATCACCGATCCGTGGAGGAAGGTGTCCTGGGACGAGGCGATCGCCCGCGTCGCATCGGAATTCAAGCGCATCCAGGCCAAGGCCGGCAAGGATGCCATCGGGGTCATCACCTCCTCGCGCTGCACGGCCGAGGAAGCCTATCTGGTGCAGAAGCTGACCCGCACCGCGTTCGGCAACAACAACACCGATACCTGCGCCCGGGTCTGCCACTCGCCCACAGGGTACGGGCTGGGCCAGACCTTCGGCACCTCGGCCGGGACGCAGGATTTTGACAGTATCGAAGACACCGACGTGATGATCGTCATCGGCGCCAACCCGACCGACGGGCATCCGGTGTTTGCCTCGCGCATGAAGAAGCGGCTGCGGCAGGGCGCGAAGCTGATCGTCATCGATCCGCGGCGGATTGACCTGGTGCGCACGCCGCATGTGGAGGCCTCGTATCACCTGGCGCTGAGCCCGGGGACCAACGTGGCCGTGCTGACCGCCCTGGCGCATGTCATCGTGACCGAAGGGCTGGTCGATCAGGCCTTTATCGATGAACGTTGCGACACCGATGCCTACGCCGACTGGGCGGCGTTCGTAGCCGACGGGCGGCACAGCCCGGAGGCGACAGAGGCCGCGACGCATGTGCCCGCGCATCTGGTACGCGGCGCGGCCCGGCTGTTCGCCACCGGCGGCAACGGTGCGATCTACTATGGCCTCGGCGTAACCGAGCACAGCCAGGGCAGCACCGCCGTGATGGCGATCGCCAACCTGGCGATGGCGACCGGGAATATCGGCCGCCGCGGCGTCGGGGTGAACCCTCTGCGCGGCCAGAACAACGTCCAGGGCAGTTGCGACATGGGCAGCTTCCCGCATGAACTGCCGGGCTACCGCCATGTCGGCGACCCGGCGGCGCGCGCGGTCTACGAAGCTGAGTGGGGCGTGAAACTGGAACCCGAACCGGGCCTGCGCATCCCCAACATGCTGGACGCCGCGGTGCAGGGGAAGTTCCTCGGGATCTACATCCAGGGCGAAGACATCGCCCACTCCGATCCGGACACGAAGCATGTCACCGCCGGGCTGCGGGCGATGGAATGCGTCGTGGTGCACGACCTGTTCCTGAACGAGACCGCCAACTTCGCGCATGTCTTCCTGCCGGGAGCGACGTTCCTGGAAAAAGACGGCACGTTCATCAACGCCGAGCGGCGGATCAACCGCGTCCGCAAAGTGATGGCGCCGCGGGCGGGTCTGGGGGATTGGGAGGCGACGCAGGCGATCTCCAACGCCATGGGCTACAAGATGGACTACGCGAGCCCGGCCGAGATCATGGCGGAGATCGCCCGGACCACGCCGACGTTTGCGGGCGTCTCGTACGAGAAGATCGACCAGGGCGCGATGCAGTGGCCGTGCAATGACTCGGCGCCGGACGGCACCCCCATCATGCACATCGATCATTTCGTGCGGGGGAAGGGGAATTTCGTGATTACGGAATACGTCCCGACGGATGAGAAGGTCGGGCCGCGCTTCCCGCTGCTGCTGACCACCGGGCGCATCCTGTCGCAGTATAACGTCGGCGCCCAGACCAGGCGCACCGGGAATGTGGCGTGGCATCCGGAGGATCTGCTGGAGATCCATCCGCACGATGCATCGGAGCGCGGCGTACGGGACGGCGATTGGGTGACCCTGCGCAGCCGGGCGGGCGAAACGACCCTGCGCGCGCTGCTGACGGAGCGTGTGGCGCCGGGCGTGGTGTACACGACGTTCCACCATGCGGTGACGCAGGCGAATGTCGTGACGACGGATTACTCCGATTGGGCGACGAATTGTCCGGAGTACAAGGTGACGGCGGTGCAGATTTCGCCGTCCAACGGGCAGAGCGAGTGGCAGCTTTCCTACCACGCCCATGCGGTAGAGAGCCGCCGGATCGAAGCGGTGGCGGCGGATGAGTGAGGCGGCTGCACCGCCGCGGGGCGGCAAGGCGGCGCGGAGGGTTGCAGCACGGGAACTGTGCGATGCCTGACCCGTCCCTCTCCGTCCGCCGCATCGTCTACCGCGGCGATGACGCCTCCGAGTCCGACCGCACCATCCCGCGGGAAACCCCCGTGGCACTCACCTACAACCGCTCCACCCACGCCGTCATGCTGGCCACACCTGATAACCTGGAAGACTTCGCCATCGGCTTCAGCCTGTCCGAAGGCATCATCACAAACGCCGCCGACATCCTCTCGCTCGAGGTGATCACCGTCCCCGAGGGCATCGAATGCCGCATGGACCTCCCTCCCGATCGTCTCGACGCGCTGACACGGCGGCAGCGCAGGCTGACCGGGCCGAGCGGGTGCGGGCTCTGCGGCATGGACAGCCTCGCCGCCGCGATCCGGCCGGCGCCAACCGTCCCTGCCGGAGGAACCTTTACCCCGGACATGGTCCAGGCCGCGATGCAGTCGATGCCGGCTGTGCAAACGCTGAACATTGCCACCCGCGCCGTGCATGCCGCCGCGTTCTGGACCCCCGCCCGGAGTCTGGTCGCCTTGCGCGAAGACGTCGGCCGCCACAACGCCCTCGACAAGCTGTCCGGCGCGCTGGCGCGGACGGGCGAGTCCGCAGCGGACGGCTTGCTGCTGCTGTCCAGCCGGGTTTCGGTCGAGATGGTGCAGAAGGCGGCGACCCTGGGCGCGCCGGTGATCGTCGCGATCTCCGCGCCGACATCGCTCGCCGTCGAGGTGGCCGCCGCCGCCGGCATTACCCTGATCGGGATCGCGCGGTCCGATGGATTCGAAGTATTCACCGGTTTCGACCGCATCAGCCAGCCGAGGGCCTATCATGTCGCATGACAAGCTTGCCTATATGGCCAACCAGATCGGCCGTTTCTTCCAGTCGCAAAAGGCGGGAACGGCGATCGCTTCAATCGAGGACCACTTGCGCAAATACTGGGATCCCCATATGCGGCAAACTATCGCGGCGCAACTCGCAGAGGGTAAAATTGAACTGGACCCGCCGGTGAGGGCTGCTGTTGAGCGCTTGAGAAACGAAAAGCCTGTCTGATTTGCCCCGGAGTCGTTCCTGAAACAAGCCTCCGATATGACCCGCTTTTTCCGGCCGTAAGCGACTTACGGCCCCGAACCGATCAAACCGCCATCCGCGACCCGGTAGCTGCAGACGATGAGGCACAAATCTTCCGGCGTCGGGCAACCGGAAGCAGACCGGCCAGCGACAAACCCAGGACGGAAATCGTAGCCGGCTCGGGTACTGCGGAGATCGCCACGTCGCCAATGACGCCCTGGAATGCATTGAAGCCATTCGAGTCGACACCAATACGAAGATCGCTGCCGGTGTCGTTGTCCCAGATCCCCGCCGCCGTGGTGGCGTCCAGCACACCATTTTCATACAGGCTGAGGGTCGGGGTCGCCAAGGTGCCATCATAGACAAAAGTCACATCGGTGAGGACGTTGGCGGCGACGGGATTTGTACCGATGAGTATGGTGTTGCCGGCGATCACCCGCAGTTGGTCAGCCTGGATATCGAGCAGAAAGCCATTGGAGCCGCCTGCGTCAATTCTGTCGACGATGCGTTCGCGCGCCAACCCGGCGGTGGTCGGATCGATCGTCGCCGATACCGTGATAACGGAGTTGCCAGGCAGGTCCAGGCCGGCGGCGCTCGCTACGGAGATATAGTTGCTGCCCGAAAGATCGAAGCCGCCGCCCGCTGCATATGCGGGGGTTCCACTCCAGACCCCGTTATTGTTGTTACCGGAAGAATCCAGGGCGTTGTCATTGCCTTTGAGGTTCAGGATGGTATCGGCCATAGCGGGCAAACAGGCGGCTGCCAGAAGCGCGCCCGCCAGTCCGCTGATACGCATCAAAGCCAGGGAACCAACCATTTTCTACCCTTTCGTGGCACCTCTCTTCGGCTCGGAAACCATAAAGCCCGATCGAAGATCTTTCGGTGCCATGTGCGTGACAATTCTTGCTCGTTAGTAAAATTCTGTTGTTTGTCAGTGCCAATCGTTGCTTCGACATACGCAGCATCGGCCGGGCCGGCCGGGTGGCGATACTTGTCCCGGTCGGGCCGCTGCCGATCCGGGCAGTCTCAGCAACGCATCTTGCCAACCGGTGCCGGACTTGCGACACTAACAAAAAGACACTTAGGCGGAATCGCTCTGACCAATAGGGTGTCGCCCGGGAGAAAGCGCCATGAGCCACTACAGCACCCCTCTCGCCAGCGTCGACACCGCATCCGGCCTTTTGGACCGGAAACGCATCATTGCCGGCGCCGATTTCAACCGCTGGCTCGCCCCCCCGGCCGCCCTGGCGATCCATCTGTGCATCGGCATGGCCTATGGCTTCAGCGTCTTCTGGCTGCCGCTGTCGCGCGAAATCGGCGGCAGCAAGCCGCTGGCCTGCCCGGCCGGGTCCAACATCCTCAACGCCCTGTTCACCACGAGCTGCGACTGGCTGGTGGCGGATTTGAGCTGGGTGTTCACCCTGTTCATCTTCTTCCTCGGCGTTGCCGCCGCGCTGTGGGGCGGCTGGCTGGAGCGCGCGGGGCCGCGCAAGGCCGGGGTCGCCGCGGCGGTTTGCTGGTCCGGCGGCCTGCTGCTGGGCGCTTTGGGCATCGTCACGCATCAGCTTTGGATACTGTGGCTCGGCACCGGCGTGCTGGGCGGCATCGGCCTGGGGCTGGGGTATATTTCGCCGGTTTCGACGTTGATAAAATGGTTCCCGGACCGCCGCGGCATGGCCACCGGCATGGCCATCATGGGCTTCGGCGGCGGGGCCATGATCGGCGCCCCTTTGGCGCAGATACTGATGGAGCATTTTCGGACGCCCGGCTCGGGCGGCGTCTGGCAGACCTTCGTCGTGCTGGCGGCGGTCTACTTCGTCTTCATGATGGGCGGCGCCTTCGGCTATCGCGTGCCGCCGCCGGGCTGGCAGCCGGCCGGGTGGACGCCGCCGGAGCCGAACGTCAAGGCGATGATCACGCATGGCCAGGTGCATCTGCGCGATGCGCACAAGACCACGGCGTTCTGGTGCGTCTGGCTGGTGCTGTGCATGAACGTCTCCGCTGGCATCGGCGTGCTGAGCATGGCGTCGCCGATGCTGCAGGAGATCTTCGGTGGCTCGCTGATCGGCCAGCCGGGCACGGGGTTCACGGCCTTGACGGATGCGCAGCGCGCCTCGGTGGCGGTGATCGCGGCCGGGTTTGCCGGGCTGCTGTCGCTGGCCAATATCGGCGGGCGGTTCTTCTGGGCCTCGGTGTCGGACCATATCGGGCGCAAGATGACGTACTTTATCTTTTTCCTGCTGGGGATCGCGATGTATGCGGCGGCCCCTTGGGCGGCGCATGCCGGCAGCATGCTGCTGTTCGCCGGGTTCTTCTGCGTGATCCTGTCGATGTATGGCGGCGGGTTCGCGACGGTTCCTGCGTATCTGGCCGATTTGTTCGGCACGCAGTTCGTCGGCGCGATCCACGGGCGGCTGCTGACGGCGTGGTCCACCGCCGGGATCATCGGGCCGGTGCTGGTCAGTTATATGCGGGAGGCGGCGATCTCGGCGGGCGTGCCGCGGTCGTCGGTGTATGACGTGACGCTGTATCTGCTGGCCGGGCTGCTGGTGATCGGGCTGATCGCCAACCTGCTGGTGCGGCCGGTGCCGCATAAATGGTTCATGTCGCCGGAGGAAGTCCGCGCCGCGCAGGGGCACCATGACGGGCCGCATGTTATTCCCTCGTCGCGGGCGCGGGCGCTGACTGTTTCGTCGGTTTTGGCCTGGGCGGCGGTGGGTATTCCGATCGCGTGGGGGGTTTGGATCACGCTGACGAAGGTGGCGGTGCTGTTCCGGTAGCGCGTCAGTCCGCGGTGTTGCTGTTGCGGGTGGCGTGCGGCTCCAGCCACCCCATCGCGGCGTCCGGCTCGCTGTCGGCCGTGGGCGGATAGCGCTTGATATCGCGCAAGGGCGTGTCGTGGAGACAGTCCGGAAACCGCACGTTCAGACGACCCGGACCGTCGAAAATCGTCGACGCGGACTACCGAGAGACCGATGAGGTTGGGCCACGCCGGAGCGCGGGTCGCGAAGTTTCCGCCGTTCGGCATCCTTGAACAACGGTTGGGCGTAGGACGCCCGATCAAGCCAACACAGCAGGATCAGATGGGAAAGCCCCTCCAGGTCTTGCAGACCGTCAACAAACTTCGGGAACACCAGCGCCGAGCACGACGGCGCGCGGCCGGTGTCGTCCCCAATCAGGTTGCAAGAGCAGTGGCTTGCATATCGACCAGCAAAAACCGGCTGACGTCAGCTCAGGCTACCAAACGCGCGTTACGCCCAACCCGTCGAACGCAACATCGACGGACAGCAGACCGTATCCCTCTACCAGCGCCTGCCCAGCCGATCGAACGGATCCCGGTGCGGCAGCGGCAGGGCACCCGCGGCCAGGGCAACCCCTCAGCACGACCTCGCCCATGCTGCAGGAGATCTTCGGCGGCTCGCTGATCGGCAGCCGGCCACGGGCGCTCATGCGATCCCGTCGTCGTGTCCGGGCGTTGACCGTTTCATCGGCCCTGGCCCGGGCCGCCGTCGGTATCCCGATTGCGTGGAGGTCTGGATCACGCTGACGAAGGCCGCGGTGCTATTCCGCTAGCGCCTCACCCCGCCGTGTTGCTGTTGCGCGTGGCGTGCGGCTCCAGCCAACCCATCGCGGCCTCCGGCTCGCTGTCGGTCGTCCGCAGATACGGCTTGATGTCGAGCAGCGGCGTGCCGTCGAGACAGTCCAGATACCGCACGTTCAGACGACCGGGACCGTCGAAGCCGTCGAAGCGGACGACCGAGAGGCCGATGGGGTTCGGCCGGGCGGGCGCCCGGGTCGCGAATATCCCACGCGGCTGAGGGTCGAACGGCGGCTTGAACAGCGGTTGGGCGTAGGATGCCTGATCCAGCCAATACAGCAGGATCAGGTGCGAGAACCCTTCCAGGTTCTGCAGCCCGTCAACGAATTCCGGCAACACCTCCACCGTGCACAGCGGCGCCGGATCGGGCTGCCGACCGTTCCTCGGGCACTCGGCGATGGTCCGCCAGGGCGTATGGATGGTGCCTATGGGACGCAAAAACATTGCGGGCGATTGGACCATGGTCATCGTTCGGGGACCCCGTTGATCCACGCCCTATAGTGCAGGTCCGGCAGGCTCGTCGATGACGGCGGGGCAGCGCGGTCGGCGCGTCAACCTCCGGACCGATTGATATCAGTGCTGCTTCGTCACGCCCTCGCCCAAACCGCCGTCCAAGTGACTGAAGCTTTGGGCGGCCTGCTTGGATGCATCCGGATGCGCCAGGCTTTGGGCGTTCTGGGCGTGCGGGTCTTCGTGCGCCATGCTCTGAGCCTTCTGCTTATCGGCGTCCGAGTGGCTGAGACTTTGCGTACGCTGCGTGTCGGCATCGGTCTGAGCCAGCACCGGTGCGGCCGCCAGCAGGCTCGCGGCCATAAATACGGCTGTCGAACAGACAGACTTCATTTGCAAACTCCAATGCTCAAAAGCGCCAATTCCGGATGGTCAGGACCGCCTGGACGGCTGATGTGGTGCGATCAGCGGCGACATCCAGCCCGGGCATCGTAATGGTTGCAGCGAACCGGCCGAATATCGAGGTGATCGGCCAGCCGGACGATGACATCCACGGCCCGAGGCGCTAGATTCGTCCTGTCAACAACCGGCGGGAAGAGACCCAGCCCCATGCGCCATCCGGCCCGCCTTTCCGCCATCCTGGTATTGTCCCTGGTCGCGCTGACCGCCTGCAAGCGGCAGCCGCAGCCAATGCCGCTCGTCGCTCCGGCAGCCATGCGCAGCATGGCGCTCGCCGAGGCGCCCGATGCCGCGAACCGCCGGATCGCGTTTTCCGAAAGCTTCGTCGTCGAACTGCCCGGCAGCGCTGTCGAAGCCACCCAGCAGAAGACACTGGAAAGCTGCCTCGCCGCCGGCTGTTCGGTGCTGAACACCAGGCTGGACCGCCTGCGGGATGGCTCGGTGGAGGGGTCGATTTCCGTCCGGATCGCCCCGGACCGCTACCAGGCGTTGGCCGAAGCGATCACCGCCCCCCCTGCCCGGTTGGTCAGCCACGTCGAGACGGCGGAGGACAAGACCATCCCGCTCCTGGACATCGAGAAGCGTCTCGGCGCCCAGATCGCGCTGCGCGATCGCCTGGCGGAGCTGCTGAAGCAGGCCGGCACCAGCGTCGGCGACCTGGTTGCCGTGGAAAGGCAACTGGCGGATGTGCAGGGCGGGATCGAGAGCGAGACCGCTCAGCGCGACTACCTGCGCACCATCACTGACACGGTGAAGGTGGATGTATCGTATAATGGCCTGGTCCAGCAGGCCGGGCCGGTGGACCTGTCGCCGATGCGGGTCGCATTCGACCGGTTTGCACAGACGGTGATCGAGTCGTTCGGCGACCTCATCGGCTGGGTGGCCTACGCGCTGCCGTGGTTGCCGCTTGCGGCGTTGGGCGGCTGGGGGGCTTTTTGGGTGATCAGGCGGTTGGGGCGCGCTTTTGTCGACAGCGCGGCGGCTTCTCACAAGATAGATTGAGCTGACGGACCGACGAAGAGCAGCGCGAAGAGTATCAGCGCAGGATGGATCAAACGGCGATCAATATCGAGAAAAAGCGCTCGGAGATGGCTTGGGAGTCGAGGAAGTTCCTGCTCCAGGCCGTTGTCTCCGCTGCCGCTCTGGTCGGGGCGGGCGCGGCGAGGGCAACTACCTGGGCCGCCGCGAGCCGGCACCACCGGCCCCGCCGCAAGTCATCTTCCAACCCGGGTCGATCGTCGTGACGCCGGCGGCTCCGGCCGCTCAGCCAAAGTAACGAGGCTGGCCGCTTTACGCCGCCAGCGCCGTCTCCTGGCGCACGCGCGGCATGACCAGTCCGCTCATGAGCTCCATCGAATGCAGCACCTTGCGGTTTTCCAGGCCGCCGATGCGGGTCCAGCACAGCAATTCGTCGAAGCCGTATTCCAGCCTGAGCCGGGTTAATTTCTCCACGCAATGATCCACGTCGCCGCAGACCATCAGCGGGCTGTTCGCCAGATCCTCGAAATCCAGCGTCTCCGCCGCGCTCCGGGTCTTGCTGTAGAGTTCGTAGCTCTTGATGACGGCCTGGCCCGGCGGCGGAGCGACGTATTTGGCGATCGTGCGGTAATACCAGGTGCACGGGCCTGCATAGTCGCGGCGCGCGTCATCCATCGTGTCGCCGGCATAGACCTTCAGCAGCAGCGCGATCTTGCCGCCGCCTGGATCGAGGCCGGCTTCCCGCCGCCCGGCGCGGTAATCGGCAACGCCGATCTTGGCACCCTCGGCGGACAGGCCGAAGGCACCGGACATCAGGACGTTGAAGCCGTAGCGCCCGGCCAGGCGGAACGTCTCCGGCGAGAGGCACGCCATGTATATCGGTGGATGCGGCTGCTGCAGCGGCTTCGGGCGGACATACAGGTCATCGACCTGATAGTGCTTGCCCTTGAAGGTGACGCGCTCCTCGGTCCAGCATTTGCGCACCAGGTTGATCGCTTCGTCGAACATCTCGCGCGACTGCGCCTGCTTGTCGGCCAACCCGAAACCTTTGTATTCGACCGGCTGGTAGCCGCGGCCGACACCGAGATCGACTCGTCCGTCGGACATCAGGTCGAGGAAGGCGAAGTCCTCGGCGACCCGGATGGGATTGTGGAACGGCAGCACGACGACGCCGGTGCCCAGGCGGATGCGCTTGGTCTTGGCCGCCACGGCGGCGAGCGAGAGCTGGGGCGAGGCGCAATAGCCGTATTCGGAGAAATGGTGTTCGGCCGGCCAGACGGAGTCGAAGCCAAGACTTTCGGCTTCATACATCAGTTCCATCTGCTCCTTGATCACCTCGTGCTCGGTCTTGCCGGCCGGGTTTTCAAACAAGTGCAGCATGCCGAGCTTCATGACATCCTCCTGGTCGTTTTTGTTGCCACCCCACTACCAGTTGTCCATCTGTCGCGTGAGCACGCCTTGATCTAAATCAAGTGTTACATTTCGCGTCAAAGGGCGGCCAGCGGGGCTGCTACCCCGGGCCGTCCCCGGCCGGACCTTCGGCGGCTGGACACAGAGGCCCACGAACGGGGCGAGCAAACCTGCGGCGCCGTCAGCCGGCGCTGCCCGGTTTGCCCACGGCATTTGCCCTGCCCGGGTTTTTTGCGGCGTCGTTACCCCGGGGAGCCGACAGGATCAGTCCACCGCCGGTGCCGTCCCCGGCCGCAGTTCGGCGACCCGATGCACCGGACCCTGATCATGGCTTAGCGCTCTCACCTCGATCGTCCGGGGGTGAGGCGGGACAACAGGGGCAGGCAGTTCCGCCGGCAGAGCCGAACCACCGGGCGACCCCCCGCAATCGCCGGCGGTGTGCGACACGACATGCGGCTGTTCGCCGTTGCCGGTGTAGGTGACCTGAACGCTCCGCATGCAGACACCCGACCCCGCCGATACGCTCATCGGCTGCATCGCCATGGCCCGGGCCGATCGCAGCATCGCCTCGGCCTGACGGTTCATCAGGGCGCTCATCTGCTCGAGCGCGGCGAACGGCGATTCGAAGGACGCGGCATCCGGGACAAGAACGATCTGCGGCGGCACGTCGCCGCTGTAGCGGATCTGCTCGATCGCGCCGTTCGGAAGCTGCACCGTCATGACGTGCGTGGTCGATGTCTGGGCCTCGGCCAGGCTGGCGACCCCGGCCTGCCCGAGGGCCGCAACACCGGCGAGAAGAACAGTTCGGGACAATTGCATTCCGGTCTCCATCGCTGTTGATCAGGATGCGGGCAAATATAGCCGAACCGGGCTTTCCGTCACGCAGCGACAACATGAATTTTGGTTCATGTGTTATCCGTGTCGCGCCACCGACAGCAGCAGCAACGCGGCCAGCACGGCCGCAACGGTCTGCCAGAACCGCAGCGGATCGCGTTGGATCAGCGGGCGCCAGCGCGGCGGAGCCGGTGAGGCATGCACTTCCCCGTGCTCCAGCGCGAACAGGCATTCCAGCGCGTCGTCGAAACGATCAGCCGGGCGCACAGCGAACAGCCGCAGCAGCACCTGGTCCAGCCAGGCCGGCAGATCCGGCCGCAGCCCCGCCACCGAAGCCGGAGACTGGTTGAAGCGCGGACGCGAGAAGGGTTCGACCTCACCGTACGGGTAACTGCCGGTAAACATCCGGAACAGCGTGACCCCCAGCGCGAACAGGTCGGATGTCTCGTCGCCCGGCTGGCCGCTCATCAGCTCGGGGGCCATATAGCTCGGCGTGCCCGGAATGGCGGCGGACGGGAAGTCTTCAATGGCGGGAAGGCGGGCGACGCCGAGATCGATCAGCTTGAGGCCGCCGCCGGGTTGCAGAATGACGTTGTCCGGCTTGATGTCGCGATGGATCACGCCCGCCCGGTGCAGTGCCGCGACGGCTTTGGTCAGTTTCGTGGCGATGCTCAGCCCCTCGGCGCGGCCGATACGCGGGCGGCGCAGCAGGCGCTGTTCCAGCGTTTCGCCCTCGTAAAACGGCATCACGCTATACAACGACGAGCGGGATTGCGGCGGGAGTTCGATCACCTCAGCAATGAACGGACTGCGCAGACGGGCGGCGATCCAGGACTCGCGCAGGAACGCCAGCCGCAGGATCGCATCCGCCCCCTCAGTCGGCTTCGGGAATTTCATCACCACCGCCAGTCCGTCGGCGGTGCGTGTCGCGCGGAAGACCCGGCTGTAGCGGCCATCGGAGAGCATGCGGCCGAGCAGGAACCCGTCCACCGTGGCGCCCGACCGCGGCGGCGGCAGTATCGGCAAAGCCGCGAGGTCCGTTTCCAGATCGGAGCGGTCAGCTTCCGGCAGCGCAACGGCGTCCACGACCAGTGCGGTGGCGTTGTCGCCGATGCGGGCCCGCAACGCGAGGTCCACCAGCGTTCGCGCGGTTTCCTCCGCCGCCCCCCGGCGGTTCAGGACGTCGGCGATGGTGCGGTCCGTCAGCGCGCCATGCACGCCGTCCGAGCAGAGCAGATACCGGTCATGCATGCGGGCGGCCTCGGTGACGTGGTCGATACGAATGTCGGGTTCCACGCCGAGTGCGCGCGTCAGGATGTTCCGCATCGCCGAACGCGGCGGAACGTGGTCGTCCGTCAGGCGCGCCAGGCCGCCGTCGCGCAGCCGGTACAGCCGCGTATCGCCGATATGGAAGACATGCATCTGCCGCCCGCGCAGGATCAGCGCGGTGAACGTGCAGGCCATGCCAGACAGTTTCTCATCGGCATGGCCCTGTGCGTGCAGCCAGCGGTTGATCGAGTCGAGCGCGGTGACGGCATTCGCCTTGATCCCGCGCAGCGGGTTGAGCGCCTCCCGGGCGTCGAGGAACAGCCGCACCGCGGTCTCCGCCGCGACCCGGCCGCCGTTTGCCCCGCCGACACCGTCGGCGATCGCGCCGGCGAACTCCGTCCGGCCCGGAATGGGGAGGAGGCACGCGGCGAAGTCCTCGTTGCGCTCACGCGATCCGCGATCAGTTGCGATGCCGGCGGATACAATGAGGGCCTCGGTTGCTGTCCGCATGCGGGTCCATGGCGGTGGGGTGGGGGGTCAGCAGACCACGCGGTTGCCGGCGTGGCCAGGGTTGCGGTTGCCACGGCTGGCGACTCCGTGTCCATTCGCCGCTATCGTCGGTGCGGCATCGGAGGAGAACGCGAGCATGGCGACGATTACGGTACTGGATCATCCGCTGCTGCGGCACAAATTGACCTTGCTGCGGGACAAAACCACCTCCACCGCGCAGTTCCGCCAGGTTGCGCGTGAGGTTAGCCTGCTGATGGCCTATGAAGTCACCCGCGACCTGAAGCTGGAGCCGATAGAGATTGAAACGCCGCTGGAGGCGATGCACACGGAGCATCTGGCGGGAAAGAAGTTGTGCATCGTTTCTATCCTGCGCGCCGGCAACGGCATCCTTGAGGGCATGCTCGACCTCGTGCCATCCGCCCGCGTCGGCCATATCGGGCTGTACCGCGATCCCGCCACGCTGCTGCCGGTCGAGTATTACCTCAAGCTGCCGACGGACATCGCGGATCGCCTGGTGATCCTGGTGGACCCGATGCTGGCAACGGGGCACTCGGCGTCCGCGGCGGCGGCGCGATTGAAGCAGGCGGGAGTGACATTGATGAAATTCGTCTGCCTGCTGGCGGCGCCGGAGGGGATCGCGACGTTCACGTCGGAGCACCCGGATGTGCCGGTGTTTACCGGCGCGGTGGACCGGGAACTCGACAGCCACGGGTATATCCGGCCGGGGCTGGGGGATGCCGGGGACAGGTTCTACGGGACGCGGTAAGGACGGATCGCCGGCACGATACGCCGTCATCGATTACCCGCGGATCATCGTTACAGCCCGAGCCGGATCGACCACCGGTATACCCGCATACGCCCCGAGAACCAGCAGATCGGCATCGCCAGAGACAATGATATCGGCCTGCCCGGGAATACGACCTTCGCCAACCCCGAGTCGCCGGCGGCGGACCCGGATGGCAACAGCATGAACGCGGTCCAGGGCGGTGACCGGGCCGCGTCCGTTTCATTCCCTCGGCGCCGCCACCGACGGTGTAGTCCCGAATGTATCGCGGAACGCCGCGCTGAACGCCGGAAGGCTTGCATAGCCGACAGAGGCGGCAACGCGCGCCAGAGGAACCCCTTGCGCAATGCGGGACAACGCCTCCGTCATCCGCAACTGCCTCCGCCATTGCTGGAAGCTCATGCCCGTCTCGGCGCGGAACAGCCGCGCCAGGGTCCGCACCGAGGCGCCGGCCAGCGCCGCGAAACCCGCCAGGTCCCGCTGATCGGACGGATCGTCCAGTAGAACCGCGGCGACCCGAGCCAGGCGGGGATCCCGGCACGCCGGCAACGACAGCGGCCGTGTGCCGGCGCGGCGGATTTCGTGCAGCGCCAGCGCCGCGACCAGGCGGACCGGCCCCCGCGCGTCCCATACCACGGGCTCGCCGCAGACGGTCAGAATCAGCTCGCGCAGCAACGGCGACACCGCAATGACCGTGGCAACCGCCGGGCCGGCCGCCGCCGCATCCGCTCGCAGGAACAGCGCGCGCATCCGGACGTCACCGTCCATGCGGACGGCGTGCATCGTGTCGGCGGGAACCCACAATCCGGTGCCGGGCGGCACGGTGAATACCGCAGGCTCGGTGGCGATCCGCATCACGCCCGCGGTTGCGAACAGAAGCTGCGCCCGCGGATGCCGGTGCAGTTCGGTTGCATGGCCCGATGGATAATCCCGGGCGTAGCCGACAACCGGCCGCGGCGCCTGCTCGAACGGGCGCAGCCGTATTTGGCCGTTGCGCGACAGAGCTTGGCCGGATGTCGCCATGGCGACAGCCTATATCCGGGTCATAGCAAAGGAAACCGTTCATGACCCCGGCCACCCGGCAGATCGTATTCATCAACACCGCTCATTCGATCACCCATTACAGCCTGCTGATCCTGCCCACCGCCGTGCTGGCGATGGCGGTTCCCGGCGGCGCGTTCGGACCGGATTACGGGCCGATACTGGCGTTGGCGACGGGGATGTTCGTGCTGTACGGGCTGCTGTCGCTGCCGCAAGGCTGGCTGGCGCAGCGCTTCGGACGCAAGGCGCTGATGACAGCGTTTTTCCTCGGCACCGGGGCCAGCCTGATCGCCGCCGGATTTGCCAACTCGCCCTGGATGCTCGCCGCCACCCTGGCCGCGGCCGGAGGGTTCGCAGCGATCTACCATCCCATCGGCACGACGATGCTGGTGGAAGCGGCCGGCGACAAGCCCGGGCGATCGCTCGGCGTGAACGGCGTGTTCGGCAACCTCGGCGTGGCGTTGGCTCCCGTCGTCACCGCCTTCCTGGCACATCAGATCGGCTGGCGGGCGGCGTTCGTGGCGCCGGGTTTGCTCTGCGTGGCGGCGGGACTGTTCTGGGCGCGCACGCCGCTGGCGCATGTCGAGGCGCACGCCGCCGCGCGGCCGTTTCCGCCGATACCGCGGCATTTGGTGCGGCGGGCGGTGCTGGTGCTGATGCTGATCGCCATGTCGTCGGGACTGGTGTTCAACGCCTACACGCTGCTGCTGCCCAAGCTGCTGCAGGAAAGGCTGGCGGGAAGCGAGTCCCTGCTGCCGCTTGTCGGCGCGGCGGCGTTCCTGGTGACGCTGTGCGGCGCGCTGACGCAGTTCACGGTGGGGCGGATGATCGACCGCAACACGCTGAAGAAGGTGTTCCTCCCGGTCAGCATCGTGCTGGCTCCGGCGATGGCCGCGCTGTCGTTCGCGCAGGGCTGGCTGGTGCTGCCGCTGGCGGGCGTGGTGGCGGCTTCGATCTTCGGACAGGTGACGGTGAACGAGACGATGGCGGCGCGGTATATTTCCCCGGCGCTGCGGGCGCGGATCTACTCGGTGCGGTTCTTTGTGGGCTTCCTCGGGGCGGCGGCGTCCGCGCCGGTCGTTTCCGGGCTGTATGAACGGACCGGGAGCGTCGCGGCGGTGACGCTGGTGCTGGCGGCGTTCTCAGTCGTGACGCTGGGGTGTGCGCTGTTCTTTCCGAACCGGAAGGAGGAGCTGGAGCCGGCGTTATGGGTGGAAGTTGTGCCGGCGGAGTAGGACGGGAGTTCAGGCTTCCTCAAGGAACTGAGCGGGGCGCAATATGCGAATACCCCGCATGGGTCCGACGTCAGCCAATCTGCGTCGCCGGACCCGATAGCGGTGGCCCCGGCGGCGAGCGCCAGATCCAGGTAACGTTGTCCTTGGCGAGCCGACCTGGTTGAGCGGTTCGCCGGCGACGACCGAGAAACCATCGGGCCACCTTCGCCACAGCGGAACGACAGATCAGGGACACCGATCCCGCCGTACAACGGCCGACGATAGGCAACTGGAACGGACGGCCGAATCCGATCGGCTTCGGGCTCGGTGCCGACGATGTCGGCGAGGCACCCAAGCTGCACATCCGGCAGCGGAGGCGCAGAAACCCGTCAATCACAACGGCCCGGTGACGCGGGTCCGGCTACGGCCCGACAGTCAATGCGGGACCTCCGGAGAGGTGGGCGGTGAACGGACCGTTGATCGACCAGCCATCGTTAATGCCGGGATTAAGCGGAGGTCCCCAGTTATCGATGGCCCCGAGCGTCGCACCCAGGCTCATATCGGGCGGATGTTGCAGCGCCGGCCCCTGGCAGAAGGTATCATCACCACCTCGGAACATAAACAATTCCGAGCGGTTCGGCTTGATGCTGACGTTCTGAAGTGCAACCTGGTTGACCGCATGAAAATCGGTAGCCATGTGCTGCTGCGGCCCAAAATTCCCCGCCGCCGGCTCGAATTTCGACCAGTATAGGCACAGATCAGCCGAGCCGGCTCCGGCAATTCCCGGCCAGACCATGATAAGCTGGCCAAGCGACTTGCCGCCGATTGCAACCGCACCTTCCCAGAACACGCCAAGCGCCGGGCTTGCAAACGTGCCGCGATCGCCCAGGCGGTGCTGTACGGGGTTGGGTTGCCAGCGCTTGCCGTCGAACGTCGTCCAGTAAATATTCTGGTCGTTACCGACACCACGCCACGCCATATACAGCAGGCCGTTGTAAACGGCCAGGCCCGGCCGGGCCACCAGCAGAGGAAACGGAGCGCTATCTGTGCCAACGCCCGGCACGTTTCCCTGCGGGGACCAGTTGTCGTTGCCGAGGTACCGGCTCCAATAGATGCCTTTGTCGTCACGAACGCCGCGCCAGACCATGATCATCGTTCCGTTATACGCCATGATGGCGGGGGACGATGCGGTGCCACTGTTCGGCAGGTGGTGCTGCGGTTCCCATCCCGCGCAGACATCCGTTGAATTCAGCCGCGACCAATACAGGGTCTCATCGGAGCCGGTGCCACGCCAGACCATGTAGACTTTATTGTTGAGGGTCGTCATCGACACCCCCGTTGCCGTGCCGACCCGTGGAATCTGACACCAATGGTCGTAGCCGTGCTGCTCGAAGTCCAAAGTGCTGGTCCGCATCGCGTAGATTCCCTGATCGGAATCGGGACCGCGCCATGCAAGATAGAGGCTGCTGGCTGATGCCGGCGGACTGGCCGCCGGAGCCAGCAAGGCACAGGCTGCCAGGACGCGTTTTACGATACGTCGGACCACACAAACCTCCCCGCGCACATTCGCCGGACCAGCCGCGGAGACACACGTGCCGTCCCGAAACGACGTCAAGCCGACCGTAATGATCAACCTGCCCGGATTTTAGCAAGCTTACCGTAATTTTTGTTCTCCGCAACGGTTAAATCAGGATGCGCGAGATTAGCTATTTTACACATAATGGTCAGTAGCTTACGGCATGCCAGCCAAAGCTTTGAATTACATTGTGCCACAATATGGTTTCCGTACGGCATCGGCAGGGATGCGGCCGATCGGCGATTTGCATGTCGGCGGGGCGGCAGGTTCGCGACCGATGAACAAACTCTTGTCATAAGGTCAAACGACGGTCGCCGGGGTTGACCGCCGCATGCAGCTCGCTCCGGCGCAGCCTCGATAACCATTTGCAAACCCCCGCCGGAAACGCCAAATCCCTGGCATGATCTCTCGCCGAGTCCTGCTCCTGTCCGCCGCCGCGCTTCTCCCCCTGACCGCCCGGGCGGAGCCGCCCTCCGCCCGCGACCAGGCCGACATCGCGCGGATAGAGACCTATCTGAACGGCCTGAAAACCCTCAAAGCCCATTTCATCCAGGCGACCCAGGACGGACAGATCTCCGAAGGCACCGCCTGGCTGCAACGGCCGGGGAAAATGCGGTTCCAATACACCCCGCCGGCTCCGTTCCTGCTGATCGCCGCGCACGGCGTTCTCACGTTCAACGACTCGGCGCTGCAACAGACCAGCAACATCCCACTCAGCCGCACGCCGCTCGGCATTCTGCTGGCGGAAAACGTCACATTAGCAGGAGCGGTCACCGTCACCGCCATCCAGCGCCTGCCCGGCCAGATCCAGGTCTCCCTGGTCCGCACCGAAAGCCCCGGCGACGGGTCATTGACGTTGATTTTCGCCGATAATCCGCTGGCCCTGAAGCAATGGACCGTCATCGACGCGCAGCGCCGGGAGACCCATGTCACGCTGTATAACGTCCAGCTCGGCGGCAGCTTCGATCAGCAACTGTTTGAACAAATCAGCCCGCCATCGGCGCGAAATCCCGGCTGATCCCGCTTTGGCCCTTGCAACCGCGCTCGCATGACGGTCATGTGGCGGGTGCGGCGAAATGTCTTCTTTTCGCCGCGAAACTGAAGGATGATCCCTTCCGAGATGAGATCGCCCCGCGTCGTCAAGCCCTTGATCGGCATCAGTTGCTGCACCAAGCAGTTCGGCATTTTCGGCATGCCGAATCATGCAGCCTCCGACACGTATGTGCGCGCTACGGACGAGGTTATCGGCGCCGTCCCGGTCCTGCTGCCCGCCAACGGCCCGACCGCCGACATTGAAACACTGCTCGATCGCCTCGACGGCATCATCCTGACAGGCAGCCGCTCGAACGTCCAGCCAACCTTGTATGACGGCCCGCCGCACGCCGAGGGCACGCCGGAGGATCCGGCGCGGGACCAGTTCACCCTGCCGCTGATCCGCGCCGCCGTCACCCGGGGCGTGCCAATTCTGGCGATCTGCCGCGGCTTCCAGGAACTCAACGTGGCGCTGGGCGGCTCGCTGCACCAGCGCCTGCAGGATCTGCCCGGCCGGATGGATCACTCCACACCGATGCAGCCGTCTTCGCGGGTGCGCCAGGGCAAGGCGCATGCAGTACGCATCACCCGCGGCGGCTGGCTGCACCGGCTTGCCGGCTGCGCTGAGATCCCGGTCAACTCGCTGCACAACCAGGGGGTCAACAAGCTGGCCCCCGGCCTCGTCACCGAAGCGGTCGCCCCTGACGGCACGATCGAGGCTGTCCGTGTCGTCGCCAGCCAGGCCGGGCACGCTCCCGGCTTTGCCGTCGGCGTGCAATGGCACCCGGAATACGACTGGCGCAGCGACGCCATCTCCCGCGCCATCTTCGAGCAGTTCGGGGCCGCGGTGCGCGCCTATGCCGAGTCCGCCCGCCTCGGCGGAGTCTCCGTCGCCGCGGACTGATCAAGCCGGACCAATCCCTCTTGCTATCGGTTCCATTTGGTCCGATGTATCTTTTCCATCCCGGACCGCTGCGGTACGGATTACCCTCTATCAGGACAAGGACAGGCATCCGTCATGTTCATCGAGACCGAAGGCACCCCCAACCCCGCGACCTTGAAGTTCCTGCCGGGCCGCGACGTGATGGGGGTCTCGACCGCAGATTTCGCTGCCGCCGATACCGCCGCGCGCAGTCCGCTGGCGACCGCGCTGTTTGCGCTGCCGGGGGTCGCGCGGGTATTCCTCGGCGGCGATTTCATCACCGTGACCAAGACGGATGAACTGTCCTGGCAGGCGCTCAAGCCGCGCGTGTTGGGCGTCATCATGGACCACTTCGTATCCGGCCTGCCGGTGATCGACGGCGCCGGCGACGAACGCGGCGAAGAGGACGTCGATCCGGCGGACCAGGAGATCGTCGCCCAGATCAAGGAGCTGATCGACACACGGGTGCGTCCGGCGGTGGCCGGCGACGGCGGCGACATCGTGTTCCGCGGCTTCCGCGACGGCGTGGTGCGTCTGCACATGCAGGGCGCCTGCTCCGGCTGCCCGTCCTCCAGCGCGACCCTGAAGCACGGCATCGAGAACATGCTGCGGCACTACGTGCCGGAAGTGAAGGCCGTGGAGCAGGTGGAGTTTTAAGGGCCGCCGAACGCTAGTGGCTTCGAATCCAAAGGATCATCGCGTCTACGACCGGTTTCTCGATACCGAGAAAACCGTGCGGCGACATAGCCTGGCAGGCGTCGCCGCGGGATAGCCCTCCCGAGACCGCGACAAGCTGGCTGGCCGGAGCACCGGTCAGCGGCTTGGTTCCGCGCCGGCGAACGGACTCCCCGGGCAGCCGTCATCGCGGTTATGGACGACCAGCACGGGCACCGTGATCTTCTCCAGCGGAATCGCTGGCATTCCCCTCGCCCACCGATGAAGTCAGAGTGACACCGCCGATGCGCTTGTCGAGCACGGCCGCGCCGCGGGTAAAGCATGCTCACAACCCAAATGACATGACGGCCGATCAGTCGGGGCAGGATTTTCGCCGCGCGCCGTGTCCGGACGATTTGCGGGCCGAACCCTGCCAATTGGCCTGCCGCGCCATTGCCAATACCCTGCCGCACCGCACATAAAGACAGCCATGATGCGACGCCCCACGCGACCCCGGGCCTACGCACCCGACCCGAACGCTCCGGGCCGGTGTTGCGACATGCCCGGTTGTCCGGAGGCCGGCGAATACCGCGCGCCAAAGTCCCGCACCAACCTGAACGACTACCATTGGTTCTGCCTGGAGCATGTCCGCGCCTACAACGCCGGCTGGGATTTCTACAAAGGCATGTCGCCGGCCGAGGTCGAGGCGCAACTGCGCGCCGACACTTCCTGGCAACGCCCGACATGGCCCATCGGCCGCGGCGGCTACACCGCCTGGGACGATGATGTGCTGCACGATCCGCTGCATATCCTCAATGCGGGCCGGGCGAACGGCAACCGGCGGCCTGATCCGCAGCTTCCGCCGACGGAATTGCGCGAACCGCTCGCGACCCTGGGCCTGGCCTGGCCGGTGACCCTCGACGTGGTGAAAAGCCGTTACAAGGAACTTGCCAAGCGGCATCATCCCGACGCCAACGGCGGCAGCCGCGACGCTGAAGAGCGGCTGAAAACTATCAACCTCGCTTATGCAGCCGTGCGATCGCGGCTGGGCCATGAGGCCCGTGCCGGCGCAACCGGCTAGCACGCTCTCCGTTGCCCTTGCGCCGCCCGCCGCCACGGCTAGACTTTATCGGAATTGCATCAGGAAGCTCTGGACTATGAACACGGCTGTCGATTTCCCCCTGCCCCGCCCGACTTCCGAGATCAATCAGCCCGACACCAAGGTGGCGGCAGGCGCGGCGTTCGGCCTGGATATCGATATGGAGGTGCCGGCGTTCGCACTGCGCACCGAGCATGTCCCCGACATCGATACGTCCTACAAATTCGACCGGGAAACCACGCTGGCCATCCTGGCGGGATTTACCTACAACCGACGGGTGATGATCCAGGGCTATCACGGCACCGGCAAATCCACCCATATCGAGCAGGTGGCCGCACGCCTCAATTGGCCCTGCATCCGCGTCAACCTCGACAGCCATATCAGCCGCATCGACCTTATCGGCAAGGATGCGATCGTCCTGAAGGACGGCAAGCAGGTCACCGAATTTCGCGAAGGCATCCTGCCCTGGGCGTTGCAGCACGCCTGCGCGCTGGTGTTCGATGAGTATGATGCCGGCCGCCCCGACGTGATGTTCGTGATCCAGCGGGTGCTGGAGGTCGAGGGCAAGCTGACCCTGCTCGACCAGAACCGGGTGATTCGGCCGCATCCGTCGTTCCGGCTGTTCGCCACCGCCAATACGGTGGGACTGGGCGACACCACCGGGCTGTATCACGGCACCCAGCAAATCAATCAGGGACAGATGGATCGCTGGAACATCGTCGCGACCTTGAACTACCTGCCGCATGCGACCGAGACGGGGATCGTGCTGGCCAAGATGGGATTGGACGGAACGAAGGACCCTGCGACGAAGAAGCGCGTCGAGAGCATGGTGGCGCTGGCCGATTTGACCCGGGCGGGGTTCATCAACGGCGACATCTCCACGGTGATGTCGCCGCGCACGGTGATCACCTGGGCGGAAAACGCCCGCATCTTCGGCGACGTGGGATTCGCCTTCCGGGTGACGTTCATGAATAAATGCGACGAGGCGGAGCGGTCCACGGTGGCGGAGTACTACCAGCGGTGCTTCAACGAGGACATTCCCACCGGTGGGTTCACGACGCGGAAGTTCTGAGTGGGTCTCGCGATGTGTCAGCGGTTCGCGTTACGCAAGGCCTCTCAACGTCATGGCGCGCGTAGGCCCGCCATCCACGCCTTGCGCCGATGGATGGGACAAAGGCGTGGATGGCGGGCCTCCGCCCGCCATGAAGAAACGGGGCGCTCATGACCGCCAACACCAAAGACAACGCCCGCGCTGAGGACTTCAAGCGTGCCACCGCCGGCGTGCTGCGGGCGATCGCCGAGCAACCCGACGTCCAGGTCGCGTTCCAGCCCGGCCCCTCCGGCGTCACCGGCAAGCGCGCCCGCCTGTCGCTGCCGACGCGTGCCCTGCCGCCCGCCGAGATGGCCAAGCTGCGCGGCCAGTCGGACGCCATCGCGCTGCGCCTGCGCCATCACGACGACGCGGTGCACGCCCAGCGCATGCCCAGCCGCAAGGAAGCCAAGGACGCCTTCGACGCGCTGGAACAGGTGCGGGTGGAAATCGTCGGCTCCCGCCACATGAACGGCGTCACCGCCAACCTGCGCGCCAAGCTCTCGGAGGAATGCGAGGCCGACGGCTACGACCGCATGACGCGCAAGGACCAGTTGCCCATCGACAAGGCGCTCGCCCTGCTGGCGCGGGAAAAGCTCTCCGGTCAGGCCGTGCCGGATGCGGCGAAGCGGGTGTTGAACCTGTGGCGCGACACGCTCGGCCAGACCGCCGACTCCGCGTTGACCGAGATGATTGGCGCTCAGGACGACCAGAACGCGTTCGCCCGCGCCTCCCGCAAACTGCTCGCCGCATTGGATCTGGCGGAGGCCGAGGTCGACGCCGAACCGGACGACACGTCGGAAGACGGTGAGGACGACGGCAGCGACCAGTCGGGCCCGCAGGACAATTCCCAGGACGGCGAAAGCCAGTCCGATTCCGACCAGGACACCATGCTCGGCGCCCAGCCGGAGGAGATGGAAGGCGAAGCCGCCGACGACGACGGGACGGACTCCGATGAGGAAGCCGCCGTCGCGGAAGGCGACGACCGTCCCGGCGGTCCGCAGCCGCGGCGCGAGCGTCCCAACCCGGACAATGACGCGATCTACCGCGCCTATACGCGCTCCTTCGACGAGGAGATCGACGCCGAGGACCTGTGCGATGCGGATGAGCTCAGCCGCCTGCGGCAACAGCTCGATCAGCAGTTGCAGCATCTGCAGGGGGTAATCTCGAAGCTGGCGAACCGGCTGCAGCGCCGCCTGCTGGCGCAGCAGACCCGGTCGTGGGAGTTCGACCTGGACGAGGGCATGCTCGATGCCGGGCGCCTCGCGCGCGTGGTCATCAACCCGATGCAGGCGCTGTCGTACAAACGCGAACTCGACATGGAGTTCCGCGATACCGTGGTCAGCCTGCTGATCGACAATTCCGGCTCAATGCGCGGGCGCCCGATTACCGTGGCGGCGATGTGCGGCGACATCCTGGCGCGGACCTTGGAGCGCTGCGCTGTGAAGGTCGAGGTGCTGGGCTTCACCACCCGCGCCTGGAAAGGCGGCCAAAGCCGGGAGCGCTGGGTGCAGGACGGCAAGCCGCGCAACCCCGGTCGGCTGAACGACCTGAGGCATATCGTCTACAAGGCGGCCGATTCGCCCTGGCGGCGGGCGCGCAAGAATCTCGGGCTGATGCTGCGCGAGGGGCTGCTGAAGGAGAATATCGACGGCGAGGCGCTGCTCTGGGCGTATCGCCGCCTGCTGGTGCGGCCGGAACACCGGCGGATCCTGATGGTGATCTCCGACGGCGCGCCGGTGGACGATTCGACGCTCTCGGTGAACCCCGGGAACTACCTGGAAAAGCACCTGCGGGAGGTCATCCGCGACATCGAAAACCGCGACCATGTCGAGCTCATCGCCATCGGTATCGGCCACGACGTGACGCGGTACTACCGCCGCGCCGTGACCATCGTCGATGCCGAGGAACTCGGCGGCACGATGATGAAGAAGCTGACGGAACTGTTCGACGAGGACATGGAAGCCGCCTGGGTGCGCGCGGCCGGGGAGCGGGCGGCGCTGGTGATCTGATCGGGGTCCGAGCCGCGCCGTCAGGCGTTGACTCGGGCAAGCACATCCGAGATCGCCGCCGCTGTTTCCGCAACGCCCGGCTCCTTCAGATCGTGGTCCCCCGGCACCCAGTGCAGATCCAGCCGCGCGACCTTCGAGGGCCAGACCTTCCTCGGGTCAACCTCGCCCGCGTGGCCGCGGCGCGTGGCAAAAACCGTCACCGGCCCGTCGTATTTGCGCAGGCGGTACTGCTTGATGATGGCGCTCTCGGCGCTCCAGATCGCGGTCAGCGGACCCGGAAGCGCGTCGCCGGCTTCCGCCAGAGGCCACAGGCGCGTCACTCCGAACAGGCGCGCAACCTTGTCCACCAGCGGCACCACGCGCTTCCCGGCATAACGCACCGCCGCCAGCGGCGAGCCGGATTGCCGTAATCCCCGCCAGTGCAGCCCGAACCGGGCGCCGATATATTGCAGCCATGCGCCGAAAGTCCAGTCGACCTGGCTGAGCACCGGATCGATCAACCCCACGAAGGCAATAGTTTCACCTGATGCGCGAAGGCTGCGCGCGATTTCCAGCGCAACCAGGCCGCCCCAGGAATAGCCGAGCAGCCAATACGGTCCGTGCGGCTGCACCGAGCGGATTCGGTCCAGGTGATCCGCCACAACGTCGTCCAGCGTATGATGCGGTTCCGCGCCATCAACGCCCTGCGGCGGATTGAAATACAACGGACCGGCGAAGCGAAGATGCCGCACCAGACTGAGCACCTCCAGGCCAATGCCGCCGATACCGGGAAAGACCAACAGCGGCTGGCCGGCACCGGATCGCATCCTTATCGGCCGCTCATACCGCGGGCTATCCCCGCTCCCGGCCATCTCAGCGAGATCGGCTGCCGTCGGCGACTGGAAGACCACGGTCAATGGCAGGTTGACACCGGTCGAAGCGCCGATTTCCAGCAGCAGAAGCCCAAGCTGCACGCGGCTATCACGCTCCGGATGCGCGGCAAACGCTTCGACCAGGCCGCAACCGGCAGTGGCCGGAACCTGCAAAGCGGTCTCCCAGGCCTTGGCGACGGCAGCACCGGTTCGGCTGGCTTCAGCAGCAATGACGGGATCGTTCACGGCGAAGCCTCCTGCGGGGCAGACCCGCCGATGGCGGCGGCCCGGTGAATGTTCGGCGGTGACAGCCCGCGACGGGCGCAAGCTTGCCTCCCGGCCCTCGCGGCGAGCGGCCGGAAATGCGTCCCATCCGCCCATCGCGCGGCCGGGTAAAATTTGGTCATCACGTTTTTTACTTTCAAATGCCGGACGCGGGCAAGTCAATCGCTAGCAGGGGGTAATACAGTCCCGACTGCTACGTCGGCAACGCCGCCAGGTTTCTCCATTGTCGAAGATTTGCTCGCGTAGTGAAAGGCAGATGGCAAGCAACGCCGCCTCGTCATGCCGGCGAAGGTCGGCATCCTCGCCGTTTTGCCCGCACAAGGAAAGGCGTGGATGGCGGGCCTCCGCCCGCCACGACGGCGGCGGGGCCTGAAAATGCTTTCGAGCAGCAGGCAAACCCGACGCCACAGGCGCCGTTCATCCTTAAGCGTCAGAGGGAAAGCCGTGTTATACCAAACAGCAATCGAAGACGCCACGCGCTGGCCACACGCATCCGAAGCTAATCCGGAGCGGTTGCGCCCGCGGCGGACCGCCTCCCATCGTTCGATCGACCGATGACCGCGACCAACGTCGATGACCAGCTCCGCCTGCGTCTGCGCCAGCAGGAAATCCTCGCCGAACTGGGCACACTCGCTTTGCGCGGCGGCCAACCCGAAAGCCTGTTCCAGGAAGCAACCCGTCTCGTCGCACTTGGCCTGGAAACCATGTTTTGCAAGGTGCTGGAATACCGGTCCGACGAGGATCAACTGCTGGTGATAGCCGGAGTCGGCTGGCGCGACGGCGTGGTTGGCCATGCCCGCATCGGCGCCGATCTGGCGTCGCCGGCGGGATACGCGTTGCGGACCGGGAAGCCGGTGATTTCCAATTCACTGAGCGCCGAGGCGCGCTTTCAAACCCCCGCGCTGCTGATCGAGCACGGCATCCTGCGCGCCATCAATGTGATCATCCGGTGCAACGACGCACATTTCGGCGTGCTTGAAGCGGACAGCCGGCACCAGGGCGATTTCGAACCGCAGGATCTCGCTTTCATGCAGGCAGCCGCCAATTTGCTCGGCCTGGCGCTCGATCGCGGGCGGACCGAAACGGCGCTGGCGGCGTCCCATACCCAGACCAGCGATATCCTGGAAAGCATCAGCGACGCGTTCTACGCCGTCGATCACGACTGGAAGCTGACCTATTTCAACCGCAAGGCGGAGGATCTCTGGGGCCGGACCCGTAGCGACCTGCTCGGCAAGGTCTACTGGGAGGAGTTCCCGCAGGCCGCCTGCGGCGCGATCCACGAAGCGCATCTGCGCGCCGCGCGGGAGCAGCAGGTCATTACGGTCGAAGCGATGTCGCCGGTGCTCAACCGCTGGGTCGATGTCACGATTTTTCCCGGAGGTGGCGGCCTGTCGGTCTACCTGCGCGACATCACGCGCCGCAAACAGAGCGAGGATGCGTTGAAACGTTTCACCGAAACGCTGGAAGTCCGCGTGCGCGAGCGGACCCGGGAACTGGCCGAGACGAACGCGCGGCTGACCGAAGAGATCGCCGAACGCCGGAAAGCCGAGGCGGCACTGATGCAGGCGCAGCGGCTCGAGGCCATCGGCCAGCTCACCGGGGGGATCGCTCACGACTTCAACAACCTGCTGACCGCCGTCATCGGCAACCTGGAGCTGTTGCGGCCGGTGCTGGGAGATGCGCGCGCGATCCGGCAGGCGGAGTCCGCGCTGCAGGCGGCGCGGCGCGGCGGTGAACTGACGCGGCAGCTTCTGGCCTACGCCCGAAAGCAGCATGTCGAGCCGCGCGCGGTCGACGCGAATGCGGTGGTCATGCGCATGCGGGACCTGCTCGGCCGCAGCCTCGGCGGACTGGTATCGATCGAAACCAACCTGGCGCCCGATCTCTGGGCCGCGATAACCGATCCGGTGCAGTTGGAATCGATCGTGCTCAACCTGGCAATCAACGCCCGGGATGCGATGCCTGAAGGCGGCGGTGTCCGCATCGCCACCCGAAACGTCCATCGCGGCGAGGCGATGCTGCCGGCCGAACTGGAACGCCGGGACTATGTGTTGATCACCGTGGAGGACGAAGGCAGCGGCATGCCGCCCGAGGTCCTCGCCAAGGCATTCGAACCGTTTTTCACCACCAAGGAAATCGGCAAGGGCAGCGGCCTCGGCCTGGCGCAGGTGCACGGCGTGGTGCAGCAGTTCGGCGGGACCGCGCGGCTTCGCAGCACGGTCGGCGTCGGAACCGTGGTGGAGGTCTACCTGCCGCGGGCGCATGGCGCGGCGCCAGGGGATGCGGATGCGACGGCCCGGCCGCGCAGTGCGCCGCCGCCGGGAGGAATCACGGTCCTGGTCATAGACGATCAGGACGATGTCCGCGATGTCGCGGTGGCGTTCCTGGAGGACGCCGGCTACGCGGTGCGGAACGTCGCCAGCGGTGCGGAGGGTTTGGCGGCGCTGGCCAGCGGGCCGGTTTCCATCGCTTTGGTGGATCACGGAATGGCGGGCATGTCGGGCATCGAGTTCGTGCGCCAGGCGCGGCAGCACCGGCCGGATTTGCCGGTGGTCTATCTGACCGGTCACGCCGAACCGCTGGAATCCGAAGGGATCGATCCGAAAGACCGGATATTGACCAAGCCCTACGCGCCCGACGACCTGCTGGAGGCGGTGCGGCGGACGCTGGATGCCAGCCACTCCGGCGCGCGGCACTAACGGTTCGGCCAAAGCCCGGGAGTGGCGACCTCCAGCGAGTGTCCGTCCGGGTCGCGGAAATACAGGCTTGTGCCGCCGTGCGGCCAGCGCAGTTTGCTTTCGACCGCAACCCCATGCGCGGCGAGATGCGTCTCCCACGCAGCGAGTTCGGCAAACGGTATGGCAAACGCCAGGTGCAGCGCGCCCTGCCCGTGATGCGGCGGAATTGTTCCGCCGGGACCCGGCGCGGGCCTGTCCGTCATGCCATGGCGGAACAGCAGCAGCACCTGCTCGCCCGGCACTTCCATGGCGCACATGCGCTCATCCTCGAAGAACGCGGTGAAGCCGAACAGCCGCGCATAGAATTCGCGCGAACGGGACGGATCATCGACATACAGGGATGATTCGAGGATTTGGCTGACCCGCGGCGTTGTCCGCCCCATCTTCCCACTCCCCGTGCTGCGCCGGCCAAACGGGATGATCACACCCGGACGCGGGTCACCGACTTGATGACGCGGCCGGGGCAGCCGGAAGAGGCCGCAATCTCCCGGTCCTGCGCCTCGAGCACGTCGCGCGCGACGTCGTCTCCGTCCGGGCCGTTCAGCAGCGACTCGAGAACCTTCCGGTTGGAGGTTCTCGTGCCGTCGGTATAGGTGACATCGAACAGCACGAAGGTGCTGAGATTGCGCCGCTTCATCGCCATGGCCGGGTCTCCCCGATCAGGCCGCGCTGGGCTCGGCGTTGTCCGCGGGGCTTGGCGGCTGCGCGTCGGTTTCGGTTTTTCGGCGGCTGGCTTCCTCGCGTTCGCGCAGCTTGGCCTCTTTCTTGGCCTGCTTGTTGCGATCACGCTCGGCGCGCTGCTGATTGTAGTTCGGCTTGAATACCATAATGACCTCGAGCACTTCGAAAGCGTGCTTCTGGATGAAGCGCTTCACCGGCTGCCCTTCTACACAAGGTCAGGCCTCCGGGATACGACACAGATCAATCGGCGGCCGAGGCTTCCGGCGCTTCCGCCGTCGCCGGCACCGCCTTCGCGGCATCAGCCGATCGGCCTTCGGTCAGGGCGCGGGTGAGCCGGACGATGGCGTCGGCCTTGTCGGTGCCGGTAACCCCGGCGAACTCTCCGGCGAGGCGATCGATCGCCAGTTCGAACAGGTTGCGCTGGCTGTAGCTGGGTGCGGAGCCATTTGCCGCGGATTGCAGGTCGCGCACGACCTCGGCCACGCTTTTCAGGTCGCCTGAATTGATCTTGGCCTGGAACTCCTGCGCGCGCTTGGCCCACATCAGGCGGCTGGTGCGCGGCCGTCCCGCCAGGATTGCCAGCGCCTGATCCATGGCCTGCTTCGAGGACAATTTGCGCAGGCCGGTGACGCGCGCCTGGGCTACGGGAACGCGCAGGGTCATCTTGTTCTCATCGAACGAGATGTAGATCAGATCGAGCTTGTGGCCGCCGATTTCCTCGGAGCCGATGCGATCGACCTTGCCGACACCATGGGTCGGATAGACGACGAACTCCCCCGCGCTGAACGGATCGTCGTCCTGCGCGCGAACCCGGGATGCCGTCTTGCCGAACGCGGCATGCACCATGGCCGTCGTGATTTCTGCTACCGCCAACTGACTTACCTCGCTCTCAAGAGACCCTTATATGGGACTTTACGCGCGGGTTACATCCTTGGTTTCGCCCGGCAGGTGCGCGCGCACCTGCTTGTCAGCCGATCGGCGATCCGGCGCCGCGCCAGGGCCCGGATTGTGCGGGCCGAGACGTGGCGTAAGGGCTTGGCCTATTTAATGGTCGCGAGGTAGGCGATCAGGTCCGCGCGCTGGGTGTCGTTCTTCAGGCCCGCATACGGCATGATGGTTTTCGGCACGACCGCCTGCGGGTTGGTGATGTAGGCGTTCAGCGTCGCCTCATCCCAGGTCTTGCCGGATTCCTTGTTTGCGGCGGAGTATTTGAATCCCGGGACCTGTCCGGCCTGGCGGCCGACGATGCCGAACAGGCTCGGCCCGACGACATTCTTGCCTTCGAGCGGCGAGTGGCAACCGGCGCATTGCGTTTTGAATACGATCGCCCCGGCCGCGGCATCCTGTGCGCTGGCGGAACCAGCCCAGGCCCAAGCCCCGGTCGAAACGATAGCCGCCAGCAATAGATGCTTCATTTTGTCTACAGACTCCATACCGCCATCGTGCCATTCCGATGGCTCTGCCGGAACCTAGAGCAGGCGGGACGGATGATCAATCCAGGTAACGAGTTTGCAGCGCTGTCCGATCCGCATCGGCCGTTGCGGCCGCGGGCGCGTCGTCCAACGACAAGGTTGTTCTATCATCGTGATGGCCCTCCCCGGATTCGTACCCGGGAGAGGACCATGACGGGGCCGCGGTCAGTGGTGCAGCGTCGAGAGATACGCGATAATGTCGAGGCGCTTCTGTAGATCCGGCTGTCCGGGATAGCCCATCTTCGTTCCCGGAACGAGCGCCTGCGGCTTCCTCAGATAGACCTCCAGAACGTCGGGCGTCCAGGTGATCCCGGAGTTGATGTTGGCCTGGCTATAGGCGTATCCGGGCTCCATGCCGCTGTGGCGGCCGACGACGCCGAACAGCGACGGGCCGACCTTGGCTTTGTGCTCGATGTTTGTGTGGCACAAGGTGCAGATCGAATTGAACAGCGCCTTGCCGGCTTCCGGATCGCCGCCGGCGCGGGCGGGCCCGCTGAAAACGGCGGCGGAGGCAAGGATCAATGCGGCGAGAGAGACACGTTTCATCGGGCGGATTCCTCGTTTATTATTGAATCAAAAAGGGTGGCTTATTGCGGCAGCTTTTCGCGCAGGAACTCACCAATCAACAGCACGGTCGGCTCGGTGATATCGACGTCGGCGAGGTCGTCGGCCGCGAGGTCGGAGGCGAAGCCCTCGACGCTGGCGTCATGTTCCTGCTGGCCGGCGTCCTTCAGGGCGATGAACGCCTCGGTCAGGCGCTGGTGCGTCGCCCGGACGGTTTCCTGCTCCGCCTTCAGCCGATCGGCGTCCACAATCGCCCATTTCATGTCGGGCGTAACCTTGCCGGCGGCGAGTGCGGGCAGCAGGGTCAGCGGCGGCAGGATGAATTCATCTTCCGCCTCCATGTGCCCTTTGAATGCGTCGAGCAGGTTTTTCGCCGCGACGCCGACCGGCCCGGGCCGCTCCGCGAGCTTGGTCAGATAGGCGATGTCGCCCTCGTGCTCCATCTCCTCGGACGGCGGGATGTCCTTGCCCGGCTGGGCGCTGGCGGAGCCGAGCAGGCCGGGCACGACGAGCGTGCAGCCCAGCAGCATCGCGGCAATGGGGATTGCTTTCAGATTCATGGCACTTCCTTTTCTTGGCTCAGTGGCAGACACGGCTAGAGCGCGCTCTCTCTCAACGCCGGTCCGGATTAGCGGTAAAGTGTTATTTGGGCAAACCGGCAACCGCCGTGAAACATGTACGTAAAAGGATTGTTTGCACGGCTCCGCCCCGATAGCGCGCTACCGGGGCGGAGGTGGGATCAGAAAATCATCCAGGCGAACAGCATAAGCGCGTTGTTGTCGCCGGCGTTGCGGCCGAACCCGTCGTAGTTTTTGGTGCCGCCGTTGAACTGGGTATAGACGATGTATTGGACGCCGAGCTTGAGGTTCACCAGCGGACGCCAGAACGAGTCCTCCTTGCCGAAGGGAACCCAGTCCGCCTCGATAATGAAGTCGTTGCTGTTTGGCTTGCCGTTGGCGCTACCGACGAGCGGAGCCGGCTGGTAAAATACCTGGTTCGCGGCACCCCAGGTCTTCTGCCAGCCAAGCGTCAGGCCGTAGGTGTTCTTATACCAGTAGGAGACGTTGGCCTGGAACGAGTTGAGGTTGTAGCTCGAGCCAACTGCCGTTCCGTTAGCATTGTTGTAGGCACCGGACGATGCGTTCAGGTTCTGGTTCTCATGTGTGTAGATGGCCTGCGCCGTGGCGATATGGGTGCCGTCACCCAGGAACTGGTAACCGGCGTCGACAGAGTAGTCGGTGTAGCGGTCCTGGCCGAAAGCGTTGCTGGTAGCGTATGTATCGATCGTCGGATTGACGTCCGCATACATGAACGTTCCGCCGATATGGGCCTGCTGATCGTTCCACTGCCATTGGTAAGCCGCGCGCAGATACGGTGCGGGGCTGACGGTGTTGCCGATGCCGAAGCCGTTGCCGATGCGACCGAGCGCCCAGGAACTCAGGCTGCTGTAGAAACCGCCTTCGAGATACAGCGAACTGTCGTACCAGGCATAGGCCGTGTAGCCGAGGGCGTTCTGGTTGAATCCGGTGGACAGCATCACGTCGGCCGACGGCGTCGGAGCAAGCTTGGAACTGATATACGGGAAGCTCCAGGCATAGGTGGTGTTGAACGGATCCTGCACAAACGGGTTGTTGTTGATCGTGGTGCCGACCCGCAGCTGCTTGTCGCCGATATCGAACGTCGTGGTGTACGGCACGATGTCCATATTATCCATGTTGAACTCGTTGCCGTCCTGCGAATAGGTCACCGCCTGGATCAAGGCACCGCTGTGCTCGCCGAGGTTGCCGCCGATGAACAGGCTGACCTGATCGAACGCGGCGGTATTATTGTAGCCATATGGCGCGCCGGGGCTGGTGCCGCTCGGCAACGACTTGTTGACGTTGGTGAAGGTCGGCTGGACCATGATCGCGACCGGCACATGCGATACCCAGCCCTCACCGCCGGTAATGGTATAGCCGCTCATTTTGAATTCCCGTCCGAACGGGGTGAGCTGCGGACCGTAAGCGCCGATATGGCACTGGATGCAAGGGTAGCCGGTTTGCGCGGCGAAAGCCGGAATCGCCTGAGCCGGCTTGGATCCCGATAGAAGTGCCGCGAGCGCGAGCACACAGACCCCGAACCAGATCGGGCCGACTCCGAATGGAGTTCGGGTTCTAGCAATCATTGACGTTCCCCAATTTTACGCTCGCAGATAACCCCACACCAATGCGAGTCGTTCATTGATCTAGATCAATTTGCCGGCTGCGGGCAAGATTTTTCTACCGCGTTGTTTTGGCGACACTAATCCGCCAAAATCACGATCGGCGTCAACCCGCGAGCGCTGAGCGGTGCAATCGTCCCGATGGTTGCCAAGTGAAGGTTCTAAGCGCGAGCGAGGTGCAAACGCTGTCGTTGCTTCAACCAACCATTGCCGGAAAACGGTACCCCGGTATGTAAGCGCCGCTTAACCGCCCGAGCCGGTGATTAGAGCAATGGTTGCAGCAGATACCAGACCGCACGCTGAAACGATTGCCCGTAGTCGAACAGCGCCATAAACCCGAAGTCCATATGTAACTGCTGATGGCAGTGAAACAGCGAAAGCCCCGGATTGGCGGCCACGCAATCGAACGCCACCTTGTGGAACCCGCCCAGCATCGCCACGTCCCTCACCACGCCGGACGTCGCCTTGCCGCCGATATGCGTCAGTTCGAAGCTGTGCCGGTGCAGGTGCCGGGACATGCGTATGGTCGAAGCGGAACCCGGCCGGCTTCGGCTCGAAGGCCACCCGCCGCATGCCGTGCGGCGGGACGAAGGGAGATCCCTCCTCCGCCGCGCCATCGACATCCGCCGGGATCGTCTGCCCGTGCCAGTGCACCAGTTCCGGCGTGTCGGTGTCGTTGTGAATGTCCACCACGACCCGCCGCCCCTGCCGCATGCGCAGCAGCGGGCCCGGGAACTGGCCGTTATACAGCGTTGTTGAAACAATATGATCAGGCGCCAGCTCGACCAGTCCGGTGGCGATCCGCAGCGTGTGATCAGCGTCGGCATCCTGTGCGCGGGCCGTCGCCGGCACCCCGCCCGCCGGCGCCACGGCCCCGGCCCGCTTCGGCAGCCATCGGCGGTGCCTGACATCCTGCCGCGGAGCTACAGGGCCTGGAGCCAATCCATGAACGGCGGGAAGGTCAACAGCAGCCCGACGAGCAGCATCAGCCCCGAGGCCAGGTTCACCCAAAGCAGGCTGACGTCGCGTGACGCCCAGCGGCGAGACAGCACGAACCACGCGGCCAGCCAGACGACGATGGCTGACGTGGTGACGCCCGACAAGGCGCCGGACGGTTTCCAGAACGCAAACAGGTGATTGATCGCCGGAACCGCGTCCGCGGCGAATGCGAAGACTCCCAAAGCGCCCGAACCGATCCCCGCCGACAGAATCGCCGCGGCGCCGGGTCCGTTGCGCAGCAACAGCGGCGGTGGCTGGAACTCGTGCATGCTACCGGCTCTCGAACAGGATTATTTGCGCGCCGCCGCGGACCGGGGCGTTCTTGTTCAGGAACGCCCCGAAGCCGCCGGCGACGGCAGTGGCGAAAAACGCCACCGCGGTGAACACCAGCACCGCGGCGCGCAGATGGCGATGCAGCGCGAGCTGCGGGCCATACTTAATAAAGACATAGGCCACCATGGTCATCGCGATCGGCGTGAACCAGGCGATGTGCTCCTTCCACTCCATCCCGAGGTCATGCCATCCCGCGGTCATCGGGTTCGACAGCAGCAGGCTGCGGGGATAGCCGGACAGATCGGTTGTCCCGGCGGGCGGAGCGGCGCGATACCAGGGGTAAATGATGTAGGCCCCGGACAGCACGGTCAGCCACGCCAGCACCGCCATGCTGATCAGGTAGAAGCGGAACATCAGGGTATTCCACCGCGACGGGGTCGCCTCGCCGCCGCCCATCGAGGTGGCATAGATCACCCCGATGGCGCCGGAGAACGCCAGCATGAACAGGGTGCCGAAGCCCATGCCATGCAGCACCGTGATCAGGTCGCGGTAGGAGATCTCCATCGGCGCGGACTTATTTCAGCGTATCGAGATAGGCAATCAGGTCCGCCCGTTTGGTGGCGTCCTTCACGCCGGCATAGGCCATCTTCGTGCCGGGGATGACGGCGCGCGGCGCTGCCAGGTATGCCTCCAGTTCCGCGTCGGTCCAGGTGATGTTGGCGGCCAGGTTGGCGGGCGAATAGGTGTACTCGGGCACCGAGCCGGTCTTGCGGCCGACGACGCCGAACAGGGTCGGGCCGACCTTGTTGTCGCCCGCGCGGTTCGCATGGCAGACGACACAGGCGGATTGGAACACCGCTTTTCCCGCGACGGGGTCGCCCGCCAGCGCCGAGCCGGGTGCGAGGAACAACAGGCTGCCGAAAGCAGCGGCGGTCAGGCTGGTGAATGCGACGCGCGCTTGACGCACAGTCATGGTCGATCTCCCTCTCAGCACGCGATTAATGAGCAGCCGGCAGCTTGGCGCGCAGCGTGTCGCCAATCATCAGGATGGCCGGTTCCAGGATCTCCAGGTCGGTCAGCGAATCGCCGGCGGCCGATTCGGCGAACTCCTTGGCGTCATTGTCATTGGCTTCGACGGCCGCGACGAGCAGGACATTCAATGCTTCGGTGGTCTCCGCATGCTCGTCGAAGATTTGCTCGCGCTCAGCCCTGACCCGATCGGTCATGGGCAGCGCCCAGGCCATGTCGGGAGTCACCTTCCCGTCGGCGATCAGCGGCAACAACGTCAGCGGCGGCAGGATGAACTCCCGCTCCCGCGCGTAGTGCTTTTGTATCAGAGCCAGGGCGTCCTTCGCCGCGGGTCCGACCGGTGCCGGCTTGGCGGCGAGGATGGTCAGTTGCTCGATGGTTTCCTTCTGCTCGATCCGCATCGCCTGGGGGATGGGATGGGTCGCTGCGGGTGCGGCCTGCGCGAACGCGGCACCGGCAGGCATCAACCAGGAAACTGCGGCGAGCGCCACGATCCCGACAACGGTTGGCGATCTTGGATGCATATCTTTGTCCTCCAGGCGGAAACGGTGCCGCGATGTTGCGGTCTGTAAATCGGGTATCAGACCGGACGCGAAGCAACAACAGGAATGCGCTTATCTCGCCGGCATTGCGAGTAGTTGTGTGTTCGTTCAGGCAATTGTCATACGGTTGTACTCAGATGCCAGTAACGCGCCGCGCAGTTTCTGGCGCGGCCGTGCGCACATCGGCCTCCGGCGCGGTGCGGATCATTGATCTCGCTCAAACCGTGTCATCGCGTAACCAGCGATGGTCCCGAGGAGGATCAAGGAGTCGGCGAAGCAAGGGCGCCTCGCCGTCATGGCCGGGACACGCCCGGCCATGGGTGAGAGAACGACGCCGCGGGGCCCGCCCGATTTTACCGCTGGCACTCTCAGGGGAAGAGTGCTAAGCCCCTGCCCATTGGCGCACGATAGCCTCGTCTGCCGTAACCCGGCCGCCTCGCCGATCGGCCATGTCATTTGGCACCAGAACAGTAAGGCTTCGCCGCAGGCACCCGCCCGCGGCGATGCGGCCTTGTTTGTCATTTCGGGAAGGACTCCACAATGCCTGCTAAAGATGTCCGCTTCGGCACCGACGCCCGTTCGCGCATGGTGCGCGGCGTTGACCTGCTCGCCGAGGCCGTGAAGGTCACGCTCGGTCCGAAAGGCCGCAACGTGCTGATCGACAAGAGCTACGGCTCTCCGCGCCTGACCAAGGACGGCATTTCCGTCGCCAAGGAAATCGAGCTGTCCGACAAGTTCGAGAATATGGGCGCCCAGCTTGTCCGCGAAGTCGCCTCCAAGACCAACGACCTCGCCGGTGACGGCACCACCACCGCGATCGTCCTGGCCCAGGCGATCGTCCGCGAAGGCGTCAAGGCGGTCTCCGCCGGCCTGAACCCGATGGACCTCAAGCGCGGCGTCGACAAGGCCGTCACGGCGCTGGTCGAGGAGCTGAAGAAGCGCAGCAAGAAGATCTCCACCCAGGCGGAAACCGCCCAGGTCGGCACAATCTCCGCCAATGGCGAGGTCGAAATCGGCCGGATGATCGCCGAGGCGATGCAGAAAGTCGGCAATGAGGGCGTGATCACCGTCGAGGAAGCCAAGGGCATCTCGACCGAACTCGACGTCGTCGAGGGCATGAAGTTCGACCGCGGCTACATGTCGCCGTACTTCATCACCAACGCCGAGAAGATGACGGTCGAACTGGAAAACCCCTACATACTGCTGAATGAAAAGAAGCTGTCCAACCTGCAGTCGATCCTGCCGGTGCTGGAAGCCGTCGCCCAGTCGGGCCGTCCGCTGCTGATCATCGCCGAGGACGTTGAGGGCGAAGCGCTCGCCACCCTGGTGGTGAACAAGCTGCGCGGCGGGTTGAAGGTCGCCGCGGTGAAGGCCCCGGGCTTCGGCGATCGCCGCAAGGCGATGCTGGAGGATCTCGCCGTCCTGACCAAGGGCGACGTGATCAGCGAAGACCTCGGCGTCAAGCTGGAGAACGTCACCCTGGCGATGCTCGGCACGGCGAAGAAGGTGCTGATCGACAAGGAAAACACCACTGTCGTCGAAGGTGCGGGCAAGAAGCACGACATCGAAGCGCGCTGCAAGCAGATCCGGGCGCAGATCGAGGAGACCACCTCGGACTACGACAAGGAGAAGCTGCAGGAACGCCTGGCCAAGCTGGCCGGCGGCGTGGCGATCATCCGCGTCGGCGGCGCGTCGGAGACCGAAGTGAAGGAGCGCAAGGACCGCGTCGATGACGGCCTGCACGCCACCCGTGCGGCGGTCGAGGAAGGCGTCGTCCCCGGCGGCGGCGTGGCCCTGGCCCGCGCGTCGCAGATCCTGCACAAGCTGAAGGCGGATAACGACGACCAGCGCGTCGGCATCGAGATCGTCCGCAAGGCGATCCTGACCCCGCTGCGCCAGATCGTGCAGAACGCCGGCGAGGATGGCGCTGTCATCTCCGGCAAGGTGCTGGAAAAGGACGACTACAACTACGGCTTCGATGCGCAGACCGGAGATTACAAGGATCTGATCAAGGCCGGGATCATCGACCCGACGAAGGTGGTGCGTTGCGCCCTGCAAAACGCCGCCTCCGTCGCCGGCCTGATGATCACGACCGAAGCCATGGTCGGCGAGCACGTGGAACCGCCCGCGGCTGAGTAAGGACTGAGGCCCGACTACCCTGGCCATGGCGCCGTGCCGTGGCCAGGGTTCGCGTCCGACGGGACCCATGCTTCAGGGATGGTAGGGCGTTTCCCTATGGGCGCTGACTTGCCAGGCGTGGCACCGGCGTTCGCGCCTGTGTCATGGCCGGACTAAATCCGGCCATGACACGAGACGCGCCGGGCGCCGGGCGCAGCCCCGCCCGTGTGCGCCGCACCCGTCAACAGGAGCCAGCGATGTCCGACCAGGACGATGCCGACCGCGAATTCAATGCGATGACCAACCGCCTGATCAAGCGCGAGCAGCTCCGCCGTGCGGCGGCCGATTTGAACAGCACCTCGCCGCCGGCGCTGGAGAACGCGCTGGCGAACATCTCCGCCGAGGTGACGGAGGAAGCCGCCGAACGCCTTGCCGCCGCGGCGAGAGCTAAGCCCTTATTGCCTCGATCCCCTGCACCTCATCCGTCCAAACTTTGAAGCTGACCAGCGTATTCGGGCCGAACGTATTGCTTATCGGCACATCCACCGCGTCGCGTCCGCGGCCAATCAGGACGCGTCCCCACAGCGGCTTGTTGTTTCGAGCATCGAATGTGTGCCAGGCGCCGCCGAGGTAGGCCTCGAACCAGCCGGCGAAATCCATCGGCCCGTGCGGCGGCGGCACGTTGATGTCGCTGAGATAGCCCGTGCAGTAGCGCGCCGGGATGTTCATCGCGCGGCACAGCGCCACGCCCAGGTGGGCGAAGTCGCGGCATACGCCGCGTTTCTCGTTGAACACCTCCCACGCCGTCTTGGTCGAGCGGGCCGACATGTAGTCGAACGTGATATGGTTATGAACGAAATCACAGATCGCCTGCACCCGTGACCAGCCGGGTTGAACCTTGTGAAACAAGTGCCAGGCGGCCTCCGACAGGCGATCGGTTTCGCAATAGCGGCTGCCGAGCAGGTAAGTCAGGGTCTCGTCCGGCAGATCCTGCACCAGATGCTCCTGCGCCGAGGCGACCACCGGATCGGGCAGCCCGGCATCGTTCACCACCGCGGTGCTGCTGATCCGCAACCGGCCCGCCGGCGCGACGATCCGGCTACACCAGTTGCCGAAGGTGTCGCGATAGGCCCGCACGGGCACGAACGGATCGGTTACCAGGTGGTCGGGCACCACGAGGTCGGGGGCGCGCGAGTGATGCACGTGCAGCATTAGCACCATCGGCGTCGGCTGCACGCAGTCATAGACGATCTCATAGCCGACGCGGATCTGCATGGTGTTCTCCGTTGTATAATGGGATCAGTAGGCAATGTTGGCCCCGAGGGGCCGAGTCGCAGGCAGGAGCAAAGCCGCATGGCGCGTGAAACGCTGTTTTTGGTGCAGGCATTCAAGGCCGGCAAAGGCCGGGGGTTGACGGCCGAACCGGCGATCCAGTGCAAATCCTCCGCCGGTGCGCTCAAGCGTGCCGAGCTGCTTGCCGCCACCAAAGCCGGAGTGGTCGCGTTTTCGACCTCGGGAGACGCCGAGCTGGGCGAATACGATGACGAACCGACGATTATTTTTAAAACAGGACGTTTGCCCGCTGCGTTCGAAGAAGCCTGATACGGCGCCATAATGTTGCGAAACAGAAGAGGCCGGCGGCATTATGCTATGGTTTCTGGTGCCAAACAGCCAGGCTCAGGATGATTATCGGGATGATCGCCAGCCAGAACGCGGCATCGGGGATCATCGGCCAGTGCCGCGAAAACGGCCGCCGGGGACGGGATCGCGCCAAGACCTTGGGTTGGATTGTGTCATCAGTCTCATATGGCAGTTTGACGACCGCAATGCACCCCCGGGCAAGGCGTTTAATCGGCGTGTCGGTATTTATCAGGACGCCGCAGCGCGATCTGTCCGTGAAACCACGCGCGGCAACATTTCCAACGCTTAGTCTTGTATTTCGGTCGATTTGAGCGCAAATTGATAAATCATTTGGCGCACCGGTCAGGATAGCCTGTTGCTGCCGGCGCCTTTTTCCGCGCCGGGGATTACGGAGCGCACCGCCTTCTGCACCGGAGTTCGGCTGCACAGGATAAGCCCGGGCGGCATTCGCCCTTGGCCGAAAGGAGAACACGCATGAGTTTAGAGACCCTCGACCCGAGCACGGTCCTTGAGACCGAGGCTGAAGTGCAATCCGATGCCATGAAGGACCAGTTGCGCAAGGATGTCGCTTCATGGCGGGTAGGCCGGGCCGACGGTTCGCCGCAGAAGGCGACTGAACTCAGCGTGGCCGTCGCCAAACCCGCCCCGGCGCCGCGCACAAGGCGCGCCAAGCCGGCCGCCGCAGCGTCCGAGCCGGAAACCGCCAAGAAAAAGCCGTTCGGCATGTCCTATGACGGCTCCACCAACGCCGACTATATCAACTACATGATCTCGCGTGGCGCCCGGTGACCTGGGTCACCTTCGAAGCAGCGACCGGCGGCCTGGTGGTGGTGCAACTCCGCCACATCGTGGCGATCTACGACGAGCAGGGTGCGGTCAAGCTGGCGACCGCCTCGGGCGGCGAGCATATCCTGAAGGACATCACCGTCCAACGCGCCGCCGCGATCGTCACTGCGGCGGAGGAAGCGAGTCACGCCGATCCCGATCGCTGATCGCAGTGTCAAAGTGTAACGGAAAGACATCTCTCATGTCCAATGCCGCTGTGCCATACTGAGTGATGGCAGACACAGACTATCGGATTGTCCATCGCGAAGACGATAGCTTCGCCGTCGAGATCTTCCGGTCCGGCGCCCTGCCGCAGACCGCCGCCGGATTTGCCACCGAAGACGACGCCAAGGGCTGGATAGCCCAGGACCAGCGTCTGCGGGTTGCGGCGGATCCGTTCGGAACCCCGGCGGGACGGCGGTGGCGCGGCTTCTGACCGCAGTCAGGTGTTGTTGTTGTCCGAGCCGCCGAACAGGCCGCCCAAAACCCCGCCGACAGCAGCGGCCGCCGCTTCGCCGAGATTGCCGGGTGCCGCGGCCTCCGTCCGGCCCGGCAGATACCTGCCGATCTCCTCGGCGAGGTTGATGATCGGCATGCTCTGAAGCGCGACATGGCCGGGGCCGGTGAGCGTGGCGAGGAACAGACCCTCACCGCCGAACAGGATGTTCCTGAACCCGCGCACCATCTGGATGTCGAACCCGATCGTCGGGTCCATCACCCCGACATGGCCGGCGTGAACCAGCAGCCGTTCGCCGGGGGCAAGGTCGCGCTCCACCACCTCTCCCGACAGGTCGAGAAAGACGGTGCCGGGACCGGAGACTTTCTGCAGGATGAAGCCTTCTCCGCCGAAGAAACCGGCACCGAGGCGTTTCTGCCAGGCGATCTCCAGCGTCACTGATTTTTCCGCGAACAGGAACGTCTCCTTCCGGCAGACCAGCGATTGGCCTGCGGCAAGCGGCACCGGCATGATGGTGCCGGGGAAGCGCGGGGCGAAAGCGACGTGGCCATACCCCCTGGCGGTGAAGTCGGTGATGAAGAAGCTGCCGCCGCCGAGGCTGCGGGCGAGGCCGGCGAAGAAGCCGCCGCCGGTGTGGGTGGTCATCTCGACGGCATCGTTCATCCAGCACATGCAGTTGGTCTGGCTGTAGACGGTCTCATTCGGCGCGAGGTCGACAGAGACGGTCTGCATGACGGTTCCGGAGATGGTGTACTGCATGAGTATGCTCCGTAGCAGAACGAGCGGATCAGACAATTATAACAGATCGAGTCTGTTCTCTCTCCCACAAAACGGGCACCCCTGCCCGTCGCCGTTTGGAGCGACAAGTTCCGGCCGTTGCCCAAAAAGGCCGAGGTGCGCGTCGGTGCGGTTAGAGACGCCAAGCAGCCCGCTGGCGCATGGTGTCCCCGGCGGGATTCGAACCCACGGCCCCCAGATTAGGAATCTGGTGCTCTATCCTGCTGAGCTACGGAGACACTCCGTCCGTATACCAGAGTCCCCGCCACTCACAAAACCCCCGAAATCACCCGCCCCTCGATCGGATAGGCCGGGTCAGTGTGCCCCGGCGTCGAGGGATGGCCCGGCGACACCAGCCCGTCCACGAACGCCTCGTCCGCCGCATCCAGCCGGCAGGACAGCGCGCCCACATAATCCTCCCACTGCTCCTCCGTCCGCGGCCCCGCAATCGCCGAGGTGACGAACCGGTTGTTCAGCACCCAGGCCATCGCGAACTGCCCGGGCGAGACCCCCTTCCCTTGCGCGTGTTCGGCGATCCGCCGCGCGATACGCAGGCTTTCCGGCCGCCACTCCGATTCCAGCATCCGGCGGTCCTGCCGCCCGGCCCGGGTCTCGGCTTCAGGCGCGACATCGGGCGCGTATTTTCCGGTCAGCACGCCGCGCGCCAGCGGGCTGTACGGCACGACGCCCAGCCCGAAATACCCGCAAGCCGGCAGATGCTCGGTCTCAACCTCGCGGTTCAGCGCGTTGTACAGGGGCTGGCTGGCCACCGGACGGTCGATCCCGGCCTCGTCGCACAGGCGGCAGATCTCGGCGACGCGCCAGGCCCGGTAGTTGGACACGCCGAAATAGCGCAGCTTCCCGGCGCGGATCAGATCCGCCAGCGCGTGCACCGTTTCGCCCGGGGGAGTCGCGTGGTCTTCCTTGTGCAGGTACAGCACGTCGATCTCGCTGACATCCAGCCGGCGCAGGCTCGCCTCCACCGCATGCTGCACATGCTGGCGGGACAGGCCCCGCGCATTCGGACCATCGCCCGTCGGGTTGGCGCATTTCGTTGCCAGCACCCACCACGACCGGTGCGCCCTTATCGCCTGCCCGACCACCTCCTCCGAGCGCCCGCCTGCGTAAACGTCTGCGGTGTCGATGAAATTCACCCCCTGCCCGCGCGCGCGATCGACGATCCGTTGTGCCGTCGCGGCATCCGTCGGGCCGCCGAACATCATCGTGCCGAGGCATAGCGGCGATACCTTCAGCCCGCTCCGGCCCAATCCGCGATACTCCATCCGTCGCCTCCTTCGGTTCCAGCCAAGCCATGTCCCAGCTTGTCCCCGGCGGCGCCAGCGTCAACCCGGCCATCCGCACCGCCGTCGGACGCTTTGTTGCTTGTGGGTCAATGACTCGAAACCGTATAGGTCAGCCGTGGGTTGCCGGAAGAAAACATGTCGGGTGTCGGGATCGCCGCTTTTAGCCGAAGGAACAAGGTCCGGGGTACGACCGGGCGGAGGCGCACGCGGACCGCGGCGTCCGTCGTCGCCGATGACCGGTCGGTGCCATGGCGGGATCAGCGCCCGTCGCCGCCGTTCCGGCCGGCAGCCGAAAGCAGCTTCGCACGATACGCCAAACCGATTGCCGCCGAACCGCCGAACCGCGGCGTGCCGGCACATTGCTTGGATAGACCGCACTGATGACCACATGGAAGGATCAGGAGGAGGCGAACCTCGCCGTCATCCTGTCGGGTTTTTTCGACGCCGCCTGGTATGCCACGCGCTACGCGGACGTATCGAGCTCGCCGATGGATCCGCTGGCGCATTTCATCCGCTTCGGCGTCGGCGAAATGCGCGATCCCAATCGTTTCTTCGACTGCGCCTGGTACCTGGAGCATTATCCCGACGTGCAGGCGAGCGGACTTCACCCGCTGCTGCACTACCTCAGCGCCGGCGCCGCCGAACTGCGCAATCCGCATCCCAGGTTCGATGCGGTCTACTATACGGACCAGCATCCGGAAGCCGCCACCAACCCGCTGACATTCCATATTCGCAAGGGAATCATGCTGGGCTATCTGACGGAGAAGCCGATTGTTATTGGGGAGTATTTGCCTTCGGAGAAGAATGGGTTGGCGGTGCCGGAGGATGTGGTCGCCGACATCGTTATTCCGGTCTATAGCGGCCTCGCCGAAACCCGCCGCTGCCTGCAGTCCGTACTTGTAAGCAACGATACGGTGCGCGGCGATATCATCGTCGTCGACGACCGTTCGCCGGAACCAAAACTCAGCGCGTGGCTCGACACGCTGGCCGCCTCCGGCCGCATCAGGCTGGTGCGCAACCGCCGCAACCTCGGTTTCGTGCAATCCGTCAATACCGGCATGGCAGCTGCCGGCAACCGCGACGTGGTGCTGCTCAACAGCGACACCGAAGTTCCGCCGGGATGGCTGTCGCGGCTGGCGGCGCAGGCCTATGCCGCGCCGCGCATCGCCTCGGTGTCGCCGCTGTCGAACAACGCAACCATCTGCGGCTGGCCGAACGACCGGGGCGGCCCGCTCGCGCTCGGCGCCAGCGCACTTCGGCTCGACGAACTCTGCCAGACCACCAACGCCGCCCGCTCCGTTCCAACCCCGACAACGGTCGGCTTTTGCATGTATATCCGGCGCGAGGCGCTGACCGAGGCCGGCTATTTCGATGCTAAACGATTCGGCCTCGGCTATGGCGAGGAAAACGATTTCTGCATGCGCGCCAGCGCGCTCGGATGGCAGCATCGGATTGCTTGCGACACGTTCGTCTACCACAAGGGATCGGTCAGCTTCGGTGCCAGGGCGCAGGCCATGTCGAAGCGGGCCACCCAATTGCTGCTGGAAAGCTACCCCGGCTACAGCCACGAGATCGCCTGGCACGTCAAGGCGGATGCCATCGGACCGTTTCGCTTCGCGCTGACCGGCGCGGTGCTGAAAAGCTCCGGGTTGCCGGTTGTGCTGATGATATCGCACGGCCTCGGCGGCGGCGTGCGCCGTCATATCGAGGCCATTGTCGACAGCCTGCAGGGCAAGGCGCATGTCCTGGTTCTGGAATCCAGCGACCGGGGCGCCACGCTGAGCATCCCGGCACTTCCGGGGCATCCCGCGCTGGCGCTGCCGTCCGAACGGCTGGAGGACATCCTCAAGGTCTTGCGCCATTGCGGCGTCGGGCGGGCGCATGTGCATCACCTGCTGGGCATGGATGCCGATGTTCGGGCGATGATCAAACGGCTGAATGTGCCGTTCGACGTGACCGTGCACGACTACTATGCAATCTGCCCGCAGGTGAATCTCCTGCCGTCACCGGCCCAACTCTACTGTGAGGAGCCGGCGGAGGCGGACTGCAATGCCTGCATCGCGGCGCGCCCGTCGCACGCCGCGCGCGACATCCTGTCCTGGCGGGCCGAGCAGGCCTGGCAGTTCCACGAAGCCGAGCGCGTGCTCTGTCCGAGCCAGGATGTGCTGTCACGGCTGAAGCGATACGGTCTGGCGGCCCGCGGCGTGCTCGTCCCGCATCAGCCGGTCCGCCGCGCCGCCTGGCCGGTGAATGCCGCAGCGCCGCGGAAGGGCAAGCTGCGCATCGCTGTCCTCGGCGTGCTGGCGGACCACAAGGGCGCCCGCATGGTCGCGGCCGTCGCCGAGGCGTGCAACCCGGCGACCACCGAATTCCACCTCATCGGCCATGTGGAAGACAATTTCCCCAAGCCGGCGCTGAAGCGGATAAAGGTCAGCGGCCGTTACGACGATGCGGACCTGCCGGGACTGATCGAATCGGTCGCGCCGCATGTGATCTGGTTCCCCGCGGCCTGGCCTGAGACTTTCAGCTATACTTTGACCGCCGCGATCGAATCCGGCCGCCCGATCGCCGCCACCGGTATCGGGTCCTTTCCGGAGCGGCTGCGCGGCCGCCCGTTCACCTGGCTGGACGATCACCGGACCTCACCCGCCGGCTGGATCGCCCGTTTCGATGCGATCCGGGCCGCGCTGCCAGCCGCGCCGGTCACCCTGGCGACCGTCCAGCGCGAGGCGGTCAAGGACTTCTACGCGACGGAGTACCTGCGGCCGAAACGGCGCGCCCGGCCGGCCAGCAGGCGACCGGTTATCGCGATCGTGCCGGAACGCTACGACACCGGCCAGCCGACGCCGTGTGCCTTCATCCGCCTGCTGCAGCCGCTCGATCACCCGGCCATCGGCGGCGATTTCGAGCTGCGCCTGGCGGATGCCAAATCGGTCCTGGATATCGAGGCCGACATTATCGTGACGCAGCGGTACGCGCTGCCGGATATCAAGGCGGTGGATGCGCTCGCCGCACACGCCAGGAAGACGGGCGCCGTCCTGCTGTACGATCTTGACGACGACCTGCTGAACATCGCCCGCACCCATCCCGACGCCGAGGAGTTGCGGCCGAAAGCGCCGACGGTGCGGCGCTTGCTCGGGCTGGCCGATGAGGTGTGGGTTTCCACCGCACCGCTGGCGGACAGCCTCCGGCGCGCGGCGCGCGCGATCACCGTCGTGCCGAACGGGCTGGATGAGCGCATCTGGGCGGCGGTTCAGCCGGTTCAGCCGCACGCGGCCGGCCCGGTCCGGCTGCTCTGCATGGGCACCACGACGCATGAGCACGACCTTGCGATGATCCTTCCCGCGCTGGCCCGCCTGAAGGAGGAGTTCGGTGCCGACGTCGAGATCGAAATCATCGGCATGACCGGCGCTGCCGACCTGCCGCCCGGCATCAATCGCGTCTGCCTGCCACGCCACGCCACGCAGTCCTACCCGGGGTTCGTCACCTGCCTGTCAACGATGCGGAACGGCTGGCATATCGGCTTGTCGCCGCTGCTCGATACGCCGTTCAACCGGTGCAAGTCGGCGATCAAGGCGATGGATTACGCGGCGCTTGGCCTCGCCGTCGTGGCGTCCGACGTCGAGGTGTATCGCGGTTGCGTCGCCGACGGTCCGGCAGGACAACTGGTGGCGAACGACCCGCGCGCCTGGTACGCCGCGCTGGCCTGGCTGATCCGGAACCGGGCGTTGCGGGTTTCGGTCGCGGGCGGGGCCCGGGCGGCGTTCCTGGCCACCTCCAGCCTCGCGGTGCAGGCGGACACGCGGCGCGCGGCCTGGACCCGGCTGCGGCACAAACGGCGGGCCGAAGCCGCGGAATGACTTGCCGGATCGCGCCCGCGCGCCAACTATGAGTCATGAACGCAATCACATCATTGCCCGACCGCGGCGTCCTGGCGATCGAGGGCGCCGACCGCGTCGCTTTCCTGCAGGGCCTGGTATCGAACGACGTTGAGGCCGCCGCACCCGGCCGGGCGGTCTGGGCCGCCTTGCTTACGCCGCAGGGCAAATGGCTGGCGGATTTCTTCATTTTCGCCGACTCGGACAGGCTGCTGCTGGATTGCGAACTTGATCAGATCCCGGGGCTGATCCAGCGCCTTGGCCGCTACCGATTGCGCATGAAGGTTACGCTGCGGCAGGAACCCGAATGGCTGGTTTGTGTCGCGTGGCCGAATCGGCCGGATGTGCCGGGCGTCATCGCGGCGGACCCTCGGCTGCCCGGGTTCGCCTGGCGAATCCTCACCACCGAAGCGCCCCCGCCCACCGCCACACCGGAGGATTGGGATCGGCATCGGCTGGCCGCCGGGCTGCCGGACGGTTCCAGGGACCTGGAGGCGGATCGCAGCGTGCTGCTGGAAGCGGGTTTCGATGAACTGGCGGGCGTCTCCTGGTCGAAGGGTTGCTATATGGGGCAGGAACTGACCGCGCGGACGCGCTATCGCGGCCTGGTCAAGCGGCGCCTGGTCCCGGTTCAGGTCGACGGGCCGCTGCCGCCGCCGGGCAGCCCGATTCTGCGGGATGGGCAGGAGGTTGGCTCGATGCGGTCGGGCCGCGACCACGCTGGCTTGGCCTCGTTGCGCCTGGACGGGCTCACGGGCAGCCTGCGCTGCGGCGACTCCGCCCTGACGCCACGGGTCCCGGACTGGATGCATCTGCCGGCGGCCGTGGGGGAAACCGCCTGAGTCGATTCTACGCCGGGCAGGTGTCCGGGCGTAAGCGCTGCGATTGCGACGGGACGCGCGCTGCGCGCAGCGTGGACGCAACCGTTTGGACTGCGGGGGGGGGCGGTGTCAGGCGGGCGGCCCAACCTTATCGCGCAACCGCGATGATCTCGTTCTCAGTTTTATATTATATCAAAAATTTCGTCGATGATAACCGCAATCTTCGCGTGTGTTATCGTTTCATATCATTTTTGGGATCTCCGCTCGGAACGGAACGAGTCCCCAAAATGATGCCGTCCGGAGCCTGGCGGCGCATGGGCGCGACACTCCGCGTATCGGCGAGTCCGCGATAACCGGCGGTTTTGCCGGAAACGGTTGTGTCGCCAGGCCCGGCACACCTGGGGGCACCGGGATGCGGCAAGACTGTGATCCACCGCCAAAATTTGCAACTAAGGGTTGTCAACGCAATTTGTTGTGGTATTATGTCACATGTGCTCGCCCAGAACGGCGACAGAACCGGAGCAGGCGTCCAGCGGAGTCAACTATGGGCTTATCGGCAATCACCGAGTCACTTCCCATCGGTTCACATGGCGTCACGGCCGGGCTGGCCGGGTCGAAGCCGGCGGGTGATACCAAGCCTTGGTTCCGCAACGTCCGGACCATCTGCATCGAGGCGCTGCAATCGGACCGGCTGGTCGCAGTCCTGGTTATCGGCGTGGTGTTCAATATCGCCGTTCCGTGGCCTGCGCTTCTGACCGGAACACCGGCTGCCGCCGATGCCGGGAGCAACTCTGCCTGGATCCATAGTGTTGCCGGCTTTGCGCTGACATCCGCGAGCCTGCTGTCCGCCTTACTAATGGTTTTGCAAAAGCGTTCGCTGCTGGCCGCCCGGCAGGGCAGCACGGCGTTGCCGGACACGCCGCCCGGCAGCCACAGCGACACGCTCCCCACCCGGTCGGCCCGAGACCCTGGCTGCGACCTGCGGGCGCCCCCCGACTGCCTCGCCGACGGTGCCAGCCATGCCTCGGCCATGCATGGAAGACCGGCGGCCGCAGACGAACTGGCGTACCGTATCGAGGACGAAGCCGCAGCCTCTCCATCCCTGATACCCGCCATGCATGCCGAGCGGATGCAGGCGCTCGGGCAGTTGGCGGCCGGCATCGCGCACGACTTCAACAATGTCCTGACCGCGGTGCAGGGAACCGCCAGCCTGATAGGGCAGCACGCGGACGACCCTGCTGCCAACCGCCGGTTTGCCGGCATGATCCTGGATTCCACCGCGCGCGGCCAATCGATCACACGCCGTCTGCTCGGTTTCGCCAGGCAAGAGGAGGTCCAAACGGAACCTCTTGATCCTGCATCCGTGCTGCACGCACTGCATCAGATCGCCAGCCATACCCTGGGGCCCCGGATCGCGGTCCGGGTCGAAGCCACATGCCCCCTGCCGCGCCTGATAGCCGATCGGCGGCAGTTGGAAACCGTTCTGGTGAACCTCGCCGTGAATGCCCGCGACGCCATGCCGGACGGCGGCACGCTGACCTTTGCCGCCGCGCTGGAAGTGGTGGCAGAGGGCGCGATGCATCCCGCCGTGCGTGACTGCGGGCCCTATATTCGGATCTCCGTCGTCGATACCGGCGCCGGCATCGACGCGCCGGTGCTTGAACGGGTGCTGGAACCGTTCTTCACGACCAAGCCGCCCGGGCAGGGCACCGGCCTCGGCCTGCCGATGGCCAGGGCGTTCGCCGAACAAAGCGGCGGCGGCCTGGCGATCGACAGCAGTCCCGGGCGCGGAACCATCGTCAGCCTGTGGCTGCCGGTCGCCGGTACGGCGGAACCGGCAGCCGGGTTCGCGGCCGAAATGCCGAAACGGGTTCTGCTGGCGGAGGACGATCCGATGGTCAGCGAGACGCTGGCCGCGGTGCTCGACGACGCAGGCTATACCGTGGTGACCGCCCGGACCGGCGCGGAGGCACTGGCGGTGCTGCGGACTCCGGCACGGGTGGATGCACTGCTAACCGATCTGTCGATACGCGAGCTGGGCGGCCTGGCCTTGATCGATGAGGCGCATCGATGCCGTCCGGGCCTGCCGGCGATCCTGTTGACAGCCTGCCCGGAGATGGATGCGGGGCTGGCCATGAAAGGCGCCTTCAGCGGCGCGTTTTCCCTGCTGCGAAAGCCGGTGAGCGCGGTGCACCTGGTCGCCCGGATCGAGTCACTGATCGCGGCGGCGGCCGTCTGACCTACCCGGCCGCCAGGGTTCGCACCAGACGCTGCGCCGCGGCATCCGACCAGTCGGCTGCGCCTTCGAGGCGGGCGACGACGAGGCCTGAGCTATTGATCACCACCGTCGTCGGGATGCCGCGCGCGTTGAACGCCCGGGCCAGCGCACCCTTCGGGTCGAGCAGCACCGGCAATGCGGTGATATCGTGCTGGTCATACCACGCCCGCACCGCATCGGCGCCGCCGCGATCCGACGACAGCGGCAACACGGCGATGTCCTGCGGTGCCAGCGCCTTGGACAGAGCCTCCAGCGACGGCATCTCCGCCACGCAGGGGGCGCACCAGGTCGCCCACAGATTCACCACCATGCCGCGGCCCTTGAACTCCGACAGATGGTGGCTCGACCCGTCCGCCGTGGCGAACACGCCGTCCGGCGGTTCGGCGGGCGGCGAAACCGGGGTCAGGTTCTGCGTCAGCGGCGGCAATTCGGCGGCGAACGGTTTGCGCGGCACCGCCCCCGCGACTAGGGTGGCCGCCGCCGCGCCAAGGACCATCCTGCGGCGAATCATCGAGCTGGAACCTTCCCCGTGACCGACACGCCTGCCCCACCCGACAAGCCCGCCAACATGCAGTGGGGCGGCCGCTTCGCCGGCGGCCCCTCGGTGATCATGCAGGACATCAACGCCTCCATCGGGTTCGACCGCAAGCTGTGGCGGCAGGACATTCGCGGCTCGCTCGCGCATGCCGCCATGCTGGCGCGCATCGGCTTGCTGAGCACCGAAGATGAGGCCGCGGTGCGCGGCGGTCTAGAGGCGATCGCCGCCGAAATCGAAGCCGGCCGGTTCGCCTTCGATGTCGCGCTGGAAGACATCCACATGAACATCGAGGCGCGGCTGACCGAGCGTATCGGCGAGGCCGGCAAGCGGCTGCACACCGCACGCAGCCGCAACGACCAGGTGGCGACGGATTTTCGGCTGTGGGTGCGCGACGCGATCGACGGGCTGTCGGACCAGGTGTCGGACGTGATGCTGGCGCTGGCGCGGCGGGCGGCGGAGCATGCCGGCGACCCGATGCCGGGGTTTACTCACTTACAGACAGCACAGCCGGTGACGTTCGGGCACCATCTGCTGGCATACGTGGAAATGCTGGACCGCGACCGCGGGCGGCTGGCGGATTGTCGGCGGCGGTTGAACGCCTGCCCGCTCGGGTCCGCCGCGCTGGCCGGCACGTCGTTCCCGGTCGACCGGGAGATGACCGCCGCCGCGCTTGGCTTCGACCGGCCGACGGCGAACTCGCTGGACGCGGTGTCCGACCGGGACTTCGCACTGGAATTCCTATCGGCGGCGGCGATCAGCGCGGTGCACCTGTCGCGGCTGGCGGAGGAGATCGTCATCTGGTGCAGCGCGCCGTATCGCTTCATCCGGCTCTCGGACGCGTTCACCACCGGCTCGTCGATCATGCCGCAGAAGCGCAATCCGGATGCAGCGGAGCTGGTGCGGGCGAAGACCGGGCGGGTGACCGGCGCCCTGGTCGCGCTGCTGACGGTGATGAAGGGCCTGCCGCTGGCCTACGCCAAGGACATGCAGGAGGACAAGGAACCGGTGTTCGACGCCGCCGAGGCCTGGGCGCTGTCGCTGGCGGCGACGGCGGGGATGGTGCGGGACATGGTGCCGGACACGGAGCGGATGCGGTCGTTTGCCGGCTCCGGCTTCGCCACGGCGACGGATCTGGCGGACTGGCTGGTGCGGGTGCTGCGGCTGCCGTTCCGCAGCGCGCATCATGTCACCGGGCGGCTGGTGGCGCTGGCGGAGGCGCGCGGCGTGGACCTGGCGGATTTGTCGCTGGCGGAGATGCAGTCGGTCGAGCCGGGCATCACGGCGGACGTGTTTTCGGTGCTGACGGTGGAGGCTTCGGTGGCGTCTCGGGTGAGTTACGGCGGGACGGCGCCGGCGAACGTGTCGGAACAGGCGGCGCGCTGGCTGGCGGTGCTGGCGTGAGGGCGGTCCTGGTCCTGCTGGCGGCGGCGCTGCTGCTGGCGGCGTGCGGCAAGAAGGGTCCGCCCGACCCGCCGGGGCCGCAGGAGAGGATCATCTATCCGAAGAGTTACCCGACGCGGTAGGCGGGCGGTTCATGCGGCGGTGAGCATGAAGTCCACGATGCCGTCGTAGTGAAAAGAAAGGCGAACCGACACTGACAAGCATCGGTCTTCTACCGGACGACCTGGCTCGCCGAAAGCGCCTGGCGCCACACCCCCGGCCCCGCCGTGGCGATGGCGTGCACACCGAAGCCCACGAACAGCACCCCCGACACGCGCGTCACCCACAGCGCATGCCGCCGGTAGAACCGCCGCACCACCCCTGCCCCGATCACCGAGACCAGCACCACATCCGCCGCCACGAACCCGACGCACGCCGCCGCCAGCAGCGGGGCGAACGCGCCCCAGTCCAAAGCGCTGGCGTAACGGGCAAGCAGCGCGGTGAACATCGCCACCGCCACCGGATACGCTTTCGGGTTCGACAGCCCGAACGCCAGCCCGCGCAGCAGCGGTCGGCGCGGCTCGGTCGTTACTGTCCCGTCGGCTTCTCGCGTCGCCGTCGCCGAACGCACCCCCAGCCAGCACAAATAAACGCCGCAGACCAGGCCAAGAACATCGAACACCAGCGAGCCGATTTCGCGCACGCCGATCACCGCGGTCAGCGAGAGGGAGGCCCAAAGGACATCGCCACAGAAATGACCGCACAGGAATAGCGCACCCGCCCGCCGGCCGCGGCTGGCACCGATGCCCAGCAGCGCCAAAAACGCCGGGCCGGGAGCCAAGGTATACGCGGCGCCTGCCAAAGCCGAGGCCAGCAGCAGCCCGAACGTCATTGCGCGATATATCCGCCGTCGATCACCAGCTCCGTGCCAGTAACGAACGACGCCTCGTCCGACGCCAGAAACAACACCCCGTACGCCACCTCGATCGGCTCGCCCAGCCTGCGCAGCGGCGTGGCCTGGATTTTCGACACCCGCCCCGCCGCGTTCGTTGCGTTCAGCATTGGAGGCATATATCCGGGATGCACGCTGTTCACCCGCACCCCTGAAGGCCCGTATTTCGCCGCTGCCGCCTTGGTATACAGCCGCACGGCACCTTTCGACGCGGCGTAGCCCGGGTGGCTCTCGGCACTGCCGACGAACCCCATGATGGAAGAGATATTGACGATCGATCCGCGCCCGTTCGGGATCATCGCCGCCGCCGCCAGCTTGGTGCCAAGGAAGACGCTGGAGGCATTTACCGACAGCAGTTTGTGCCACCCCTCCAGCCCGTCCGGATCGCCGACGGCGCTGCCGGAGATGCCGGCGTTGTTGACCAGGATGTCGAGCCGGCCGCACGCCGCGATCGTTTCGGCGAGCAAACTCTCCCAATCGGATTCGGAGGTCACGTCGGTGCGGATGAACCGCGCCCGACCCTGGATGGCGTTGATGTCCGCAACGACAGCTTCGCCCTCGGCGACCAGCGTATCGGCCACCACGACCGCGGCACCTTCGCGCGCGAAAAGCCGAGCCTCCGCCTCGCCCATGCCATGCGCGCCGCCGGTGACGATGGCGACTTTGTCCTTCAGTCTCATGCCGCCGCCCCGAGCGCCAGCAACCCGCGCAGATCCGGCAGTGTATCGAACCGGCCGATTTCTACGCTCAGCCGCGCCGCGCGGTCCGGCCCGATCACCGCGTCCACGAGTGCCGCGAACTTCGCTTCCAGCCGCCGCCCCTGTTCCGCCGCATCGGTTGCCGGAATCCCGGAATCGTGCTGCGCAGCGAACCGCGAGCCATCGCGCAACGAAACCGCCGCTTCGGTAAATGTGCTGCGGATCCCGGAGCGGAAGTCGAACGCCACCTTGTCGCGCAAGCCAATCAGCACCGGGTCCGCCGCGACGGCTTCCGAATAGGACGACAAACGGCTTGTATCGATCCCGGCCAGGCCCATCGCCGTGGTCAGGCGCAAGGAGAACTTCGCCTCCAACCCCGTCCGCGGCGCGGCAATGTTGCAGATGCGGTCGCAGGCCTCCTCGACCACCAGTTCGATCCGCTCGACCTGCTCCGGCACGATCCCGTGCGTCTGGCGCAATGTCCTGGCCGCTTCGATTGCAGAATGTGTCATGTAGCAGGAGGCATGATACTTGAACAAATTCGACAGTATCCACCAGCCGCCGGCCGGCGCATCGGCCGCCCGCTCCGGCCGGAAATCCGTGCTGTGCGTCGCACAGAAGCCTTGCGCGCATTCCAGCACGTCCGTTCGGCTGGTGAACCCGCGCGCCGCCAGCCGCGCCGCCAGCAGCCCGTGATACGCCGCCTTGCCGGCGTGCAGCGGCTTGCACATCGTGCCGAACATCGACTTCAACCCGGCCGCCTGCGTGCCGGCGATCCCCAGCGCCACGGCGGTCCGTTCCGCATCCAGCCCGAGCAGATGGGCGCACGCCGCAGCGGCGCCGAAACTGCCCATGGTCGCGGTGGCATGGTAGCCCAGCCCGTCGTAATGCCCCGGTGCGATCACCCGCCCAACCCGGCACTGCAATTCATACCCCGCAACGAACGCCGTCAGCACGTCCGCGCCTGATGACCCGCGTTCCTCCGCCAGGGCCAGTAGAGCCGGCAGGATCGCCACGGACGGATGCCCCGGCATCGCCAGGTTCACATCGTCGAAATCCAGCGCATGCGACGCTGCACCATTGACCAAAGCCGCAGACAGCACCGGCAACCGTTCTGGCCGCCCCAATACCGTGGCGATCGGCGCCCCGCCCTGCTCCTGCATCTCCGCCAGCAGCATCGCGACGAGATCGTCCGACGCCCCGGCGACAGCACAACCCGTGTAATCCAGCACGCATTGCCGCGCCCAAGACCGGACTGCGTCCGGAATGTCCTCGAACCGCAACGCCGCCGCCTTTGACGCCAAAGCCCGCGTCAGTCCCATCCTCGAAATCGCATTCATTCCTATCTCCCCCTGAAAATCGGCTTGCGTTTTTCGTTGAATGCAGCAATGCCCTCGCGACGATCCTCGGTCGGAACCATCCGGTTATAGGCCTCGATCTCGAACATCAGCCCGGTCTGCAGGTCCGTGTTCAAACCCATGTTCACCGACTGCTTGATCTGCCGGGTCGAAATCGGCGCATTTGCGGCAATCGCCGCCGCCGTCTCCAACGCGTCGGCCATTACTGTTTCCGGCTTGCAGATCCGGTTGATCATGCCCCATTCATACGCCTGCTGCACCGAAAACGGCCGGCCGGTCAGCAGGATTTCCTTCGCCCGCCGCGCGCCCACCGCCCGCGGCAGGTTCTGCGTCCCGCCCGCGCCCGGCATTATCCCCAGCGTCACCTCGGTCAGGGCAAACCGCGCATGCTCCGCCGCGTAGATGAAGTCCGCGCATAAGGCGATTTCCAGTCCGCCCGCGTAAGCGGCGCCGTTCACCGCCGCAATCACCGGCACCGGGCAGCCAATCATCGCACGGATCATCCGCTCGAAAATCAAGTGCTGGTCCTGCCATTCCTCGTCCGTCATGCCGTTGCGCTGCTTCAGGTCGCCGCCGGCACAGAACGCTTTGGCACCCGCACCCGTCACGACGATGCAGCGCTGCCGGTTCGGTGCCGCACAGAAACCGTCGAACACCGCCAGCAGATCCAGCCCCATCTGCGTGTTCATCGCATTGGCGACCTCCGGCCGGTTCAAGGTCACCACAACGACGTGCTCCCGGGGTGTTTCAACCGAAACAGTCTTCATTGTTCCACCGCTTGCATGATCAACCGGATAAACGTGTCCATCGCGCCCGGGTCCGTCCAGCGCAGCACGGCAACGATCTCCTGCCGCGGCGCCACCCAGGTCAAGTTGCCGCCTGCGCCGGATGCAAAGAAGCTGCCCTCCGGCGCGTGCTCATATCGCGAGGCCAGCCACCACAGCAGTCCATACGACGGATTCAACCCGCACGGCCGCAACGATTCGGCGATCCATTCCGCCGGCAGTAGCCGCCTCCCGCCCCACTCGCCGCCGCGCTGCATCAGCAAGCCGATGCGCGCCTGGTCTTCGGCATGGATCAGCATCCCGCCGCCCCAATGCGAGCCGCCGGACACGCTTTCGATCATCCGCCCGCCCACATCGACCGACGACGTGCTGTAGCCATGCCAGGACCAATCGCCCGAGGCACCAATCGGCTGCATGATGCGTTCCGCGAACACCTCCGGCAGCGGGCGGCCAAAGCGCCGCAACAGCGCCAGGCTCAACCGGTTCACGCGGACATCGTTGTATTCCCAATGCGTCCCGGGCGCGCCCAACGGCCGCAAATCGCCCTTCCGCCCCTTCCCTTCCAGCCCGAGGCTGCGATTGCGGTCGATCACCTCGGACTTGCCGAACAGCTCGCCCTCCCATTCCGAGGTGTTCTGCAACAGATGCCGCCACGTCACGCCGCGGTTCTGCGCGCTGTCGAAACCCCCGTCATCGACCGTCCGGCCAACCGGCTCGTCCATATCGGCCACCAGCCCGTCCATGACGGCAATGCCGAACAGCAGGCTGAGGTAGCTCTTGGCGGCGGAGAAGGTGAAATCAACCTGGTCCGTCTCGCCCCAGCTCGCGACCTTGTACCCGCGCCGCAGCACCAGCCCATTCGCCGGACCGCGCGGCCGCATCGGCCCCAGCAAAGCGTTCAACGGCGGCGGCTCGAAGAATCCGCTTTCGAGATGCAGCCGCAAATCATACGGCCAGGCGGTTTCGTTCTCGGCGGCGAACCGCGCCGCCTGCTCCAGCCACATCCAGTTCAGGCCCGCCGCGTCGGCCATGGCCTCCGGCCACGCCGGCCCATGCGGCGGCGGCACGATAGACGGCAGATCCATCCGCAAGACCTTCCTTCCCGGATGGACACTATGGCTCCCGCTACCGGGCGTGCATAGTGGCGCGAAAATCCGAGTTGGAGTCGTGGTAAAATGCCTGGTCGCGCGACAAAACGCGATGCGCTGCTGAACTGCACGCTGTTCTCGGCAGTGCGGCCGGAGGAGCTCGACCGAATCCTGACTATGGGATCCGAACGGTCCTACCGCCGCGGCCAGATGATTTTTCAGAAGGGCGACACCGCCTCGTCAATGATGGCGGTGCTGAAAGGCTCTGTTCGAATCAGTACCGGCTCGCCCGACGGCAAGGAAGTCACGCTCAATACGATACGAACCGGCGAGGTGTTCGGCGAGATCGGGCTGCTCGACGGCCGCCCGCGCAGCGCCGATGCCACCGCGTCGGAAGACAGCGACCTGCTGGTGATCGAGCGGCGGCATTTCATGCCGTACCTGCTGGCCAACCAGGATCTGATGGTGCGCATGGTGGCGGTGCTGTGCCAGCGCCTGCGCCAGACCAGCGACGCGCTGGGCGACATCGTCATGCTGGATCTGCCCGGCCGCCTCGCCCGCTTGCTGCTGCGCCTGGCGGATGACCATGGCAGCGCCACCCCGGCGGGCATCCGCATCGAGTTCAAACTGTCCCAGCGCGATATCGGCACCCGCGTCGCCTCGACGCGCGAAAGCGTCAACAAGCAATTGCAGGTCTGGCGCGACGCCGGCTGGCTGTCACTCGACCGCGGCTACATTACCTTGCGCCACCCCGATCGGCTGCGCGGGATGTGCGAGATCGACTGAACCGTGCGTAGGCGGCCGCCGTATCGACATCCGCCAGGCGCCGGATGAACGCCACCCGGTGGTGCGCGAACTGGCGCAGCGTATCGGCCAGCGCGTGCTCCGTCGACCAGCGGGACGCGCCGAACAGGTCGCCCGGCCGCCGGGGTCCCAGGCCGATAAGCCAGTATCCACCGTCTTCCGCCGGACCGAACACCGCATCGGCCGCACCGAGGGCCTGGAACGCGGCGCGGATATCGGCGGCGCCGGCCTCCGGGATGTCGCAGCCGATGAGCACGGCACGCCGATAGCGCCGCAGCGCCCGCGCCATGCGGGCGCCGAGATCGCCGCGCCCCTGCGAGATGCGCCGCACGCCCGGCGGCAGGCGAAAGCGCGCGCCGTCCGGGGTCATGGCCAGCACGACGTTGAAGCGCCGGGCCGCCAGCAGGCCGCGCAGCAAAGCCGTCAAGGTCGCAACGTGAAACCGCAACGCCGCCCGGTCGCCGATATCCCGCGCGAGGCGGCGCTTCACCGTGCCCAGGCGCGGCACCCGGGCGAAAACGATGACAGTGTCCGTCATCCGTACAGTCGCTGGATAACCCGCGGCGGCACCCCGGCGAACCACAACGACAGGCAGCACAGGTTGCGGGCGGAGCGGCGCAGATAACCCTCCCGTTCCCACCGCTCGGCGGAGGTGGCCGCGTCAGCAGCCAGCAAGCGCATTCGTTCGCGACCGAGGCGGCGGACCAGATCGACATCCTCCATCAGCGGCAGCGGCTTGATCCCGCCAACGGCGCGCAGCAGGTCGCGATGGATCAGCAAACCCTGGTCGCCATAGGGCAGGCCGAGAACCCGGCAGCGCCAGGCGACGAACCGCTCCAGCCGGCGCGCGCGTTTCGCGGGGCTATCGAGGACGAAGCGGAAATATCCGGCGCGGTCCGGGGTCGCCAGGTGCGCCGCGACGGCCTGGCGCCAGCCGTCACCAAGCTGCGTGTCGGCGTGCAGGATCAGCAACCACGGATGGCTCGCGGCGGCGATGCCGGCGGCGATCTGGCCGCCTCGTCCGCGCGGCGCGCCCAGCACGCGGGCGCCCGCCCCGGCGGCAAGCTCGGCGGTGCGGTCGGCGCTGCCACCGTCCACCACGATGACCTCCAGGTCCGGGCCGAGGGCAGCCAGCGTCCCGGCCAGCAGGGCCTCGGCATTCAGCGCGGGGATGACGACGGACAGCCCGTCCATGGCGATGCGCGATTACCCGGGCAGCGCAATCTTCCGCCCTGCACCTTTCGGCGGCGTCGCCGGGGCATAGTCCGCGACCGCCTGGCGCAGCGCGGCGTATCGCTCGGCCGGAAACGGCGCCACCCGGCGAATGCTCATGTCGATGTGCAGCGCCAGCAATTCCTGCGCCGCGGAGCGTTCTCCACTATCGGCGTGAAACATTTCGTGAAAATAATGTACCCGCTTGGCATCTGTTCCCAACAGCCAGGCGCGCACCAGCAGCTTGTCGCCGAGGTGCACCTCGCGTTCATACAGCGTGTGCGTCTCGGCGGTGAAACAGGAAAACCCGGTGGCGTCGCGGTAGGCGTCGCCGATGCCGAGCGCGGCATAGAACGCGTCGGTGGCTAGGTCGAAAACCACTACGTAATAGGCCAGGTTGAGATGTCCGTTGGAGTCGATCCACTCCGGCCGGACGATGGCTGCCATTTCGGTGACCGGTCTGCTCATGCGAGCGGCAGCTTGTTGGGTCTGCGCGCCCCGGTCAAGCTGGCGGCGTTCCGGGTGGCGGGTCAACGTACCATTTCTGACTTAATTAGACAAAAAATAAATGTTGCAGAACCGGCTATCATCCTTTTAATCGGCCTCCGTGATGACTCGCGGACAAAGGACGATATCGATGCTCTGGGGGCGGGCGGCTCTTGCGGCTGCGGCCGTGTTCGTTATCGCCGGTGGCGCCAGGGCGCAGACCGAACTCGTCACCAACGGCAACTTCGAACTGAGCACGCACGGTCCCGGGCAAGCCGGCTACAACACCACCGTCACCGACTGGGCGACCAACGGCTACAACTTCCTGTTTGCGTCGGGCACCGCGGATGCGGCCGGTTCGCCCGGGCAGTATGGCTCACTCATACTCTGGGGACCGCAAAGCGGCTCCGCCAACGGCATGCCCGCCGCGAGTCCGGCCGGCGGCAACTTTATCGGCGCCGACGGCGCCTTCGGCCAGGCGCCGATATCGCAATCCATCTCCGGCCTGACCGTCGGCGAGACCTATGCCCTGACATTCGAATGGGCCGGGGCGCAGCAATACGGCTTCACCGGCGCCACGACCGAGCAATGGGAGGTCAGCCTGGGCGCAGATGCCCGGTACACGCCCGTGTTGGATAACGTAAGCCACGGCTTCACCGGCTGGATCACGCAGACATTCACCTTCACGGCGACCGCCGCGACCGAGTTGCTGTCGTTCCTCGCCATCGGCACGCCGGACGGGGTGCCGCCGTTCTCGCTGCTCGACGGCGTCAGCCTGCAGGCCACCGCGATACCGGAGCCCGCTTCGTCATTGATCCTGGCCGCCGGCTGCGCGGTGATGGCCGGGGTGCGGCGTCTGCGGCGGCGCGGCCCGCGCTAAGGAGACTGCATCCCATGGCCACGTGGCAGACCGCCTATCTGTGGCCGATGCTGTTCGACGTGCTGCGGCTGATCATCTGGATGATGATCCTGGCGGCGATTTTCGTGCCGCTGGAGCGACTGTTCCCGGCCCGCCGGCAGACCGTCTTGCGCAAGGATTTCCTCGAAGACAGCGGCTGGTTCTTTTTGAACGGCCTGGTCATCAAGAGCGTGCTGTTCCTGCCCATGGCGGCGCTTGCCGTTGGCCTGCATCATATCGTTCCCGGCGCCGTGCAATCCGCCGCCGGCGCGCTGCCGGTTTGGCTTCGCGTCGTGATCGCCCTGATCCTCGGCGATGTCGGATTCTACTGGGGCCACCGCTGGGCGCACGAGGTTCCCTTGCTGTGGCGCTTCCACTCCGTGCACCACAGCGCGGAGCAGATCGATTGGCTGGTGAATACCCGGGCGCATCCGGTGGACCTGATATTCACCCGCTTGTGCGGCTTCGTGCCGCTTTACGCCTTCGGCCTGGTGCAGACGAGCGCATCCGGCATGGTAACGGTGCTGGGCGTGCTGGCCGGAACCATCTGGGGCTTCTTCATCCACGCCAATCTGCGCTGGCGGTTCGGCTGGCTGGAAGGACTGGTGGCGACTCCGGCGTTCCACCACTGGCACCACAGCAAGGATTCGCACCGCGACAGCAACTATGCCGCCCTGCTGCCCTGGGTGGATCGCCTGTTCGGCACCTACGACCTGCCACGATCGCTGCCGCCGCACTATGGCATCGACACGCCGATGCCACACGGCGTCGGCCGCCAGTTGCTGCGGCCGCTGACCGGGACCTGAGCCTCAGAACACCTGCTCGCCGTGCAGCACGATATCCAGACCCTCGCGCTCTTCCTCCTTGCTGACCCGCAGGCCGATGGCAAGGTCGGTGATCTTCAGCAGCACCCAACTGCCGAACGCGCACCAGACGATGGTGACCGCAATTCCCGCAGCCTGGACCTGCATCAACGGGAACCCGCCGAAATAGACGCCCGCCGGGGCGTCGCGGGTCGCGGATAGCGGTCCGAAGGCGAACCAGCCGGTCGCCAGCATGCCGATGATGCCGCCGACACCGTGCACCCCGAAGGCATCGAGGCTGTCATCGTAACGCAGCAGGATCTTCAGTTCGGTGGCGGTCCAGAAACAAACCATGCCGGCGACGACACCGATGGCCAAGGCTGGTCCGGGCAGCACGAAGCCGGCGGCCGGGGTGATCGCCACCAGGCCGGAGATCGAACCGGAGATCGCCCCGAGCACCGAGGGTTTGCCGCGCAGGAACCACTCCGCGAAGGTCCAGGACATGGTGGCGCCCGCGGCGGCGATTTGCGTCACCAGCACCGCCATGCCGGCACGGCCGTTGGCACCCAGTGCGCCACCGGAATTGAATCCCATCCAGCCGATCCAAAGCAGAGATGCGCCGACGACGGCATAGCTGAGGTTCCATGGCGCCATGTTTTCCTGCCCGTAGCCCAGGCGGCGGCCGAGCATGAGCGCGCACACCAGGCCGGACACGCCGCAGTTGATTTCCACAACGGTGCCCCCCGCAAAGTCCGCGATGCCCAAGCTGGCGAGCCAGCCGTTCGGGCTCCAGACCCAGTGCGCCAGCGGGGCGTAGATCAGCAGCGACCACAGGGTGAAGAACATCAGCAGCGCTGGAAACTTCATCCTGTCGGCGCAACTGCCGGTCACCACCGCGGGCGTGATGATCGCGAACGCCATCTGGAACATCAGGAACACGCTTTCCGGGATCGTCGTCGGCTGGGCATTGGCGGTTCCGGCGCCGAGGGTGAAGGGCTTGTCCCAGGCATCGCCCAGCCCGTTGAGGAACAGGCGGGAAAAATCGCCGATAAAGGCATTGCCGTTAGTGAAAGCGAGCGAATAGCCGGCGACGATCCAGACAACGGTCATCAGCGCGCACAGGCTGAACGACTGCATCATGATGGCGAGCAGGTTCTTTTTCCGCACCATTCCGGCATAGAACAGCGCCAGTCCGGGTATCGTCATCAGCAGCACCAGCACGGTGCTGGTCAGCACCCAGGCGACGTCGCCGGGTTCTATCGTTTGCATGGTTAGTCTCCTGGTCTGAAACCATGCCAGTCAAGAAACGTGCCAACCTTGCGAGCGGTGTGGACCGCCGCGATGCCGCATAATTGGGCGGCACGGGTTGCACGCCGCGGATGCAAAACCGCTGGTTTTTGCGGCAGGACGTCCCGCCGGGTGCCGCCTGTTTTTCGGGCATTGCGGCGACTGACCACTCTGCGTCATGGTCCGCCTGCGTCGGCATGACGGGACGGGTCGGCGTTGCGCTCCAGGAACCGGGATACGTTAACTCTAACTGCGCACGTCATCCACCTGCCGGGGGCGATAGATCGCCGTGTGCGCCGCCCGCACCACCGGCGTGGTTTCATTGCCAACCACCAGCACGTCGAGCTCCACCCATTTGTGGCCCTTGTGCTCATAGTTCCGGATGACCCGCGCCCGCACGTTCAGCGTATCGCCTACCCGGGCGAGGCCGAGGTTGCGCACCGTACTGCCCATATGGATCCATGCCGGCAAAATAACGTTGTGGGTCAGCACCCAGTTGCAGCACCGCAAGATCGTTCCGGGATGCAAGATGCCCTCCCGCAGATATATCGGATCAGCTTCCCGCAGATCCGCCAGGTCCTGCGCATGATGCGCCGCAGTCACCGTCAGCGGAACCATGCCCAGCCAGTCGCCGGCAGCCAGGGACTTTTCATCAGCCGCAACGCGCTCCGCCCGCGCCGGCACCTGCCGGTAATCATCGAGCGACGGGGCGGGTTCCGCGGCCACCGGCATCTCCGCCCGGCCGGTCGCGCACAGCACGCCCTGGCTGTGCACGCTCAGCGCCAGACCCGCAGCGTCCTCGATGGCCGAGACCTCGGCGATGTCGCCCTCATACACCGGCCTGGCGAAACGAGCCTCGCCGGTGCCGCGTTCGAGCCAGGCGCGGCCCCAACGCTGCACCGGCTGGTGCGACATGTAGGCGTAGACGTTGACGCCGCCGACGAATCCGCCCCTGAAGCCGAACCGTTGTGCGGTAGCGTCGTCGTGGATTTTGTTCTCCGACGCTTTCGCCGTGTTGAAGGCGGCGACGCGATAGGCCGGCAGCGCCATGTCAGTTCAGCGCCCAGAGGCCGACTTCGTATCCCGGAACGAAGTTGCGGTTGGTCATGTCCGGATTGCGGTTGATGTAGGTGCGGCCGAACATCGGGTGGCGCATGCTGCGGGTTTCGTGCTCGACCCGGAACAGTGGCTTGTTGCTGTCCACATCGACGATGTCGAGGAAGCGGTATTGATGCTGGTCGCTCTCCTCGCTGATCAGCCCGCGCTCCTGCAATTTCCTGTGCGGACCGGAGAAATCGGCGAGCGTGATCTGGATGTGGTGCCCGTCATAGTCCGGCAGCGGGGCGGTCGTTTCACGGAACGTCACCTTGCTTTCGGCCGAGGTGCTTGCCCAGGCATAGGACCCGCGCTCATCGCTGGCGACCCCGGCGATACCGCCGAGGATTTCCACGTAGAACCGTGTGATGGCGGACAGATCCGTGCCGGCGGGAATGTCGAACTCGACATACGGCATGCCGAGGCGCATCGGGCCGAACCGCGCCGGGTCGGGGGTGTGGACACGGATGCGATTGCCCCAGGGGCAGGTCGTTTCGACTGCGTCGCCGGCTTCGCGGAAGCTGAACTTCGTCCCGGTCAGGTATTTCTGCGCGTTGTGCAGGCGGCGCAGCAGGGCTTCCCGGTCGGGGATCACCAGGGCGGTGGTGCCGCGGACGACCTCGCCCTTCCCGGCCGGCAGGTGGAACTGGCCGCGGCCGACATTGACCCACATGTTTTCCAGGCCGGTCATCAGATACGGATCACGGGTCAGGCCGAGGCCCATCAGGTAGAAGGCGATGGCCCTGCTCTGGTCGGGCACCCGGACGTTGACATGGCCGAGTTCGACGATGTTGCCGAGGTCTTCCTTGGTGCGGTCGAAGGCTGGCGCGAGCACTGATGTGTCGTTCATCTCGTGGTCTCTCCCTGCTGACGGCGTTCGCGGCATGATACGCGCGGATTCCCGGGAGTCCATGCTGGCGCCGCGCGCGGCATATCTCGACATCCGTAGCGCAGTACGCAATGTGTGTGTGGTAAGCTTTACCGTCTGCCGGATTGATCCAGGGCCAAGGCGACGGGCCTGACGGACAGGACTCGGGTGGAAGGCCTGGTACGAGAACAGCAGCCGGTGACGGCCGACACCGCGCTTCGGCTCGCCCGGGTTTTCGGGACGACACCGCAATTCTGGATCGGCCTGCAAACCGATCACGCCAGGGCGCCGCCGCCTACCACTTGCAGCAAGCCGCCGAGAAACTCGTCAAGGCTCGGCTCGTCCTGACCGGCGAGCCGTTTCGGCGTACTCACGATCTGGATAAGCTTGTGAAACGTTTGCTGCCAATCTATCCGCACTTCGCAGTTACGCTGGAGGCAGTACGACGGCTCACCATTTGGGGCGTATCCCGGGCTGGAGGACGAACAGGAAGCCCGACCGGAGATCAAAGACCTGCAACAAGTCATGACGATGCTGACGGAGTTCGCCGCCGAAGCCGCGCAACTGGTCGGACACGACTGATCGGCACAGGTTCCGGCGCCCTGTCTCACTCCAACGCCCCCTCCCCCTTGTACCGCCGCCACGCGCTCATTTGCACCGCCGACGTCAGGCAGTGCACCACCACCGGCTTCGTCTTCACGGCAAACGCCCGGGCAATGCCGTCCGCGACCTCCGACTCCTCCCGGATCGTGATCCCCTCCGCCCCGAACGACCTCCCCCACGCGGCGAAATCCGGGTTGGTGAGACGCGTCGCCTGCATGAACTTGCGATTCGGATAGCGCACATAGGAATGCATCCCGATCGTGCCATACATGGCGTTGTCCGAAATGACAACGATAGGCGCGCAACCATACTGGCACGCGGTGGCGATCTCGTTGCCCATCATCAGCGCGCCACCGTCGCCCATGAACGCAACGACCTGGACGCCCGGCCGCCGCAGCGCGCCGGCCACCGCCATCGGCATGCCCGACCCCATCGCGCCGACAACCGAGGACAGGAAAACCTGCCCGGGCCTGAAGCGGATATAGCGGTGAAGAAACGACCCGAAATTGCCCGCATCCGAGGTCACCACCGCATCATCGGCCAGATGCTTGTCGATCTCGCAGACCACGGCGGCGAAATTCACCCCGTCCACCGTGGGATCCCAGGTCTTTTCCAGCAGCGACAGATGAATCGCATGCAGTCCGTCAACCCAGCCGCGCCGCTTCGCCGCATCCGCCGGGGGCTGCAGCGCCAGCAGTCCCTTCACGACCTCATAAGGATCGCACGGCATCCCGAGGTCGGGCCGCCACACCCGGCCGACCTCATTCGGATCGGGCCAGACATGAACCAGCGGAACCTGTGGCTGCGGCGCGGCGGGGAAGGTATAGGACTGGCTAACCGTATCGGTCAGCCGTTCCCCCAGCGCGACGATCAAATCGGCCGTTTTCATTTCGCCGATAAGCGCGGGAGGCACGCGGATGCCCATGTAGCCGCCGTAGTTGGAATGCCGCGCGTCGAACAACTGGGGCCGCCGGTGGGTCGGGCTGATCGGCAGCACCCAATCCTCCGCCAGACGCCGCAAATCAGCATAGACCTCGCCGTCATATAAACTATCCGCCAGCAGCGCGCCGCCCGCCAGGATCAGCGGCCGTTCCGCCCGCGCCAGCAGCTCCGCCAGCCGCTGCAAGTCCTGCCCCCGAGGGCCGGCCACGACGCGCGGACGCGGGGCGTTCAGCACGGCATCGGTTTCTGCGTCGAATATATCCTCCGGCAGGATCACCGCGACCGGCCCGGGCGTGCCGCTCTCCGCCACATGGAAGGCGCGGGCGATGGCTTCGGAGGCCTGCTCCGGCTGGTTCACCTCGATGACGCTTTTGGTGATGTCGGACAGCAGGCGGGAGTAGTTCTGCTCCTGCAACGCCAGCCGCCCGAAATCCGCCCGCTCCACCTGGCCCACCAGCATCACCATCGGGGTGGCGTCGTGGAACGCAGAGTGCAGCGACACCATCGCGTTCGACAGGCCCGGGCCGCGCGAGACGATGCAGACCCCTGCCCGGCTGCGCAGCCGCCCGTCGGCCACCGCCATGAAGCCGGCGCCACCCTCATGCCGGCAGACGATCAGGCGGATGGTGTTGCGTTCGGTCAGCACGCTGGTCAGGCCGACATAGCTTTCGCCCGGGACGCAGAAGATCTGATCGACGTCATGCGCTTCCAGACTGTCGGCCAGCAACCGGGCGACGGTGGTGGTTGGCATTGTCGGCGCGCCTCCTGTTTTGCCGAAGACGATACGCAGGCTGTTCGTGCGTGACCAGGGACGCCCGGGCTGCTAGACGCGGCGCCATGCTTCACCGATTGTATTCGCGCGTCATGGCGCTCGCCGCCTCCCGCTACGCTGCCTGGTGGCTGGCGTTGATCGCCTTTGCCGAGGCGAGTTTCTTTCCCATCCCGCCGGATGCGCTGCTGGTGCCGATGGCGCTGGCGAAGCCAGGGAAGGCTTGGCGATACGCCGGGATCTGCACCCTCGCGAGCGTGACCGGCGGCGCGCTGGGCTATTTCATCGGCTTTGCGGTGTTCGACCAGCTTGCCCGGCCAATCCTGAACGTCTACGGCTATGGCGATGCCTATGCAGCGTTCCAGGCGACGTTCCAGAAATACGGCGTGTGGATCATCCTGGTGAAGGGGCTGACGCCGATCCCTTACAAGATAGTGACGATTGCGGCGGGGGCGGCGCGGTTCGATTTCGCGGTGTTCATGGCGGCGAGCGTGGTGACCCGCGGGGCGCGATTCTTCATTGTCGCCACGCTGCTGCATTTCTGCGGCGATTCCGTGCGCGATTTCATCGAGCGCCGGTTGACGCTGGTGACCAGCGCCCTGGCAATCGGGATTGTCGGCGGGTTCCTGGCTTTGAAGCTGCTGTAATTACGCGGCGGCGAGCCGCGACCGGAACCACTCCGCCACCGCCGCCTCCTCAAGGGTTCCGGCCGCCAGGGACTCCGTCAGATTGACCGCCTCGGCCGGATCGAAACGCAGGACGCAGCCGTTATCCGCCAGAAACAGGCGCGCGACCACCCAGGCGGTGCGCTTGTTTCCATCGGAAAAGCCGTGGTTTCTTGCCAGTCCGTAAGCATAGGCAGCAGCCAGCGCCGCTGCGTCGGGATCGCCATAGGCGGCGAGGTTCTGCGGGCGCGCCAGAGCGGATTCAACCAACCCCGTGTCGCGCACGCCATCCAGTCCGCCATGCTCGGCAAGCTGCGCCTCATGCACCGCCTGAACGACCTTCGGATCGACCCGGCGCCACTCGGTCATTTTGCCAATGCGCGCAGAATGTCGCGGTCCTCGCGCATGATCGTCTCCGCCAGGGACATCTGGCGTTCGAAGTCGGGAGAATACGGGGTCAACCGGTATCCGCCGTCCGGCGCCTCCGTCAGGTACAGGACGTCCCCTTTGGCGACCTTCAGCCGCTCCTGTGCCACTTTCGGCAGGATGAAGCCGACGGACGACCCGACCGTAGTCACTTTGAACGCCATCATCGTGCGGCTCCGAGCTATATAATGATTGTTATATAGACAAACGCTGCGGATCAGGCAACAGTTCACCCGGTTGACCGCCCCGGCGGCCGCGCGTAATCGCCATGCACACTCAGGAAACAGCCCCATGCGACAGCTCTCACCCGCCGGCGAGCAAGTGGTCAACGACCTCGCCCAGCGCCATGGCTTCAGCTTCGATGCGGTGGCGACGATGCTGGACGCCGTGATCAACGGCAATGGCGGCATGGCACAGTTCAGCCATCCCGAGTTCGGCGGCTCCGGCCAATGGATGCGCGGCGGCATGACCATGATCGGCGACATGTTCAACGGGTATCTGAAAGGCCGCGTCGATGCGCTGTGCAGCGACCTGTCCGCCATCGTCGCCAACCAGCCGAACCTGACCCGGGACGGCAGCTTCCAGTCGCAGAGCCAGGGCGGCTACAGCCAGCAGCACCAGCAGACCGGCGGCGGACCGTCCGGCCCGAACAGCCTGTTCATCCCGCCGCCGAACACCGGCGCCTCCGGGAACTGGTGGGGCGACGAACTGAGCTGGCCGAACAGCACCGGCGCGCAGAACAACGTCCGTTATGCCTATTTCGCCCAGGCGCGGCGACTGGCGATCGACCTGAACGGGACGGTGACGATCTACGACACGCTGGACCACGCCATCGGCGGGTTCGGCCAGCAGCAATCCTATGGCGGGTCGTTCACCTTCACGAGCCAATACGGTGTGGTGGATGTGGCTTCCCTGCCCGTCATTTCGGTGAACGGCGTGCGGTCTCAGCCCTTGCCGCCGTTCGCCGCGCCGCCGGATAATTCCGCACCCGGCGGCGACGTGTTCGCCGCGATCGAGAAGCTGGCGGCCCTGCACAATCGCGGCATCCTCAGCGATGCCGAGTTCAACACCAAGAAGGCGGAACTGCTCAGCAGGCTGTAACCCGGATATACGCCGGCATAGGAGTCCGCCTTGAGCACCCGCCGCCGGATCGCAGTTGCCGCCGCCATCCTGCTGGCACTGATCGTCTTCGCCGCCGGCGGTTCGCTGATTTGGGCGCTGCATGCCAACCTCGGCCCGGTCGCCGGCCGCCTCGCCTCCGCCAGGCTGCACCGCCCCGTCGGCGTGGGTGAAGTGCGGGTCGGGTGGAACGGCGGGGTGACGGTGCTGCTGCGCGACCTGCGCGTCGACAATCTCGAAGGCGGCAGCGGCCCGGTGATGCTCGGCTTGCGCCAACTGGATGCGGTGGTGGAGGCGCAATCCATCCTGTCCGGTCCGCTGGTCGTCCGCTCCGTGACGGTTGAGGGCGTGACCATGCTGCTGGAGCGTGTCGCGGGAGATGCGGCGAACTGGAAGTTCGGACCGCCCAGCCCCAAGCCGGCGTCACCCCCCGATCTGGCGGCCTTCCCGACCGTGCTGGAGGCCGCGGTGCACGACTTCGCCTTCACCTTCCGGACCTCCAGCGGCGCAATTCTGGATGCCAAAGCCGCCTCCTTCGCCATGCACACGCCGGCGCGCGACCAGCCCATCGGGGTGGTCGCGGATGGCAGCTACAACGGCACGCCGATGCATGTGGAGGGCAAGTTCCAGTCGTTCGACCGCCTCCGCCTTGTGCCTCAGCCGTTCGGGGCGAGCGTGCAAATCAAGTCCGGCGACGCGGTGGCGGAGTTCAAGGGCACGATGACCGATCCGCTGAACTTCGACGGGGTGACGGGGCCGGTTTACCTGAACGTGCCCTTCCTGAGCGACCTGCAGGATGCCATCGGCTTCAGCATCGACGCCAACCTCCCGGTCTCCCTGGCGGCCACGCTGACCAAGACCGGTGACGACTGGGACCTGCCGGATGGCAACGGGCTGATCGATGAGGACGCCTTCACCCTGTCCGGCCATATGAAGGAAGGCCCGCACGGGCAGGCTGATGACGTCAAGTTTTCAGCGGTGTTCGATCGCCTCGACCTGAACCTGCTGACCGATGCCGGAGCGAAGCGGCAGAAGGGCACCAAGGCTCCGCGCAACGTCCGGTCCGCGAGTATTCCTCTCTACGTCGAGGACAAGCCCCTGACGCTGCTGGATGCGGCCGTCGATGTGAAACAACTGATCTACGGCCGTTTCAATGCCAGCGACGTCGCGCTGCGGGCCAGGATCGTCCCGAAGAAGGTATCGTTGGACAACCTGTCGCTGCTCTATGCCGGGACGCGCGCCGTCGTTTCGGGTGCTGCCGAGCAAAAGGGGCCGGTTACCCGGGTTGATGTGACGGCCGATTTGTCCGGCGGCGAGCTGCGGACGCTGCTGCGATCCGTTGGTGTCAGCCAGGTGCCCATCGGCGGCGGCTTCACGGCGCAGGCGGTCTCGACCATGTCGGGCGACGACCTCGTGCGCACGATGCGCGGCGCGCGCACCACCGCGTTGGTGACGATGACGAGCGGGTCGCTGGATACCAATATTGTCGAAATGATCTCGCTGAACGCGCGGCGACTGTTCCGCAAGCCGACGGGTGCATCCGGCATCAGTTGCCTGCTGGCTGTGGTGGACATGAACGGGCTGGCGGGACGCTTGCGGCCGTTGCGCATCCGGACCAGCGACGGGACGCTGGCCGGCGTCGGCAGTTTCGATTTGCAAAAGAAATGGCTGGACCTGACGGTCGGCAGCCTGTCATCGACTACGGATTTCTTCGCGCTGGATATCCCGATCACTATCAGCGGCCCGCTGGACCATCCCCGCGTGCTGCCGGCGGGCAAGTCCTCCGCGCGGGATCACCTGTTCAGCGGCGACGAATTGGGCGGATTGCCCCCGGCCCAACAGGCGGCGGCACGGGCGAACCGGTGCCTGGCGGGACGGTAGTAGAGCACCTGCCTATGGAAGCCCGGGAAATACCGGCGGAGGGCCGACCTCCGCCAACCTCAATGGATCGAAACCGTGCAGAATAAAAAATTTGGCCTACCCGGAGGTGAAAAGATACGTAAGCTTCGCTGGATCGATGCCGGCTTGCTTGGCGTTGGGCAACCAAATCACGCCTGAAGGTATCCCGCCTCGACTGTCAGCAGGACGTGGCGGGTGTTTCGAATTCAACCTCACAGGCCCGGCCATCGGCCCAGGCAGCCATGATGACACCGCGCGATCCGGCCGGCATGGCAACCCCCTGCACGACGACCGGATGCGCCAGGGTCACTTCGGGGAAGTCCTCGAACCTCGGATGATCAAAATCTGCCACGGTCTGTCTCAGCTTATATGGTCTTTGCTACATTGCACCGCCTTAATCGCAAACACCCGCCCAATCGGGGTAGTCGAGCTGTGATCCCGGCGCCTGAAAGCAATGGAACATAAAGTAACCGATTGCAAACGGCTTTCAAGAAGCGGTGCCAAGATCGGGCCAAGGATAGCTCCGGCTACGGACTCACCTCGATCGAGCCATGCATCCCGAACAGGCCATGCAGGAAGTGAGTGCACCTGAGACGATACGACCCCGCGGTTCGCGGGGTAAGATTGATCTCGACCGTATCGTGTCCGGCGACATCGACATCGCCGTCCGCCGGTGCCGACGTTCCGGGCGGAAAGAGGCTGGCGGCGAAAAACGCCGGCGCGCTGAAATCGTGCGCGCCGGAGCTTTCGTTCACCAGACGCAGCCGAACCGGAACGCCCGCCTTCAGCCGCACCACCTCGGGCTCGAACGCAAAGTTCGACAAGGTGACGGTGACCGTCTGGCCGGCGGCCGCCGGTTGGGCGACGGCCTGCGGCATCCCCGATACCGCCACAAACACGACAGCCACGGCGCTCGCTATGATGCGCATCATTTCCCCCCGGTGGTCACCAGCCTCAGAATTCGCTGAACTCACACATACTCTCAGAATTCTGCGCCACTTTCCGCTGTGTCAGGTTCACATTCCACGAAGCCAGATCGGCCTGCGAACGCGGAATCCGCAGGCGCTGAGTCATGGAGCGCACCGAGTAGAACTCCCTCTGCAGCTTCTGCACCTGGCTCACCAGTTGCTCCTTCGACATCTTCGCCGGATGGATGTGGCAGAACGCGCCGGGCCAGCGTTCCATGTTGGCCTCATCGATGATGCGGTCCTCGGCCTTCATGCGGTCCCAGAGCGGCGTGCCTCGCAACGGCACCAGGATGTTGAAGTAAGCCGCCGGGACCTTGTGCTCCTTCAGGAACTCCAGGGTTGCGGGGAAGATGCTTTCATCGTCCGCATCCGCGCCGAAGACGAAGTTGAACGAGAAGCTGATGTTGCGCTTGTTAAGATTGCCGATCATGTCGGTGTAGCTGTGGGATTTGTTGAATTCCTTGTGCATGGTCTTCAACGTGTCCTGGGAGATGCTCTCGATCCCCATGTTGACATGCAGCAGCCCGGATTTCTGCGCCAGGTCGAGAAACTCCGCATCCAGCCCGAAGCGCGGCGAGAACAACGCCGACCAGCGAATTTTCAAAGGAATCAGCGCTTCGAGCAGTTCCATCGTGCGCTTTTTGTTGCCGACGAACTGGCTGGCCGCGAAGAAGATGTGGTGGCTGCCGGACTTCCTGATTTCCTCGACGATCTCTTCCGCCGGGCGGTCGCGGTAACCGTAGTCGCCGTTGAGGCGGCGTTCGGCGCAGAAATCGCAGGTATAGGGGCAGCCGCGCGACTGCTGGATGACCACCGGCCGGTAGAACACGTAGTCCTTCGGCTTGAGCAGGTCCCATCGCGGCGTGGGCATGCCCTCCATGCTGGCGGCCGTCTCGCGCTGGTAGAATTGCCGCAGGCGGCCGGCGGCAGCGTCCTCCAGCATCACCGGGAAGATTTCCTCCGCCTCACCGATGCACACGCCGTCGGCGTGTTGCGCCATCTCGTCGGCGTAGAACGTCGCGTGCGGGCCGCCCATCAGCACCGGGACTTTCCGCGCGCGGAACCTGTCGGCGATTTCGTAGGCGCGCAGCGAGGTCACCATGCGGGCGGTGATGGCGACGACGTCCACGTCGGCGTTGAAATCCGGCTCCTCGATCGCGTCATCGACCAGCGTGATATCCCAGCCCGGCGGGGCCAGCGCCGCCAGGTACGGCATGACCGCACCCATCAACTTGCGCTTGCGGATGCGAAGCGGGCGGCGGTCATCGCGTGAGCGATAGCAGGCGGCCTGGATAATCAGCAGTCTGGGCATGGGAGTCCTTTGGAGAAGCAGACATTGGTTCGCCTGGCCGCCGGTATGCGAGCGGGCCGAACCTGAGGGCGGAGGGCCCGAATCGGTCCTGAGGACCGGGACATCGCGAGGCACGATTCTGAATGGACGCACGGTACAGCAGGGGCTGACGTCATTCACCGCTCGCCCGCTGGCGGGTGTTCCGCGGAAGCCATTGAGAACAGACACTCATTAATCGAACTTTGCTTTCGTCACCGAGACTGGCATCGCCAGTATTCATGTACTGCAATTACTGGTACGCGAGTATTAGCGGCACGGTACCATGATCCCGTGTCTCGTCAACCATCGCGGTCAAATTGCGCCCGCCTTGACAGCGGCGGCACGGCGTCAACTCAAAGCGCTGCAATATGATCGGCCGCCTGTTGAGCGCACAACGAGTGCACCGGGGGCGGCGCTCCCCCGGCGCCTGGATCACACGGCAACGACGGCGGGTGGGGGTGCCCAGGAGCCATCGATGATGCTCGGAGGCGCCGCATCCGGCCAGTAGAGCCGCATCATCAGGATGAACGCACCCTGCGGCGCGGGCAGCCAGTTCGCTTCCTTGTCCGGCCCCGGCGACTCGTTCTGAACATAGAGGTCGAGCGACCCGTCGGCGTTGAACTTCGGGTTCTGCCGCATGCTGATGGAGTAGCGGTTGAGCGGATTCGCCACGAAGAAGTAGTTCTTGTCGTACATCGTGATGGACCAGAACCCTTTCGCCGGGGGCGTCGCGCCCTTGGCGAAATGCACGACATATTTGCTGGCGCCGCTGTAGCTGTCGCCATGTCCGTCCTTCTCGGAGAAAGGATAAACCGCGTCCTGCGGCAGATTGGCGCCCAGCCCGATCACCGTCACCAGGGCGCGCTGCACATAGTTCGTGCCGTATTGGCCGGTTTTCGTGGTGAAGGCCCAGCCGTTGAGAGTCTGGATGTCGCCATCGCTGAGCTTGAAGTGCAGCATGATGCGGTCAAAGCCGAGCTGCGGCACGCGTTTTGCGAAGTCCACGTCGAACTTCGACTTGTCGAAGTCCTGTCCCGGCACGATGCCGAGCCGCGCCAGCGTGGCGAGCATCGGCGTGTCGGCCGGGGCGGGCGGATTTGTCTTTAGCAACTCCGCCATCAACCCGAAGAAGGCCACGGCATCGAGGCGGTTCACCTGATCCCGCACCGCCGTCTTCATGTCCACCGACGGGTCCACCTGGCCCGGCGGCGCGGTGTACTCTTTCCCGTACGAACTCAGCGGCACCAGCGAGCATGCGTCCTGCAGCGCATGGACGGCGGCGTAGTCCTCCGGCGTGCCGGTGCAGTAGATGCGGCCGAGGATCCAGACCAGCGCTGTCGGCGATTTCAACTCCGTCATCCCGGACGGCAGCGTCCCGCTCCAGCCCGGGCCGGTGATCGCGTAGGTCTGCGCGCCCGTGCCGGTGGTGCGCGTGCCGGGAGCCTGGAACACGTTGGTCCAGGCGTCCAGCATCGGGAACAGGTAGTAGCGGCCCTTCATGTCGGGCAGGCTCAGCACCATGGGTTCCTTGCCCACGTCCACCCAGGCCGTGGTGTAGAGCGTGTCCGCGTTCGGCGCCGTGACGTCGCGATAGCTGGCGTCCGGATAGCTGCGGGCGCGCATGAACTGCCCCATCGGCGCGCGCGTGCCCTCCGCCGCCGCTGCGTTCGTCATCACCCGCCGGGTCATCTCCATCGTCACCAGCGAGTAACCATAGACATAGGCTTCGACCGCCGGGATGATGTTGCCCAGACCCTCTACGTCGGCCAGCAGGGTTTCGCCTCCGTCCGCCGCCAGCGCCGGACGGAGCGCCGTCGCTCCCAGCAAGGCACCAGCGGCGAAGCTGCGTCGTGAAAGACTCATGTCGATAAACTCCCGGAAAACCCGCTTAGGGGCATTCAAGCTGAGACCCGATGACGGGTGCGGTTCAGACCGCCCTCTTGCCGTTCCACCAGCCCCGGTCACCGCTCACGTGTGATATCTCGGGCTAAACCGCGGCCACTATGCAGTTCCGGCACGCGGCCGGCGCCTTGCCAAAATCAGGATTGGGCCGCCGCCTCCACCCTCCGGTAACGGTTGAGAAAATATCGCCCGGCTGCGCTTTCGGCCCCTCGGGTTAGCAATTGGTTAAGGTTTAGCCGTCATACCTTGCCGCCGACGGAGGGCAGCATGGCAGGCAAGCGGGACAAGAAGGGAAACGGCGGCGGGGTCGTCATCAAGCGGGAGGAAGTCGTCGAAGGCGGCCACCATGGCGGCGCCTGGAAGGTGGCCTACGCGGACTTCGTCACCGCCATGATGGCGTTCTTCCTGCTGATGTGGCTGCTGAACGCCACCACCGAGGACCAGCGCAAGGGACTCGCCGACTATTTCAGCCCCAACAATGTGTTGTCGCATTCGTCCTCCGGAACCGGCGACCCGTTCGGCGGCCACAGCGCGCTCGACCAGGGCGCCCTGGTGTCCGATCGGGGCAGCGTGCAGGTCGTCACCGGCCAGCGCCCGGTGGTCGAGCGGACCAAGGACGGCAAGGATCCGGTCTACTCCGACTACCACCGCTCCCGGTCCGGCGAGGGCGAGGGTGCCGGTCCGGCGACGGATGACCAGGACGCCGACGATGGGGCGGATGACAAGCCGCTCGGCCAGGCCGCCACCAAGCCTGCCGCCGGACCGGGTGGTTCGGCTGCCCTGCGCCGCGAAGGGCAGCCCGAATCGCGCGGGCAGCCGGCGGACGACCCCGCGGCCGAGGCGGCACGCAAGGAGAAGGCGGAATTCGAACAGGCCGCGCAGCAGATCAAGGACGCCGTGCGCACCGATCCGGCGCTGGCCGATTTGGTGAAGCAATTGTCGATCGACATGACGCCGGAGGGATTGCGCATCCAGATCATGGATGAGGTGAAGGTGGCGATGTTCCCCTCCGGTTCCGCCACGCCGAACGAGCGCGTGCGGCTGCTGATGCAGAAGGTCGTGCCGGTGCTGATGAAGCTCAGCCATCCGATTTCCGTGGCGGGCCACACCGATGCCGCGCCGTTCCCCGGGCCGGAGCGAACCAACTGGGAATTGTCGTCGGAGCGGGCGAACGCGACGCGCCGCCTGCTGGTCGATGGCGGGTTGCCGGAGACGCGTATCCGCTCGGTGACGGGACTGGCCGATCGCGATCCGCTGCTTCCGGCGGACCCGCTGGCGCCGGCCAACCGGCGGATCGCCATCCTGGTGCTGCGGAACATGCCGCCGTCGGCGCCCGCGCCGGTGCCGACCGGACCGTAGTCACGCGCCATGCTCGTTATCGGCGGACTGGTCCTGCTGTTCGGCTGCGTGTTCGGCAGCTACCTGGCCTCCGGCGGCAGCATGGAGCCGCTGATCGAAGCCGTGCCGTTCGAGATGTGGACCATCGGCGGCGCCGCGATCAGCACGTTCATCATGTCGAACAGCATGCACGACGTGAAACACACGCTGGGCGGGCTCGGCAAGGCCATCAAGGGCGCCGCCTATAAGAAGCCCGACTACATCGAGTTGCTGAGCCTGCTGTACTTCCTGGTGCGGCTCGCCAGCACCAAGGGCGCAATGGCGCTCGAGCCGCATATCGAGAAGCCGGAGGAGAGCAAGGCTTTTACGAAATTCCCCAAGATCCTGCACAACCACCACGCCAGCACGATCATGTGCGACTACCTGCGGATGGTCGGGATGAATGCGGACGACCCGAACCAGATCGAGGACGTGATGGGGCGTGAGTTGAAGAAAACGCTCAATGAGGAACTGCATCCGTCGCACGCGCTGCAAACCATGTCGGACGGTCTGCCGGCGCTTGGGATCGTCGCGGCGGTGCTGGGCGTGATCAAGACCATGTCGCACATCGATCAGCCCCCCGCCATTCTCGGCGCCATGATCGGCGGTGCGTTGACCGGAACGTTCCTGGGTGTGCTGCTGGCCTATGGCGTCGTCGGCCCGTTCGCCACGCGGATGAAAGGCATTGCCGAGGAGGAGGCGAAGTACCTGGAGGTGATCCGCGCCGTCCTGGTGACCCATCTGCATGGCAACGCACCGCAGGTCAGTGTGGAGTCGGGCCGCAAGATGGTGCCGAACGAGCACATGCCGACCTTCCAGGAACTGGAAGAGGCGGTGCAGTCATTGGATATTTAGGTTTGCGGGGTCGGCCTCCGAGTCATGGCCGGACCAAGCCCGGCCATCAAACGGTGTTGCTGTATCAAGCCTAGGGCAGCATCCGTACCGCGTCTTCCCCACTGCGCGGGCGGGTTTGCGCCACAAGCCGCGTCCGCATGATGCGTAGAAAAGCCGAGATCCGAACAAAACCCTCACGGCGCGGCCGCTTGCTTTCTTGCGGTATAGGATCGTTCCAGGTCTTTTTGTACCACGTCTTGTCGGTTTGGAATGGAAAGAAGTCCGCGGGCGATTCCATGGCGGCCTCACTTGCGACTGCTGTATACGGTTGCGGAATTCCGTTGGCTAAGTCGGGAACTTCCGATACCGGCCAAGCTAACGGCAAGTGAAGCCGCCCGCTGTGACCCGCGCCACAGCAGGCTGTCCGCACGTATTAAAAAACCTCTGTCAACGTCAACCGACGTCGCGAATGATCCCGGCCCAGCGGTCGAGTATCGGCAACACCACATCCTCCTTCGCGGCCGGCAAGCCGACGGCCACGCGGACAATCCCGAGGTCGCGATACCGCTTCAGCGTGTCGCCATTCTCCGGCGCGGAGAAAATCGAGACCGGGCACGAAGCCGGATCGCGGCCGGCCTCCTTCAGCAACGCGTGAAATTGCGGCAGGGTCTGGGCGATGTCGCCATTCGGCCCCGGCCGGCCCGCCAGCGGAATCCAGCCATCGCCATAGCGTGCCGCGCGGCGCGCGCCGTGCGGAAAGGCGCCGCCGACGATGACCGGAGGATGCGGCTTCTGCACCGGCTTCGGCCAGGTGCTCAGCGGCTCGAATTTGACGAATTCGCCGCTGTATTCAGCCTTTGCCTCGGTCCAGATCGCTTTCATCGCCTCCACCCGCTCGCGCACCAGCTTGGCGCGGGTGGTGAAGACGGTGCCGTGGTTCTCCATCTCCTCGGCGTTCCAGCCGACGCCGATACCGAACAGGAAGCGGCCGCCGGAGACCTGATCGATCGAGGCGACCAGCTTCGCCGTCTGGATCGGGTCGCGCTGATTGACCAGGCAGACGCCGGTGCCGACCTTGAGCGTCGTGGTGGCGGCTGCGGCGGCGGTCAGCGTCACGAACGGGTCCATGACGTCGTAATACATTTTCGGCAGGTCGCCGCCGCCGGGCCAGGGCGACTTGCGCGACAGCGGGATGTGGGAATGCTCAGGGGCCCAGACGGATTCGAAGCCGCGCTCCTCCAGCGCCTTGGCCAGGGCGGCCGAGGTCATGGAATAGTCGGTGAAGAACATGGAAGCGCCGAAATGCATGAACAGTCTCCTGCTGCGTTTCGGAAAGTCTGGCACGATGCCGGGATGCCGTCACCCTCGCCCGGGTGCGGCGGGGACCCGGCGGGTCATGGATCCGGCGGCAGCTTCTCTCGGAGGTGAGCTTCCAGCTTGGGTAGGTGCAATTGCACGACTTCCCAAACGATCTGATGATCAACCGAGGCGTAACCGTGGATCAGCACGTTTCGACATCCGACCGCCTGAGGCAGACCAGGAATCTTGCCGGCCAAAGCCGGATCGAAACGCCGCAGAGCGGAGAGTGCCTCACCAACGATTTCGAGCTGCCGTTCGACCGCGCTGCTCAGCATGTCATTCGCAAGGTAGTCGTCGAAGGAATTACCCGCAGCAAACCGCCGGCAGCGTTCGATTGCTCGCAGCGCATCCCACAGCAGGCCAGCGGATCGCTCGCCCGTCACGGTGAACCGAAAAGACGCCGCCGCGACGCGTCGATCGAACGGCGAAGGAAGGGATTCACGACTGACCGGTCGGTCAACAGATCGACGCGGCGCCCGAACAGAGCCTCGAGCGCGGCATGCAGACCAAAATACGCCTCGGCATAGCCGCCTTCCGGCATCTCGTCGAAAGTGACCAGGCAATCGATATCGCTGCGAACCGGATCGAAGCCACTGGTCAGCGCGGACCCGAACAGGTCGAGACTGCGGACTCGATATTCCCGGCAGATGGACGGGAGCGCGGTCAGGGGCGGCAGGACTGTCGAGGCGGACACGGCTCCTCCGGTCAGTATATGCGTGGTATCACATCCGGACCTTAGCCGCTCGGCGCCAAAGAGTCATCGTTTGCAACGCCTCCCCTACTCCGCCATCTGCCTTACCCCGGAAGACGCAGCCTCCGCCGCGGCCATGTAATCCCGCGTCATCGGCACGGCCGCCTGCCGGTGCGCAAGCTGCACCTGCCAGACCATATGGCCGCGATAGCGGAAGGTCAGTTCGCAGATCGCGAGATAGAACTCGAACATGCGGCAAAAACGTTCGTCATACAGTGCCGCGATGGCGTCGCGGTTGGCGGCGAAGCGGCGCCGCCAGTGCCGCAACGTTTCGGCGTAATGCAAACGGAGGATTTCGATGTCGGTCGCCATCAGCCCGCTGCGCTCTATCGGCGGCAGCACCTCCGACAAGGCCGGCGAGTAGCCGCCCGGGAAGATGTATTTCTGCAGCCACGGATTCGTGCCACCCGGCCCGTCGCTGCGGCCGATGGCATGGATCAGCGCCACGCCATCCGGCTTCAGGCGCCGCGCCACCGTATCGAAGAATGCGCCGTAATGAACCACCCCGACATGCTCGAACATGCCGACGGACACGATCCGGTCGAATGTTTCGGACACCGCGCGGTAATCCAGCAGCTCGAACCGCACGCGGTCCTGTAGCCCTTCGGCGGCAGCGCGGGTCCGGGCCTCGGTCAGTTGTTCCTCGGACAAGGTGATTCCGGTGACGCAGGCGCCGAAGTCGCGCGCGAGGCTCAATGCCAGGCCGCCCCAGCCGCAGCCGATGTCGAGCACCGTCAGCCCCGGACGGTCCAGGCAGAGCTTCGCGGCGATATGGCGCTTCTTCGCGGCCTGGGCCTCCTCCAGGGTTTCGTTGCCCTGCGGGAAATAGGCGCACGAATATTGCCGATCGCGATCGAGGAACAGGCTGTAGAGGCGTCCATTGAGATCGTAATGATGCGCCGCGTTGCGCCGCGAGCGCGCCGCCGGGTTGTATTGCACCAGCCGGCGCCCGGCCGCGCTGAGAATCTCTCGCAGCCTGACAAACGGATGGCCGGACGGATTGTGCTGCAGGTTGGTCAGCACGACGTCCATCAGGTCGTATATGCTACCGTCTTCCGCCGACATGGTGCCATCCATGTAGACCTCTCCGGTCGCAACCGATGGATTGAGTGCCAGCCGCCGCACCGCCTGCCAGGTTCGCAGACGCATGACCGCCTGCGGAGCGTCACCGGTGCCATAGGTTTTTTGCGAGCCATCCGGCCAGATGACGGTCAGTCGGCCAACAGCGATCAGCCGCCGGAGAATGGCATCAAGGACAATTTGCATCGCGCCCCAATCCAGTATCTCGACCTGAAAATCAGCCAAGCACGGATCGACAGCGCGGTCCCGTCACAACGGTGATAGCCGCTTTACCTCAAGAAATCGTGGCGGCGTCGCGTCCTGTTCCGGCGCAGGAACAGGACGCGACGGATCAGACCGGCGTGTCGCCTTCGAAGATATTCTCTTCGGTCGGTGCCTGTTCCTCGTCTTCCTCGGCCTCGGTCTGCTTGGCGCTCTCGCCGCGGGCCTGGCGTTCGGCTTCTTCTGGGCTGCGGGCGACGTTTACGGTCACCGGGATGGAAACTTCCGGATGCAGCGACACGCGGACCTTCGCCAGGCCCAGGGTCTTGATCGGATGTTCCAGCACCACCTGGGACCGGTTGATCGTCAGCCCGGCGGCGGTCGCCGCGTCGGAGATGTCGCGTGCCGACACCGAGCCATACAGGCTGCCGGATTCGCCGGCCTGGCGGATGATGACGACGGTCAGGCCGCCGACACGCTCGGCCAGACGTTCCGCCTCCTCGCGGCGCTTGATGTTCTGCGCTTCAAGCTGCGCCCGCTGCGTTTCAAAATGCGCGAGGTTCTCCTTGTTCGCGCGCAACGCCTTCTTTTGCGGCAACAGGTAGTTACGGGCGTAGCCCGGCTTCACCTTCACCTTGTCGCCCATCTGCCCCAGCTTATCGACGCGCTGCAGCAGGATCAGTTCAACGGCGGCCATGACCCGTGCTCCTTACGCGACGATGTAGGGCAGCAGCGCCAGGAAGCGGGCGCGCTTGATGGCGACCGCGAGTTCGCGCTGCTTCTTGGCGGAGACGGCGGTGATGCGGCTCGGCACGATCTTGCCGCGCTCCGACAGGAAGCGGGACAGCAGGCGCACGTCCTTGTAGTCGATCTTCGGCGCGTTCGGGCCGGAGAACGGGCAGGACTTGCGGCGGCGGTAGAACGGGCGGCGGGCGCCGACGGCGGCGCGCCGGGCGGCGGGATTGATTTCAGTTTCGGACATGATGCGTTATTCCTCGAGGCCGCCACGGAAGTCGTCGCCGGGGAAGGCGTCGCGCGCGCGGAATTCTTCACGGTCGTCGAACCCGCGGCGGCGGCCGCTTTCGAAGCGTCCGGCGGGCTTGGGACCGCGGAAGCCGCGTTCCCGTTCATCGGATTTGCGGGACAGGATGGCGGACGGCGCTTCCTCGATTTCGTCGACGCGGATCGTCATGAACCGCAGCACGTCTTCGTTCAGGCCGAGCTTGCGCTCCATTTCCGTGATGAAGGTCGGCTTGGCGTCGAGGCCGAGCAGCAGGTAATGGCCCTTGCGGTTCTTTTTGATGCGGTAGGACAGGCCGCGCAGGCCCCAGTACTCGCGCTTCTTGACCGCCCCGCCGTCGGTTTCGAGCTCGGTGCCGATGTCGTCGGCGATCTGCTCGACCTGCTGTTGCGTGACGTCATTCCGTGCAATCAGCACGGTTTCGTAAAGCGGCATGGATGAACCCCCTATGGCTTGTCTCCGCTCGCGACCCTGAAGGGTCTGTTTCCACAATGGAAACTGAGCATAGCCGGGCGCGATGCCGTCGCTCCCGGCAGGGAAGGCGCGGCTTGAAGCACGGATCGGGGCGCGGCGCAACAGGAAAGCGGTGCCCGAGCCGGCCATTTGCTGCGGCGCGTGACGTCTGAACGCGAACGGACCGACACAAGGACGTTATTATGCCTAAGTGTGAGCAGCCCGTTGATCTGAATCAACTAGAAGGCCCGGGGAATGACCCGATGCTGGCTGCACTGGCGCGTCGCCGCCGCAAACCATCATCACCAGATCACGAGGTTCCTCAGCATGACCATCGCAGGGTTCAGCTTTTCCGGCCTGCTGACAAGCGTCCAGACGGCGTTCATCGGCCACGATTGGGTCGCGCTTCTCCTGGTATGGGGTACTGTCGCGTTCGCCGCGGTTTTTACCTATTGGCAGGCACGAGACGCCGAACCCGGAATCCGGGGCTTCTTCCGACACTGCCTGCCGGCGGGAACGCTCAGCCACCCCTCCGCCCGCGCCGACTTCCTGTTCTGGCTGTCGCGCCGGATTTTCATGCCGCTGTTCGTGCTGCCGCTGGCGATTTCCACGGTCACCGCAGGGTATGTAGCCTATGAGGGCCTGACCCTGATCTTCGGCCCGGCAACCCATGCCGGCCAGGCAAGTACCCTGATGCTGTGCCTGTTCACGCTGACGATGGTGCTCGCCTACGACCTGTCATATTACACCTATCATTACACCGCCCATAACGTGCCGCTGATCTGGGAACTGCACAAAGTGCACCATTCTGCGCAGGTGATGGTTGGCGTTACCAAGGACCGCGTGCACCCGCTGGAGGAGCTGCTCAATCGTTGGTGGGACGGCATGATCCCCGGCCTGGCCTACGGGATCTGGCTGTTCTTCGCGCTGGACCCGGTCGAGGTGACGGTGTTCGGCATCAGCGCCTACTTCCTGCGCAGCCTGCTGATGATGGACGTCGTTCGCCATACGCATCTGAAGATGTCCTACGGGCCATGGCTGAACCGGGTGTTCCTGTGCCCGCACTACCATCAACTGCACCACAGCATCAATCCGGCGGACTATAACAAGAACTACGGCCTGCTGCTGTCGGTGTGGGACCGGGCGTTCGGCACGCTGGCGGTGCCCGAGCCGCAGCAGCAGTTCACCTTCGGACTGTCGAACAATGAGCACGCGGAGTACCAGTCGCTCGTGCGCCTGCATGTGGTGCCGGTGAAGAAAATCTATGCAATGGTCAGCGCCTGGGTGCACAAGCACGCCGACGCGGGACACGCCGGGCCGCGGCCGGACCGCGCGGTGAAAGGCTAAAGCGCGATGCGGGCCACTGAGTCAAAACCACGATATACAACCGGGGCCCGCGCTTCGATACGCAGCTTTTATTGTGTGATACAGAATTTTCTCGCTAAGCTAATTACATGAGACCTCTCGTCCATGGCTTGCCGAACCGCAACCACGCCAGGACGATCACTCCACAGTGAAACGTTTCCGTTGATCCGGTGCGTGTCGCAACCCTCAGGAGACCATAACGATGGGTACAAGTACGGATGTCGCAATCATCGGCGCGGGACCCTACGGTCTTTCGCTCGCGGCGCACCTCAACGCCGCCGGCCTCGATGTGCGCGTGTTCGGGAAGACCATGCATTTCTGGCGCACCAAGATGCCGGAAGGCATGGTGCTGAAATCCGAAGGTTTTGCCTCCGACCTTTGGCACCCGAACAACGCGCTGACGTTGCAGGCTTTCTGTGCCGAACGCGGCCTGCCCTATAAGCGGGCGGGGCTACCGATACCGCTACAGACCTTCTGCGACTACGGTGTAGAATTCCAGAAGCGGTTCGTGCCGAACCTCGATCAGCGCTGGGTGACCGGGCTGGATCGCCGCGATGATCACTTCGAACTGCGGATCCAGGACAGCGACGTCGTCACCGCCCGGCGGGTCGTCCTCGCCCCCGGCATCGGCAGCTTTCAGTACATCCCGTGCGAACTCGATCAGATTCTCGGGCCGCAATGCGTCCACAGCACCGAGGTGCGGGAGCTCGAACCCTATGCCGGCAAAAAGGTCCTGATCATCGGCGGCGGCGCATCGGGCGTGGAACTCGCCGGCCTCATGAGCCAGAGGGGGTCCAGCGTAACGGTCGCCACCCGCCAGCCGCGCATCGCCTTCTGCGGGCCGCCCAGCCAGCGGTCGCTGCTGGACAAGCTCCAGGCGCCCGAATCCGGCCTCGGCACCGGCTGGCGCTCGCTCGCCTGCGTCGAGGCGCCGATGGTGTTCTACCACATGCCGCAATCATTTCGGCACATGGTGGTGCGCAAGCATCTCGGGCCGGCGCCCGGCTGGACCTCGCGCGACGAGGTCGAGCGCCACGTGACCGTATTGTTGGATGCCAATCCGGAAAGTGCGGCCCTTCGCCACGACAACGCCGCCGTCACCTTCCGGGTCAGCAACCGCACCCGGCAGACGATCGAGGCGGATCACGTCATCGCCGCGACCGGCTTCCGGGTGGATGTGCGGCGCCTGAACTTCATCGGCCCGCGGATCATGAGCAGCCTGGTCCTGGAAGACAAAACCCCCGCCCTGTCGCCGCATTTCGAAACCTCGGTCCCCGGACTGTTCATGATCGGCGTGACCGCGGCGAACAGCTTCGGGCCGCTGCTGCGCTTCGCGTATGGCGCCGGCTTTGCATCGCGCCGCCTGTCCGGCTTCCTCGCCCGCGACGCGGTTCACCAAACAGCTCGCGCCGAACCGGAGCTTGTCGCCGCCTGACCATCCGATCCTGACATGGCGGCGCATCCCGCGTCCGCCATGTCAGCCCGGTCCCCACGGTTCGCCAAAGCCTCCCGACGCTGCTATCGATTCAGGCAACCGAACGGGAGGACAAACATGAACCTGTATCGACTGCTGCAAAAGCGCGCCGCCGGCGGCCACCCGGTGCGCGTCGGCCTCATCGGCGCCGGCAAGTTCGGGTCGATGTTCCTGTCGCAGGTGCCGACAACCCCCGGCCTGGAAGTCGCGGCGATCGCCGATCTGTCACCCGATCGGGCAAGGGAGGCGTGCCGCCGGGTGGGCTGGACCGAGGACCGCATCGCCGCCACCCGCTTCGTCGATGACGCCGCCGCCATGATCGCCTTGCCGGAGCTTGAGGTCGTCGTCGAAGCCACCGGCCACGCCCCCGCCGGCATCGCGCATGCCCGACGCGCCATCCACGAGGGCAAGCACATCGTCATGGTGAACGTCGAGGCCGACGTGCTCGCCGGCCCGCTGCTGGCCCGCGAAGCCGCGGCGGCCGGCGTGGTCTACAGTCTCGCCTATGGCGACCAGCCGGCGCTGATCTGCGAGCTGGTGGACTGGGCAAGGTCATGCGGGTTCCCGGTGATCGCCGCCGGGAAAGGGACGAAATACCGGCCCGAATATCACGCCTCCACGCCGGAAACGGTCTGGGGGCATTACGGCCTGACCCCGGAACAGGCGAAGACCGGCGGCATGAACCCGCAGATGTTCAACTCGTTCTTGGACGGCACGAAATCATCGATCGAGATGGCCGCCGTCGCCAACGCCTCCGGCCTGACCCCCGCCCCGGACGGGCTGGTGTTTCCCCCCGTCGGCACGCATGAACTGGCGGACAAGCTGCGCCCCGGCAACGCCGGTACCCTGCACCATGCCGGGCAGGTGGAGGTGGTCTCCTCGGTGCATCGCGACGGCAGCCCGGTGCAAAACGACCTGCGCTGGGGCGTGTTCGTGGTGTTCGAGGCGCCGAACGAATACGCTCAACGCTGCTTCCAGGAATACGGCGTCGTCACCGATTCCTCCGGCCGGGTCTCCGCCCTGTTCCGCCCGTTCCACCTGATCGGGCTTGAACTGAATGTCTCAATCCTGTCGGCCGCGTTGCGCAAGGAAGCAACGGGTGCTGCGACCGGGTTCCGCGGCGATGTGGTATCGACAGCCAAACGGAATCTGCGCGCCGGAGAAGTGTTGGATGGCGAAGGCGGCGCCTGCGTCTGGGGCAAGCTGATGCCCGCCGCCGACAGTCTTCGCCTCGGCGGCCTGCCCATCGGCCTGGCCAACCGCGTGGCCTTGGTGCGCGACGTCCCGCTCGGCCGGCCGATCACCCGCGACGACGTGCGGATCGACACGACGGATGAGGCATACCGTTACAGACGTGCGATGGAAGCGGCGTTCCCGGCGGACTAGCCGGGCCGGGTCCGCGAAGAAAAGGGTGGAGAGAGCGCGCTCTCTCCACCCTTTCGCAAGGTCCCGTCTTAGTGCGGGATGAACTGCGGCCACTCAAAGGCCTGGGCGAGGTCGATGACAAACTGCACGCCAATCAACCACGCATTCTTCGGCTGGGTCGAGCCGATTGGCGCGCCGGCATTCGTCGGCGCAATGACATACTGTGTATAGGGTTTGATGGTGATGCCCGGGATGGCGCTGAACCCGTAGTTCAACTCGAACATCGTCTGGGTCTTCTGGTTCGGATGAATATCCGAGTTGTTGGTATACAACGAAGCGATGAAGCCGATGGTGTCACGCGGCCGCGTGTAGAACGGCGCCTGGTCATAGATGCCGAGGTAATATTGGCCCCACTGCGGTGAATTTCCGTTGTAGATCAGCGCTCCGCCGAAAACGTTCAGGATCTGAGGAGAGTTTGGCGCCGGCCGCCAGACAGCCTGCTGGAATTGCGCCCAGAATGCGCCGCGTCCCCCCGCGGTGCCGTCGGCTTTGGTGTAGCTGGAGGAATCATAATAAAACCCGACGTCATACTTCGCCGGATAGGTAACGGCTGCTGCGCTGGTCTGATAGCCGATTTCGACCGGATAGAACGCTCCGGCGGAGTTGACAGCCCAGTTCCAGCCGGCATTGGTGAAGTCACCGTTCTGATCTGCATGTTGGTAGATACCAGCCCGGATATAGACCTCCGGCGTGACCTGGAAGTTGACCCGGCCGCCATTGGTAGCGGACGGATACGGAGTGCTGCCGTTGTTGAAATACCAGGATGTCGGCTGCGCGCAGATCACGCCGACGAACGAGCAGGAGATGCTGGAGAACGCGAAGTCGAAGGTCGGGTTGACTCGCCCGGCGGTAATGTCCAGCCGATCGTTGTCGAAGCCTTGTTCCCAGTAAAACCAGCTCAGGCGGAACTTGGCCGGTCCCTGGTCGGACTGCAGCAGACCCGCGGGGCTTCCGGCGATTGCACCGACGGGGATGCCGTTGCGGTCGGAGAAACCGATGTGGATTGACGCACCCGGAATGCCCAGGATTGTTTGCAGATCGAACACCGCGTTCGCCGCGAGATTGCCGATCGGCATCCAGCCGGTTTCTTTGCCGCCGTTGACGTTGCCGGTGACGTCCTGGACGTAGCTCAAGTCCATAAACACGCCGTTGTTTTTCAGCGTTTGTCCGAAATTGATGACCGGGTCGAACGGCGAAGCCGACGGCGTGCCTTGCGCGTAGACCGGGGTTGCAATCCCGGAAAGCAGGCAAATCGCTGCCGCCGCTCCCGGGCAAGAGCCGTAACGCACCTTGTTCATTGATTCCTCCAGTACAGTCCGTTACCGGCTGTTGCTTATTTGGCGTTTTATTGCTATATCCCTCCGGCCAATTCGGGCGACGCTAGCCCGGTGGCAACGCACCCGAGTTCTGCCGTTGGCGAACGATCGCCCGAACCAGGTCGGAGGCAAACTGCTCGCTCGCCGCCTCGGCAAAGTCCAGCGCGCGCGCCGAATTCCCCGGGGGTACGAGGTCCATGACCGTCGGGCTGAGCGGCGACGAAAACGCCACCAGCATCTTGCCGCTTTGAGAGTCGATGAACTTGCCGGCCACGGTCATGGTCCCCGCTACCGTGCCGCCCGCGTCCGGCATTCCCACGGCGAGCGCGGAGACCGCGCGCTCCCCGCTGGTGACATAGGCCGGACGGGGCGGTGTAACGTTCACCAGGATAAGCTCGAGAGTGAAAACCCCCGGCCCGGGGGCATCGACGACCCTGAAGCGGCGGCCGATGGCGGTGCGGACGTCGCGGGTCAGCATGGCGGCGATCTGATCCACCTGGCTCGGGCTCAAGTCGGCGAAGTATGAGCCCCTGCCCCGGTACACCGTGGCCGGCGGAATTGTGTAGGCTGACGCAGCATGCTCGGCCGCACCGAGATCCGGTGACCGCCAGATCATCGAACCGCTCGGCGCCGCTCCGGCAAGGTCGGGGGCCTGCCCCAGCGGAACCCCGGCGTCCAGCGCCCTGGTGGCGGGCGGCGTGCAGGCCGCGAGCAGAAGTCCCGCCGCCGCGACCACGGGGAGCAACGCCTGCGTCCTCCGCGCAGGCGCAGCTTCCATCGCAACGGCTCGATCGGCCGGAAGACCTGAGGCCGCAACGATAGTCGCCGCGTCGGGCTTGATGCCTTGTTTCTTCATCTCTCTTTCCCCCCGTCCGTTGCCGCGCCGCGCTATTGCACTGCCGCTGATCGTTGCGCCGCGCTTTGTTAAACCAAGCTCACTTCACCGCCACAAAACTGTCAATTGCGTCGCCCGGCGGAAACCGGTGGCTCATCCGAGAGTGTTGCCGAGTTGTCACGCCAAGCCGATATGTTGTTAGTCAAACACTTCACTTTTGCCACCATATCACTGGGCAATAAGAAGGCAGAGGATATCAAAAAGGTGGTTTCACGGGGTTTTTTCCACGAAACAGACCATGTTTGTAGCGACACAAATATGAAATCCTTCGGTTGGTCCGGATATTTCATCGCGTTTTCGTTATCAGATCAACAGGGAGCGATCCGCGCGCAATGACGTTCAAATCGATGCTGGAACGTGGCGATTCGGACACAAGGGCACCGCAAGTGCCGGCCCGCCGCGCCTGTTCCATTGCCGGTACGATCGCCGCGGCGCTTATATCGGCCAGCCCGCGCCGACGCTACAGGATGGCACGAATCCGCGCGCGATTGGATCGGATTATCGGCAGGCGCATGGGCACGTTCTCCCGCCCGGGCTTCCGATCGCCGTCCGGCTGATGTAAACGCCCGGCGACCGTATGCTGGAGCCTCCATGACCGCCCCGTTCCCCGCTTCCTCCCTCAGCCCGGAAGCGACCACGCCTTTGATCCTCGCCCTGCCCAAGGGCCGCATCCTGTCGGAGTGCGGCCCGCTGCTGGCGCGCGCCGGGATCGTGCCGGCTCCCGACCTTTCGGACGAAGACAGCCGCCGCCTGCGCTTCCCGACGAACGACCCGATGCTCGACGTAGTGCGGGTGCGGCCGTTCGATGTCGCCACGTTTGTCGCCTTCGGGGCGGCGCAAATCGGCATTTGCGGCGCCGACGTGCTGATGGAGTTCGACTATCCCGAGATCTACGCGCCGCTCGACCTCGGCATCGGCAAGTGCCGGGTGTCGGTGGCGGAGCCGCTGGCAAGCGCCGGCACGGACGATCCGTCGCGCTGGAGCCGGGTGCGGGTGGCGTCGAAATACCCCAACATTTCCCGGCGGCATTACGCCAGCCGCGGCATCCACGCCGAGGTCGTGCATCTGAACGGAGCGATGGAGCTGGCTCCCGGTCTGGGGCTGTGCCGGATGATCGTCGATCTGGTGCAGACCGGGTCCACGCTGAAGGCCAACGGGCTGGTGGAAACCGAGGTCATCGCGGATGTTACCAGCCGGCTGATCGTCAATCGGTCGGCCCTGAAGACCCAACCCGAGGCCATCGGTCAATGGATCGCACGCTTCCGCGCGGCGATGGAAAGCCCGTAGCGTGAAATCTGCTCACCGGCGTAGCTGACCGTGCCACAGGCCATATCGAGTCTTAGTCCGACACGGCCGCCAGCCGCGGGACCGCCGCCGGCATCACCCGGCCAAGCCGCATCCTGTCTGCGAGTTTCCCGGGCCTCAAGATTCCTTATCAGACACGAGATGACGTGCGATTCCCGATCCGCTAAAGCAACCGGATGATCCGTCTCTCAACCGCCGACACCGGCTTTGAAGCTGCATTCGCCGCCCTGCTGTCGCAGGCCCGCGAAACCACCGAAAGCGTTGACCGCGCCGTGGCGGCGATTCTCGCCGCGGTTCGCGCCCGCGGCGATGCGGCGGTGATCGAGTACACCGCCCGGTTCGACCGGCTGACCCTGACGCCGGACACGCTGCGCATCGGCGCGGACGAGATCGACGCGGCGGCTGGCTCGATTTCGGCGGAACTGGCGGCGGCGCTGGACCTGGCCGCGGCGCGGATCGAGGCGTTCCACCGCGCCCAGCTTCCGCAGGATCTGCGCATGACCGACGCGGCCGGCGTGACGATGGGCATGCGATGGGGCGCACTGGATGCCGTCGGCCTTTACGTGCCGGGCGGCAAGGCGGCGTATCCATCCTCCGTGCTGATGAACGCCATCCCCGCGGTTGTGGCCGGGGTCGGGCGGATCGCCATGTGCGTGCCGACTCCCGATGGCGTGCTGAACCCGCTGGTGCTGGCCGCGGCGCGCCGTGCGGGCGTCACTGAAATCTACCGCATCGGCGGCGCCCAGGCGGTGGCGGCGCTGGCCTACGGCACTGCCAGCATCCCGGCCGTGGACCGCATCGTCGGCCCGGGCAATGCCTATGTCGCCGAAGCCAAACGCCAGGTGTTCGGCCGCGTCGGCATCGACAACATCGCCGGCCCGTCGGAGGTCGTCGTGCTGGCGGATGCGAACAACGACCCGCGCCGCATCGCCGTCGATCTGCTGGCCCAGGCCGAGCATGACGAGGCGGCGCAATCCATCCTGATCACCGACAGCGCCGCTTTCGCCGATGCCGTCGCCGCCGCGGTGCTGGCGGAGCTGCCGTCCCTGCCCCGCTCCGCCATTGCCGGCGCAAGCTGGGAGGCGAACGGCGCGGTGATCGTCGTCGATGACTGGGCGCAGGCCGTTGCCCTGGTCGATCGCCTGGCACCGGAGCACCTGGAGCTGATGCTGCCGGACCCCGAGGCGCTGTTCGCCCGGGTCCGCCACGCCGGCGCCGTGTTCCTCGGCGGCTTCTGCCCGGAGGCGGTCGGCGATTACGTCGCCGGACCGAACCACGTGCTGCCGACGGGCCGCACGGCCCGCTTCGCTTCGGGCCTGTCGGTGTTCGACTTCCTCAAGCGCACCACCTTCGTTTCCGCAACGCCCGAGGCATTGGCGGCCATCGGCCCGGCCGGGGTGGCGCTGGCGGAGGCTGAAGGCTTGCAGGCGCACGCCCGCAGCATTGCGTTGCGGCTGGGCAACCGCTGATTCACATCAGCCATACCGGCGCCGCTTGAGCCACGCGCAGGCTGGCCCCGCGGCATTCGTGTCATATCATAGCCGGAACGATGCTCTGATGGTCTTGTGGGATTGAGATAGCCGAGGCGGTAGCCGCGCTTGGCACCGGGCCAGAGTGTCCCACGCCGATGGTTCTGTAATGGCACTGTTACGCTATAGCAAACCTTTCGCGGGTGTCAATCCGCATGAAGCGGTGCTGTTGCATAATGAAGGGGCACGCTTCCCGCGTGGTAATAAAAAGTGGATATGGTACATCTGTGGCGACACTGCCTCGGGAACGGCTTACCGGGACCGCCAATGTCCGCAACAATGACGCTGATCAGGAAAACTAATATGTCAAATTAGCTTGCCAAAATAATGAGGGCCTGAGTAAGTAATATCGATTGAAGGCTGACACATCACTCCCCACCGTGACCACGGAACGTTTCACACGGAGCTTACGTCCAACCAACAGGTGATCTTATGACCAATATAAAATGGATGCGGTGCTGCGGCCCTGCGGCCGCGACGCAGCGGAGGAACCGTCATCCCTGCCTGCCGCCTCTGGCGGCCGGCCGGATTGTCCTCGCGCTCGCCCTCGGCGTTGCCGACAGGGCAGAGGCCGTGCCGTCGTTTTCCGACCAGACCGGGGATCCCTGCAGCGCCTGCCATGTCGGCAGTTTCGGCCCCCAGCTCACCGCGCATGGCCGGGAATTCAAGCTGACCGGGTACAGCGATGGCACCCGCACGCGGCAGGTGCCGCTGCTGTCGGCGATGGTGGAAACCTCCTATACCCAAACGCAGAAGGACCAGAGCGGCCCGGCCGCGCCGGGATTCAAGGGCAACGACAACATCGCGTTCGATCAGATCAGCTTCTTCATCGCCGGGCGGATTTACGACCATCTCGGCATTTTCGACCAGATCACCTGGGACGGAGTCGCCCACACCTGGGCGTGGGACAACCTCGATCTGCGCTATGGCCGGGAAACCCAACTCGGCGGGATCGACGCCATCCTCGGCGTGACGGTGAACAACAATCCGACCGTAACCGACCCGTATAACAGCACGCCGGCCTGGAGCTTCCCGTACGCCTCCTCGAAACTGGCTTTGACGCCGGCGTCCACCCTGATCGAGGGCGCGCTGTCCGGGCGTGTGCTCGGCAGCACGGTTTATGGCCTGTTCGGCGACCTTGTGTATGTGGAGGCCGGCGCTTACGGCGCGCTGCCCCAGCTCGGCAACCATCAGGTGCTGGGGGTGTTCCCCACCGACGGGCCAGTGCTGAACGGTGCGGCACCGTATTGGCGTCTGGCGTTGCAGCATGAGACGCCTAAGCTGTCGCTGTCGCTTGGCACCTTCGGCATCTCCGCCGGGGTGTTCCCCAACAACGACCAGTTGTCCGGCACCGACCAGTACCTGGATATCGGCTTCGATGCCAGTTTGCAGTACCATGCGAGCAAGAAGCATGTGTTCTCGCTCTATGCCACCGCGATTCGTGAGACGGCGCAATTGAATTCGTCGGTGACCAGCGGCGCCGCGGCGAACAAGAACTTCTCCCTGAACACCTTCAAGATGAATGGTTCGTACTACTATGACCAGACCTGGGGTCTGACCGTCGGGATGTTCTCGGTTCATGGTTCGAACGATGCGCTGCTGTATGCATCGGCGCCGGATGTCGGCAGCCTGTCCAACAGCCCGGACAGCGACGGGTATATCGTGCAGATCGACTGGACGCCGTTCGGCAAGGAGGATTCGTGGGGCCAGCCCTGGGCGAATTTGCGGCTTGCGTTGCAGTATACCGGCTACACCCGGTTCAATGGCGGCAGCACGAACTATGACGGCTTCGGGCGCAATGCCTCCAACAACAACACGCTTTATCTGCTGGGATGGGTCGCATTCTGATGAGACACTTGTCTGTATTGTGCGCGGCGCTGGCCGCTGCCGCGGTAATGGCCGCGACCCCGGTCCGCGCGGCCGGCGATGCCAAGCGCGGCGCCGATTTGTTTGCCGACAATTGCGGCGACTGCCACTCGGTCAAGGAAGGCGGCGGCAACCGCAAAGGTCCCAACCTGTTCGGCGTCATCGGCCGCAAGAGCGGCACCGTGCCGGGGTTTGATTATTCCGACGCCAACAAGGCCAAGGACTGGATCTGGACGCCCGAGCGGCTGGAGCCGTATCTCGCGGCGCCGAAATCGGTGGTGCCCGGCACCATCATGAAGTTCAAGGGCGACCCCGATCCGAAGGAACGCGCCGACATCATCGCTTTCCTGCTTACGCTCCACAAATAAGTCTTGGATCGGCATCAGATTCCTTCCGCGGCGCAGTATACGAATAGGGCAATGACCAACAGAAAATACGTCAACGTCAGGGTCGCATCGATCATCTTCGGTGCGATCCTCGCCATGGTTGCCGGGGCTGCTTTGCTCGGCGGATTCAGCGCTGTGCTTGCGCACACCAATACGCTGGCATTTTGCACCGGCTGCCATGAAATGGCCGAAAACAATTATGCGGAATACAAGGACACCATCCACGGCCGCAACCGCACCGGGGTCAAGGCGATCTGTGCGGATTGCCATGTCCCGCACGATGTCGTCGGCCTGGTAATGCACAAGGCGGGAGCACTGCGCGACCTGATGTACCATTTCCAGGGAACCATCGACACGCGGGAGAAATTCACCGCCCATCGTCTGGAGATGGCCAAGAAAGTCTGGCTGCGGATGAAGGAAACCGACTCTCAGGAATGCCGCAACTGCCACGACCGCTCGGCCATGGTCGCCGATATGCAGGGACGCACCGCGCAGAAGCAGCACCTCCGGCTTGATGACGGCAGCGGCACGACCTGCATCGATTGTCATTACGGTATCGCGCACAAGCCGCCGCCGGGGGGCCTCGAGCCGGCGGATGTGGTCGATGAATCCAAGGGCGATGCGGACGGCAAGAAACCCCTTTGACACCACATAAGGCCGCTATTGTTGCCGGGGGTGCCGATAACGGCGCATCCCCAAATCATTAACTAACACCGCAAAGTCGTGGATGGCCGGGCCAAGCCCGGCCATGACACCATGGCGGCGGTCATGACGCCATTTGTTCATGACACCACGGCGGCGTTCACGACGGCATTTGTGAAAGTCAGTGCATGTTCGGAACACCCGTCCGCTGCGTAGGATAGCGCTAACACCGCAGTCCGTTGCATCCGGCGCGCCGCTGCGTGTTCATCACCGCGTCACCTGCGCCCATCGTGAACTCCCTGCCCCTGTATGCGGCATCCGTGTTGCACCACGTTCATCGCAAACCACAAAACAGGGGCGCCGACATGTCGCAAGCGGGACTCATGACGCGAAAGTCCGTCGACGAAATCATGAAAAGCGGCGACGCCGAGGGGGTCTCGCTGTCGAAAACCCTCGGCGTCGTCAGCATCACCTCGATGGGCATCGGCGCCATCATCGGCGCCGGTATCTTCGTCCTGACGGGCACGGCCGCGGCGCGCTATGCCGGGCCGGCGATCATGCTGTCCTTCGTGCTCGGCGGCATCGTCTGCGCTTTCGTCGGGCTGTGCTACTCCGAACTCGCCGCCATGATCCCGGTCTGCGGCAGCACCTACTCCTACACCTATGCCACGCTCGGCGAAATCTTCGCCTGGATCATCGGCTGGGACCTGATCCTGGAATACGCCATGGGGGCGGCCACCGTCGCCGTCGGCTGGTCCGGCTATATCATCAGCCTGCTGCATAATTTCGGCATCACCATCCCGCCGCAGTTCGCGGCGGCGCCGGGCACCGCGGTCAAGCTGGCGGACGGCACCGATGCCACCGCGATCATCAACCTCCCTGCCGCGCTGATCGTTGCGGCGCTGACGGCGATGCTTATCTTCGGCACCAGGGAGTCGTCACGGCTCAATAACATCATGGTCGCGGTCAAGCTGTTCGTCGTGGTGGCGTTCATTGTGCTGGGCGCGTTTTTCGTTGATACCGCGCATTGGCATCCGCTGATTCCGGACAATAAGGGCACGTTCGGCGAATATGGCTGGAGCGGCATCCTGCGCGGCTCGGGCGTGGTGTTCTTCGCCTTCATCGGCTTCGACGCCGTCTCGACCGCCGCGCAGGAGGCGCAAAAGCCGCAGCGCGACATGCCCATCGGCATCCTCGGCTCGCTGGTGATCTGCACGGTGCTGTACGTCCTGGTCTCCGCCGTGCTGACCGGACTGGTGCCCTACACCGAGTTGAACGTCCCCGACCCGATCGCCAAGGGCGTGGATGTCATCGGCCTGACCTGGTTCTCCATCCTGATCAAAATCGGCGCGCTGGCCGGGCTGACGACGGTGATCCTGGTGATGCTCTACGGCCAGGGGCGGATTTTCTATACCATGGCGCATGACGGGTTGCTGCCGGGGTTCTTCAGCAAGATACATCCCACCCTGCGTACGCCGTTCCTCAGCCAGATGCTGATTGGCGCGGTCGTCGCCGTCGTCGCCGCGCTGGTGCCGATCAGCGTGCTCGGGGAACTGGTGAGCATCGGCACGCTGTTTGCGTTCGTGCTGGTATGCGCCGCGGTGATCTACCTGCGGCGGTCGGACGCGGAGGTATTCCGGCCGTTCCGGGTGCCCGGCGTGCCGACGGTGCCGATCCTGGGGATCTTGTTCTGCCTGCTGCTGATGGCGGGACTGCCGGCGGTCACGTGGCTGCGGCTGGCGGTGTGGCTGGCGGTCGGGATGGTGATCTACCTGGGCTACGGGCGGCGCCATTCGAAGCTGCGTCATTCCCGCGGGTAGGGTCACGTTGCTCTCTACGTCATGGTCCGCGCAGGCGGACCATCCACGCCTTGCGGTGCCGGTGGCGGCAAAGGCATGACGTTGCCGTTTCTGCCCGGTGTCATTCCATTGAACGCCACGTCTCTTCCTGGACAAGCGTTCTCGCCCCTGGCACGGTAACGCGAACGAGGCTTCAGATGGATCGACGCTTGCCGGCCTATTCCAGAATGGCTGCCACTCCCAGCCAGTCTGGCCGGGTGGGCGCCGCATGACGACGGGCGACCAACCGCTCGATGAGATGGGCGACGGCCGCGGCCAGGCGAAACCGCACTGGCGCCCGTTGCTGTCATCGATGTTCGCGCTGGGGCGGGAAACCCTGGCCGAACGTGCGCGCCTGCTCGACCAGGCCTTCGCCGAGGAAGGCATCACCGCCATCCTGCCGGGCGAGCGGTCAGTCAACTGGCGCTGCGACCCGGTTCCGTTGCTGCTCTCCGCCGCCGAATTCGCCCAACTGGAGTCCGGGCTGGCGCAGCGGGCGGAGCTGATGGAGCTGATCCTGCAGGACCTCTACGGCCCGCGTAACCTCATGGCCGAATGCCTGATCCCGCCCGAATTGGTCTACGGCAACCCGGCCTTCCTGCGGCCGTGCTGCATGCCCGACGGCAGCCGTGGGCACCGCCACCTGTCGTTCTACGCCGCCGACATGCTGCGCGGCACGGACGGCGCCTGGCGCGTGCTGGCGGACCGCACCGGCCAGGCGCAGGGCATCGCCTATGCACTGGAAAACCGCCGCATCCTCGCCCGCATCGTGCCGGAGCTGTTCCAGTACCAGAAGATCGAGCCGCTGCGGCCGTACCTGGAGGTCGTCAGCAACGCCTTGCAGGCGCTCGGCACCGACGATGCCGGCGGCGCCGCATTGCTGAGCAGCGGCCATTCGGACACGATGTGGTTCGAGCACGTGCTGCTGTCGCGCGAGATGTCCATCGGCCTGGTCGAGGGCGGCGACCTGACCCTGCGCGACGGCAAGGTGTTCCTCAAGACGCTGCGCGGTCTGCAGCGCATCGGCGTGCTGTTCCGCCGCAAGGACGGCAACAAGGTGGATTCGCTCGAACTGGCCTCCGGGACCGGCGTGCCGGGGCTGCTCGATGCGATTCGCGGCGGTTTCGTGCGGATGGTCAACGACGCCGGCTCCGCCCTGGTGGAGGCGCCGGGCCTGGCCGCATTCCTGCCCGCGCTGGCGCGCCGGCTGCTGGGCGAGGAGCTGCGGCTGGCCAGCCAGGCGACGTTGTGGCTGGGCGAGGGTGCCGTCGTCCGCACCGTGCTGCGCGACCTGGAGGGCTGGCTGATCCGTCCCGCCACTGACGGCGGGGCGCGCCCGGTGGTGCCGATGCTGCTGTCCGCCGCGGAGCGGGCGGAGCTCGCCGCGAGGATGGAGGCGGACCCGGGCGGCTGGGCGGCCTCGGTGGCGCCGGTGCCGTCCTTGGCGCCGTGTGTCGGCCCAAGCGGGCTGGATGCCAAGCCGATCGCCTTGCGGATGTTCATGACGTATGATGGCAACCGGTGGCGGGCCTTTCCCGGCGGCCTCGCCCGCGCCTTGTCGGAGGAAGACGCCCTGGCCGGGCGGCTGCCGCGCAACGCCGTGTCCAAGGACGTTTGGGTCATGGCGGACGAGTCCAGCATGGTGCAGGGCGTGCTGGGCCTGGTGACGCCGACGCTGGCGATCCGCCGCACCGCCGGCGACCTGCCATCGCGGGTGGCGGACAATTTCTACTGGCTCGGGCGCTATCTGGAGCGGCTGGAAGAAGCCGCGCGGCTGCAAAGGGCGGTGATCACGCGCATCCTGCGGCCGATGCCCTCGGCGCGAGAAATTTCCGAACTGGAGATTCTCATCGGCAGCCTGAGCAGCCTGAAGATGCTGGCGGACGAAGATGCCAGCGTTTTGGGCATGGGCATGCTGTCGGCGGCGGTTTTGAAGGCATTCCGGGCGAAAGGCGGCATGCCGCGGGTGCTGGCGCATGTGGCGCGCCAGGTCGAAACCTTGCGCGACCGCCTGACCGGCGAGATGCACGCGGTCGTGACACGCTCGCTGCGCGAACTCGGTGAGGCGATGCGCAAGCTGCCGCCGGAGGCCAATGCGCGGACGCTGGAGGCCGCCTCGCACCTGACCACCGAGATCCTGGAATTCGCCGCCACGGTCGCGGGCCTGGCGGCGGAGAACATGGTGCGCGGCGGCGGGCGGCTGTTCCTGGATTTCGGCCGCAGAATGGAACGGGCGCAGGCGATTGCGGCGGAGCTGCGGCAGGTGCTGGACCAGCCGGGTGCGCTGACCCAGCCGGGCCGGGTGGAGACCGGGCTGCGGCTGGCGCTGGAGCTGCGCGACTCCGTCATCACCTATCGCACCCGCTACCTGGCGGTGCTGCAGCCGGCCCCGGCGCTCGACCTGATCCTGGCCGACGAGGGCAACCCGCGCGGCCTGGCGTTCCAGCTTGTCGCGGCGCGGGAGCTGCTGCGCGAGATCGTCGAGGACGGCGATTCGCTGCTGCTGGCGGTGGAGCCGCTGTTGCAGGAGACTCGCGACATCGTGCAGGACGTCCTGCGCTCGCCGGACCAGATGGTGACGACGGCGCGGCTGCCGCAGCGGCTGCGGAAACTGGACCAGGCGATTGCAGCGGTGGGGGACCGGGTGTCGCGGCGGTATTTCACCTTGCTGCCGGTGGCGCGCAGCCTGGGCGTGGACAGCGAACCGCGGCGCGGGGCTGCGTGAGGGGACCTTCGCCCGCCTGGCGTATTACCCACGTCTTTCGGCGGATCAAACGGGTGGACGCTTCGCAATGACGCGAAACTCCGGCTAAACTGACGCCATGCGTTACCGCGTCCAACATATCACCCGATACGCTTATGGCAGCCCTGTCGAACTGGCCGCGCACATGGTGCACTTGCGGCCGCGCATGCAGCCCTGGCAGACGGTGATCTCGGAAAGCATCGTAACCGACCCGATGCCGGCCCGGCGAACCGACGGCCTCGATCATTTCGGCAATCATGTTACCTGGCTGTTCCTGGACCTGCCGCATGCCGATTTCGAGGTGACCTCCGAAGCGATCGTGGAGGTCGATCGCTGGCCGCCGGGCGATGCGGCGGCCACGCCGAACTGGGAAAGCGTGGTGGAGGCGGCGCGGAGCCCGGAGGGCTGGGACGCGGCGGAGTTTCAATTCGGTACCAAAATGGCGCCGATCGATGCGGACACACGGGAGTATGTCAGCCAGTCGTTCACGCCCGGGCGGCCGGTGCTGGAGGCGCTGCTGGAACTGAACGAGCGGTTCTATACGGATTTCCGCTTCCGCTCCGGCGTGACAACGATCTCCACGCCGGTGTCGCAGGTGATGCAGCGGCGGGAGGGGGTGTGCCAGGATTTCTCCCACGCCATGGTCAGCGGGCTGCGCGGCATCGGCATCCCGGCGCGCTACACGTCGGGCTATATCCGCACCAAGCCGCCGCCCGGCCAGGTCAAGCGCCAGGGAGCGGATCAATCGCACGCCTGGGTCGGCTGCTGGCTTGGCCCCGAGTATGGTTGGATCGACGTTGACCCGACCAACGGCATCCTGATTCGCGATGAGCATGTGCTGCTGGGGTGGGGGCGCGACTTCAGCGATGTCAGCCCGGTGCGCGGGGTGATCCTGGGCGGCGGCGACCACAGCGTGCTGGTCAGCGTCGATCTGGAGCCGGTGGATGAAGGCGCGGAGGCTTATACCACGCCGACATGACAATGGCTGCGAGGCCGGGTTCGCGGGTAGGCGATGGCCTTTGATGCCAAACCCGCTATTAGATGTAACAAACATGCTCAAATTCTCTTGAACGCGCATTCTAGATATGATCAAGTAACGACAGACCTTGGTCGGAGCATGGACTCATGAGAACAGGCTATGTTTGGAGAGTGGCTATCGTTTGCGCGGCAATTTCCGCATCCGGCGTGGCGCGCGCGGATGTTGCCACCGTTGACGCAACGGGTTCGATCTTTATCGGCGCCAGTGGTCAACTGCCCACCACTGGACAGTTGCCCCTGGCATTGGCGCTGAGACCAACGGTCCGGCCGGGGCCGCGGGGGAGACGAACATTAGTGCTTTCGGCATCTTCGGCGGCATAGACTACTCGACCCATTTTTTCCTGGCCGGGGCCTTCATCGGCACGGGAACCGGATCGGGTGAATACAGTCCCTTCTACGTCGGTGACGGTGGAACGTTCATTGCACCGAGCGGTTCAACGAAGCTGCTGCCTGGCTTACCGGACGGTTGGGCTATCAACGGCACCCCAGGCTAGTACGGCGACAAAAGCGGCTCGTTTACACTCAACTATGACGTCGCCGTTTCGGAGCCTGACACGGATTTCGCCATGTTTGCCTTTACGGCTACGCTTTTCGGACTGGCAGGCGCCCGCATCCGGCGCCCGCGGGCCGTTACCGGCTGAGCTTGCCGAGATTGAAAAGGGGCTGAAATCAGCCCCTTTTCTATTGCAGCAGCGCCAGCATGATTCCGCCCGACAGCGCGGTGCCGAACACGCCCGCAAGGTTCGGACCCATCGCATGATAGATCAGGAAATTCTCCGGATCATCCTGCAGCGCCACCACATGCGCCACCCGCGCGGCGATCGGCACCGAGGCGATACCGGCGGACCCGAGCAGCGGGTTGATCTTCTCCTCCAGGAACAGGTTCATGATCTTGGCGCCGATGACGCCAGACCCGGTGCCGAACACGAACGCCACCAGGCCGAGGCCGATGATCTCGATCGTGCTGCCGGTGAGGAACTTGTCCGCCCCCATGGTCGAGCCGATGGCGATCGTCAGGATCACGATGACGACGTTCATCACCTCGTTCGCCGCGGCCTTGGCCAGCCGCTCGGTTACCAGGACTTCCTTGAACAGGTTGCCCAGCATCAGCATGGTGATCAGCGGCGCCACCGGGGGCAGCAGCAGGTTGACGACGATGCCGATGACGATCGGGAAGGCGATCCGCTCGACGCGGGAAACAGTGCGCATCTGCTTCATGCGGATCTGACGCTCCCGCTTCGTGGTCAGCAGCCGCATCACCGGCGGCTGGATCAGCGGCATCAGCGCCATGTAGGAATACGCCGCGACGGAGATCTGCGGCAGCAGATGCGGCGCCAGCTTCATCGTCATGAAGATCGCCATCGGGCCGTCGGCACCGCCGATAATGCCGATGGCGCCGGCCTCATAGATGGTGAACCCGAGCAGCTTGGCGCCAATCAACGCGACGAAGATGCCCAGATGCGCGGCGGCGCCGAGGATCACCAGCTTCGGATTGGCGATCATCGGACCGAAATCGGTCATTGCGCCGACGCCGAAGAAGATCAGCGGCGGCAGGATCAGCAGTTGCACGCCTTCATACGCGTAGTGGAACAGCCCGCCCGGCAGCGTCAGGTCCGATCCCGGCACGTTCGAGATGATGCAGGAGAAGCCGATGCCCACCAGCAGCAGCGGCTCGTATTTCTTGATCACGGCCAGCAGGATCATCGAGACGCCGACGGCGATCATCAGCACGTTGCCCCACCAGAACTGGGCAAGGCCGGTTTGCGAGGCCATCTGGCCGAAGAAGTGCAGCATCTCGTCGAAGAACATGGTCGTCCTGGCCCCCTGGAATTTCGTGCGGCGCGGCGGTCAGTGACCGCGGCGCATGCTCTCTTCGTCGAGCTTGCCGAGCCGGTTGAGGAACGGCAGCAGCCAGAGGATCACGCCGATGCCGGAGATCAGCACCATGCTGAGGAAGAAATCGATCACGCTCAGCATGACCGCGAACGTAACGGTATCTTTTTCCAATGCAGACTCCTGAAATAACAGCGGACGGCCGTTGCGGCCTCCGGCAGCGGATAGGCGATCGATGGTCTTCTCAGCCGCCGGGGGCGGCGGGTTAGCCCACGGTCATCAGCAACTGACCGGTCTCGACGCTTTCGTTCACCTTGGCGGCGATGGCGGTGACCTTGCCGGCGACCTTCGCCCGCACTTCGGTCTTCATCTTCATCGCCTCGATGGTGGCGACCTTGTCGCCCACCGCGACGTCGCGGCCGAGCGGCACGTCGATGGAAAACACCACGCCGCCGAGCGGGGCGACGATGGAGCCGGGGCCTGCCGCGGCAGCCGGTGATGCGGGCGGCGGGGCGGCGACCGGTGCCGGAGCGGGCGCCGCCACGGCGGCTGCGACGACGGGCGGCAGGGCCGCGGTGGGCGCGACCGGGTCGAGATCCTCGACGACCACGTTGTAGCTGCGGCCGTCAACGGTAATGCGGAAGCTCTTCTGCATGGTCAGGTCCTTGGGTAGTGCGTCAGCCGGGCCGATGGGAGGTCTGGTGCATCCAGCGCCCTTCGGCGGCCCAGGTCTGGCCAGTCCGGGTGGATTCGAGGTGGACGATCCGGTGCGCGCCCATCATGGCATGGACGGCGGCCGCGATGGCGACGATATCGTCGGGAAATCCGTCGGACGCCGGTATGAACGACCCCGCCACGGCAGGAGCCGGCAAATCAGCGTCGACGGGGCGGGATTTGCGCGTCCGGTGCTGGATGGCGGCGACGATGCGCCAGCCCCAGTACATCAGGCTCACGACCCCGACGATTGCCAGCCAGTTGGTCAGGATCGGGCTGCCGGCCATGGTGTCATTCATGGGCGTGTCTCCGTGACGCCACGCGGGGTCGTTCGCCTATTGTGTTGAACCGCGCTGAGCGCGCCGCCGCTATAGGCAACGTCCTCACAGCGGCATGTTCCCGTGCTTCTTCGGCGGACGCACATCCCGCTTGCTCTGCAGCTTGCGCAGCGACAGCGCGACGATCCACCGCGTCGACGCCGGATCGATCACGTCGGTGATGTAGCCGGCCCCGGCGGACAAATACGGCGTGCTGAACTCCGCCCGGTAGGCCGCGGCCAGTTCCGCCGCCTTGGCCCGGCGGTCAGGCGCATCCTTCAACTCCTTGCGATACAGCACGTTGACGGCGCCCTCGGCGCCCATCACCGCGATCTCCGCCGAGGGCCAGGCGTAGACGAAGTCCGCGCCCATCTCCTGGCTGCACATCGCGAGGTACGATCCGCCATAGGCCTTGCGCAGGATCAGCGTGAGCTTCGGCACCGTCGCCGCGGCATAGGCGAACAGCAGCTTGGCGCCGTGCCGGATGATGCCGCCGCGTTCCTGCTCGATGCCCGGCAGGAACCCCGGCACATCGACCAGCGTAACCAGGGGAATGTTGAAGCAGTCGCAGAAGCGGATGAAGCGCGCGCCCTTGTCGGACGCATCGATATCCAGTGCCCCTGCCCGCACCGCCGGCTGGTTGGCGATGATGCCGACGACCATGCCGCCGATACGGGCAAAGCCGATGATGATGTTTTCGGCAAAACCGGCATGGACCTCCAGGAAGTCGCCGCCATCCACCAGCCGCGCGATCACCGTATGCGTGTCAAGCGGCGTGGAGTTGTCCTCCGGGATCAGCGCCGTCATGCCCTCGTCCGGGCTTTCGTCGATATCCGGTGTCAGGTGATGCGGCGGTTCCTCGGCATTGTTCGCCGGCAGGAAGCTCAGCAGGCGCTGCACCAACTGGACGGCGTGGCGGTCGTCATCGGCCAGGAAATGCACGTTGCCGCTGACGGTGGCGTGCATCGCCGCGCCGCCGACTTCGTCCATGGTGACCGTCTTGCCGGTCACCGCCTTGATCACCTCCGGCCCGGTGATGAACAGATCGGCGTTCGACTTCGTCATGATGATGAAGTCCATCAGCGCCGGGGAATAGGCGGCACCGCCCGCGCATGGCCCGCAGACCACCGCGATCTGCGGCACCACACCGGACAGCAGCACGTTCTGGTAGAACACCTGGCCATAGCCGGACAGCGCGTCCACCGCTTCCTGGATGCGGGCTCCACCGGAGTCATTGAACGCAACCACCGGCATGCCGGAATGCGCCGCGGTCTGCATCGCCTTGACGATCTTGCCGGCGTGCATCTTGCCGAGCGTGCCGGCGGCGACGGTGAAGTCCTGGCTGAACGCCGCCACCGCCCGGCCGTTGACGTAGCCGGTGCCGACGACGACGCCGTCGGCCGGCTGATCGACGTGATGCGCCACGCCGGCCTGGCGGTTGCTGCGGATGTGGCGGCCGATTTCCTGGAACGTGCCGTCCTGGAACAGGGCGGCGAGGCGTTCACGGGCGGTCAGCCGCCCCTGCTCATGGCGGACGCGGGCCTTCTCGGCGCCCCCGCCGGCCAGAATCTTGGCTTCTCGGTCCCGTAAATCCTGCAGGATGTGTGCGCTCAACGTCATGCGGGGGTCACCTTTTCAGTCGGGGGCGCGCGGCGCGGTCAGATCTGCTGCAGCTCGATCAGGCAGCCGTTGAAGTCCTTGGGGTGCAGGAACAGCACCGGCATGTCGTGCGCGCCGATTTTCGGCTCCCCGTCGCCGAGCACGCGGGCGCCCTGGGCTTTCAGCGAATCGCGTGTGCCGAGCAGGTCCTCGACCTCGAAGCACATATGGTGAATGCCGCCGGCCGGATTTTTTTCCAGGAACGCCGCGATCGGGCTTTTTTCGCCCATCGGCAGCAGCAGTTCCACCTTGGTGTTCGGCAGCTCGACGAACACGACGGTCACGCCGTGCAGCGGCTGCGGCACCGGTGCGGAGACCTTGGCGCCGAGAACGTCGCGATAGACCGCGGTGGCCTTGTCCAGGTCCGGTACCGCAATGGCCACGTGATTGAGCTTTCCGATCATGGTCGCCTCCTTTGAACCGCTTGGGCTCGGGTTTTTAGGACGCGCAACGCGCCAGAAAATTGTCTTGTAGCAATCTGCGATACGCCAGCCGCCTCCGTCAAGCGGTTGTGAACACTGCGGCGGGAACCCGTGCGGCGCCGAGAAGGCGCGATCGGACGGCCTGCGTCAAGCCGGAAACCGCGATCCGACGCCAGCGCGCATTGAGTTTGCCGCATCGCCGGCGCGTTCGCGTCCTGGCGCGGCAAGCCGGCCCGGGACAAGGGAGGCGGGACAACGCCCACGCATTAACCAAAATGACACGCTAGTGAGGAATCAACACATTCCGCCCCTAGTCACGACTCGAACGCACCACGCATCCTCTGTATATGCATATCGTGCCCATCGCTCCTGACATCGATCCCACGCTCGCCATCCGTGAAGCCGACATCAGGCGGATTTTTCCGCCGAATACGTTGTTGGCCGGCCGCTCGTACGAGCAGCGCGGGCGCGTGCAGGATCTGGAAATCGCTGACCGCGGCGCCATCATCACCGCGACGACGCAGGGAACACGGCCCGATCCCTACCGGCAAACGCTGAAAATCAGCCCGTCTCCGCACAACGGGCTGCGCATAGCCGGGGCGTGCAATTGTCCGGTCGGACGCGGCTGCAAGCATCTGGCCGCGGTGCTGATCTCCGCCCAGCGCCGCGAAATGATGGTCCCCCACCACCAGGAATCGCTGTTCCGGCCGCCCCCGAAGGCCGCGAAGACCGAGCTGCCTGCGACCGCGCTGCCGCCGCAGATCCAGACCTGGCTGGCCGACTTCGATCGTGAGGACGAAGAACCGACCGAGGACTATCCGGCCTCGATTCGCACCCGCGTGTTCTATGTATTGAACGCAGAAACGAGCGCGCCCGGCGTGCCGAGACTGCTGATCGACCCGATGACCGTGGCATTGCGGCGGGACGACAGCGCCGGGACAGTCAAGCGGTACGCCCCGCACCAGATCAATACTCCGGCCAAATATCTGCGCCCGTCCGATCTGGTGATCCTGGCGCGTCTCGGCCGCCGCACCGGTTACAACGGCCCCCCGGCCGACGACGACCCGCTCGACACGGTGCGGCGCATCCTGGCGACCGGCCGCGCCCGCTGGGCGTCGGCGGAAGGACCCGCGCTCGCCGAAGGGCCGGAGCGGCAGGGACAGATCACCTGGATCACCCGCCCGGACGCGTCGCAACAGGCCACGCTGGCGCTGGACGAGGGCCTTGTCGGCGTCCGCCTGCCCGCCCCCTGGTACATCGATCCCACCTCCGGCAGGATGGGTCCCGTCGGCCTCGACCTCGCGCCGCGGGTCGTCGCACGGCTGCTGAATGCGCCCTCCATCCCGCCCGAAGCCGCTGCCGAGGTGCGCGAGCAACTGACCCGCCGCTCGCCGGCGGCGAGGGTGCCGATCCCCGCGGAGATGAAGGCGGCTGAATTGGTGCAACAGCCGATGCACCCGCATCTGCGGCTGATCAGCGGCACCCTGCCGAGCGACCCCAGCTACGGCCGCGGCTCCGCCAGGGCGCTCGGCCGCGGGCTGTATTCCGTGCCGCTGCTGCGGCTGACGTTCCAGTACGGTCCCATCGGCCTGCCGCGCACGTTGAAGCCGCTGCCGAAGATCACCGTGCTGGAAGGCGCCCTGTATGAAGTGATCCGCGACCGCGCCGCCGAATCGCGCGCGCTGACCGAACTCGCCAGCCTGGGCTTTGCCTCCGTGCATGAGCTTGTCCCGGTCTACTACCAGCACGCCCACACCGACGACTTCGTGCTGCGCGAAAGCGGCGCGCACCTGACCTGGATGCAGGTTGTTACGCAGGAAATCCCCCGCCTGCGCCGCGACGGCTGGACGGTCGAGGTGGATACCGACTTCCCCGTCCAGGTGCTGACCGCCGACGCGGAGATCGAGGCCGAACTGGTCGAAGGTTCCGGCATCGACTGGCTGGAACTGCATCTCGGCGTGACGGTGGACGGCGAGCAGGTCGACCTTGTCCCGGCGCTGATCAGGCTGATCGCCCGCCCGGAAGCCACCGCGCTGGCCGAGGGCGACGACGACAAGCCGTTCGTGCTGCCGCTGCTGGATGGCCGCGTGCTGTCGCTGCCGATGTCGCGCATCCGCCCCACGTTGCAGGCGCTGCTCGAACTCTGGGCCGGCGGCGGCATCGACCCGGACTCCGGCAAGATCGGCTTTTCCCGCCTGGACGCGGCCGATGTGGCGGGGCTGGAGGAACGCACCGGCCTGGTCTGGCGCGGCGGCGAGTCGCTGCGCGAACTCGGGCGGCTGTTGCGCCAGTCCGGCGGGATACCGAAGGCGGAGATTCCGAAGTCGTTCAAGGCGACGTTGCGGCCGTATCAGGGCCAGGGGGTCGATTGGCTGCAGTTCCTCGCCGCCGCCGGGCTGGGCGGGGTGCTGGCCGACGATATGGGGCTGGGCAAGACGGTGCAGACCCTGGCGCACCTGATGATCGAAAAAGCCGCGGGGCGGCTGGATCGTCCGTCGCTGATCGTCTGCCCGACCAGCTTGATCCCGAACTGGCTGGCCGAGGCCGCCCGTTTTGCCCCCAAGTTGTCCGTGCTGCCGCTGCATGGTCCGACGCGCAAGGCCGGCTTCCGCAAGATTGCGAAGCATGACCTGGTGCTCTCGACCTATCCTTTACTGACGCGCGATCATGAAGTCCTGTCGGAACAGGATTGGCACATCGTCATCCTGGATGAGGCGCAGTCGATCAAGAACCCGAACGCCGAGACCACCCGCCAGGCGCTGCGGCTGAAAGCGCGGCAGCGGCTGTGCCTGTCCGGGACGCCGTTGCAGAACCATCTGGGGGAGTTGTGGTCGCTGTTCGATTTCCTCGCGCCCGGATTCCTCGGCGGCCAGAAGTCGTTCAAGACGCGGTTCCGAACGCCGATTGAAAAGGCCGGCGATGTCGAGCGGCAGGATATGCTGAACCGCCGCATCCGGCCGTTCATGCTGCGCCGGACCAAGGAGGAGGTCGTTACCGAACTGCCGCCCAAGACGGAAATCGTCGAGCCGGTCGAGATGGAGGCGAACCAGCGCGCGATCTATGAGGCGATCCGGCTGTCGATGCATGCGAAAGTGCAGGCGGCGATCGCGCAGAAAGGACTGGCGCGGTCGGGGATCATTATACTGGATGCGCTGCTGAAGATGCGGCAGGCGTGCTGCGATCCGCGGCTGCTGAAACTGAAAACCGTTGCGAAGTCAAAAGCCGGTTCGGCCAAGCTCGATCGGCTGATGGAAATGCTGGCGATCATGTTCGCGGAAGGGCGGCGGGTGCTGCTGTTCTCGCAGTTCACCGAGATGCTGGCGCTGATCGAGAACCGCCTGGTTGAGGATGCGGTCGACTATGTGAAACTGACCGGCGATACCAAGGACCGCGCCACGCCGGTGCAGAAGTTCCAGGGCGGCGACGTGCCGCTGTTCCTGATCAGTTTGAAGGCGGGCGGGGTGGGATTGAACCTGACCGCGGCCGATACGGTTATCCATTACGATCCCTGGTGGAATCCGGCGGTCGAGGACCAGGCAACCGATCGGGCGCACCGCATCGGACAGACCAAGAAAGTGTTCGTGCACCGGCTGGTGACGCTGGGCACGATTGAAGAAAAGATGGAAGTGCTGAAGGACAAGAAGCGGGCCATCGTCGCCAGCGTGCTGGACGCCGAGCATGGCGGGGCACTGAAGCTGACCGAGGCGGATATCGAGGAGCTGTTTGGCCCGGCTAAGTAGTAGGTGGCGGCTGGCCTTGGCAGGCGCGCCGCCCCGTCACGCCGATGGAGGTTCTTGCACAAGCAAAATCGAGGGGATGCCCCTCGCGGCAAGCCCCCCTCTGACACCGCCGGGCGTACGGGTCACGTACCACGGCATGGTGGCCTGCCATCCTGACAAGTCCAAGTTCATCGAACCAGTCATTGCGAATCGCCCGCTTGACCTGCTCGCTGGACGACAGGCGCTTCCATCCCTTTCCCGGCGACGCAGTTGCCTTTGGCCAGCGGTTCCGGCCATCCGGCCCGGATGCCGGGCCTGCGTCGGCGCGGCGATCGGACGACCGCCGCCGGCATGATGAGGCGGCGCGGAGGATTTTTATACTATATCAATGCTTCCCCGCCAGCGCCGCCTTCCAGTCGTGGTAATAGTCGAGATCCTGGCTGTCAGGGTACCAAAGCAGCCCCGGCGTGTGGCCGCGGGTATCGGTCGTGCCGTATTGCCAGACGAACTCCTTGGACTGGCGATCGATCACCAGCACCCGTTCGCGATGGTCGTCGTTCAGCAGGATGTTGCCGTTCGGCAGTTCCTCCGCCAGCGAGGGATGGTCCAGCGCCTTTTCGCCCTCTTTCACCCGGTATTCCCACACCACCTTGCCGGTTTGCGGGTTGAAGATCACCACACCGCCCGGCTTGGTGAAATCCGCCACGATGACGTTGCCGTCGCTGGCGGCCCTGGCGTCCGAGGGATAGCGCAGATGCGGCGCCTTGACGCTCCAGACCACGTGGCCGTCCTTGCCGAGGCGGGAGATCCAGGCATCCGGGATTTCCGTCACCAGGAAGTCGCCGTTATCATAGTAATTAATGTCGTTTGGAAACGCAAACGTCTCCGGCGGGTTATGCTTGCAGACACCGGGCTTGCCCCATTGCGCCAATGTCTTGCCGCTGTCCGGATTGATGAACAGCAGTCGGCAATTGCGGATGTCGGCGACCGTCATCCGGCCGTCCGGCAGCAGGCGCGCATCGTCGGGGAAGTTCAGGTAGCCCTCGCCCCGGCTCCAGGTGTCCGACACGCCATAGGTCCAGGTGAGTGCACGGGTTTGATAATCGACGAAGTGGATGTCGTAGTTATCCTCCTCGTTGATGACCAGGGTCTTGCCGTCGGGCGTGAAGTTCACGTCGTCGTTGCCGCGGTAGATCTTCAGGTTCGGCGAGGGGAACTCCCAGACGATCCGCTTGTCCGGTGTCACCTCCAACAGCCTGTTGTTCCGCCGATCGGCGATCAGGATCGGCCAGGGGAGCGGACTGTCCCAGGCGGGGACCGGGTGGGCGCGCGAGCCGGTCACCGGCGGCGGCGGCGGCAGCGTCACGCCGCTGGAGACGATGCCGGCGCCGGTCATTTCCTCGGTCACCGTGACCGGGTGAACGGCGGGCTGTTTAGGCGTGTCGCCGGACGGTTCGGCCGCGCTCGCCGCAACGGCGAAGCAGGCGGAAGCGGCCAGCAGGCATGCGCGCAGCGGCGCGGCGGAGGCTAAGCGAGACAGCATCAACATGATTCCCCTTCGGCTCCGCCGGGGGCGGAGTTTTGTGAAGCCTCTAAACGAATGCGTTCCAAGCGGCTACCGCGGTCGTGCGGGCGACTCGGCGGATCGGGCAGTTCTGGATGGCGAAAAAATCATGACGGCGATTCGGCAGGTGACAATCGCTGACCGGAATGAAAGGCGGACGGCCCGGCCAAGCCCGGATCTACGCCGGGACATCCTCCGCAACCGGCCGGTTCAGTCGGCTGGCTGCCTGTCGTTGTGACTGTCGAACGCACGTTACTTGTATGTTGGACCCATCTTGATCAGACAAGAATCCTTGCCGGCCAACCTTGCTTTTCGAGCAGCTCGACCGCCTGCTTGTCGAAGGAAAAGAAGGCTTCCCCGCCGAGCCATCGCCCCTCGTAGGCGATGACGCCGTCCGCGAAGTCCCCGCCCGCGTCGAGCATGGCCAAGCCGGCATCGGCGGCCGGTCGGTTCACTGCGACATTTGCCGCGCTTAACAGGGCTTGCAGGGCGGCATGAATGTCGCTCCGGCCGAGGCTGTAAACCCGCCGCAGCACCCAAACGAATTCACACAGGCAGGGCAGCGGCACTGCAATGATTTCCGCGTCATGCAAAAGCCTGGCGGCGGCCGCGGCTTGTTTCGTATCGTCGCAAACCACGGCCCGGATCAGGATATTCGTATCGACTGTAATCCTCATTCCGTCCCGGCCCAACCGGCCGCGGCCGCCTCATCGATTTCCTCCAGCGTGGCGATCTTTTTTGTCTTGCCCGCAAGCAGGCCGAGAAATCCGTCGATCGTGCCCGGCGGCTTCGCCGCACGCAGTGCAATCCGGCCATCCGGCAGTTTGTCCAACTCGATTTTCTCCCCCGGCTTGATGCCGAGATGGGTCAGCACGTCCTTGCGAAACGTGACTTGTCCCCGAGCGGTCACGGTCAGAGTGGTCATAGCGGCATCCTCCTGTCGCGAGTCACATGTAATGCATTTTTGCATTATTGTCCATGCGCCGCGGGCCGTGTCCGGCGGCGTCCCGGCAGTGTCAACCGCTAGACCCGGATCTCCACCGAAACATCCATGCCGAGAAAATCGCCCGGCTTGCCGACGAAACTCCCGCGCAGCGGCACCGCCTGGGAGGGATCGCGGGTCACCGCCACGCGGATCAGGTTGCGGTCGCTGATCAGCCCGTTGGTCGGGTCGAACGGCACCCAGCCGGCACCTGGCAGATAGATCTCGGCCCAGGCATGCGTCACCCCGCCGCCAATCAGCGTGTCCGCCGCATCCCCGAGTTTGCTGTCGTCATACAGGTAGCCGGAGACGAAGCGCGCCGCGAAGCCCAGGCTGCGGGCGGTCTCCATCATCAGCAGCGCATAGTCGCGGCAGGTCCCGGTCTTCGACGCCAGGGTCGTCACCGGGTCCTGCGTGCCCATCTCGTCGCGCGGATTATAGGTGAACTCCGCCTTGATCGCCTTGGTGATCGCCGCCAGGATTCCCAGCGTGTCCTGTCCCGGAGTTTCCTCCAGGAACCGTCGCGCGAACGCGTCCACCGCATGCGCCGCATCGGCGTAATGCCGCTCCGCCAGGCGGCCGATATCCGGCGCCTCCGACACGTCGTAGCTGAACGGATAGCGCCGCGCGTATTCCTCGATCACCACCGAGCCTTCCGGCAGCGGAAAATGCTGCGCCTGGAACATCGACACTACGCGCAGCTCCCGGGCCGGCTGCCTGAACTTCGCGATGCCGACGGAGTTGCCGAACACGTCGTGGATCCAGCGGACCGAGGCGGCGGGATGCAGCTCCAGCGCCGTCTTCAGCAGCCGCAGGTCGTGGCTGTCGCGCGGCCGCATCATCATCCGGTGCTCGCCGAACACCACCGGGTTGGCGTAGCGGTAGATCGTGGTGTGGGTGACGGTCAGTGCTGGCATCGATGTCCCGGGCGGAGCGGTTTGCCGCCCGCCAACGAATCACTCCGCTTTCGGATGCCTGTCCACCCCATTTGTGTTGCCTGCCGATGATACAGGCGGCGGGGCCGATCAAGCCACTTGCAAACATGCAGATATCTTTATATAGCGCCGCCACCCATTCAGGAGCTTTACGCATGGCCGACGCGGCATTCAACGATTTCAAGGTCAAGGACCTGTCCCTCGCGCCCTGGGGCCGCAAGGAAATCCACATGGCCGAGACCGAAATGCCCGGTCTGATGGCGATCCGTGAGGAATACGGCAACGCGCAACCGCTGAAGGGTGCGCGCATCGCCGGCTGCCTGCACATGACCATCCAGACCGCCGTGCTGATCGAGACGCTGACGGCACTCGGCGCCACCGTGCGCTGGTCGTCGTGCAACATCTTCTCCACCCAGGATCACGCCGCCGCCGCGATTGCCGCGGCCGGCACCCCGGTGTTCGCCTGGAAGGGCCTGAACGAGGAAGAATTCTGGTGGTGCATCGAGCAGACGGTGCGCGGCCCTGACGGCTGGACGCCGAACATGATCCTTGATGACGGCGGCGACCTGACGATCCTGATGCACCAGAAGTACCCGGAAATGCTGGCCGATGTGCGCGGCATATCGGAGGAAACCACCACCGGCGTGCACCGTTTGTGGGACATGGCCAAGGCCGGCACTTTGCTGACCCCGGCGATCAACGTGAACGATAGCGTTACCAAGTCGAAGTTCGACAACCTCTATGGCTGTCGTGAATCGCTGGTGGACGGCATTCGCCGCGGCACCGACGTGATGATGGCCGGCAAGGTTGCCGTGGTGAACGGCTTCGGCGATGTCGGCAAAGGCTCCGCCGCCTCGCTGCGCAACGCGGGCTGCCGCGTCATGGTGACGGAAGTCGATCCGATCTGCGCGTTGCAGGCGGCGATGGAGGGTTATCAGGTCGTCACCATGGACGACGCCGCGTCCATCGGCGACATCTTCGTCACCGCGACCGGTAATGTCGATGTGATCACGATCGACCATATGCGTGCGATGAAGCATCGCGCGATCGTCTGCAACATCGGCCATTTCGACTCTGAAATCCAGATCGATGCGCTGCGCAACTATACCTGGGACAATGTCAAGCCGCAGGTCGACGAAGTGGTGTTTCCCGACGGCAAGCGCCTGATCGTCTTGTCCGAAGGCCGCCTGGTCAACCTTGGTAACGCTACCGGGCATCCCAGCTTTGTCATGAGCGCCAGCTTCAGCAACCAGGTTCTGGCGCAAATCGAACTGTACAACGCGCCTACCGGCAAGTATGAGCGTACCATCGTCTACACCCTGCCGAAGCACCTCGATGAGAAGGTAGCTGCCCTGCATTTGGCGAAAGTCGGCGCCAAGCTCACGAAGCTGTCAGCGAAACAGGCGGAATACCTGGGGTTGCCCGAGCAAGGACCGTTCAAGCACGACCTCTACCGGTACTGAGTGTTGGTCCGTAACTTAATTCACCCCCTTGTCACCTTGTTGTGCTGGTGAATCAGGTCTACACTCCCTAACTGGATGCCGTGCGGCCTATGCCACTCGTCTCCCGGTCTCGAACCGGTGGCGGGTGGCTAGGAAACGCGCGGTGCCGTTGATGGGAAATGTCTGATGTTAACCGCGTCTAACGTACTGAGACCGCCTTACACTGAGGCCGTGCGTAGAGCGCTACAAGAAGCAAACAATTCTGGAAAGGAAGCAGATCTGCTGTTTCTCGAAGCCTGGGAAATGCGGCCCGAGCCTTTGCTCGGGGCCACGCTCCGCGCCTCCCAGATCCGCCGCGCCAATCCCGGCCTCGCTGCCGAGATCGACGCGGAATTGAAAGGCCGCTGACCGCTTACGGGCGTTACAGCCTGCGCATCGGCAAGGTCGCTGCGCAGGCGACGATCGTCACGGAAAAGCAGGCCACCGTCAGAAACACCCCCCTGAACGCCGACGCAATATCCGCCCGGGCCGCATCCTGTTGCGCCGCGGATACCCCGTCCAAAGCCCCTGCCCCGTGCCGCAGCATCTCGGAGAACAGGTCCGCCGTCGCCGGGTGCAGCTCCGACAGCAGCCCGAACAGCACCGCCCCGGCCACCGCGGCACCGAACGCGGACCCCAGGGAGCGCGACAACTGCACCGAGGCCGCGGCGGCGCCGAGTTGATGGATGCCCGCCACCGCCTGCACGGTGATCTGCGCCGTGATCATGGCTGACCCCTGCGACAATGATCCGAGCGCCAGCAGCCACGCCAGTTGCGTACGGGTCAGCGACGGCGCCCAGATTGCCAGGCCGACAAGGCTGAGCGCGGTGATCGCCAGGCCGAAGGTGGGAAAGATCGCGGTGCGGCCGGTGCGCGAGATCAGCCAGCCGGTGAGCACCGAGCCGAGACTGACCGCGCCCGTCAGCGGGATCAGCAGCAACCCGGACTGCGCGGGCGACGCGCCGGTGACGACCTGGAGGTAAATCGGCAGGAACGTCATCATCGCGGTCAGCGAGGCGCCGGAACAGGCCCCCATCACATCGGCGCGCCAGAACGCCGGAATCTTCAGCAGCGGCAGCGCCAGCAGCGGTGCGCGGGCACGGCGCTGCTGCCACAGCAAGGCCGCCAGCGCCACCGCGGCCAGCGCGAGCCAGGCGCCCAGCCCGGGCAGCGCGGCCGGGCTCATCCGTTGCAACTGCGACACCGCCACCAGCAGGGGCACGATGAAACCGGTCAGCATCGCGATGCCGGCGACATCAAATCCGGCGCGGCTGCCGCCCGGCGTGCCGCGCGGCAGCCTCAGCACCAGCACGATGGCGATCAGGCAGAGCGGCAGGTAAGCGAGGAATACGGCGTGCCAGCCCCAGGCCTGGGTGATGAAGCCGCCGGCGACCGGGCCGACGGTGCTGCCGGCGACGATGTTGGCGGACAGGTAGCCCTGGTAGCTGCCGCGCTGCCGCGGCGGCACGTTCTCGCCCAATAGCGCCTGCGCCAGGGTCATCAGGCCGCCGCCGCCCAGGCCTTGCAGGACGCGGGCAGCGAGCAGCAAGCCGAAGCCCGGCGCGATCGCGCACAGGCCCGATGCGGCCATGAACAGGCACAGCGAGATCAGCATCATCCGCCGCCGCCCGAACAGGTCGCCGAGGCGTCCGTAGACCGGGGCGGCGACCGTGCCGGCGATCAGGTTGGCGACCACCACCCAGGACAGATTCGCCACTTCGCCGAAGTCGGACGCGATGGCGGGCAACGCGGTGGCGACGACGGTCCCGTCGGCGGCCGACAGGAACACCGGCAGGATTATCGGCGGCACGACCAGCCGGAACAGGTGTTGCGGCGCCACCGCCCGCGGGCGGGACGATGAAGGGGGAGCGGACGTTTCCATGTCTCCCCGATTAGTCGCACGGCACCGGGCGTGGCGCCACTCGCCCCGGGGCGGCGGGCGCCAATTCACGGGCGACGGATTTGCCGCTAGGAACGCGCGCCGAACCGGAGCAGGAGCCGAACCCGATGAGCAACCCGAGCGTCGAACTGAAGATCCTCGACGACCGCCTGAGAGCCTGGGGCTTGCCGCAGTATCAGAGCGAGATGGCGGCGGCGATCGACCTGCACGCCTGCATCGACGCGCCGCTGGAGCTGGTGGCGGGGGCGCCGGCGGTGCTGGTGCCGACAGGGATTGCCGTGCACATGGCCGATGCGGGGATGGCGGCGCTGGTGCTGCCGCGGTCCGGCCTCGGGCATCGCAAGGGCCTGGTGCTGGGCAACCTGGTTGGCCTGATCGATGCGGATTACACCGGACCGGTGCTGGTGAGCGCCTGGAACCGGCTGGCGCCCGGCTCCGGGGCCATCGTGCTGACGCCGGGGGAGCGCTTCGCGCAGATGGTATTCGTCCCGGTGCTGCGGCCGCGGTTCCGGCTTGTCGAGTCGTTTACCCTGGTGTCGGCCCGCGGCGCCGGCGGGTTTGGCTCGACCGGTTCGGCGCACCGGCCGGGGGCCGATCCGGCGGCGTGACCCGGGGCGGGTGTTTGATCGCAACCTGTTGAACGAAATAAATGGTCCGATTTGTCATATATTGCTATAGGGTAAGAGTATCGCCGTTGCACAGACAACGCCCCTCAACCCGGAGGATCGGACGTGTCCATCCATGTAGCCGAGGCCGAACTGCTTGTCCACGAGCCTGCCAAGGCCGCGCCGCCAACGCTGCTGCCGTTCGACGACGACGTCGAGGCGGATGACAGCGATCGTCTCGCCGTTGCCAGAGGCGTCGCAGCCGCCGTGATTATATCTGCACCGTTTTGGGTTCTTATGGGCTTCACCCTCTACATGCTGCTCTAGCCGCCGCGCCGTCAGCGCCGCCGGGCGGTGGCCGCGCCGCCACCGCCACGCGCGCAGCCGAACAGCCGCCGGCCGCGGCACCATCCGGTTCCGGCCCCGGCGCCGATGTCCCGATAGCCCGTAACAAAATCCCGATTGACCGCCACGCGATTGCCGGTCTTCTGGTGCCAATGCGGCACGTCCTGCTCCTGCTCTCGAGTCTCCTGCTCAGCCTGGCGGCTGCCGCCGCCACGGCGCAGCCGCTGCGCTCCGCCATGCCGCGCGACGTGGTGGACCATTTCTTCCAGACCACCGACGGTGTGCGGCTGCATTACCTGGAGGCCGGGCCGCCCGCCGGCCATACGCTGGTGCTGGTGCCCGGCTGGACCATGCCGGCCTGGATCTGGATGCCGCAGATCCTCGCCTTGTCGCAACGCTACCACGTGGTCGCCTTCGATCCGCGCGGCCAGGGCGATTCCGCCGCCCCGCCGGGGGGATACGAGCCGATCCGCCGCGGCCGGGACATCGCCGAGCTGATCGCGCGGCTGGGTTCGCGGCCTGTCGTCATCGTCGCCTGGTCGCTCGGCGTGCTCGACACCCTGGCCTGCGTCCATGAAACGGGCGACCGGCCGATCGGCGGTCTCGTGCTGGTCGACAATTCCGTCGGAGAAGACCCGCCGCCGGTGCCGCTGCCGCCCGGGCCGAAGCGGCGCGGGCCGCCGATTGACCATGCCAGGGCGATGCAGGTCTTCGTGCGCGCCATGTTCCACCGCCCGCAGCCGCCCGCCTACCTGAACCGCCTGACCGAGGCGTCGCTGCGTACGCCGGAATCGGCCAGCAAGCTGCTGCGCGCCTATCCAATGCCGCGCTCGTATTGGCGGGAGGCGGTGTACGAGACAAAAGTGCCGCTTCTCTATGTCGTCAGGCCGCGCTGGGTTGCGCAGGGGGAAAACCTCGTGCGAAACCGGCCGGACACAGAGATGGAAGTGTTCGATGACGCCGGCCATGCGTTGTTCGTCGATGAACCCGCCCGATTCAACAGCGTGACCGACCAGTTTCTGCGGCGCCATATCTGGCCATGAACCTGTTTCCGCTGTTCCTCGTCTCGTTGGCCGCCGTCGGCTACGAGACGGCTTTGACGCGCTATTTCGCCGTCGCGAAATGGTCGGAGTACGGCTACTGGGTGATCTCCATCGTCATGGTGGGATTCGCGCTGAGCGGCGTGGTGCTGGCGTTGTGGCGCGACGCCTTCGCCCGCCGCGCCGCTGTGCTGATGGCGGCCTTGCCGGCATGCCTGGTGCTGACCGCCGCCGCCGGCTACCATTTCACGACCACCAACCCGTTCAACCCGCTGCAATTGCAGAACCCGGTCACGTGGCAGCCGCAGATCTGGAACATCGCCGGCTACTACGCCGCGCTGCTGCCGTTCTTCTTCCTGGCCGGCCTGTTCATCAGCCTGAGTTTTGTTCGTAACGCCAGCCGCATCGGACTGGTCTATGCGTTCGACCTGACCGGCGCGGGGGCCGGCGCCGCCGGGGTATTGGCGGCGATGTATCTTGTCCACGCCTTCCACCTCGTGCCGCTGCTGCTGGTGCCGCTGGCTCTGGCTGCGGTGTTCATGCGCGGGCCGCACCATGTGCGGGCGGTCGTCGCCGCGGTGCTGGCGTTGGGTCTGGCCGAGGCGGTGCTGCTGCTCGACAACGAAGCCGCCTACAATGATTTCAAGGCGATATACGCCCCGCTTCATACGCCGGATGCGAAGATCGTCGCCGCGATAAACTCGCCGCGCGGCAACTACGCCGTGCTGGACGATTTTACCGAACGCGTCGACACCGACATTTCCAACAATGCCGGCATGCTGGGCGTCGAGGGGCCGCCGCGCTCCTACGGCCTGTACCGCGACGGCAACCGCATCGCCGCGCTGCCGTCGCAGCCCGGTCCGCTCGGGTCCGACTATGCCGCCGCGGCGCTGGACGCCCTGCCCTACACGCTGATCCCGCACGCCCGGGTGATGCTGGCCGGCGCCTCCGGCGGCTTCCGCATTGCCGAGGCGTCGCGTCTGGGCGCCGCCGAAATCCGCGCGCTGGAGCCGGAACCCGTGCTGCTCGACATTCTCCGCCATGGCATCGGCCCCGTCGCGGCCGCCCCCGCCGCCGCCGGGGCCACGATGTCCGGGTCCGCGCCGTTGGCCGCCATCGGCAACGGGCCGTTCGACATCATCGACCTGTCGGCCGACTTCCTCGACGCGGCGGAAACCAATGCCAGCGCGTTCAGCCGGGAAGCCATTGTTTCCTATCTGCGGGCCCTGGCGCCGGGCGGGATCGTGTCGATCCCGGTGTCGATCCGCGATTTCCCGGTGTATGCGCTGCGCATGCTGGCCACGGTGCGGGCGGCGCTGCTGTCGGCTGGCATCGACGACCCGGCCGCGCATGTCCTGGTGTATCGCTCGGCCTGGAACGTCCGCATCCTGATCGCGCCCGGCGGCTGGGATGCCGCCCGCATCGACGCCGCGAAAAAGTTCGCCGACGACCGCTCGTTCGACATCGCCTGGTACCCGGGCATGGACGTCGCCAAGGCCCGCGACACCATCTACAACGACCTGCCGGCGGTTTCCTTCGACAAAGGCGAGGTCGAATCCGGCGGCCCGGACGACGCCATCGCCGACGAGGCGCAGGCGGTGCTGTCGGGCGAGGCGTCACCCTCCCGCGAGCAGTTCAACCTTTCCCCCATCACCCTGGACCGCCCGTTCTTCTACGCCGTGCTCAGGCTGGACCGCATCGGCACCATCCTGAAACGCCTCGAAATCCTGCCCCAGGCCGAGGTCGGCGCACTGGTCAACCTTGCGGTGCTGGCCCAGGCGGCGGTGATCGCGGTGCTGGTGCTGATGGTGCCGCTGCTGGCGCCGGGGCGGATCCGCGCGCCCGGCGCCGGGCTGCTGCGCGCCGTGGTGTATTTCCCGGCGCTGGCGCTCGGGTTCCTGTTCATCGAGATCTACCTGATCGAGAAAGCCAGCTTCTGGCTGTCCGACCGCACCAGCGGATTTGCGCTGGTGCTGACCGGGATGCTGATCTTCTCCGGCCTCGGCAGCCTGCTGTCGGAGCGGATGGGGGCCGCGCCCCGGCATTTCATGGCGCTGGCGGCGCTGGTGGTGCTGGTCTGGTGCGCCGCCGCGGCGGCTTTCCTGCAACCGCTGCTGCTGGCGACGCTGGACTGGCCCTTTGCCGCGCGGGTGGCGCTACTGCTGGCGCTCAGCGCGCCGGTGTCGATCGCGCTCGGCCTGCCGTTCCCGCTGGGGCTGAACCAGACCGGCTCCACCGGATTTTTGCCCTGGGCCTGGGGGCTGAACGGAGCCTTTTCTGTTGTTGCGACGCCACTCGCCAATCTGATTGCGCGCGAAGCCGGATTCAGGTGGGTTCTTTTCTGTGCGGCAATCCTTTATGGCATCGCTTTGATAACATTCCCGGCGATGAGGAAAACTTCGGTTTGGCAAGACAATCCAGCACCATCACCCGCCGCGGAGTAATCTCCACCGCGGCCGCCGCGTCCGTCCTGCCCGTGACCGCCCGCGCGGCCACGGCCTGGACCAAGGCCGCTTACGAGACGGCGATGCGCGAGTCCGGCCGCCCGGTCAGCCTGACGGACGCCCAGTTCGAGGCGATACAGAAGCGCAAGCCGGCGGCGATGCGGCTGATCGAGTCGTACCTGAAGGAGCGTCTCGGTTCGGCCGATCCGGCGGTGCTGGCGGCATTCCAGGCGGTGCCGCGGGAATATTACCATTACGAATACCCGGAACACCGGGCGACTCCCGGCGATGCCTACGAGGACAACCCGAAGCCCTGGGCGCTGGGGTGGGGGTCCGCGCTGTCCGACTATCTCGGGCAGGCCTACATGACCCAGATCTGCAAGCCGACACCGGGCGAGGTGACGCTGGAAATCGGCACCGGCAGCGGCTTCCAGAGCAGCCTGCTGTCGCGCATCGTGGCGAAATCCTACTCGATCGAGATCATCGAGCCGCTGGGCAAGGCGGTCGGGAAGATTTTCGCGCCGCTGGGCTACGACAACGTGCATTCACGCGTCGGCGACGGCTACTACGGCTGGCCGGAGGTGACGGGCGGTTTCGACATCATCATCGTCACCTGCGCCGCGACCTTCGCGCCGCCGGATTTGTTCAAGCAGTTGAAGCCGGGCGGGCGGATGATCATCCCCATCGGCCAGCCGTTCAAGCGCGGCCAGGTGCTGTATGTCTATACCAAGGACGCCGAGGGGAAGATCCACTCGAAGCGCGACATCGGGGTGTTCTTCATTCCGATGACCGGGGCGATCCAGAAAAGCCAGCCGGTGCGGCCGGAGACGGTGTCGGACCACGTGCCGGCCGCGCCCAAGCCTGCCGCCGAGGAGGCAAAGCCGGCGACGGAGTAGGTGGGCGCCTTGGCGCCGCCCTCAGTCGCGGTCATGGGCGGCCGATGCTTAGTCGTTTCCGAAAATCACTCCGTCGTAGATCGTTCCCAGATCTATCTCGAAGAGGGCGGCTTCCAGGCGGAGTACGTCAGCATCCGTCGGAAGAATCTCCTTCGACCAGCCGTCCGGGGAGCGCCGCCAGTGCTCTATGCGCATCTCGGTCTTGTGGACGAAAACAATGTGCCGCAGCGTAGGGAGTGCCTTGTAGAAGGGCAACTTGCGCTCCCGGTCGTGATCCTCGGTGCTGGGTGAAAGCACCTCGACCACGATCCCGGGTTCCGTCGTATAGCGCTGGGCGTCGTTGCGGGAGCACCAGCCCACGATATCCGGTTTTGGTGAATAGGTACCGCGCTCGTCGTCCGACCGTTGGACGCGCATGCCGCCCTGGGACGCCTGGCAGCCGCGCTTGCGCAGAGCGGCGTGCAACGGGCCGCCCAGGTTGCCGACAATGAGCTCGTGCCGCCCGTCGGGGTTTGTCATCATGTGGATGCGGCCGTCGACCAATTCCCAGCACTCGTCGTCTTGCTGCGCCTCCAGGAACCGCTCGAATTCGGCGGTGGAAACGGGGTGGTCGTCCGGCAGTGCGAGCGCATGAGACATGTGAGGGGGTATAATGTAGACCGGGCGTAGCGTCACCATCGACGAACCTTATCTGTCACCCGCGTGCTGCGGCACGCCCAGCGCTCTTCGGGGGTCGAGGGACCTGCCGATGGCGGCTGCAACAGCCGGATGGTTGACCAGGGCAATGCCGCGGTTGATCTCGGCAATCGATACTGAGGACAGGATGACCGGGGCGTCGCCAAGCGAGCGCAACCATGCCTCGACTTTCTGCCGGCGGCGATGGCCGGGCATTGTCATCAGCGCACTGATAACGTCCGTGTCGAGCAGGTAGGCCCCCACAGTCTCAGTCTTTGCCGCTGGCGTCCCGCATGCTCTGCAACCATGCCTCGCTTTCCTTCGCGTTCAGGCCGGTATCGAGGTTGGCCAGGTAGTGCGCCAGGCTTGGCCGGCTTGTCTTGACCCATCTTCAGCACCTGATCGCTCATAATATGTAACGAAAAATGCGTAACCCGCTGATTTCGAACGTATCTGGTTCGGAACTTCCTTTGTAGTGCCATAATATTTTCGGCACCTATTGACGCCGCAAGCCGCCGCTGCCAGCTTACCGCGATGTTCATCCGCAAAACCGCAACCAGGAACAAATCCACCGGCGAACCCTATTTCACCTTCCGCCTCGTCGCCTCGCAACGCACCGGCCGGCAGGTCCGCCAGGTCACCCGGCTCAACCTCGGCCGCCATTTCGACC
>NZ_CAJATU010000191.1 GCF_903944925.1 uncultured Rhodopila sp. | reverse complement strand
GCTCGGAGAACGACATCCGGTGCCACGTGACGCGGCGCAAGGTCAGCGCCGGGACGCGCAGCGATGTCGGCCGCGATTGTCGGGATGCCTTCCTCGGCCTGGCCAAGACCTGCGACAAACTTGGTATCGCGGTCTGGGATAATCTGGGCAGCAGGCTGAAGGTCGCCGGGCACGCACTCATCGCACCGCTCGACCATTACGTCAGGGCGAGGATACGGCCCGCCTGATCGGCGGTGCTGCCCGGCGTTTTGCCCCTATTACGCGGAAACCGCTGGCGCTTTTCCTTTATGGCGCACAGCGCCGCAATCTTGAAGGAAAATCAATGAACTATCAGTATATCTGTGACAATGCGATGGGGAACCGTAAGGCCACCGTCGGATTGCTTAACGGTCTAGGTCTCAATATGACTTACATGCAACTGGCACAGTTGGACCATAGAGGAAAAGGCCCGAAGCAGACCATCGTTAACGGTGACATCATGTATCGGATAGCGGATGTCCGCGAATGGCTGGAAAAACGGCTCAAGATGCCCATTCGTCGCGCCGTGGAAGTCGGGCTTTTGCGCGTCCCTACGGAGCTTGAAGGCAAGTTGCTGTGGTATTCCGACGACAAGCCCGTCAAGCGGCTAGTAGCGTGACATGCGGAGACCCCTGCCGAGGGAGACACCCGGCAGGGGCTGGAACGAGGAAACCACATGAGGAACGCGGCGGACTATGCACGCGGCTGCGTTTCGCGTCAAATCACATTTCATAATAAGAATGGGGAAATCCCACAATGTATCTGGATTTTTTAGCCGAGTTCTTGCCAACCCCCGCCGAAGCGGAGCAATGGACTGCCGATTGGCAACGCATACAGCCGCATGTCTGGCCGATGCCGGAACGCCATTCCGCCGCTTTCTGGCGTGACGAACTCTTGGACCGAGCCGAAAAGGTTGCGATCTGGCATCGCAGCCGCGCCGAAGCAAGGCGTGTAAACGGTGCCGATGCTGAGCAGGAAGCCTTCCTGACGGCGCTTGCCGATATCAACGAAGCTACGGACGATGCGGACCTAGACGCTGCTTTTGACGTAGCCGAGGAAGCCTTATCGGCCTGGAAAGCAACAACGGAACGCGAAGCCAATTCGGAAGATGCGCGCTACCAATGCTTAGAGCTAGACGATGGCGATCTTGGCGACTTGCTCCGGCTTACCGCCGATGCGGAACGGCTGCACCGCGCCGAACGCGACGGCACCATGGAACCATTAGCGATAGCGCATGAACTGGCAACGATAGGCTTTGCCGCGCCGGGCTATCCGCCGAAGGATGAATAATGACAAGAACTTGCCCGATGCCGCAAAGCGGAAATAAAGATACCAGGAAATATCCTGATCTGGACGGGGTTTTTCCGTCCGAACTGCTAAACGTTGGCGGCATCATTGGCGATTTGACGCGGCTATTTGTCGATACCGCTATCTCGCCGCAGCCGGAGCTAGCGTTAGGCGCGGCTTTGTGTCTCGTTGGGGTGCTTGCCGGGCGGAGATATAGCGGCCCGCTGAATACCCGAACCAACATTTACGCTATCGGCCTTGCTGACAGCGGCGGCGGAAAGGATCATGCCAGGAAATCCATTAAGAAATTGCTCTATGCAGCCGGTCTAAAGGATTACCTTGGCGGCGGGCGGATTGCATCGGGTTCCGGACTGCTAACCGCTATGGATAGGCATCCGTGCAAGCTGTTCCTCTTAGACGAAATGGGCAAATTCATCAAGTCGGTAACAGCGCCGAAGGTGGGAACCCATCGGGAGGAAATTTGGACCTTCATAACGGAACTCTATACATCTTCCGACAGCGTATTCCTTGGTTCCGAGTATGCGGACCAGAACGCTAAGCCGCGTGGCGATATCGAACAACCTTGCCTATGCATTTGGGGCGTGACGGTTCCCGGAGCATTCTGGAACGCACTCGGCAGCGGCGATAAGGAAGATGGTTCTCTGGCAAGGTTCCTGATCTTCAAAGCCACGGATGACTATCCGGACCGCAACAAGCAAGCCGGGCATATCGAGGTAACGGAAAGCCTGATCGCCGCGCTACAGTCTATCGTTGCCGGGGTGAACGCCGCAGATTTGCCGCCGTTGCCAGGGGTGCAGCCTGACGTTTACACGGTCTCGACTGAACCCGAGGCTAAGGCGTTGCTTGAGCGGATAACCGATGAGCAGACCACTTGGCTTCGGAGCAAGCGTGGAACCAACGATACCGCGATCGTTGCCCGGTTTGGCGAGAACGTAAACAAAGTCTCACTGATCCGCGCGATTAGCGATTGCCCGGCAAGCCCGGTCATAACGCGGGAGAACGTAGCTTGGGCCGAGAGGCTGGTTAAGCACTGTCTTAGCGCCATGCTGCGAGAGGCTGAATACAATCTCGCCGATAACGAGAACGAAGCTAATCAGAACAAGGTTCTAAAGGTTATCCGCGAGACTGGCGAAGCTACTGCGGCGAAGATCGGGCAATCCGTTCGATGCATGAAAGCCCCGGACCGGGCGAAGATGCTTGTCGATATGGTTGATATCGGCATCCTCGTTTCTGAGAAGCGGGATACCGGCGGCAAGACACTCGCCACGGTCTACCGGCTGGCGGGGTAAGACCTGCAAGACCTGCACAAGACATGGAAGGGCGCAAAATCGGAAAAGTGCAGATCAGGACTGGATAAATTAACGATCTGTAAGACCTGCAAGACCTGCGAGAGAGTAGTGTGTTTTTCCTGAGACAGACCCCTCACGGTTCTGTGAATTAAAAAGAGGGGATTAAAGGAAGGTCTTACAGGTCTTACAGGTCTTATTATTATGTATATATGCCAATGGGTTAGCCGGAAACCAAGGAATGCAGGTCTTATGCAGGTCTTGCAGGTCTTGATCCCCCGACTTCGGGCAATATCAAACCGCCTGGAACGCCCTTGGCGACGTTTCCGCACCTACCCTAGCCGGGCAGTCGCCAGAAGCCGCCTAGCCTCGCCACAGCCCCGGCAAACCCATGGTTGGCAATCCTGCCAGCCCCACCCAATTCCGCCCGGCGCTTGGCAGCGCGTCTGGACATACGGACACATGCTGCTTGGAAACATTACTTAGACATGTCTACAAAATACGACTACAGCGTTCATATCGAAGCCAGCATCATCGAAGCCGAGGATCAGAAGCTCAATCGGGTGGTTGCCCGGCGAGACGTTGCCGCCAAGCGGCTTGCCGATGCGATGGCGGACCATGCCAAGGCCACGGTAGCGCATAAGCTGGCGTTATCCGGCGAGGGTTCCGTTGACCCCTTCGAAACGCAGCAACGGCTTAACGATGCAGCGGCGCGTGTATCGACAGCGCAACAGGCTACTTCCGCAGTCGAAACCGCTATCCAGGCGGCGAAAGAACAGCATGAGAGTGACCGGGGCCATGCCTTCGGTCCTGTCGTCACCGTAGCACTCGGGCACCTCTCCGACGCGGCGAAGCTGGCGGATCAGGCTCGGGCGTTGGAGAAACAGGCTCGCGAGGTATGGACTGCCGCAGCGGCAGCAATCCAGCACGCGACGATGAGCCGGGCACATCTTGCGCTGAACCCAAAACTGTTCGCCCAGCATGATGAACTGGTGACGGTTGAAGGCCAGTTCCACATTCCGTCGGCGGAACAGATGGCGGAACGTCTCAAGCATTGCAAGGTGTATTAAGGGAGAAATACAATGGCAACGATTACCAGATCAGAGTTTATGGCGTTGCCGGAGCGGGAGAAGCGCACCTTCCTGCAATCCGGCAAAGTAACCGTTGATCCGCCAAGGGAGCCGGCCAGGATCGAACTGCCGGAAGGTGCGTTGACCCGTGCCGATTGGGCGAAGCTTTCGCCCGATGCCCGGCGGGATCACGTCAAATCGGGCAAGGGCGTGTTCTGATGCGCAAGCCCGCCAACCCGGCAGTTGAACTCGATTACGAAATGATGCTCGCGATTGAGCGGTGTTGGCAACGCAACCTTGCCACGGTGAGGGCTACAGCCGCTTCGGCGCAGCTACAGGCCGAGTGCCGGGAACGGCATCGGCTGGCGCTGGAAAGGGGCTTCATCCTTGCGGCGGCTGTAGCCCCCGGCGAAGGCCAAGCCGCCTGCGCCTGCCCGGAACCCTCGCAAATGGCATCCGCCGAAGGATGTCACGCCCGGATCGAAAAACCACCGGCTACGGCAGTTCGCGGCGCTGTCTCAGGCCGAGCAAGACGCGCGGCTGTATGCGTGATCTCGATCTAACGGAAGGAAGCGAGGCTTCGGCCTCGCTTCCGCCCGATCCGGCTGAATTGCAACATGCAAGTGACCTTGCGCTCCGGCGGATCAGTGAGCGGCTGGCTTCGGGCCGTCATCGGCGGATGCGAACTGGCAAGGCGGCGTGGCTTGCATCATGAAAGCTACTAGATAATTAAGGATTGTCGAATTTGTCGAATATCAAAACGTTAAACCGCAAAGGACGAAAGCCGGGAGCTACCAATCTCAAAACCCGCGAGAAAGCGGCTATGCAAAGCGAAGCGGTCAAGTTGCTGGCTTCAACGCTTAGCGACGCAGAGATCAAAACAATGTCTCCGCTGGACGTGCTGTTAGCCTGTATGCAAGCCGCCTTCGCTTCCGGCGATCTGGACCGGGCAAGGATGTGTGCCAGCGAAGCCGCGCCTTACGTTCATAGCCGCGTAACGCCTATCGCGCCTGAAACGGCGATACCGGATGACCTTGCACCGGATGCACCGCCAGCCCCGGACGAACCGGGACCGGAGAACCCTGTCCTGTAGCATCCCGGAGTGTCCGATTAGACCAAGCCCTAGCAGGACACTCCGGGGCCATACCATCGCATATCAAAAAGCGTCCTATTAAAATAGGTGTTGACTTATCGGACACTCTGTCCCATAACGTTTAAAGGATAAATCGGACAGTGAGACACGCCATGTTAATCGGATATGCCAGAACGTCCACCACGGACCAGCAAGCCGGGCTTGAAGCCCAAATCCGCGACCTTCGTTCCGCCGGGGCGGAGAAGGTCTACAGCGAGCAAGTCAGCAGCGTTGCCAGCCGCGCCAAGCTGGACGAGTGCCTAGCGTTCCTTCGCGAAGGGGATGCGCTGGTAGTGAGCAAGCCGGACCGGCTGGCGCGTAGCACTGCCGAGTTGCTGGCAATCGAGGCTGATCTGTCCAAGCGCGGCATCGGTCTGGTTGTTCTGTCCATGGGCGGGCAGGTGCTGGACACGCGGAACCCGACATCGAAGCTGATGCTGACCATCTTGGCCGGTGTCGCGACGTGGGAACGCGAAATCATGCTGGAACGGCAACGCGAAGGCATCGCCAAGGCTAAGCAGGAAGGCAAATACAAGGGCCGTCCGGCTTCGATAGACGCTATCGCGGTTCGGGAAGCCGTAGCGGGCGGGGAAGCCCCGGCGCATGTCGCTAAGCGGTTCGGCATCGCCAGGAGCAGCGTATACCGGATGCTTGGGGAAGCGGCCTAAGCCGCAACCCCAAGCCGCGTTGTTGCTCAGTCTCGGATATCGTCTGGATGTTGCATCTTATCAGCGATGCAGCCTACCGCAGATGCTAGGTTCTCGATTGCGGATGCGATCTTCGCAAAGCCACGGGCATATACGATCACCATCGCTTCCTCGGTAGTCAGTTCAACCGAGTCGTAAAGCCATTCCACATCGCCACTCTCGCCAATCGCGAACGTTAGCGTCTTGCCACCTTGTTTCGTCATGCTTGCCTCTCAGGCAGCCGATAAGCCGCCGCCCCATTGATAGGTTTGCGCTATTCCGCCGGTAGCAGTTGGGTGACAATGAACCTTGCGCCCTTTACCGCCTTATCTGCGAACCATTCGCAATAGGCTTCGTCGCCTTCCACAAATCGGACGGTCATACTCGGCCCGCCCGATTTAAGTTGGACAACATCGCCGATTTCGACTTTGTTCATATTCTGTTCCCATGCTTTGAGCGTAGCTAACGCTCTCAGGTCCGGCTGGCGGGGAACGGAACGCTCCGCCGCGACTCGGGCCGTCGCATGAACATTGTCCAACCGTGCCGAGTCGATTCGCAATGCCGCCGCCTGTGGATAGCGCGCGCAACCGAATGTTTTCTGTGGAAAGCGGCGGATGCCTCACGGGCCATACCGCTACGATGGTAGGCCCACCCAACGGGGTTGTTACCCCGCCGGGAAGCTGGACCAAACTGGACCGAAGTCCAGCCTAACCTATTGAAAACGCTAGATGATTGGCTCGGGCGGTAGGATTCGAACCTACGACCAATCGGTTCGGTCTGTTTCCGCAATTACTTGCGGTGCCGGACTATGTCATCACCCTCGGCAGAGCCGATAGGGTGTCGGGCGCTCGTGGGCAGGTTATCGGATGGGATCCTCACCGCCTAGTCTCTACACCTTCCAGGCTACCTCAATTCCCTTCGCCTGGCTTGGCTCGGCATTGCCCACGTCGCGAGACGCTAGGGTTTCACCGAATTCACCCGATTTTCGACCGGGGTTACCCCCGGAAGTGTCAACATATTCAACAGCCGATTGCTCTACCGCTGAGCTACGCCCGAACATGAGGGGCCTTCTAGTGAGAACCACCGGGCAGGTCAACAGGACATTATCCGGGAAGCCGGTTCCCGTTTTCGCCCTGTCGCGCGCGAGGTGGCAGCCGATACCAGCCGGCCCCGGGCTGGGATCTATGCGGCGAATCGGTGGCCCATGGCGCCCTCCTGTGACGCCCGGGGTTCAGCCGCCATGGCGGCATACCTGTCCGCCAGCCGATTGAGCGCGGCCCGTACCTCCGGCGAAGCCTCGGTGCGGGCCATGGCCCGCAGGTCCGGCACGATTTCGATGAGTTCAGCTTCTGAGATGTATGTCATGCCCCTCATATAGGCCGCCCTGCGGGATGGAAGCTGTGACCGGGGTAACACGGTCTCGATTTTTGCCCCTCCGCTGCGCAGGCACTGTTGTCCGCGGCAAGCTCAACACCACCAGCCCGTCGGCCTGCACTGCTCACGATACCACGTATATAACACGTAGGATTTGCCAACGCCGGTGGACCCGTATGGCAAGAAATTAGCGCGGTCGCCCTATAAGCGCGTCATAAAAACGTATAATCTGCTTGTCATATCATTCCATAATGTAGAATATGGCATCCCGGTCGTCCCCGTTCCGGGGCGATCCGATCAAAGGTAAGGAACCACCAACATGCCCCAGCAGCCACAGGGCCTGGAAATCCGCCGCCTCGGCGGCAAACTCGGTGCGGAAGTGCACGGCGTCCGCATATCGGGCGATCTGCATCCCGCCACCGTGAAATCGATCCATGCCGCGATCCTTGAGCACAAGGTGCTGTTCTTCCGTGAGCAGCATCACCTCGACGACGCGTCGCAGGAGGCGTTTGCCAAACTGTTCGGCGCGTTGAACCAGCATCCGACCGTGCCCTCCGTCGCCGGCACCGACGCGATCCTGGAGGTCAGTGCCGAGCGTGGCGAGGTCGCGAGCAACTGGCACGCCGATTTCACCTTCCTCGACACCTATCCGCAGATCACCATCCTGCGGGCGCAGACGCTGCCGAGCGCCGGCGGCAACACGCTGTGGGGCAACACCGAGGCCGCCTACGACGAGCTGCCCGACTCGCTGAAGGAACTGGCCGACAAGCTTTGGACGCTGCACACCAACGACTACGACTATGTCGGCGATCGTCCGGTCCGCGAAAAGGGCAAAACCCGGCACAGCGAGGTGTTCCTGCGCACGGTGTTCGAAACCGAGCAGCCGCTGGTCGCCGTCCATCCGCATACCGGCAAGAAGGTGCTGATCGTCGGCAACTTCATCCAGCGCATCCTCGGCTACCGCACCCCCGATTCGCGCGATCTGCTGGATATCTTCAACCGCCATGCCACGAGTCCGGAGAACACCATCCGCTGGGCCTGGTCGCTCGGCGACGTGGCCGTTTGGGACAACCGCGCCACCATCCACCGCGCGGTGGACGATTTCGGCGCCGAACCGCGTATCGTGCGCCGCTCGACCGTCGCCGGGGAGCCTGCCGTCGGCGTTGACGGACGGCGCGCCCACACCCGGATCACCGGCGGCAAGCCCGCCGCCGCCGCGGCCTGATCCGCCGGCAGGGCATCCGGCACCCCGGATGCCCTGCCGGCTGGCCATGCTGTCGCCGGGCCGCTATAGGTGCGGGCGCAGCAGGGCGGCAGGCGCGCATGCGTTTCAGCAACACATTGGCAGCCGCCGCGGTCGTTGCCTCGGCATGCTGCCAGCCGGCGGCGCAGGCGGCATGGTCGGGGTTCGACCGGCCGGTGGGCCGGCTTTGCACTTTCGGCTCGCCGCTGCGGCAGCATCGCGCCGCCCTTGTCCTGACCGGGCGGTTCGAGATGGGTTCCGGGCGTGCCAGGCCGATTTATTCGCTGGTGTTCACCGCCGATGACGGCGGCGAGGAAATCACCCGGCTCGACGTGAGCGTGGATGACCGGGATGTCGCCCGCTTCGACTCCGTGGCGCACGTGCCGGCCGCCTCCGGGGCATCTGCGGTCGTGGTGCTTACGACCGACATGGTCGGCACGCTGCTGCGCGCCACCGACAACGGATCGGTGCTGCGCATTCAGGTCCCGCCCGCGCGTTTGTCCTACGACTTCGACCTGTCCGGCTTCGCGGCCGCGGCGGACACCTTCACCGACTGCATGCTGCACAACGGGCCTTAGGCGGCAGTTGGTCTTTTCCCGGTTTGGTGTAATATCGACATGTCAACCCCGGCAGTTGCCTTGGATCAATGCTCTGTCCGGCTGACTGGAATATACAAAGACAAATAACACGGCGAGGAGGACTCCCATGTCGATCACCGCTGCTGACATTATGACAACCAACGTCAAGACCGTCCGGCCGGAGGCGTCCGTAACCGAGGTCGCCCGCGTGCTCTGCGACAATGGCATCAGCGCGGCCCCGGTGTGCGACGCGCAGGGCCAGGTTCTCGGCATGATCAGCGAAGACGACCTGCTGCGCCCCGTGGGGCGGGAGAACGCCACGAAACGCTCCTGGTGGCTGAACCTGCTGGCCGAGGGCACCGACCTGGCGCCCTCCTTCCTCGAATGCATCAGCGTCGAGAATGCGCCCGCCCGCAACCTGATGGCCAAGCCGATCATCACCGTCGCGCCGGATGCCAGCGTGCCGGAGATGGCGGACCTGCTTGTGCGACATCACATCAAGCGGCTGCCGGTGCTGCGCGACGGCAAACTCGTCGGCATCGTCAGCCGGGCCGATCTTGTGCGGGCGCTGGCGCGTACGCCGGATGCGATCGCCGAAGCGATCTGAACCGGGGGAGGGGGCGGGGCTCGGTTCGCCCCGCCTCCGGCGGAGCCGGCGATGCAGATCAAGCGCGAACACCATATCAATTTCTGGTTCATCATCGTCGCGTTGCTCGGCATCATGGCGGTCCAGACCGTCGCCATGATCCCGAAGGTGTCGAAAACGATCCCGTACTCCGAGTTCCAGCGGCTGGTGGCTGACGGCCGGGTGACCGACATCGTCGTCGGACAGAACCAGATTACCGGGACGCTGAAGGACGCGCGGTCGAACGAGCCGCAATACTTCGCCACCTATCGCGTCCCGGCCGATATCGCCGACGTGCTGACGCGCGCGAGTGTGCCGTTCTCCGGTGAGGCGTCGGCGGGGGCGGTTGAATCGCTGCTGGGCTGGATGCTGCCTACACTCGGGTTTCTGCTGATCTGGATGTACATGATCCGGCCGATGACCGGGCAGGGCCTCGGCGGCATGATGGCCGTCGGCAAGAGCAAGGCGAAAGTCTATGTGGAGACCGACACGAAGGTTACTTTCGCCGACGTCGCCGGAGTCGATGAGGCCAAGGGCGAACTGAAGGAGGTCGTCGATTTCCTGAAGGACCCGGCCGGGCACAGCCGGCTCGGTGCGCGCATGCCGAAGGGGGTCCTGCTCGTCGGGCCGCCCGGCACCGGCAAGACCCTGCTGGCGCGGGCTGTCGCCGGGGAGGCGGGGGTGCCGTTCTTTTCGATATCCGGCTCGGAATTCGTGGAAATGTTCGTCGGTGTCGGTGCCGCCCGGGTGCGCGACCTGTTCGAGCAGGCGCGGCAAAGCGCCCCGGCCATCGTCTTCATCGACGAACTCGACGCGCTGGGCCGCGCCCGGGGCACCATGCTGCCCGGCGGCGGCGGTCATGACGAGAAAGAACAGACGCTGAACCAGTTGTTGAGCGAACTGGACGGGTTCGATGCGTCGTCAGGCGTGGTGCTGCTGGCCGCGACCAACCGGCCGGAAATCCTCGATCCCGCCCTGCTGCGCGCCGGCCGCTTCGATCGGCAGGTTCTCGTCGATCGTCCGGATCGCGGCGGGCGCGTCGAAATCCTCGGCGTGCACATGAAGAAGATCCGCGCCGCGCCGATGGTTTCAACCGATTCGATCGCCGCGCTGACGCCCGGATTTTCCGGAGCCGATCTGGCAAATTTGGTGAATGAGGCGGCGTTGTTGGCAACGCGGCGGGCGGCCGATGACGTGACGCTGGAGGATTTTACCCAGGCGATCGAACGGATCGTGGCGGGACTGGAAAAGCGCAACCGCATCCTCAATCCGCACGAACGCGATGTGGTGGCGCATCATGAGATGGGCCATGCGCTGGTGGCGATGGCGCTGCCGGGCGTCGATCCGGTGCAGAAAGTGTCGATCATTCCGCGCGGCATCGCGGCGCTGGGATACACCATGCAGCGGCCGCTGGAGGATCGTTTCCTGATGGACCGCGGCGAACTGCTCGACCGGATGACGGTGCTGCTGGGCGGCCGGGCGGCGGAGACGCTGACATTCGAGGAGGTATCGACCGGGGCCGGCGACGACCTGGCGAAGGCGACGGAGATCGCCCGCAGTATGGTTGCGCGTTTCGGCATGGACCCGAAGTTGGGGCAGGTCTCGTATGAGCCGGAAACGTCGCCGATGCTTGACATGCCGAACCGCCATGACTGGCAGCCGCGGCGCTACGGGGAGGCGACGGCCGGGGCGATCGATGCCGCGGTGCGGACGCTGATCGAGGACGCCTACCACCGCGCCGTGGCGATCCTGTCGGGCAACCGGCGATTGCTGGATGAGGCGGCCAAGGCGTTGCTGGCGAAGGAAACGTTTTCCGCGGCCGATTTGAAACAGATTGGCGCCGGGCTGGTGCTGTCGCCGCGGCCGGCGCCCGCGACCCGACACGAACCCGGGCTGGCGGCGGCGGCCCTGACCGCCAGCCCGCGACCGTAGGAGAGGTATCTTGGTTACGAAAGGACTATCCTCCGCCCTGAGTCTCGCCGTCATGCTGATCGTTATTCCGTCGCACCAGGCGGCGGGTGAGGATGCCGGCGATCCCGTTGCTGGCCGTGCGCTGGCGCAGCGCTGGTGCGACACCTGTCACGTCGTCGATCAGCAGCAGCAGCGCGGCACCAGCACCGGTGCGCCGACTTTCGCCGCCATCGCCAACATGAAATCGACGACCGCGATGGCGTTGCGGGTTTTCCTGCAAACGCCGCATGGCCGGATGCCCGACCTTCACCTCACGCGCGACGAGATCAGCGATGTCTCCGCCTACATCCTCAGCCTGAAGCGGTGATCTGCCGGCGGCGTTGCCAATGCCGGGGCGCAACCGTTATAGCCGGGCAGCAATATCGACAACGGAGTCCGCACCATGGCGCTGTCCCGGCGAAGCCTTTTGTACTGCCTGCCGCTCGCGCTCGCGGGCAGGGCGGCCGCGGAGCCGGCTCCGGTGCAGATCTACGCCGCGATGACGTTCCGCCCTGCGCTCGATCGCGTGCTCGCCGCATACCGTCAAACCGGTGGCAATGCCGTTGCGGTATACGGGCCGACGCCGGTACTGGTCCGCCAGCTTGCCGGCGGCGCCCCCGCCGATATCCTGCTGACGGCGGACCCCGACTGGATGGACGCGGCCGTGCGGCAGAAGCTCGTGCAACCGGACACGCGTTCCGACCTGCTCGCCAATGACCTCGTGCTGGCGGCTGCCGCCGGGACCCCAAGCGCCGGCAGCATCACCCGCGGCTTCCCGCTGACGAAACTGCTCAACGGCGGCCGGCTGGCAATGTGCGATCCGGATCAACACCCGGCCGGGAAATACGCCAAGCAGAGCCTTCAGGCGCTCGGCTTCTGGGACGCGGTCCGGCCGCACATCGCCATCGCGGAAACCTCTCCGGCGGCCGTTGTGCTGCTCGATCATGGCGAGGTCCGGGCTGCCGTGTGCTTCACGACCGATCTCGTTGGCGACTCGAATGCCGTCGCCGTCGGCACCTTCCTGGCGGATTCGCACGGCCCGATCGTTTACCCGGTTGCGTTGGCGCGCGAGCCTCACAGCCCCCATGCCGCGGAGGCGCTGGCGTTCCTGCGTGGGCCGGAGGCGTTGCGCATCTTCACCGGTCTCGGCTACCGCCCGGCGGGGTGACCCGTTCCGCCGCAACTGGACCGCGGCGCGGCCGAACGCTATAGCCGAACCCGGAATAGAAACGCGGCGGAGGATCCCAGCCCATGTCAACAACCGAACAAACCCGTCCCGCCACCGGCGCGCTGCGCCATGTGCGGATGCTGATCGACGGCAAGCGGGTGGACGCCGTTTCAGGCCAGGTGCTGACGGTGGAAAACCCCGGGCGACGGACGCCCATCGCCACCATTCCGCGCGGCGCCGCCGAGGATGTCGATCGCGCGGTGCAGGCCGCTCATCGCGCCTTCCCGGGCTGGAGCCGGACCGTGCCCCGCCAGCGCGGCCGGTTGCTGCTGCGCATCGCCGAGGCGCTGGAAGCGCGCATCGAGGAACTCGCCCGCACCGTCGCCGAGGAAACCGGCAACGCGATCCGCACCCAGGCGCGGCCGGAAGCCACGCTGGTCGCCGATATTTTCCGTTACTTCGGCGGTCTGGCCGGCGAACTGAAAGGCGAAACGATCCCGCTGGGCGAACACGTACTCAGCTACACGCGCCGCGAGCCGCTCGGCGTTGTCGGCGCGATCATTCCATGGAACGCGCCGGTACTGCTGGGCGCGCTGAAAATGACCGCCGCTTTGTGCGCCGGCAACACCCTGGTGCTGAAGGCGGCCGAGGATGCGCCGCTGGGCGTGCTGCTGGTGGCGGAAGTCTGCCAGGAGTTCCTGCCGCCCGGCGTGCTGAACGTGCTGACCGGCCTCGGCGAGGAAGCCGGCGGGCCGTTGGCGGAGCACCCGATTGTGCGCAAGCTGTCGTTCACCGGCTCGACGGAAGTCGGCAAGATCATCATGCGCGCCGCGGCCGAGCGGATCGTTCCGGTGTCTTTGGAACTCGGCGGCAAGAGCCCGGCGATCGTCTACCAGGATGCCGATGAGGACTGGGTGGTTGACGGCGTCATCGCCGGCATGCGCTTCACCCGGCAAAGCCAGTCCTGCACCGCGGGTTCGCGGTTGTTCCTGCATCAGGACATTTTCGACAGCTTCCTCGACAAGCTGACGAAGAAGACGACGGCGCTGAAGCTGGGCGATCCGCTGGATGAAGCCACCGATATCGGCAGCATCATCAACGAGAAACAATTCCGCAAGGTCTGCGGCTATGTCGATGAGGGTTTGCACCGCAAGGACGCCCGCCTGGTGTTCGGCGGCCTGCCGCCGGCGGACGGTCCGCTGAGCAAGGGCTATTTCGCTATCCCGACGGTGTTCGCCGACACCTCCAACGACTGGCGCCTGGCGCGCGAGGAAATCTTCGGGCCGGTGCTGGTGGCGATCCCGTGGAAGGACGAGGAGGACGCGATCCGGATGGCGAACGACAGTCATTACGGCCTTGCCGCCTATGTCTGGACGCACGAAATCGGCAGTGCACTGCGCACGGCCCACGCGATCGAGTCAGGCTGGGTGCAGGTGAACCAGGGGCTGGGACAGTCGCTTGGTCATTCCTATGGCGGCTACAAGCAGAGCGGCATCGGGCGGGAGTTCTCGCTGGAGGGGATGCTCGACAGCTTTACGCAGCGGAAGAATGTGACGGTGAATTTGAACACGCCGCGGCGGGGGTAGACCGGGCGGCGTTCGCGTCACCCGTCACGGCCGGGCGCTGTACGTGTCATGCCGACCGCAGTATTGTGTCATGGCCGGGCTTGTCCCGGCCATGATACGGATCCCGCATCAACTACTCCGCCGCGTCCGCCCCGGCGTGCACCTTGATCGGTGGCAGGAACAATCCGGTCTGGAAACACGTGCTCATGTGCTCGACCTTGCCGATGGCGTAGGCGGCGGCCTCGGGCTGGAGAACGGCGGTGGCGCTGGTCCGGAACAGCGATACCCAGCGATCGAAATGCTCCGGAGTCAGCCCCAACTTCAGATGCGCGGTGAATGGGTGCCCGTTGTAGCGCGTCGTCCCCAGCAGGCTGCGCGACCAGAAATTCGCCACCGTCCGGGCATGCGCCTCCCAATCCGCCACCGTCCCGTTGAACACCGGGCCGATCAGCCGATCGGCTTTGGCCGCGGCGTAGAAAACATCGACGAGGCGGGCGAGTTCTTCCTCGGTCGCGGCGATGCCGCCGATGGGTGGCGGTGCCGCCGCGGTGCCGCGTTCGGCGTCGACCCGATCCGGGACCAGTGCTGCGAGTTCCGGCACCGTCGGCGCCTTGCGATGCTCGGTGTTCAGCGGCGGGTGGTATTTGCCAATCAGATCGCGGGCGATATGGGTGCGCTGGCGCGGCTGCGTGCGCGGCATCCAGAATACCCCATCGGCCGCATCCGCCCCGACGGGGTCTTTGGCGCGATGATCGATGATGGCAGCGGCGATATTCTCCGCCTCCCCCACCAGCACAGGATACAGCCGATCGGCGAGGCGGCGCGTGAGGATGAAGACGCCAGGCTCGTGCGGCGGCCTCTCACCGGTTGCAAAGGCAAATCCGGCGAAGACCGGGGCCGGGTCGTCGGCACGCGGCAGGACCGCCAGCGTCGGGCCGGTGTGAGGCGGATGGATGGCGGAGCCAGTCTCGGGTCGGGTCATGGCGAGTCCCTTATGCTGCGGTGCGGGGCAATCCTGTCGCGCCTAGCACGATCGGACCGGACCGGTAAAGAAGATGCCATCCTTTGTCCGCGTCACCGGTCGGCCTGGCGTTTCCCGTCCGCGTTCGCAGCAACCGGCGGGCACGGTTCGCTGCCGGTTTGAGCAGTCTGTGCCGATCCGTCGGGTTCGGGTGTGCGGCAATCGGCTTGGTTCGCCTGCTGCCGCTGCCGCGCCTGGTCTTTGCGCCTCAGCAGGTTCTGCCGCAGCGCCGCGGCCTCTCGCGCCGCGCGATCGGGTTTCCGCGGCGGCGCGGTCATTCGGCGGGCCGCTTCAGCATCATCGCCTGGCGCTTGCAGATCGCCACCATCTCGTTGCGGTGGTTCCAGCAGGTATGCTCGAACTCGACGATGCCGACGGTGGGCCGGGACTTGCTTTCCCGCATGGCCAGCACCTTGGTGCGCGCCCGCAAGGTGTCGCCGTGGAAGACCGGCTTTGGAAACTTCACCTCGGAAAAGCCGAGGTTGCCGACGGTGGTGCCGATGGTGGTGTCGTTGACGCTGATTCCGACCATGAGGCCGAGGGTGAAGATGGAGTTGACGAGGCGCTGGCCGAACTCGGTATCGGCGGCGAAATGCGCGTCGATGTGCAGGGGCTGCACGTTCATCGTCAGGGTGCTGAACAGGGTGTTATCCATCTCGGTCACCGTGCGCGTCCACGGGTGATCGAATTCCTGCCCGACCGAGAATTGCTCGTAATACAGTCCAGCCATGTGCCGCCGCTTTCGTTAATGGTCCGCGGGCGACTCAACCGCATTTCGGGCGAAATGCCAAGGTGGCCCGTCACGAGAAAGTAACCGCGGAGGTTGCGAACGCCCCGGCGGCGGCGGCGTTTATTACCTCGCCAACGTAAGACCGCGATTGCAACTTTGAAAGGGTCTATCAATGCGCGACAATGCGCGTCTGGTTCTGGCGCTGGCGGCGTTGATCGCTGCCGCGCCGATACTGTCAGCCTGCTACACAACGCAGGGCGCGGGCAAGGATCTTCAGGCCGCGGGCCGGAGCCTGGATAATTCGGCTGACAAGAACACCAACTACAAGCCTTGATCGTATCGAAAGGATCGTATTATGGATAAGGACCGTGTAGAAGGCGCCATGCATCAGGCGAAGGGCACAGTAAAGGAAGCCATCGGCAAGGTCACGGGCGATGCCAAGACCGAAGCCGAGGGTGTGGCCGAGAAAGAGGCCGGCAAGGTGCAGAACACTGTCGGCGGCGTGAAGGATTCTGCTCGCGAAGCCCTGGACAAATAGGAGGGAGGCGGCCGTGCCGACGATTCTGCTGATTGTTCTTGTCGTTTTGCTGTTGGGTGCACTGCCGACATGGCCATACAGCGCCGGCTGGGGGTTTTATCCAAGCGGCGGCCTGGGACTGGTGGTGCTGATCGTCGTTATTCTGTTGGTGACGGGACGAATATAGCGGCAGGCCGACACCGTCATGGTGGCCGCAGGGCCACCATCCACGCCACCGCCGGCACCGCAAGGCGAAGGCGTGGATGGTCCGCTTGCGCGGACCATGACGATGCGGGCGTGGTGCCTCACGATCAGGCCGTTTTGTAGCGCATTTACGCCGCCAGCTTATCCGCGCGAATATCCTTAATATCCCGGAATGTCAGCGCAGGGGCCAGTTCCTCCGCCCGGCGCATCATGAACGCCGACGTCGCCAGGAAAACCGGGTCGCCATCGACATCGTCCGCCATCGCGTTGCGGTTGTCGGCGACGAATTTGGCCAGCGCAGTCTTGTCCGCCGAGAAAATCCAGCGCGCCAGCGAAAACGATGATGTTTCGAAGCCGATGGCCACGCCGTATTCGGCGCCCAGCCGGGCCTGCAGCACGTCCAACTGCAAGGTGCCGACGACGCCGACCAACGGGGCGGAGCCGTCCTGGGGACGGAACAACTGGACGACGCCTTCCTCGGCCAGTTCTACCAGCGCCTGACGCAGCTTTTTTGCCTTCATTGCGTCATCCAGCCGCACCCGGCGCAGGATTTCGGGGGCGAAATAGGGGACGCCGGTGAACTGGATGTCCTCGCCCTCGGTCAGCGTGTCGCCGATGCGCAGGGTGCCGTGGTTGGGGATGCCGACGACATCGCCGGCGAAAGCCTCGTCAACGATCTCGCGTTCCCGGGCGAAGAAAAACTGCGGCGCGTGCAGCGGGATCGACTTGCCGGTACGCACCTGCTTCAGCCGCATACCCCGCGTCAGCCGCCCCGAACAGACCCGCGCGAAGGCGATGCGGTCGCGGTGGTTGGGGTCCATGTTCGCCTGGATCTTGAACACCAGCGCCGTCAGCCCCGGTTCATCGGCATCCACCGTGCGCTTGTCGGCCGGCTGCGAGCGCGGTTTCGGCCCATACTCCGCCAGCCCGTCGAGCAGATCGGCTACCCCGATGTCCTTGATCGCGCTGCCGAAATAGACCGGCGTCAGGTGGCCGGCGTTGAAGCTTTCCAGGTCGAACTCCGGTAGCGCAGAGCGCACCAGATCGACCTCATCCCCCACCGCCTGCAACCGCGGGTCGGATTGCGGCAGATCGGCCAGCAAATGCATCTCCCGCTTGCGCAGGTCGTAGGTGCCGGCGAACTCCGAGGCGCGGCCGATGGGCCAGGTCACCGGGCAGGTGTCCAGCGCGAGGGTCGAGGCGACCTCGTCAAGCAGCTCGATCGGATCGCGCGCCTCACGGTCCATCTTGTTGATGAAGGTGATGATCGGGATGTCGCGCAGGCGGCAGATCTCGAACAGCTTGCGGGTGCGCGCCTCGATGCCCTTGGCGGCGTCGATGACCATCACGGCGGAATCGACCGCGGTCAGCGTGCGGTAGGTGTCCTCGGAAAAGTCCTCGTGGCCGGGGGTGTCGAGCAGGTTGAAGACGCAGCCCTTGTATTCGAACGTCATCACCGAGGTGACCACGGAGATGCCGCGGTCGCGCTCGATCCCCATCCAGTCGGAGCGGGTGCGCCGCCTTTCGCCCTTGGCGCGGACATTGCCGGCAAGCTGGATCGCGCCGCCCGCGCGCAGCAGATGTTCCGTCAGCGTGGTCTTGCCGGCGTCGGGGTGGGAGATGATGGCGAACGTGCGGCGGCGGGCGATTTCGGCGGTGGGGTCGGTCATTCCTCGGCTTTCGTGGTCGTGTTCAAGAAAGGCGAGGGGCGCCGCCCCTCGACCCCGCAAAGGGGCGTGGCCCCTTTGATCCCATCTAATAAGGGGTTTGGGGGAGAGGGGCTACAAGGTCGTTTATACGTCCGAGTAGCCCCTCTCCCCCAAACCCCTTAATGGGTTCCAAGGGCCGCCGGCCCTTGGCGGGTCCAGGGCAGCGCCCTGGCCTTTCTTTCCACGACCACGAAAGTCCGGGAATGCCCCCACCTCGCGTTGTTCCGCCAGCGGCTGAGATCCGCATCGAGCGCATCGGGTCGGAGGGCGACGGGGTTGGCCGCCTGCCGGACGGCTCGCCTTTGTATGTGCCGCTGACCTTGCCCGGCGAGCACGTCCTGGCGCGTCCGCTGCGCAGCATCGGCGACGGCTGGGCCTCCGAGGCTGCGGCGATCGAGGACCGCAGCGAAGCCCGGGTCGATCCCCCGTGCCAGCATTTCGGCCGCTGCGGCGGCTGCGTGCTGCAGCACTGGCGGGACGCGGAGTATCGTGCCTGGAAGGCGGGGCTGCTGTCCTTCGCCCTGCGCCAGGCCGGGTTCGATGTGCCGGACCCGCTGCCCTTCCATCCCGGCCTGCCCGGGGAGCGGCGGCGGATCGACTTCGCGGTGCGCCGGGCCGGGGGGCGGATCATCCTCGGGCTGCACGGCTCGCGTTCCGCCGAGGTGATCGACCTGACCGATTGCCTGGTGCTGCATCCGGCGCTGATGGCGCTGATCACGCCGCTACGGTCGCTGCTGAGCGGGTTGCGGGCGGTGAAGCGCGAGGCCTCGCTGGTGGTCAATCTGCTGGACTCCGGTCCCGACATGCTGCTGCGCACCGATGCCGCGCTGAACCTGGACGACCGCAACGCGCTGACGGCGTTCGCGCATCGCCACGACCTGCCGCGGATCGCCTGCGCCGAGGCCGGGGCGGCGCCCGAAACCACCTGCATGCTGCGCCCGCCGGTGACGGCGTTGTCCGGAGTCACGGTGCGGCCGCCGCCCGGGGCGTTCCTGCAAGCCACGGCGGAAGGCGAGGCGGCGATCGTGCGGACGGTGTTGCAGGGGCTGCCGACGCGCGTCTTCAACAAGACCCGCGTGGCCGAGTTATATGCCGGCTGCGGCACGCTGACCTTCGCGCTCGCCGCCGCGGTGCGGGTGTCGGCCTTCGAGGGCGACTCGGTGGCCGTTGCAGCGCTAAAGCAGGCGGTCAACCAGGGCGGCTTGTCCGGCCGGATCGAGGCAGTGCACCGCGACCTTGCTCGCCAGCCGCTGTCGGCGAAGGAACTGGCGGCGTTCTCCGGCGTCGTGCTGGACCCGCCGCATGCCGGGGCGGCCGCGCCGATCGGCCAGATCGCGGCGGCCGGGGTTCCCGTGGTCGTCTACGTCAACTGCAACCCGGCGACCTTGGGCCGGGACGCCAAGGTGCTGCGCGGCGCGGGGTATCGGTTGGATGTCGTCCAGGCCATCGACCAGTTCCTCTGGTCTGCCAGGCTGGAAAGCGTCTGCATCTTCCGGCGGGGTTGATCATGGCAGCGCATAGGCAACAACCGAATCGCCGAACTTCGTTCCGAAGGTGCCGTGGCCGCCATCGGCGGTGACAATGAACTGCCGCCCGCCCTCCGCATACGTCATCGGCGTCGATTGCCCTCCCGCCGGCAGCCGATCGGCCCAGAGTTCGCGGCCGGTGGTGACGTCGAAAGCGCGGATGTAATAATCCGCCGTCCCGGTCAGAAACGCGACGCCGCCCGCCGTCGTTATCGGGCCGCCCAGCATCGGCGTGCCGATGGGCAGCGCCACCGGGACGGGCGAGCTGTCGCGGGTCGTGCCCACGGGATGCTGCCAGACGACTGTGTTGGTCTTCAAATCCAGTCCCGCCATATATCCCCAGGGCGGCTGCAGGCACGGCAGCCCGACCGGGGAGGTGAACGGATGGAGGGTCACACCGAACGGCGTGCCGTACATCGGCTGCGTGCCGGTCTCCTGCCCGGGCTTCATCGATGCTGGCGGCACCGCGGGATTGTTCGCGCCGCGCGGGATCAGCCTGGAAACGAACGGCACGCCCATCGGGTTGGCGATGGCGATCTGCCGCACCGGGTCAACGGCGATGCCGCCCCACTCGAACATGCCGAGATCGCCGGGGAAGACCAAGGTCCCCTGTGTCGAGGGCGGCGTGAACGGGCCTTCGTAACGCAGCCGGTGGAATTCAATGCGGCAGGCAAGCTGATCGAACATCGTCGCACCCCACAGCATCTTTTCGTTCAGGTTGTCGCGCGGCCGGAAACTGAGTTCGGAGAACGGCTGTGTCGGCGACAGATGATCGCCGGGGGCGGGGCCCTGCGGGACGGGAGTCTCGGGGGCCGGAACGATCAGCTTGCCGTCGCGCCGATCGAGCACGAAAATATTGCCGGTCTTGGCGGGAATATACACCGCCGGAACGACCCCCTGGCCCGTGTGCAGATCGACCAGGCTGGGCTGCGAGGGAAAGTCCATGTCCCACAGATCATGGTGCACGTTCTGGAACGACCAGCGCAGCTTGCCGGTGGCGATGTCCAGCGCCACCAGGGCGCTGTCGAATCGTTCCTGCTGCGCCGTGCGGTCGCCGCCCCAGTCGTCATCAGCGCCTTCGCCGAGCGGCACATAGATCAGGCCAAGTTGCTCGTCCGCCGACGAAATGCTCCAGGAATTCGGTGATCCCGCCGTATAGGTCTGGCCGGGTTCGAGCCGCCTGTTCTCGTCGGCCGCACCGGCATCCCAGGCCCAGACCAGGGCGCCGGTGTAGATGTCGAAGCCGCGGATGACGCCGGACGGCACTTTGTTCGCATAATTGTCGATCACCGAGCCGCCGACGACCAGGATCTTGTCGGTCGCGACGGGTGGAGATGTGATCTCGTAAAACCCGGGCACGCTGTCGGGCATGCCGGCACCGAGGTCGATCCGCCCGTGCTGCCCGAAGCTCTCGCAGGGAACCCCGGTGTCGGCATCCAGGGCGAACATCCGGGCATCGTTGGTGCCAAGGAATATCCGCCGCGGGCAATCGGCGGGCGCCGGCGTGCCGGAGGCCGTGACGGCCTGCGGCCTGGTCTCGTGATAGGACACGCCGCGGCAGGTAACGTGCTGGTATGTGGGGTTGGCGTGCAGGTGCGGATCGAATTTCCATTTCAGCGCGCCGGTCGCCGCATTCAGTGCGAACGCAATCTGATGCGCCGAACACAGGTACACCATATGGTTCGCGGCAATCGGCGTGACCTCCATGGTTGTTTCGAGCGGATCGTTCGGCCCATGCGTGTCGCCGGTGTGGAATGTCCAGGCCACCTTGAGGTTTTTCACGTTGTCAGGGGTGATCTGGTGCAGCGGCGAATAGCGGTCGCCGAACCCGGAACGACCATAGGCTTGCCAGTCGCTGTCCGGCTGCGCGGCAAGGTCCCATTGTGAGCCGGCGGCCGCCGCGGGCAGCGAGCCGTTCGTGTCGTGAGCCGAATGCACCAGTGATGCGCCGAGCGCAACGAACGCCAGGAGCACGGTGCAAAGCAGCGCCAGCCGCGGAGCCCTGGCATGGTCGCGGTAGAACCACGGCAGCAACAGCCAGATGCCGAGCAATACCAGCACGCCGCCGCGCGGTGCGAGCGGCCAGAAGTCCAGCCCGGCCTCCCACAGCGCCCAGATCAGCGTGCCGAACAGGATGACGGCATATAGCCAGATCGCGGCGGGGCTGGCGCGGAACAGCAGAAACCCTGTCAGGATCAGGGCGATCCCGGTGGCCAGGTAATACGGCGACCCGCCGAGTGCGGCCAGCCACCCTCCGCCGGCGGCGAGATAGATCCCGATCAGGACGACAAAGATGCCGGTGCCCCAAACGACAGGCCGCGCGCGAAACAAGCTGTCCATCGGTCCTCGCAGGATTCAATACTGCGAGAATGCCGTTTCCTGCTACGCGTTGCTGTCGATCGCGGGCAAATCTTGGTTATAGCGGGGTCCGCTCGGCGGCCGCGCCCCCGGGGCGTCGCGGATGCATGACCGCCGTCAACCTAAATCCGGCAGTTGGCACCGCTTGGTATCGACAGGCGGGGGAGCAATACAACCCGCAGTAGGCATTTACCCCGGGTTGAGACGCAGCGGCGGCTGGAGTTGCCGTCCTTTCAGG
>NZ_CAJATU010000190.1 GCF_903944925.1 uncultured Rhodopila sp. | reverse complement strand
AGTCGGCGCTGGAATCACTGGGCGAAGATAAGGGCACCGGGACGGTGGCGCAGTACGAAGGGGCGAAAGATTTGGGAGAGTTCGGAGACTTTGCCCGAAACTACCTGAACCGCAACGGCATTCAAATTACCGGATACGAGGGACGCGACGGAACGGCCACGGCAACCCCCCGCATCAAGGGTGCCGGTCCGGTCGTATCGACAGAACCGAAGTCCGAGACGGGCGTTGGCGGCGTCAAGAAGGGCGACACCTTCATCAAGCATCCGACGCTCAAGAATAAGCTGGAAGAGGCGCAGCACCTGCCTGGCCTGGAAAAGAGCGAGGCCATCCCCGAAGGCGTTACCCACCTGACGCCGGAGGTCATGAAGGGATTCGATGAGAAGTTCGGCAAAGGCAAATGGGTCGCCAAGCCGTACGGCGACAATGCTGCGGCCGGAACCGGTGTTCTGTTTCCGCAGCGCGCCGAGCAGATCCAGCGGGATGCGCAAAACACGATCTGGGACGCCGGCAGCGAGGTCGCCAAGTATGGCTTCAGCCTGGATCGCAACAAGGCCGGGAAGGTGATCGGGCTCGTTCACCAGAACGGCGACAAGTACAAGTTCGGCAGCGAGAAGTACAACAACACGATCAACGGCGACGTGCGGCACTGGGCCGACCGGGCGGCGGCGGCGGCCGAGAACGAGCACGGCGCGGCCCTGGCCGGCGGCGGCAAGGAATACATGGTGCAGCCGGCGTTCAACGTTGGCGCATCTGACGCCGACCGGGCAGCCGGCAAAACGATCCTGGCCGGCGAGGGGCGTGTCCACGTCGTCACGCGCAACGGGAAGGCAGAGGCGGTTCCCGGAGCCACCTTCCTCAAGGGCGAGAAGGCATTCAATCCGACGCCGGAAGTGTTTGAGACTGAGCACACCCGCGCCATGGCCAAGGCGGCAGAGGATGCAATCAACGCACTGCCGGCGTCAGAACGCAATGGGCAGATTTACGCCCCGGACGTTGTGAAGACGGATCAAGGGTATAAAGTGGTCGAGGCCAACCCGGCGAACGAAACCGGCAAAAGCGGGCCACTGGGCAATAGCCCGTATGCCATCGACGCATACGTTTCGCATATGACCGGCCAGAGCCCGGCCCATACGCGGTTCGTTCGCAGCCTGTTGACGAAGGGAAATCATGACTCCGTATCAAGCACTGGCGAAGGAAGCGGCAGAGGGAGCAAGGGAGGGGCGGCAAGCGGCGCTGCGCCAGACGCCGGCGCAGGCAAAGGCGGAGGTCATGCGAAATTCAAAGGTGGCGTCTCTGCGGCGGAAGCCAAGAGCCCCGAAGAGTTCGCACGGGTGATGGAGTCGAGCGGCGTCGAACACAAGCCCGACGAGATTATCGAGGACGCCCGCGACGAAGACCAGGCGGAATCCGACCGCTCGCACAACCGGCAAGTGCTCAACTCCGCCAAGGCGTCTGGCGCTTACATCCCGCCGGAGAAATTCCGCTCGGTTGCCAGCGGGCCGAATGTCGGGGGCTGGGAGCACGACGTTCACCACGACGCCGCCAGCGACCGCTATTACAAGTTCAACAAGGGCGACACGTTCGGAAACTTCGGGGACGTTCACCAGTACATTCGCAACGCCCAGCAGATGAACAAGCTGGCGCCGGACCTCGACATCAAGGTCCACGGGGTGACTCAAGGTGCCAAGGGGCAGGCCCAGGTCGTCACGTCCGCGGCGAGAATTAATGGGTCCGCTCCGAGCAACGACGAAGTGATTGCCCATCTCAGGAGCAAGGGATGGAAGCCGGTCAAGGGCGGCGAGTACCACGATGGCACGCCCTACGCCTGGAGGGACCCGGAAAGCGGCACGAAGATTCACGACACGCAGGGAAAGAACTGGATCAAGACCGACAGCGGCAAGATGGTTCCGATCGACATTGGCATAACCAAGGGCAAGCAAGATCCCCAGTCGCTGTCGCGGTTCGTCCCGCGGTCCCTTGCGGCCAAGGGCGTCTGCGGCATGCCTCGCCTTCGCTCATTTGCGGCGCGGGAGCTATGCCCGGCATGAAAACAGCGACTCCCAATCGACGCCCCGCCGGATGCTGTGCTCGCGCTGGTGAGCGTTGGTTACAGAATGGACGTGGTAGCCGTGGCGCCTCTGGAATCCCTTGAGCCAGTCCATGCTGGCTTGCCGGGTCGCCTTGCGAACTTCGCGGTTTATCGACTTGAGTTGGTGCAGTTCGATGTCGCCGGTCATGCCCACGCCGCGGAACACGGTCACAGTATCAGAAATCGAGTGCTTTGGGGCTTTAATGAGCCAGCATGGCTCCCCGCCGATGGGCAGGCAATGATCCCCGGAAGACAGCTCGCCGGGACAGATGAAGACGGTCGAAGGAAATGCGTAAATCAGGTCGCTCCAGGCCATCGGGTCCAGGTGGTCGAAATGGTGGTGACTGGCGAACCCGAACTTGAGCCGGGGTGACCCGATGGCCTTCATCGCCTTGCGAACATCGTCCACCGTCAGCCCCGGCGGCACCTCCAAAAGCATCGCCTCGCCGTTGTGGTGCAGAAGCCATGAGCCGACATCGCCGGGCTCGTGGTCCGGGAACTGGCCGATCAGGTGCCAGCCGGGGAGGGATGCGTAGGGGTCCATGGCGTCTCTTTCTTCCGCCCCCGGCCGCCAGCTCTGCCAGCCTCGCGGGCAATCTCTTTGCGGCGTTCCGGGGTCAATGCGGATTTACGGGCCTTGCCGCCATGCTTGCCGAGGACGCTGGCCCGCTTGCCGTAGCCGGCGCGGTAGCCGGCCTTCCAGTGCTCGGCGGGCGACAGCGACGGGTCAAGGTCGGGCGGTTCGGGCGGGGTAATCATCGGGGCTCTCGGTTGATCCGCTGGCCCAATTGCCAGCGGGCCGGCAGGGTAGCTTGCCACTAAGCCCCGACGCAAGCCGCGAACAGGTCATGCGACTCTGCGGCCGTCATGGCAACCTGCTCCGCGGCGACCGGCTCGACAATGTCGTCCACCACGTCGTACCGGGTGCCATCGACCGTCAACCCGACGATGTTCTCGACGGCGTAGTCACGGACGATGATTTCCTTCTCGACGCCCTGGGACTCGGCGGACGACTGGCGACCCGGCAGATACGGTTTGATGTCCTCGTAGCGGACCGGGGAGCCGTTGGGCAACTGGTAATCGCACTCGGCACGCAGGACGCGGGCCTCGACGTAAAATTTTCCTTTGTGGATGACGAACGGCCCGAATCGTTCGCCCCACGCCCGCGGTGACGCCTCGAATGTCGCCTCGGTGCCTTCCCGCTCCCGCTGGCGGTTCACGGCGCCCTCGTAGCGCCAGTTGATGACGCAGTTGACCAGCGAATGCTTGATGACGTTGGGGCCGAAGGGGTTGGCCTTCTTCAGCCGCGGATCGGTCCGGGTTTCGATGGTGGCGATGATCGCCCCGCGCTTCGCTCGCTCCGTCAGTCCGTCGATGAGGGCGGATCGGGTAATGACCGTGGACGTGGATTCGGCTACAGTGCTCATGGTGGCGCTCCTTAACAGCGTTGCCCATGGGCTCGGCCGGTTGCACCCGGCGCGAGCCCGATTTGTTGCCCCCTTAAAAATGCCTGCCCGGCGGTGCGAATCGCCGGGGTACGCTGGCAGGCTCAGTGGAAAATAACGCCTTTAAGGTGCTTGACGATTTCAGGCGATGCTTGCCAGGTCTGAAACGCGAACTCGGCTGCTTCGTTCACGGCTAGATGCCGTAGGTAAGCACATCCTGTTACTCGGCGGTGGTTAATCATCAGGGATACCGTCCAGTCCTTGCCGATCAGCTCAATCGTGGCATTGGCTTCAACGTAGCGGCGGGCAATTTCGAGTGAGCCAAACTTGACGATTTTCTTGCTCATGGCTTCTCTCCGGTAAAGGGGTTGGTTCTGTTCGGACTTCGGCTCACAGAAGGATTTCGCAGGCGACCGCATGGGCCTTGCAGATCGCGTCGAACGCCTTGAGCGTGACCTTGTATTCGTGCCAGCCATCGCGGCGGCTATTGGTCATGTCGCCGGGCTTGATGGTCTTCAGGAACTCAACGCCGCGCCCGGACAACTGCACGGACGAGGTAAGGAAGTAGTGCTTGCCGTAGTGAGCCAGGCGGGCTTCGATTTTGGTTTCGGGTCGGGCCTCTCCCATTTCGGGGTAGTATCCGATCAATCCGGCTGTCTGGGTCGTGCTGTCCATGGCTTCCTTTCGTTCAGTTCCTTGCCCCCATTGACAAGAGAAGTATAGGGCATCTTAGCCTAGCTGTCAAGCTATTTATCTCAGAATTATTTCTGCTTTAAGTCACGCATTTAGCTAGACTTACATCGAATAAACCACAATTAATATGGAAACAACGCAAACCACGCCCACCGGCGACGGCTGCTCTCCCTTTGACCAGCTTCCCGCGACGGTCGCCAGCAGTGCGGCAGTTGTCTTCTTGAACCGCCCCGGCGCCGACTTCGGGTACTTCAACCAAGCCCCCAAGCGCGCGGACTGGCCCGAGGAAATCCGGCTCAAGGTCGGCGGGGCAGAGAAGTCGTTCCCCTGCACCTACCTCGACCGGGACATGATTGAGGAGGGGGAGTACGTCCACCCGACCACCGGCAAAGCCATCAAGGCCAGCCGGGAGCAGATCAACCAGTGGGCGGACACCTACAAGAAAATGGCCGACGCGGGGATTGAGTTGTACATCCCCTGCGACCACGCCAAGGGTGCCCGCTCGAATCTCGGATTCGTCAAAGACGCCAAGGTCGTTGAAGGCCCCGGCGGGAAAGCGCGGCTCAAGCTCACGCATCAATTCATCGGAGAAGACGCCCCGCTCGTCGCCTTGCGCAACCGCGGCTCGCTGGGCATCGACCCGGACTACGTGGATGCCAAGGGCAAGCGGTGGGGAAGCGCGATCATCCATAGCGCCGTCACTCCCGACCCGGTCATCTTCGGCATGGGAGCGTTCACCCCGACGCAACTGTCCCGCAAAGAGGGCGAGGCGACCCCGGAAACCCCCGTCTATTTCTTCCGCGACTCAACCGAAACACCAAGCGCCCCGGCCGAACCAGCGGCGGCGGAAGCGCCATCACAAGCCGCTGTCCAACCGGAGGGCGATACCGCCCCCAGGAGCAACGATATGGACCCCGCAATTCGCGAGCGGCTTCTCGCTCGCACCGGGCTTCCCGCAGAGACAACCGACGAGGTGTTGCTCGCGCGGGCGGCCGACGAACTCGACGCACAGCGCGACGACATCCAAGAACTGAGCCGTATCACCACCGAGCAGGAGCAGGCCATTGAGCTGTCTCGCACCCAACTCGAAGAGGCCGAGACGAAAGCAACGGAGCAAATCAACCTGTCTCGCGACCAGATTGCCAGCCAGTCCGGCCGCGAAATCCTCATGAGCCGGGAAGGCGCCGGCGTGATGGCCGAGCGGTGGATGCGGCTCAACGAAAAGTGCGAACGGCTTGCCAAGCAGGGCTGGACCCCGGCGGCCATCGCCCGGATCAAGCATTCAACCATCGGCACCCAGGACCGCGTCAACGTGTTCAATCTGTCGCGCGAAACCGACGAGGCTCCGTGCGCCGCCGATTCCATCCTCGACGTGCTGCTGGAGTACAAGCCCAATGACCCCGGCACCGGCGAAGCGAACTTGCAGGAGCTTTCCCGGCTCGACCCGCGCAACCAGAACGGCCAGCAGCAGGGTAAAGACGAACCCCGAATCAACCCCTTCACCGGCAAGCCCGTCGGCGCCGTTGAAGCTGAACTGACCAAGCAATCGGCCTAATCAAGCCGGCCCCGGCCCGGCGCGTTGCCGGATCGGATTTCCCACTCCCACGCTCTGAAAGGAGCACGCAATGTCTACTTCCGTAGCGGGACAAGTCGGCGTCTACGCAGGCCGCCAGCTTTCT
>NZ_CAJATU010000189.1 GCF_903944925.1 uncultured Rhodopila sp. | reverse complement strand
GTCGCCATGGTCGAGCCGACGGTGTCGGGCGATTTCGGCACCCTGATGGAATGGGCCGACACCTATCGCCGCATGGGCGTGCGCGCCAATGCGGAAACGCCGCTGGACGCCGAGACCGCTCGCAAGTTCGGCGCCGAGGGCATCGGCCTGTGCCGCACCGAGCACATGTTCTTCAACCCGGAGCGCATCCTCGCGGTGCGGCAGATGATCATCTCCAACACCGAAGCCGGCCGCCGCACCGCCCTGGCGCGCCTGCTGCCGTTCCAGCGGGAGGATTTCCGCCAGCTCTTCACCATCATGGCGCCGCTGCCGGTGACGATCCGGCTGCTCGATCCGCCGCTGCACGAGTTCCTGCCGCACGCGGATCAGGAACTGCAGGACGTGGCGAATTCGCTCGGCACGGATATCGAGACCATCCGCCGGCGCGCGGCGGAACTGGCCGAGGCGAACCCGATGCTCGGCCATCGCGGCGTCCGGCTGGGCGTCACGTTCCCGGAAATCTACGAGATGCAGGTGCGGGCGATCTTCGAGGGCGCCGTCGAGGTGGCCAAGGAGACCGGCAAGACTCCGCATCCGGAAATCATGATCCCGCTGGTGGGCATGATGAAGGAACTGCAACTGACGCACGCCCAGGTGGACAAGGTTGCCGCCGAGGTGTTCGCGGAATCCGGCACCAAGGTCGAATACACCGTCGGCACGATGATCGAGTTGCCGCGCGCCGCGATCCTGGCCGGTCAGATCGCCGAGGTTGCCGACTTCTTCAGCTTCGGCACCAACGACCTGACTCAGACGGTGTTCGGGCTGTCGCGCGACGATGCCGGCAAGTTCCTGCCTTACTATGTTGACGCGGGCATCCTGCCGAAGGACCCGTTCGTGTCGATCGACGTCGAAGGCGTGGGCGAGCTGGTTCGCCTGGCCGCTGAGAAGGGCCGCGCCACGAAGAAGGACCTGAAGCTGGGTATATGCGGTGAGCACGGCGGCGACCCGGCCTCCATCGCATTCTGCGAGAAGGTTGGGCTGAACTACGTGTCGTGCAGCCCGTTCCGGGTCCCGGTTGCCCGCCTTGCGGCGGCGCAGGCGGCGTTGGGTGCGGCGAGCGACCGAACTGCTTAAGTAACTAACGGCTTGGGTGCGAAGTCGGCGGTGTCCTTCGGGATACCGCCGATTTTATTTGTGGTGCCCGGTCGTACAAGCGGAAAAGCCCGATGCACTGGTGCGTCTCCCCCGACATCCGAGACTTCTCTGCATGTATTTGTATGACTGTTGGTACCGCCCGATTTCGTCGCCGCGGGGAAACCTTTCGTTAACCTTCCCGGGGTAGAAGAAAGCCACCCGCCGGCGTGACGATCATCATGGCGTCGCTTGACCCGGGAACATAGCCGATCGGCGACCTGAGCGGTGAAGGGCCGGCATGAGCGAGAGTATTCTTCACGACCGGGCGCGCCCGAGCGGCGATCCCGCTGCGGCAGCGAAAGACGATAACGATGAAACGTGTCTTGCTACGTCATCCGGCCAGCGGCAGGATTCGGTCATGATCGAGGAGCGCCTTGCGAAACTGGAGGGCATTGTTGAGGGCTTCAGGTCCTTCCCTCCCCTTGCCCTGACGGCATTGAGCATTGTGATGGCCGCCATGGGTGTTGTTCTCACCATCGGTATCTTTTCGATCAACGGCATGAGGGGTGAAATCAAGGATCTGGGCACGCGGACGGATAGCCAGATCAAAGATCTGGGCACGCGGACGGATAGCCAGATCAAGGATCTGGGCACGCGGACGGATAGCCAGATCAAGGAACTCGGCGCCCGGACGGATAACCAGATAAGGGAACTGGGCACGCGGATGGATGGCCAGATCAGGGAACTCGGCGCTCGGATGGATGGCCTATCCAAACAACTCAGTGAGGAGTTCCGGGCCATGCGCGCCGAAACCGCAGCCCAGACCTCGGCGATCGCCAACTCCATAACGGCGGCCCGGCAGTTCCAGCCACAGGTCATTGTTGCGCCGCCGGCACCCGAACCGCAGCAGGATCAGAATCCGCGCCGCTAGCTGGCCGCAAAAAACCTCGACGGAGCAGTAGCATGAGCGATAGGGCACCTATCGATCGCATGCTCAAAGCCTCGACGGCAATGCAGAGAACATTTGCACGGCTGGAGGCGATAATACCTGTCCGGCCCCAATCAACCCCTCAAGCCGCGGCAGCCTCCGTCTTCTCCGGCCGCCGCACCCGCAGGCGCCGCAACCGCCGCGCATCCGCATCCAGCACCCGGAACTCGATCCCCGACGGATGGCTGATCACCTCGCCCCGTGCCGGCACGCGGCCGGCCAGGGTGAACACCAGCCCACCCACCGTATCTATATCCGCATCCCGCTCATCCTCGGTCAGGATCGGCCCCACCTTCTCCTCGAAATCCTCGATCGACAGCCGCGCGTTCAAATCCAGCGCCCCGTCCGGCCGCTCGGTGAACATCGGCGCCTCGACGTCGTCGTGCTCATCCGCGATGTCGCCGGTGATCGTTTCGACCAGGTCCTCGATCGTTACCAGCCCGTCGATGCCGCCGTATTCGTCCACCACCAGAGCCAGATGGATGCGCTGCATCCGCATCTGCAACAGCAAATCCAGCACCGGCATCTGCGGCGCCACCATCAGCGGCTTGCGCAGGATCGCCTCCAGCGAAAACGCCTCCGGCCGCCCGACATACGAGAACACGTCCTTGATGTGGACCATGCCGATGACGTCGTCCAACTGCTCACGATATACCGGCAGGCGCGAGTGGCCGTCATTTCGGATCAGCTCGATCGTCTGCGCCAGGGTCGAATCCGCCCGCATCGCCACGATGTCGGCGCGCGGCACCATGACGTCGTCGGCCATCGTCTCCCGCAGCCGCAGCACGTTTGCGATCAGCAGGCGTTCATGCCGATCGAGCCCGGGTTCCTCGCCCGGAACGTCCTGCTCGTCGGCGGCCTCCTGCACCAGTTCGGCGATCGACTCCCGCAACGAATGCTCGGACTGCTTGCGTCCCAGCAGGGACCCCAGGCGGCCGAGCAGGCTTCCGCGATGCCCGCTCATGCGCGTTTCCACGGGTTGGGCACGCCGATGCTATGCAGGATGCGGGATTCCGCCATTTCCATGCGGCGCGCATCGCCGGGGCGGTCGTGATCCTCGCCTTGCAGGTGCAGCGCGCCGTGCACGACCAGATGCGCCAGATGGTGCCCCGGCCGCCGGCCCTGAGCCGCCGCCTCGGTCCGCACCACGCCCAACGCCAGGATGATCTCCGGCGCCGGATGCTCGTATGTCAGCACGTTTGTCGGCTTGTGCTTGCCGCGGTGGCGCCCGTTCAGCGCGCGTACGACCCGGTCGGAGGACAGGACGATCGTCCCTTCCATTCCCGCGGCATGCGCCGCCCGCCGGGCAATCGAATCGGCGCCTTGTATCAGCCTGTGCCAGGCCGGATCCGCCACGATAAGGTCGATGGCGGGGCCATCGATCCCGGGCGGCCGGGTACTAGGAGGTTCCATCGGTGTTTTCGTACTCGCTCGTTTGCGGACGTTCCCGCTCGCGGCGCGCCTCGCCCTTTGCTGCATCGCGCTGATCATAGGCGCCAACGATCGCTGCTACCAGAGGATGTCGCACGACATCGCGCTGACCGAAGCGCACCACGCCGATTCCCTGGATGCCTTCGACGGTATCCAGCGCGTCGCCCAGGCCGGAGCGCACCCCTGTCGGCAGATCCACCTGGGACAGGTCGCCGGTGATGACCATGCGCGTCCCCTCGCCCATCCGAGTCAGGAACATCTTCATCTGCATGGCGGTGGTGTTCTGCGCCTCATCCAATATTGCGTAGCAATGCGCCAGGGTGCGGCCGCGCATGAAGGCCAGCGGGGCGACCTCGATCTCCCCGTTGGTCATCCGGCGGATCACCTGATCGGCCGGCATCATGTCGTGCAGGGCATCATACAGCGGGCGCAGATAGGGGTCGATCTTCTCCTTCATGTCGCCGGGCAGGAAGCCGAGCCGCTCCCCCGCTTCCACCGCGGGGCGGGACAGCACGATGCGGTCCACCTTGCCGGCCTGCAGCATGGCGACGGCCTGGGCGACGGCGAGGTAGGTCTTGCCGGTCCCGGCCGGGCCGACGCCGAACACCATCTCGTGCTGCGCCAGCGCCTCCATATAGGCGGCTTGCCCCGGGCTACGCGGGCCGACGGCGCCGCGGCGGGTGCGGATCGCCGGCAGGTCGGACAGCGGCAGGCGCGGATCGTTCTCCGCATCCGCCAGGCGGATCGCCGCCTCGATTTCCGGCCTGCCCACGCTTTCACCCCGTTCCAGCCGCCGCCATAACCCTTGCAACAATTCCTGCGCGACATTGACCCGAGCGGCATCCCCCGCGATGGCGATCCGGTTGCCCCGGCAGGACAGCCGGACCCCGAGAGCCTGCTCGATGCGGACCAGATGACGGTCGTGATCGCCGAGCAGCAGGGGAAGCAACGTGTTGTCGTTGAACTGAAGGGTCATGGCCTTGCCGCCGGACGCGGCGGGGGCGGTTGGTGCCAGAGGGGCGGCGAGGTGGGTCAAGCGATTCGTCTCTCCTGGACAAGGGTTCCTGAAAGCGAGTTTGGACGGATATCAACGATTCGCACCATCGATTCATGACCGATAAGGTGTGGCGATCCCGTGACATGCACGGCTTGCAGAAATGGTGAGCGTCCGCCGATTTGCCCGGGGTGGCGGCCGGGGCCGGTGAACAGCACAGGCATGTCCAATCCGACGCAGGCGGTGTTAAAATCGGTCTGCTGCTCGCGCAGCAAGGCCTGCAGCACCTGTAGCCGGCGGTCCTTCTCGGCTTCCGGCACCTGTTCGGCCGCGCCGGCCGCCGGGGTGCCGGGACGCGGCGAGTATTTGAAGCTGTAGGCCTGGGGAAAGCCGATCTCCCGGATGAGCGACAGGGTCGCTTCGAAGTCGGCGGCGGTTTCGCCGGGGTGGCCGACGATGAAGTCCGACGACAGCGCCAGGTCCGGCCGCGCCGCATGCAGGCGATCGACGATGCGGCGGTAGTCGTCGGCGGTGTGCCTGCGGTTCATCGCCGCCAGGATGCGGTCGGAGCCGGATTGTACCGGCAGATGCAGGAACGGCATCAGCGCCGGGATGTCGCGGTGGGCGGCGATCAGTTCGTCGCCCATGTCGCGCGGGTGGGATGTCGCGTAGCGCAGACGCAGCAGGCCGGGGATCTCCGCCAGATCACGCAGCAGGCCGCCGAGGCCGCCGGTTGCGCCGCCGTGCCAGGCGTTGACGTTCTGGCCGAGCAGGGTGATCTCGCGCGTGCCCTGCGACACCAGGTGCTTCGCTTCGCTGATGATCGCGGCGGCGGGGCGGCTTTGCTCGGCGCCGCGGGTATAGGGGACGACGCAGAAGCTGCAGAACTTGTCGCAGCCCTCCTGGATGGTCAGGAACGCTGTAACGCCCTGTGGCGTGGCGCTTTCCGGCAGGTGGTCGAACTTGTCCTCGGGCGGGAAGTCGGTCTCGATCACCGCGTTGCCGGCGCGGCTGGCGCGGGCGACCATCTCCGGCAGACGGTGGTAGGTCTGCGGGCCGAGCACAATATCGACATACGGTGCGCGCCTGAGGATTTCGGCACCTTCCGCCTGGGCGACGCAGCCGGCGACGGCCAGGATCATGCGGCCGCCGGTGGCTTCTTTCAGTCCGCGCAGGCGGCCGAGTTCGGAGAAAACCTTCTCCGCCGCCTTGTCGCGGATGTGGCAGGTGTTGAGGATGACCATGTCGGCGCCGTCCGGCTCGGCCGCCGGCCCATAGCCGAGAGGGGCGAGGACGTCCGCCATCCTTCCGCTGTCGTACACGTTCATCTGGCAGCCCCAGGTGATGACGTGCAGACGCTTGAGGTTGTTCCCGTTCATCACAGACATATCCCACTGCCCTGCCGGACCGATCCGGTGCAGGGAGCGGGTGAGATGATCTGCCGGAACGGCGTGGTCAAGCGCGACAGCGCGGGTGCGTCTCCTTTACTGGACGCAATCTGGCAACATCCGGCGGGGTCGTGTCAATACCGGGATTAAGCGTCATACGGATGTCATCACAGGTGCGGATTGCCTGGCGGCGACGCGGTCAAGGAAGCAGCCCAGGTAATAGGAGGCGAGCTGCGACCGGTGCAGATGGCGATCGAAGGTGGCGCGGGACTCGCGGGCGAGGGCTTCGATGCGATCGGGTTCGGCCAGGAGCCGGCGGCAGGCATCGACCACGGCGGGGCCGTTCGGCTCGGTGAAGATGATGTTGCGGCCGTGTTCGAGCGGGACGGGCAGAAGGTTGTTCTGCTCCCACGCGACGATGCAGGTGCCGACGGCCATATAGTCGATCAGGCGGAAACAGAAATCGCCCTTTCCCGGCAGATCGATGCCGATGCGGCTGCGGGCGACCTCGGACAGGAAGGCGGCGTGGCGCATCAGGCGGAAGCCGCCCTCGAAACTGAAATCGTGCTGCGCCGCGAGCGCCTCGATGACGGGGCGGCGGCGGTCATGACCGGCCCCGGAGCCGAACCGGCCGTGCACGTCGTAACGGAAGCTCCTAGCGTCGCGCAGCCGGCGGATCGGCCCGAGAACATCGTAGATGCGGTTGCCGTAGGGGACGAAGCCGCCGGGGACGACGTTCGGCCAGGGGTAGCCGCCCTTGTCGAACTGCATCTTGAAATACAGGAAGAACTGGCCCGGGTTCTCCGGAGGTATGTACGACAGGTCGCCGACATCGATGCCGATCTTGTAGGGCTGGCCGCGGTGGCGGAACTCAACCGAGACGACGTCCCGCAGGATGAGTGGCTCGGGCCCGGGCGTGACAGTGGTCAGTGAGGCAAAGCCGGCGCGCAGGCTATCCACCCAGGCGGCGAACATCGGCCAGGAATAGGTCTCCGGCCACAGGACTTCGACCGGTTCGGACGGGGGCATGCCGCGGACGTGGTCAGGGAACAGGTGCCCGGCGGCACCGAGGGCGACATCCATGGTCTTTTGGCGGAAACGGTCGAGCAGCACGGGCGACTCCTGTTGGTGTGCCGGGGAATAGTCGGGTGTCACGGAGGGCGCGGCCGCCCCGGTCGTCAAAGCCTTCGACGGTTGCGGCTTGCGTGTCGGCGCCCGTCAAGACGACGCGTTGCCCGGATGGCAAGGCTGGTGCTAACGGGCCTGGAATGTTTCATGTCGTCTACGATGCAGCGCCCGTGCCAGTGGAGGTTGGCGGAGCATAGTCCAGTTGGCCTTAACACTGGCGGGATTCGCAAAATGCCAAGCTATTCGCGTCGCGGACCAAGCACCTTGCCTGTCACTCCGCCGGGCATCCGATGACCCTGTACAGGCCGGCGATTTTTGTACTGACCTCGAGCCGCAACCAGTCCGGGGCGAGCGTTTCGACATCCGGTATCGCCCCGCCATCCAGCAACAGCACATGGTCGAAGCCGCAGAACGGTTTGCTGGCACCTTCCGGGAGGCCCGCGTTCTTTTCCTGCAACATCGCGACAATCTCCTCGTAGTCGGGAAGTTGCCTGTCCTTGAATTTCCGGTACTCCGGGCGCACCAGTAACGGTTGTTGCGACGGGTCGGTGAACAGGCGCGGCCAGAAGGCCCGCCGCTCTGTGACCAGCAGGCTGGCGAGGTGGGGATCGTAGTCCTTCAGCCCGATATGCCGGCGGCCCACGGCTCGCCAATGCGATGGAAACTCGGTCGTATCGAGGCTGTTCGGCTTCGGCCGGTCGTCGTTGGGAACGCTGATCACGGCGACTGTTTCGCCGGGTGCGACCGGGGCGATCGCGAGCCTGACATCGGCAATATCGGCGGCATGAGCATGCCAAACGAACGCGACCAGGCTCATCCGGACCAGCAGCAGGGCCGCAAAGGCTGACACTGCCAGGATCCCGGCGCGACGGCTGAATCGTTCCGGCCGTATGCCGGCGAAAACCAGGAAGCCGATCATCGCCGGGATACGGATGTCGGCGAACCCGGTGCCTTTGAAAAGGTTGGGTGCGAATGGATAGGCAACGGCAAGCACCGCGATGGCAACAACCGCCTTTGGAGCGATCCGGCCATGCCGCGTCAGCAGGCACCCGGCCAGAAATCCGGCCACGACAGCCGCTGTCAGCACGTCCAGCCAGAACACATAGTTCAGCATGAACGGCATCAAGGAAAAGACAATTTTGTCCTTCCACCCGAGCCAGCCTGTACCGCCGGCATGCTGCGAAAGCGCGCTGAATGCGTAAAGCAGCAGAGTGGCGACGACGGGTGGCAGCAGCATCGCAACCGGCCGCAGCATGGCAACGACAAGTCCCGGCTTGCTGATCCGTGGCCACAGCAGGGCGGCCTCGGCGGAGCCGATGAGCAGCAGGAAGATCAGGACGCCCATCAGATGGCAGAAGAACAAGGCCATCGCGGCAGCCACGCCGAACAACGCCGCCGCAACGGGTCGCTCCTGATGCAACGCAATCCAGGCCGCGGCAGCCAGTATCGCCAACCCCTGCGAAAGCTCGAAGTTCAGGAAGCCCAACAAAAAGATGCCGTTGATACCAACCAGCGCCGAGGCGGCGGTCCACAGCGAGCGGGAGCCAAACACGGCGCGATGGTAGGCGGCGACGGCGGCCAGGTTGAGCAGCAGGATGAAACCCAACATCACCCTGCCGACTGTGTTCACCGGCATGATGTGCATCAGCGGGGTAAACAGGATATCGATTCCGAGATTGGGTATGATCTGCCAGTTCGCCATGTACATCCGCGACAGCAAAGGGTCCTGCGGCAGGCTTGCCAGCACGAACAGGCGGGCAAGATGGTTCGGATAGTCCAGCAGAGGCGGAATATCGACGGCGAATAGCGGCGCGAGCAGAACGATGGCCGCGGCCAGCATGGCGCCCCACCAGACCAATGCCCCCGGGGGTGCCGAAACGCGTGGAAGGGCGGCGCTGACCTGGACTGTGCGGGCGGTCATTCGAGGCTCCGGCGGGCGACACGATGTATCCGGCGGGTCCTGTCCGGGCGGACAGGGCCTTTGATGCGGGACAGCCAGGACGGAGAGACTCCCGCAGTCGCCCTCCGCCGCGCGGGGAAGCGCGGGCAAGAAACTACATAGCACTCTTTCACCAACGAAACCCCATCGAATTTCGACAGATATAATTTTGTACGACAATAGAGCCGCTGGCGCTTTCCCGAAACTTGTTGTGTTTGCGTGCGCCCGGGCTACTTTGAATCAGATGGCCAACGATCATGCCCGGCCGCCCCAAGCGCCTCCTGCCTTCGTCCCGATGCCCCAATCAATGGAAAGCCCATGCTCGATACGGCCATGCAGCACCAGACACCCGCCGCCGGGGGGCCGGATGGCAAGCCATTGTTAAGCGTTATCGTTCCGTCGTTTAATGAACGCCCGAACGTGGCGCCGATGATCGCCAAGCTGGACGCGGCGTTGGCCGGCATCGCCTGGGAGGTCATCTATGTCGATGACAACAGTCCCGACGGTACGACGCAGGAGGTGCGCCGCATCGCCGCCGGGGACACCAGGGTGCGCTGCATCCGCCGCATCGGCCGCCGCGGATTGGCGTCCGCGGTGATCGAGGGTGCGCTGTCATCCTCGGCCGCCTATGTCGCGGTGATCGACGGCGACCTGCAGCACGACGAAACCCAACTGCCGGTGATGCTTGAAGCCTTGCAGGGCGGACGTTACGACCTTGCGGTCGCCAGCCGCCATGTCGCCGGCGGCGACAACGCCGGCCTGTCGAGCCGCTGGCGGCATGTGCTGTCGGATGGCGGCATCCGCCTTGCGCAGGCGTTCCTGCCGGTTCGCCTTACCGATCCCATGAGCGGTTTTTTCATGCTGCCGCGGCCGCTGTTCGAGGAGCTCGCCCGCAATCTGAACGGCCAGGGATTCAAGATCCTGTTGGACCTGGTGCTGAGCAGCCCGGTGCCGCTGCGTGTGCTGGAAGTCCCCGCCAGGTTCCGCGAACGCGTCGCCGGGGAGAGCAAGATGGACGCCCTGGTGATGGTCCAGTTCGGCGGCCTGCTGCTAGACAAGGTGTTCGGCGGCTTGCTCCCGCTGCGCTTTTTCTCCTTTGCCCTCGTCGGCGCGCTCGGCGTGCTGGTCCACCTGCTGGTGCTGGGCATTCTGCATAAGACCACGCTGCTCGGTTTCGGCACCGAACAGGCGGCCGCCACGGCCGTTGCGATGGCTTTCAATTTTCAGCTCAACAACGCGATCACGTACCGCGACCAGCGCCTGAAGGGCCCGCGGCTTTGGCAGGGCCTGATCCTGTTCATGGTCGTCTGCGGCTTCGGCGCCGTCGCCAATGTCGGCATCGCCAGGGTGCTGTATGAGCAGAACACGACCTGGACGATCGCCGGCGGCCTCGGCGCGATGATCGGCGTGGTGTGGAATTATGCGGTTTCAGCAACCCTGGTCTGGCGCACGCGATGACCGGACATCAGGCATTGCCGGCCGGGGGTTCCGCGTTGGCTTCGACATAGCGGCCAACGGCGACGGAGAAACTCAGCAGGATATAGAGCGGCCAGGTAAACGCCTGGGTCAGGAACGACCCGCACACGACGAAGCCCGCCATGCCGGCCATCACGGATTGCGCCATGCCGAAAACCGCCGGGTCGTATCGATCCCCTTTGGCTTGCCGGGACAGCGCCTTGCCGCTGCGGAAGGCGCTGCGGACGGTCCTGAACACCATGGTGATGAACACGCCGAAGCCGAGAAAGCCGGTTTCGGCGAGGGCCGCGAACCAGGTGCTGTGCACCGCCTTGGCGAAACCCTCCCACCAATCCTGGTAGGCGTAATAATTGGCGACATAGCAGTTCAGGCCAACACCGGTCAGCGGCCGGGCGAGCGCCATGCGCCAGGCGGCGCCCCAGGCGCGCAGCCGCCCCTCGCTGCTTTCGTCCACCATGCCGGACTCCGCCGCGCCGCCCGACTGCCGGCCGCTGATCCCGGCCACCGCGAACAGCCCCATCACGCCGACAACGCCGATGCCAATCAGCAGCGCCTTGTTCTTGATCCGCTGCGCCGCGAACACCGCGCATACCGCCACCATGCCGAGCAACCCGCCGCGGCTTTGCGTATCCAGGATCGCGACCGCGATGGTGCTCGCGCCGATAAGCCCCAGCACCCGGCCGAAGAACGGGGTGCGGGCGGTCAGCAGCAGGGACACGGCGAAACTCAACGGGAACAGCAGCACCAGCGACAGGTCGTTGGGATCGCCGAGCACCGAGCCGGTGCTGCGGCCGATGGTGACGCGGGTGCCCTCCACCTGCTCCAGATTGTTGGCGTGGTTGTAGATGGCGACCGTGGCGATCAGCATGCCGGAGAGCACGAAGGCGCGGCTGGCGAGCGCGAAATCCTGCGGACGCTTGGCCAGGCTGGCGATGGCGAACACCATCAGCGCGATCTTGGAAAAGGTGTCGGTCCAGTAGGCAAGAGCTATGTCCCTCCCGGAGGCAACCATGACGCCGAAGGTGACCATGCCGAAGAAAATGGCGAACAGCTTCAACTCGGAGGTCCAGGCGACCTTGATGCGGTGGAACAGCACCTGGAGGCCCAGCACGGTCAGTGTGCCGATGGCGAGCATCTGCGGGATGTGCAGCGGGTTCAGCACCATGAAGGCTTCGTGGATGCGGAAGAAGCTGAAGCAGATGAAGGCGAGGCAGAGCACGAACGGATTGTAGAAGGCGAAGACGATGACCAGCGGGACGATCCCGATGGCGGCGATAACCGCCGGATGCGGGATGATGAAGGCCGGGCTGGCGGCGACGAGGCAGGCGATCAGGGCGAGGAGGATCTGCGAACGACGCGACGGATTGCCGCCGGGGTCGAGGAACGCGGGGATCAGGCGGTGGCGTGCGGGCTGGAGGCCGTCCATGCGGTGCAGTGTAGCAACGTGTTGGTCGCGAAGCGACGGGATTGGGCGTTGCGCGTGGCGTGGCCGGGCGCGGCGGCCGGTGCGGAAGCAGGCGGTCAAGCGGTTTGCGCACGGTAGCAACAGCTTTGATCGCGCCGACGGCAAGTTTCCTGTACACTGAAAGGTTTTCCGGGCAACCGGCTGGAATCGCTCAAAGGCAATCGTAAGGGCGGTACAGTATTCGCATCAACGACCAGTGGCGGATTTACTTTGAATGGCCGGAAGGCGACCCGGGGCCGAGCGAGGTCGAAATCGTCGATTACCACCACTGAGTTGGCGAGGGGGCACAACCATGGCACGCACGCCTATCCATCCCGGTGAGCATCTGGCCGACGAACTGCAGGAACTCGGTATGAGCGCGGCCGAACTGGCGCGGCAGATCGCGGTGCCGGTCAACCGGGTGACGCAGATCATCAACGGCCAGCGGGCGATTACCGCCGACACCGCGTTGCGCCTCGGTCACTGGTTCCAGACCGGGCCGGAAGTTTGGCTGAACCTGCAGCAGCTTTACGAATTGCGGCGCGCGCGGGAGGCGGCCGGAGACGAAATCGAGCGGCTGCCCAGGAGGGCGGGCGGGGAGAGTGCCGGGATCAGCCGGGGCGATTGACCGGTTTGGGGAGGCTGATGCCATGAGCGGGTTCGATCTTTACCTGCTGCTCGCGCCGCTGGTGCTCGTCGCGGTTGGTGGCGGGGCGACCTGGTGGTGGGTGCGGCACACGCGATGACGACGATCCTGATGAGCCATCCTCGGGACTACCCTGACACGATCCTAAGCGCCGAGACCGGGCGGCCGTTGCGGCGTGGCGTGAAGATGCTGACCATCGATGCCGGCGGCGCGCCGTTCACCTATGGCCAACCGGGATGGTGGGCCTCACTGGACGATCCGGCGGATGAGGACGGTCAACTGGTCGATGAGGACAATGTTGTCCTGCCCGCGGCGCGGCGAAGGGCCAGCGCAAAGGTCAGGTAAGCCGAGCACGCAGACGGTCGTGCGGTTACCGGCGACCCTACAATCGCGCGGGAATATTGGCCGACTCGCAGAACACGCCGACGATGGTCGGAGGCTGCTATTTGCGGTAGGCGATCCAATATCGCCCCGCCTTGATCCAAACCCGGCCCGGCAGCGTCAGCCCG
>NZ_CAJATU010000188.1 GCF_903944925.1 uncultured Rhodopila sp. | reverse complement strand
TCCAGCCGGCCCGCTCGGCGAAGGATTCGCGGGCCTGCTTGATATCCGATTCGCTCATGCGCTCGGCAGGGACGGTCGCTGGCTTGGCGCTCGCCTTTGCGACCGTCGCCGTGGCTTCCCCGGTATCCTTGTTGACCTTCCATTCCCCGACCTTGTAGCCCTGCTTGGCAGCGTGGCGGGAGTAGGCTTCGGCCAGGTGCGGGTCGATCTCGCCGCCTTCGGTCGGGACGGCCAGATGGCCGGCCTTGATGCCGGCGGCGGTTTCTTCGTCGATGGGAATTGCCGTTTCGGTCTTCAGGTGCGAGCCGGCCTTGTGGGCCTCGGCCTCAATGTGTGCCGCCTTGGCCGCCGCCGCACGCCGGGCATCGCCCTGCGTGTTGTGGTGCTCCGTCGCCGTTTCGCCTTCGGGGCTGGTGTGGTGAACCTTGGTGGCGTCATGCTCGACGACGTGGTCGCCGGCCTTGGTGGCAACGTGGATCGTTCTGGCCTTGCGCTCGGCCATCGCCTTTTCGATTTCGGCGGCGCGGTGCTTCTCCCAGCGGCGCGACTCGGTGGGGTTGGGGTCGGTGCCCCAGAACGGAACGATTTTCGAGTCTATTGTGCGGTAGTAATCCGGCGGCCCCTTGGCTTCGATCCGGTCTAGCCAAATCTCGCGCCCGGCAAACGACTTCAGCGAAACCCGCGACAGCAAAGCCGAGAAGTCATCCAGTTCAGGTCCGGCGTGCGCCCGCTTGCTGGCTTCCCTCGCCGCCTTGGATACGACCCCGCCGCCCTTCTCGCGCCCGGCGTTGACCAGGGCCTGTGCCGCCGCCTTGTGGGCGAGTGCGGCCGCGCCGTGCGCGTCCTCGTTCCCCTTGGCCTGCATCTTCGCGTGATACTCCGCCGCCGCCCGGTGCTCCTTGATGGAGTTCGCCATCTCCGACGTCTTCTCGTCGCTCCATCGCTCGACGTTCGACCCGGTCTTTTCGCTGGCGTACTGGTTGCGACCGCTGCGCGTGCCGCCCAGCCCCTTCTCTTGCTCGGCAATGGTGCCGCCCCGGTCCGCGGCGTACCGCCGCGCACGTTGGATCTGCGCGGCGTACTCCGGGGTTGTTGTTTTCAGATCGCCTTTGCCGCTGATGGTTTTGGTGGCGAAAGTGCCCTTGTCGGCCCGGGCGCTGTGCCGGGTCGCTGCGATGCGGTCGCGTTCGTTCTCGGCATCGGCGGCCAGGTCTGCGGCGGTCGGGCGGTTCTTGCTTGTCGGGGGGAACAATCCGCCGACGGACTCCCACCGCCCATGATCGTCGCGCGGCTCGTCTTCGAGGCTCAGGAAGATCTCGCGAGCGGCGCGGGAGCGGAGGCGGGAGAACTCGCTTGCGTGAACGCCGCTCGGCAACGGCGGCATCTTGTGCGACGGTCCATACCACGCCTTTTTCTCTCCGTGCCAACGGAAACCGGCGGCCTTGAACTTCTCCTTGTGCTTAAAGGTGTTGCCGCGAAGGTAAACCGTCTTTGAGTTTCCTGTCGCCGGCGTTGTCGCCGCAACCGCGTGGGGATGCGGAACAGATGTCGCTGGCTTTGTCGCCTCGCTGGAAACAGGCTGGCGAATCGGCGTGGGAGACGACTTGCCGATGAGCGATGGCCACTGGTACGGCTCCTCCTGGGACTCTGGCTTAAAATCTACGTCGAGCTTACGCACGTCCCCGCCGACGGCCGCGCCCAGCGTCCGAAGCTTCCGCTCCGTCAGCCCGCGATTCCAGTCATCGACTTCGGTATCGGCGTACAGATTGCGAATGATCGCCGGGCTCTTAGTGCTGAGCCGATTGATTCGCCCGGCAGCCTGTACGACTTCATTTGCCGAGAAGGGGGCCGTCATGTTCGTCAGTGTGCGCGGCGCGTTGCCGACCGTGTCGTCCAGATTGATGCCTGTGCCGGCAGAGTTTACAGTTCCGATCAGAACGCGATTCTTGCCGCTCTGGAAGTCTGCCGCGCCTTGCTCGCGGGCCTTGTCGCTCACGCCGCCGTGGATCTCGGATACGTCGGTGATTCCCTCTTT
>NZ_CAJATU010000187.1 GCF_903944925.1 uncultured Rhodopila sp. | reverse complement strand
GGAAGTGACCGTCGAACTCCGCGACTATCAGCGCGATCTGGTCGAGCGCATCCGTGCGGCATTCGCGCGTCATCGGCGCGTACTCGCGGTCAGCCCGACCGGATCGGGTAAGTGTTTGGGGAAGGGAGAACCTGTCCTCATGTTCGATGGGCGCATTAAAACCGTGGAGAGCGTTGAAGTAGGCGACCTTCTGATGGGTCCAGATAGCTGGCCTCGTTGCGTGGTGTCTCTGGCGCGCGGAAAAGAAGAGATGTTTCGTATTGTCCCAAAGAAGGGACGCCCGTATGTCGTAAACGAGTCGCATATTCTTTCGTTGAAGATGACGAATGGATCAATGAACTCATGCGGAATACCGGGCGGGACAATCGTTAATCTTACCGTCAGGGAATATCTCAACAAAAACAAGACATTTCGTCACTGCGCAAAGGGGTGGCGGGTAGCTGTTGATTTTCCAGACCACTCCGAGCCTCTGCGTCTTGATCCATATTTTCTTGGTGTGTGGCTTGGCGACGGTACAAGCCGGTTCCCATGCATCACATGCGGGGACGAAGAAGTTGCATCGTTTTTAAGAAGTTACGCGATGAGGGTTGGTTTATCTATTCGGGAAGAAGAAAATAGCCCTGGGTCTAGAAATTATCACTTCACAACGGGAGAAAGACCTATAGGACGAGGGCATCGCACAAACCCGATCGCGCTCGCGCTACACCAATACGGATTAATAATGAATAAGCACATTCCGCATCGGTTCAAAACTGGAAGCGAGGATGAACGGAGGAAGGTTCTTGCCGGGGTTCTTGATACGGATGGAAGCTTAGCCAAGGGCGGGTTTGAACTCACTCTGAAATCAGAGCGTTTACTTGATGATGTGATTTTTGTCGCGAGATCATTGGGATTTTCAGCCAACAAGGCGGAAGCCAAAAAAACTTGCTATAACAATGGGTCCGTTGGGACTTATTGGAGATGCAATATCAATGGGCCAGTTGAGACGATACCAACTTTGATTCCAAGAAAACAAGCCGAGCCGCGTGCGCAAATCAAAGACCCTCTCGTAACTGGAATAAAAGTTGAGAGCATAGGAGTTGGAGAATATTTCGGATTTGAGGTTTTTGGTTCTGACAGACTGTTCGTTCTTGGTGATTTTACCGTAACTCATAACACTGTGACATTTGCGCACATATCTGCGAATGCGATTGCCAAGAGAAAGCGCGCCTACATCGTTGCACACCGTGAAGAAATTATCGATCAGATCAGTGCGGCGCTGGATCTCTCAGGAGTGAGGCACGGCAGGATACAACCGGGGCACCGGCAGACTGATGATCTGTGCCAGGTCGCGATGGTGCAGACGCTCGCTCGGCGCCTGGACAGCGTGCCGGCGCCGGACCTGCTGACGATCGACGAAGCGCACCATTCCGTTACCGGAACATGGGGCCGGGTTGCCGCAGCATATCCGCGGGCGCGAATCCTCGGAGTGACCGCGACGCCGCATCGCCTCGACGGGCGCGGACTCGGCGACGCTTTCGACGAAATGGTCATCGGGCCAACTGTGATAGACCTGATTGGGCGCGGTTTTCTCGCGCGATATCAGTATCTTGCGCCGCCAACCGAAGCGGACACGGGCGGCATCAAATCGCGCATGGGCGATTATTCGATCGAAGAACTTGCTGCGCTCATGGATAAAAAAACCTTGACCGGATCGGCAATCGGTCACTACCGCCAACACCTGGACGGCCGACCGGCGATCGCGTTCTGCGTCACGGTCAGGCACGCCGAGAACGTCGCGGCAGAATTTCGTGAAGCAGGATATCGCGCCGCTTCGGTTGATGGCGCGATGGATAAGACCGAGAGGCGGCGGCGCATCGCGGCAATCGGCAACGGCGAACTGCAAATCCTTACGTCCTGCGAACTGATCAGCGAGGGCGTGGATGTGCCGGTTGTCGCCGGGGCGATCCTGCTGCGGCCGACGCAATCGCTCGGGCTGCATCTACAACAAGTTGGCCGATGCCTGCGCCCGAAACCGGATGGATCGGCGGCGATTATCCTTGATCATGCCGGAAACGTGCATCGCCACGGGTTGCCGGACAAAATCCATGAGTGGTCGCTGGACGCCAAGAAAAAGAAGCCGGCAGCCGATCCAGTTCGCACCTGCGAGGTTTGTTTTCGCGTGTTCGCGGTCGCGCCGGGATGGCGCGCGGAGGCGGATTGCGGCGAGGGAGATCGACCGGTCGGGTGCGTATTGAATGCACCTGAGCCGACCGAAACGGCGTTGCCGGAGCAGGTCGAAGGGACGCTCGTCCCGGTCGCCTCCCCGCCTGCCGGGCCGGAATGGGCCGTCGGAATCGATATTGCAACAGCGAAGGGGCGCGACTGGTACCGGCTCATGGAGCTTGCCGATACCGAGCCAAAGTTGCGGCAGGTCGCCAAGGCTCGCGGATATCACTGGCGATGGGCTGTGCGGCGCATGGAGGAACGGGCCGAGGTGGAGCGGCAGAAGAAAGCGGCGGCGGAGGAAGTGCCGTTTGTGGCGACGGAGACGGCGGG
>NZ_CAJATU010000186.1 GCF_903944925.1 uncultured Rhodopila sp. | reverse complement strand
GTTCTAGCGAACGTGCGCCGAAAGGCCGATCAGGCGTCCAAGATGTTCTCGGCATTGATTCGAGAGATGAATGGCGCAATGAAGGTTGAGCGTCCCAACATTTTCACAAAACAACAAGAGGTTCCAGGATGGTTGCTGAACAGTGCATTACCGAGCGATTCGCCGCATACAATGGCGACTGCATAGAGGTCATGAAGGGAATGCCGGATGAGTCGGTGCATCTGACTGTCTACTCGCCGCCGTTTGCTGGCTTATACCAGTATTCCAGCGATGAGCGAGACCTGAGCAACAGCATCGATCATGACGAGTTCTTTGAGCATTACGGATACTGCATTGACCAAATCGAGCGGGTTACGATGCCGGGCCGAATCAGCGCCGTTCATTGCATGGACATTCCGCTGAGCAATGCCGGGTGTGACGAGATGTTTGACTTGCCGGGGGAGATCATCCGGCTGCACCGAGAACGGGGCTTTGCCTACGGCGGCCGGAGGGTGATCTGGAAAGAGCCGCTGATGGTTCGCAATCGAACCATGATGAAAAGCCTGCACCACAAGACCTTGTGCGAAGACTCGACCCGATGCAGTATTGCCAATGCCGACTTCCTGTTGATGTTCCGGCGCCGGGGCGACAACCGGGTTCCGGTAACTCACGAGGTCGGGCTTCTGGAATACGCCGGCGAACGGAAGATGCCGGCGGAACTATTGGAGTACCGCGGGATGAAAGGGGACCAGAAGAAGAACCCGTACTCTCAATGGATCTGGCGGCAATATGCCTCGTCGGTGTGGGACGACATCCGCATCGACCGCGTTCTGAACAAGTGCAAGGATGACGAAGACGAGAAGCACGTTCATCCGTTGCAGTTGGACGTGATTGAGCGCGCGTGCGTGCTGTGGAGCAACCCAGGCGAGATTGTGTTGACGCCGTTCATGGGTGTGGGCTCTGAGGTTTACGGGGCCGCGCTGAATGGACGGCGTGGCATTGGGGTGGAACTGAAGCAGACGTATTACCGCCAGGCTGTCCGCAACCTGAAAGAGATCAAGGCGGACGACGTGCAAACTGAGATGGCTCTTTTCGGAGCCCCCGCCTGACCGCGCCGGCTCGTCCAGGGCCGGCTGGCGTTGGCCGCAGGGGGTCGAGGAAGGGTCGCTATGGAAAAGGTGCTTCTGATGACCGTCGATAGCCCTGGACCTCCTGCGGGATGGCTGCCCTACTTTCCCTTTGGAGCAGGAGGGACCTTGGCGTCGTCAGCGTACTGCGAGATGAGTTCCGCTAGCGCCTCGGTCATTGTGGTGACCCGCAAAGCAACGGCGACTTTGAATCGCTTTAGGATCGCCGCCGGTATGTTCGCTTGCATCAGTTTCGTTCCGGCTGGGGGTGGTGTTCGCTTCGCCATGATGTCAATCATCGTCATGTGCGGAGAAATTCTCCAGCAGAAGTTTTTGACTACCATGAATTTCATGGGTATCATGTGAGGCGGTTTTATGGCAGTTGACAAGGAATTCTTTGATGGAAACGCGGTGCGTGCAGTGCGACCGCCAACCTTCACGCCGCGTAGCGTTTACCGGCAAGCGTGCGGTGATTACTCGGTCGAATGCGACGCCGATATCGAGGTCGAGATACCCGACGGGCGGACCATCATCGTTCGCAAGCGCGTGACCATGCGAGCGACCGACACGACTGGTCGCCGTGGCGCACGGAGGATGCGGACATGAGAGACGCCGGCGGCTGATTCGTGAAATGGGCTTTTTGGGCTTGCCTCGCAGGGATGTGTGCGCGGGGCTTTGCAGGGATGTGATATGGCAAAGCGAAAGGACATCAGTGCGTCATTGCGTTGGTCGGTGTTTGCGCGCGATGGGTTCGCGTGCCGCTACTGTGGCGCCAGAGCTGGACAAGAAGGCGTCGAGCTTCACGCAGATCACGTCGTAAGCGTAGCAGAGGGCGGCGGTAACACCTATGACAACCTCGTCACTGCATGCAATAAATGCAATGGCGGCAAAGGGGCTCGCAGCCTGTCGAACGCTCCGACCAGCGCACAAGTGATTGATCGCCTTACGGCAGAAGCGAAAACACTTCAGGACCAGGCAGAAGCGATGGCCCTTGCAATCGCGGCCGACAAGCGCAGGCTCCAAGAGGCAGTCAATATTAAATGCTCTGCTTATGAAACTAACTCAGTGATAATGGACCAAACGGAGGCGAGAAGGATCGCGAATTGGTGCCGTGAATTTGGTGCCGATCGGGTTCTTGAATGGTATGGAATCGCCTTCAGAAACGGGGTCTACGAGAATAAAGCGGTGCGATACGTCTCGAGTATCGTCAAGAACATCAGAGCCGAAGAGGGTGAGTAATGGCGGCCAAACCGTCCGCAAAACTTCCGGCTATTCAATTCTACACAGGAGACTGGTTTAAAGACCCAGGTGTCCGATCTGTTTCACTTGCGGCACGTGGCCTCTGGATAGACATGCTTTGCTTGATGTCAGAAGCGACCCCCCGCGGCTTCCTTTCGGTGAACGAAAACCCCATTTCCAATAAGCAACTGGCACGCATAGTCGGCAGTTCTGAGGATGAGGTTGGGATTCTCGTTACGGAGCTGGAACTGGCAGGCGTTTTCTCGCGTCGCAACACCGTGATCTACAGCAGGCGAATCGTCCGCGATGAAGCGAAACGTCAAATAGACCGTAAAAACGGCAAAAAAGGCGGAAGCCCCCTCTTAAAGTATGGGGGTGGGCCAACCATAACCGGGGGGTTAACCCCCCCTGAAGATGAAGTTGCACACGAAGATGAAGAGACTAGGACAGGGGGAGGTGCGGAGGGGGACCGAAAATTCCGCGCCGCGGCGTTCCCGAAAAAGAAAAAGACCGGGGCTGCCCTTGCCCTCGAAAACGTAGAAAGTGCGGTGAGCGATGCTAACAGCAAGGCTAAGTGAGATCCTGAAAGTCGCGGCGATTCTGTACCCGCAAGAGTTCAAAGAGCCTTTGGCGGCAAAGATATGGGCTGACGAGCTGGCAGCACGGACCGATCCGGATTTCGTTCTGGCTCAGCTTCGGAACTACTCCAAGCAATCGAAGTACATCAGTTTACCCGAGTTTCTCCAGTATCTTCGCGAGGCGGATTTGCTGGCTCAGGACCAGGGCAAGCTTGCCAACGAACGTCTTGCCACCGAGCGCGAAAGAGCCATCGCCCGCCGCGCCGCCGCCGCACACGAACGATCCCAAGTTGGCACGACATGGCGGCAGATCGACGAGGCTATTGCCGCACAGCCCGATGACGAGCTGGCGGAGTGGAAGCGAATCGCCATTGAGCAGAACCGGGCCGATGGCGTCCTGCACGAGCTTGGCGCCGCCTTCCTAACAAGCCTGAACCCCCGAAAAAGCACGACCCTCCGAGCGATGATTTACCACTGCATGACCCAAGGTTAACCCAGACGGAACCGTCACTACCTCAACAGGACAAGCAGTATGCGGCACCCTAACCCCAAGCGGAGCGACCACACACAACGGCCATTCGTCGAACACCGGAACAAGGACATCGTCAGGGAGTGCGTCGAATGCTCCACCGAGATAACCAACGGCGAGCGGACCTGTCCGAAATGCCGCAGCAACCGGATCTATATTTACGAACGGCCGCGGGTGAAATTGCTAGATTAGCGACATGGAAACAGCGGAACACATTCGAGTCGATTTGATCGCTGCCATGCGTCGCGAACGGGATGAGGCCCTGAGCTGGTTAGAGAAAATGCGCGACACGCACACCCGGGCCATCCAAGAGCGAGACGAGGCATTAGGGATGCTGCGACGGTCGCTGTTGTTGCTGGCGGATACGGATGAGGCGAAGGCGATGGCTCGCGAGATCCAAAGGAAGCTTTGATGGACATCCCCCTCTACACCCTCCGCAACCGAGCATGGAAGATGCTCGGCTCCGCGGCGAAGCGTCTCCACGACACCGACGACGACACCGAAACCATCCTCGGCGCCGTCGAGCAGCAGGTGCGCCTCATCCGGCAGGAGTTGGCGGCCGTGCGGGAATCGCGGCAGGAAGCGACGAGGCTGGTGACGACTGGACCGAACACCTAAACCGTGGCAGAGCCACGAAGGAAAGCTATGCCCGTTACGTTTTCAAAAGCAAGTATCGATTATGTCGGGTTGCTTAACACGGTGGTTCAAAAGTACCACGGGCACCTAAAAGAGTGCGAGGTTCGCATCTGCCTGATGATGGCACAGGCAGCGCGAAACGAGCATGGAGAGGTAATCGCGCCGGCGCTGAAATTGCATGGGGTCGAGTGCTACGCCATCGCCAGCGTCATCCCGTACAAACAACGCGCGGCGGGGGCAGCGGACGTTCGGATCGACGTTGACGCCGATAAGTGGGAGAACATGACAGCGGACGAGCGAATTGCTTTGCTGGATCATGAACTCACGCATTTCGAGCTGCAGTACGACGGCGAGGGAAATCTGAAATCAGACGATAGCGGCAGGCCCAAAGTGAAGATACGACCGCACGACTTTGATGTGGGCTGGTTCCATTCTATCGCCGCAAAGCACGGAGACGCCTCGCTGGAGGTGCAACAGGCGAAACTGTTTGCCGACGAGAACGGGCAGCTCTACTGGGGCTGGAGTTCTCCGCCGGACCGCGATATCGAGACCGCGAAGCTGGGAAAGAATCCTGACGCATGAATCGAATTGGTGCCACGCCCAGGTTCACTCGGGCGAGATCGGCAAGGCAGAGTTGGCGAAGCGGTTGCCGCTGGTCAACCTCGCGCGGATTTCGTTCCAGATCCGCATGTTCGCGAATCGCTTCCGGGGGCGCAATTGCTACTGCGGGCGCACGTATCGGCAGTGGTTCGGGAGCGGCGGGTGGTGTGTGTGTCGGAAGTGCCGCAGGCGGCGCAATCACGTCCCGGTGTTTGCGGATGACCCGTCGATTCCATTTTGAGGCGAAACCATGAAAGAACTCCCCACCGACCCGAAAGACTGGACTGCCGAGGACTGGGCCGACCTGCACAAGACGATTCAGCGGCTCAAGCGGCGCGTGGCGAAGCGGCACCGGAAGACGCGAGCGAAAGAGGTGAAGGAGTAAACGACCCCGGCCTAAAGGCCGAGGCTTTGTGCCTCTACTAGGCGACCTTGGGAGATCGACGTTGGGACACTTCTATCGCCAGTTTACTTGTGGCGCGAGCGGCAATGTTAATCGCCGCGTTCGTGTCTGCATTGCAGGCGAACCCGCATTGCAGGCACTTGAAATCAGACTGGCTCTTGCGGTTTGCTTTCTCGCAATGGCCGCATTCGGAACAGGCGCGCGAAGTATTGCGCGGGTCAATGCTGACCACTGGGACGCCGTACAGCTTTCCTTTGTACTCGATAAAACCACGAAGCTCTGCGAACGACCAGCCGCCCATCTTCGCCCGTTGCTGTTTGCGGAACCGGAGTCTGGCCCTGATGTTGGTCAGGTTTTCCAAGGCGATGCCTCGGCCAGTGTCTTTGGCAAACAGCACGAGCGTCTTTGCGATGACGTGGTTGTGGTGGCGACGGAACCTTGCTTCCCGGTTGCCGATTCGCTTCATGGCGCGCCGGGCGTTCTTGCGAGTCCGGCGTTTCTTCGATCCCATCTTCCTGCCGAGCGAGCGGCGCGTGTTGAAGTGCTTGACGCGAACAGCTTCGATGTGCTCGCCGGAAACATGCTGGCCGTCGCTGGTGGTGACGATGCGAGCAACGCCCATATCGACGCCGATGAACGCCTTGGGTTTGATCGGTGCGTCTTCCGGCATGTCGATGGAGCAGAGCAGGAAGAACTTTCCATTTCGGTAGACGAGATCACATTGACCCTTGAGCCTGTCGAATCGCGCCTTCTGGTATTCGCCGTAGATCATGGGAATCAACTGGCGACCTTCCAGGGTCAACAGGCTCACAAGCGACGGCCCCTTGAATCCCATGAGCCGTTCGTCGTAGATCATCGCGCCGTGTTCTTTGAAAACGGGACACTTTTTCTTGTCCCGTTGAAAGCAATCAACGGCTTTGCCGATGGCGCGAACAGCCATTTGACTCGACAATCTGAACTTGTCGCGGAGCGTGTGGTAACAGCGAGCATGGATAGATGGCTGGGAGAAAACGCCGGCATCAAAACCAACGCGAGCGGCAAACGTCGCGGCGGCGTTGAACTGCCGCATGGTGTCAAGAAGCATCCGCTTCTGTTCATCGCTCGGCAGGAGTTGCAGTTGCAAAGTCAGCTTCACGCCGACACATTAGGACAAATGCAATCCGAAGTAAAAGGCAAAGCCGGCCTGAAGGCCGGGGTTTCCACCCAGGAATTCTAATGAGCACCGTCAACGCCATTGCATCGTGGTTTGGAACGAATCGGAGCCTCGCGCACGAGGTCGGAAAATCGTTAGAAGGGTGCAACTGGGTCGGCGTCGTGTTCGCGGGCGGCATGTGTGAAATCCCGCATATCACCGCGCGCACCCTGATGGTCAATGACCTGCATAAGCACCTGATCAACCTTTCGCGCGTGGCTGCCGATCCCGTTCTTGGACCCAAACTGTACCGCCGCCTGCGGCGTCACGCCTTTCATCCCGACGCCTTGGAGGGGGCGCAAGATTACTGCCGAAGGGTCGAGGCAGTGTCAGGCGAATCCCCGGAGCGCACGATGCTTTTCTCTGACCCGTATCATGTGCCCGATCCGCTGACGTGGGCTGAGTGTTACTTCATCTCCGCCTGGATGAGCCGCCACGGAAGCGCCGGAACCAAGAGCGAGTTCGACACCGGCATCTCGACCCGATGGAACGCCAATGGCGGTGACTCTGCCGCGCATTTCCATGGCGCTGTGCGGTCGCTGGTGGGATGGCGCAAGACGCTGCGGCGCGCGAACTTCACCTGCCTGGACTTCCGGGAGTTCCTGAAGAAATGCAAGGACGAGCCGGGAATCGGGGTTTACGTGGACCCTCCTTTTCCTGGCCCTGGCGATGGATACAAACACGCCTTTGCCGACAAGGACCATCGCGACCTGGCGAATCTGCTCAACGGGTATTCCAATTCGCGGATCGTCGCGAGGTTTTACGAGCATCCGATGGTCCGCGAGCTTTACCCTGAGCCGGAGTGGACTTGGCGAAAACTGACCGGCGGGAAGCGGCAGACGAACGAGGCGGCGCCCGAGGTTCTGCTGGTGAGGAACTGACAATGAGCCAAGGCGTACTTTTCGGTGCCCCATCATGACCGAGCGCGATCAAATCCTCTCCCGGCTCTCTCCCGCCGAAGTCGCCATCTTCATCCGGTGTGGCGGCAACCCGCGCGACATCGAACGCGCCAAGCGGCTCGCCGGCGTTCGCGCCATCGCGGAATTGCGGCTCAAAGCCGAGCGAAGGCGGGACGCGGCGATCGCGGCGGCGCATCAGGTGTACGCCGAAGAGTTGAGGGCGATTGAGCGAGGAACGACGAAACTACCCTGCGAAGTGCCGACAGTTCCGTGTGGGACGGGCAACCTGGCTGAACGAGCGGCGTAGAGAGGGCAGACATGAGCGGCGAGCCCCAGCGCATCCAACTGTCCCGGCGGCGAGGCTGGCGAAAACCTGACGGCGCTATCGTGGTGAGCCGGCCATCGAAATTCGGAAACCCGTTCAGGGTTGGCGAAACCTGGAAGGAGCCGGACGGGACACCGCACGTCATCGCATCCAAGCAGGACGCCGTTGACGAGTTTGAATCGTACCTGCGGGCGATGCTCATCAGAACACCCGACTTTCTTGCGCCTCTGCGCGGGCGAAATTTGTGCTGCTGGTGCAAGATCGGCGAGGCGTGCCATGCAGATGTTTTGTTGAGGGTGGCGAACTGTTCGCTAAAATCTACGGAAATCTAGGAGAACCTACTGAAAATAATTTACATTTTGTTGAAGGAAATGCAAGGCATAACCCTAAATAAGAGTACATGATGCAAGTCGAGCGACATTTTACGAAGGGCAACGCAGAGCTAATCCGACTCTGTGAACTCTCCAAAGAGTTGTACAATCGCTGCAACTTCTTCATGCGAAAAGCGTGGTACACCCCGACGCCAGAGAAATACCGCCAACTTCCAGACCTCAACATCCTTATCAACAAAGTGCGTGATCTCGAATGCTTCAAGAACCTGCACAACACGAAGACAGCAAAACAAACTGTCAGGAAGTGCTTGAGTGATTGGGGAAC
>NZ_CAJATU010000185.1 GCF_903944925.1 uncultured Rhodopila sp. | reverse complement strand
GGTATCGCGGTCTGGGATTATCTGGGCAGCAGGCTGAAGGTCGCCGGGCACGCACTCATCGCACCGCTCGACCATTACGTCAGGGCGAGGATACGGCCCGCCTGATCGGCGGTGCTGCCCGGCGTTTTGCCCCTATTACCGATCTCTGTGATAGGGTTTTGATAAAACTGACTTCTCCGGGGTTTTCATCGCAGTGAACGCCAAGGCCGATCACGCCCCGCTATCCTCAGTCTGGCCGCGTCGACGCAGCCTCAGTCTGGCTCGCCTGAATTGCGGTGAGAGCGATAGTATAGACTATATCGTCCACAGATGCGCCGCGCGACAGGTCGTTCACCGGTTTGCGCAACCCCTGCAGCATCGGCCCGAGGCTGACCACATGCGCCGACCGCTGCACCGCCTTGTAGGTGGTGTTTCCGGTGTTGAGATCGGGAAAAACAAACACCGTCGCACGGCCGGCAACCGGACTGTCAGGGGCTTTCCGGCGTCCGACACTTTCAACGCTGGCGGCATCGTATTGCAGCGGGCCGTCGATCAGCAGGTGAGGGCGCTTCGCGCGGGCCAGTGCCAATGCCCGGACGACCTTGTCCACGCCCGCGCCGCCGCTGGAGGTTCCGGTCGAGTAGGAAATCATCGCAACACGCGGTTCGACCCCGAACGCAAGCGCCGAGTCGGCTGACTGCACGGCGATGTCGGCCAGTTCCTCGGCCGTCGGGTCCGGATTGACGGCACAATCGCCATAGATCAGCAACTCGTTCGGCATCAACATGAAGAACACGCTCGATACCGTCGTGACGCCCGGCGCAGCGCGGATCAACTGCAGCGCCGGCCTGATCGTATTGGCGGTTGTATGAACAGCGCCTGAGACCAGTCCGTCCACCTCGTCCAGCGCCAGCATCATCGTGCCGAGCAAAACGTTGTCCTCAAGCTGGTGTTCGGCCTGCGAGGCGGTCAAGCCCTTGGCGCGCCGCAGCACGGTCATCGGCTCGACATAGCGCCCGCGCACCGAGGCGGGGTCGATGATCTCCACCGCGTCCGAGAGCACGACGCCCAGCGCCTCGGCAATGTGTCGGACCCGGCCCGGTTCGCCCAGCAGAACGCAGCGAGCAATGCCCTTGAGATGGCAGACTGCCGCTGCTTGCACAGTTCGCGGTTCGTCACCCTCGGGCAACACAATGCGTTTGTTTGCCGCGCGTGCCGCTTGCACCATGCGGTAGCGGAACGCTGGAGGGGGCATTCTAATCCGCTCGGCACGACCTATAAGCGTCAACAAGTCTGTCGTGTCGATGTGCTCGGCGGCATGCGTGAGCACCTGGTCCATCCGTTCGGTATCGTCGGCGCGCACGTCGTGGGACAGATCACCAAGCCGCGCAGCGGTCGTGTACGTGTCCTGGTCCGTGGTCAGAATCGGCAGTTCGATGAGCCCGGGACCGCCCAACAGTTTTGCGACCTGTGGCGTTAACCTGCTCCCGCAAGTCAGCAACAGACCGGCAAGCGGCGTTCCTTGCAGATAGACAAGGCCACTGGTCAGCACGATGTCGCTGCGCTCACCGGCCACCACCACAAGCGCCCCGGGGTCCAGCCGATCGATGACTCCTTCAACCCCACTGCCGGCGATCAGGACGTTATGCACGCGGGTGTGCTCCAGTGCCCCGGCGCGCTCTACGCGAAGTCCAAGGGTTTCTTGCACGTCGCGCAGACGCAGCGCGCCGAGCCGGGGATCGAAAGGCACGTCGCCAAGCACCGGCACGGCGCCTCCCGCAACGGGCAGCATGGCGGGCAGCGCCGGGTGATCGCCGGGATGCAGACGGTTGATCAGCACGCCGGCCAGCGGTGGCGCCTCTTCGCTCTCGGCAAACTGGTGCATTGCGAGATCCACGATGGCCGCAAGTGCCGCCGGATTGCGGCGTTCGCCGGAAAGCACGGGGATCAGCGTCGCCGCGAAGGCACGCACCATGGCGGCATTGAGCCGGGTGGCAATTTGCAGCCCGACATCCGGGATCAGTCCTTCAACCACCACCGCATCGCAGCCTACGCCGGCGATCTCCACAACTGCGACGAGATCCTCCAGCAAGCCATCGAGGCCACCGGCACGCACGCGCGCCTCAGCCATCGCGAAGGGCATCGGGTCCGGCACGTTGAGGGCCAGCAGCGAGCGGGCAAAATCAGCGTCGAGGTCCGCACTGCCGCGATCGTCGGGCTGCATGATCGGCTTGACGAAACCGACCGCGACGCGGTCCCGGCGCAACGCCTGCACCAGACCGAGCGCCATCGAGGTCAGGCCGGAGTCCGGGGTGAACGCGGCGAGAAAGAATATCTGGCGGTGTCCGGCCATATCAGGCTGTCTCCGGCGTTGGTGTACTTACAAATCAACTCGTTGAAATGATAAGATCGTTTAACCGCGATGAAGGGCGATCAAGAGAGCAGCTCTTTGGTATCATCGGATACTCAAGGCGCGGCTGCACCAACGCCGGACGCAAGTCGATTACCGCCAGTCAAAGGTCCACGGCAAAGACCAAGCCCGCGTCCACTCCATTATCCATACCGTAGGCCAAATCGGAGTGACATCCGGAATTGGCGCCCTATCCGGCTCCTGATTCGAGGCGCCCGTCCCTGCATCTAACGCCGGCAGCGGCGGCACGATGCCCTGCCTGATGCAACGACAGGCCGCCCGATGGAGATTGATCGCATCGGCCAGTCGGGCACGACACGCGTCCGCCATGGCGCGATGCTCTGCCCGATCGGATATCCCAAGCAGTCCGATCGCGTCTCTTCCTTCGGTCTTGAGGAGGCGCAGCGTGCCCCCGATATCAAGCAAGGCGCCTATCGAACCACTTTCAAGGCTGGAGTTTTCCGCAATGGCTGCGTCGCGCGCCGCCAATATGCCGCTCTCGAAGCGTGACGCCGCTCTTTCGAAAGCCGCAAGCGGTGCGCCGACCTCGTCGGTTCTTTGCAACATTCTCGTTACGCCTAATTGAAAGCCCGCGTCGTGTCGGTGATCGGCGTGGCCGTCCGACCACCGCTTCGGCGATCGAGGCTGCGCGTCACCGAATGGATCAGAGTACTAACAGACGATGTGACCATTGCTCTTCGCACGCAATATTCCGTGGAACCGCAGCCGCGCGTTGCGCGCCGAACGTATCAAATCTCGGATCGCGGAAGGCTACTCCTCACTTGGTCAATGCAGGCTGTAATCAGATTCGGGAATCGGGACCAACAACCCCGACCTTGCCCGCCAGTAGGCCGCGCAATCGTTAGCGTCGTTTCGTTCTGATGAGGGCACTCCGGCCAACCTATCGAGGTCGGCCCTCGGTTCTCCAATCAGCTTGAACTCATCAGACACATCGAGAGTTCCGGACACGGCCATTCCTCTTTGTTGCGCCGATGTCGATCATCAAGTTCCTTCAGCAATCTCATGTCGATCGCTGCACTGACATTCCTCGGGCGCGTTCTGCTACCCCGGGATCAATGGCAGTGATGCACCTTTAGCGGCGGAAGCATTCGGGAGGGAGGGACGGATTCTACCTAGCTTCAGCTCGGCTGTTCCGGCACCAGCATGGGTAGTTTCCGAGGCTGACGCGGGGCGATAACAGCGCGTCACATCCGGACGTCGCGTGGCTGCAGCCACTGGAAGAGGACCGCTGCTTGCCGCGATCCTTGCCGAGCGGCGGTTCGAAAGCAGCCAGACGATTTTCCAAGCCGCCGACGTTCATTAACCAAGGACGCAAAATATGCCCCAGTCCGGTGTGGAATCGATCGCCAAACCCGGGACCGACGTTCTGCGCAAAGCCCAAAATGCCGCCGAGAGCATTGTTAAAGGCGATGCCGAAGCCGTGACCAGCAGTGGCCATGCCTCCAGCGCCGCATTGCAGGAATTGACCAAGGCTTACCAGGAACTGGCCGCCAAAAACGCCGCCAACCTGACCGCTGCAATCCACGCGCTTTCGGGGGTGAAAACGCCGGCCGAGTTTTGAACCGTGCAACAGAAGCTGTTGGCGGAGGGTGCCGAGGCAGTGCTGGCTGACAGCCAGACCATTGCCAAACTCACGATTACGGTGTTCACGGCGGCTTTTGAGCCGGTGAAGGCGCAGATCGAAGCGTTGCAGAAGATCGCGCTGAAACCGGCCGGCTGATCCATGCGCCACCGTTGCTGGTCGCGCCTCACCCCGTGACCGGGATGCGGGTTCGATTCACAACGCCTCGGGGACCTGCGGCTTGAGCTCCGGGTCATCCTGGTTGGCCGCGGGAACGCGCTTCTGCGGTTCCAAGATGGGACGCGTTATAAATATGGCGTCCGGCGTTCTGCCAAGATGCGCGACATGGTGCACCAACTCGTCGAGAAGACCCGGGACCTCATCAGGTTGGCGCAGCAGATCGGCCATCAGCCGCGCCGAGGAGCAGACCCGGCAGGCCATTAAGCATGAGCACATCCGGTGTCGATGGGTGTCTGACTCCGCGCAATCCAGCGCCGACCGAAAATTTGCATGGCGTTTGCTACATCCTGCCAACCGCCACGCAGGACGATCGCGGGGTGGAGGCGGCCGCCCGGATGGGCCGGTGTGAGTAGATTCCGACGGTATTTATCGCTGTCCGATGAGCGGTAATGAACCCGGCCCTCTGCGAAAACAGCTCAGAGGTTGCCGCGGAAAGGGCACGTCCATGCAACGCGAAGTTTTCATAGTTTCCGGCGTCCGCACCGCCATCGGCGATTTCGGTGGCAGCCTGAAGGATGTTCCGCCGACGGAACTCGGCGCCAACGTATCGCGGGAGGCGCTCGCACGCGCCAACGTTGACGGCGCTGAAGTGCAGCACGTCGTTTTCGGCCACGTCATCCACACCGAGCCGAAGGACATGTACCTGTCCCGCGTCGCCTCGGTGAATGCCGGCGTCACCATTGACGCCCCCGCCCTGACGGTGAACCGCCTGTGCGGGTCCGGCCTCCAGGCGATCATTTCCACGGCGCAGGCGATCACTCTCGGAGATGCAGATATCGGCCTCGCCGGAGGCGCTGAAAGCATGAGCCGCGGCGGCTACCTCTCCCCCGGCCAGCGTTGGGGTCAGCGGATGGGCGACGCGACGGTCATCGACATGATGGTCGCCGCGCTGAACGATCCGTTCCACACCATCCATATGGGCATCACCGCGGAAAACGTCGCGGAGGCCCATCAGATCACCCGGCAGAACCAGGACGACCTCGCGCTGGTGTCGCATCATCGTGCGGGTGCGGCGATCAAGGAAGGCCGCTTCAAGTCGCAGATCCTGCCGATGGTGCTGAAGACCCGCAAGGGTGAGACGATCTTCGACACCGACGAACATGTCCGCGGCGAGCTGAAGGCCGAGGACCTCTCGAAGCTGCGCACCGCGTTCAAGAAGGACGGCACCGTCACCGCCGGCAATGCCTCCGGCATCAATGACGGCGCTGCGGCTGTCGTGCTGATGGACGGCGATACACTGGCCAAGCGCGGCGCCAAGGCGCTGGGTCGTCTCGTGGCGTATGCCCATGCTGGCGTCGAGCCGAAGCTGATGGGCATTGGTCCGGTGCCGGCCACGCGCCTCGCGCTGAAGAAAGCGGGCATGACGCTCGGGCAGATCGATGTCATAGAGGCGAACGAAGCCTTTGCGGCGCAAGCCTGCGCGGTGGCGAAGGAACTCGGGTTCGATCCGGAAAAGGTCAATCCGAACGGTTCCGGGATTTCCCTCGGGCACCCCCTCGGTGCGACCGGGGCAATCCTGGTGGTGAAGGCGCTGTATGAGCTGGAGCGGATTGGCGGCCGCTATGCGCTGGTGACAATGTGCATCGGCGGCGGCCAGGGGATCGCGGCGATCTTCGAACGCCCCGTGCGCTGAGGCTGCGGAACGGGTCCGGCTATAAAGCGGCCGGACCAGTGAGACCGGTTACGCCATGATGTGGTGTGTTCCACGACAACAATAACTTACGAACGGCATGATTTAGCACGAACAAGCCATGCCGGTGGTTGATGGCCGCCAACGGGATTCTCACCTTGATTGTCGCGCGACACCGCAACACGTCAGATACGCTTATTTGAAGGGCTTGATATTTACAAACAATGGCCCGTCAAGGGATGTGAAAAAGTGACAGGGAAGGAGAAACGGCAGTGATCGAAAACAGAGTTACATCCGATGACCTCAAGCTAGTCGAGGGAAAAGCAGACGTCCTCGGTGGTCCGGCCGGCCCGTCCGCGCCGGAACGGGATGACGCCAACGAGTATGCAGCCTACTGGCGGGAAAGGTCGGGGTTCTTTCCGGCGATTCCAGGACGCAACCGGTATCCGGCGGGTGACGAGTAGGCGGCGGCGGTTCGAACGCTAAACACAATGGCGCGGTTACAAACAAGCCAGATTTAGCACCGCAAATCGACTGGCGTGGCGCAAAACGACGGAATTCCGCGGGTCTTATGTCGCCGAAAACGCAACGGTGGGAGAGTTGGGCTTGAAGGAGCAGGGGCGCGCGCCTCGTGTGCTGACCACCGACAAGCTGCGCAGCTACGCCGCCGCCAGGCGCCCCTATCTGTCGCCGAGGCAGATGCCCAACCCACGGGCGGTGCTGACGAGCGCATCGTCGGCGCCGATGGCCTGCGTCGGCTCGAACGCGGCAACCAGCGGCATATCGACCACGCGGCGGTTTTGCCAGGCCACCAGGCGGTCGAATTTGCCCTGGGCGATCAGGTCCACGGCATAGACGCCGAACGCCGATCCAACCAGACGATCAACCCATGTCGGCTGACCGCCGCGCTGCACGTGGCCGAGGACGGTGACGCGCGCCTCCGCGCCGGTCCGGCGGGTGATCGCCTCACCCAGGACGTGGCCGATGCCGCCGTAGGTAGTGCCGCCCAGCGCGTGACTGAGTTGCACCAGTTCGCCCGACTTGTCCTGCGCCGCCTCGGCGACCACCACGATGGCGAAGTTGCGCCCGTGATGCCGCACTTCCTTGATGTGCGCGGCAACGGCGTCGAGGTCGTAGGGAATCTCCGGGATCAGGATCACGTCGGCGCCACCGGCGATGCCGGCCGCCAGCGCGATATGCCCGCAGCAGTCGCGACCCATGACTTCCAGGATCATCACCCGGTCATGGCTCGCCGCCGTCGGCTGTAGCCGATCGATGGCCTCCGTCGCGACCATGACGGCGGTGTGGTAGCCGACGGAGGTCTCGGTGGCGCCGATATCGTTGTCGATCGTCTTGGGAACGCCGACGAGCGGGATGTCCCCCTGCTGGGCGAGGTGCCGCAGGACGGCCATGCTGCCGTCGCCGCCGATGGCGATCAAGCCGTCCAGGCCCAGCATGTGATAGCCTTCGATGACCTCTTCGGAACGGTCCTTCAGGGTCCCGTCCGGCATCGGGAAGGCGAACGGGTCGCCGCGATTGGTGGTGCCGAGGATCGTTCCGGCACTCCGGGCCATGGAGGTGCTGGCGGTTGCCAGGTCGAGCGGGGTGAACTCCACCGGCCGCTTCAGCAGGCCCCGGGTGCCCTGGTGGATGCCGAGTACGCGCCAGCCGTAGCCCAAGATGGCCCGTGTCACGACGGCGCGGATGACCGCGTTGAGCCCGGCACAATCGTCGCCGCTGGTCAGGACTCCGATGGTCTTCGTGGAACTCATGATCACCTCTGGGAACCGCAGTGAACAGGTTAGCCGCCTGTAAATCGAGGCTCGGAATCTACCTACCCTTGCCAAATCGCATCCGCCATGACCCGGCCGATCGGCTGTTCCAGCATGAGCATGGGTAGTTTCCGAGGCTGACGCCGGACGATAATAGCGCGTTACATCCGGGCGTCGAATGGCCGCAGTTACTGACCGGAAGAGGGTCGCTGCTTGCCGCGCTCCATGCCGAGCGGCCGTTCGAAAGAGGCCGGACGATTTCCAACCAGCCGACTTTCATGAACCAAGGATGCAAAGTATGCCCCAGTCCAGTGTCGAGTCGATCGCCAAACCCGCGACCGACGTTCTGCGCAAAGCCCAAACTGCCGCGGAGAGCATTGTTAAAGGCAATCCCGAAGCCGTGACCAGCAGTGGCTATGCCGCCAGCGCCGCATTGCAGGAACTGACCAAGGCTTACCAGGAATTGGCCGCCAAAAACGCCGCCAACCTGACGGCCGCAATCCACGTGCTTTCGGGGGTGAAAACGCCGGCCGAGTTTTTAACCGCGCAACAGAAGCTATTGGCGGAGGGTGTCGAGGCAGTGGTGGCTGACAGCCAGACCATTGCCAAACTCACGTTTGCAGTGTTCACGGCGGCTTTTGAGCCGGTGAAGGCACAGATCGAAGCGTTACAGAAGGTCGCGCTGAAACCGGCCGGCTGATTCATGCGGCGCCGTCGCCGGTCGCACGGCACCCCGTGACCGGGATGCGGGTTCGATTAGCAATGCCTCCCGGACCTGCGGCTCCCCTGGTGCCGAGCCGATCACGGCGCTGACCATGGCGGTGAAGGTTGACCTCGGCCAATTCCGGTCCGGCCGCCACTCCGTGGCCCGGCTGGTGCCAACGCCAAAGGAACAATCCGCCAGCGGGTGTCAGTTGCTGGTCCCGGGGAGCGAACAGGAAACCCATCTGGGCCAGCGGTCATGCATGCATCGAGTTAAAAGCCGGATACATGACCGCACTCGTTTCGAACGCCAGACGGAGAAAAACCGGTTCACCCGAGCAGACGAGGCCAGATCATGTCCGATGTCGCAAAGCCTGTCCCCGGCGGCTACGCCGTCCTGCACGATCCACATGTTAACCGCGGCAGCGCCTTTACCCTGAAGCAGCGCCAGGCGCTGCGGTTCGAAGGTCTGCTGCCGCCGGGCGTCGACACGCTCGATTTGCAGATCGCGCGTGTGCACATCCAAATGGAGGTGCTGGACAACGACCTGCAGCGCTACCTTTTCCTCTCCGACCTGCAGGCCCGCAACGAAACGCTGTTCTATGCGGTGGTGATGTCAGACCCCGCGCGGTTCATGCCGCTTGTTTACACCCCGACGGTGGGCGAGGCCTGCCAGAAATTCGACCACATCTTCCGCGCCACGCGCGGCATGTATATCCCGATCACCGCGAAGGGCCGCGTGCACGCGCTGCTGGCGAACTGGCCGCGGCAGGACATCCGTTTCATCGTGGCGACCGATGGTGAGCGTATCCTGGGCCTGGGCGACCTCGGCGTCGGCGGCATGGGCATCCCGGTCGGCAAGCTCGTGCTGTACACGGCGTGCGCAGGCGTGCCACCGGCGCTGATGATGCCGGTGATGCTGGACGTGGGCACCAACAACCACGAACTACTGGAGGATCCGCTCTATCTCGGCCTGCGGCAAAACCGCGTGCGCGGCCCGGAGTACGATGCGTTCATCGACGAATTCGTGCAGGCGGTGCAAGAGATGTTCCCGAAATGCTGCCTGCAATGGGAGGATTTCGCCAACATCAACGCCGTACCCATCCTGGCCCGCTACCGCGACAGGATCAGCACCTATAACGACGATATCCAGGGCACCGCCGCGGTGGCGCTGGCCGGCATCTTCGGCGCGCTGCACATCAGCGGCCGGAAGTTGACGGAGCAGCGTTTTCTGTTTCTCGGCGGCGGCTCGGCGGCCACCGGCATCGCCGAGTTGATCAGCAAGGCGATGGTGTCGGAGGGCCTGACGATCGGCGCGGCGCGGGGGCGCAATTGGCTGTACGACACCCATGGCCTGGTGACGACGGCGCGCACCGGCCTCGCGGACTTTAAGAAGCCCTTCGCGCACGAGCACGCGCCGCTCAGCTCTTTCGTCGAGGCCGTCGAGGCTATCCGGCCCACTGGCATCATCGGCGTCAGCACGGTGCCGAAACAGTTCAACCGGGCGGTGATCGAAGCGATGGCGCGGGTGAACGAGCGGCCGATCATCTTCCCCTATTCCAACCCGACCTCGCGCTCGGAATGCACGGCGGAGGAAGCGTATAAATGGTCCGATGGGCGCGCCATCTTTGCCAGCGGCAGCCCCTTTCCGCCGGCGCAGATCGGGGGCCGCAGCTTCGTCCCGGGCCAGGGCAACAACGTCTACATCTTCCCCGCAATGGGCATGGCGATATTGGCGACCGAGGCGACGCGAGTGACGGAGGAGATGTTCATCGTGGCGGCGAAGGCGGTCGCCGCGCAGGTGACGGAGGAGAACCTCGCCTCCGGCCTGATCTACCCGCCGCAAAGCCGCATCTTCGATGCCTCGCTCAACGTTGCGGCGACGATCGCCGCGCATGTGTTCGACAAGGGGCTGGCGCGGGTTCCCCGTCCCGCCGACATCGAGGCGCATCTGCGCGCTATGACATACAGGCCAGCCTACCCGGCGCCCGGATGAGCGGTGCGGAGGTGCGCAGCCGCCCGGCCCAGAGAACGCCGCGACGATCGCGAAGCCGCGTCCGCACACCACAAGAGCGCGCTTGCGAAGGCCGTCCGCAATGCGCTGTCTCTCTGGAAGGGGTTGAGCCGCTATATGACCAATGGCCTTCTCGAGGTGTCGATCAACGCAGCCGAGCGAGGCATGAAACCGCCGGTTCTGCGACGAAAAAACTACCTCTTCCGTGGCGAGAGGCGCCATGACGAAAGACCGGGCCACGGCGGGGAGGGCCGCCGCTCGCCCGGACGCGCCTGGCATCGGTCCACACTTCCACGGCAGCGCCATCGTCAATTCCGGTTCTCGCGACCAGGAAAGCAATGTCGTCGTCAACGCACTCGACGTCGGTGCGTTGGATGACCAGGTTATCCGAATGGAGCAAATACTGCCTATACCGGGGCACAAGAGCCTCATGCGCCGCGCAAGGCGTGAGGAAAGCGCCTCTCAATACAGCGGGTCAGTGGGCCTTCCGGCCCAAAGCGGGTCCCGCGGACAGCTGGTCTATGCCGCGGGACGGCTTCCCGCATAGGATCGCATCATCAGCCAGCTAGGGAAGCAGCCATGACCGACGACACAATCCAGGAGGCTCGCGGCACCCGAGCCGTTGTCCGCTTCGACCAGGCCCGCTGCATCCACGCGCGGGCCTGCGTGCTTTCGCAGCCGGACGTTTTCCGCGCCAATGTCGAGGGCGGCTGGATCTTCCCGGATGCCGCGTCACCGGACGCGCTGCTTGCCGTTGCATACAACTGCCCAAGCGGCGCGATCGCGGTGGAGAGGCTGGACGGCGGGGAAGCGGAACCGCCGCCGCCGGTGAATCTTTTGCGCATCCGCGAGAACGGCCCGCTGGCCCTGCACGCCGACATTGCCCTCACCGGAACGCCGGTTGGTACGCGCGCCACGCTCTGTCGATGCGGCGCGTCCGCCAACAAGCCGTTCTGCGACGGATCGCATGGCGCGGTCGGATTCACGGCGACCGGCGAGCCGCCGACCAAGGAGAGCGCAGCGCTGGAGACGCGATCCGGCTCCGTGCAGGTCACTCTGTTCCCCAACGGCCCGCTCAAGATCACCGGTCCGCTGGAGATCGTCAGCGGCACGGGCCGGACCGTCAACCGGACGACGAGCACGGTGCTCTGCCGCTGCGGCGCGTCCGCCGGCAAGCCATATTGTGACGGTACCCACAAGAAGATCGGCTTTGCCGCGCCGTAGCCTCGCGGCAACAGGACATTCCGCTCTGATGGGGTCGGAAGGCCCGAGCGTACGAAAACGCACGGTAAGAAACGGGAAACACGGACAGTTTTCCTAGTATTTTGACCTAGTACCTCGTCACAGTGATTTTGACCGGTTGAACGAAAGCGGAACGAATGTGCAAATGCCCGTGGCGCCGATTCCGAGAGACTGGTTGGAATCTTTGCAAGAATCGATTTCAAAGAGTCAAAATCACTGTGACGAGGTACTAGAAAGGTCAAAATACGTTCTGATAACGCTACGGATACCAGGTTTACCGCGTGCAATCATGGCGTCCAATACGACAAGATGCCCGTTAACGTTTTTGAGACGCCGTATTGCACGCCGCAACCGGGGGGTCTAATGCGGATAGTAAATAATAGGAACATGAACACAGGCTTGTAGTTCTGACCGACAACAGTTCCCAAATCCGGTGAGCCGCGATATTGCGTGCAATACGCTTCCGTGCGTTTTCGCGCCGTTGGGCCTTTCCCCCCAAGTAGGCAGCCTACGCTTGCGTCGGATCGGGCTTGGCGGCGATCACGCCGATGCAGGCGACGATCAGGCGTTCGAGCATCCCGCTGCGGCTGAGGGTCCATGCTACCTATCGCCGACAGTGCCTTCGTCGTGAACAGGAGCGCACCAGTCATCGCTTAACTGCGCTCCATTGAGCGCCGATCGACAAAAAACATCCGCTCTAACCGGCCTTCGCCGAGTGTAACGCTGAGGACCCTAAAGGCGAAAAACGGAATGAGCACCAGCAACATGATGAGATAACCAGCGAGCGTTTCTTCCAGCCGCAGGCCAAAGAGTTCACCGAACGAGTCAGCGATCGATCGGTGGTGGAACAGGCCGACGACGATCTCCTCGATGACTGTCATCACGATCAGCAGCACCAAGAAGGCAAGCGCCATTTTGAGCGTTGGCCAGATCAGCGGCCCGGTAGTCTCTCCCTCACCAAACTTCACGGCAAAGCCGATCAGCATGAATTTGGCGAGCACCATAGCCTTGACGATGGCGATGCCCCAGGCGGCCATCTCGATACCGGCGCTGTGCAGCACTGCTACCTTCATCAGAATCACCGCGCCGAGGCAGATGTAGAGGTAAAGCGCGAGGACGACGAATTCCTTCAACTCATGTATAGCCCGTTGACGCAGCGTCGCTTTTGCCGTGGTCACAGTTTCCATGGTGCTCTCCCCCGGCGGTGGTGTTTCGTTGAAGCTGAATTAGTTGCACAACCGCTTCCCGTTCACGTAAGCGCACCCCGGTTCTATGGCCTTGGTCGCACTGTTGCCGTAGCGGCCGTGAACACTCTCGCCCGGTGCGACTTGGCTCGAATGATAAGGCTCTGCGGAATGAACCTGGCCTGTGTTTTTGTTGTAGGTTGCCGCTCCGTTCGCGCCGACGCAGCCTGCTCGGTTACCAGTGGATCCGCACTCGGCGGCATTGGCTTGCTGTGTAGCCAGGAGCAGAAACAGAGCGATGATGACGCGTGGCATATTTTGCCTCCCGGGTGAGAAATGTGCCCGCAGACCATCTACGATATCCGCGCCGGCGTCTCGTGACATTTCTCATGGGGGAAAGCCCGGACAAACCTCCGGCCGTAACGAGGACAGCGCGGCGTTAGCTCGACATCGCCAGGCTGGAATTGACGGTGAGGCATCGATCACAGAGGCTTGACACAACGCCGACACGGTATCCCCGCCTCCGGCCACGCTACGCAGGCCGTGCTTCTGTGATCGCTGCTGGCGACGCCAAGCCCGACGATGATGGATGCAGACAGGTGGACGGATGCGGGGCTAGTCTGTCCGGGTGGGTGCAAGCGTGCCCGAACCCTGGCCACTCACGGAAACCAGCCATGTACATCACTTTCCGCAAGTACTGCCTGAAAAGCGACTACGCCGCGCTGCGCCAAGCGGTGCAGGTGGAATTGGTGCCGATCTTGAAGCGTTGTCCAGGATTCCGCGCTCACTGGTTGCTGAACTGCAGCGACGGGGATGGCGCAGCCATGACCGTCTTCGATACGGAGGCCGAGGCGAATGTTGCCCTCGACAAGACCGTCTCCTGGGTCAAAGCGCACATCGGGGACCTCTTGGTGTTGCCGCCGGAGGCAACGTTCGGCGCGGCCGCGGAAGAGTTCACCTGACACCGCGCCCCTAACGATGCATCGCAGTCCGCCCCGAACCATTCACACAACCGCTGTTCCAGGTGGACGAGTCAGGCTTGCTTCCGGGCTTACGGAGCATGCTGCACCCAGTGGCGGACGCCGCCAGAAGCGCAACGCGCCAACTCAAAGCAGTAACCTTGACGTGCTGAGTGATTCTTGAATTCCGATCCGCACCCGACCGCATAACGTCGAGATCTCTGTTAACTGGCCGTCTAACGTGCAGCACGCTACTCTTGGTTTGGCCGCGTCGCGACGACCGCCGTTCAGTTCGCGGGCGCCGCGGCGGCCCTCAGATTGGCGACCAAGCCGGAATCCAGCTGCAGGGCAGCGGCGAGCTTGGCGAGGAACGCCGTTTCCGCCGGCGAGGGCTCGCCGGCGGACAACGCGGCTGCCGCGAAAATCTGCGCTCCGAGCTCCGGGGATCCGCCGGCGCCAGCCGCAAGGTCGGGAATGCTGGCGGGGTGCTTGATCTCTTCGTCAAGGAACCGGGCTGCGTCTGCGTCCATGCCGGCGGCGTGCATCTGACCGACGATGCGGGTGCGTTCGGCGTCGTCCACCACACCGTCGGCGGCTGCGGTCGCGATCATGGCGCGTATCAACAGGGTCGCGCTTTCGGACGTGTGGGCATCCTGGTGGAAGGCCGAACCCGCGGGAGCCTCGGTCAGCCGGTCGAGACCAGGCACGCCGGCGGTGAGCGGCTTGCCCTGCTGGTAGTTCGTGAACGCCTTGTAGGCCAGCCCGCCAAGCCCGGCGAGCGCGCCTGCCCCCGCGGCACCGCCGGCGATCGACCGTCCGCTCCGTGTGCCGAACAGCAGCGCGGCCAACCCGCCCAGCGCAGCCCCGGTTGCCAGCTTGTTTTCGCTGGCGAACTGCTTCGCCTGGTCCAGCGCCGCGCCCGCCCGGGTGCCCTGCAACTGGCTCTGCGCCTGCGACCACGCGCCTGACACCGCGGCACCAGCCCGATTGGCTGCGTCGCCGACGGTCTGCGCACCTTGTGCGCCCAGCAACTCGTTGAGCAATTGCTTTGCATCGAACATCGTCTCGTCCTCGTGTCGGATTGTCAAAGCTCACGTGCAAGACTATCGAACAACGACCTAACTTCGGCCTGTTTCCTGCCCGTTGCACGTTACCGCACGCACCCGAAGTCGTCGTTGAGCTGGATCAATCGACATTCTCTAGACGACTCGGCGGAAGCGGCTTCGGCCCTTGGCCCCGTCATCGCCACCTCACGATTCGCTGAGATGCCGTTTCGCAGAGGTGGGTCCGCCGCCGCCAGCAGTGTCAACTCAACTTCGCACGCCCGGTGACATTTTAACTTGGGCCGACAAAAACAAAAAATAACGACTCACAACATCCCTGCGCCGACGGTGGGTGCGTCAAGGATCCATCAACTCGATCCGTCGAACAAGCGCCGGTTCTCTGGCTGCCGGTTCCCTGGCAGCGGCGCCGGTTCAGAGCCTCCGAAATCCGCGCCGACAGACCGGCCGATCCCAGAGCCACTCAGCTCGATCATCGCGACCAGCGTCCTCAAAAGGTATCGGTCGCCGCGCGGTTCTTCGCTTGGTGCGAGCATTATCAGATCGACCAACTCGCCGAATCGAGCCGCTGCACGTCGCGGCCTACATCGAAGCGATGCAGAGCGGCTTCGAAAAGCCGTCCGTCAAGCAGCATCTCGCGGCGATCAGCATGCTGTTCGACTGGCTGGTCACCGGGCGCAGCGCTCGGATGGTCGTTCCGCCGCGAGGTGTCCTCACCGACGCCCCGCGGCGGAGCCGTGCCAACCGTTCCGTCGGTCCGGACTGATCGCCCATATCCTTGCATTTGCCGCTTCTGTATGGGCATATCCGCCCACGTAGACTATCGGCAACAAGTCGGCGCAGCAATGTACTGCCCAAGGGGAGTGACAAATCGATGAAATCAACAATGTTGGAAGTCCGGATGGCCGCGATAGCTCTCGCGGCGGCCGCGGCATTGAACCCGGCTTTGGCGCAACAGGACAAGGGCACGCTCTATGCCTTTCAGACCAGAGCCGCTGTCGGTGGCTGCCCCCCGCTGGCTTGGCACATTGTCAAGGAGCCGGACAACAAGCTGACGGGCTTCGTCGCCTCGGAGCGGACCCACCATATGGCCAGTCTGGAAGGGGAGTTGAACAAGAACGGAACCTTTGAACTGGACCTCGACCCAACGATGATCCCGGGGGCGACTGGAAAGGTCACCGTTAAAGGGACGACCGGAGGCGATTATATTAATTTGTCCATTGATGGCCCGGGGACCAAGTGCGACGGAATTACGCTCTCGATTCCGCGTGTCGTAGGCGGAATGGGCGGCAACTAGGAAAAGAATCTACCGACGGACAGCGCCTCGACGCCATGTCCGTCCACACGGAGCTGACGCTTCTGACCCCTGGATTGCCCTTCAAATACTTGGCGGATCGACCGGGGGTCGGTTTCGGCAGCAAAATTTGTCGCCTTGGTTGACACGCGTGGGGAGCTCCGGCCTTGCGGTTCAGCAACGGCAGAAGCTCCCGCCGACCTTGACCAGGACGTCGTCAGAGGTCTTCATGTCGTAGTTGGCTTTGCGGCATCAGGCAATGAGCCGACGATGGCATGGAGGTTGAGCATGATTTGTTCAGCGGCGCCCTTGCTGGTGTGCAAATGGCGGCCACCTCTGCTTTCGAGCCTCAGTGACTAAAACAGTCGATGGCGTATAACACGCCATAACAGCCTGCTTCCGGCGTGTTACTATTCAGCTTTGGAGAGGTTCGGTGGTCGACTTTCGACCCTTCTCGAACGGATCTTCTTGGGGCCACATACGAGATCCGGCCCACTTTCCGCGATGTTGAACCCATTGAACGATCTCCTGCCTCCCCCTCTTTCGCTCACGGCTGATGATCGAAAGGACCGTAGCGCGAAATCCAGCCTGACCGCCAAAGGAGTTCCGAGCTGCCACGATGCGACCCTCAGGGTTTATCTGATATAGTTGACATATGGACGTGGCATATATCTCGGCACTCTCCGCACTGGCCGGGTCGGTCGTCGGCGGCCTGACCTCAGGCATCACAACCTGGCTGAGTCAGCGTGCTCAGGTTAGGGCCGTGCGCCTTGAGCATGAATTGTCGCGGCGAGAGATGCTCTACAAAGATTTCATCATTTCGGCGTCGAAGGCCTATGGCGATGCCATGGTGAGCAACGATCCGCAGATCCCGGTGATTGTCGATCTCTACGCCATGGTCAGCATAATGCGCGTCGTGTCCTCGCCACAAACACTCGCCAGCGCCGAGAAGGTCATGCACGCAACCACCCAAGTCTACTTCGAACCGAACAGGACGGTTCGCGAGTTGCACGATCGGGTCATGAACGGGAACGCGGTCGATCCGCTGAAGGAGTTCAGCGAGGCGGCCCGAAATGAATTGCGGGCCTTCACGCCACGCTGAGGTGGCGTTCCGACGGTAGTGTTGACGGTCTCGATCGCCTAGGGTCCGCGACGCGCAATCGTCCATCCGCCGCAGGAAGAGCAGACCGTGCCGGAAGACACTGCCCCCTCACGCGTCGCCAGGTCAGCTGCGCCAACCGCGGCCGTGGTTATCGTCGCAATCCTTCTGGTGACGATGATCGCCCTGTCCATCTGGTATTTGACCCGACGCGAACCGCTGGTCGTGCAGGGCGAAGTGCAGTCCAGGACCTTCGACATGGCCGCCCGCGTCGACGGCCGCGTCGCTAAAGTCGAAGTCGACAGATCCGCGAACGTGAAGCAGGGCGCACCGCTCATCCGGATCGACAATCCGGAACTCATCGCGAAATACACCCAAAGTGAAGCCGATCTTGCTGTCGCAGAGGCGGAACTGGCCCGTGTCCAGGCCGGGTTTCGTGCCGAGACCATCGCGGTGCGCAAGGCGCAGACCGAGCGCGCCGAGGCCGATGTCACGCTCGCGCAGCAGACCTATGACCGCAAGCGCACCCTCGCGGCGAGCCACGACGCGCCCCAGTCCGACCTCGACAAAGCGACAGCGGAGCTTGCGGTCGCGCAACGCGGCCTGGAGCAGGCGCGCTTCGCCTACAACGAGGCGGTTTCCGGCTACACGCGCGAGGATCTTGGCATCGCCCGGTCCAAGGTCGAAGCGGCGAAGGCCGGTGTGGAAACCCTCAAATCGTTGGTCGACCAAATGGTTGTCGTGGCCCCCGCCGACAGCCAGGTCTTCCGCATCCCGATCGAGGACGGCGAGTTCGTACTCCCCGGCACACCGCTCATCACCCTGGTCGATCTCGCCGATATGTGGGTGCAGTTCGACCTGCGGGAGGACCTGCTGCGCAATCTCAAGGTCGGCACGAAACTCGGCGTGCGCGTGCCCGCGCTGCACGACCGCCTTGTCGAACTCGAGGTGCGCGTGATCGGCGCCAAAGGCGAGTACACCGGCTGGCGGGCGACCCGCGCGACCGGCGATTTCGACCTTCGCACCTTTGAGGTCCGTGCCTATCCCACCGCCGCGGTCGAAGGCCTGCGTCCCGGCATGAGCGTCTACACCGACTGGTCGGACCTGCATTTATGAGCGACCTGACGCCCGGCTTGCTCGCCGTTATCCGGCGCGAGGTGCGCTGGATCCGCCGGGACGCGGTTGCGTGCTTCCTGTTGTTCGGTGTTCCTGTGATCGCCTTTGGTCTGCTCGGCCTGACCTTCAGCAGCGCGGTCGTCCGCGGCCTCGGCGTCACCGTCGTCGACATGGACCATTCCGAGACGTCGAGGCTGTTCGTGCAGACGTTGGCGGCCGCGCCGGGGATCGCGATCGTGCGACGCGGCGACGACCTGGGCGCAGCATCCCACGCGATCCGTGCCGGCGAAAGTATAGCCGCGGTCTACCTGCCGCCGGGTTTCGAGCGCGACCTGCGGGCCGGCCGGCGGCCGCATCCCGTCGGCTTCTACAACACGCAGTATTTCACCCCCGGCAACAGCGCCTCGAAAAGCATCAGCGACGCGATGAACGCCGCCTCCGCGGCCGTGGCACCGGCGACCGCTGCCACGCCGCACTCCGGAGACTCAACACCGGGCCTGGTTCCCGAGGAGTATGTCCTCACCAATCCCGCGTTGAACTATGCCGCTTTCCTGCTGCGTGCGGTGATGCCGACCGTGCTGCACGTTGTGATCGCGCTATCCGCGGCCTACGCGGTCGGCTCGGAGTTCCACCGCCGCAGCATGGGTGCGTGGTGGAACATCTCCGGGCGCAGCATCGCGACCGCCATGGTCGGCAAGCTGCTGCCATACTACCTCGTACTGCTCGCGATGTTCGCGTTGATCGTTGGTATCCTCGACCTCTGGCTTGGCGTGAGTTTCCGCGGCGACGTCCTGCTGATAACAGTCTCCGCTACGCTGCTGATCGTCGCCTACCAGTTGATCGGCTGCCTGCTGCAGTTGCTGACGCGAAATCTGGCCCTCGGCCTCAGCCTGACCGGCATCATCGTCTCGCCGGCTTTCGGCTATGCCGGTGTCGGTTTCCCGGTGATCGCGATGGGCTGGTTCCCGCGCGCATGGGGCGCGCTTCTGCCGCTTCGTTGGTATATCCAGATCCTGTTCGACCAGGCTGCCCGCGGCGCGCCGCTGCGCCAGACCGCCGAGCCGTTCGCCTACCTCTCCGCCATCACGGCAATTCTGGTGCTGCTCGTCTGGTTGCGCTTCCGTGCGCTCGCCCGTTCCGGCTTCGCGGTCCCCGATGAGGAGGCGCCAGCCGATCGGCCGGGATTCGGCGTTACCGGGGCCTTCGCAGCAGAGTGGCGCCGCATGCTCGGCGACCGCGGCGTGCTCAGCCTGTTCGTGCTGGCGCCGGTGCTGTATGCGTTCTTCTATCCGCAGCCCTACCTCGGCCAGCTTGTTCGCGACATCCCCATCGCCGTTGTTGACCAGGACAACACCGAGCTCAGCCGCAGCCTGATCCAGGCGCTCAGCGCCCACGGCAACCTCTCGATCGCGCTACGCGCAGCGACCTACACCGAGGCCGAGGAGGCGATCCAGGCGCGCCGCGCCTTCGGCATTATCGGCATTCCGCCGGACACCGAACGGAACGTCCTCAAGGGTGCGCAGGCGCGACTGCCCATCTACGGCGATTCCACCTACTTTATCCTCTTCAATCGAACGCTGCAGGGGATCCTGGAATCCGTGCAGGCTGTAGCCATCGACACCGCCACGTCCGGCGCGCGCATGCACGGCGCGGGCGTGCAGGCCGCCAAGGTTGCGAGATCCCCGGTCGATCTCATCATGGTGCCGCTGTTCAACCCGACCGCATCGTATTCCAGCTACGTCGTGCCGGCCGCCTTCGTGTTGATACTGCACCAGACCTTGCTGATGGGCGCGGCCATGCTCGGTGGCATCGCCTACCAGAAAGGTGGCGCCACCGGCCGCGGCGCCCGCGCCTCCGCAGCCGCGATCCTCGGCCAGGGGCTCGCGCATTGGACGATCTATGTCCCGGCGATGCTGCTCTATTTCGTGGTCATGCCTCGCCTATACGGGTTCTCTACGCTCGGTAGCTTCTGGCAGATGGTCGCGCTGTCCTTTCCGTTCATCCTCGCCACCAGTTTCCTCGGCCAGACGCTCGGCTTGGTTTTCCGCCACCGCGAAACCGCGGTGCTGCTCGTGCTCGCCAGCAGCCTGCCGCAATTCTTCCTCGTCGGCGCTGCGTGGCCCGCCGAGGCCATCCCCTCGTTCCTGCGCAGCGCGCGCGAATTGCTACCCAGCGTCTCCGCCATCGACGGCTTCGTGCGCATCAACCAGATGGGGGCCGATTTGTTGGAGGTGCGCGGCCGGTGGGAGACGCTGTGGGCATTGACGCTGCTGTATTTCGCGATCGCCTTTGCACTGGCCTACCTTCGGCGATCTCCGGAGTCGCGCCATGCGCCCGCCGCCTAAAGTGGTCAGCGCGGTGTCGGCTGTGCTCGTTCTGATCGGGCTCGGCGGCTGGTACGCGAGCACCCTTGGCACCGCTGGGTCCTTGGCGATCCCCGGGGTCGTGCGGACGACGGAAATCAAGGTTGCTCCGGAGGTCGGCGGGCACCTCGCGCGGGTGTTGGTCGCGCCCGGCCAGCACGTCAAGCCCGGTGCTCCTGTCGCGTTGCTCAGCAATCCCGAGCTGTTCGCCGCCGTCGGCGAGGCGCGCGCGGAAGTGGACAAGGCTGCGTCCGCACGTGACCGGGTCTATGCGGGCGTTCGGGACGAGCAGGTCCAATCGCTTCGCCGCGAAATCCTCAAGGCCCAAGCGGCGCAGACGCTCGCCCACCAGGAACTTGCCCGCATCTCCCTGCTCGCCGAGCGTTCCGATGCCTCAAAGCAGCAGCGCGATGATGCCCGTGCCGAGGCGGCGCGCGCCGACGCCGATGTCGCCGTCGCCGAGGCCCGCTATGCCGAGGCGCAGCTTGGCCCCACCGCGGAGGAGCGGGCGCTCGCCGACGCGCAACTGCACGCAGCCGCGGCCGCGCGCGACGTCGTGGAGGCCCGCGCCGCCAAAATGCTGTTGCGCGCGCCTGCCACCGGCACGATTGGCTTGGTCGCCCCGGAGCTTGGCGAGGCCATTATCCCGGGCGAGACGGTCTTGACGCTGGTGCCCGAGGGCGGCGTATGGTTCGGATTCAACCTGCGCGAGGATGCGCTGGGCGACTACGCCATCGGCGCCAGCGTGCCGCTGTCAATTGCGGGTGGCCGCCTCTCAGGCCGGCTGACGGAGCTGCGCAACTGGGGCGAATTTGCCGCTTGGCGCGCTGCACGTGCGACTGGCGACCATGATCTCAACACCTTCTTCCTGCGTGTGGACCCCGAGCAACCAGCGGCCTCCTTCAATCCCGGCCAAACCGTGTGGCTGCAGCCGCTGCGGGGTCGGTAACCCCATCTCTGGAGCGAACCGATACTGTAACCTTCAGCCTTTCCGACGGTAGGACAAGTATTTCGGCGCCTTTGCCTTGCTTGTCGTCTTGGATCGCTCGGCCAGAAGCTTCAGGCCGTCCTCGATCCAGGTCACATACGCCATGTACAGTCCGACCCGTTCGGAGCGGCGCAGCGCGCGGTCCCGGCGCCGGCTACCCCGGCACCGCAAGCCCGGCACCGCAAGCCCGGCACCGCAAGCCAGGCACAGCTTGGTGTGTGGCGACGCCACGACCACCACGGACAACCGACGGGCTGCGAGGTGTGCTGGGGGCCGCTGGTGCTGTTTGCCGCGATGCTGTGGTCTACGTGGGTCATGACAACCGCTGCGCTCATCCGATCCTCCAATGTCCTGATTCGCCGCCTGGTGGCCGGGCACGTTGTCGATGCGTTGGCATATGATCTGCCGGGTCGGCCGACGGTCTCGGGGTTTCTTGTTCATCCCGTCAAAAAACTGGAGGATTTGGGCGAAGATCCCCATATCCGCACCAATAAATCGCGGTCATGCGGGAGGGAACGTATGAGTGAGTTGATCACGCCCGACGAATTGCCGCGATGGGTCCCGGGAGAGCTGACCATGGACAGCGCCCCGCTCGGCTGGGACGGCGTGCGGATCAGGGGCTATCGCTATACCGCCTTGGATGTGGAACCGCCGGGGCTGCAGGACTACATGATCGTTGTCTATCAGGACGGCGCGACCCCCATGAACCGGCGCTGCACAGGTGACTGGCGCTCCGAGCGTGTGGGCCCTGGCAGCATCTCGCTCCTCACCCACGCCGCGCAATCCCAATGGCGATGGAGTGAAGACATCGAGGTCACGCACCTCTATCTGTCGGCGGGGGCCGTGGCGGACGTCGCCGCGCAGGCCTATGAGCGCCAGGTCCGCGATGTGGAGTTGCTCGACGTCTTGAAGACCGACGACCCCCTCCTCTCCGGGATCGCAGCCTGTCTTGCGCGGGAATCGCGCGAGAGCGGGCTCGGCGGCCGGCTCTATGTGGACTCCTTGAAGAACCAGGCCTGCGTCCACATGCTGCGCCATTACGCCAACGTGACTTTCCGCGAGCCGACGTCCTGCGGCGGTCTCTCACGCGCTCAATGCCGCCTACTGATCCAGTATGTCGACGAAAATCTTGACCGGAACATATCGCTCGCAGATCTCGCCGCGGTGGCGCAGCTCAGTGCCTTTCATTTCATCCGCAAGTTCCGCGTCGAATTCGGCTGCCCGCCGCATGCTTATGTCATGCGTAGGCGCATCGAGCACGCCAGGCGCCTGCTCGCGCGCCGTGACATCCCGCTCAAGGTCGTGGCCGCCGACTGCGGGTTCGCGGACCAAAGCCACATGACGCGTCTGTTCCGCCGGCTGCTCGGAACAACCCCGGCAGAATACCGCAACTCGGTAACCGGCTAACTTTCCGCTGCCTATTGGCCGAGGCGGCTGCCCAGCAATTCTGAACAACGCGGTGGCCAATCCCGTTCAAGACTCTTCCTGACGCCTCCTTGTTGAATTCGCCCCGGGTGCGGACGACCGGGTTCCACAACAGCGTGCCCGCCACACGGCCAATACAACCGACGGGAGATCAAAACGATGGGTCAGGAAGCAACGACCGAGGACACACCCAATGGCTCTCAGACACCGCTGAAGCTCGACGCCGCCGTCATCGGCGCCGGGGTAGCGGGGCTCTACCAGCTCCATTTGCTGCGCGAGCAGGGACTGGCCGTGAAGGCGTTCGATGCCGCGTCCGATGTCGGCGGAACCTGGTATTGGAACCGCTACCCCGGCGCACGGTTCGATTCTGAGGCGTACATCTACCAGTACCTCTTCTCCGAAGAGCTATATAAGGGCTGGAGCTGGAGCGAGAAATTCCCCGGGCAACCGGAAATCGAGCGCTGGATGCACTATGTCGCCGATAAGCTCGACCTCCGCCGTGACATCCAATTGGCCACGACGATCAAGAGCGCACAGTACAATGAGGCGACCGGACGCTGGACGATCACAACCGACACCGGGCAGGTGATTGATACGGAGTACGTGGTCACGTGCTGCGGGATGCTGTCCGCGCCGCTATCGTCGCTGTTCCCGGGACAGGAGGCGTTCAAGGGACAGTTGTTCCACACCGCGCGCTGGCCGAATGAATCGATCGATCTCGCCGGCAAGCGCGTAGGCATCGTCGGTATCGGTGCAACGGGAATTCAGGTTGTTCAGACAATAGCTGACAAGGTCGGTCACCTGACGGTATTCGTCCGAACGCCGCAATACGTTCTGCCGATGAAGAATCCAAAATTTACGCCGGAGGACCAGGAGGCCTACAAGTCGAAGTTCGAGTGGTTCGCCAAGCGCCTGCCGCACACGTTCAGCGGCTTCGAGCACGATTTCGAACATACCTGGGCGGCCTTGACGCCCTCGCAGCGCAGCGCCGTGCTGGAGGAGATCTGGGAGGACGGTTCGCTGAAGTTCTGGCTCGCGTCGTTCGGCGAAATCTTCGTGGATGCGGAGGTGAGCGAGCAGGTCTCGGTATTCGTGCGGGAGAAGATGCGGGCGCGGCTGAAGGACCCGCGGCTGTGCGACATCCTGATTCCAAAGGACTACGGCTTCGGTACACATCGCGTCCCGCTTGAGAATGGGTTCCTGGAGGCATTCCTGCAGCCAAACGTCGAGGTCGTCAGTGTCAAGGACAATCCAATCGAACGCGTCACGTCGAATGGTCTGCAGTTGGGGGACGGCACGGAGCACGCATTCGACATCCTGATTTTCGCAACCGGATTCGATGCGGGAACGGGTGCACTGACGCGGATCGACATTCGCGGCCGTGGCGGGCGGTTGCTGAAGGAGGACTGGGGCCGGGAGATCCGCACCACGATGGGGCTGCAGGTGCACGGCTATCCTAACCTGTTCACGACCGCCGCCCCGCTCGCGCCCTCGGCTGCGCTGTGCAACATGACCACCTGCCTGCAACAACAGGCCGAATGGATCAACAACTGCATTCGGTTCATGCGCGACCATAACATGAAAATCTGCGAGCCAACCGAAGAGGCCGAGGATCAATGGATCGAGCACCACGAAGAGATCGCCGCCGCAACGCTCGTGACCAGGACTAATTCTTGGTACATGGGTTCGAACGTGGCGGGTAAGCCGCGGCGCCTGCTGTCCTACATCGGCGGCGTCGGGGCCTATCGGCAGAAATGCGACGCCGCCGCCGCTAGCGGCTACCAGGGCTTTGCCTTCGCCTGACGAGGAGCGGGGGCGCGCGCATGCCCGCCCCCATCCGCACGTTCGGCTCGCTGAATGTGGTGCACGACAGCGCCATCCTGGTGCCGACTTGATATTTGGGTACCAGCAAGATCATGATACAAATCTATCTGGGCAAGGACCAATGTCACAAGCGATAACCTTCTTTCCCGTGTCTTATTTCATCCTAGACGGGCGGCATCACCCTACCTCCGCTCGGCTTTGCCGGTGCAATGTGCCGCTCCGGAAAGGGGGGCGTGATCGCCATCCCCATCGGGCGCGGATGCCACATGGGCTGAAGGAGGAGACGGCCATGCAGATCAGCGACGCCAGCGTCTCGAGTTGTCCGCGGAGCGTGTAGAGCCGCGAAGGAAGTCGGCAGTCTATGCGGTTCGGTTGGGCAAGGAGGGGCGTATTGCCGCCGTCAGTGCTTGTTGCCCCACAGCCACAGGTCGTGTGTGATTCTTGCCAGATCGACAGTGTTACTTTCTCCAAGCTGAACGTGCCCTGTAGCCTTGGTTGCCATGATACCCGTCTGAACGGGAGCACCAAGGATGTCCGACTGGCTGACCTACACCGGCTTGCCAAGCGTTTCGGCATTGTCGCCGCCGTATGCCGAAGAGGCGCCAACCACCGCACCGGATGCCGATAATGATCCCGACGAGCTGGTGCAGGCGCGAATCCCCGATGATGCCCGAGGCCATGTGCCCGACCCCGCTCAACACCCGAACGACCATCTGCCGGGCGGTCGCCCATCC
>NZ_CAJATU010000184.1 GCF_903944925.1 uncultured Rhodopila sp. | reverse complement strand
GCGATCCCCAAGCTGCTGGAGATGCTGGCGATCGAAGGGGCGATCATCACGATCGATGCCATGGGGTGCCAGCGCGACATTGCGCAGAAGGTTCTCGACAACAAGGCCGATTACGTCCGCGCAAGCGCGCGGTCCCCTATGGAAAAGCCGGGGAAAACGCCTTGCGTTTCCCCCCGCTTGCCCACAGGTCGGCGGCTGCCCGCAAGCTCCACAGCATCGCAGCAACATCAAGGATTGATTTTGATTCCGGGAAAGGTGCAACCTTCAGCCGGCGACCAGCCCTTAGCTAGCCCGATTCTTCCCTGAACCTGTCCAAACGACCGGGACCGCCGCACTTATGCCAATCACCAAACCACTAAAGTCAATTGCTGGGCAGTCATTCGTTGAAGCGCCGAGCTAAATCGGCGCGCATCACGAAGAGATCATTAATTCAGGTCAAACGGAACTGGTAGGCCTTCGACAAGCGGCGTGCCGCAAACTTGCAACGAGGTAATCCCATCCAGTTATAATAGTTAACGCCGCAGCGATCCAAAGCATCGCCTCCCCCAACATCGAGATAGGAATGAAACCTATTCTCAAAAGAACCGCAGACGTATCGCCAGCAAGCAAAATCCCCAGCGCGCCCATTTGAAAGCCGGTTTTCCATTTTGAAAGGCGAGCGACCGGCATGCCGACGCTAACTCCAGAAAGGTACTCTCGAAGTCCACTGACAAGGATCTCTCGCAACATAATAACAATTGCAGGATACACGCCCCAATCCGACAGCCTGTTCTGACCAACGAGCATCATAAGCGCGGCGGCGACCAAGAGTTTATCAGCGATCGGATCAAGCATCCGGCCGAGGTCTGATTGCTGCCTTCGCGACCGCGCTAATCGCCCATCAAAGTAATCCGTGATAGCTGCGATCCCAAACATCACGGAAGCAACTAGATCGGATATGGGGTTATGTATCGCGACCGATACCACCAGCAGCGGGATGATGGCAATGCGCGAAAGCGTCAGAATGTTTGGAAGATCGGTTAGCATGACAGGGAGCTTAGAGCCTGACTCGAAACTACGCCACCGTTTGGTAGTCCCTGGCGATTCTGCGAATCAGCAGGAAGCCCATGGCCAGCATGAACCAAGCCTGCGATGAGGAAATGGGTCTCAAAGTCATGGGCAAGGCGGCGAGATCGGTTGATCCAGCCGAAGGTTCGCTCAACGATCCACTGCTTTAGCAGCACGATAAATCCCTTGATCTGCCGGTCCGACCAACCACGCTGAGCCTTATCCGGCTCGCCTCGTAGGCGGCGCGTTGGGTTTCATCGCCGGCATATCCGCCATCGACGAAGGCGAGTTTAACCCATGGACTTTTCTGACTGATGGCCTTGAGCAATGCCGGCAGGGCATCGCGATCCTGCTTGTCGGCCGTGGTGACCTGGCATTTGATCGGCAGACTAAGCGTATCGACCGCGATGTGGTGCTTGCGGCCCTTGATCTTCTTGCCCGCTCCGTATCCTCTGGGACTGCCCGCCTCGGTGGTTTTGACCGACTGGCTGTCAACGATGGCGACTGTCGGTGCTGTCTGTTTCCCCACCGCCTCGCGAACGGCCATGACCAGTTACTACAAACCGCTGTCGCGCCAAGCGTAGAAGCGATTCTGCACGGTCGTAAACGGCGGAAAGTCCTTCGGCAGATAGCGCCAGGTCCTGTCCGCATCATATAGAACACGGCGGGGTGCGAATCAAAGTTGTGCGATCAAGCGGCGACCTTCGGTGATACTCTTGGCCGGTTAAGATTGGCGGCGGGGTTTGCGGCGAGCGCGGCCCAATAGTCTTCCCATTCGCCGTTCAGGCGGTTGATCGCGCAACGCGAGCATATGTTCCGCGTGCTCGACCAGCCACCAGGCGCCGGGAAGCTTCAGGCGCTTTTGCGCGACATAGCGATGCGCGCTTTCGATTTCTCCCGAGCAGATCGGAAGCCCTTCGGCGAGCGCCTCGCGATATTTCAATTTGGTCTTTGCGGGCGTCCAGATATCGATGGCAGACACGAACCGGGGCTTGGTCATCGCTCACATCGAGACCTTCGCAGTGGGGAGCCAGGGCTTTCAGAACCGCGTCGACGCGCCCCGTCTTCAACGCAACTTTTTGCGTCTCCATCCAGACTTTCCCGGCGGCGGCGTCCGGCGCGATGGTCTTCGCCGCCGCGCTCAAATATTCGCAAACATGGTAGAAATCGATCAGATAGCTGCCCTGAGCGCCGAACCGTTCTTCGATCTGGCCCACAATCCACGGCGCGCCGTCGCCCACCGCGTGCACGCGCGAATCCGCCCCGAAGCCCGCCCGAACCGCGCAGGCGAACAGCCGCCGCCCAGCTTCCTCCACGCCGCCTTCTTTGCCGTCCCCGTAGACCGGCGTGCGGCTTCCCTTGGCGTGCGCGAGCGAAATCTTCGCCTCTCTCCACGACAGTGTTTTCCCCTTGCGCTTGCCCGTCCGCGTCGCATCCGGCATCACGACCGGGACCATGCCCCCGTCGATCTGGGCGACGATCTGCTTGTGCCGGCCCGGTTCTTTCGGAAATTCCGGCGAAGGGCGGGCGGACGCGAAAATAGCCTGCGCATGACCCAGAGCGACCCTCTGGATCGTGCTTTCGCCGATCTCGAAGCCATAATGCTCGCGCAATTTCAGTGCGACCTGCGCAAAGGGATCGTCCGCCGCGAAATCCGTGATCGCCCGCTGCAACGGCCGCGAACACCCGCGCGGACTGACCTTCGCGCCGAGAACAAAGGGGCGCACGCGGTTGCTTTTGCGCCGGTATTGCGGCTCCAGAACTACGCTCTCGCCGAATTTCGTGTGCCAGCGGAGTTTTTTTTACCCTGGCGATGCATTCCGGCCTGGCCGCGAACGTCCCGCTCCGTCACCTCGACCCGCTCGTCCGCCCAACCTTGCAACGCCTCCCGGCCCAAAAGCCGCATCTCCTCGACGAGCCGTTCCTCAGCCAGTGTCCGCCCCCGTGAGGTCTCCGTCCAGGTTCCCCACCGCACTTGCGATCGACGCCACTCTGTCGCGAAAACGCGGATGGGATTGGAGAAAGGCCAAAAGCGCTTCGTCGCTGAGCTTCACCGTCGCCATCGGTCGATTCCCTCGATTGCCGAATCGCCAGCCTACTCCACACAACGTTGAATCGCACCCCGAATCGCATCCTACCCTTGCCCTCTTACATGAAAGACGCGTAAAACGTGGATGATCAATATGGGCCTTTGGCTACTGCTAAATTAGCGATCAAATTAATAAAGCCGGTGTCAAATTCGCGAGTTGATAGGCTAACGCGGAGTCAGAATGAGAATTCTTTTTTTGGGTGACATAGTCGGCCGACGCGGGCGTGAGGCTGTGACGTCCGCCGTTCCATTATTGCGTCACGATCTCCGACTCGACCTAGTAATCGTTAACGCAGAGAACGCTTCCCACGGCTTTGGCCTGACTCCTGATATGGCCAGGAGTCTATTCGCCGCGGGTGCAGATGTCATCTCTTTAGGGAATCACGCTTGGGACCGTAAAGAAATTATACCGTATATTGCTGAAACCCCGCGACTGATCCGTCCGCTAAATTATCCAAGTGGGACTCCAGGGAACGGTTCGGTTCTGATCAGCCTTCCCGATGGCCGCAAGGCACTTGTTATGCAAACGTTGGGAAGGCTATTTATGGACCCCCTGGATTGCCCGTTCAGGGCAACTGGCGATTTGCTCACAAAATATCGGCTTGGCGCCTCTGTACACGCGATCATCGCGGATATTCACGCTGAAGCAAGCAGCGAGAAGATGGCTTATGGACATATATTTGACGGTCAAATGTCATTAGTCGTGGGTACGCACACGCACTGCCCAACGTCCGACAATCAAATTCTTCCCGGCGGGACGGCTTTTCAATCTGACGCTGGGATGTGTGGAGATTATGATAGCGTGATTGGTATGGCAAAAACCGGAGCTATGTTGCGCTTTTGGCGCAAAATGCCCACTGAGAGGCTCGCTCCCGCGGATGGTGCTGTGACGATTTGTGGAGTTATGGTCGAGACGGACGATTACACGGGGTTGGCCTGCCGAATCGAGCCATTGCGCATGGGTGGACGCCTTGCCCCGGCAGTTCCAACCGTCTAAACACTAAATCGGAGATCGTTGACGAAGCTGTTGCGATACGCCGTCTCGCCCTTGGCGATGACGATCTCGATGTCCAACCAGTTGACCAGGAACGCATCCTTGCTCTCTCGCAGCGGCACGTAATGCAGCCAGCGGTAGCTTGCACGAAGCGCTGCTTGCCGCGGTTGCCCATCTGCTTCACCGCCGGCAAGTCGATCCCGGTTAAGTATTCCTCGGTCTGCGGATGCGACGATGCCGGATGACCTTGTTGTGGCCGGGCGCCACCAGCGAGGCGGCCAGCATGCTGTGGAAATTATTCGGTTTCGCCCGTGCCTCTGGGGCGAGCGGAGCAATGGCGGCAATGGATCTTGCGCGAGCAGTGGTACTCGCAGCCGAGACGTCGAGCGCGATCAGCATGTAAGCGTCGAGCCGGCGGAACACGTCGAGGCCGCCGTCGATGCGCGTTAGCGGATCGACCGCTTCGGCGAAGACCGGATGCAACAGGGCCGGCGGGGCCGGGTCGAGCATGTCGCGGATGTGATCGTCACAAGGGATTTTCGAGATGCCGAACAGGCTGGTGCAGTTGGAGCGCCCGTGACCTGCCTCCAACTAGCGCTGGTGGTCCAGGAAGGACGGGCTTTCCATGAAGAAGACGGAAACGCCGCCATGCCGATGTCGCCCCTGGAATAGGACGTGTCGATGCTGCGGCGCTTGTCCCGGAACCCGTCTAAGCAGCCTCGCAATAATCCTAGCAGGGAATCGAGCGAGTGCACGCAGACAGCGAGTCCCATTGTGGGAGTCTTGCGGATCCCCGATTTGCGGCCGTAGAGGCGTTTCAGCTCAACTGTGACTCACCGTCCCGGCCGCGACCGCGGCTCATTCGCGTTTAGACCGAGCTTCCTTCTTTAGTTTGTAATAGGGGCAAAAAAGTGAGCCAGCCCACATTTTTCGCTTGCCCCGGCTCGAATCGGTCAGATTCTGTGCGGATGTGCCGCCGCCGCCCGCCCTCTCCGATCTGAGCCGTGCAGAGCTTGAGGCTCTGCTGGTCGAGCTGTTCG
>NZ_CAJATU010000183.1 GCF_903944925.1 uncultured Rhodopila sp. | reverse complement strand
GCCGATCGCGGCCGGGCACGCAGCGCCACCGCTAGTCCGAGCGCGATTGCGCACAGAATGATCAACAGCGCGAAACGGATGTCCCGAAACGGCAGCTCCGACGTGATCTGCTGAGTTCCAGCCCATCGAAACGGATACATCAGCGCTTCCCACAGATTATGCGGGGTATACCGAATACCGAAAAACGGCACCGCGCTGTCATAGTCGGGCGACTTGAATATGTCGTTGAAATAAGGGAATACCGGGTTGCGAAACATCCGCCACATCAGCAGATACCAGGAACCGCCTGCCGCGGCGAACCCGAGCAAGCCACCGACCGCCGTCGCACACAGCGCGACGAGGCGCGAACGCCATGTGGTCCAGCCGACAACCGCCGCCACTGCCAGTGCGAGCGCGAAGCTCATGCCGGTCAACTTGAGGCTGACGGCGGCGCCTGCGAGCGCTGCGGCAAGACCGGCTGCCAAAGCAGTTCGCAGATCGCCTCGTTCGCCGGAACCACCAAGCATCAACAGCGACAGGCCCGCGAGCAACAGCGGGCTGAGAAGAATATCCGCAAACGTGGTCCCGAACTCCGAGATCGCCATCGGACCCGCGGCCGAAATCGCCGTGCTGGCAATGACCGCCAGGACCCGCGGCGCCGTGCGCAGGCCGGGCGTGAGAATCCACGAGATGACGATCACGAGCCAAATATTAAGTCCGTGCAGTGCACCGAAAACCATCCCGACGACATAGGGGGGCAGGTTTTTCACCATGATATAGAACGGCAAATACGCAATCGGGCTAAAGAAACTGTGCGCCACCTGCGCCGGGGCCACGTCCTGGCTCAGCCGATCGGCCAGGTATGCGTAGGCGATATAGTAATGGTAGTTGAGCTGGTCGAAATTGATATCCTGCCCGCGCCAGTAGGAGATCGCTGCGCCCGCAACGAGAGACAACACGATCAGGATTGAGTTCGACACGATCGGTCTTCGGTCAAACAAAGCGATCTGCTTCGGCGCAGCCTCGGTACTAACGGATTCAATCATGACCTTTGCTCAATCGGCCTGGTGCGACCCGGACCGCTATCCGGCGACCGGGCAAGCCGGCGGCCACAAGCGTGATCTTTCCCGGTCGCACGGACGTCGAAGCCGATACGCCGCGCCACTGCCCGGCGTGCCTCGAAATGCGCAGGGGTGCGCGGATCGGTTTCCGGCGAATGCCCGGCCGGTTGCGGTGCGTAGACCTTGATGGTCTGGTCCCTGGTATGCATCAGTTCCTTCCGGACAGTTCTCGCGGGTGGCTCGACTCCAGCCCGCGATTCGGCCGGATGATCCGGGATTCGGCCGCCACGTGCAACCAATAAAGACCACACGGATCATGCTAACGTCTTGACCTGTATGGAATTCGATAGACGCGACTCGGGAGCGATGCTAATTCACACAAACATCGTACCATGCCTTTGCAAGGGTATAGCCTGTCCGCGTGCGCCTTCGTCATGCAGCCCCAGAACAGGATTCGCAAATTGCGAGATAACGTCAGGAGCATACCGGCGATGGCCCGCCGTTTAGCAAGCCGATCGATGTATCTCGCTCGGACGAAGCTGATTCGATGGGGCAGTGTGGAGATCGATCAAACGTTCGCATCGATGACGGAGTGGTCGGGCTGGGTGGCCTCCAACCCGGGCGTATACCGCGCCGGGGATGCCGCGATCATCGCCAGGCGGATCGTGCGGACCGGTTTCAGGGAACCGCTGACAGGCCGTATCGTGACGCCGCGCGAGATCAGCGCGCCCGACACGAACTGGCGCGAGGGATTGGCCGCGAACGGGTTGATCTCTCGCCACCGTGCCGTGCTGGACCTGATTGCCGCAGCGACGGTCGACCGGAATCGCTACGACGTGCGGATCTTCGCTACCGAGGCGGTGACGCAGTTTGCGTTGCTGCTGCGGGGGATGTTTCCGCGCTTCCTGGGGTCGGAGTATGGCTACGATGAAGCTGCCCGTGAGGCTTTGTACCCGATCCCGCATCAGGACCTCACCGCGCTGGACCTGCCGTCCGGGCGATTCGACATCGTCACGACGAACGAGGTGCTCGAGCACGTGCCCGACCTCGACGCGGCATTGCGGGAGATCGCGCGGGTGCTCAAGCCCGGCGGCCTGCATATAGGAACGTTCCCGTTCTGGTTCACCCGCGAAACCGGGGACGTGCGGGCCAGGCTGGTGGACGGGCAGGTCCTGCATGTGCAGGAGCCTGAGTATCACGGCAACCCGGTTGATCCGGATGGCGGGTCGCTGGTGTTCGAAACGCCCGGCTGGGACATCCTGCCACGCGCGCGGGCGGCGGGATTCACCGAGGCATCAATGCGCTTCGTCGCCTCCCAGTCCAAGGGATACATCACCGAGAACACCGGGATCTTCGTATTCTACGCACGCCGCTGAGGCGTTCTGTCGGGCAGCCCGATCGGCCTCACGATCGCGCGCTTTGCGGCAACCGGTAGGCGCAGACGCCGTTGGCTGCCGCATGTGCCGAGGGTGGCTTGTGACTGACAGCTATGATGTCGCTTAGGCCGGTGCGCAATCGGCCTGCCGGTGCAGCCGGATTTGCCCGGCTGCTGCTTATCTTTCTGGCCGTGCTGTCTTTGCCGGCCCGGGCGGATGAAGGCGCGTCTGCGGTTGCGTATGACGAGCGCCTCGGAAATCAGGTTCCGCTGACGGTTCGATTGCGCGACGAGCACGGAGCGCGGGTGACACTGGGCCAGATGCTCGGTCATCGCCCGACGATCCTGGTGCTGGGCCATTTCCATGGTCCGAACCTGTGCGGCCCGGTGCGCGAGGATCTGATCAATGCGCTGTCCCGGTTCGATCGGCCGGCCGATTACAGCCTCGTGGTGATGTCGGTCGATCCTTCGGAAACCCCAGCCGACGCGCAGGCCGCGCGGCAGGCTGATGTCGACCGGTCAGGCGACGCGAAGGACGCGGCGAACTGGCATTATCTGACCGGAGCGGAATCCGCGATCAGCATTGTCACCGAGGCAGTGGGCTTCAGGCTGCATATCGACGACAGGACCAAACTGCTCGTGCATCCGGCCGGGCTGGTGTTCCTGACCAAGGACGGCGGCGTATCGAATTACCTGACCGGGTTGGATTACACGCCAAACGATATCGCCCTTGGACTGTCGCAGGCGGCAAGCGATTTATCGGCCCGCGTCCTGCCGGTATTACTGCTGTGCTTCCGGAAAGACCGGATCGGGGGCCGATTCTGGCGGTTGTTGCATTGGCGCCGGACTCGAAGATTGAGTGGACAGGGTGGCGGCGTTGCCAGGCCGGACGGCTTGCGGCAACAATAACGGCCCATCGGAGAACCGTTCGCATGTCCTTTCTGACCGAGGCCGAGCCCGACCGCGGCGCCCTTCTTCCCGTACTGCCGGGCATCAGCCGGATTGTCGCCAACAATCCGGGGCCAATGACCTATTACGGCACCAACACCTATCTGATCGATACGCCGGACGGGACCGCCGTCCTCGACCCCGGGCCGGAGGGCCATCCCGAGCACATAGACGCCATCCTGCGCCATACCGAAGGCCGCGTCGCGCTGATCCTGGTCAGCCACACCCACCACGACCATGTCGGCGCGGTGCCGGCGTTGCAGGCGGCGACCGGGGCGAGGACGGTAGGTTTTCGCACCAGCGGCATCGCGGCGTTCGACGCGGACATCAAACTGGGTCATAACGGATCGATCGCCGGGATCGACGCCCTGCACACGCCGGGTCATGCGTCGGATCATCTGTGTTACGTTGTAAAAGGCGCCGATGGCGACACGGTTTTGTTCAGCGCGGATCATGTGATGTCCTGGTCTACAAGTATTGTCAGCCCGCCGGGGGGCGATATGCAGGAGTATTTTGCCTCACTCAACCTGTTACTTGGCCGCGACGACGACCTCTACCTGCCCGGGCACGGCCCTTTGTTGCGCGATCCGCGCAATCTGGTGCGGGCGATGCTGACCCACCGCATGCTGCGCGAGCAGTCGATCGCCCGCAAACTCGCCGACGGGCCGGGGGATGCCACCTCGATCATGGAGGCGCTGTACAAGCAGTTGAATCCAAAGCTGAAGAAGGCGGCGGAACGCAGCGTGCTGGCGCATCTGCTGAAGCTGGAGGCCGAAGGCAAGGCCATCCGCGACGGCGATCTCTGGCGCGCCGCCTGATCGGCGCCTTCTTACCCCTTCGCGAAAGCACACCCGCCCTCGGACAACGGCCGCCAGGCATCGGCCGGCGCAATCGTTCCCAGCTTGCGGCAGAAATCATTCGGATACCGCGCCTCGGCCACCGGCTTCACCTGCCACAAATATATGCCATGCATCACCCGCCCGTCCTGCCGGATTTTCACATTGTCATTGTAGAAATCATTGACCGGGATCGCCTTCATCTTCGCCGCCACCGCCTCGGCCTCCGTCGATCCCGCCGCCTTCACCGCCTTCAGCCAATGATACGCCGCGCAGTAACTGCCCGCATGCAGCAGCCCCGGCACTCGCCCCATCTGCTCGCTCCACCGCTTCGACCACGCCCGAGCGGTATCGCTCATGTCCCAATAGAAACTATCCGTGTAAGCCAGCCCCGCGCACACGCTTTGCCCCAGCGACGCCACGTCGCTGATCTGCATCAGCAAAGTCGCGAGCCGCTGGCCGCTCTTCGCCAGCCCGAACTCCGCCGACTGCTTGACGCAGTTCTGCGCATCGGTCCCCGCATTGGCCAGCCCGATGACCTTTGCTCCGGACGCCTGGGCCTGCACCAGATACGACGAGAAATCGGCCGTACCCAGCGGCGCGCGGACACTGCCCACGACCTTCCCGCCGGCAGCCCGCACCGCGTCCATCGTATCGCGCTCCAGCGCATAGCCGAACGCGTAATCGGCAGTGATGAAGAACCAGCTATCCCCGCCGGCCCTGGTCAGCGCAGTGCCGGTGCCGTGCGCCAGCGCATACGTATCATAGGAAAAGTGAATGCCGAACGGCGAGCACTGCCTGCCGGTCATGTCCGAGGTCGCCGGCCCGGTGATCAGATAGACCGTCTTCTTGTCCCGGCAGACCTGCTGGATCGCCAGCCCTGATGAACTCGCGGCACCATCCGCCAGCACGTCCACGCCCTCGGAGTCGATCCACTGCCGCGCCAGCGACGCCGCCACATCCGGCTTATCCTGATCGTCCGCCTGCAGGACCTCGATCGGCCGCCCGAGAACCGAGCCGCCGAAATCCACGATCGCCAGTTCGGTGGCAACCCGGTTGCCCGTCCCGCCGACATCGCGATACGGGCCGCCCATGTCCGACAGCAAGCCGATGCGGACCGGTTTGGAACTGCTTTGCGCCCGGATGATCCCCGGCCCGGCCAGCGGGGCGGCCGCCATCCCGCCCACCAGCACGCGACGTGACAGTCTCGTCATCAGCCCGGACTCCTCCCTGTTCGGCCAGCGTTTGCTTGATTTGCCGCGCCGCGCCTTGTAGCGAAATGGAACACTCGCCTTGGGGAGACGTATTCATGCCGATGATGCCGGGAAAGACCGCTCTACTGGAATTGCTCCGGCAGGAGGGCGTGCGAGTGATCTTCGGCAACCCCGGCACCACCGAATTGCCCCTGATGGACGCGCTGGCGACCGAGCGCGAGCTGCGCTACGTCCTGGCCTTGCAGGAAGCCCCGGCCATGGCAATGGCGGACGGCTACGCGCAGGCATCCGGCCAATGCGTCGCGGTGAACCTGCATGCTGCCCCCGGCCTCGGCAACGCACTGGGCATGCTGTATGACGCGCAAAAGGCCGGCTCGCCGCTGCTGGTGACCGCCGGCCAGCACGACCAGCGCTTCAACTTTACGGAACCGCTGCTGTGGGCCGATCTCCCGGCGATCGCGCGGCCGTTCGTGAAGTGGTCGGAGGAGGTGCGGCGGCTGGAGGACCTGCCGCGGGCGATCCACCGCGCGGTGAAGACCGCCCTGGCGCCGCCGATGGGGCCGGTGTTCCTGTCGCTGCCGGGCGATATCCTGACCGAGAGTGCGGACATCGATCTGGGCGCGCCGAGTCGGGTGGCGTTCGGTATCCGCGGCGATGCCGCCGCCATCGCCCGCGCCGCCGAACTCATCGCCAGGGCCAAAAGCCCCGTCATCATGGCCGGCGATGCGGTGGCGCAGGGCGATGCGCTGCAGCAACTGGCGGCCCTGGCCGAGGCCGTCGGCGCGCCGGTCTATGATGAAAGCATGGCCAGCCGGGCGTCGTTTCCCTCCACCCATCCGCTGTATCGCGGCCCGCTGGTCCGGCTGCCGGAGGTGATCCGCGGCATGCTGTCGCAGCACGACCTGCTGATCTCCATCGGCGGGGACCTTTTCACCCTGTCGCTGCCCGGCACGGGCGAGGCGATGCCGGAGGACTATCCGGTGGTGCATCTCGACACCAACCCATGGGAACTGGCGAAGAACTATCCGGAGACGGTGTCGATCCTCGGCGAACCCGGGGCGACGCTGCCCGAACTGACCGCGGCGGTGATCGCAGCACGCTCGGCGCCGCAGGCCGAGGCTGCGGTGAAGCGGCTGGAGCACGTCAAGGCCGAGGGCGTGGCCAGCCTTGCCAAGCTGAACGCCATGGCCGACGCGGTGTGCGAGCGCCACCCGATCCACCCGCTGGCGCTGATGCAGACGATCGGGCGGCAGTTGCCGGACGATGCGGTCGTGATCGATGAGACGGTGTCTTCCGGCAACGGGTTGCGGCGGTTTCTCCGCAGCAACGACGCGCAGAGCTTCTTCGGGTTGCGCGGCGGCGGCATCGGCTGGGGCCTGCCAGCCGCCATCGGCGTCAAGCTCGCCCTGCCCAACCGTCCCGTCGTCGCTTTGATCGGCGACGGGTCGGCGCTGTACACAATCCAGGGGTTGTGGACGGCGTCGCACGAGAAGCTGAAGATCGTCTTTGTTATCATCAACAATACGTCGTACCGCATACTGAAGCAGCGGACCAATGCGATGAAAGGTCTGGCGGCGCAGTCGGATACTTACGTGGCGATGGACCTGGACAAGCCGGCGATCGATTTCGTCTCGGTCGCGCGCGGCTTCGGGCTGGATGCGCACAGGGTATCGACGTTGGGCGATTTCGAGGAACGGCTGGACCAGGCGCTGGCCGCGGACGGGCCGACGCTGATCGATGTCGAGGTGGACCGCTCCTGGAAGCCGGTGTGATACGGCCGGGCGTTACTCGGCCGCGCCGGGCATGTGCTCGCGCAGGACGCGGTTCATCAGCGCCTGCCAGCCGGGGCCGTGCTGGCGGTAGGCGTCCACCACATCGACATCGAGCCGCAGCGTCTGGTTGACCTTCTTGTCCGCCTTCGCCGGCCGGCCGCGTCCGCGCTTCACCGTTTCGGCGGCTTCAGGGCCAAACAGATCCCGGATGACGTCCAGGGCAGGGCGCGCATCGCGGATGTCGTCGCGGGTCCATTCCGGGTTTTCGGCGTCAGGGGCCGCGGCCCGGTCTTCACTGTTCTTCGTCATACCACCGCACCTCTTGTTTGCTGGATTTGCGCAAGCTGATCACGTGCACCGCATCGCCCCGATAGATCACCACCGCCGCATGCAGGCGGTAACCGATAAACCCGAGCACCAATATCCGCCGTTCCCCGTAGTCCCGCCGCTTATCCTCACGGGCAACCGCGGTTTCCCAATCGAGTTCGGCAACAAGGTCGAATGGTAAAGCGCGTTCCGCGATGTTCCAGGCGTTCTTGTTCGGGTCGTAGGTAATCTTCATCTCCGCATAAACCTTCTCAAAGGATGCGTCAAGAATATTCGCTGTAGCTAAAATTTGCCGCTAGCCAACGGCGGCGGGAATTGCCGGGGCGTGGACCAGCACGTCGCCCAGTTTGTCGATCAGATAATCGGCATCTTCGGCATCGACCGATTCCACCGTCGTCAGCACCCGGCTGATCACCCGGGCGCGGAAACGCTCCAGGTCGCGTGGGTTGCCGTCGAATCCGGTCTCATCGACCACGTCAACAGCGGCACGGACGGCGGCGAGCAAGGACTCGGGCAGCTCCGCCTTGCGATACAGCGCCACCAGCCCCTGGCGGCTCGGCTCATGGATCAGCACCTGCGCGTTGGCCAGCTTCACGTCGCCGCGCACCGCCATCGCCGCCTCGAAGAAGGCGATGTCGCCGGTGCACAGCGCGCGCAGGATCAAGGTCGGGGTCAGCCGCCCGTTGCGGTGCATATGGCCGATCATGGCGGACAAGGCGGTGTCGGAGGCGCCGGCGCTAAGGTGCAGGATCGCCTGTTCGCGCGACGCCAGCACGATGTCGGCGGCGGCGGCGGGCGGCAGAGCATGCCGCTTCACCAACTGCGCCTGCCACTCCCGCGATACCATCGTCACCAGCCGATCGGCCACCGAAGCGGGCAGGGAGGGGCGGAGGACCATGGCCTGCTTGACCGCATCGCTGTCGGCAAACCGGGACGCCGCTCGATCCAGGCTGCCCTCGGCGATGGCGGCGGAGTCATTGGCCATCAGGCGGGCGACCGCGGGCTCCCCGGCGTGGACGATCAGCGCGTCCGAAACCGCCTCGCTGACATCGGCGCGCCCGGCGATGGCTTCCTGCTTGCCGGGAGTCCCCTGGCGGACGATGTCCGCCAAATCCTCATCCGTCAGCACCAGCGAGTCGGCCAGCATCGGCAGTGCGACCTCATCGATGTCCTGCGCCAGCTTCAGTGCGACATCGTGTGGCAGGTCGCGGGTGCGCCTGAGGCCGCTGGACAGCGCCGCGCGGACGGTCGCTTCGACGTCGCGGGCGAGGATGCGAACGATGTCCCGCGCCAGCGCTATTTCCGCGCCGGTCAGGGCGGCGGTATCGAGGTTGGTAGCGACCTTGGAAGCAAGCTCGGCGCGCGTCTGGGCGGACGGTTCGGACAGCAGCCGGGCGACATCGCGGGATGACAGGGAAAGCGACATGACGGTGACCTCCGGTAAGATGGTCCCGCCAGATTGTCACCGACAGATAAACAACCGGTTAACCGGCGGCCGGTTTATGCGGCGCGCAGCAGCCCCAGCATCTGCCCCTCGGTCAAAATCTGCGGCAGCACCTGCGGCTGGCCACCATGCGCCGGGTAAAACACATACAAGGGCACGCCGTCGCGGCCGTTCTGGCGCAGGAACTCGGTGATCCCCGGGTCCTGCCGGGTCCAGTCGCCCTTCAGGTAGGTCACGCCGTTGGCCTCGAACGCCTGTCGCACCGCGGTCGTGCCGATGGCGACGCGCTCGTTCACCAAGCAGGTGACGCACCACGCCGCGGTCATGTTCACGAACACCGGCTTCCCCGCCGCCCGCAACGCCGCCAGCCGATCGGCTGAGAAGGTCTCGGCGCCGGCTTCGGCGGTGGTGGTGGCGCCGACAGGGACGGCGCTGATGCCGCTGAGCACCGCCAGCGCCAGCAGCACCGCCACGGCCGCCGCCGCCTGGCCGATGCGCCGGGGCTGCAGCGACGCCGATTGCGAGGCGCCGAACACCCACCCGGCGAAGCCGACAAGGACCAGGCCGGCGGCGGTTGCCAGCACACCGCCGGGTCCGGCCTCCTGGCTGACCACCCAGAGCAGCCAGGCCGCCGCGCCATACATCGGGAAGGCCAGTACCTGCTTGAAGATATCCATCCAGCGCCCGGGCTTCGGCATCACCCGCGCCAGCCCGGGAATCGCCGCCAGCGCCACATAGGGTGAGGCCAGCCCCAGCCCCAACACCGCGAACACCAGCAGCGTAACCGCCGGAGGCGCCGCCAGCCCCGCTGCGATGGCCACGCCCATGAACGGCGCGGTGCATGGCGTGGCGACCAGCACCGCCAGCAGCCCGGTGAAGAAACTGCCGGCAACGCCATGCCGCGCCGCCAGGCCGCTGCCCGCGCCCTCAAGCCCGCCCACCTGGAACACGCCCGACAGGTTCAACCCGACGGCGAACAGTAGCCAGGTCATCGCCGCGACGAACACCGGGGAGGAAAACTGGAACCCCCAGCCCGCGGCGGACCCCGCCGCGCGCGCCGCCAGCAATAGCGCCGCCAGGGCTACGAACATGACCAGCACCCCGGCGGTATAGGACAGCGAATGGGCATGCCCGCGGCCGCCGTGCCGCGCCAGCGCCACCGCCTTCATCGCCAGGATCGGGAACACGCACGGCATCAGGTTCAGGATCAGTCCGCCCAGCCACGCGAACACCAGCACCTGCCCGAGCGGCGGCAGGGCCGGAGCCGGCGCCGCACCCGGCGCGGCGTTGATCACCACGTCCGACTGCATCCCCGTCCTATCCCGCACCGACAGCACGCCTGACAGGCCGGTATTGGCGTCGAAGCCGCGGCCCGGCTTCAGCGACAGGGTGAACCCGCCATTGCGCACCGACAGCGGCTGGGCCGCGTCGTCCTGAATACGATCTGCCTGATCCGGGATGAACCAGGCGTCGGTGACGGTGGCGGGTCTGAGTTCCGGTCCCTGCACGAACAGCGTGCCATCCGGAGCGATGTGCGCCGCCCAGGGCGAGGCACGCGGCACGGCGCGGTCATGCGCGGCGAACAGCGCCGCCTGCGGCGACGGGTTCGCCGTGCCGATGGGCAGATCGAGCGCGAAGTCGCCTTCCTCCGGCACGCAGATGTCCTTGCAGATCAGCCACTGCGCGTGCGCCCTGATCGCGCCGTTGGCGGCTGTAACGGTCACCGGCAGCAGGACCTGGCCGGTATAGGCGTAGGTCATCACCGGCCCTTCGGCGACCCGCCGCGGTGTCGGCCAGTCTATCGGCGATGCCGTGCCACCCGCGATGGTCAGCTCCGGCGCCGCGCCGGCATCGCCGGGGTTTTTCCAGTAGGTGTGCCAGCCATCCGCCATCTTCAGGTTCAGGCCGACGCGGAATGGCTGTCCCGGCTGCATCGCATCGGTTTCGGATACCAGGGTCGCAACCGCCCGCGGACTGCTCATCGGAGCACTTTCCATCGCGAGCACCGGCAAGGCCCACAGCACCACCAAAGCCGCCAGCGTCAGAAGCCGCGTCATGCCGTCTCCCTGTCCCGCCAAAACGCGGCAGATATGAACCAGCGGGACGCCGGAAGCCAGTGCCCCCGAGGGACGGGGATTGCGCGGGGCTGGCCCGGCCGGATTTTTCGTCCTAGCGTTTCGGCAACACGTCCATGAGGGGAGGAACGCAATGGCGGAGCTGACCGGCTCGGAAATCATCGCCCGATGCCTGGAGAAGGAGGGCGTCAAAGATCTCTTCTTCATCATGGGCGGCCCGATGCTGCTGGCGGAGGCGTCCTGCATCAAAGAAGGTATTCGCATGATCGATGTCCGCCATGAGCAGGCCGCGGCGTTCATGTGCCAAGCCTATAGCCGGCTGAAACAGGTGCCCTCGGTCTGCATGGCGGCGTCCGGGCCGGGCGTCACCAACCTGACTACCGGCATGGCGAACGCGCTGATCGATTGCTGTCCGGTGGTGGCGCTTGGCGGATCGAGTCCGCTGTCGCAGTTCGGGCGGCAGGTGTTCCAGGAAATCGATCAGGTCGAGCTGATGCGCGGCTGCTGCAAGCATGTCGATCGCCTGGTGAACCTGAAACGCATTCCGCAACAGATCAACTTCGCTTTCCAGAAAGCCATCAGCGGGAAGCCGGGGCCGGTCTATCTCGATTGCCCCGGCGACATGCTGTACCAGAAGATCGATGAGAACCTGGTGGATTGGAGTTTCGCCGGGCGGCCCTTGCTGGACAGCCGCCCGCTCGGCGACCCGCGCCAGGTCGACGCGCTGGTTGGCGCGCTGGCGGAGGCGAAGCGGCCGCTGATCGTCTCGGGATCGGGCGTGATCTGGTCGCGCGCCTGGGCGGAGATGCAGGCATTCGTCGAGGCGGCCGGCATTCCATTCTATACGACTCCGCAAGGACGTGGCGTGGTCCCCGATGACCATGAATTTGCCTATCCGGCGATGCGTTCGGCTGCGTTCCGCGATGCGGATCTGATCATCGTCCTGGGCACGCGGATGAACTACATCATCGGGCACGCCTCACCGCCGCGCTTCGGGCCGGCAGCAAAGATCGCCCGTATCGACATCGATCCGGCGGAGATCGGCACCGCAGCCCGTTACGTGGACATTCCGATCGTCGGCGATTGCAAGGCGGTGCTCGGGCAGTTGCTGCTCGGGATCAAGGGGCGGATCACGCCGGATACCTATAGCGGCTGGCGCCGGCAGCTTGCCGACGGCGAGGCGGCGAAGCGCGCCGGTGCGGGGGCGAACAAATATGCCGAGGACGGCGACATTCATCCGGTGCGGATGCTGGAAGCGGTGCGGGACTTTGCCAAGCGCGACGCGATCCTGTGCGTCGATGGGCAGGAGACGCTGAATTACGGCCGTCTGACGATGCCGACGTTTTCGCCGGGGCATCGTTTGAACTCCGGTCCGTTCGGCACGATGGGGGTTGGACTGCCGTTCGGGGTCGGGGCGAAAGTCGCCTGTCCGGACAAGCAGGTGATCGTCGTGCATGGCGACGGCTCGATGGGGCTGAACGCGATGGAGCTGGATACGGCGATTCGGCACAAGTTGCCGATACTGGTGGTGATCAGTTTGAATGGGGGATGGACGGGGGACCCGAAGCGGGAAAAGCCGGGGCGGGATCTTGGTTATACACGGTACGACAAGATCTGCGAGGCGTTGGGCGGATACGGCGAATACATCACGAAAGCTGAAGATATCACTCCGGCGCTGGAGCGGGCGCAGAAGAAGGTCGATGAGGGGATGGTGGCTTTGGTGAACGTGCGGACGGATTACCGGGCGCGGTTTGCCGGGGTGGCGTTTTCGGATTATTCCACTTAGGCCGTAATGATATGGCGCCGCGCTTCGCCGCGGCCATTTGCGGGCCGGGTCCAGAGGTCGGCAAGGACCGTTCCTATTGTGTCATGGCGGGGCTCGGCCCAGCCATGACACAGGTTACGCGAGCCACGGCGAACGATCCCCGTCAATCCATCACCGCCGCATGCTCCGACCCGCCGCTTTCCCCCTTCTTCGGACCGCGCATCAGCAGCAACAGCAGAAGCATCGGCAGCGAGGTCAGCATCATCAGCTTCCAGTCATCGTTGTACGCGATGATCGAAGCCTGCCGCGTCAGCATCCCGTTCAGCACCTGCGCCCCGTGCGCCGTCACCGGCGACAACCCGGCATCGAGTGCCCGGTTCAGCGGCGTAATGTAACCCGACAGCACCGAATGCTCGATCTGCCCGTTCCGCGTGACCAGTGCGCCGGTCACCGAAATCCCGATGGCGCTGCCGACGTTGCGCAACAGGCTCAGCAGGGCCGTGCCCTCGGTGCGCAGTGCCGGGTCCAACGTGGTGAAGGCGATCACCTGCAGCGGGATGAACACAAACCCCAGGCCGGCGCCTTGCAGGATGGTGTTCCAAACCATCTCCGACTCCGAAACCGCCGGAGTCCAGCCGGTCATGCGATACAGGCTCCAGCTCAACACCACGATGCCCAATGCCATCAGCAGGCGCGGATCCACCTTGTTGGACAACCGCCCGGCGATCAGCATCGCCCCCATGGTGCCGATGCCGCGCGGTGCCATCACGATTCCCGCAGTCTCCACCGGATAGTTCCCCAACTCCTGCAGCCACGGCGCCAGCAGCGCCGACACCGCCAACAGCACCAGGCCGACGGCGAACATCACCAGCAGCCCGGCCGACAAATTGCGGTCCTTGAACACGGCCGGCGTGATGAACGGCTTCTCCGCGGTCAGCATATGCACCACGAACAGATAGAAACCGAGGCCCGCCATCACCGCCTCGATGATGATTTCATTTGATCCGAACCAGTCCTGCGTCTCGCCGCGATCCAGCATCAACTGGAACCCGGCGATGCCGATGGCGAACACGCCGAAGCCGAACCAATCGAATTTCATGCCACTCTGGGCCGTGGTTTTCGGCAGGAACGCCGCCATGCCGGCGGTCGCCAGAATGCCGAATGGCAGATTGACGAAGAAAACCCACCGCCAGTTATACAACTCCGTCAGATACCCGCCCAAGGTCGGCCCCAGTATCGGCCCCACCATAACGCCCATGCCCCAGATCGCCATGGCGGAACCGCGCTTTTCCGGCGGGTAGATGTTCAGCATGGTGGACTGCGACAAAGGCACCAGCGCCGCGCCGAACACGCCCTGCAACAACCGGAACGCCACCATTTCCGGCAGGGATTCCGCGATGCCGCACAGCATCGACGCCACCGTGAAGCCAACCATCGAGATCAGATACAGGTTTTTCAGTCCGAATCGGGCCGACAGCCACCCCACCGGAGCCGTCATGATCGCCGCCGCGGTAATATACGACGTCAGCACCCAGGTGATCTGATCGGAACTGGCCGACAGGCTGCCCTGCATATACGGCAGCGCCACATTGGCGATCGTCGAATCCAGCGATTGCATCAACGTCGCCATCATCGCACAGACCGTTATGATCGCGCGATGCGGAACCGTATCCTGTTCGACCATAACGAAATTCCTAGAACAGATCGGACAGGGTGCGGACGTGGCCGGTATCGATGTCGATCTCCGCACTCATGCCCGCACGCAGCGGCGGATCGCCGGGCTTGAGGTCGACCTGCACCCGGATCGGAATCCGCTGCACCACCTTGACCCAGTTGCCGGACGAATTCTCGGCGGGCAACAGCGAGAAATTCTGATCGGTTGCCGGCGCGACGCTTTGTACGGTGCCGTTCCATGTTCGCCCCGGATAAAGATCGAAGCTGACATCCACGCGGTCGCCCGCCTTGGCGTAGGTCAGTTGGGTTTCCTTCGGCTCCGCCTCGACCCACACATGGTCGGTTGAAACCAGTCCGAACGCCGCCGTGCTGGCGCCGAGATACATGCCGGGCTGCAGTTTGTTCACCTGAGTAACGATGCCGTCATACGGAGCGCGCACCACCGAATGGTTCATCTCGCGGTCGGCCTCCGCCAGCCGCGCCTGCGCCTGCTTGAAGGCCGGCGTGTCCTCGACCGCGATGTCCGGGTTGCCGCTGAGCTTGGCCAGTTGCGCCCGCGCCTGGCTTTCCGAAGCGCGCACCGCCTGCTGGTCCGCGGCCAATTTGTAGCCTGCATCATCGGTTTCCTGCTGCGTCACCGCCCGCTGCTTCACCAGCGCCAAATACCGGTCAAACGTCGCCTGATCGGCGTTTACCTGCTGCTGTTTCGCCGCGGTGTCGCGCAAAGCGGCCTGGTAATCAGCCTTCATCGATTCGATGTTCAACCGGACCTGCGCCAGGTCCGCCCGCGCCGTATCGAGCGCGATCTGGAACTTCTGCGGATCGAGGGTGAACAGGATCTGGCCCTTGCCGACCGCCTCGCCTTCATGGACCGGGATCGAGGCGACGATGCCGGAAACGTCGGTGGACATCGTCATGCTGTCGGCCTGGACATAGGCGTCGTCGGTATCGACCCAGCGCCCGCCGGTCAGCCAATATGTGCCGCCGCCGACAATAACGGCCAGCACGCCGCCGGCCATCAGGCCCCAGCGGAGCAGTTGCTTGCGGGAGCGCCTGCGGCTGACGGGGCGTTCGATGACGTCTCCACGGTAGGCGGTGGCTTGGGACATGGGCTGTGGCATCCGATCGTACAAGAAGCTGATCGTAAGCTAGCTTCTGATTGATATGGCACAACCCGTACATCTATGCGCAAAACCAGTGGCTCCGATGCGAGCCATGCGGGTTGGTCACGCCGGGGTGAGGTGGCAAGGGCTTAAGGCATCGCCGCAGTGCTGCCGCCATCGACAATGATCTCCGTCGCCGTGATGAACCGCGCCTCGTCGGATGTCAGGAACAATACGGCATGTGCCACGTCCATGGCGTCGCCCATATGCCCCATCGGCACCGCCGCATTGCGCGCCTCGACCAGTTTCTGAGGGTCATTGCCGCCGACGGTTCGGGCGAGACGATATTCCACCAACGGCGTATGCATCAGTCCCGGCACCACCGTGTTCACCCGAATACCCTGCTTCGCGTACGTTCCGGCCACAGACCTCGAAAACTGTATTATTCCCGCCTTGGCCGCGCTATACGCGACATGCGATCTGCCGCTCAGAAAGTCATTCCGCATGCCTGCAACGGAAGCGATATTGACGATCGCACCGCGGTTTTGCCCAACCATCACCGGCAGCACAAATTTGCATCCCAGAAAAGCGGTTTTCAGATTCAGGTCGATCTGCCGATCCCAGGTTTCTTCGGTCATCGTAACGGGGTCGCCGGGGGCTGAACCGCCGACGTTGTTGACCAGGATATCGATCCGCCCGAGCCGACCGGTACAAGCATGAACCATTTCCTCGACTTCGGCCGAAATGGTCATGTCGCAGCGATGCGTCGCGCAAACGCCGCCTTCCGCCTCGATGATGGCCCGGGTCTCGGCCATCGCCGCCTCATTGACGTCGAGCAGGAAGACCGATGCGCCCTGCCGGGCCAGCACAACCGCCGTCGCCTTGCCGTTCCCCCAGATCGCGCTGCCGGGCGGGCCAACCGACCCGGCCCCGGCGACAATTGCGACTTTTCCCGCCATGCTGAGCATTGTCGTTCTCCCTCACCGCGGCCAAAGCCTGCCGGAGCACCGCAGCCATGTCACTGCCGCGGAACCAGCCCCGGGAACCTTGCCAAAAGCCAAACCAAATCCCAAGTCCGGCGCTAACCACACAGGACTCCCGTCATGATCGAACTCCGCCCCTTCGACTCGCTCGGCGCCTTCCGCAATGAATGGCTGAACGCCCACCACCATTTCAGCTTCGGCGGCTACCACGACCCGGACCGCATGGGCCTCGGCCGCCTGCGCGTCTGGAACGACGACGAGGTTGCCCCCGGCACCGGCTTCGACCCCCACCCGCACCGCGACATGGAGATCGTCACCTATATCCGCGAAGGCGCCATCACCCACCGCGACAACCTCGGCAATGAAGGCCGCACCGAGGCCGGCGACGTCCAGGTGATGCACGCCGGCACCGGCATTACCCACGCCGAATACAACCTGGAGAAAACCCCCACCCGGCTGTTCCAGATCTGGATCCTGCCGGACCGCCGCGGCGTCGAACCCGGCTGGGGCACGCGCGCCTTCCCGCGCGACAACCACGGCCTGTCCGTGCTCGCCAGCGGCCGCCCGGCCGACGCGGCCAGCCAGGCGCTGAAGTTGAACGCCGATGCCGCCGTCCTGGCCGGCACCCTGGCCGAGGGCCAGACCGTCGAGTTCACCCTCGACCCCGGCCGCGCCGCCTACCTCGTGCCGGTGAACGGCGCGGTGACGGTGAACGGCGTGGCGGCCGAACCGCGCGACGGCGTGGCAATCTCGGACGAGCGCAGCGTGACGGTGACCGCCACCAAGGCGACCGAACTGGTGGTGGTCGAGGTCGCGGCTTAAGCGTCAACCTTTTTCGCTGCCCGGCCGGTCTCGGGCGGCCGGGTCAGCAGCAGCAGCGGCAGCGCGGCAACAACCAGGACCAGCATCAGCTTGAAATCGTCGATATAGGCAATGATCCTGGCCTGCCGCGTAATCTCCATGTTCAGCAGCCCGGCGCCTTGAGCCGACCCGAGATCCCAGACCCGCGCTGCCGCGCCGCTGTGCAGGGCGCGATTGAACGGGGTCGCCTCGCCCGCCAGCACCGCATGGTTGACCTGCGTGTTGATTTGCAACAGCGCGCCGGTCACCGAGATGCCGATGGCGCTCCCGAGATTGCGCACCAGGCTGTAGATGCCGGTGCCCTCCGTGCGCAACGAGGCCGGCAGGGTCGCGAAGGTGATGATGTTGATGGGGATTGTGATGAACCCGAGGCTGACGCCCTGGATGAATGAGCAGGCCGATGGCGGTCACCGCGCCGAGCGGAACGTTGAAACACCCAGCGCCAACTATAATTTTCCGTCAGCCACCCGCCCAGGATCGGCCCCGGGATCGGACCGATCATAACGCCCATGGTCCAGATGGACATGGCGCGGGCCCGTTGCGACGCGGGATAGATATCGTACATCACCGCCTGCGAGAGCGGTACCAGGGCGGCACCGAACATGCCCTGCAGGACGCGGAAAATGACGATCTGGTTCAACGATTGCGCCAGGCCGCACAGCACCGAGGCGATGGTGAAGCCGGTAATCGCCGTCACGAACAGCCGGGTGCGGCCGAACCGCGCCGCGAGGAAACCGGTGGGCGCGGTCATGATGGCCGCCGCAACGATATAGCTGGTCAGCACCCAGTTGATCTGCTCCTGGCTGGCCGACATCGCGCCCTGCATATACGGCAGCGTAACGTTCGCGATGGTGCTGTCGAGCGACTGCATCACTGTCGCAACGATTGTGCAGATCGTTACGATAAGCCGGTTCGCCGAGCCGCCCGGGCCGAGCGGCGCCGTGTCGCGGGCATCGGCACCACCCGGCGTCATCCCGGCGCTCTCGCGAGGTTCAGGCAGACCCGGTCCAGCGCACGGCTGGCGATTTCGATGTCTTCGTCGGATAGCCCGGCCAGGGCGGCGATGCGGACCTCGCGGGACGCCGCCTCGACCTGGTCGATGATCGCCAGTCCTTGCGCTGTCGGCGCGATCGACCTGGCCCTGCGGTCGCCGTCTTCCTCGCGCCGTTCGATCAGTTCGGCGGTTGCGAGGGCGTCGAGCAGACGCACGACCGAGGAACCATCCAGAGCTAACGACGCGGCGAGGTCCTTCTGCCGCATGGGTGTTTGCGCGCGGGCGATATGGATCAGCGGCAGCCAGGTCGCCTCGGTGAGACCGAAGGGTTGCAGGCGGCGGTCCACCGCGCGCCGCCATTGCCTTGCCGCCCGGGCGATCAGGCTGGCGAAGCCGTCGCGGGGCTGTTGGTTGGCAGTTGGCATCGGCGGTTCCGATTAGATGGCGTGCCAATATATGGTACGTCATCTAATCGGACAAGGACCACGGCCCAGTTGTCGCTGGCCTCCGGGTCGTGCCTACTAAGCCCGGCCGACACAGTAACGGCTCGCTTACTCCAGGCGGCGGAACTTCCGCAGCGATCTCAGATCATCCGGCCTCGGCTCCGTCGGGAACGCCTGCGGCCATTGCGTCCAGGCCACCTCGCCGACATACAGGTCCCCGCGGCTGTCCACGCACAGCCCGTGCGGCGCCAGGAACTGGTCCGCGCCCAGCCCGGGGCACAGGCCGCCCAACCGCGACAGCCGGTTGCCGGTGTGATCGACGATCGTCACCCGCGGCCCGAGATTCGGCACTTCCCGGTTCACCGGCTGCACCGGCCCGAGTTCTCCGATATAACAGACAGGACACTTGCCGCCCGGCATGAACAACCCGCACGGCCGGTGCAGGTTGTTCCACTGGGTCTCATACCGGCCGTTGCCGTCGAACACCTGCACCCGGTGATTCTCCCGGTCCGCGACATAGACCCAGCCATCGGCATCGCAGGTGATATTGTGCGGGATGTTGAACTCCCCGGGATCGGTTCCCGGACCGCCCCAGGACAGCAGCAACCGGCCGTCCGGTGCATATTTATGCACCCGCGCGTTGCCATAGCCGTCCGAGACATAGATGTCCCCGTTCGGGGCAATCGCGGTATGGGTGCAGCGGTGGAACGGCTCGCCGCTCATGTACGGCGCGGACTGGCCGGACACGCCGAGCGTCAACAGTATTTTCCCCTGCGGCGTGCATTGGCGCACCGTATGGTCGCCGTCGTCGGTCAGCCACAGCGTCCCGTCCGGAGCGACTGACACGCCGTGGGCGCGGCGGAACACGCCCTCACCCCAACTGCGCAGGAAGTTGCCCTCCCGGTCGAACACGATCATCGGGTGCTCGCCGCGGTTGAAGACGTAGACGTTGTCGCTGCCATCCACGCCGACGCCGCCGATTTCCTTGAATGACCAGCCGGGCGGGAGTTTCGCCCAGTGCTCGGCGGGTTCGTAGGCGTATTCGCCGCTGCCCAAGGTTACCATGGCCTCCCTCCCGTTTGTCTTGTCCGGGAAGGCTGCCACGGGGGCCGGGGTTGGGCCAGAGGGACGGTGGGCGTAGCGACCTGGCGAACGTGGCGCGGGCCATCCGCGATTTGGCCTCTACAAGCGCAGCAAGTCGTGGATGGACCAAGTCCGGCCATGACACGATCACTCCACCTCGTCCCGATCACTCCGCCTCGTCGCGATTACTCCGCCCCGTTCGCGATCACTCCGCCGCGTCGCGCCGCAATTTGTCGGCGAACTGCTTGCGGAATTTCACCACCTTCGGCGCCACCACCGCCTGGCAGTAGCCGCTGAACGGGTTGCGTGCGAAGTAGTCGTGGTGCTCGGGCTCGGCGGCGTAGAACACCGCCAGCGGCTCGATCTGCGTCACCAGCTTGCCGGGCCAGATCTTCGCATCCGCGATCTCCTGCATCACCGCCCGCGCGGTCGCGGCCTGGGCATCGGAGTGCGTCAGGATGATCGAGCGGTACTGCGTCCCGACATCATTGCCCTGCCTGTCCTTCGTCGTCGGATCATGGATCGCGAAGAACACCCGCAACAGATCGGCGTAATCAAGCTGAGCCGGGTCGAACGTCACCTGCACCACCTCGGCATGGCCGGTGCGGCCGGTGCAGACCGCCTTGTAGCTCGGGTTGGCGACCTCGCCGCCGGCGTAGCCCGACATCACGGAGGTGACGCCGCGGAGATCCTTGAACACCGCCTCCAGGCACCAGAAGCATCCGCCGCCCAGGGTGGCCGTTTCCTGTGTCGCGCTCATGCGCTGCTCGCTCCATCTAATGTGACGGGACCGTATATGGGCTCATCAGGCCCGTCATGCAGGGCCGCGCGATCCGATTGATTCCCGCGTTACGAAGCATTTACATTCCGATATTGATATTGTTATCATGCGCCGCCTGGTTGTCCCGGTGCGGCCGAGTCCGCGTGCGGGCCGGGCACGTGCAACCCAAGCTTGCGTCGAGGTCCGTCCCAAAATGAACCGATTCCTTCGTCCCGTTTTGCTCGCCCTGGCCGTGGCCGGTGCGGCCGTGGCCGCTCCGGTCCAAGCGCAGAACAGCCCCCCGTCGGATTTCCCCGCCAATCTGCGCTGGGACCTGGTGCCCACCTGGATCCAATGGGCCAGCCAGAAAGCCGATATCAAATGGCCGCCGAATGACGGCTGCGCCGCCGCGCCGGTGGCAAAGGTGCTCGCCCCGGGCCAGTTGATCGACCGGTTCGGCAGCGAAGGCGGCACGTTCTTCAGCCCAAGGGGTGAGAGCTTCAAGGCCCGCGCCGTGCCTTACGTGTGCAAGGCGATGGACTACCGCGTGTATAAAGTGCTCAAACCGATTCCGGTAAAGTCCTGTAAGGCGGCGGCGTGGTTCAATGAGCCGGGCGGCGCGGAGCAGGTGCAATCAGCCGATCCCGCTTACAAGCTGGTGGCGGGCGGCAGCATCGTGGCGGTGACCTATGTTGTTGGCGGAAGCAGTGGCCCGTTTGAGCAGTGCGGGCGTCCCTGAATATTTCTACGTGACCGATGGCGGACTGGGGACCGGCGAGTGCGTCGGAATCGAGCCCGTCCCCGGTGGCGGCTGGTCGATCTATTACAGTGAGCGGGGACGCAAGTCTCCGCTCGAGACCTATCCGGATGAGGACAGCGCCTGTCGCGGTTTTCTGCGGCAGGTGGACCGGATGATGCGTAGCAGCGGCCGCAGCGGCGTGCCGGGGGCGTAGCCCCGCGCCTATCCGGCCAGCAGCCGGGCGATTGCGCTGACCGCGGCGGCCAGGGCCGCCAGCGAGCAGACGACCGCGACGATCGTCGCGCGCCGCATCCGTTTCGCCGCGATGGCCGACTGGACTTGAACTGCCTGCGCATCGGTCAGGATGCGGGTGGCGGCGGCTTCTCCGGCCTCCCTGATGCGTTCGGCCGCCCATTCGCCAGCCTTGGTGACGATCGCTTCGGCTTTCACCCGCGCCTCGGCTTCCGTCGCCGCGGCCCGGCCGATGGCGTCTGCGACGACCTGCCGCAGTTCTCCCTTCGCCTCCTCCAGCATGGCCTCCGAAATCGTCGCCAGGACGAAAACCGGGTCGTTCGGGTCCACCCGAAAATGATGCTTCTTTTCGACGATCCCGATCAGGGTTTCCCGGTCCATCGGTCAGATCGAACCCATGATGGCGTCGAGCTGCCCAAACACCGCGCGGCGCACCTGCGACAGTCGGGACTTTGCGACGATTTTGAAATCCGGGCTGGCGATCGCCTCGTCGAACAACACCTGCCGGGCGAGCATGGTGGCGACGTCGCGGCCATGCGTCAGGGGATCCAGCGGTGCGAGGTGCACGACCGCGGCGATCCGCCCCTTGTTATCCTCGTAGCCGCGGGTTTCTTCGAAACTTAGCCCGTCCGCCTCGAACGGTCCGGCGTATTCGTTCACCCAGACGACGACCGGCACCGACGGCGGAAACTGGCCGAGTAAGGCGGCCATGCCGCGCAGGGTATCGAGCGCCACCTGTCCGCCGACAACGACGGTGTGGATCACCAGCCGCCGGTTGTACTGTTCCAGGATCGTTGCGATGTCGTTGCTGACCAGGTAGCGCGCCATCGGCAGGAAGCTGGCTGCGCCGTTGTCGATGACGGAGGCGCCTGACCCGGTCACCGCAGCCTCGATCAGCCCATCCACGCCATCCGTATTAATCTTATCCTCATTCAGCAATCTGATCGGCGTTGCCTCCAGGCCGGGGAAGGCGCTGAGGGTGCGGTTGATCGGGTCCGTATCGAAGGCCTGCACCGGCAGATTGTTGGCCTGGTGCCACTGGATCAGAAGGGAGGCAATGAAGCTTTTGCCGACACCGCCCTTGCCCTGCATGACGCAATGGACATCGCGCCGCTTACCCGTCTCGGTCGCGCCCGGTGCCGATGAGCTTGTCGCGGTCCGCGCCCTTGTCCGCCGGGTCGAAGTCGAAGGTTCTGCGGGCTTGATCGTGTCTGACATGCGCGGTCCCTAGAATCTGGCGGAGTGGCCTGATGATTTCCGCCGGCGGAGCGGGTATGATAGCGGAACGTTCCGATTCAAGATGCTTCTGCACCTGGCGGCGAAACTGGCTATAGCCGATCGTGGCGGGATCGATGAATTTTTCGTAGATGCGGGTGAGCGGCCATTTTTCGCTGAGTGCGCCGGCGATTTCCGGCCACTTGGCTGAGACCTCAATCCGTCCGTCACCCCATCGCGCCCGGGATTTAGCCGCCATCTGCTTTCGGACTCCGTGTGCGATCATCGGCCATGCGGCGCGAAGATAGGCGGAGTCGCGCGGACCGGGCAAGTTGGCTTATGGTCTCGAGCGCAGGCGGTGCGACGCGGCGACGCCCGCCGCGGTCAACTCCAGGTGCCAGTGGCATTGCAGCGCCCCGGCGGGCAGGCGGACTGGATCATGGACCAGTCGGGCGGCAACGGCCTCGGCCACGGCGGCTTGCCACAGGCTCGGGGAGGCGCCGCCACCGGCGGCTTCAGCGAGCAGGCTCAGGCCCGCATCGGCGTCCGGGGCACGAATTTGACGGTCCAATACGGTCAGCAGCAATTTTTCGGTCAGCGGCATCACCGCCCGGCGTCCGGTTCGGCAACGATATTGGCGAATTCCGGATGGCGGGCGATGAAAGCGGCGATGAACTCGCACTCGGGAACCACTTTCAGGCCCCTGCGGCGGACATCCTCCAGCACGGAACGGGCGAGGGCCGACCCGACGCCCTGTCCTTCCAGCGCGGCCGGCACCTCGGTGTGTTTCAGCACAATGTTCCGCGCGCGGCGCGAGTAGGTTACGAACGCGGTTTTCCCATCGACGGCCATTTCGTAACGATGACGCGCCGGGTTGTCGGCGGCTTCGGCCATACTGTGCCTCCCGTGTGCGGACGGGATTTATCCCCGCCGCGCGTAGGCAAATCCCCGCAGGCCGCCGGCGTCAAGTGACACCTCAGGGTGCCGCCAGGGCGGCAGAAGGTCGCGGACGGTTTTACGCAAACGGGCAAACATCGAGACCTGCACATGATGGTTCTGAAGCGGCAGACCGGTCCGGCAGGCCGGGCAGTAGGCGCCCGGCGACCGGGTTTCGCGAAACCCGGTCAGTCCGCGCTGGAGTTTGATGACCGTCTCGGGCATCATCGCGCCGCCGCATTTGGTGCATTTCATCGCTGTTCCCCTTTGTCCCTTACCCGAAGCGATCCTACGCGGTTTTTCGAACATAAAAAGAACATTCGGCGGGGCGATGCAGCGAAATGGCGGGGTGTGGCAACTGCGCAACAATCGTATCGCGGCCCGCATTGCCCGGCTGTCCGGAACCGGATAGGCCGTTGCGATGACTGTTGCTCGGATCATGGGCTTTACCGGCTGGAGCGGCGCCGGCAAGACGACGCTGATAACACTGCTTATTCCGGTGCTGAGGGCGCGCGGCCTGCGCGTGTCCACCATCAAGCACGCCCATCATGGCTTCGATCTCGATAAGCCCGGGAAGGACTCGTGGGCGCATCGCGAGGCGGGCGCGGCCGAGGTCCTGGTGGCGTCCGGCAAGCGTTGGGCGCTGATGCATGAGCTGCGCGACGAGGCGGAGCCGGAGCTGCGCGATTTGTTGACCAAGCTGGCGCCGGTGGACCTTGTGCTGGTCGAGGGTTTCAAGCGCACCACGCCGATGAAGATCGAGGTCCATCGTCCTGCGCTCGGCCAAACATTAATTTTCCCGGACGATCCGGCGGTGGCGGCGGTGGCGAGCGATGTGCCGATGGCGCTTCCCGCAACGGTTTGCCGCCTGGCGCTGGGGGATGTCGGCGCCATCGCGGATTTCGTTGTGTCTCGGGCGGTGCCGGTGGCGCTGCCGTAAAGGCGAGGCGCGCGTTCCCCGACGGGTGCGTCACACCAACGTGAAACTCGGTCGGCCCGTGCTTGGTTGAAGTGGGATTAAAGCGCGCTCACATGCCGGCCGAGCAAGACAAGGAAGTTGAATATGACACGCTTATCGCTTGCAACGGCATTTGGACTGGCAGCGATTATGGCCGTCCCGGCAGCATTCGCGCAGCAACCTTCGAACAACTCGACGCCGCAGAAGGAATCTTCGAACGGCGCAACGAAGCAGAAGACTCAGGGCGACCCCAGCGGTCAGTATAACTTTGCTACTCCGGGCGGTCAGTATTCGTCTCGTCCGGCGGTGAAGCAGCGGACCGAGGGCCAGCAGGCCGCCGGGACCAAGGAGTAGTCCATCAGGCACGCTTAAGTACAGGCGTGTAGAAACACGCTTACAGACCGCGACACTGCAACGTTCTCACGTCGGGGTGTCGCGGTTTTTTACGTTCTGAGAACAATACGTTCGCTTACCCGAACCGCGCCGCGGAATACGGCGCCAAATCGAATGCCGGCGGCCGTCCCGCAAGCATATCGGCGACGACTTTTCCGGTCGTCACCGCGGCAGCCAGCCCGACATGCCCGTGCCCGAACGCATGCAGCACGTCGGGGCAGCCTGAAGCGAGGCTCAGGCACGGCAGCCCATCCGGCGTCGATGGCCGGTGTCCCATCCACAGCTGTACGGAGTCCAACGGCGTATCGGCTGGCAGCGCGGGAAAGACACCGCGGGCGAACTTCAACAGTGCCTCCGCGCGTTGCCAGTTCGGCGCAGCGTCCAGTCCGGCCAGCTCTACCTGCCCCGCCAGCCGCAGGCCCGCGGGAGTCATTGCGCACGCCATTTTTCCGTCGCTCGGCATCACCGGATGGCGCAGGTCGATCCCGGGATTTTCGATCACGACGTGATAGCCGCGCTCACTTTCCAACGGCACGATGTCGCCGGCTTCGCGGGCCAGCGCCTTCGACCAGGCGCCGGCCGCGATGACGGCCTTGTCGCAGGCGACCTCGCCGTCGCGCGTTTTCACCGCGCACAGTCGACCCGCCTCGAGCCGGAACCCGGTCGCACCCGTCAGGACAATTGTCGCGCCGAGTTCCGCCGCATATCGCGCCAGGGCGGCGGTGTAGGCGCCGGGGTCGCGGCACTGGCCGTTCTCCTCGACCAGGATGCCGAAGCTGTAGCGCCGGTCCAGCGCGGGTTCGCGCTGGCGCAGTTCGTCCGCATCGAGTTCCAGCCAGCGCGTGCCATTTTCGCGTCGAATACGCCAGGTCAGCGCCTCCGCCTCGAATGCCGCGCGGTTGGGGAAGGCAAACAGCACGCCCTGGCGGACGATCAGATCGCCGACCCCGGCATCCTCGGCCAGCTTGCGGTGCAGCGCGGGGGCGTCCGCCACGAGTGGACGCAACGCCCGTCCGGTCGCTTCGACCTTCGCCACGCCGGAACCGGCAGCGACGAACCGGCGGAGCCAGGGCAACAGGCGCGGCAGATAGGACCAGCGGATGGTCAGCGGCCCCAGCGGGTCCGCCAGATACCCGGGCACCTTCTTCCATAACCCCGGCGACGACATCGGGACGACGGAACTGGGATTGAGCAGCGTGCCGTTGCCGTAGCTGGCGGATTGCTCGCCGCCCGGCACGCCCGGTTCAACGATGGTGACGGCGTGACCGTCTCGCAGCAGCGCGATCGCCGCGGCCAGGCCGACAACGCCGCCGCCGATAACAACAACCCGGGTCATGCGTCCTTCTTCAGGCCATAGAATTGCGGAAATCCGTCCGGCACGTCCTTCATATAGGAGCGAAAGGCCGTCGGCTGACTATACATGCCCAGTGGCGCGAAGGTTGGATTTTGCCAGAACGCCGCCTGCATCTCTTCGCAGATCCGCTGCTGTGCCGCGAGGTCGGGGGCATCGAACCAGGCGCTATATAGGGATTCGATCCGGTCGTTGTTCGCCCAGCCGAACCATGCGGACTTGCCGTTGCCGCGCAGCGCGATGTTCGGGGCGGGGGAGATGTTACCGAACCCGCCGAGCCACGTGTAGAAGATATTCCAACCGCCTTTGTCGGGCCGCTCCTGGCTGGCGCGGCGCTGCACGACCGATCCCCACTCCAGCGCCTGTAGATCGACGTTGAAGCCGATTTTCGTCAGCGCGTCAGTGGCGACCTGCGCCTCCGCCCAGATCGTGGGGATGGTCGTCGCCGCCAGGACGACGATTTTCTCGCCGGTGTAGCCGGCGGCGGCGAGGTCCTGTTTCAGCCTGCCGTAGTCCTTCGGGCCGCGGGTGATCTCCACGCCCGCGGTGCTGGCCATCGGCGTGCCGGGGACGAACAGGCCGACATCGGTCTTGTAGAACGAGGGTTCGGCACCGGCGACCGCCTCCATAACCTCCTTCTGGTCGATGGCGGCGACCACGATGCGGCGGATTGCGAGGTTGTCGAACGGCGGGAACAGTTGGTTGAAGCGGAGGCAGCCGATTTCCCCGGTGCGGTCTTTCACGGTCAGGACGATGTCCTTGCTGGTGCGGAGCTGCGGCAGCAGGTCGAAGCTCGGCTGCTCCCACCAGTCGATCTCGCCTTGCTGCAACGCGGCCGAGGCGGTGGAGGCGTCGGGGATGAAGCTCCAGACGACGCGGTCCACGTTGACGATCTTCGGACCGGCATTGAAGCTGGGCGTGCCGCCGGAGCGCGGCACATAGGCGGTGTTCTTCGCGAAGACGACGCGGGAGCCGGGGATGCGTTCGTCCGCAACGAAGCGGAACGGACCGCTGCCAATAGCCTCGGGGATCTGCTTCATCGCATCGGTTTGCGCCAGCCGTTCCGGCATGATGGCGCAGTAGACCTCGGCCAGCGCCGCCGGCAACAGGGGAAACGGCTTGTTCAACCGGAAGCGGATCACCGTGTCGGACGGGGCGGAGATCTCATCCACCCGCTGCATCAGCGCCTGGCCGAACGGGTTGCGCTTGCCGAAGCGGCGGATGGTGGCGACGCAGTCGCGCGCCAGCACTTTATGGCCGTCGTGGAAGGTGAGGCCGTCGCGCAGGGTCAGTGTCCAGGTCTTGCCGTCGTCCTCGGTGCCGTCGCCCGCCACCATCTGCGGCTGCACCTGGAATTGCGCATCGTAGGCATAGAGCGTGTCGAAGACCGCCAGCGAGTAGTTCCGCGTTATATCCGCCGTGGTCCAGACCGGATCCAGCGACGCCAGATCGGCGTGCGGGGCGAAGGTGACGGTCTTCGGGCCGTCCGCCAGGCCGATGCGCGGGGCGGTGAGGGCGGCGGCAATTGCCGCGGCTGATTGCAGGATCGTGCGTCGCTTCATCCGGCGGCCCTCCTGTTTTCCGAGGCCGATCAGGGTAAGCCGTAAACCGGCGTTATTCCAACCAGGCGCTCGCCGGCAGGTTGGCATCGGCGCCGCTTTTCCGGGCACCAGGCGAAGGCGTGGGTGGCGGGCCTTCGGCCGCCATGACGGGGGTGGCGAAGACGATCAATTCGTCCGCCCTTTCAGCGCTTCGGCGATCAGCGGCGCGGCGGCCTCCGACATGCGGCGTCCGTCATGGCCGACCCCCGGCACGTCGATCACCCGCCACGCGAAATTGACGCCGAGGGCGGCGGCTGCCTGGCGGCCGGCGCGGACATAGCTATGTGCCCGGGCGTGGCGCGTCGGTCCCTGCCGGAGCGATTTCGCGCCGCCGGGAAAGTATCGTCCGGTGGTCCTGGTGTCCTCGGTCCCGGCCATGATCGTCAGCGGAAATTGCAGCAGCGCGGGCAGGTCGTCCGCTGTCAGCTCCGTGGCGCCGAGGCCCCAGGGCCAGTCGATCGACAGGTCGGGCATCGCATAGGTGCCGGCGTTGGCGCCGACGGCCACCGCGACATGCTCTCGATAGCCGAACGACAGCATCCGGTGGACGAACTGGCCGCCGGCCGAGTGGCCGAACAGGCCGTAGCGGTGCGTGGTGGTGATCCCCTGCTCGCGCAGGGCGGCGAACAGGCGGTCGTCGATGCCGAAGGTCCAGTCTCGCCTCGGGTTTGCCGAGCCGTCCGCGGAACGGAGATTGCCGAAGTTGTACCAAAGGTGCTCGGGGAAGGAGGCGTGCGGGAACTCGATGGCAATCGCCAGGAAGCCGCCTTGGTCCACATGCGGCATCCAGTAGTCACGGTAGTCCTGGCCGTTGCGGGTGACGCCGTGGTGGACGAACAGGACGGGCATGCCGGCGTGCCAGGCAGCGGGGCGGGCCGCATGCAGGTTGAGCAGACGGTCGGGGAACGCAGGGTCGCAGTAGGGCAGAGATGCCGGCCCCGGGGTTGCGGCCAATTGCGCGAGAGCGGTCATTGCCATGCCGGGCAGGGAGTGCCGCCGGTTGTTCCGGCTGTAATGTGATCAACCGAACGTTTCATCGTGTTCCAAAAAACCCTTGATCTAATCTTCATCCAATCCTTAAGCCCGGCAACAAATGCTTGGTGGTCCGGCTGTAATGGGTTAGCAACCTCGCGAACACGTGTTGTGGGAGGCGAACATTATCATCGAATCGGGCCGGGTCTTCGTTGCCCTGCGAAAAGATGGACCAGCCAAAGCGGCCGGCCGATCGGCGATGTATCATGCGGTGACGCCGGGCTGCCGGATGGCGCTGTGCGCGACCGAACCCGGGGCTGCCTCGGGTTGGGCGGAGCCGCCGTCTGAGGCGGTGACGTGCCGGATATGCCTGGGTAAGCTGGAGCGGCTGCGAAAACGCGGCTTCGGCGGCGGCACGCCTTAGCAGCTCCGCGCGTCGGCTAGTCGCTTGCGCCGGCGTCCTGGAATTCCGGCGCAGGCTCGTCAGGGCCGTCAAGCCGCCTGTCCTGCGCGATCCACGCCTCGGCTTCCGCCTCCGAATCGAAGCCCATCATGGTCTGGCGTGCGCCGTTGGCGCCTGACACCGTTATGTTAAAGCCGGATCCATCCCCGTTCGGGACAATGATATATTGGGTCATTGGAGCAATATGGGGAATGCGGACCAGGATTGCATCAGGAACAGACCTGGTTGCCCGATAGTTTTGCCGGCCTGCGCGGGCGACCGCGTTCATGTCGAATGGCTGACGATTGCCGTGCCAACGTCCCGGCGGGCTCTCAGCACATACATCAGCGGCAATGACGGTAGGTCACCGGGCATGCGGTACATGCCGTCATCCGTTGGTTCCATCATGCTCCATTGGCGGATGACGTCGCGGTCAAGCTCGCGCAACGCGGTGATCCTAAGTCCGACATTCGTCAACGCGGTAATGACCTCGCCGAGCGGGTGGTTCCATTGCACCGTCGGTGTCGCGGCTGCGGGGATCGATGCATCGGCATAGGTTACGCCGCCTGCTTCGCGATACCCCTCAGCCGGCGAGAAATAACCGTCCCGTATGACGATATCGTCCGGTGCGCCGCCTTCGATCATCCATTTTACCGGATGGAACTCGAACAAATACAGTTCGCCGCCGGGGCGGAGCAAATCGCGCACCACCTCCGCCCATCTTTCCATATCGGGGATCCAGCACAGCGCGCCAACACCCGTGTAAACGATATCGAACGTGCGATGCTCCACCGCGGCGGGCGCATCATAAACGTCCGAGGTTACGAAGTGCGCATCGAGATCCATGTCTCGCGCAAGATCCGACGCGGCCTGCACGGCCAACGCAGAAAAGTCCAATCCGGTGACCCGGGCGCCGAGGCGTGCCCAGGAAAGCGTGTCCAGGCCGAGATGGCATTGTAAATGGATCAGAGTCTTTCCGGCCACAACGCCCAGATCTGCGGTTTCGTGCGGCCGGAGCGACATGCGGCCTGCCTTGAAGCCGGCGATATCGTAAGTTCGCGACGTCAGATGAAGCGGGGCTTTCGCATTCCACATCGCCAGGTTCAGTTCACGCCAGGGCGGTTGGCCGCTCATCGGAACCCCATCTGCTAGCGGCTATGACTAAGCAGTTGCAGGACTGCGCCGCCGACCCATTGCCGAAGCTGTCAGGCGGCCTTGGCGACCGCCCGTTTCGACACGACCCCGATCAGATGCGCCCGATATTCCGGGCTGGCGTGAATATCGCCGTTCAGGCCCTCCGCCGGGGTCGCGATTCCGGCAATCGCTTCAGGGGCGAAATTGGCCGACAAAGCCTTCTCGAACTCCGCATGCCGGAACACGCCGCCTTGGCCGGCACCGGTTATCGCCAGCCGCACGCCGGAGGCGAACTTCGCCACGAACACCCCGACGATCGCATAACGCGACGCCGGATTGCGGAATTTCTCGTAGGCCGACTTCTGCGGAACCGGCAGCTCCACGGACGTAATGATCTCGCCCGGCTCCAGCGCCGTGGTGAACATTCCCTGAAAGAACTCATCCGCCGGAATCGACCGCCGATCGGTTTTGATTGTACCGTTCAGGGCGAGTACAGCGGAGGGATAGCAGGCAGCGGGATCATTATTGGCCAGCGAGCCGCCGATGGTGCCGCGGTGCCGCACCGCCTCATCGCCGATCAGCGAAGCCTGATGTTGCAGACCGGGGATTTTGGCTTTGATCTCGGGGCTGGCGGCGATCGTTGCGTGCGTTGTCATGGCGGCGATGGTGACCTTGTCGCCGGATACGGTGATGCCGGTCAGGCCGAGCTTCGCCAGGTCCACGACGGTGGACGGCCGGTTGAGCCGCTGCTTCAGCACCGGAATGAACGTCTGCCCCCCGGCCAGCGCCTTGGCGTCCGGATCGGCTGACAGCAGCTTGACGGCATCGGCCAGGCTGCCGGGTTTCTCGTATGCGAAATCGTACATCTTGATGTTCCCTTTTGCCTTCGTTACTCGGCCGCTATACGCGGCTGCGCGGATTGGATGATCGACCAGATTTTCGCCGCGGTTGCCGGCATTTCCAGGTGCCGCACGCCGTATTCCTTCAGCGCGTCCACCACGGCGTTCATTACCGCGGGTGGCGAGCCGATGGCGCCGACCTCCCCGCAGCCTTTGGAACCGAGCGGGTTATGAGTGCACATGGTGTTTTCGGTGGCGACCGACAAAGGCGGAATATCGTTCGCGCGCGGCATCGTGTAGTCCATGAAGGAGCCTGACAGAAGCTGTCCGTCCGGGTCGTAGATGGCGGATTCGAACAGCGCCTGGCCGATGCCCTGGGCGACGCCGCCTTGCACCTGGCCCTCGACGATCATCGGATTGACCACGCGGCCGACATCGTCCACGGCGATGAAATTCACCATCTCCACCACGCCGGTTTCGGGGTCGATCTCGACCTCGGCGATGTGGCAGCCGCCGGGGAAGGTGAAGTTCTTCGGGTCGTAGAACGCGGTTTCGTCCAGGCCGGGTTCGAGTTCCTCGATCGGGTAGTTGTGCGGCACGTAGGCGGCGAGCGAAACATCCGTCAGCGTCTTCGACCGGTCGGTGCCGGCGACGGTGAAGGTGTTGTCCTTGAACTCGATGTCCTGGACTGAGGCTTCCAGCAGATGGGCGGCGATCTTCTTGCCCTTGGCAATGATCTTGTCCATCGCCTTGACCATCGCGGACCCGCCGACAGCCAATGAGCGGCTGCCATAGGTGCCCATGCCGAACGGGATTTTCGCGGTATCGCCATGCACGACCTCGACCTGGTCGAGCGGCACGCCTAGCTGATCGACGACAAGCTGGGCGAGCGTGGTTTCGTGCCCCTGGCCGTGGCTGTGCGTGCCGGTGAACACCGTGACGCTGCCGGTGGGGTGGACCCGGATGTTGGCGACTTCGTAAAGGCCGGCGCGGGCGCCGAGCGAACCGACGACCGCCGAAGGCGCGATGCCGCAGGCTTCCAGATAGGTGGAAATGCCGATGCCGCGCAGCTTGCCGCGCCTTTTCGCTTCGGCGCGGCGGGCTTCGAAGGAGTCCCAGCCGGCGGTTTGCAGCGCGACGTTCAACGTCGTCTGGTAGTCGCCGCTGTCGTATTGCAGCGCTACCGGCGTCTGGTAGGGGAAGGCGTCGGCGGGGATGAAATTCTTCCGCCGCAGTTCGATCTTGTCGATACCGGTGTCATACGCGATGGCATCGACCAGGCGCTCCAGCAGATAGGTCGCTTCGGGGCGCCCGGCGCCGCGATAGGCGTCCACCGGGACGGTGTTGGTGAACACCGCCTTGACGTTGCAGTAGATCACCGGGGTCTTGTAGACGCCTGCCAGTAGGGTCGCGTACAAGTAAGTCGGCACGGCCGGAGCAAAAGTGGACAGGTAGGCGCCCATGTTCGCCAGGGTGGTGATGCGCAGGCCGAGGAACACACCGTCCTTGTCGATCGCCATCTCGGCGGTGCTGACATGGTCGCGGCCATGCGCGTCGGACATGAAGCTTTCGCTGCGTTCGGCCGTCCATTTCACCGGGCGGCGGACCTTGCCGGCGGTCCAGGTGACGATCGCCTCCTCGGCGTAGTGGTAGATCTTCGAGCCGAAGCCGCCGCCGACATCCGGGGCCACGACACGCAGCTTGTTCTCCGGGATGTGCAGCACGAAGGCGCCCATCAGCAGGCGGATCACGTGCGGATTCTGGCTGGTGGTATACAAAGTATAATCGCCGGATGAGGTGTCGTAGTCGCCGATGGCGGCGCGCGGCTCCATCGCGTTGGGGATCAGCCGGTTATTGGTGAGGTCGAGCTTCACGACGCGATGGGCGCTGGCGAACACGCCGTCCACCACCGCCTTGTCGCCAATGACCCAGTCGTAGCAGAGGTTGCCGGCGACGCCGTCATGCACCTCCGGCGCGCCGGCGGCGACGGCATCGGTCAGGTTCGCCACCGCGGGCAGGTCGGTGTAGTCGATCTCGATCAGTTCGGCGGCGTTCTTGGCCGCCTGCCGGCTGTCGGCGATCACCACGGCGACCGGGTCGCCGACATGGCGCACCTTGCCGACAGCGAGCACGGGATGCATCGGCTCGGCCATCGGCGAGCCGTCTTTGTTATGGATCTGCCAGCCGCAGGGAATGCCGCCGATATTCTCCGCGGCGATGTCGGCGCCGGTGAACACCCGCACCACGCCGGGTGCCTTCCCCGCCGCCGCGGTATCGATCGCGTCGATCCGCGCATGCGGTCTGTCAGCGCGCTTGATGTAGGCGTGAAGCTGGCCGGGACGGTTGATGTCGTCGGTGTAGTTGCCCCTGCCGCTGAGGAAGCGCACGTCCTCCTTGCGGCGTACGGATGCACCGATGCCTTCGAAGCCCATGGTCGTACTCCCTATATGCCGCGCGGCGCTTTATTCGGCCGCTTCGGCGTGCATCAACGGATGAGCGGCGGCGATCGCCTTGACGATGTTGTGGTAGCCGGTGCAGCGGCAGAGATTGCCTTCCAGGCCTTCGCGGATTTCCTTCTCCGACAGCCCGTCCGGGTGCGATTGCACGAGGTCCACGGCGGTCATCACCATCCCGGGGGTACAGAAGCCGCATTGCAGCGCGTGGTGCTCGCGGAACATCTCCTGCATCGGGTGCAGCGTCCCGTCGGCCGCGGCGAGGCCCTCGATCGTGGTGATGTTGGTGCCGTCGGCCTGCAGCGCGAGTTGGGTGCAGGATTTCACGGATACGCCGTCGATATGCACGACGCAGGCGCCGCACTGGCTGGTGTCGCAGCCGACATGCGTGCCGGTCAGGCCGAGCTTTTCGCGCAGCAGTTCCACCAGCAGGGTGCGGCCTTCGACTTCGACCTCGTGCTGCTGGCCGTTAACCGTCAGGGTGACCTGAGGCATGCGTTCTCCCTTTCATCGTATCGCAGTTTCTGGACCTCGGGACGCCGGAGGCGGTATGCGGTTTGACTCGGACGTTCCGTTGGCCGGGAGTTTGGCCATTATGGCCGGGTTTGGTCAAGCGGGTGTCGCCGGCGATGCAGTGCCGATGTTCGCCGGCCCGGCGCTATCGGGATCAAGTTGAAACCAACCATTAGCCTAGTGCTTTCGAATTTCTACGCCATTGACTGCCTATCGTTACATCCTGTTTTGATCTGGATCAATGTCGCGCGGCTGCCACCGGCAGAGACGGGTGCCGATACCGACAATGACCGGAAGGCTGGACCTATGGATTACGAAGACCCCGCTTGCGCCTATTGCCCCTCAACCGTGCGCGCCTGTCGCGACGGCGAGGCGGAAAGCGGCGGTCCGGGCTTCTGCCCGAGCAAGGTCGATCCGGAAACCCAGGCCGCGGCGCGGGCGCTCTACGACGACCCGGAGACGCGCCGGATCGCCCGGGTGGCGGCGAGGGTCGAGTCAGAGGGCTACTGCAAATGGACCCGCGTCGAGGAGATCGTGCAGTTCTCCAGGAAGATGGGCTTTCGCAAAATCGGCATCGCCAACTGCATCAGCTTCATCGAACACGCCTATATCCTGTCCGGCATCCTGGAAAGCCACGGCTTCGAAGTCGTCTCGGTTGCCTGCAAGAACGGCAACATTCCGAAAGAGGAAATCGGCCTGGAGGATTCCGAGAAGATCCGGCCCGGCGGGTTCGAGCCGCTCTGCAACCCGGTCTCCCAGGCCGAAATGCTGAATGCCCATGGCTGCGAGTTCAATGTCGTAATGGGACTCTGCATCGGCCACGACAGCCTGTTCTTCAAGTATGCCAAGGGCCTGAGCACCGTGCTGGTCGCCAAGGACCGCGTGCTGGGTCACAACCCGGTGGCTGCGCTGCACCTTGCCGATAGCTACTACCAGCGCCTGTGGGGGCCGGACAAACCTGCCAAGGCGCCGTCGTTGCCGGTGGCGGGGCGCCGCAAGCCGACCTGAAGTGCGGGCGCGGCGCCGCGGGCTACATCCAGTACTCCCAGACCCGTGCCTCCATCTCCCGCATGCGTTCCCTGAACGGCCGTTGCTTCCAGCGGTCCAGCTCTATCGGCCGGGACGCATCCATATACTTCCGGATCAGGGCCTCCACCTGGGCTGCCGTGTCATGGCCCAGGATCACCGCATCGACCTCGTTGTTGAACACCACGCTGCGGCGATCGAGGTTGGATGAGCCGACGACCGTCCAGGTGTCATCCACCACGGCCAGCTTGGCGTGGATCACGGCATCGCGCATTTCGTAGATCTTCGCACCCGCCTCCAGCAGGTCGCCATACGACGCCCGCGCCGCATATACCGCAGCTTGCACGTCGCTGAACGCCGGCACGACGATGCGCACATCGATCCCGGCGCGGCTGATCGCCGCGAGTTCCTCGCGTTCCTGGTGCGGCGGCACGAAATAGCCGCTGGTCAGCCAGACCCGGCGATCCGCGTTGCGCATCGCCGTCAGCACCGAGGCGTAATACAGCGGCTGTTGATTGCCCGGAGAACTGCCGATGATCCGGATCGTCTGGACACCGGTGCGCGGCAGCGGCGGGAAATAGTCCGCCGGTTCGGCGGCGGGCGCCTTTTGCTCCCGCCATGTGCCGAAGAACAGTTTCTGCAGCTCGGCCACCGCCGGGCCTTCGATGCGCACCGCCGCATCGCGCCAATAGGCGTTCCTGGTGTTGCCATCGGCGGGAATGCCGGCGCTCGGCGGGTTTTCGTACGCCGTGTCCAGGTTGACCCCGCCGGTGAAGCCGACACGCCCGTCCACTACCATGATCTTGCGATGGTCGCGGTCGTTCGGCGCCCAGCCGATGCGCAGCTTGAACGGGTCGATCGGGTTGAAGGCGATCACCTTGGCGCCGGCCTTGTGCAAGGTGTCGAAGAACGCCGCCGGGGTGTCGCGCGATCCGTACGCGTCGTAGATCATGTTGATTTTGACCCCGGCGCCCAGACGATCGAGCAGGATGTCCGAGAGGCGGGTTCCGCCGGAGCTGATGTTGGCGAGAATGAAATACTCCAGGTTGATGCTGTCGCGCGCCGCGCCCAGCGCCTGGAACATCGCCGCGAAAGCCTGCGCCCCGCCCGGTAGCAGCGTGACGGTGTTGCCCGAAACGATCGGACTGTCCGATAACCCCTTTTGCAGGTCGTACTGGGTCTGCAGCGCGTCGGCGCTGCTCTGCCGGCCGGGCGGCCCGGGGTTGTGACGACCCGGCAGGGCGATGTCGCGGCCGGTGAGCGCGCCGATGTCGGGCACGGCGGCGCAGCGGGTGAGGACCGCGGTCGCGGCGAGCGCGGCGAATCGCCTGCGGTCGAGGTTTGATGGTTGGAGCAACGGCACGCACGCACCTGTTCAATCTTACGGCGCAAACTACGCATACGTCCGGCCGCGGTTACCAGGGATTGCGAGCAAGTTTGCGTCAAGATCGTATCAACATGACGGCGGTCGCCGACGCAGGCGCTTGTGTCCGGCACCCGGGTCCGGCATTCGGCGAGCCGATCGCCGGTGACCCCGAATCGCACGGGATTGGCGACAAAACGGCCGTCGAGACGGTGATGTTCAGGTGGTCAACACTTCTTGCGTGAATGGTATCAAGGGCAGTGAGGTTCTTGACGGGGAGGTTCTGTGTGGCGATTCAAATCACGAAATCGGAGCAAATTTGTCATTAAACCATAACAAGTGCGTCTATCATATCGAAAGCCAATCGTCGCTCGATGCCGGGATCGCAAATTTGGTAGGGATTTACGAGCCGGAAGGAAAACTCAGCAACCAAATAACATATTGTATACGATACGGTTGTTATATCGACCTAACCTGCCGCCTGTCGATCCGTCCGGTGTAACTGTCTGAGGCAATTCACAACCAACATCACAAGTTCTTGATATCCGCTGATTCAGCACGCATGATCAGGCCGGGTTGGTCTAAAGCTGTTTCAACTTTAAACATGTTGCAGATGATAAAAATATTGGCTCGTGCGTTGGTAATTTCGCCTAAGAGTAGAGTGGATTTTATCCAAACAATACACCCTGCACGCGCAATCAACCGGAGCGTGTCCAATGAAAGACATACACAAGTAGAAATTGTCGCATTTGGCCGGTTTCACTCCGATTGTGCTGCTCGCCCATGGCAAAGGAGACAAGCATGAACGTCTCGTATCTTCGAGAGCGCGTCGATATCCCGGACGCCGATCGGCCCCCGGTTGCCGCACCGTTCGGGATGCGTGCCGGCGCGCTCAGGCCCGCTCTGTCCGACGCGGCGCTTGCCATCTTTCCGCCCGACGAACCCGCCGGCAGTCGGGGCCGTGTCCTGCTGGTCGATGACAACGACTCAGTCCGCGAAACATTGGCCGATCTGTTGGACGCCGAAGGCTTTGAGGCAGTTCAGGCCATCGATGCCGCGCAGGCGATGGCCCTGATGCGCAGCCAGACCGGTTTCGATGTCCTGGTGACCGATTTGTCCATGCCGGGCGCAGACGGCATCACCCTGATCCATCAGGCCCGTCAGTTGCAGCCCGCCCTCCCGGCGATCCTGCTGACCGGTTATGCCGAACAGGTGACCTCCGTCGCCGTCGTTGCCGGGGGCAGTTTCCACGTCCTGCGCAAGCCGGTCGAGGGGGATCGGCTTGTCGAGCAAATCTGCGTCCTGGTGCGCCGGCCGCGCCAGGACTGACGGCCGGAACCGGTTATGCCGCTGCCGCGGCCGATCGGCTGGCATTGCGCGATCAGGCGGAACACACTGGTAAACGTTGTTTTCAAGACTTGATAAAGTATATTACTTCGCCGTTCTATAATGCCGGCCGGCACTATGAGCGACTCTTCACCGGAGCCGACCCGCCAGGACGGCAAGTAGCGGAATCCGCGAGTTTGCCTCAACCGGCACCGCAAGGCGTGGATGGTGCGCCTTCGCGCACCGTGACGGAGAAAAGCGCAGCCGTCGGGGCGCTATGGTAACGCCTACCGAGCCTGCGCCCGCCTTCATCGCGGCAGCGTGCTCGTTCCCATGAGGAACAGGTCCACCGCTCGGGCGCATTGCCGCCCCTCGCGGATCGCCCACACCACCAGCGACTGCCCGCGCCGCATATCCCCGGCGGCGAACAACTTGTCGCGCGACGTCCGGTACTGAACCGTATCCGCCAGCACGTTGCCGCGCGGGTCCAACGTCACCCCCGACTGCTCCAGCAGCGCGCCGCGCCGCGGCCCGAGGAACCCCATCGCCAGCAGCACCAGGTCCGCCTTGATCTGAAAGGCGCTGCCGGCGACTTCCTTCATCGCCATGCGGCCGTCCGGGGTCTTCTCCCACTCCACCCGCACGCAATCCAGCGCCGTGACCCGCCCGTTGGCGCCGACAGCGTTCTTCGTCAGCACCGCCCAGTCCCGCTCGCAGCCTTCCTCATGCGCGTGCGACGACCGCAGCTTCGTCGGCCAATCCGGCCAGACCATCGCCTTGTTTTCCTTCACCGGCGGCTTCGGGAGGATCTCGATCTGGGTGATCTTGGCGGCGCCCTGGCGCGCCGAGGTGCCAATGCAGTCCGACCCGGTATCGCCGCCGCCGATGACCACGACATGCTTACCCTTGGCGGAGATCGTGCCGAACGGCGCGGCCGTCGCCTCGTCATCCCCGGCGTCGCGCTTGTTCTGCTGGGTCAGGAAATCCATCGCATAATGGATGCCGTCGAGTTCGCGCCCGGTCACGTCCAGGTTGCGCGGCCATTCCGCACCGCCGGCCAGGACGACCGCATCGAATTCCGCCAGCAGGTCGTCGATCGACACGTCGGTGCCGACATCCGTGTTGGTGCGGAAGCTCACGCCCTCGGCCGCCATCTGATCGACCCGGCGATCGACGTGGTGCTTTTCCATCTTGAAGTCGGGAATGCCGTAGCGCAGCAGGCCGCCGATGCGGTCCTGCTTTTCGATCAAGGTCACCGCATGGCCGACGCGCGCCAATTGCTGCGCGCACGCCATCCCGGCCGGCCCCGATCCCACCACCGCCACCGTCTTGCCCGTCGAATGTGTCGGCGGTATCGGCTTGATCCAGCCTTCCGCCCACCCGCGATCGACGATGGCACATTCGATCGTCTTGATGGTGACCGGGTTATCGTCGATGTTCAGCGTGCAGGCCGCTTCGCACGGGGCAGGGCAGACGCGCCCGGTAAACTCGGGGAAATTATTGGTGGAGTGCAGGTTAACGACAGCCTGCTCCCACTGCTCCTTGTAGACGAGATTGTTCCAGTCCGGGATCTGGTTGTTGACCGGACAGCCGTTGTGACAGAACGGAATCCCGCAATCCATGCAGCGCGCCGCCTGGCCGTTGAGTTCCTCGGCCGGTAGCGGCAGGACAAACTCGTCATAGGACTTCAGGCGCACTTCGGGCTTTTCGTACGTGCGGTCGTGGCGGCTGATCTCAAGGAAACCGGTAACCTTACCCATCATCGTCTCCCAATCGCCGGCAGCCGGCCGAACCGGTTCCGCACGGGAACCGGGGCCTGCCTCGGCGGGTCAGTGTCTATTCGGCAGCGGCGGCAGCGGCACTGGCTTCAGCGCGCAGTTCGAGCAGCGCACGCTTATACTCGAGCGGCACAACCTTGATGAACCGGGACAGGGCACTGTCCCAGTCTTCCAGCAGGAACCGCGCCCGCATGCTGCCGGTAAACAGCAGATGCCGCTCGACCAATATCCGCAGCCGTTCCGCGTCGAAGCGCAGCGGGTCGCCCATGCCGTTGTCATCGACGCTTGTGCCTCGCTGCCGCGGCCGACCGGGCTCGTCCGCCAGGCCCAGTTCCGCCACGCCGATCGGTTCGAGATCAACGCCCGACATGTTGCAAAGCTTTCGGAACTGGTCGTGTTCATCGTAGACATAGGCGATGCCGCCCGACATGCCCGCGGCGAAGTTGCGGCCGGTCTCACCCAGCACCACGACCACGCCGCCGGTCATGTATTCGGCGCCATGGTCGCCGCAGCCTTCGACCACCGTCACGGCGCCGGAGTTGCGCACCGCAAAGCGTTCACCGGCGACGCCCTCAAAGTAGGCCTCGCCCGCGATGGCGCCATACAGCACGGTATTGCCGACGATGATGTTGTTGGACGGATTGCGCTTCGCCACCGCCGGCTGGCGCACCACGACGCGGCCGCCGGACAGGCCCTTGCCGACATAGTCGTTGCCGTCGCCGCTGAGGTACAGCGAGACGCCGCGCGACAGGAACGCCCCGAAGCTCTGCCCGGCGGTGCCGGTCAATGCGATCGAGATCGTGTCCTCCGGCAGCCCGGCATGGCCGTAGCGCTTGGCGACCTCGCCCGACAGCATGGCGCCGACGGTGCGGTTGATGTTGCGCACCGGATGCTCCAGCCGCACCGGAGTCTGGTTCTCCAGCGCCTCCTTCGCCTCCTTGATCAGCACTTGGTCCAGCGCCTTGTCGAGGTGGTGGTTCTGCAACTCGGAGTGGTGGATGCCGACACCCGGCTTCGCGTCCGGCTCATACAGGATGCGGCTGAGATCGACGCCGTGCGCCTTCCAGTGTTCGAGCGCCTTGCGGAAGTCCATCTTGCCGACTTGGCCGACCATCTCGTTGAAGGTGCGGAAGCCGAGCTTGGACATCAGGTGGCGGACTTCTTCGGCGATGAAGAAGAAGTAGTTGATGACATGCTCGGGCGTGCCGGTAAAGCGCTTGCGCAGCACCGGGTCCTGCGTCGCCACCCCAACCGGGCAGGTGTTCAGGTGGCATTTGCGCATCATGATGCAGCCGGCGGCGATCAGCGGCGCGGTGGCGAAGCCGAACTCGTCCGCGCCGAGCAGCGCCCCGACGACCACGTCGCGGCCGGTGCGCAGGCCGCCATCGACCTGCACCGCGACACGGCTGCGCAGGCTGTTCAGAACCAGCGTCTGCTGGGTCTCGGCGAGGCCGATTTCCCAAGGGGAGCCGGCATGGGTCAGCGAGGTCAGCGGGCTGGCGCCGGTGCCGCCTTCGTAGCCGGAGATGGTGATATGGTCCGCCCGCGCCTTGGCGACGCCCGCGGCGACCGTGCCGACGCCGACCTCCGACACCAGCTTGACGGAGATTCGCGCCTTGCCGTTGGCGCTTTTGAGGTCGTGGATGAGCTGCGCCAGATCCTCGATCGAGTAGATGTCGTGATGCGGCGGCGGCGAGATCAGGCCCACGCCCGGCGTGGAGTAGCGCACCCGGGCGATATTCTTGTCCACCTTGTGCCCGGGCAACTGGCCGCCTTCGCCCGGCTTCGCGCCCTGCGCCATCTTGATCTGGATGTCGTCGGCGTTGACCAGGTATTCCGTCGTCACGCCGAACCGGCCGGAGGCGACCTGCTTGATCGCGGACCGCTCGGAATCCCCGTTCGGCTTCGGCAGGAAGCGATCCGCTTCTTCGCCGCCCTCGCCGGTATTCGACCGCCCGCCGATGCGGTTCATGGCGATCGCCAGGGTGGTGTGCGCCTCGCGCGAAATCGACCCGAAGCTCATCGCACCGGTGGAGAAACGCTTGACGATTTCCGAGGCGGGTTCGACTTCGTCCAGCGGCACCGGCGTCGGTGCGAACTTGAACTCCATCAAGCCGCGAATGGTCAGCAGGCGTTCGCTTTGGTCGTCCAGCGTCTTGGTAAACGCATGGAATTCCTCGGGCAGGTTGCCGCGCACCGCGTGCTGCAGTTTGGCGACTGATTCCGGCGTCCAGGCATGCGCCTCGCCGCGCAGGCGGAAGGCATAGTCGCCGCCGACATCCAGCATGCCGCGATAGATCGGGTTCTCACCATAGGCCGCGCGATGACGGGCCACCGCTTCCTGGGCGATTTCCGGGAAGCCGACGCCCTCGATCGTCGTCGCGGTGCCGGTGAAGCACTTGTTGACGAAGGCCGAGGACAGCCCGACAGCGTCGAAGATCTGCGCGCCGCAATAGGACTGGTAGGTCGAGATGCCCATCTTGGACATCACCTTCATGATGCCCTTGCCGACAGCCTTAAGGTAGTTCTTCTTCACATCGGCGGCGGTCTTGTTCAGCTTGGTCTGGACGCGGATCTGCTCCAGCGTCTCGAACGCCAAATAGGGGTTGATCGCCTCGGCGCCGTAGCCGGCGAGGACGCAGAAATGGTGCACCTCGCGCGCTTCGCCGGTTTCCACCACAATGCCGGTGCTCATGCGCAAACCCTGGCGTATCAGGTGGTTGTGCACCGATGCTGTAGCAAGAAGTGAAGGCACGGGGATGCGGTCGGGTCCGACGTCGCGGTCCGACAGGATCAGGATGTTGTAGTCGGCCAGCACCGCCTCGGTGGCTTCCTGGCAGATCCGCGCGACCGCCGCTTCCATCCCGCCGGCGCCTTCGTCGGCCGGCCAGGTGGTGTCGATGGTCTGGGTGCGGAACGCGCCGCCGGCCAGGTTGTCGATGTCGCGGATCTTCTCCAGATCCGTGTTGGTCAAAATCGGCTGGGTCACTTCCAGCCGGTAGTGATTGCCGGCGTGGTGCCCGAGCAGGTTCGGCCGCGGCCCGATGATCGAGACCAGCGACATCACCAGTTCCTCGCGGATCGGATCGATCGGCGGGTTGGTGACCTGGGCGAAATTCTGCTTGAAATAGTTGAACAGCAGCTTCGGCTTGTCGGACAGCACCGCCAGCGGCGTGTCGGTGCCCATGGACCCGATCGGGTCGTCGCCGAGGCGGGCCATCGGCTCCAGGAAGAACTGGATGTCTTCCTGAGTGTAGCCGAACGCCTGCTGGGTGTTCAGCAGCGCCTCGGTATCGTTGCGGCGGGGCAGGGCGCGGCGTTCGTCGCTTTCGGCGAGGTCCTCCAGCTTGAACTGGGTCTGCTTCAGCCATTCGGCGTAGGGATGCTCGCGCGCCAGCTTCTGCTTGATCTCGGCGTCGTCGATGATGCGGCCTTCTTCGAGGTCGATCAGCAGCATTTTGCCCGGTTGGAGGCGCCATTTGCGGACGATCTTTTCCTCCGGCACCGGCAGCACGCCGGATTCCGAGGCCATGATCACGTAGTCGTCATCCGTGATGACGTAACGGGCGGGGCGCAGGCCGTTGCGATCCAGGGTAGCGCCGATCTGCCGGCCATCGGTGAAGGCGATGGCGGCGGGGCCGTCCCACGGCTCCATCAGCGCAGCGTAGTACTCATAGAATGCCTTGCGCTCCGGATCCATCAGCGGGTCGTGCGCCCAGGCTTCCGGGATCAGCATCATCATGCCATGCGCCAGCGAGTAGCCGCCGGCCACCAGCAGTTCCAGCGCATTGTCAAGACACGCTGTATCCGACTGATTATGCGGGATAATCGGCCACATCTTGTTGAGGTCCGGCCCGAGCAGGTCGGATTCCATCGAGCGGCGGCGCGAATACATCCAGTTGACGTTGCCGCGGACGGTGTTGATCTCGCCGTTATGCGCCAGCAGGCGATACGGATGCGCCAGCTTCCAGGACGGGAAGGTGTTGGTGGAGAAGCGCTGATGCACCATCGCCAGCGCCGAGGTTGTCAGCAGCGAGCGCAAATCGTGGTAGAAGGTGCCGACCTGGGTGGCCAGCAGCAGGCCCTTGTAGACGATCGTCCGGGTGGAGAACGAGGCCATGTAGAACTCGGTCAGCCCGGGGATGTTCCGCTTGACCGCCATGGTCGCCAGGTTGTTCAGGATCTGCTTGCGGATCGCCAGGATCTTGCGCTCGAACGCGGCCTGGTCGCGGATCGACAGGCTGGAGGCGACGATCGCCTGGCGGATCACCGGCATGGTCTCGATCACGGTCTTGCCGAGGCCGGTCAGGTCCGTTGGCACATCGCGCCAGCCGACCATGGACTGGCCTTCCTTGGCGACGACCTGCTCGAAGAAGCGGACGGCTTCTTCGCGGGCGCCGGGGTCGCGCGGCAGGAAGCACATCGCAACGGCGTAGCGGCCGACGGCGGGCAGGGACTTGCCCTTGGCGCGTGCCCAATCGTTGAGGAGCGCGTCCGGGATCTGGATCAGGATTCCAGCGCCGTCGCCGACGAGCGGATCCGCCCCGACCGCGCCGCGGTGGTCGAGGTTTTCCAGGATTTTCAGGCCCTGGGCGATGATATCATGAGATTTTCGGCCCTTGATGTTCACCACGAAGCCGACGCCGCACGAATCGTGCTCGTTCCGCGGATCGTACAGGCCCTGTCTCATAACCTCATGCATCGGCATAAACTTCCTTGGCGATATGCAACTGCCTTTTGGGCGCGCCGGGGGTCCTTTTGCCCTTACGGACGCTGAATGGCAATGATCCTGCCGCAAAGCAGCGTATGCGATGTCGTCGGGGCCGGGCAAGGGAGCAAAATCGGCGCTTGGCGGTGGCTCGGGCGATGGCGGGAGATACTGGCGGGTAGCACAAGGATGATGACGCGGGCGGCGTGGACGGCCCGACGCTCGTCACGATGCTTGTCGCCCTGCAGGCGTTGGCGCCTGCCTATACGGTGCAGGCGATTGTATCGTTGTCGCTCCATCATCGGACACGCGCCGGCATCATCGGCCTGGGGGTTCGGCCATCGCCGTCTCGATGGGGCGGTGTTGGCGGCGTGGCCGATGGCGAGCGGTGGGGTTCGGTGACCTTCGACCGGAGCGATAGCCGCTGTATCCTACGACCCCGGGTCCGAAAGGCAGAGACGACATGCTCGCTGGGGTGGTTCTAATGGCGTTCATACGCCACCCGATGACGTTGCCTGACGGCCAGCAGTTCTTCGTTCTGGAACTCCTTGCCGACGGTGGGCACGGACGTAAGCTGTTTGCCCGGACGCGCCCGGACGTTTTCGGGGCGGATGGTCACCCGATGGTCTTGGGGGCTGAGGTGGGGCCGGGATTGAGGATCAAGGTTTACGACCACGGCAGAACAATGCGGGCGATTCAGGTGATCGACCACAGGACGGTCAACCCATTTGCGTAGCCGTAGCCGTAGGGTGCCGCTCCGGCGCAGCCAACCGTCTCGGCAGCACGCTCCATAGATCCTATAGATTGCTGGTTAGAAATAAGCGAGCGGCAGCCTTGCCGAAGTCGGTGAGATTGCAGACACCCACGGCCGGGCGGATTTGAGACAGACCGCGCACAAGATCGCTTGAAAGCGGATGAACGGCAGCATCGAAGCCGCCAACCCGTTTGCCGAGACAGTCCACGAACGCGTCGCCTCCGAGGGAACGGCGGGCACCACCAGTCCGCAGCGGCATCAGTGAGATCGCTGCACTCGGACGCTGGACCGTCAGCGACACCGATGGTGATTACCTGTGCGGTCTGGACCATGGCTTCGCGAGCAGCAGCCAGACGGCATGTTTGGTCCATGGTCCCCGCTTGAACCCAGCCTGTGATATTTGTGTGCAACATCCGCCGGTGATCGCGGGGACGGTAACACAAATGGCATGCTCTGCAACGTTGACAAAAATTCATGCCAGTGACAGCCTCTATGCTAATTAAATAAAGAAAGTGGGAGGCTTGAAACAAATGGCCCGTGTGTTTGTTCGGAGAGCGTTGTCGCTTTTTGGGTGGTAGTCAAACACGCCCTGTGTCGATAAATTAACCAGACGTAACCATAGATTGAGACTTTCTGCCAGCAATAGCATGTTTCCTACCCGTGCGGGCGTTACAACCGCCGTAGTCGTGGGACGCCTTCGAGGCAGGCCGTGCCGCCAATCGTTTGCATCAGCCTGAAAAAAACGAAATCAGAGGAGGAAGCTATGAACGCAAGACGGGACTTCGTAAGATTTGTTGTGATTGGATGCTTAGTCGTCAGCGCCGCCGTACTTTTGCCAAGCATTGGCAGAAGCCAGGAGAATACCAAGGTACAGGACGCAATGGAACTTTTGAAGTCGGAGGCGGCCAAACTCGGCACTCCGAAAATCGAAGGGACTGATATGGCCGGGAGCAAGCAAGTTCCGGCCATCTATTTCGGCACCACCAAGATCAATAACAACTTTGAATTGGTCGACTCGGTTGTAAAGCAGGCTGGAGGCACCGCGACGATCTTTGTGAAGAGCGGCGAGGAGTTTGTCCGGGTATCGACTAACGTGAAACGCGACGACGGTACGCGCGCCGTCGGAACGATTCTGGACCCCAAGGGCAAAGTGATCGGATCGATAAAGAAAGATGAATCATTTTTCGGTGATGTGGATATCTTGGGCAAGCCCTATGTAACAGGGTACGAGCCAATACATAACCAGTCCCACGACGTGATCGGGATCTACTATGTGGGCTATCTAAAGTAAAATCAAGCGGGATCAAATCCTTCCGGCAGCCGATGCAGGCGTCAGCGACGACGTAATCGCGAGCAGCGTCTCGGTTGGCGGGTCCACGGTCTATCGAACCAAACGGCGCTTTGTCGAAGGCAACCTGGAACCGGCGCTCAGTGAGCACGCGCGCCCGGGAGCGAAGCACAAGCTGTCCGGCAAGGAGACGGCGTTGCTGGTCGCCACGGCCTGCTCCAACCCGCCCGAGTGGCGCAAGCGCTGGACGCTCGACTTGTTGGCGGACGCGATGGTCCGGCTGACGGAACCTGTCCCGCGAGACGGTGCGCCGGCGTCTCGCCGAGGACGACCTCAAGCCGTGGCAGAGGGACATGTGGTGCATTCCGCAGGTGGACGGCACCCACGTCGCGCGGATGGAGGACGTGCTCGATGTTTACGCCGAAGAGGCCTATCCGAAGCGACCGGTGGATTGCTTCGACGAAAGTCCGACACAGCTCATCGGCGAGGTGCGCGAGCCGATCCCGGCCAGCCGAAGTGCTACGATTGTGAATACCGCTGTAACGGCACCGCGAACCTGTTTGTGTTTCTCGACGCGCACAAATCCTGGCTTCATGTGAAGGTGACGCAGCATCGAACCGCGCAGGATTTCGCCGCCTGCATGCGCGATCTCGCCGACATACATTATCCGGATGCGGAGCACATCCGTGTAGTCCTGGACGATCTTTCGACCCACACCGCCGGGGCCCTTATATGGAACCTTTCCGGCGCCCGAATCGCATCGTATTCTCCAACGCCTGGAGTTTCACTACGCGCCCAAGCACGCCAGCTGGCTGAACATGGTGGAAATCGAAATCGGCGTGCTACGCCGTCAGTGTCTCGACCGCCGCATCGGCGAGCGTGATGTCCTGGTCTCCGAGATCGAGGCATGGCAGAGGCAGCGCAACGCTTCCGGCGCGCGCATCAAATGGCGGTTCACCACCGAGAAGGCCCGCACCAAGCTGGCGCGGGTCTATCCGGATGTCGCCAAAGAGTCGAATCACTGTGACGCGGACTAGGTGGTTGATCGAAAACCGGACTGGAAATAAGGAAGAAACATCAGCACCTTACGGCCCTAGTCGAGCGCTGGCGGAGAGGCAGGGATTCGAACCCTGGGTACCCATAAGGGTACAACGGTTTTCGAGACCGCCCCGATCGACCGCTCCGGCACCTCTCCATACCATCGCCAGCAACTGGCGCGTCGATGCTGTCACCTAGCCGGGAAGCCGCGCCGACGCAAGCGCGACCAGCACATGTCAGGATAAACCCGCCGCGCGCCTACTTCGTCGCGGGCTTCGGCGGTTCCGGCCGCTGAAACGCCGCCGCTTTCGCTGCCGGCGGCGATGCAGGATCGAATATCGGCCGCAGCACGGTCGTCCCCTCCGGTCCCGCCACCGTCACGCCGGCGTCGCTGATCGCCGTCACCTCATATGCCCCCAGCCGCACCCCTTCCTCCGCCACCATCGCCTTGCCCGGCCCCGCGAAGATGGCCAGCTTGCGCGATCCCGTCACGACGATCCCGGTCAGCCGCGGCAGCCCGCTGACGCTCCGCGCCGCCGAGGCTGCCGGCCGGCGATCCGGGCTGAACAACGGCCGCGCCAGGATTGCCGCCAGCCGCACATCCCGCCGGCCCGGCGCTTCCCCTGCCGCACCCGCGGAACCGCCGCCGGACACCGCCGGGCCGACCCGGCCCGGCATGGCGTCCGGCAACGCGCGGCCGCCCGCGAGTTCCACCCCGATCACCCCGCACAAACACAGCGCCGCCGCGCCCGCCGCCGTCAGCCGGGTGTCGATCACGTGCCGGCCCCGGGTTCGGCCGGCCGGAAGCCGAACAGCACCATGGAAGCCTGTATCGGCAGGGTCGCCGGATGGGTCACCACCGCCGGGCTGTGAAAATGCACGTCGCCGATGAAAATGCGTGCCGGCGCCCGCTCGACCGCATGCATCAGGCCAATGAGCACGGGCCACGGGGCATTCAGGCTAATACGCAACGAAACTTTGTGCCAGTGCTCCGCCGCCGTCGCCGCCGGCAGCGTCTCCACCGCTGTCAGGCTGGCCCCGGCGGCGCTCGCCATCTTCTGCACCGACTCCTGCAGCGCCGCCGCCGCCAGCGCATCGGTGGCGCCCGGCAGCATGGCGGTAGCCTCCCCGGCCTCGTCACCGCGCCGCGACGCTGCGGCCACCTGGACAGCCGGCAGGCTCGCCGCCACGCCCTGCATGCGGGCCAGCAACGCCTGCCGCTGCTCGAGTTCCGCCTGTCCATCGGCATAGAATGACCAAAGCGGGGCGACAGCGCCGAGCCAGATCAAACCCAGCGCCAGCACGCCGCAGCCGACGGCCAGCGCCTGCCCGGTTCGGCCGACTCGCCACGCGGCGGGAATCATGGCCGGACCTCCGCCCCGATGGTGAACACATCGGCGGTGGCGCCCTCGATCCGCGTCACCGGGGCGGCAAACGCCGCATCGTGGATCGAAGGCTCCGCCGACAGCCCCGTGATCAACCCCGGGGCCGAAGCCGATCGGCCACTGATGGTGAAATGGCGGTCGCGCAGGGCAAAGTCGGTCAGGAAACTGTCGTCCGGCAGGATGCGCGTCAGCGTCGCCAGAACCTGGAGCACATCTGCCGTACGCTCCTGTTCGCGCGTCAGCACCTCGCGCCCGGCGTTGCCGTCGTTCAGGCCCCGCCGCAGCGCCTCGACCCGGGCCACCGCCGGCTGCAGCGCGGCGATCTCCGCGTTCGTGCCGCGCAGCGCCAGCGCCTGCAGCAGGAACGGCAGGACCACCGCCGCCACCGCCAGGCCGCCGCAGAGCCAGGCCAGCGCCGGCAGCAGGCGGGACCGCGCCGCGGCGTGCTCCGCCAGCGGCAACAGCCGGCGCTGGCCGCCGGAGTCGATTTCCAGGTAGCGGGGCACGATGCCGGCCGCCGCGAGGCTTTCCAGTGCCGCAGCCAGTGCCGCCTTCGGCACCATCGTCAGCACGATATCCGTCCGGGTTCGGTCTCCCGGCTTCGGCCTCCCGTCCCAGCGCCAGAACAGGGCGGAAGCGGGGAAGGGGGTGATGCGGGCAAGGTCGTGCCGCAGCATCTGATCCAGGTCGTTGCGCGGCGCCGTCGGCACGGCATAACGCTTTTCCAGCACCATGCCGGCCGCGGGACGCAGCAGCACGGTCTTGCGCGCCGCCAGCCGACCCGCCACGCCAAGGCCGATCGGCTCTTCGCGGCCCTTCCGGCGCTGCCATGCCATCACCGTGTCGGTTGCGCCGGCATCAATGACGATGCCGTCCGCAACCGCAGCGGCGTTTGTCAGGGACGCGGGCAGCAACTCGGCGATCCGCGCGCCCCACCAGGCGAGAAATTCAGCCAGCATGTGTCGGACCCCCGGCCGGGACCATGAGTCCGGCAGCGCCGAAACACCAATCGCGAATGCGAGAGCGTGCTAACGCTCGTATAGCATTGATCGTTTACAAGCACTTTGAGCGTGCGCAGGGCCTGCCCATCGAAGGCCGGAGCCGCAAGGTGGCCGTCTCCGCACTCTGGGGAAGCTGCGGCAGGCGCTGCACGCTTTGGAGTTCGAATTGAGACAGGAATGAGTAGCGGCCGTTGCATGAAAGCGACGATCGCGCATGTCGTCCCATCGTGTCATGGCGCCGGCCGGCGCTGCCCCATCCGTCATGGCCGGGACACGCCCGGCCATAACGATGAGGCAGAAGCCCTTGCTCAGTCAACTCGCTTAACCTGATAGCTATGGGGACACGCTCGGCCATGACACAGGGATCGACCCTCAGGCAATCGCGCCATTCAACCCGGCCGGGAAGAATCCATAGTTTGCGCTTGCACCCCCGAGATACACGATGTTCAGAACCTGCGTCGTCGTCCGGCTGAACGCCAGTGCGTTGATATTTGTCGGCATGATATTGGCATTGCCGTTCATCACCACGCCCTGATCGTCCGCCGCTCCGGACGCCGCCGCCCGCACCGCGGAGATCTTCGCCGTCTGCTCGCCCAGGCCAAGCTGGTACAGCAACGTTCGAATACTTCCCGCGTGGTAGGCCTCGACTGCGAGAATGCTTGCCGCCGCCGCCAGGTAGGTCTTGGACGCAATCAACGGCGCAGCGCCATTATAGGCCGTGACACCGACATCCTCGAACACGTAGGCGCCGAGCAGGAAACTGACTTCGTCGGCGAAAGGATTGAACGTTTCGCCCGGCTTGATCAGCCCGGCGGCCTGCCAGAGGGTGTTGAAGCTGTTGTAAAGATCGATCCCCGGCCGTGCGACCGCGCCGCTGCCGAGCGCCGCGCGCAGGAATTCAACGTGCGCCAGCTCATCAGCGGCAATATTTCTGGCGTATTGCTCGATCGCCGGGGTTTTGAACGGCACGACGCCGCCGCCGATGACATTGCCCTGAGTCCCCGTCCCGCCGATTGCTGTCGATGGAAGACCTGTTCCATTGACCGCCATCAAGTAGAATTCCGCTTCGAGATACTCCAAATTCAAAGCAAAATTCAGGATTGCCGCATCGCCGGGTGCGCTGGCGGCGCGCGCGCCCGGGGTGCCCGTGGCAGCAATCGACGCGGCGGCAGCCGCCATCCCCGCGGCGCGAAGAAGTCCCCGGCGGTTCGGCACCGCCGGCCGTGCAATACTGTGCATACTCTGCTGCTCCCGTTTGTTTGGTCTTGCTTTGCAGCGCGACCACACAAGCAATACGAGGCGCTCTTGCGGATGGATTGGACCGAATGGTCACAAAGTCGTGCCCGACGCCGCTAAGTCAGGGCGCGCCGAGTTCCAGGGTCCTGATGCGGCCGTTCAACCAGCTCACGGTGACGGCAATTCTTTTCGTCTGAGAAGCAAGAATGACCGTTGCGCCGGACGACCCGCCATCCGGCATAAAAACGAAACGCGCCTCGCTCATGGCCTCCTGCGCCGGCAGCAGCACCGGCGGCGCGCCATCGATGGAGAACCCGGACGCGCCGGTAACCACCGGGACGACACGATCCTGCGCGATGGCGCGGGCCCGCGCCAGGCGCAGGGCGCGGTCAAACGCGCGTTGGGTGGCGTCCATGGTCAGTCCGGCGCTGTGCCAGGGCTGCCGCATCAGCACGAGGCTGCCGAGGAGGCCCATCACGGCGATCACCACGATCATTTCGATCAGCGTGAACCCGCTGCTGCCCGGGCGGTGCGTCACTGCAGGTCGCGCACCACGAATCCCGCCGGAACGATCCTCACCTCGAACCCATGCGCCAGGCATTGCCGGATTGGCCGGTCGCCGAATTGCGTCATGTCGAAAGGCGCCGATTCGACGCAGACCTGGCAGCGGACGACGTTATCGGTTCTGGTCGCCTGTTCCGTGACCAGTCTCGGATTCACAAAACTGTAGTAGTTGCTCAGGCGGATTTGCCGGGTCATTTCGTCGACTACCGACGGCTCGCGGCACACCGGACTTCGCTCCCGCGCGGATGCCGGCTGAGCCGCGGCGACCGTAGCGAGCATCGCAACCACCCCGACCCACCGCACCATTGTCATCTCCCGCGTGTCCGCCGATCCCGAAACAGACGTCTATCCATCAATAGCCGCAACACCTGTAGACTGCGCTGAACCCGCCATCAATTACCTGTCATTTGCTAGCGCTCTCCCCGGCAACCTATTCGATGTTTCAAGGCAGGAGGCCGGGCAACGATGCAGACGACCGCAACCGATCAGCAGCTCGACGCGCTGGCCGGTATCCTGTTGCGGCAAGGCCATTGCGACCAAAGGACCCTCGATCGCGCCCGCCGTGCCGCCGCCGAATCCGGCCAGCGCCTTGATGCCATCCTGATCCAGTTGGGCCTGGTGTCCGAGCGCGGCCTCGCCGACGCTTACGCCACCCTGTTGTCGGTCCCGGTCACGTCCATCGATCGCTACCCAACCCTGGAGCCGGTGCTGCCGGATCGCCTCGCCCCGGCCTTTTTGCGCCACGCCCGGGCGGTTCCGCTCGCGGCCGACAACGACACGCTGGTGCTGGCCGCGGCAGATCCGCTGGACCCGTTCACACCATCCGCCGTGGCCGCGGCGACCGGGCGCCGGGTCCGGCTCGAGGTCGCGGTGCCGATCGAGCTGGAAGCGGCGATGAACCGGCTGTATCCGGAGGGAGACTGTGCCGAACCCGCCCCGGACGGCAACCTCCCCCTCGAAGACGACGCCGATCGGCTGAAGGATCTGGCGAGCGAGGCACCGGTGATCCGGCTGGTTAATGTCCTGATTACCCGGGCGGTCGAGACTCAGGCATCCGACATCCATATCGAGCCGTTCGAGGATCGCCTGCGCGTCCGCTACCGCTACGACGGCGTGCTGCACGAAGCGGAGACGCCGCCGCGGCATCTGGCCGCGGCGATCACCTCGCGCATCAAGATCATGGCCCGGCTGGATATCGCGGAGCGGCGAATGCCGCAGGACGGCCGCATCAAGATGGCGGTGCGCGGGCAGGACGTGGATTTCCGCGTCTCCACCATCCCGTCGCTGCATGGCGAGACGGTGGTGCTGCGCATCCTCGACCGCGCCGCCGTGGCGTTCGACTATGCGCGGCTCGGGCTGTCGCCGGCGGTGATCCGTAAGCTGGGCAGCGCGCTGGAGTTGCCAAACGGCATCGTCCTGGTCACCGGCCCGACCGGCAGCGGCAAGACCACCACGCTGTACACCGGGCTGCTGGCGCTCAACGCGGTCACCCGCAAGGTCATCACTGTGGAGGACCCGATCGAGTTCCAGCTTCACGGCATCAACCAGATCCAGGTGCGGTCGCAAATCGGCCTGACCTTCGCCAGCCTGCTCCGCTCCATCCTCCGCCAGGACCCCGACGTCATCATGGTCGGCGAAATCCGCGACGGCGAGACCGCCCAGATCGCAGTGCAGGCGGCGCTGACCGGGCACCTGGTGCTGTCCACCCTGCATACCAATTCCGCCGCCGCCGCGGTGACCCGGCTGCGCGACATGGGGGTGGAGGACTACCTTCTTACCGCCGTCCTGCGCGGGGTGATGGCGCAGCGGCTGGTGCGCCGCCTGTGTCCCGATTGCCGTCAGAAAGCGCCCGCCGCGCCCGAATTGGTCCAACGCTTCGGCCTGGATCGTCGGACTAACACCAAGCCAATCACCCTCAGCCACGCCGCCGGCTGTCCCGCCTGCCGCCAGACCGGCTACCGCGGTCGTGCCGCCATCGCGGAGTTCCTGGAGATGGGGCCGGAGATCGAACGCCTGATCTTCTCCCGGGCCGATCACAGCACGATCGAACGGGCCGCGGTCGCGGGCGGGATGGAGACGATGTTCGACGCCGGCCTTGCCGCCGCGCTGGCGGGCGAGACGACAATCGAGGAGGTCACCCGAAGCATCCGGGCTGATCCATGACAGCCTTCCGGTACACCGCCATCGGCGCCGGTGGCGAGAAGCTCGCGGGCGTGATGGAAGCCGCCAGCGCGGACGAAGTCATCGCCCGGCTGCAGCGCCAGGGCACCATGCCGGTGCGCGCCGAACCAGCCGACAAGGCGGCGCGCTGGTCGGGGCTGATGCATCTCGACCTAGGCGCCCGCAGGGGGCTGCGCAAGCAGGATGTCGCGGATCTGATCCGCGAACTGGCGACGATGCTGACGGCGGGGCAGGATCTGGACCGCGCCTTGCACTACATGCAGGAAACCGCGCCTGCACGGGTCAGGCCGACGGTCACCGGGCTGCGTGACGCGGTGCGCGACGGCAGCCCGCTATCCACCGCCATGGCGCGCTATCCGGCCAGCTTTCCCGCCATGCATACCGGGCTGGTGCGGGCCGGCGAGGCGGGCGGCAATCTCGGGCCGACCCTCGCGCGTATTGCCGATCTGCTCGATCGGCAGCGGGCTTTGGCGTCCACCGTAACGTCGGCGCTGATCTACCCCGCCGTCCTGCTGCTCGCCATGTTCGGCGCGGTGACGCTGCTGCTGACCGAGGTGCTGCCGCAATTCGTGCCGATGTTCGAGCAGAGCGGGGTCGCGCTGCCGGCCTCCACCCGGTTCCTGATCGATGCCGGCGACTTCGTCCAGACGGACGGGCTGATGCTGCTGGCCGGGTTCGTCGCGGTTCTACTCCTGGCGCGGACGGCGCTGCGGCAGGACTCGATCCGGCTGGTGGTGGATCGCGTGCTGCTGCGCCTGCCGATTGTCGGCGGGCTGACTAAGGAGATCCTGGCGGCGCGGTTCAGCCGGGTGTTGGGCACGCTGCTGTTGAACGGCGTCGCGCTGATCCCGGCGCTGGCCATCGTGCGCGACGCCATGGGCAGCCGCGCTGGCCGGTTGGCGGTCGAGCGCGCCAGCCTGACCGCCCGCGGCGGCGGGTCGCTGACGCCGGAACTCGAAGCCGCCGGGGTATTCCCGCCCCGCACCATCCACCTGCTGCGCCTCGGCGAGGAAACCGCCCAGCTTGGCGCGATGGCGCTGCGCGCCGCCGACATCCATGAGGAACGCACCCGGCTGGCGACGGCGCGGCTGACCTCCTTGCTGGTGCCGGCGATCACCATCCTGATGGGCGTCGCCGTCGGCGGCATCGTCGCGTCGCTGATGACCGCGATGCTCAGCCTGAACGACCTGGCGGGCGGATGAACCGGCAGCGCGGCTTCACCCTGCTGGAGGTGATCATCGCGCTGATCATCGCCGGGATGGCGGCGGCGGCGCTGATGGCGGCGGTCGGAACCGGCCTGCGGGCGACCCGCACGGCAACGATGGTGGACCAGGCGCTGGTCCGGGCGAAGTCCCGCCTCGCCGCCGCGACGCACGGGGAAAGGCTGGCGCCGGGGGATACGCACGGCGACGACGGCGGCGGTTTCCGCTGGCGCCTGCACGTGGCCCCGGTAGCGAGCGCCACGGTCCGGCCGGTGGGCGTGGTAGGGCCTCGGGGCGCCGCGTCGGTGCCTGTGGTGCTGTACGGCGTCACCGTCTGGATCGCCTGGGACGACGGCGGCACCGCCCGGCAAGTCGAACTCTACACTGAGCAAGTCGGCGGATGAGGCAGGGCGGTTTCACCCTGCTGGAGATCCTGGTGGTTGTGGCGGTGTTTGGATTCCTGCTGCTTGGCCTGAGCCAGACCGTGCGCTTCGGGCTGGTCGCCTGGCGGCAGGAATCGCGCCTGTCGGACGGCAAGACCGACCTGGAGGCGGTGGACCGCAGCCTGCGGCAGATCATCGAAAATCTGGCTCCCGCGGACGAGGCGGCGCAGTCGTCGATCGACGGGTCCGCGACGGCGCTGACCGGACGGACCCGGCTGCGGGTGCCGGGGTCCGGGCTGGAGGCCATCCCGATCGAAGCCGGCCTGGCGGTGTCGGGAACGCGGCTGGTGCTGCGATGGCGGCCCTACCATCACGGCGAAGCGCTGCGCGGCGTGCCGCCGCCGCAGGAGACCGAACTGATGAGCGGTGTGGCGCGGCTGGGCATCAGCTACTGGCAAAGCTCCGGCGTGTGGGTCGCGTCGTGGAAGGAGCCGGAGCTTCCGCTGCTGATCCGGTTGCGGGTGACGTTTACCGGGGCACATCCGGCGCGGTGGCCCGACATCGTGGTGGCGCCGTTGCTGTCGCGGCCGTGATGGCGCGCCGGACGTCGGCCTGCGGCTTTGCCCCATGCGTATCGCGATAACGCGAAGGGCGGAGAAGGATTTTGCCGGACCGCCTCCGCCCCTCACCGTCATGGCCGGAACACGCCCGGCCGTCGACGATCTTTGCCACACCGTGTCATGGCCGCAATGACGCCGGCGATGACGCGGTGTGGCGGCCGGTATTACGTCGGCGGCAGTTTGTTACGCACCAGCTCGCCAACCATTTCCGCAGCCGGTTCCGTTACTTCTACGGCAGCGAGATCGGCCGCAGCCAGATCTTCCGTCAGTTGCAGCGTTGCCGCATCGTCTTCCTCGATCGCCGCAGCCCGTAGATCCAGAACCGTTGCAATAATGTCGCGGTGCATGCCCTGAACCGCCTCATGCTCCTCTCGCAGCCGATCGCTGCCGGCTATCGCCCACATCATGTCGGGCCGCGCCGTGCCGGAGGCCAGCGTCGGCAGCAGCGTCAGTTGCGGCAGAATCGCTTCGTTCTCGAACGCGATATACCGGTTCAGCACAACAATGACCTGCCGGGCCGCGCTGCCGGTGGCCGAGCTGCGCCCGGCGATCTGCTGCAGCGACTCCAACACCCGCTCATGCTTCAGCGCCTCGGAGGGCGGGATATTCAGGGCCGCAGGCGCGCTGGCGGCGCTCAGCGGTCCGGTTACGGCGAGTCCGCTCAACAGGGTGGCAGCGATCAACATTGACTTCATCTGTATGGTATCTCCATCGTATCGTTGAAACTACCGGCGCTGACGCGACGGCCGGCACGCGGGAATCCGCCACCGGTCCCGATACGTTTCATCCCAATCGGCATGATTATTTTTTGTAGACCTGGCCTCGATGCACAGGTCGTTTCTAGCCAGCCGCGGAGATAACCCGCGAAGCTGGACCAGCATATGGCGCGACTATAATCATATTCAATCTCCTTATTCGGCAGCATCGAGCCTGTTTGCTTGCCGGTGAGCTTGGCTACCGCAGGCGAACCGCCGGTTCAACCAGGAATTCGATGAAAACGCCGGTTTTTGGTTTCAGAAAATTGTCTGATACACACTGTTACCTATGCGTGATTCGCGCGACCCTCTATCGTGTATGCAACCACCGCCACACGGCATTGTGCACCGCCAGCCTCAGGATTGTCCATGGAGTCGTCATCACATCTGCTGCTTATCGAGGATGATGCGGAAATCGGCCGTATGGTGTCCCGTTTCATGCGGGAGCATGGCTTCCGGGTTTCGCTCGCCACCAATGGCAAGCCGGTCGACCGCATCATGGCGGACAACAAGATCGACCTCGTGCTGCTTGACCTCATGCTGCCCGGCGACGACGGCCTCAGCATCTGCCGCCGGCTGCGGACGGTCTCGACAGTACCGATCATCATGATCACCGCACTCGGGGCCGAGGCGGACCGCGTCGTCGGCCTTGAGGTCGGCGCCGACGATTACGTAACAAAGCCGTTCAGCACCCGCGAGCTGCTGGCCCGCGTGCGCGCGGTGCTGCGCCGCAGCCGCCTGTTCGGCATATCCCGGCGGCAGACAGCAGTTTTTGTGTTCGACGGCTGGCGCCTGAGCCTCGGCACGCGGCAACTTCAGTCTCCGGACGGACTCCAGGTGTCGTTGACCAGCGCGGAGTTCAACGTGCTGAACGTGTTCTGCCAGCACGCCGGCCGGGTGCTGACGCGTGAGCAACTGCTGGACCTGGCGCACGGACGTTCGGCCGTGCCGTTCGACCGCAGCGTCGATATCCAGATCAGCCGGCTGCGACGCAAGATCGAGCCTGATCCGAAGGATCCGACGCTGATCCTGACGGTTCGCAACGGCGGCTACATGTTTACGCCGGCGGTGACCTCGTCCGGGGACGAGCCATGAAGCGCCAGCTTGCCGGCGGAACCACCCGCCAGATCGCCGCGATCGTCGTCGTTGTGATCGCGGCGGCGCATGCCATGACCGGGGCGCTTCTGCTGTCGGTCGATACGCGGCCGGGTCTGCCGCCGGAATTCCTCGCACCGGCCGCGCGCATCGGCATGGTGCTGCGGCTGTTGCAGGCGCTGCCCGCGGACCAGGATGCGGCGATCCTGGCGGCATCGTCGGACGGCGGCTTCCGGGTGCAACAGGGCACTGGCCAGCCACCTGCGCTCGATAGCACCGGCGGCCACGAGGTAATCTTTTTACGCGATGCCGTCGCGGCGTGGCTCGCGCCCGGCACGCTGCTCCAGGCCGTAGGCCGGGAAAGCCGGGCCGATCGGCAGTCCGGCAATATGGCGGTTGTCGTTCGCCGCGGCGAAGGCTGGCTCCGGTTCGATCTCGACCCGGGCGTGGTGCGGCCGCCGCCGGGGCATCACTGGTTATCGCCCGGTCTGGTCGCCTGGCTCATCGGCAGCCCCTTGCTGATCGCCGTTGTCTCGCTGTGGGCGACCCGCCGGGTCGTCAGCCCGCTGGTCAGGCTGGCTGCGGCAACCGAAGGTCTCAGCGACCTAAAGGATCCGACCCCGGTCGCCGAGGAAGGCACGCTCGAAGTCCGGCAGGTCGCGCACGCGTTCAATCTGGTCACCGGGCGGCTGCGGCGCTTCGTTGTCGAGCGCACACGCATGCTGGCCGCGGTCAGTCACGACCTGCGGACGCCGCTGACCCGCATGCGGCTGCGCGCCGAAACCGTGGAGGACGAGGAAACCCGCGCCAAGATGCTGACCGACATCCGCACCATGGAATCGATGATCACCGCGACATTGGCGTTCATCCGCGAGGAAAGCGCGCGCGAGGCGATGGAGCGGGTGGACATGGCGGTGCTGCTGCAAACCATCTGCGACGATTTTGAGGATGCCGGCGCCGAAGTTCGCTACGAGGGACCGTTGCACTGCGCCGCGTCATGCCGCCCGCAGGCGCTGCAGCGGGCGCTGATCAATCTGATCGACAACGCGGTTAAGCTCGATGCCGGCGTGACCGTCAGCCTGGAGCAGGAACCGGATGGCTTTGTCGTAACGATCGACGACGACGGGCCGGGCATCCCGGAGGAGCAGAAGGAGGATGTGTTCAAGCCGTTTTTCAGCGGCGATGCGCACCGCGATGACCCGAGCGGAAGCATGGGCCTCGGCCTGTCGATCGTCCGGGCGATCGTCCAGTCGCATAGCGGGGACATCGAGCTGTCCGACCGCGTGCCGCACGGATTGAGCGTGCGGCTGTGGATTCCCTGGCGGCAACCGGAGGTGCCAACGGCGCGGGCGGCCAGGCGCACCGCGGCGGACGCGTCGTGAACGATGAGACCCAGCCCCTTGCGCAAGGCACTTTTCCAGTTGTGTCATGGCGCCGGATTTAGTCCGGCCATCCACGACTTTCCCCCGACGAGCGCAGTAAGTCGTGAATGCCCGGGACAGGTTGGTGTCCCTTCACAGTCATGGCCCGGCTTGTCCGCACCACCTATTCCCGCACGTGCCACGACAGGGTTGGCCCGGACAAGCCGGGCCAACGGTGAAGCCACGACACGCGGACGATGCCCGCGCCGCCATTCCTTGTGATACAAACATCCATCCACCCGCATGGAGGCACCACACGTGACTCTCGACACGCTGCCTGCGACGAAGACCATCCGGACAGCCGTCATCGCCGGCGCCGGGTTAGGCGGCCTGGTCGCCGCCATCGCGCTGCGCAAGCAGGGCATCGACGCGCAGATCTACGAAAAAGCCCGGGAGCTGCGGCCAGTCGGCGCCGGCCTGTCGCTCGCTCCGAACGGCCTCAACACCATTGAAACGATCGTGCCCGGTATCGGCGCAACGCTGAAAGCGCTCGGCAGCGAAACACACAGAGTAGCCGTCAGGAAAAGCACCGGCGAGACGCTGGCCAGCGACCAACTGACGATAAAGCAACGATACCGCCAGCCGTTGCTGAATATCCGCTGGTCCTGCCTCCAGGAAACCCTGGCCTCCCACCTGCCTTCCGAAACAATCCACCTCAACACCCGTCTGATTGGCTTTAAGCAGAACACAAGTAATATCGAAGCCCATTTCGACAACGGCTCCACGGCAACAGCGGATTTACTTGTCGGCGCCGACGGCATCGGTTCGGCGGTGCGGGAGTTCCTGATTGGCGATGGTCCACCCCGTTACGCCGGCCGCACGTCCTGGCGTGCCGTCATCCGATACGACAGCGATGCCATACCGCCCAACGAAGCCACCATCATCACCGGACCGGACGGCCGGGTCTTCACCCTGTTCGACGTGGGCGGCGGCTTCATCTTCTGGAGCGCCGCCGCGCTGTTGCCGGAACACGCCATCGGCGGTACAGTAACGACAACGCCGATGCTGCGGGTGCAACAGATCTTCGCCGGCTGGGCGCCGCCGATAGCAGCCATCTTGCAAGCCACCCCGCCCGGGGACATCGTCGAACGCCCGATAGCCGATCGGCTTCCAACCACACGATGGAGCCACGGCCGCGTCACACTGCTCGGCGACGCAGCCCACGCCATGGTACCAACGCTGGGGCAGGGCGCCAATACGGCTTTCGAGGACGCAATCGAGCTTGCGCACTTTCTGCAACAGACTCCCGACATCGAAACCGCACTGACCCGTTATGACGCCAGCCGCATCTATCGCACCCAGATCATCCAGGCGCGCAGTGCGGTACAGGGCAGCCGATCGTATGAACCTGACGCGGAGGTGTTTTTGCGCGGGGTGGCGGAGCAGGCGAAGGGAAGCCAGGCCGAGTTTGAGGACTGGCTTTACGGCTACGTCCCCTCCGCATTCGCGTGAACGATACTGAATCGGTTCGGAACCGCGATCGCCCTACGGGCCATCCGGTTGAGCCGCGCCACCCATAGTTCGTCAACCCGGGCGAAGGCATAGCCGACCGCCAGCAGCGCCGGCAAAGTCGCCAGCGCCGCCACCGCCACGGCCGCATCCTGTCCCAACGACGGCCGCACCGCCAGGAACAGCCAGCAGGTCAACGAGCACAGCAGCGGGAAGTGGAACAGATAGACCGGGAACGACAGCCGCCCCAGGAAGCGTCCCGCGCCGGAGGCCAGCAGCGACCCTGCGCGCTCGCTGCCCAAAACGCCCAGGATCAGCAGCACTCCGCCCAGTATATGCAGCCACATCCGGTCATACCGCCACTGCGATCCATCCGGCAGGAAGCCAAGCCAGGCATAGGCCCCTCGAGGCTCCAGGTAGCCGAACAAAGCCAGCCCCGACACAAGGCATACCGGCGCCAAGAAACGGTTCACCGATAGCCGCCCGCTTGCATTCGCGCGGGACAAAGCCAGCCCCGCGACGAACGCCGCCAGCCGCGGGTCCACGCACTGCACCGCTGCCGCGGCCAGCACCAGCAGCGCGGCACCCGCCAGCGCGCGACACCGCCAGAGCAGCGGGGCCAGCGCGAACACCAATACGCTGCCGAACAACTCGTCGCGCATCGTCCAGAACACCGGGTTGTAGGCATCGGCGGGGCGGATGAAGGCGAAAACCGACCCCTCCAGCACGGCGCTCAACAGCGATGGCTGCAACTGCCCGTTCACATCGCCGCCGCCGAAGCTGCCCAGCCAGGCGGATTCCGTCAACCCCGCCGCCTCGCGGAAATAGTACCAGCCAAACCGGAACAACAGATACGACCCGAGCGCAGCGAGCAGCGTCAGGCACCCCAGCCGGAACCAGCGCTTCGCCACCGCCCGCAGCACCACCTCGGTTCGCCCGGAGCGGAAATATCCCAGCGGCAGCACGTAGCCGGACAGCACGAAAAACAACATCACAGCGCCCGGCCCGTTGAGCAGGGCGAAGGCCGGAGAGCCCACCAGCCCCGCAGCCGGATCGAAGTCCGGAACGATGCCGATATATTGCGGCAGGAAGGCATAGACGAAGTGCCAGGCCACGACGACCAGCGAGGCAACCCCCCGCAGCCCGTCCAGTTCGGCGAGTTTGCCGCCCCGTCCCTGCCGCGGCGGGTCGGCCGCCGCCGCCCGGGCATTCAGGCTTACGCGACAGGATAGTCCGGCGGCGTCCGGTGAACGAAGATAGTGCATCCGCGTCTCAACGCCGGTTGCTCAACCCTGTTCACGGCCTCCGATCACGATGTGTTCGGATCGAAGTCGCACCATCATCGCCGGGTTCCGTCATTGCGGGCGGAAGCCGGCCATCCACGCCTTCGCCTGAACCGGCGCCGCAAGGCGTGGATGGTGCGCCTGCGCGCACCATGACGGGAAAACACCGTTCAGATCGGCCGTAGACGGTAATGGCTGACGCCCCATTCCTCGCCGCCGGCATGCCCGAACAGCCCCGCCGTCGCCAGGAAGAACAGCCGCCAGCGACGCTTCCACAGCGCTGCGTCCGCGCCATAGACCCCGCGCAGCACGTCCATCACCGCATCCTGCTCGCGGTCGAAATTGGCCAGCCAATCGCGCGCGGTGCGGGCGTAGTGGGTGCCGTTCCAGCGCCAGTCCGACTCCAGTTCGAACACGTCCGCGACGTGCCGGATCAGGCCGTGGCTCGGCATGATGCCGCCGGTAAAGAAATGCTGGGCGATCCAGTCCTCCTTGTCGGCGGTGTCGAACAGATACGGCGCCGAGCGGTGGCTGAACACGTGCAGGAACAGCCGCCCGTCCGGGCGCAGCCAGCCATGGATCCGGCGCAGCAGTGACTGCCAGTTGGTCATGTGCTCGAACATCTCCACGGACACGATCCGGTCGAAGGTCCCCGGGGCGGCGAAGTCGTTCATGTCGGCGGTGATCACCCGCAGGTTGGCGACCCCGCGTTTCGCCGCCTCGCCTTCGATGTATTCGCGCTGCGGGCGGGAATTCGACACTGCGGTGATGCGCGACGCCGGATACCGCTCGGCCATCCACAGGCTGAGCGAACCCCAGCCGCAGCCGAGTTCCAGCACATCCTGCCCGTCGGCCAGCCCGGCATGCACCGCGGTTTCCGCCAGCGCGTACTCCTCAGCCATGGCCAGGGTGTCGCTGTCCGAGCGGTACAGGCAGCAGGAGTATTTGCGGCGCGGGCCGAGCGCCAGGCCGAAGAACGCCGGCGCCACTTCATAATGCTGCTCGTTCGCCGCATCCGGCCGCACGGCGATCGGGTGCTCGGCCATCAGGCGGGCGAAATCCACGTCCGACCCGCCGCCCGCGCGGGCCAATTTGCGGCGGGTGCGGTCCACCAGGAACGCGATCCCGGCCGAGGTGACGGCATCCGGTATCGGCATGCGCTCGATGACGGTGGTGGCGGCGGTGACGAGACTCATGTCGGCGATCCTTTAGGCGGAAGCGGGAAGAAAGCGCTGACCCGGGCCTGGTAGGCCGTATAGGCGGCGCCGCGCGATTGCAGCATCTGCTGCTCCAGCATCGGGATGCCGGAAACGTAGACCAGCAGCCAGTACATGAAGGCCGGGCCGGAGACGGCCAGCCAGCCCCAGTACCAGCCGCCGGACAGGTCGATCGCCAGCAGCGGATAGGCGACCCAGCCGAGCCACTCGAAGAAGTAGTTTGGATGCCGCGACCATCCCCACAGCCCCGCGTCGCAGACCCGGCCCTTGTTGGCGGGATCGGCCTTGAAGCGGCGCAATTGCTCGTCGGCGATGCCCTCTCCCGCGACGGCAATGATCAGCACGGCGATGCCGGCGAAATCCAGGCCTCTCGGCCAGGGCGCAGGATTATGCGCCGCCAACAGCATCGACAGGCCGAGCAGGGCCGCGGCGGCGGCCTGGATTTGCAGGAAGACAAACAGCCGCTGCTCGAACTGCGGTCCCCATTCCCGGCGCAGCGCGGCATAGCGCGCGTCCTCGGGCCCGTGCGTCGAGCGCTGCGCGATATAGAGGCCGAGGCGGATCGACCACAGCGCGATCAGCACGGCAACGACGATCTGGCGGGTGGATGGGGATTCGATCCCCGGCACCAGCGCCAGGACCAGCCCGGCAATGCCGAGTCCGAACGACCAGACCACGTCCACCCAGCCGGAATTGCCGGTGGCGCGCTGCAACGCCCAGGCCCCCGCCATGATCGCGGAGAGCAGGATGGTAGCGGCGATGAAAGTGATGATCATGGTGAACGCCCCTCTGTACTGACCGTCATGGCGGGCGCAGGCCCGCCATCCACGCCTTGCGGTGTTCGCCGGCGGAAAGGCGTGGATGGCCGGCCTGCGCCGGCCATGACGGGCCGCCCCGCAATCCGATCCAGAAACCCGGTCACGTCATCCAGCACCGGCACCCGCCAGCGCAGCACCGCGGCGAACGCGCCCAGCATTAGCTTGTGCCCGATCCCCGGATACAGCTTTTCCTCCACCCGGCCGCCGTCGCGGCGGATGGCGGCGGCGAGGTTCACCGTGTTCCGCGGCAGCACCGTGGTGTCAGCCGTTCCCGCGGCCAGGAACACCGGCGGCGCATCGCCGCGGGCGAAGCTGATCGGCTGGGTCAGCCGCAGATCGCCGGCCGGAGCGAAAATATCGTCCAGTTCCGGGTCATGCAGCGGCAGGAAGTCATACGGCCCGGCCAGCCCGGCGAAACCGGCGATGTCGCGGTCCGGGTCCAGCCCCTCGGCGCCCAGCCACCGGCGATCCAGGGTCAGCATCGCGGCGATCTGCGCCCCGGCCGAGTGGCCCATCAGGAAAACGCGCCGCGGGTCGCCGCCGTATCGGGCAATGTTCGCCATGGTCCATGCCACCGCGGCCGCGGCATCCTGGATGAAAACCGGGAAGCGCACGACCGGGAACACCCGGTAGTCCGGCACCACGGTGACGAAGCCGCGTCCCGCCAGGGCCGCGCCGGCAAAGCGATACCTCGCCTTGTCGCCGTCCTTCCAGCCGCCGCCATAGATGAACACCACGACCGGGGCGCCCGCCGCGTCCGCGGGCGCATAGATGTCCAGCCCGTGCCGCTCGCCCGTGGCATAAGGCACATCGTGGATTTCGCTGATGCCCTGGCGCGGCGCCAGCGTATTGAGCACCGTTATCGGAGAACAGGCCGACAGCACCGTCAGCATCGCCACCCCCAACCAGCCATGCGCCATCCCTGCCTCATAATCCGATCATCCGCTGGCCCCAGCCGAGCAGTCCGCGCAGCCGCATGCCCTCCGAAGCGATGACGCACAGGCATGGCTCGCCGAGCTCGGCCACCGGCGGCAGGTCGTGATCATCCTGCGGTTCCGACAGGTCGCCCGGCCCGTACCGGCCGGAGCCGTCGGAGAATGCGCCCTTCAGCACGCAGGTCAGTTCCAGCCCGTCATGCCCGTGGCGCGGCAGCGCCCGTCCGGGCTGCACCAGTACCAGCCCGCCCCAGGCCGCGCCCTCCGCCTGCAACGGCCGCCAGCGCGCGCCAAGGCCGATGGGCCACCAGCGGCCGAGCGGCACGCGATCCAGCGGCGGCGGCAAGCCGGCGTTCAGCACCGGCGGCGGCGCCGGGGCGGCTTCGTCCGCCCGCGCCAGCAGGCGATCCAATGCATCGTCGGACAGCGCGGCCGGCGGCAGCGAGTCCAGCAGGACGCCACCGACGGCCTCCAGCGCCTCCAGCCGGTGCCGGCACAGGTGGCATCCGCCGATATGCGTCGCCGCGACGATCGCCAGTGCCTCCGGCAAGGTCCCGGCGGCATAGGCGAGCAAGGTCGTCTCGCTCGGGTGATGCGCGATCATGTCACATCCCCCAGGGCGGCGCGCAGGCGGTTCATCGCCAGCCGCAGCCGCGACTTCACGGTGCCCAAAGGAATCCCGAGTTCCTTCTCGATCTCGGCATGCACCTTGTCTTCAAAGAACGCCTTGCGAATCACGTCGGCCTGTTCGGCCGGCAAGTCCGCCATCGCCGCGCGGATGCGCGACTCCTGCTCCGCCATCGCCATCACGCGATCGGCCTGAACCGGCCCCTCCGGCTCCTCGGCCGGATCGGGCAGCAGAGTGGCGGGGTGGCGTTCGCGGCGGAGCGAATCAATCCGCTGGTTGCGGGCAATCGTGAAAATCCAGGTGGAGGCCCCCGCCCGGGCCGGATCGAACAAAGCGGCCTTCTGCCAGACCGTCAGCATCGTCTCCTGCGCCAGTTCCTCGGCCGTGACCGGACTGGCGCCGCCGCGCAGCATCCAGGCCTTCACCCGCGGGGCGAAGAAACGGAACAGCGCCGCGAAGGCGCGACGATCGCGCCGTTGCGCGATCGCCTGGATCAGCGCCGCGTGGTCGTCCGAAGCCGGAGTGTCCGAAGTCATGCCTGCCGTTGATATACGGCGGCGGAACGGCAGCACCAGCCCCGCCGCTCCGCCACCCGGCAGGGCAGGCGCAAGACGGGTGTCCGAAGCTCCGGAAGCGGGCGCGGTTGCATTCACGGAACCTCTTACGTGATTCATTTGCGGATGGATCACGTGCTAAATCGGGTGATCCACCCCCTTGCGTCGCACGTATCACTTCTATGATTGTAACCAACAATCATTTTCGGGGCGTCACGGTGGATCAAACCTTGGACATTGCCGTCGTCGGCAGCGGCATCTCCGGACTCTCTGCCGCCTGGCTGCTCAGCCGGCGGCATCGGGTCACTTTATATGAGTCCGCGCCGCGCCCCGGCGGCCACAGCAACACGGTGGAGGTTCGCTTCGGCGACACCGTGACGCCCGTCGATACCGGCTTCATCGTCTATAATGAGCTCACCTATCCCAACCTGACGGCGCTGTTCGCGCATCTCGGCGTCGCCACCAACGCCTCGGAAATGAGCTTCGCCGTTTCGCTCGACGACGGGCGGCTGGAATACGGCGGCAACGATTTGCGCGGGCTGTTCGGCCAGCCGATAAACCTGATCCGGCCGCGCTTCTGGTCCATGCTCCGGGACCTGCGCCGCTTCTACCGCGACGCCCCCGGCCTGGCCGATCGGCTGCCGGGCAGCACGTCGCTGGGCGAGTTACTGGACAGTAACGGCTATGGCCAGGCGTTCCAGCAGGACCATCTGCTGCCGATGGCGGGCGCGATCTGGTCCGCCTCCGCCGCCACCCTGCGCGACTACCCGGCGCGCCACTTCATCCGGTTCTGCGAAAACCACGGGCTGCTGAAATTCACCAACCGACCGATTTGGCGCACCGTCGCGGGCGGCAGCCGGAGCTATGTCGAGCGCATGGTGCAGGCGATCGACGACCCCAGGCTGGGGGTCGCCGCGCAATCGATCCACCGCCAGCCAGACGCCGTGGTGGTTCGGGATTCCGCCGGTGAGTCGCGCACTTTCGACCACGTCGTGCTGGCCTGCCACGCGGACAACGCCTTGGCGCTGCTGGAGCAGCCGACGGACCCGGAAGCCACGCTGCTTGGGGCCTTCCAATACACCAGCAACCGGGCCGTGCTGCACGGCGACCCGCGCCTGATGCCGAAGCGCAAGGCTGTGTGGTCGAGCTGGAACTATATCGGCAAAAGCGATGAGGCCGATGAACTGCACGTGACCTACTGGATGAATCGTCTTCAAGATTTGGGGAACGCTCTACCTTTATTCGTAACTCTCAATCCCGCGATGGAACCGTTGCCGGAAAGCGTTCATCTCGAACAGGTCTACGAACACCCGCTGTTCGACGCGGGCGCCATGCGGGCGCAGGAGGCGCTGTGGTCGTTGCAGGGCCGCCAGCGCACCTGGTTCTGCGGCGCCTGGTTCGGCTCCGGCTTCCATGAGGACGGCTTGCAAGCGGGCCTGGCGGTGGCGGAGCAGCTCGGCGGCGTGAGGCGACCGTGGACGGTGGCGGACGAAAGCGGCCGCATCCGCGTGATGCAGGCGGAGCTGGCGGCGTGACCTCTGCGCTGTACTCCGGCACGGTCATGCACCAGCGCTACAAGCCGCGGCGGCATGCGTTGCGCTACCGGCTGTGCTGGATGCTGTTCGACCTGGACGATCTGCCAACGCGATTGCGGCTGTTCTCGCACAACCGGTTCAACCTGATCAGCTTCGACGACCGCGACCATCTGGACGGCTCTGTCGGCAACCTGCGCGGACAGGTCGAGGCGGCGATGGCGGCGGCCGGGCTGCAGCCGGATGGCGGGCCGATCCGCTTTCTGTGCATGCCGCGGGTGCTGGGGCATGTGTTCAATCCGATTACGGTGTTCTTCTGCTACCGGCGCGACGGCGTCCTGTCCGCCATGCTGTATGAGGTGCACAACACCTTCGGCGGCCGCCACAGCTACCTGATCCCGGTCGATGACCCCGCGGCGAAGACCCTCCGGCAGGGCTGCGACAAGGCGTTCTACGTCTCCCCGTTCAACGGCATGGCGATGACCTACGCGTTCCGCGTCGTGCCTCCCGCCGAGACCACCGCGGTAGTGGTGCATGGCGACGATGCCGAGGGACGCGTTATCACCGCCTCGTTCGTCGGGCGCCGGACCAGGCTGTCGGATGCCGCGCTGGCCGGCATCGTGCTGCGGCACGGGATCCTGAGCCTCAAGGTGCTCGGCGCAATTCATTGGGAGGCGGCAAAGCTCTGGCTGAAGGGCCTGCGGGTCCAGCCGCGCCCGGCGCCGCCGGACAATCCCGTTACTGTCGTTTCTATCCTGCAAGGCTGACCATGACCGACCTGTCGATCGATGCCCTCCCGGCTTGCTCCGACCTGCGCCCCGATCTCGGCTGGCTGGCGCGCCGGCTGTCGGACGTGCTGCTGTCCCGCATCCATGACGGGCGGCTGACGATCGTCACACCGTCGGGCTTCCGGCTGTCGCACGGGCGCGACGACGGGCCGCAGGGCGTGCTGGTGCTGCGCCGCTGGCGGACCTTGCGGCGGCTGCTGCTGCAAGGCGACATCGCCTTCGCCGAGGCCTTTATCGACGGCGACTGGGACAGCCCCGACCTGCCGGCGCTGGTCGAACTGGCGGGGCGGAACATCCCGACCTTGCGGGACGCCTTCGACGCCAACTGGTTCCACCGGCTGCGCAACCGGGTCCTGCACCGCCTGAACGCCAACACCAGGCGGGGCAGCAAGCGCAACATCCGGCATCACTACGATCTCGGCAACGACTTTTACGCCGCCTGGCTGGACAGCGGCATGAGCTACTCCTCCGCGCTGTTCACCGCGGACGAGCAGACGCTGGAGGACGCGCAGACTGAAAAGCAGCGCCGCGCCATCGCGCTGCTGGACACGCGCCCCGGCGACGCGGTGCTGGAAATCGGCTGCGGCTGGGGCGGGCTGGCGGAGCAACTGGTGCGCGCCGCCGGATGCCGGGTGACCGGGGTGACCCTGTCGGCCGCGCAACTGGCCTATGCGACGCGGCGTCTGAACGGGCCGGACACGCCAGCCGATTTACGGCTGCAGGACTACCGCGATGTCGGCGGGACGTTCGACCGGATCGTCTCCATCGAGATGATGGAGGCTGTCGGCGAGGCCTATTGGCCGAGCTATTTCTCGGCGTTGCACGACCGCCTCAAGCCCGGCGGGCTGGCGGTGGTGCAGGCCATCACGATCGACGAAGACCAGTTCGAGGGCTACCGCCGCTGCACCGATTTCATCCAGCACTACATCTTTCCCGGCGGCATGCTGCCGACGATCACGGAAATCCGCCGCCAGACCGAACGGGCCGGGCTGGTGCTGCGGTCGATGGAAACATTTGGCGACAGCTACGCGCGCACCCTGGCGGAATGGCGCCGCCGTTTCCTCGCCGCTTGGCCGGAGATCGAGCTTCAGGGATTTGATCATCGCTTCCGCCGCATGTGGGATTACTATTTGGCCTATTGCGAGGGCGGGTTCCGTGCCGGGACGATCAATGTCGGGCTTTACGGTCTTGCCAGGCCGGCCTGACGCGCTCACGTCGTGGCGAGGACAAGCCGGGCTATGACGTTTAAGCAAAGAGTTGTCCTCATTCGCCGTTGGCATCATGCCACCGCGTGGGACCGTTGTCCTTGTGTCATGGCCGGATTTAGTCCGGCCACCCACGACTTACCGGACCAAACCCGTCGACCGCCACTCCCGTCCCAGCCCGTCCAGTTGCACCTCGCAATGATCGGCCCAATCCGCTAAACGCTTCCCGGAAAGCGCGCCGCAGCGGCGCCGACGGGGCTGATATGCGAGCGCTGGTCTCAATCTTTCTCCTGGCGCTGCTCACCGGTTCGGCAACGGCCCCACCATTCGACGAATTCCAGCTCATCATGTGGCAGGACCGCACGCCCACCCAGATCGCGGGCCTGGCACGGCTGGGTTTCACCGCCACCAAGTTGAGTGCCACCAGCGGCCATATCGGCCCGTCGATCCTGGCCGACAAGCAGGCATCCGGCCTGCCCTGGTACCTGGAGAACATCGCCACCGACTTCTACGCCCCCTACCACCGCTATACCCAAGGCAAGGCAGTGACCTGGCGGTTTGACGCCGCCAAGGCGCATCTGCGGGCGGACCCCGCCGACACCGGCGTATTCGTGCGCGAACCGGGCCTGTCGGACCCGGACTGGCTGGCCGCGGTCCAGGGGCGCCTGGAGCAGGTGGTGCGTGACCAATCCCGCTACCACCCGCTGTTCTACAATCTGGCCGACGAATCCGGTATCGGCGACCTGGCCGCCGCTTGGGACGCGGACATCGCACCGTCCTCGCTGACCGCGATGCGGCAGTGGCTGAAGACGCAGTACGCCGATATCGGCGCCCTGAACCGCCAATGGGGCACGGCCTTCGCCGATTGGGATGCGGTCGTGCCGGAGCTGACCGACGCGGCGATGCGGCGGACGGACGACAACTACTCCGCCTGGGCGGACTTCAAGGCCTGGATGGACATTGCCTTCGCCCGCGCCGTGCGTGCCGGTACGGATGCCGTGCACCGGGCCGATGCGACGGCCCTGGCCGGGCTGGAGGGGGGACAGATCCCGGGGTGGGGGGGCTACGACTACAGCCTGTTGGCGCAAGCGGTCGATGTCATGGAGATCTACGACTTCGACAGCGCGCTGGATCTTGCCCGCGCCTTCAATCCCGCCCTGATCACGTTGCGCACCAGCTTTCCGAGCGGCCCGCGCGAGGCACACGGACTCTGGCGCAACCTGCTGCACGGCGGCCGCGGACTGATCGTCTGGGATGAGCGCGACGACGTCGTGCAGCCGGACGGTTCGGCTGCACCGCGCGGCAACGAGATTGCCGGGCTGGTGGCCTCCCTGCGGCAGGTGGCGCCGGCGATCATGGCGGCCGAAGCGTCCCCCGATCCGGTTGCGGTGCTGTATTCCCAGGCCAGCTTTCGCACCCGCTGGATGTTGGACCAACGGCCCAAGGGCGCCGCCTGGACCAGCCGGGATGCCGCCCGGGAGTATGAGGACAATACCTGGCGCGCGTCGCGCCGGCAGGTGCTCGATCGCCTGGCGGGACTTGCCGTGCAGCCGCGCCTGCTGTCCTCCGCCATGGTCGAGGCCGGGGCCCTGCAGCGCGACGGGCTGCACGTGCTGATCCTGCCGCACGCCATCGCCCTGTCCGCCGCCGAGGTCAGCGAAATCCGCGCGTTCGCCGGGCGCGGCGGCAGGGTGCTGGCGGATACCGAACCCGGCTTGTTCGACCAGCATAGCCGCAAGCTGCCCGCTCCGCCGTTGACCGGGGTCGCCCTGCTGCCGGAGGCCATGCTGCTGAGCGGCGGCCCCGACGGCCCGGGTGGATTGGCGGGCCTTGCGGCGCTGTTGCGCGATGCGGGGGTGTCGCCCCGCGCGGAGCTGCGCGGACCGGACGGCTTGCCAGCCACCGGGGTCGAGGCGCGCTGGTTGCGCCACGGCGATCAGACGATCCTGGCGCTGCAGGCGGCTGCGCCGTGGCAGGCGCCGGGGCAAATCGAGGTGCGGCTGGAGGCGCCCGCTACGGTCGAGGACCTGCGCTTTCCGGGCCCGGCCCGGCAGGTGCAGCAGTTCACCGTCGCCCTGGACCCGATCGTGCCCACCATCCTGAGCCTCAAACGCTGACTTATCGATCTGATTCCATTGGCGATATTGGTTGACATACATCAACGACAAAGCGGCCGGGTTGGGGTTGGACTATGCGGACCGTCAGGAGTGCGGTCCGATGAACCACAAGCAACGCCAAACGCTGCATGCCCTGTTCGCCCATCCCGTCAGCAGCAATATCGACCCGCGGCTGGCCTATTCGATCGTCGAGACCCTCGGCGGCGAAGTCACCCATGGCGGGCACGGGCATCTCGTCGTCAAGCTCAAAGGGCATACCCACGGGTTCCGCGACTCGCACCACACCCTGTCCAAGGAGGAGGTCGCATCGCTGCGGAAATTCCTCGAAGCGGCCGGGATCGATCCAGTGCGCGACTATCCGCTCGAGGCGGGAGCGGCATGAGCAGCGGCAGCCCCGTCCGTGGCGGGACCTGACGTGGCAAAGCAGAGTGCTCCGGGCGCGAACGGCGCCAGCGGGCCTGCCATTGCCGAGACCCCGCAACCCCCGCCGGTGCCTGAGCCGGTGCCGGCCGCGTCCGCTGCGCATACGATCGCGGCGATGCGGCACGATCCGGCCGCCATCCGGCGGCTGTTCGAATCCGGCGAGTATCCGTACAAGATCGCCATGCGCACCGCGCCGTATGAGGCGCATATGCTTGAGCTGCAGCGCGAGCTGCTCAAGGCGCAGCGCTGGATCGAGCAGACCGGGCAGCGCATCGTCGTGCTGTTCGAAGGCCGCGACGCGGCCGGCAAGGGCGGCACGATCAAGCGCTTCACCGAGCACATGAATCCGCGCACCGCGCGGGTGATTGCGCTGCAAAAGCCGACCGAGCGGGAGCAGACGCAGTGGTATTTCCAACGCTACGTCGAGCATCTGCCCTCCGCCGGGGAGATCGTGCTGTTCGACCGCTCCTGGTACAACCGCGCCGGGGTCGAGCGGGTGATGGGCTTCTGCACCGCGAACGACTACCTGGAGTTCATGCGGCAATGCCCGCAGTTCGAGCAGATGCTGGTCCGCGCCGGCATCATTTTTGTGAAGTTCTGGTTTTCCGTCAGCCGCGAGGTGCAGCGGCGCCGGTTCGGAGAGCGTGAGCGGGACCCGCTGAAGCAATGGAAGCTGTCGCCGATAGACCGCGCCTCGCTGGACAAGTGGGACGACTACACCGAGGCGAAGGAGGCGATGTTCTTCTACACGGACACCGCCGACGCGCCGTGGACGATTATCAAGTCCGACGACAAGAAGCGCGCCCGGCTGAATGCGATGCAGCATCTGCTCGAGTTGCTGCCGTATGAGGGCAAGGACACCAGCATCGTCACCGGCCCGGATCCGCTGATCGTCGGCGCCAGCGCGCATGTGATTGGCACCGACTTGCGCATCCTCAACAAGACCGTCCACCCGTCGCTGAAGCGCGGCCGGGAGATCAATCCGGGCTGATTCAGCGGGGTCGGCTGCTGGCCCGATGGCCATCAGGATAAGCGAGTGGTTGCAGCGGCGGTTTCTTCCTCTCCGTCACGGCCGGGCCATGACAGTGAGGGCGAAGGTGTTCGGCTTCGGTCCGACCCGCCCGACAGGCGTCAGACTTACGTTGACACATACATTCCGATCAAATAAATGATATTATAATAATTATGGGATCGCCACCATGCGCACTGTTTTGTTCGCCTGTGCCCTCCTTGTCGGTTCTTTCGCATCGCTGTCCCCCGCAAAAGCGGATGTCTACAACCTGCCCATCGGCATTGTCGCAACCTTCAGCGACGGCACGGCGTTGACCGGGGAGTTCGCGCTCAACCAGTATGGCTTCAAGAACGACGGCGGGTATATTGATACCGTCACCGGCTTGGCGCTTGACGCATCAACGGTAATCCCGGGTGCCGAGATCACCGCCTTTAATGTCAATGGCGCGGACACCGTGATCTCGGGCGGGGCCGGCGAGTTGACCCTGACGGTGACTCTCGAGCATTCCCTGGCAACGCCGGGACTCGATCCGTTCGTCCTCGATGCCGGATATACGCAAAATCCACAGTCAGCCGAATGCTACCCCTGGTCGTCCTGCAGCACCACCGGTCAGGAGAGGCTGGTCGCCTCCGGCTACGCCTATGTGCCGGAGCCGGCTTCGGCGGCCCTGCTCGGCGCCGGACTGCTCGGCCTGCTGGCCGCCCGCCGCCGGCAGAGCTAAGGCACCACCGCAGCGCATCAAACCGCTTGGCATCCGCCCCCCAACCGGGGCATGGTGCAGTCGTCCCGGGCACCCGCCGCGGGAGAGTGCGGGGGCGACTCCGCCGCCGAAGGCGCAACCGGCCCCCGGAAACGCTCAGGCACAAGGGACCGCGACGGGTAAAGGGACCTCTGGAAAGCCGGGCGCCGCGCAGGTGTCGTCCGCACCGACGGGGTAAGGGGGAAAACCCCGAATCTCTCAGGTACCACGACAGAGGGGGGCCAACTCTTCCGGCATGCCGCCGGCGGGGAGGCCCTGTACGCGGAGACCTTCGTGGCGCAGAACGCACTGCCAGACGATCCGACCCCCGTTCCCTTGCTCAAAACCCCGCTCGATTCCTGGCACCGCCGGCACGGCGCCCGCATGGTGCCGTTCGCCGGCTATGCCATGCCGGTGCTTTACGACCTGACAGGCGCCCTTGGCGCGCGCTGCCGCGGCGGGGTGATGGCGGAGCACCTGCATACCCGCAAAGCCGCCGGCCTGTTCGATGTCTCGCATATGGGGCAGGCGTTCCTGACCGGAACCGGAGTCGCCGACGCGCTGGAGCGCCTGGTGCCGGGCGACATCGCCGGCCTCAAGCCCTGGCGCCAGCGCTACACGCTGCTGACCAACGAGGCCGGCGGCATCATCGACGACCTGATGGTCGCCAGGCTGGCCGACGACCGCCTGTTCGTCGTGGTCAACGCCAGCCGGAAAGAGGTGGATTTCACCCACCTCGCCGCCAACCTGCCGGACGGCATCGCTATCGGCGTGCTGGAGGGTCGCGGTTTGCTCGCGCTGCAAGGTCCGCAGGCGGCGTCCGTTATCGCCCGGCTGGCGCCGGCAGCCGCGAAATTGCCGTTCATGGGCTTCGGCGCGGTGGACATCGGCGGCATCGGCTGCTTCGTCTCCCGCTCGGGCTACACCGGGGAGGACGGCTTCGAAATCTCCGTCCCCGGCAGCAGCACCGAGGCCCTGGCGGACCTGCTGGTGGCCCAGCCCGAAGTCGTCCCCATCGGCCTGGGCGCGCGCGATTCGCTGCGGCTGGAGGCCGGGCTTTGCCTGTACGGCAACGACCTCGATGAGTTGACCAGCCCGGTGGAGGCCGCGTTGACCTGGGTCATCGGCAAGCGCCGCAAACTGAGCTGGGATTTCCCGGGAGGCCTGCTGATGCGCGACCAGCTCGACAACGGCACCACACGCCACCGCGTCGGCATCCAGCCGGACGGCCGTACGCCCGCCCGCGCACAAACCACGATCGTCGCCGATGACGGCACCGAGGCCGGCATCGTCACCTCCGGCGGCTTCGGCCCGTCGGTCAACGGGCCGATCGCCATCGGCTATGTCCGCAAGGACCTGGCACACGATGGCGCTCGGCTGAACCTCATTGTCCGCGGCAAGACGCTCCCCGCGACCGTCGTGCCGCTTCCCTTTGTCCCCCATCGCTACCACCGCTGAAAAGGAAACGGCCAATGGCCAGCAAGAGTGCGGATAAACGTTTCACCAAGGACCATGAATGGGTGTTGCTGGACGGCGACATCGCCACGGTGGGCATTACCGACTATGCGCAGGAGCAGCTCGGCGACCTCGTGCACATCGAGCTGCCGGAGCTGGAGCGCGCGGTGACCGAGGGCGAGGCCTGCGCCGTCGCCGAGAGCGTCAAGGCGGCATCCGACGTCTACTCGCCGCTCGCCGGCAAGATTGTCGAGATCAATGAAACCATCGTCGAGGATCCGTCCATCGTGAACAGCGACGCCGAGGGCGAGGGCTGGTTCTTCCGCCTGGAACTGGACGACCCGGAGTCGTTCGAGGCACTGCTCGACCAGGATGGCTACGACGAATTGCTGGAGACGCTGTAAGCATGGACCTTTTGGCCGATTTGGCGGAACTGGAAGAGAACGACGGCTTTGTCCGCCGCCATATCGGCCCCTCGGAGTCCGAACTCGCCGCCATGCTGCATGCGGTTGGCGCGGCGACTTTGGACGATGTTGCAGGCAAGACCGTGCCCGCGCCCATAAGGTCCAACGCGGCGCTGGAGCTGCCGCCTGCCATCGACGAGGCGGCGGCGATCGCCGAACTGCGCGGCCTCGCAGCGCAAAACCGCGTGAAAAAATCGCTGATCGGCATGGGCTACCACGGCACGGTGACGCCGCCGGTGATTCTCCGAAACGTGCTGGAGAATCCCGGATGGTACACCGCCTACACGCCCTATCAGGCAGAGATCGCGCAGGGGCGTCTGGAAGCGTTGCTGAACTTTCAGACCATGATCTGCGACCTGACCGGCATGCAGATCGCCAACGCCTCCCTGCTGGACGAGGCGACCGCCGCGGCCGAGGCGATGGCGATGACCCACGCGCTGAGCAAGACGAAGTCCAACGTGCTGGCGGTGGCGGACGACCTGCATCCGCAGACCTTGGCGGTGCTGGCGACGCGGGCGAAGCACCTCGGCATCACCCTGGCGCGCGTCGTGCCCGGGGATGTGTTCGCCGTCGGCGCGGTCAACCCGTTCGCGTTGCTGCTGCAATATCCCGGCACCACCGGACAGTTGCGCGACCTGTCGGAGGAAATCGCCGCGGCGCATGACGTGGGCGCGCTGGCGATCGTCGCAACCGATCCGCTTGCGCTGGCGCTGCTGACGCCGCCGGGCGAGATGGGGGCGGATGTCGTCGTCGGTTCGGCGCAACGCTTCGGCGTGCCGATGGGTTTCGGCGGCCCGCATGCCGGGTTCTTCGCCACGCGCGACGCCTATAAGCGCGCCATGCCCGGGCGGCTTGTCGGCGTGTCGCTGGATGCCGCCGGGCAGCCGGCGATGCGGCTGGCGCTTCAAACGCGCGAGCAGCACATCAGGCGGGAGAAGGCGACCTCCAACATCTGCACCGCGCAGGTGCTGCTGGCGGTGATCGCCGGGTTCTACGCCGCGTGGCACGGGCCGGAGGGTCTGCAACGCATCGCGCTGCGGGTGTCGCTGCAGGCGCGGATGCTGGCGGATTGCGCGCTGCGTGCCGGGTTGCGGGTGCGGCACGACTCGTTCTTTGGCACCATCGTTGTCGAGGGCGCAGACGACCTGATCGAGCGCGGCGCCAATGCCGGCTACAATTTCCGCCGCGTCGATGGTGGCGGTGTCGGCATTGCGCTGGACGAGACGGTCACACGCGACGATTTGCTGGCGCTGGCCGGACTGCTGGGGGCGGAGCTGAAGGGCGCGGTCGCCGCGATCCCGGCCGGGCTGCTGCGCGGCACCGAGTTCCTGCAGCAGGCGGTGTTCAACCGGTATCACGCCGAACACGAGATGCTGCGCTACCTCAAGCGGCTGGAAGACAAGGACATCGCGCTGAACCGCAGCATGATCCCGCTCGGGTCCTGCACGATGAAGCTCAATGCGACGGCGGAGATGATCGCGATCACCCTGCCGGGGTTTGCCGATATCCATCCCTTCGCGCCCGTCGACCAGACGGCGGGGTATTTGACCTTGATCCGCCGGCTGGAGTCGTGGCTGTGCGCGGCCACCGGCTTTGCCGCGGTGTCGTTGCAGCCGAACGCCGGGTCGCAGGGCGAGTATGCCGGGCTGCTGGTGATCCGCGCCTGGCACGAATCGCGCGGCGAGTCGCATCGCGACGTTTGCCTGATCCCGTCCTCGGCCCACGGCACGAATCCGGCCAGCGCAGCGATGGCGGGGCTGAAGGTTGTTGTCGTCGGCTGCGACCGTGACGGCAATGTCGATTTGGCCGATTTGCGCGCCAAGGCGGAGAAGCACGCGGACAGATTGGCGGCGCTGATGGTGACATATCCCTCGACGCATGGGGTGTTCGAGGGCGCGATCCGCGACATCTGTTCGGTCGTGCATCAGCATGGCGGCCAGGTCTACATGGACGGCGCCAACATGAACGCGCAGGTCGGCTTGACCTCGCCGGCCTCCATCGGCGCGGATGTCTGCCACCTGAACCTGCACAAGACGTTCTGCATCCCGCATGGCGGCGGCGGTCCCGGCATCGGGCCCATCGGCGTGGCGGCGCATCTGGCGGGGTTCCTGCCGAACCATCCATTGCGCCCGGATGCCGGACCGGCGACGGGGATTGGTCCGGTCTCCGCGGCGCCGTTCGGCAGCGCGCTGATTTTGCCGATTTCCTACGCGTATATCAGGATGATGGGGCCCGGCGGGCTGAAGCGGGCAACCGAGGTGGCGATCCTGTCGGCGAACTATATCGCCAGCCGGCTGCGCGAGTCGTATCCGGTGCTGTATGCCGGGCCGGGCGGTTGGGTGGCGCATGAGTGCATCATCGACTGCCGCGGCTTCGTCGCGGAAACCGGCGTGCAGGTCGAGGACATCGCGAAACGGCTGCAGGATTTCGGCTACCACGCGCCGACGATGTCCTGGCCGGTGGCGGGGACGCTGATGATCGAGCCGACGGAGAGTGAATCGCAGGCGGAGCTCGACCGTTTCTGTGACGCGATGATCGCGATCCGCGCGGAGATCGGGGCGATTGGCGCCGGCGTGCTGGACCGCGCGGACAATCCGCTGAAGCACGCGCCGCATACCGCGGCAGAGGTCATGGCGGATGTATGGACGCACGCCTATTCACGCGCGCAGGCGGCGTTTCCGTTGCCGTGGGTGGGGGGGGCAAAATACTGGCCGCCGGTGAAGCGGGTGGATAATGTCTATGGCGACCGGAATTTGGTCTGCACCTGCGCGCCGCTGGAGGCTTACGCGCAGGCCGCGGAGTGACGCGGACGGCGGTCCCAGCCTCTTAGAGGTCCGTGTTGTTGTGGCAGAAGGCAAGATGTAACACAGATTGCACGGATTAAGCCACAGATTTTACTGATTTTGTCTGGGCGCATGAAGCGTTCAGACCAATCGATCCCGCCCAGGGCGCGCGATTATTCGGTGTAATCTGTGCCTGAATCCCTTTAGTCCGTGTTACAACTTGCTTTGCCGCAACCCGCACCTTTCCCTCGGGGATGGCCGAAGCCGTCGCGCTTGGTGAAATCTACCGCGCTTCCCCGGCAAACCCTGCCGTCAACTCATTCAGCCGATGGAGCGCGGCCGGGGGCAGCGGACCTTTCCGCACCGCCGACAGGCTGCCCTCGAACTCGCCGACAGTCGCCATGCCAACCAGGATGGTGCCCATGGCGGGGTGGGAGATAGCGAAACGAATCGCCGCCTCCGCCAGGCTGCCGGCAAAACCCTCCGTCACCAGCGGCATCAATCGCCGGGCGCGTTCCAGGTCCATGGCGTAGCTATGGGCGGAGCCGATGGGTTCGGGCGGCGCGCTGGCGGTGGGGTGGCGTTCGGCTGTGCCGCTCAACGCTCCGGCAGCGAGCACGCGAATGCCGACGATGCCGACACCGGCTTTCCGGGTGTGGTCGAACAAGCGGCCATAGTCCTGCGCCGGGTAGTTCGGCGGCAGCGCGGTCGCGGCCGACGGGTTCAGCATGTTGTAGCTGACCTGGGCGCTGTCGAACGCCGCCGAATCGATCACGTCCTGCAACGCCGCGGTGTCGCCGACGGCGGTGATGCCGAGGAACCGCGTCTTGCCGGCATCGCGCAGCCTATGGAAAGCCGGAACGATTTCGTCCATCACCTGCGTGATGCTCAGCGTTTCTCCGCCGCCGTTCGCGGTGATCGGATTGTGCAGATGGAAAATATCGACATGATCCATGCCGAGGCGTCCCAGGCTGCCGTCGATCGAACGGGCGACCTCGCCACCGATATCGCCGAAACTCCCCGACGGCACGCGGACCTTGGTGCCGACATGCACGCCGGACGGCTTTTGCGCCGCCAGCACGCGGCCGAGATTGGTTTCCGACCGGCCGTTGCCGTACTGCACCGCCGTATCGAAGTAATTGACCCCGGCTGCCAGTGCGAGGCCAACCGCCCGGTCCTGGTCCGCGGCCGAACCGCGCACCATCAAACCGCCGACGGCGCCGCAGCCGAAGCCCAGCACCGAGATCCGCAAACCCGACCGTCCGAACACCCGCGTTTCCATGGTTCCCTCCCCGTCCGCGAGACCCCGCACTCTGGCCGAGCGGCGCGGCTTGGCCTAGAAAGCAGCCATACGTTCAACCCGGAGTCCTCAATGAGCAAGATCATCCGCACCGAGCCTGGCCCGATCCTGTCCAAAGCCGTGGAATATCACGGTTTCGTCTACCTGCCCGGCGTCATCGCCAACGACACCGGCAAGGACATCAAGGGCCAGACGGCCGACGTGCTGGAGCAGATCGACGCCCTGCTGGAGCATCACGGCACGGACAAGACCCGCCTGCTGACGGCGACGATCTGGGTCAAGCACATGAAGGACCGTGCCGGGCTGAACGAGGTCTGGACGCCGTGGCTGCCGAAGGACGGCGCTCCGGTGCGGGCCTGCGTGCAGGCCGAGCTGGCATCGCCGGAGGCGCTGGTGGAGATCCAGGTGACTGCCTGCAAGTAAGCTTTGAGTGTCATGGCCGGACTAAATCCGGCCGTGACACGAGCGGTTTCAGCCCGTCTCCATGGGCAGGCTCTCATCCTTCGCCCATTCCGAGAGCGAAGCATCGTAAATCCTGACGTCGTTATGGCCAAGCATCGTCAGCACCAGCGCATCCGCGCTGGCCGCAATCCCTCCGCCACAATACGCAATGACCGATCGACCGATCGCCCCCGCCGCGTCGAAGCGAACACGCAGTTCGTCCGCGGAAAGAAACGTGTTCGTGGCGGGATCGATTAGATGCGCCGCCGGTACGTTCACGCTGCCGGCGATGCGCCCGGGACGGCCGTAGCTGTTGCCGCCGGTGCCGGCGTGCTGGGCGGGAAGCAGCGCGTTCAGGGTGCAAATCCGGGCATCGCCGATGGCGGCTTTGACCGCCTCCTTGCCCACCATCAGGTTGCGGATTTCGCGCACCGTGAAACTGCCGGCGGGCCGCGGCGTGGCCGACCCGGCTTCGAGTTCGCGGTTTTCCGCCGTCCATTTCTGCCGACCGCCATTCAGCACGGCCGCTCTATCGTGCCCGAACTCCCGCAGCAGCCACCAGACCCGGGTCGCCCACCACGGGTTGGATGTGCTGTAGGTGACCACCCGGGTATTGTTGCTGATCCCGAAACGGCGCATCGCCGCGGCGAAGTCTTCCGGCGACGGCCGCATGAAATTCAGCTTCTGCGAGGTGTCCGACACATCCCGCGAGACGTCGCAGAACTGCGCGCCGGGGATATGGCCGTGTTCGAAATCCTCCCGGCCCGGCTTGACGATATAGGTGATCCGCGGATCGGGGATGAGGTGTGTCGTGCAGTCCAGCACGACCACATCGCCGAGATGGCGGGCGAGCCAATCGGTCTCGACCAGGTATTCCGGATGAACGAACCCCGCCATTTTCATCGGACAATCTGCACGTACTCGAAATCGCCCGGCTTGTTGTCGATCCCCTGCCGCGGCGGCGCGATCCAGCCCGCATAGGCGCCGGGTTCGCGCGCGGCATGCATCAGGCTGGCAATGAACAGATTGTCCTCCACCGATGGCAGCATGGTTTCCTTGCGCGCCTGCCAGGAGTCGGCGCTCAGCACGGAACCCGTGGTATCAGTGCGCACGCCGCTGAACTCGCCGATATGGCGGTTGAAGGCGACGTGCGGCAGGGAGATGCGGAAATCGATGCCCGCCCGTTCCAGCACGCGATTCCAGCGCGCGACACCGGCCGCGGCATCTTCGACGTAATCGTCGCGCAGCCGCATATTCAGCGCCGACAGCGCCGGAACGTCCTCGTTGACGATGACGCCGTCGCGCAGGCGCAGGACCGGGTAGACGGATGCAGTAAGCAGATGATCGTCTGTCAGCTTGTCCTCGTGGTAACGGCCTTTCAGCCCGGCATTGAAGGCATTCGCGGCGTTGGTGCTGATCTCGTTGCCGAACAGATCCAGGGTCAGCGAGAAATGCAGGTTGGCCTTCTTCTGGATCGTCGGCAGATCGATCACGCCCAGCGCGCGGACGCGCTCAATATCGTATGGATCTTCAATGCCGGCTTCCTTCATCGCGTCGCAGGTGCGCTGGATCGTACGCGACACCCCGGTCTCGCCGACGAACATGTGGTGCGCTTCTTCCGTCAGCATGAAGCGGCAGGTGCGCGACAGCGGATCGAATCCGGATTGTGCCAGCGCCGCCAACTGCATCTTGCCGTCGCGGTCGGTGAAGAAGGTAAACATGAAGAACGACAGCCAGTCCGGCGTGCGCTCGTTGAACGCGCCCAGCATCCGCGGTGAGTCCTGATCGCCCGAACGCCGCCGCAACAGTTCCTCGGCTTCTTCCCGCCCGTCGCGGCCGAAATATTTCTGCAGCAGATAGACCATCGCCCAGAGATGGCGGCCTTCCTCGACATTCACCTGGAACAGGTTGCGCAGGTCGTACAGCGAGGGCGCCGTCGCGCCCAGATGCCGCTGCTGCTCGACCGAGGCGGGTTCGGTGTCGCCCTGGATCACCAGCAGGCGGCGCAGCATGGCACGGTATTCGCCGGGCACATCCTGCCAGGCCGGCTCGCCCTTATGCGCGCCGAATGGGATCGTCCGCCCCTCGACCTTTGGCGCCAGCAGGATGCCCCAGCGGTATTCCGGCATGCGGACGAAGCCGAATTTCGCCCAGCCCTCGCTGCCGACGCCGATGGCGGTGCGCAAGTAGACCGGATCGTTCTGGAAGCCTTCCGGTCCCATCGACTTCCACCAGTCGATATAGCCCGGATGCCAGGTCTCCAGCGCCTTGCGGACGCGCAAGTCCTCGGCCAGGCCGACATTGTTCGGAATCAGCCCGTCATAGTCGATCTCGATGGCATCGGTCATGGCGATGATCCTTTCAGACGCGTTCCGGGTTGAAGTCGGGCCGCACGCCGGAGCCGTATCGTTTCAGCGATCCGGTCTCACCCACGGCGTTGGGGCGCTGGAAAATCCAGTTCTGCCAGGCGGTCAGGCGGCCGAAGATGCGCGTTTCCATGGTCTCGGGCCCGACAAAGCGCAAATTGGCCTCAAGGCCGGTCAGCGCGTCGGGTGAGAACGAGGCGCGCTCCTCCAGGATCAGCCGCACTTCGTCGTCCCAGTCGGTGTCGTCATAGGCGAAGGTGATCAGGCCGCCGGCTTCCGCGGCATCGGCGTCCAGCGTTTCGCCGATAAGCCGGGCTGCGGCGTCCAGAGACGACGGTTCGCCGTAAAAACGGTTGGCCAGCCGCGACAGTCCGTTGCCCATCGGGAAGGCGGAGAAATTCAGCGCCGACAGGTGCAGCGTGGCGGCGCCGCGGTTGTCGCCTTTCACCGTGCCCGCGAACATGACGGAACGGTCCGCCGCAAATACCAGTTCCGCCAGGGTGCCGGCGAAGCAGCTTCCCGGCTCGATTAGCGTAATCAGGCTGCGGGCCGTCATGTCGGTTCGCTTCAGCACGCGCTTCAACAGCAAGCGGATTTCCCGCACCAGCCAGTCGGTTTGATACTGTTCCAGCAACCCATCCGCCGCCAGCACCAGGCCGGGATCGCCCAGCGTGCGAAACACGATCAGCCCGATGGACGGTTCGTTCAGCCGCAGATGCAGCAGCGCGTCATCCAGTTCCCGCGCCATCGCCAACGGCCAGAATGACGCGCCCGAGTCGTGGATGCCGCGCAGATCGCCCGGCAGTTCCTCAGGCCCGCGTACGGTGATCGCAGCGCAGCGCCCCGGCCGGTCGATCGCCACTTGGACAAACGGATACGAGACCGCATCGCCCTCGATCGTTCGCTGCAACGGTGTCAGCGCAACCCCGCGCTCGCCATTCCGGTCCGATCGCGCGGCCAGTTCCAGCGCCCGCTCGGTCACCTTGGCATCCCAGGCGGACGGCGGAACGACCTCATCCACCAGTCGCCACTCGACCGCACGCTTGCCGCGCACGCCTTCCTCCGTCGTGCAGAACACATCGGCACGGTCGCGGCGCACCCGGCGCTTGTCGGTCAGCCGCGTCAGCCCGCCGGTGCCGGGCAGCACCGCCAGCAGCGGCAATTCCGGCAAAGAAACGGTGGAGCGGCGGTCGTCGATCAGCATGATATGATCCGCCGTTACCGCCAGTTCGTATCCGCCACCCGCCGCCGTGCCGCTGATCGCCGCCAGGTAGATCTGGCCCGAATTTTCGCTGGCATCCTCGATCGACAGCCGCGTCTCATTGGTGAACTTGCAGAAATTCACCTTGTGCCCGTGCGAGGACTTGCCCAGCATGCGAATATTCGCGCCGGCGCAGAACACGCCCTCCTTGCCGGAGCGCAACACCACCGTCCTGACCTCGGGATGCTCGAACCGCAGCCGCTGCACCGCGTCGGCCAGTTCGATATCGACGCCGAGATCATAGGAATTCAGCTTCAGTTCATACCCTTCCATCAACCCGCCGTTCGGATCGACGTCCATCGTCAGCGTCGCAATCGGTCCGTCGAACGACAGCTTCCAATGGCGATAGCGGCTCGGGTCGGTTTGAAAATCGATCATGTCGGCAGTTCCGTAATGAAACGCGTGATGGCGGCCAGGGTGGCTTCCTTTGCCTCCAGATGCGGCGAGTGTTTGGCGCCCGGAATGAGTGCGACCGTTATCGGCGCCCGGACATTGGCTTCGAATATGTGAAGCTGTTCATCCGTTCCATACGGATCGTCGGCGCCCTGCAACGCCAGGATCGGCACGTCGATGCGCGGCAGGAACCCCGTAATGTCGAATGCCCGGAAATCCGGGTTCAGCCAGGCGCCGTTCCAGCCCCAAAACGCTGTATTGACGTTCCGGTGATAGCGCGCAAGGCGATCGCGCAGGCCACCGGCTTCGTACTCGGCCTTGATACGCTCGATCGAAGCGATGTTGAGGTCTTCGACGAAAAAATGCGCGGCGATCGTAACAAGGCCAACGACTCGCGTCTCTCCGTCATGGCCGGGCGCGTCCCGGCCATCCGCCCCCCGCGGCCGGTGCGCGGATGGCCGGGACGCGCCCGGCCATGACGATCGGGGATGAGACCCCGCGTAGATCGCCGCAATCGATCCGCCATCGGAATGGCCAACCAGCACGCACCGGCCGATGCCGGCCGCCGCCAGCACGTCCGGCAGAACCTCCAAAGCCTCGTTGTGCATATACGTCACCGGCCGGGGCAGCGCTGTCGTATCGGACCGCCCGTAGCCGAACCGCGAATAGGCAAACACCCCCCAGCCGATAGAGTCCGCCAGCCGCTCCGGCACATCCCGCCACAGATCGACGCAGCCCAGCCCCTCATGCAGCAACACCAGGGTCGGCGCTTCCGCCGGGCCCGGTCCCCACCACGCTGTTTCCAACTCGCCGCCGCTGACCCGAAGCGTGCCTCGCCGCATCAAACCTCCCGCAACCGAAAGCGCTGGATCTTGCCGGTCGCGGTTTTCGGGAAGCTTTCGACCACCTCGATCCAGCGCGGATATTTCCAGACGCCGACCCGTTCCTTCACATGGGTCTGCAAGGCGGCAATCAAAACATCAACCGGCTCCTCGCGCGCGCTTTCCTGCAAAATCACGAAGGCTTTCGGCTTTACCAGCCCGTCCTTGTCCATCCGGCCGATTACCGCGGCCTCCAAGACGGCGGGATGCGAGATCAGCGCTTCCTCGACCTCGAACGGAGACACCCAGACGCCGCTGACCTTCAGCATCTCATCGCTGCGGCCCTGGAAGCGGTAATAACCGTCCTCATCCCGGATATAGGTGTCGCCGGTATAGGTCCATTCGCCCTGGAACGTCCGCCGGCTTTTCGCCCGCTGGTTCCAGTAGCCCTCGGCGGCGCTGTCGCCGCGCACCACCAGTTCGCCGGCCTCGCCGTTGCGCGCCGGGCGGTCATGGTCGTCCACGATACGCGCTTCGTAGCCCGGCACCGGCTTGCCGCTGGTGCCGTAGCGGATGTCGTCCGGGCTGTTGCTGATGAAGATGTGCAGCAGCTCGGTCGAGCCGATGCCGTCCAGGATATCCACGCCCACCAGCGACTTCCAGCGCTTGCCGATATCCTCGGGCAACGCCTCTCCGGCCGAGATGCAGCGGCGCAGCGACGCCGAACCGGCCCCGGGACCGATATGCGGATTGGCCAGCAGCGCGGCGTACAACGTGGGGACGCCGCCGAACAAGGTCGGGTTATGCTGCCGCATCATCCCCAGCACCGCGTCCGGTGTCGGCCGCTCCGGCAGGAACACGGTCGTCGCGCCAACGGACGTCGGAAAGATGATGCTGTTGCCCAGGCCGTAGGCGTGGAACGCCTTGGCGGCCGAAAACATCACGTCATCCGGCCGGATCCCCAGCACCCGGGCGCCATAGCTATCCGCGCAGAAGCGCAGGCTGGAATGCACATGCTTCACGCCCTTCGGCGCGCCGGTCGATCCGGACGAATACAGCCAGAACGCGACCTCATCCGGCGACGCTTCGGCGGTCATGGGGGCAGGGTCGCCGCCGGCAAGCAACTCCGGGAAAGCCAGCCACGCCGGGTCCGCCAAAGCCGGCCCCGACCCGTCGGGCTGCGCGACGATCACCGTCCGGACGCCGCTCAGCACCGGCAGCAGCGCCGACACCAGCGGGGCCGAAACCACCACCGCCTCCGCCCGGCTATCCGCCAGAATATACCCCACCGTATCCGCCGTCAGCAGCGTATTGATCGGCACCGGCACCGCGCCCGCGCGCATCGTGCCCCAAAAGGCGATGGGGAAGTCGATAGTGTCCTGCAGCAGCAGCACGACGCGCCGCTCCCGGCCGATGCCCGCATCCCGGAGGGCATTGGCGAACCGGCAGGTTGCTGCCTGCAAATCCTGGTAGCTGAGCGCCCGCCACGGATCCTGGAACGCGGGGCGACCGCCGTTGCCTTCCTTCACGTGCCGATCGGCGAACCAGTGGACGGCGTTGCCGGTGTGCATGTTCCCTCGCGTCCGGGCGTCAGGCGTCCCGGTTGCATGCACTATAATGCATGTTGCGCGGGAAACGGAAGAGTCATCATCCGCCTGATTCAGGTTCACATTAGGGTGCGTTCACGGTCTTGCTCAGACCGCTGCGGCTGGCTGTTCATTATTAAACTGTCCCTATGCTGCTCTGGCAATCGAGGCGCCTGATGAACGCACAGCTCCTGATCTGGTCGGTGATCGGCGCGATTGCCGCGATGGATGCCATCCTGCTGCCCGCTCAGGGCATGACGATCGCTTCGCGCTGGCCGGCCTTCGGACTGGTCGTCCTGATGTGCGGCCTGTCGGTGCTGATCCACCGGCGCAATCCTGCGGCAGCACGCTTCGCCGGCGCCGTCGCGCAAATCTGGGCGCTGTCGGATGCCGGGGCGATCCTGTCCTATACCGCGATGGCCGCGACGCCGTTTGCCATGATGGATGCATCGCTGGCCCGCTGGGATGCGGCGCTCGGCTTCGACTGGATGGCCTGGTACACCTGGGTGCATGCGCATCCGCCGGTGCATGCCCTGCTGGCCTACGTCTACGCGAGTGCGCCGGTACAGGTCGTATTGCTGATCCTGTATTTCTGCCACGCCGATCGGCGGCGCGTCGATGAGCTGCTGCTCGCCGGACTCCTGCCGATTGTCATCATCACGCCCGTGATGATGCTGCTGCCGGCCGTCGGCGCCTGGTCGCAGCATGGCGTCGGGATCGAGCCATGGCGCGCCGACATCCTGGCGCTGCGGGACCACGCGCTGCCGGTTATCGGCCGGACGCAGGGCATCATATCGTTTCCGTCCTATCATACCGTGCTGGGCGTGGTGCTGGCCTATGCGGCGCGCGGGCGCAAATGGTTCATCCCGTCGCTGGTCCTGAACCTGCTGCTGATCGCCGCGGTGATGACCGAGGGCGCGCATTACGGCGTGGACCTGCTGAGCGGCCTCGCGGTGGCCTTCGTCTCAATCGCCGCGACACGGTGGCTGCTGGCCCGCACGGCGCGGGCGCGGGCGTTCGATTTGCTGCCCGCCCTGCCGGCAAGGCTTTAACAAAAAGCAAATACCTGCCAGTATATCCAAGTGTTCGTCAATTTTGAGTCCCATTCATAAAGTATTAACCTTCCTCCGCTAACAGGGCCTCCGGTTCGTTCAAGGAGTGCCCCCTCATGCTTCACCGCCGCCACATCCTGCTGACCGGAGCCGCCGCCGCATCCGGCGTGCTCGCCACAAGCCGCCAGGCCGGTGCCGCCGCACGCACCCTGCGCATCGGCTACATCCTGCCGCAGCAATCGCAACTTGGCGCCGGCGCCACCGCCTTCGCTGATGACCTCGCCAAACGCACGGGCGGCCGGATCACCCTCCAGCAGTTCCCGGATGCCGCGTTGGGTGGGGACGTCGAACTGGCAAAGGGCGTGCAACTCGGCAGCATCGATCTCGCCTTCATCACCGGCCTGGGCCTGTCCAGCGTCGTGCCGGAGGTCGGGGTCTTCAACATCCCCTTCCTGTTCCGCGACCTGCCGCACGCCTACGCTGTGTTCGACGGACCTATCGGCGCATCCTTCAACCCGCGTTTCGCCGCCAAGGACATGGTCATGCTGGCCTGGGGCGAGAACGGCCTGCGCCACATCACCAACGCCAGGCGCCCGGTGGTCACGCCCGACGATATCAAGGGCCTGAAGATGCGCGTGCCGCAGTCGCAGGTCTTCATATTCGCCTTTCAGTCGCTCGGCGTGGACGTTGCATCGCTGCCCTTCCCTCAACTGTATGAAGCGCTGCGGTCCGGCAAATTCGACGGCGAGGAGAATCCCATCGCCACCATCCAGGCCGCCAGGTTCGACCAGGTGCAGAAATACCTCACGCTCAGCGCCCACGCCTACGATCCGGCCGTTTTTATCATGGCGCCGGACGCCTTCGACGAACTCTCGACCGAAGACAAAGGCCACGTCGTCGGCGCGGCCAGGACGGGTGCGGCGGCGTCGCGGCGTTTCGCCGCCGAGGCGGCGGTCGCCGGCATCGCCGGCCTGCAAAAGGCCGGCATGACGGTGCAGCGCGATATCGACCGCGGCAAATTCGCCGCCGCCATGTCGGCCGCCAATGCCGGCTTCGAAAAGCAGTTCGGCAAGGCCGTCATCGACCAGATCAAGCAGGCGGGCTGACCCGCGCCGGGCAGCCACCCCGTTTCAACCGGCGAGGAATACGTAAATGCAGGACCATTTCGGTTCGGCAGGGCTGTTCGCCCTGTCGCTGCGCAAGCGCATCTTCGGCGGCCTGACCATCGTCCTGCTTCTGCTGGCGGTGCTGGCGGCCGTGGCACTGCGCGGTTTCGACACTGTCGGCGTCGAGGCGGCGCGCGTCAGCCGCGACAGCGCCAGCGTGACCGTTGCCACCGACGTTGCCCTGCGCGTCGGCGACGCGCGGGCCAGCACCGTGCAATATGCGCTGTCGGCAACGATGGACGACCAGCGTGCGGCGGAAAGCGCGGTAGCGGCGCTCGACCAGGCCATCAAGAATAGCAGCGGTGCCGCCGGGACGGACCTGCTGGCATTGGCGACCCGCTATCGAACCGCGGTGGATGCCACCGTCGCCGCTGTCCAGGCCCGCCGCTCCGCCATCGAGCAATTGCAGGCCGCGGCAACCGACCTCAGGACCATCGTCTCGGCGATGGTTCGGGTGGACGGCGGCGGCGACGCGGCGCTGCCCGGCGCGGTCGCCCGAGTAGCCGACAGCTTCGGGTTCGGCGACGCGGCGGCGATGCGGTTCGTAGCGTCGCGCGCCCCGGCCGATGCGAATGTCGCCACAACGGCATTGCTGGCCCTGCGGGAAAGCCTCGCGGCGCTGGCCGACGCCGCCGCCGGCAACCGGCGCATGCAGCGGTTCCTCAAAGGTGCCGCGGAGCCGGCCGATCGGCTTGGTGACGCGCTGCAGAGGCTGGTTGAGGCCGACGTGCAGCTTGGCGTGGCCACCGCCGCACGGGATGCGGCGTCCGCCGCCGTGCTGGGGGCCGCCGCCGCGCAGCGCCGGCATGCGGTGGACTCAGCGGAGGAAGCGATTTCCGCGATGCTGGCCGGCACGGCTTCGGCGTACCGGCTCGGCCTGGGTACCTCCGCCGGCGCTGTCGGCATCGGGTTGGTGCTGGCGGTCCTCATCGGCCGCAGCATCGCCGTCCCGGTGCAGCATCTGACCACGGCGATGCGCGGCCTGGCTGGCGGCGATCTGGCCTCGGCCGTTCCGGATACCTCGCGCACCGACGAACTCGGCGAGATGGCCCGCGCCGTGCTGGTGTTCAAAGACCACATGGAGCAGGAGCGGCGGCTCGCCGCGGAGCAGGAAACCGGGCGCCGCGAGGCCGAGGCGGCAAAGCGCGCGGCGTTGATCGCCATGGCCGACAAGGTCGAAGCGGAAACCGGCGACGCGCTGCGCCACATCGGCACCCGCACCGCCGCCATGTCGGCAACCGCGGACACCATGGGCGGTTCGGCGGCCCGGACCGGCGACTCCGCCCGGAACGCCGCCGCGGCCGCGGGCCAGGCGCTGGAGACGGCGCGCAGCGTGGCCTGCGCCGCCGAGAAGCTGACCGCCTCGATCCGCGAGATCAGCCTCCGTGTCGGCGAGTCCAACGCAGTTGTCGGCCGCGCAGTCGCCGCCGGCAGCGAGACGCGGGAAAAGATCGAGGCTCTGACCCGGCAGGTCGACAGCATCGGCGCCGTCGCCGGGATCATCGGCGACATCGCCGCCAGGACCAATCTTCTCGCGCTGAACGCCACCATCGAGGCGGCCCGCGCCGGTTCGGCGGGCAAGGGTTTCGCCGTGGTTGCCGCCGAGGTGAAGGCGCTGGCCACGCAAACCGCGCGATCGACCGGTGAGATCGCCCGGCATATCGACCAGGTGCGCTCGGCCACCGGCGCATCGGTCGCAGCGGTGGCGCGGATCGAGCAGACGATCGGGGAGATCGATGCGATCGCCGGCTCGATCGCCCTCGCCGTCGAACAGCAGGGTTCCGTAACCGACGATATCGCCCGCAGCATGACGGAAGCCGCGCATGCCGCCAACGAGATGACCGCCCGAACCACCGAAGTCTCCGCCGAGGCGGCCGCAACCGGCAGTCATGCCGCGGACGTGCACGCCAATAGCGCCCGCCTGCGCGAAGCCGTGGAAGATCTGCGCCACACCGTCATCCGGATGGTCCGCACCTCCGCGCCCGAAGCCGATCGGCGGGGGTGCCGGAGGTGGAGGGTGGATCTGCCGTGCCGGCTGACCGTCGGCGGTCAGACCCTGGATGCCCGGGTCACGGATCTGTCAGCCGCTGGCGCCGGGGTGCGCGGCGCTGTTCCGGCGCCCGGTATCGGCTGCCGCGGGGTGCTGAGCATCGATGCCGTCGGGTTTCCCCTGCCGATGGTGGTGCGGCGGAGCGAGGCGGGGGTGCTCGGCCTGGCGCTGGCGTTGGATGCGGCAACCGATGTCCGGTTCCAGGCGCGGCTGGCGGCATTGGTCGAGCCGCGCGCGGCTTAGTGATTGGGGAGGAAGGAAGGGAGTGACTGAGATGAAACGTTGCAAACCCTACGGCTTGGCCGTATAGTCGTGGACATCGAATTCGACTCCGCGAAGGACGCGATCAACCGCCGCAAGCACGGCGTTTCGCTCGTCCTTGGGCTGCCGTATTGGAAACCATGATCGGGCGGATTGAGGACGACCGGAGGGACTACGGGGAAACCCGTTTCAATGCGTTCGGATTGGTGAACGGGCGGCTGTTCGTCTTCACCTACACGATGCGCGGTCAAACCTGCCGTCTGATTTCCGTTCGCAAGGCCGGCAGGCAGGAGCAACGCATATGGCTACCGTGAAAGTCACACCGAATTTGCTCGCCGAAGCGATCCGCCGGACGGATTGGGCGGCGCAGGATTCCCTGACCGACGGCGACATCGCCCGCCAGGTTGAGGCCGATACGGATGCCGCGCCTGTCCTGACCGCAGCCGAAACGGCGGCGGCGATCGTGCGGACGGTGCGCAAGCGCCTGGGCATCTCGCAGTCCGTGTTCGCCGCGCGCTACCACATTCCCGTTGGCACGCTGCGCGACTGGGAGCAGGCGCGGAAACACCCGGACGCACCCGCCATGGCGTATCTGCGGGCGATTGCCGGCGCACCGGACATCATCGCCCGCGCGCTTGAGACCGCTGGATAGACTCTCGCCACTACGGCTGTCCGTTCATTTTGAACGGAAACGGCCGGAAGGCAGAGTCTAAGCCGCCCGGACACCGGCCAGGAAGCTGCCGACCTCCCCGGACAGTTGGTCCGCCTGCCGGGACAAATCGGCGGCGGCGGTCAGGAAGCTGGACGCCGCGGCACCGGTCTCGCCCGCCGCCTGGCTGACACCGCCGATACCG
>NZ_CAJATU010000182.1 GCF_903944925.1 uncultured Rhodopila sp. | reverse complement strand
GTGGGCGAGCGTGGTCGGGTGGCTCAAATCGGGGCCGGGAAACAAGTAAGGGCCTGAGCCTGGATAACCGAAGCGATTCGTATCTGCCCAGGCGGGAAGAGGGAAAAATAAAAAAGTAAGAATCTTCTTTTTTGAAAAAAAGAAGCAAAAAACTTTTCCCCTGGTGCTGTGACCCAGCGGCGAGGATATACGCCGTTCACGCGAGAATCCGAAAATCCTTGGGGTCGATGACGCGGAAGTTGTCTGTCACCGTGTCGCAATAGACGTGCCACTTCCTCGGCACCTCCTCGCGCAGAAACGTCAGGACCGCGTTCTTGAAATCAGCAAACTTCTCGTAACACTTATTGTGAGTGACGTGCTTGTGCATCAGTCCCCATAGTCGCTCGATCGAATCGAGATGGGGACAATAGGCGGGGATAAAGTGCAGCTTGATCCGGCACTCCGGCCGCGCCAGCCAAGCCTGCACCAGCTTGGCATGATGGTAGCGGGCATTGTCCAGAAACACGTGGATTAGCCGCAGCCCCGGATACATCGCCTCGATCGCCGTCAACAGCATGATCGTGCTAATGGCATCCACCGTCGCCACTTCCAGTATGGCGGTCTTGCCGGTCTCCAGGTCGATCGCACCATGGATGTTGAGGCGTTGCCGGCCGCTGGTCTGCGTCACCGCGATCGGAGTTTCCTTCGGCGCCCAGCAGCCCGCCGGCCGCACCGCGTGCGTCGGATGCACCGCATCGACGAACACCACCGCCTCATCAGCTTCCAGGCGATTCAGCATCTGCTCGTATTTCTTGATGTGAGCAGCTTGCTTTTCCGGGTCGAGCTTGCGCGACACCACCTTCGGCTTGCGATACTCCAGGTCGAGCCGGTGCAGTAGCGCGATCAGCCCGGACCGGGTCTCGTACGTGATGCCAAGCTCCTTCTCGATCCAGGCACCAACTTCGCAGGTCGAGCGCGGCAACGTCGCGGTAACCCAGGCCTCCAGCTTCGCCTGCTGTGCATCGCTCAAGCGGCAGGCGCCGCCCTCGTAGCCGAAGCCTGCCAGCCCCTCGATGCCTTCTTCTTTGTAGAGGCGATACCAGGTGCGGACGGTGTCGTCGTCCAGCAGCAGCACCTTGGCGACCGCCGCACAGCTCATCCCGTCGTCGAGCAGCACCAGCGCGTTGGCACGCCGGGCCAGCCGATGCGCTGCCGACCCGTCCCGAGCCAGTTCGACCAGGTCTTGCCGCGATTCAGGGTCCAGGAAACCGGGCCGGATCATACCTCCGGTAGAATCGCCGACCGGCCGTTTGGCAAGGGGGAAAATGCGGCTTCCTGCGGAATCGGGGTATACCATAGGGCCAGTTGGCAGCGTCATCGGAAAGAATGCCCGACAGGAGATCGAGTACAATCTCTGCGGATTCCAACGCAAGGCGGCCAGGTATTCCGATTTGATCGCGGCCACCATTCCGACCTGATCGCGGCCACTCTACCGATTTGATCGCGGCCACCCTTCCAATCTGATCCCGGCCACCCCCAAGGGGGGCGCCGGGGGAGGAGATCGTCTCGCAGGCCAGTGTTCACCTGGCGTCCAATCCACCATCGCAATCGATGGAGCGGATGGGATGCCGACGGAGAGACTGACCATGCGGCGGATACGCCAGGTTCTGCAGTTGCATTTCGGGGCTCATGAGAGCGCCCGCGTGATTGCCCGGGAGGTCGGCATCGGCCGCACCACCGTGCAGGACTACCTGACCCGAGCAATCACGGCCGGGCTTGGCTGGCCGCTGCCTGTCGAGCTGACGGACGAGGCCATCGAGCAGCGACTGTTTCCCGCGCCGAGCTGCAAGGCCGGTGCGCGGCGCTATCCCGAACCGGACTGGGCGGCACTGGTGCGCGAGATGAAGCGGCCCGGGGTCAGCTTGTCGATCCTGTGGGAAGAATACGATGCGGCTCATCCGCAGGGTTATGGTTACAGCCGGTTCTGTGAGTTGTATCGGGAATTCGAGCGTCGTCTGTCGCCGACCATGCGCCAGACCCATGTTGCCGGGTACAAGTTGTTCGTCGACTATTCCGGCAAGAAAATACCGATAATCGACGCGCTTACTGGCGAAATTCGGATGGCGGAGATTTTCGTTGGCGTCCTGGGGGCGTCGAATCTCACCTATGCCGAGGCAACCTGGACGCAGAGCTTGCCGGATTGGATTGGTGCGCATGTGCGGATGTTCCGGTTCCTCGGCGTCGTGCCGCGTCTGCTCGTGCCGGACAATCTCAAAAGCGGCGTCAACAAGGCCTCGTTCTATGACCCAGAGGTGAACCACACCTATGCCAAGATGGCGACGCATTACAACATCGGCATTCTCCCGACGCGGCCAAGAAAGCCAAAAGACAAGGCGGCTGTTGAGGCCGGAGTGCGCTTTGCTCAGTACTATATACTTGGCCGCCTACGGAACGTCACCTTTTTCTCCCTGGCTGAATGCAATGCCGCGATCGCCGCGGCGCTGGAGCGCATGAATGGCCGTGAGATGCGCCGCTTGGGTGTCAGCCGCCGCCAGCTTTTTGAAACGGCCGAGCGCCCGGTCATGCAGGCATTGCCTGAGCATGACTACGAGTATGCCGAATGGTATCTCGCCCGCGTCGGCATCGACTACCATGTCGAAGTGGCCGGTTTCTTCTACTCGGTGCCGCATGCGCTGATCCGCGAGCAGGTCGACACCCGCGCCACCACCGGCACCATCGAGATCTTCCACCGCGGCCAGCGCGTTGCCGCTCATGTGCGCCGCTACGGCGGGCAGCGTCATGGCACCCTGCCCGAGCATATGCCGAGCGCGCATCGGCGTTATGCCGAATGGACGCCGGAACGGTTCCAGCGCCAGGCGCGCGACATCGGCCCCAACACCGAGGCGCTGATCCTCGCCGTGCTGGCTCGCCGGCCGCATCCGGAGCAGGGCTTTCGCACCTGCCTCGGCGTGCTGCGGCTGTTCCGCGGCATCGAGGCGGCGCGTGCCGAGGCGGTCAGCCTGCGCGCCATCGAAATCGGAGTGCTGTCCTACGCCTCCGTTGCCTCGATCTTCAAACACCGGCTCGACCAGAAGGCGCCGCCACAAGCCGCGGACGGCACGCCTCTGCTGCACGGCAATATCCGCGGCTCTGGCTACTTCCATTGAGGAGAATAACAATCGTGCTGAACCATCCAACACTGGAGCGGCTGCGTGAGCTTGGCCTGAATGGCATGATCAAAGCTTTCGAGGAACTGGCGGCCAATCCCGAAAGCCGCGCCCTTGAACACGGCGAGTGGCTCGGCCTGCTGGTCGAGCGTGAGGCCACGCTGCGGCAACAGAAGCGCTTCGAGGCCCGGGCGCGCACCGCCAAACTGCGCCACGCCGCCACCGTCGAGGATGTCGACTTCCGCACCCCGCGCGGCCTCGACCGGACGCTGTTCCTGCGCCTGGCCAACTGCGACTGGATCCGTGAGCACCGCCATTGTTTGATCACCGGCAAGACCGGAACCGGGAAGTCCTGGCTGGCCTGTGCGCTGGGCGACAAAGCATGTCGCGAAAACCTGTCTGTTCTCTACCAGCGCTGCTCCCGGCTGTTTGCAGCACTGGCACTGGCGCGCGGCGACGGACGCTACGCCAGGCTCATGCGGCAACTGGCCAAGGTTGATCTGCTGATCCTCGATGACTGGGGGCCGGAGCCGCTCACCGCCGAGCAGCGCCGTGATCTACTGGAGATCGTCGAGGACCGTTACAACACGCGTTCGCTGATCATCACCAGTCAGGTGCCGGTCGACCACTGGTACGAGATCGTCGGCTGTCCCACGCTGGCCGACGCCATCCTCGACCGCGTCGTCCACAACGCCCACCGGATCGACCTCAAGGGCGAAAGCCGGCGCAAGCCGGCGGCCGCCTGATGGCCGTTGCCAACATGCAAGCCGGAACGTCCGCCGGCTGTGCCGATGTGCCGGCATCGACGGCGACCGATGCGATTGCAATGCGTGACGTAACGGAGACCAGGACCATGCCGATAGCCTGCCAAGCCCACGGCCCGGACGCGCCGCACAGTGCCGGCGGCACAACGCCGTCGGCGCCGGAGCAGCCACCAACGCGCCAAACAGCCAACAAGCGGGATAAGCTGCGCAAGCCGCAGCCGTCCCCAGCGTAGGCGCGACGCGGTTGTCGAGTTTCTCACACTCCAAGCCGAGTATGCAAAGCGACTTGCAGCGCTCACAGATAGTCTTAGCGACAGTCAAACTGCCGAGGCGCTTGAGGCTATCGTCGATCTCAACCTAACGCAACTTGCCAATATCGAGCTGCAACGCGGCTACAGACGTGATTAGATTGCCACAGATAGGTGTCGTCTGAGGAAATGTTCAGCGGCATTGACGCAAGCAGTGCCCTGACGCTTGACCCAGACGGCCCCCCTATGACATGACCAAAACCGACCTGTGAGACGGTGCCAGCCTGGCCGCCATGAGATCGGAATGGTGGCCGCCATCAGATTGGAATGGTGGCCGCGATGCGATTGGAATAGGTGGCCGCCTTCGTCGG
>NZ_CAJATU010000181.1 GCF_903944925.1 uncultured Rhodopila sp. | reverse complement strand
GGTATCGCGGTCTGGGATTATCTGGGCAGCAGGCTGAAGGTCGCCGGGCACGCACTCATCGCACCGCTCGACCATTACGTCAGGGCGAGGATACGGCCCGCCTGATCGGCGGTGCTGCCCGGCGTTTTGCCCCTATTACCGTATCCAGTCCGTTGACCTGCCGTCCACGGAATAGGCAGAGCCAGAGGCTGTCCCTAATTTATGGTTGATCATCCTGGACTACTTTGGGAGACGGCTGTTATTACCGTCCTCGCAGGCAGCCGCTGGCGCTACCGAAGGCGCCAGGCGGGCGGCACCAAACGACGTTCTGAAACCAGAGAATCTCATCATTGTTACTCCCATTGCCGGTTGATGATAACGATCCTGCCGGATGGTTCGATTATGGAAGCTCGCCGTTCTACGAGCAGTTCGTGCAATAGACGCTTGGCCCGCGGCATTCGACGCATCGCCGCGCCTGTCGTTTGATCGTGGTTCGCGAGGAAATCGTCGTTGAAATCCTGTCCCGGGGAAAATCACCCTCAGGAAATCAATCGCCATGGCCGAATTGGCGAGAGGCAATCGACGGCGACCCTTGATATGCCACTCACTGTTAAGGTTGTGGATTACCTGGGCCGGCGGTTTAGCAAGACCGCGGGTTCATATCATTCCGGCAGGCAAAAAGTCCATGGCATTCAGCGCGCGCAAAGCATCGTTACGGGCGATGAGGCCGTGCACTGTGATCGCTTGTCGGCGGCCGGGCTGTCCTCGCCGGGTTCCACTCACAAACCAGGTTGATGGAGTGCATCTTTCAGTCCATCGCATCGGTTGACTCCAAGCATTTATGTACGTGAGAGACACAATCGAATTTCGCATACAGCAATTTCGGGCAAATCTTCGAGAATGTCCACCAAAAACCGCGTTGTTACAGAAATTCAATCCGTAAGTGGGCTGGATCAAGGCGCTTATACCGATAATAAGCGAGGTACCGGCTCACGAAATCTCGTCGGCTATAGAATTCTGTCGGCAACATACTGTTACTGTGTTCCGGTGCGCATCGATTCATTCGCCGCCGTCCGTGATGCGCGGTTCCCGGTATGGATCAAGGAAGGGTTGACGCAGAGCCAGACAGCATGTACTTGCGAATGGTTGGCAATTACAATGACACAGAGTGGTGGAGAGGATGACGCTTCCGTGTTTGTATCGATGAAGTTCCATCACGAGGTTGTCCGGCAACAAGTTTGAGACGTTTCGCCCGGCCGCTACATTTCTCAACAATCGTGCGCCATGGCAAGCCGTCTCGATCCCCGTTCACCACATGCCGCGCGCCCTGGATCCCACTTCGGGTCAGCAGGGAGGATTGGTGCTGTCAGCAAGCTTGCGCTTGCATTGGCTGGTGAAGAAGACCCGATTGGCGCTGCAGGTTTGGCTGCGCCGGCCATCAGTGCAGCTCCGCTAACTTTTCGGCCGCGAATGCTGGGCCAAAGTCCGCATACCGATGGCGGATGATCGACGGCGCAAGGCTGCGGACGTCGGCCGGAAGCCGATGACTGCTCGGGTTGCTGCGGCGCTTCGACAAAAGGCGTGGCGCCGTCCTGTTTGAGGTTACGCAGCAGGCGGAACACCGGGCGCCGATGCTGGCCGATCGGCGTGCAGGCATCCTCGACCGGCAGCCGCCCCGACTGGATCCGCAACAAAACCTCAAGCCGGCTGAACTCCTGCCTGCTCATCGACAGCACCGCCATGACGCCTCTCCCGGGACCCCGCAACCCGGAGGAGTGTCATCTCTATGTTGCAGAGGGTTGCCATCGCCGGCAGCGCTTGGACGGCACTTGCCGCGTCCACCGTCGGGTTTTGCTCCGCGGTCAGGATAAACCGATCAGTCTCACCTCGGTCCAGTTCCTCGCAGACGTGCCGCCGCCGGGCGAAAGCTCTTCGGAGAGGAGCCGGTCCAGCGCCGAACCGCGCGGCTCAAGGAAGATTGGGCGGCATAGCCGACGTCAGCGGCGGCTGCGGAGATGACGCCGGGGTTTGCAACCAAGGCCTGCAAGGCTCTTTCACGTCGAAGTTCGTCCGAGAGTTGCCTGAAGCTCGTTCCCTCCAATGTCAGCATTCGCTGCAGCGAACGCGCGCTCATTCCCGAAGCTTTCGCGAGGCGGGAAAAAGACGCGGCCGGTTCATCGACCATCGGCCCCAGAACGAGTCGGGCGGAGTCGCTGAATGCGCCTCCATTGAGGAAGTCCCACTCCTCCGCCGGCGCTTTTTCAATGCCGGAGATGCCGACGATCAAAGTCGCGTCGAGCACGTCGTCGTCGAGGTCGACAGCAAGCGTCGCTTCATTTGAAGTTGCGAGAGGAGATCCAAAGAATGGTCGAAGATGCTCGATCCCGAACGCCGGGTGCGCTCGGATGCGAATGCTCCGGGGCGTTGTATGCCCGCACTCGGTCGCCGCATAAAGCCCCTGTATCAAAGAGGCGGTAAACTGCTGCGTCAGGTGCATCGTCTCGCCATCGAGAACCATTGACCAACCCGCCTGTACGCAAAGCCCTCCGCGTATCGGCCGGAGCGAAATCAATTCGTGTGTCGAGTACCGAGGCAGCGCGGCGACGATGCGCAGCAGGGCGTCGCGCGGCGTTCGCGAGCCGAGTATGACGCGACCGAATTTGCCGAGGTCGGCAACGCTGTTTTCGGTAACGACGCGGGCAGCGATATCGGGCCCTTCCAGGGCCGCCATTTGTCGAAAGAACTCGAACACGAAGAACAGCGGTACTGGAAGCTCCGGCTCATCGCCGGACATATATCCGAGATCGGCCAATTGCAGGCGCTCGTGGACCGGGAGATCGCTTGCCCGCAGCCAGCGGATCATCGGGCCGAGTACCGCCGCCCGGATCAGCGGTATGGATTTCGCCATGTCAAAAAGGACCCCCGCTCACACTCGTACGACTGCCATCTCGAAGCCTGCGCGTCTTTCCCGGCCAGTCTATACGCGGAGTGGCCGGTCGGACATGCAACTTTTGACTGGACACGCCAAAATCTGCGTCGGCTACGACGGTGCCCATTGACCCTCACTTATGGGCCGCCTAAGCCTCGGGCTCGGTCGAGTATCAAAGAGTTAGAGCACTGGTGCAGCCACTCGAGTATTGAAGGGCGTGGCTGGTCGTAACTGTGACATCACTTAAGAAAACAGAGGGGAAAAAGTCATGAAGTATTTCCTGTCAGCCAGGGCTGTCGCGGCCGCTCTGTTGCTGACCTGCGCACTGCCGGCCCTACCGCACGCTGCGGCGGCTGAGACCAACCCTACTCTGACCAACGTTATCCCTGAGTCCGCCGCGGTCACGCTTCATGCCAAGATCACGGCGATTGATACGGGCACGCGAGCGGTGACGCTGGCTGGTGCGTCAGGCAACGCCGTTACCCTTACGGCCGGGCCGCTGGTGCGACTGGATCTGCTGAAGGTCGGCGATCGGGTAAACGTCAAGTATTATCGCTCAATTGGGTTCGTGGTGAACCCGCCGGCGGGCGGGAATGGCGTGCCTGTGTCGGACGATGAGATTGCGCAGATCACCGCTCAGCCGGCACAGGTGCCGGGCGGCGTTGGCGTGCGCTTGACCCGGGTCAGCGGCACCGTTGTCGGCATCAATCTCGCCGCCCACAGCGTCGATCTGGTCAACCCGTCCGGCGGTGGCATCTACACGGTCGATGTCACCGATCCCGCACGCGTCGCTTTGCTCAGCACGCTGAAGCTGGGTGACACCGTCACGGCCGTCATCAGCCAGACGGTTGCCGTGTCAATCGAACCGGCGCCAACGAGTTGGTTCTGATCCGGTAAGACGACCGAGGTTATCACGTTGGCGGTCGGCGAACCGGCCGCCAACGGGTAGATTCCTGCACAAGATTCCAACCCGGGGGCGGCGTAACACATGCAAGCGACCAGAGTGATCTTTGCGGTAGCGATGTCGACTATCGTGATCGCGTCCACTTCGTCCAGCGGCGTCGCTCAGCAAGTCAGCGGTATTTTGGGATCGCCGGGGGCCACCACCACGATCAACGGAAAACAACTCCCGCCACCTGATCCGCCGTTCGGCGGGGTGATCAAGGAGAGGGCTACGGAGTCGACGCCCTGGTGGGCGCCCCGTGTCGTTCCGCCCAAGGGCGCGCTCAACGTGCTGCTCATCATGACCGATGATGTCGGCTTCAGCGCGCCGGGGACGTTTGGTGGCGTCGTCCCGACCCCGTCGCTGGATCGTATCGCCAGCGCCGGTCTGCGCTACACCAACTTCCACTCAACCTCGCTGTGCTCGCCGACGCGGGCTGCGCTTATAACGGGTCGCAATCACCACGTTGCCGGCTTTGGCGTCGTCGATGAAATCGGTACCGGGTATCCGGGCTACGACTCGATCATTCTGAAAGCGAACGGCACCGTCGGCACCATCCTGAAAGAGAACGGATACGCCACCTCGTGGTTCGGCAAGGACCACAACACGCCTTCCTATCAGGCGACCCAGGCCGGCCCGTTCAACCAGTGGCCGATCGGGATGGGCTTCGAGTACTTCTATGGGTTCGTCGGCGGCGACGCCAGCCAGTGGCAGCCGAACCTGTTTCGTAATACCACGGCGATCTTTCCCTTCCAGGACAATCCCGGGTGGAACCTGACAACGGCCATGGCCGACGAGGCCATCCAGTATATGAAACAACTGAAGGAGATCGCGCCCGACAAACCGTTCTTCGTCTATTACGTCCCCGGCGGCACTCACGCGCCGCATAATCCGACGCCGGAATGGATCCAGAAGATCAGCGAGATGCACTTGTTCGACGACGGGTGGAACAAGCTGCGGGAGACGATCTTCGCCAATCAGAAACGGCTCGGCATCATGCCGGACAATGCCAAGCTGACGGCTTGGCCGAAGGAACTGCCGCAGTGGGATTCGCTCAGTTGGGATGAAAAGCGGCTGTTTATCAGGCAGGCGGATGTCTATGGGGCCTACCTTGCCTACACCGACCATGAGATCGGCCGGGTTATCCAGTCCGTCCAGGACCTCGGCCAACTCGATAACACATTGATCATCTATATCAGTGGCGACAACGGCGCGAGTGCCGAAGGCATGCTCAACGGGATACCGAACGAGTTCACCACCTTCAACGGTGTTGCCGTGCCGGTTCGAGACCAGTTTCTCTGGTATGAATTCTGGGGATCGGATCGAACCTACCCGCATTTTGCCGCCCCCTGGGCCTGGGCGTTTGATACGCCGTTCAAATGGGTGAAGCAGGTGGCTTCGCACTTCGGCGGGACGGCTCAGGGCGTGGCCATGTCCTGGCCCGGCCACATCACCGACGTCGGCGGCGTCCGCCGCCAATTCCACCACATCATCGACATCGCTCCGACGATCCTTGACGCCGCCGGTATTCCGCAACCCGATACGATCGACGGCATCAAGCAGCGTCCGATGGACGGCGTGAGCATGGCCTACACGTGGGACAAGGCAAACGCCGGCGCGCCAACCCACCGGCCTACACAATACTTCGAGATGCTGGGCAATCGCGCCATCTACCACGAGGGCTGGGTGGCAGCCACGACGCCGGCAACCCTTCCCTGGGAGCTGAGCACGGCCAAGCCTCCGGATGTGATCACCGGCTACAATTGGGAACTGTACCACGTCCAGGAGGATCCCACCGAGTCCGACGACCTGGCTGCCCGGATGCCGGACAAGCTCCATCAGATGAAGGACCTGTTCTACGCCGAAGCGCAGAAATACAACGTCCTGCCGCTCGAAAACACATCGCTCGCGCGCTGGAACACGCCGCGTCCGAGCCTCACGGCGGGGCGCAAGATCTTTACCTATACGGGCGGACTGACCGGCGTGCCGCAGAGCGGCGCGCCGAACATCCTCAACCGCTCCTACACGATCACGGCCGATGTCGATATCCCGGAGGGCGGGGCGGAAGGCATGATCGTCACCCAGGGCGGGCGATTCGGCGGCTACGGCCTGTTTCTGAGCAAGGGCGAACTCGGCTTTGGCCGGGGCAAGGTGGTGTTTCTGTACAACCTGCTCGACCTCAAGCGCACCGCATGGGAGGGGCCTGAATTGGCGGCGGGCAAGCACACGATCAAGTTCGACTTCAAGCCGGATGGTCCAGGTTTGGGCAAGGGCGGCACAGGCGTGCTTTATGTGGATGGCCAGCAAGTTGCTACGAATTCAATGGAGCACACCACACCGATCACCTTCCCGGAGGACGAGACGTTCGACGTCGGACAGGACACGCGCACACCGCTGGCGCTCCTGGAGTACCGCTACGACGTGCCGTTCAAGTTCACCGGCAAGATCGACAAACTGACCTATGAACTCGATCCGGGGCGGTGACCAGCAACACCGTCGCTGTCCCGGCCGATCGATCCGCAAGAGGGGCACAGGAATTCATCGCAGATGAAAAAGGTGCTCCTTTTTGTGGCTATCGGCGAAGCAACAACGGGATTGGCGTTGCTATCAGTTCCGTCGATCGTCGGGCAGTTGTTGTTCGGCGAGCAGCTCAGTGGCGTCGCGATCCCGGCGACACGTGTGTGTGGCATCGCCCTGATTGGTCTGGGGATCGCCTGCTGGCCGGGTCCTCCGCTCGCCGGTATGTTGACCTATAGCGCGTTGGTTACGCCGTATCTGGCTTACGTCGGCTTCGCGGGCGGCCTGGCTGGCGTCCTCCTTTGGCCGGTTGTCGTTCTGCATTTTGTCATGGCAGGACTCCTGGCTCGGACATTAACCCGACCTTCCGTAACTGGAATTGCCCGCTGACAGCCGGGAATCTGACGCCCCGCCCACCTGCCTGACCGGTGGCTTACCACGACGTTTTTCATCTTCGCTGGGGGTACTTGACCATGCAAAGCCGACGCAACCTTATGATCGCCGCATCTGCCCTCTCGACGATGGGAGTGGCGGTCGGTGCACTCGCCGACGACGCAAAAGTCGTGGATTACCTGCTGGTGCAGACGGCAAAGGGGTTGTCCTTCGACAAGGCAACGAACATCCTGAGTCTGACTGGTATCAGCCCGGTCACCTTGTTCTTCGCCGATCGGGCGCAACGCGTCGCGGGCAATATGAAGACCAGCGCGTTCGTGCCATTCTGGAGCCAGGGAACGGACAGCTTTGCAAACGATCCACCGAATGCGGATGTTTCCATTATCGAAGGCGACGTGATGCGTCAGGTTGTCGTCGAGCTGCAGAATCCGAACCTGGACGGCGATGTCCTGCGTTATCGCATCAAGGTGCTGCAGGGCCAAATGCCGGAGAAGGGCACCGACATATCGTTGTTCATCGATATCATTGGCATGCCATGGACGCCGGTGTCCTATGCGGGCGTCGCGCGCCGGTCCTATCGGCGGGCATGGTACCGCTGATCCCATCGAATGGTCGCTTGTCTTGCGATGATCGGGAGACTGAAGCCTCGGTCCCGCAGGACGGCCGATCGGGAATTGTCGTTCGGCGCTTCATCGAGCTGGTAGAGCAAGACCCTGGTCGTCCGCTGTATATGCTCGATGTCTGCCGGGAGGTCGGCGTGGCCGGACGCACGCTGCGGCAATACTGCCACGGTTACCTCGGGATGTCGCCGGCGCCGACGACTACCTGATCAAGCCGTTCGCCATGGAGGAGCTGCTGGCGCGGGTGCGCGCCCTGCTGCGCCGCTCCGCCGGCCACGCCACCGCCACCCTGCGCATCGGCAAGGTTGCGCTCGACACGCGGCAGAT
>NZ_CAJATU010000180.1 GCF_903944925.1 uncultured Rhodopila sp. | reverse complement strand
GTCGGGCGACTTCTCGGCTAGCGGCCGCCGCGGCTGTGAACGAGGTAGAAAAGATAATCGCAACTTTACGCTGCGCGAGTCCCGCCTGGCCGGTTTCATCGTGCAAATCTGGCTGCGAGGGAGGCAAACGATGATGAGCTATCGGCTGCTTTTTTTGGATAGGAACGGGCTTCTGGTTGGAAAGGCGGCTGTGCATTGCCGGCGAGATGAGGAAGCGATCGCCGTCGCAGAACGCGAGGTGCAAAAATGGGAATATGTTGAAGTATGGAAGGGCGGCGATCCTGTCTGCATGTGCGCCAGAGCCATAAAGCAAGAAGTTCGCCTCGCAGCGCTTCTCCGATCGTGGCGCCCCCGCCTCCTGACCCGAGCCGGCGTACGCCCTCGGCCGGCGGCAAATTCCCGCAACCGACACGGCGGCAACCACCGTCTGTGCATGCCTTGTTCCGGGGGACAGCGGATCTGCTTGGGTGCCCCGGCCGGTGAATTCGCCACCGAAGGCCGATCAAAATCGCCACCTGAGGCCGGAGGTAATCGCCACCCTGGTTCCGGAGACCCCGAGCCGTAGGCGAGGCAGATCTGCCGCTGACGGATAGACTGTATGTTGCTTGGCCACAGCCAATCAACTATTATATCCGAATTGCTTTCTGATGTTGATGTGGCGCGCGCCCGTGGAAAGCGTGAATAACGGGGATAACTATTCTAAGTAATTTACTTTGTTCATCTATTTTATCCACACCCTCGGCGGCGGCGGATTGCCGCGCGGCTCGCCGGCGCGTCGACTCCCCCTTCATCTCGAAGCGGTAGGCGTTGTGCACCAGGCGGTCCAGAATCGCGTCGGCATAGGTCGGATCGCCGATCTGGTCGTGCCAGCGATCCAGCGGGATTTGCGTGGCGACGATGGTCGAACCGCGGCCGTGGCGGTCGTCGATGACCTCCATCAGATCGCGCCGCTGCTCGGCGGTCAGCTTGACCATCGCCCAGTCGTCCAGGATCAGCAGCCGCGTGCGCGCCAGAGTCTTCAACAATCGCGCCTGGCGGCCATGCAGCCGGGCCACCGCCAACTCGTCGAGCAGCCGCGAGAGCCGCTTGTAGAGCACCGAGACGCCGTCGCGGGCGGCCTGATTGCCCAGAGCGCAGGCAATCCAGCTCTTGCCGATGCCGGCCGAAGCAGCGGCATACTGCCGGGTATCAAGACACTGAAATCACCATCCATTACCCGTTTCACCCCCAAGCGAGCCAAACTGCCATCGTTACAAATCGGCGCGGTCGTGGTGGCGAGGCACAGGTCACCATTCGCCAGCCGGACGGAACATTGATGCTCCTGCCGGAGTGGATGGCGCGTCCCCAAGCGGCAGCGGTAGAGGTCCGTGAAATTCCTCGGCTTCCCCTTGAATCGCTGCTCTCGCTTCGCGCGGTGGTCGACACCGCCTTAGCGTTGCCGTCATTTCCACCACCCGGGGGGCTGCGCGGTGAAACAACAACGGCGAATACAAATCGATCTATTCACAGCCACGGACCCGGCGCCCGCGTTGGCACCGGATCTCCGGAAGAGGCTGCTGCCAATGATCGAGGCACTGCTGACGGAAATCATAGCGGCGACGCCAATCGTGACGGGGGAGAACGGTGATGATGAAGATCACTCCTGAACACCTCGCGCGAGGTGCCTACGTCTACGTCCGCCAGTCCACAGCCGATCAGTTGATGCATAACCATGAAAGTCGGCGGCGCCAGTATGCGTTGGCAGAGCGCGCTCGCCAACTGGGTTGGGTCGAGGTGCAGGTTGTGGATGATGATCTCGGGCGCTCGGGCGGAGGC
>NZ_CAJATU010000179.1 GCF_903944925.1 uncultured Rhodopila sp. | reverse complement strand
GAACGACGACACCATCGATCTCGCCGTCCTGGGCGGCCTGAAGGACAAGCAGGCGTTGAAGCCCTACCAGGTCACGCATTTCACGCCGTTCGATCCGGTGCACAAGCGCACCGAAGCCACCGTCAAGAGCGCTGACGGAAAGACCTTCAAGGTGACCAAGGGGGCGCCTCAGGTCATCCTGGGCCTGGCGGCCAAGGACGCTTCGGTCAAAAGTGCGGTTGACAAGGCCGTCGATGACTTCGCCGCCCGCGGCTTTCGTGCGCTCGGTGTGGCCCGCGCGGATGGCGACGGCACGTGGCGGCTTCTCGGCGTCCTGCCGTTGTTCGACCCGCCGAGAGAAGATGCCAAATCCACTGTCGCGACCGCGGCCCGGATGGGCGTCAAGATCAAGATGGTGACAGGCGACGCACTGGCGATCGCCCGCGAGACGGCGAAAACGCTGGGCATGGGAACGAACATCCTGGACGGCGCAACCCTCGGCGATTCCGATTCCGAGGAAACCGCGGCGGTGACCAGGTCCATCGAGGACGCCGACGGTTTCGCCCAGGTATTCCCGGAACACAAGTTCCACATCGTCGATGTTCTACAGAAGCATGGCCATATCGTCGGGATGACGGGCGACGGGGTGAACGATGCGCCTGCGCTGAAGAAGGCAGACTGCGGCTTCGCTGTTTCCGGCGCAACCGACGCGGCGCGGGCGGCGGCATCCATCGTGCTGGTGGCGCCGGGGCTGTCGGTGATCATCGATGCGATCAAGGAAAGCCGCAAGATCTTCCAGCGGATGAACAGCTACGCAATGTACCGTATCGCCGAGACATTGCGCGTCCTGCTGTTCATGACCTTGGCGATCGTCGTCTTCAATTTCTATCCGCTGACCGCGATCATGATCGTGATGCTGGCGTTGCTGAATGACGGCGCGATCCTGTCGATCGCATACGACAACGTCATCTACCGGGAGCAGCCTGAAGCCTGGAACATGCGGTTGGTCCTCGGTATTGCCACAGTGCTGGGTCTGGTCGGCCCGATCGCTGCGTTCGGGCTGTTCTACCTCGGCGATCGCGTCCTGCACATCGACCGCCCGCAGGTCCAGACCATGATGTATCTGCTGCTGTCGGTCGCCGGGCATCTGACGATCTTCCAGACGCGCACGCGCGGTCCGTGGTGGTCGATACGGCCGGCGCGCATTCTCCTGCTGGCGGTTATCGGAACGCAGATGTTGGCAACCATGATTTGCGTCTTCGGGTTCCTTGTGACCCCGTTGTGGTGGGGTTGGGCAGCCATGGTTTGGGGCTACGCCCTGGCTTGGTTCCTGGTGACGGATCCGGTGAAACTGCTCGCGTACCATGTTCTCGACGCCACCAAGGCCAAGCCAGGGCAACACCAGCCGAACGCTGCGGCGGAACCTGACACCCAGCCGAAAATCCAACCCGAGCCGAAGGCCAAAGACATGCCTGATACCGAAACCAAGCCGGCGTCCGCGCCGAACAGCGCAGCCGGCGTCGAGACATTGGTAAACACAACGCTTGGGGAACTTCTTGTCGCCGGCGCCATGAGGCACCCTGAGGATGCCGGGCATATCATAGCCGATGCCATTACCGCGGCTATCGGCACCGCGAACGCCACGCGGCCGTTGGCCGAACCGAAGTCCGCGCCGATCGGCGAGATCGACACCGCCGGCGTAAAGGCACTCGTGAACAAGACGCTCGGCGATCTTCTGCTGAGTGGCGCGCTCAAACACCCGAAGGAGGCAGGGCGCATCGTTGCCGAGGCCATCGCCGCGGCCATCGGTGCTGCGAAGGACAGCGGGGGTGAAACGAAACGGCATCCACAACCGGTTGCAACGAAACCTGAAGCCAATTCGGCGCCACCGGCGGCCGCCGAACCGGAAGCCGGACCTGATTCCACCGCCGACGCTGAGCCCGGCGCCGAGGTTGTGGCCGGAAGCGACGCCGGACCGGCACCTAAGTTCGAAACGAAAGCCGGCATCGAAACGCCGGAAAACACGACGCTCGGAGCGCTTCCGCTGGCCGGTGTCCTCAACCCCCCTGAGGAGGCGGCACATATCAACGCCGCGGCAATGACTGACGCTGACGTACCGGCCGCGAAAGTGCCAGCGTAAACCCGCATACCGCATGAGCGCGACAACGGCCGATAAGGACCGGCGCCGTCCGCGTAGGTATCCGACCCGTTTCTGTAACGTGCCGGCTTTCCACCTTACGGCAGCACAACGCCTTTCCGAAACCATTGAGATGACAGGGGCTGAAAAATGGATGCATCCACCTCGGCGCGAGAACTTCACAAGCGGAAAGATCCCTCCGGTGAACCAACCCTGGCCGCGGAGGAGCTACGCAAGACCAACGCCTACTGGCGGGCAGCCAATTATTTGTCCGTGGGGCAAATCTACCTGTATGACAATCCGCTGCTGCGCGAGCCGCTCAAGCTGGCCCACGTCAAGCCGCTGGTGGTCGGTCATTGGGGAACCACCCCGGGCCAGAACTTCATCTATGTCCACCTCAACCGGGTCATCAAGAAGCATGATCTCGACGTCATCTACATCGCCGGCCCCGGTCACGGCGGTCCCGCCCTGGTCGGCAATGTGTATCTTGAAGGCACCTGGAGCGAGGTGTATCCGAATGTCACCCGGGATGAAGCCGGGCTGAAAAAGCTGTTCAAGCAATTTTCGTTTCCAGGTGGCATCTCCAGCCATGTCGCGCCGACAACGCCGGGTTCGATCCACGAAGGCGGCGAGTTGGGCTATTCGATCAGCCATGCCTTCGGCGCCGCATTCGACAATCCGGAACTGATCGTTGCCTGCATAGTCGGCGACGGCGAATCCGAAACCGGCCCGGCGGCGACGGCCTGGCAGTCTAACAAGTTTCTTGATCCGATCACGGACGGAGCCGTGCTGCCCATCCTGCATCTGAACGGGTACAAGATCAGCAACCCGACGGTGCTGGCCCGCATCGAACACGAAGAACTGGAACAGTTTTTCCGCGGCTGCGGCTGGACGCCGTACTTCGTCGAGGGTGACGATCCGGAAACGATGCATGAACTCATGGCCACCGTTCTGGAAAGCGCGATCGAGGACATCCGGCAGTTCCAGACGACCGCGCGGGCCACACAGAATCCCTCGCGCCCAAGGTGGCCGATGATCGTCCTGCGGTCGCCCAAGGGCTGGACCGGGCCGAAGATTGTCGACGGCCTGCAGATCGAAGGAACGTTCCGGGCGCATCAGGTGCCTTTGCTGGTCGATCAGGACCATCCGGAGCACGTCGCGCTGCTGGAAAGCTGGATGAAAAGCTACAAGGCCGAGGAGTTGTTCGATGAAAACGGACGGCTGATCGACGAATTGGCCGAATTGGCGCCAAAGGGCGATCGGCGCATGGGATCCAATCCCCATGCCAACGGCGGAATCCTTTTGCACGACCTGCACATGCCGGATTTCCGGGATCATGCTGTCCACGTGCCTTCGCCCGGTGCCGTCGATGGCCAGGACACTCTGGTGCTCGGCGAGTTCTTCAAGGACGTCGTCAAGCTGAACCCGGACAACTTCCGGATCTTCGGTCCGGATGAAACGCTCTCGAATCTTCTCGGCGCTGTTTTCGAGGTCACCAAACGCCAATGGGATGCGGAGAAGGTTGAGAATGACGAGTTCCTGGCACCCGCCGGGCGGGTGCTCGATTCGATGCTCAGCGAGCACCAGTGCGAAGGATGGCTGGAAGGCTATCTGCTGACCGGGCGGCACGGGCTGTTCAACAGCTACGAGGCGTTCATTCGCATCGTGGATTCGATGTTCAGCCAGCACGCGAAGTGGTTGAAGGTGACGTTGGAACTGCCGTGGCGCCGGAAAATCGCATCGCTGAACTATCTGCTTGCCTCGCACGTCTGGCAGCAGGATCATAACGGATTCACGCACCAGGATCCGGGCTTCCTCGACCACGTGATCAACAAGAAGGCCGATATCGTGCGCGTCTACCTGCCGCCCGATGCCAACTGCCTGTTGTCCACGTTCGATCATTGCCTGCGCAGCCGGCATTACGTGAACGTGGTGGTCGCCGGCAAACACGCCCTGCCTCAGTGGCTGACCATGGAGGAGGCGGTCGTGCATTGCACGCAGGGCCTTGGCATCTGGCAGTGGGCAAGCAACGACCAGGATGGCGAACCCGACGTGGTGATGGCCTGTTGCGGCGACACGCCGACGCTGGAGATCCTGGCGGCCGTGTCGATCCTGCGGGAGCATCTGCCCGAACTGAAGATCCGGGTGATCAACGTCGTCGATCTGATGAAGTTGCAGTCGGCAAGCGAGCATCCGCATGGACTGAACGAGACCGACTACGATTCCCTGTTCACCAGGGACAAGCACATCATCTTCGGTTTCCATGGCTATCCCTCGCTGGTGCACCGGCTGACCTACCGCCGGACCAACCGAAACCTTCACGTGCGCGGCTACAAGGAAGAGGGCACGATCACCACGGCGTTCGACATGCGGGTGCAAAACGAACTGGACCGCTTCCATCTCGTGCAGGACGTCGTGGATCGCTTGCCGCATCTGGGCGGCAAAGGTGCGTATCTGAAGCAGATGGTTCGGAACAAGCTTGTTGAGCACAAGCTTTACATCGACCGGCATGGCCAGGATTTGCCGGAAATCCGGAACTGGAAGTGGGGCGCCGGGAAATGACGTTGCACGACCTCGCGGCCACTGCCCGTAGACTCGTGGGCAGCGGCAATGGAATTCTCGCGATGGACGAGAGCAATTCCACCTGCAACAAGCGGTTTGCCGCGGTGGGCGCAGCGGAGACCGAGGAGGCAAGGCGCTCTTGGCGCAGCGGCTGCGCTGGCCGCTGGCCGCTGGCGTTTTCGTTCGCCCGAGCAATCGGCGGCGCAGCATGCGCTCGCCCATCGGGCGCTTTTCAATAAAGCCGCGCTGCAGGGTGAATATTCGGCGGCGATCGAGCGGACCTGATACCTGCACCCGCGCCGATCCGCCTTTGTTCCTTGGGCGGCATGGTGAGACCGAGTGGCCGCCGTCCCGGGCGCTCACCGCCACCCGACGGCATCGGTGCCGGCGAAATTGCACGTCTACGCATCTGCTTTTCCTTTTCGGTCAACCGACACCGGCGTATCACTGCTGCGGGCTATGGTTTACGTATCCCCGGGCATCGGCGGCAGCCTTGGACACTACCCGCACCGGTGATAAGGCTTTTGTTGCCGCCGGGGCGGCCGCAGTGGGATTACGCTTCGCAAATGACCCGGGTGAATCAGTCCAGCTCGAAGAACCGAGCAATGTTGGCCGTAGCGTCAACCGGCGCTTGTTGGACGAAGCGGCCGCGGACGACCGTCTCTTCGCCGGCCGGGTAGGCATGCGGTAGATCAGGCAGCGACCAATACTCTACCAGCTTCTGTCTTCGATCCGGCCAGGTCCGGTGCTCAATCCCGTTCCCGGCCTGCTCGGTAACGCCCGGCCCGTCCAAGCCATGCAGCGCGCACCATTGCGTGACCAGCAAATCGCCGTTGCCGGGCGCGACGGTCGTATCGGCCTGCCCTTGCCAGACCGACAAGCGCGGCCAAGGGCCGGCAAATCCTTCCGGCGCGGCGGCGCGAACACGGGCAGCCCATTCCTCGGGACTTTGCTCCCGGCCGCCGGTCCGCATCTGCATGATCGCCTGCATGCCGGATCGCGCGGCGCCGACTGGCACGCCGGCGACCGAAGCGCCCGCGGCAAACAGGTCCGGGTAGGCGGCCAGCAGGGCGGCGGCCATGGCGCCCCCCGCCGACAATCCAAGGATGAAGACCCGCCCGGGGTCGCTCTTGAAATGGCTGACCGCGGCGCGCGTCATGCTGGCAATGGAGCCGGCCTCGCCCGCGTCGCGGGCGGTGTCGGACTCCCGATACCAATCAAAACAGCGGCCGGACATGCTCATCTTGGGCTGGTCCGGCAAGATCAGCGGGAACCCCAGCCGATCGGCGAGATCGGTCCATCCGGTGTCCCCGGCAAACACGGCGGCATCCTGGGCGCAGCCGTGCAGCAGGATGACCAGCGGGCGCCCGGCGGCCGCCTGCGGCAGATGCGCGAGCATGCGAAGCTTGCCGGGGTCGTCGCCGAAGCCGTTGAGCTCGACCAGGCGGCCGGGTTGCGGTGTTGGCCGAGCGGAACGCGACGTCGCCTTAGCCGGTTTCGGACCAGCCGTCCGGGCGGACTGCCCGGCGGCAGCGTTCCTGAGCGAGAGCTTATCTGAATGTTTCATGCCGCATGCGGCCTTTCAAAGTGCTCGACCCATATGTTGCACCGCAGCATGAAAACAACCACGGCAGCGATTCCAACCCGCCGCACCGAGCATCGCCACGCCTCTGAGGTCCCCGGAAACCGCGGCAAAGGGCCGAATTGTGCACTGCACCATTTTTTTCTTGTATCGGGGCCGGCTTCCGACTATGTTCCTATTGTGCAGTGCAGCAATTGTGCTGGCTGACCCTTCCCAAGGCCAGGAAGCGGTGCCGAAGTCGGGCCGCTTCCCCTGACAGGAGAGAGATCGATGACAGAGAAAACCAGTGCAGCCGAGCGAGGTCGTGAGACCGCGGCCCCGGCGGCGACGCTCTACGAAACAGCGGTCAATCCGACGCTGGCCATCAATCCGACCACATTTACACAAGGACTGAGCACCATGTTTAACAACACCAAGGATTTCCTCGCCTTCGGCAAGGCAAACTTCGAAGCGATCACCGCATCCGGGAAGATCTGGTTGGCCGGCGTTCAGGATCTGAACAAGCAATTCGCCGGCACTGCAATCACCTCCTACGACGAGTCGATTGCGTTTGCCAAGGCGCTCAGCGCAGTGAAAACGGTCAAGGAAGTGATTGACCTTCAGAGCACGCTCGGCGTGGCCTCGATCAGCAGGGCCGCGGCCGACGCGAAGACCTTGGCCGACACGTCGTTCAGGCTGACGGAGCAGGCCGTGGCGCCGCTGAAGGCCCGCGTGGCCGTGGCCATCGACAGCTTCAAAAAAGCAGCCTGATCAGCGGGCTGACAGCGCGGCGACGGGACTGTAACATCGAGATCCATTTGCAGAAGGCCGATTGCCCTGCAATTGGTTCTCGATGCAGACCGGAGGAAATACAGTCGGCGTATCCCTCCTAAGCAGCAGAATGCGTTCTGGCAAACGGCGCGGCCTGGATCGCCGCATGCCGCCGGTCCGGAAGCTATTGAGGCAGGAGGAAACCAATCCTGGCCAGGCGGATTGCGCGAAACGCATTCCCGGCACGGCCCGCGATTTGGCCGCTTGCCGGTCTGCCCGCGCCGCCAGATCCGATCGGTTTGATATCACTATCATTATATTGTCTTCACATAACCAATTTCATTGCAATCTGTTCAAAACAACGGAGGCCGATCAGCCATGATAAAGCTCCGCGTCCTCACAATATTACTGGCCTCGGTATTTACACTACCCGCATTGGCCAGTCCGGGTGAGAAGGCACGAACAGAGTCCATCCATCGAGAGAACGCAACGATCCAGGTCGGGACAGCCTCTTGGTATGGGCGAGGCATTGCTGGCCGCATTACGGCGAGCGGCGAGCCGTTGAACCCCCGGGGGATGACGTGCGCGCACCGGACCCTCCCGTTCGGTTCCGTGGTCAAGGTAACCGACATCGCGAGTGGAAAGCATGTCTCTTTGAAAGTCAACGATCGCGGGCCATACGTCAAAGGACGGATTCTGGATTTGAGCGAAGGTGCCGCAAAGGAGCTGGGGGGCAGCGAGAAGGGCCTGATGTTCGTACGCATCGAGATCGTGAGCGTTGCCAAGGCGCAGGTGCCTGGCTAGCGCCTGGTCTGTCAGCCCACGGGGAACCCAAGCAATCGGGTATGACAAAACCGACTGAAACGACCGCATCACCTCCAAGCTGAGCGCGAGAACCGCCGCCGGCAGATTTTTGCGCGGCTTCAAGCCCTGAATAACCGGCACGCTGCATGGGTTGGCGTTCGGTATGCCGGCGGCGTTCTACAATCGCTTCGCTCGGTAGTCGAAGGACCTCGGCTCGCAGGGGAAGTTTGGTCCAATCGGGCAAGAAACGGCGCTCCGGTTTCGCGGCAGCAGAAAGCAAGCAAGGCATTTGTAGCACGGATTAAGAAGATTAAGGCAGGGATTTGCACAGCAGCGACCCGTCCGCATGAAGCGCCCGGCTGACCGGCGCAGTCCCGCGCAAGCATCCCATCTTTCGGTGTAATCCGTGACTCGATCCCTCTTAATCTGTGCTGCACCTTACTTTGCCTCCACCCGCTCCGGCCGCCGGGTCCCGGATCGCGTGAGCCAACCGATCATTGCCGCCGGGCGCACGCCCCTTTGCGAAGGACCCTCTGCCCACGCCCCTCTGCGAAGGCCCCTCTGCCCACGCCCCTCTGCGAAGGCCCCTCTGCGAAGGCCCCTCTGCGAAGGCCCCTCTGCGAAGGCCCAGCACCAAACTTTTGTGCTTGATTTTGAGACGCGTTTGGACATATAGTGAACATACTAAGAACAACCCTCACCCGGACCCGCCCTGCATGCCCGAACCCGACGCCGCCGCAGCCCAGCCCCCCATGACCGAGCAGGAGCGCGCCGAAGCGGATCTGTTCCAGCAGGCCCTGTTCAACCTGATCCCGTTCTTCATGGACGGCGCGCGCGGCGATCCTTCCCGGGCACGCGCCGCCGCGGTTGAGCTGATGAAATCCTATCCCATCCGCTCGATGCTGGAGCTTCAGCTCGTCACCGAGGTCATCGCCTTCTCGCAATCGGCCCTGGACAACCTGCGCCGCGCCAAGGCGGATAAGCCGATGCCGGAGGTTCAGCGCGACACGCTGCGCCGCACGGCGGTGTCCCTGAATGCCGCCGAACATCGCACGATCCGGTTTCTCGACAAGGTGTATCGTGATCGCAACGCGGCGCCGGCTACCCGGGCCAAACCCCATCAGCCCGAACCGCAACCGGTGCCGGAGGCGGAGATCGTCCGTGACCAGGCGACGATCCTGCGGGAGGTGCAAAACAGGCTGGCTCAGCACCGGGCGCAAATGGGGGCGCAAATGGGGGCGCAAATGGGGGCGCAGATGGGTACGCAGCAGGGCGGCGCGAAACCAGACGCCTTCATGAACCACGATCAACGCCGCGCGGCCGAACCCGACGCCCGGCGGGAGGCCCGGCGGCCCGCTGGTTAGCGCCGACACGCACCCGGCTTGGACTATCAGCCGCTGCCTTCGGGCACCAAGACGATCGGGCGGCGGGCGGCGCGTAGGCCGCCATGGGACCTACCCGCGCTGATCCGCCTCGAACAGCGCCGTCAACTCCTCCGTCGACTGCTGCACGCTCTGGATCAACTGCTTCTCGTCCCGGTAAATCGCATGCGACTCCAACAGGTTGCGCTCATCGTGCTCGCGGAACAGTTCAACCGACCGCAGCGCATCCTGGTGTGAAACGCCAAGCGCCTCCAGCACGTCCCCGGCCATCTTGAGACTGGAGTGAAACGTCTCCCGCACCAGCCCGTCCACCCCGCGATCCATCAGCAGGTACACATGCCGCCGGTTGCGCGCCCGGGCATAAATCTTCAACTGTGGAAAGTTGCGCTTCGCCGTTTCCACCACCCGCAGCGCGTCCTCGGGATGATCCAGCGAGACGATCAGCACCTTCGCCTGCTCCGCCCCGGCCGAGCGCAGCAGTTCCGCCCGGGTGGGATCGCCGAAATACACCTTGTTGCCGAAGCGCCGCACCACATCCACCTGGCCGAGGTCGCGCTCCAGCGCGGTAAACCTGATCCCGCGCATCCGCAGCACCCGGCCGATGATCTGCCCGAAGCGACCGAAGCCGCAGATGATGACCGGCGCATCCGCCGCTTCGATGGTATCGAAATCCGGCACCGGCTCCGTCTCGAACCACGGGATCAGAAACCGCTCGGACAGCGCGAACAGCACCGGGGTTGCCGCCATCGAGACGGCCGCCACCAGCGTCGCCAACGCCGCGTCGGCCGGGGCCAACGCGCCCTCAGCCACAGCGGCGCCGAACAGCACGAAGCTGAACTCGCTGGCCTGCGGCAAGGCCAGGCTGAAGCGGATGGCTTCCGGCAGTTTCTGCCGCGCCAGCAGCGCCAGCCCGAAGCTGATCGCGACCTTCGCCAGCAGCAGCGCGGCGGTGGCACCCGCCAGCCAGCCCGGATGCGCTACGGCCAGCTTCAAATCCGCCGACATGCCGACGGAGATGAAGAAAAACCCGAGCAGCAACCCCTCGAACGGCGCGATATCCGCCTGCAGTTCATGCCGGTATTCCGACTGCGACAGCAGCACGCCCGCCATGAACGCACCGAGCGACATGGAAAGCCCGGCCAGGCTGGCGATATAGGCCGTGCCGCAGACGATCAGCAGCGCGGCGGTGGTGAACAACTCCGGCGTGCGGGCGCCGCCGATGCGCCGGATCAGCGGCGGCACCGCGAACCGTCCGCCGACAAGGATCACCGCGACCGCGACCACGCCGCGCGCCACGTCGTGCCAGGGCACGTGGTCCGGCAGCGCCTGGTCCGCCAGCAGCGGCACCACGGCGACCAGCGGGATGAACGCCAGGTCCTGGAACAGCAGCACCGCGAACCCGTCGCGCCCCGGCCGGCTTTGCATCAGGCCGTTCTCCGCCAGCATCGGCAGGACGATCGCGGTGGAGGACAGTGCCAGCCCGGCACCGAGCACCAACGCTCCCGCCCAGCCCACGCCCGCGAGGTGCGCCAGGAAGGCCAGAGCGGCGGCGCTGATCGCAACCTGCGCCGCGCCCAGGAAGAACACCGCCCGCCGCATCACCCAGAGCCGCCGCGGGCGCAGTTCCAGGCCGATGAGGAACAGCAGCATGACCACGCCGAGCGAGGCGATCGACTCGATCTGGTCGATCTGGCTGACCAGCCCGAGCGCCGAGGGCCCGATGGCCACTCCGGCCAGCAGATACCCCAGCACGCTGCCGAGCCCGAACCGCCGGGTCAGCGGCACCGCGATCGTCGCTGCCCCGAGCAGGGCGACCAGCGAGGTCAGCATCAGTAGCCGCGCCCGGTATCAAACCGGTTGGGCAGCTTCTTGCCGTCGCGCCAGGCCCGCAGGTTGTCCAGGAAGATGTCCAGGCTGCGCGGGTTATAGGTCGCCGGATCGTCGGCCGCCGTATGCGGGCTGATGATCAGGTTCGGTGTGGACCACAGGCGGTGGCCGGGCGGTATCGGCTCCGGCGTAAAGACGTCCAGCACGGCGCCGGACAGATGGCCGTCGTCGAGCAGATCGCACAGCGCGTCCTGGTCGAGCAACCCGCCGCGGCCGATATTCACCATCCCGGCGCCGTGCGGCAGCAGCCATAGCCGGCGGCGGTCGATAAACCCGCGCGTCGAGGCGGTCAGCGGGCAGGCGAGGACCAGGATGTCCGTCCCGGGCAGCGCCTCGTCCAGGGCGTCCGGGCCGATGACCCGCTCGCAGGACGGATGCGGCGCCGGGTTGGCGCGCACGCCGGTGACCCGCATGCCGAACCGGGCGGCGTGCTCGGCGGTGGCGCCCCCGAGCGTCCCCAGCCCGACGACGGTGACCGCCCGGCCGCCGGCGGCCGAACCCCACAGCTTGCGCCAGGTGCCGGCACGCTGATGGGTCACCATGGCGGGGATGCGATTGGCCAGCATGAGGATGGACATGATGGCGAACTCGCCGGATTTCACCGCATGGGCACCACGGTTGTTCATCAGCACGACACCGGGCGGCAACCACGTGAACGGGGCAAGACCGTCGAGGCCGGCGACGGTCAGGAAAATCAGCTTCAGACGCGGCGCCTCGCAGGGGAACAGCGCGCGGATCACACTCGCGTCGGTCACCAGCGCCTCGGCGTCCCGCATGGCGGCGGCAAACTCGTCCGGGGTGGCGCCGAGGCTGACGCTGTGGCCGATCCCGATATCCGGGGCAAGGGAAGCGGCGGCGTCCCACATCGCGCGGGAGAAATCGAACAGCGGGTCATCGGCGGGATTCTGGAGATGGATGCGCATGGCGGTAAGCGTGCCACGGGCCAGGCGGAGCGGACAACACGCCGTCCCCAGTGCGGCCTGCCGATGGGATGGCCGTGCAGGATCACGTCGATGGCGTCGGGCACAGCGTCGCGTTCAGCCGCCAAGGTCAATACTGTCTCACCGAGCAATGCAACGGGGACAGCGCTCATGTCCAAAAGCCGCACCCTATACCGCGCGCCATCGATCACCACCGGCGGGGCCAGGACATCCAGGTCGCGCGGGAAAGATGGCGAGACCGGTGCCGCCAGACGCGCTCTGGAAGGGATATCGTGGTGCTGGACGACCAGCAGATACGGCACGCGGAAGCCGCGAATACGATGCCGAACGATGTCCAGCCAACCCGAATTACTCGGCGGCAGCCCGGACCGCATCGCCAAGACTGCCATACTCTTCGAGGTACTGCTCATGAACGCTGCAAGCCAGGGCGATTTCGGCCGCAAACCTCTCCCGGGCGATGCGGGTCAGCGCCGCGGACACGGCTTCCTCGGCAAGCGCCGACACATTCAATCCCTCGGCTCGGGCGCGAGCGACGAGGTCGCTGTTGAGGGATATGTTGACCGGTCGCTTCGAAGCGTGAGGGTCGTAGATATGCATGCGCATAACTATGGCAAATCGGATGCGCAGTCAGTGACCGCCTACCCGGTATTCCGCCCCACCAAAGCCCGCACCGCCCCCTCGACCGTGGCCAGATCGTTCGGCAGCACGGTGAACCGCTCCTCCCGCTCGAACAAATCCGCCATCCGCGGCGGCAGCGCCGGACGCTGACCGGTGGCCCGCTCCATCGCGTCGGGAAACTTCGCCGGATGCGCCGTCGCCATCGCCACAATCGGCACGCCGCCGCCGCACGGCAGCGCCCTCGCCGCCGCAACCCCCACCGCCGTATGCGGATCGGCCAGGTAACCGGAGGCGGCATGCAGACGGCGGATTTCCGCCTCGGTCCCCGGATCGTCCAGCCGGAAACCGTGGAACAACGTCCGGGCGCGGTGCCATGCCGGGTCCGCCACCGCCATCCGTCCGGTCCGGCGGAAGTCCAGCATGGTCTGCCGGGTCAGGTCCGCATCGCGGTCGAGCAGCTCGAACAGCACCCGCTCGAAGTTGGAGCTGACCTGGATATCCATGCTCGGCGACAGCGACGGCTGCACCGGCACCATGGACATGTCGTTCGACGCCAGGAATCGCGCCAGGATGTCGTTGCGGTTCGACCCGACGATCAGCCGCGCCACCGGCAGCCCCATCCGCCGCGCCGCCCAGGCCGCCAGGACATTGCCGAAATTGCCGGTGGGCACGCTGAACGCCACCTCCCGGTCCGGCGCACCCAGGGCCAGGGCCGACGCCACATAGTACGGGATCTGCGCCGCGATCCGCGCCCAATTGATGGAGTTCACCGCCGACAGCCGGACCTCCTGACGGAACCCGGCATCAGCGAACATCGCCTTCACCAGGTCCTGGCAGTCGTCGAAATTGCCCTCGACCGCCACGTTGCCGACATTGGCCGCATGCACCGTGGTCATCTGCCGGCGCTGCACCAGGCTGGTGCGGCCATGCGGATGCAGGATCATGATATCGACCCGGTCGCGCCCGGCGCAGGCCTCGATCGCGGCCGAACCGGTGTCGCCGGAGGTCGCGCCGACGATCGTCACCCGCTTGTCGCGCTGCGTCAGCACATAGTCGAACAGGCGCCCCAGCACCTGCATCGCCATGTCCTTGAACGCCAGGGTCGGGCCGTGGAACAGCTCCTGCACGAACAGCCCGGTTTCGAGCTGCACCAGCGGCGCCACCGCCGGGTGGCCGAACCCGGCATAGGCCTCGAGGCAGATCGTCCGCAGCACCTCGAACGGGATCGACGTCCCCACGAACGGCTGCATCACCCGCGCCGCCAGCTCCGCATACGGCAGGCCGCACATCGCCCGCAGATCAGCCGGCGAGAAATGCGGCCAGGTGTCCGGCATGAACAGGCCGCCATCCTCGGCCAGGCCAGCCAGCAGGACATCGGCGAAATCGCGCGCGGGCGCCTGCCCGCGGGTTGAGATGTAGCGCATGCGCCGCCTTCTATGCCGTCACAGCCGCTGCGACCAGATCGCCGTGGCCTGATCCAGCGCCTGATCCGGATTTTCCGCCCGCCCCATTGCCAGAAGGGCGAGCGCGATGGTGGCTCGGACGGTGGCCAGCGGCGTCTCGGGAGCGGTTTCCCCGCGCCAGACCGCGGCGAAGGACTCCGGCGTGTCGCCGACCGCCGGATGGGGCAGCAGGCCGTCGATCGCCGGCAGCGCGATCTCGGCGCGGCCGGTCGCCGCGTCCCAGACCGAGGCAACCGCCGGCTTCAGCGGCACCCGCTCCGCCTCCCCGCCGCCGCCCTTCAACACCAGGAGGCGCCGACGGCCCATGCGCTCGGCCACCCCCAGATGCACCCCGATATAGGGCGGGTGGAACACGCCATCGACGCCGAACGGCGCATCCGCCGGGTTCAGCAGCCGGGCGGCGGTGTTGACCGGAGAGCGCAGACCGAACAGCCGCCGCATCTCCAGCAGGCGGTCCATCTCCGGCGCCATGGTTTCGAGCGGCAGGTAGGCGAAGCGGCTGATACGGAAGGCCGTGTCCAGGCCGGTGGCCGGTTGCAGGCCGAGGGCTGCCATGCCCTCCGCCACGCTGATGCCGGAGGAGAAGTCGTTGGACCCGTGCATCAGCACCCTGACCCCGGACCGGGCCAGCGCCAGCGCGGACAGCAGGAACCACGGCGCGCCGCGTGTGCGGCCGGCACCGTAGGACGGCCAGTCGAGGTCCACGGCCAACTCCGGCCGCCCCAGACCGCACTGGGCGCGCACCGCCCGGGCCATGCCGGTGATTTCCTCCGCATCCTCCCCGCGAAACCGCAGCAACATCAAAAATGCGCCGATCTGGTGGGGATCGGCTTCGCCGCGGAGGACCATGCCGAAGGCGGTTTGGGCTTCCTCCCGGGTCAGCGCGCGCGAGCGGCCCGGGCCGCGGCCGAGGGTAGCGACGAAGGGGGCGAAAGCGGCGTGGGTGTCTGTCATGCCCGAACTATAATGCGGCTTGCGTGTGCCGGTCGCGCAGCAATGCGCGAATCTCCGGCAGGTGTTCGCCGCCCCAGAACATCTCGCCGTCCAGGATGAAGGTCGGGACGCCGAACACGCCGTCTGCTTCGGCCGCCCGGCCGATGGCCTCTACGTTGGCGAGACCCTCGGGCAGGAAGGCCTCGAACCCGCCGGCGCCAGCCTCCGCCAGGACGCGGGCGAGTGCACCGGTGTCCTCGATGTCCAGGTCCCGCTGCCAGAAGCGCTCGAAGACCGTGTCGTGGTAGCGGCGGAATACATCCGGGCCATGCCGTTGGGCGAACAGCATGCCGGCGGCGGCGGCTCGGGAATCCCAAATCTTTCGCGTGCTGCGCAGGACAAGGCCCTGCTTCCGGGCCTGACGGCGGCAGTCCATGAACATGTAGCGGATGCGCCGCCATTGGTGCGGGTTGCGGTCCGCCTCGGCCACGGTGCCGTCTTCGCCGACGGTGGCGCTGCCGAGGTAGAGCGGCACGTCCAGCACATACGGCCGCCAGTCGATTTGCGCGCCGGTGTCGTCCGCCAGGGCGTAGATCCGGTCCTTTGCCAGGAAGGCGTAGGGACTCTTGTAGTCGGTGTAGGCGATCAGGGTGGCCATCACCGGAAAGATAGTCCGCACATGCGGCATTTCCATGGTCTCGGGGTAGTTCGGGCCTTGACTGAAATCAATGCGAGCAGCTTTGCCCGCTCTAATGACGGCCGCGTACCTCCGTCCGCGGCAGGGCAATCATCGTCAGGAGACGGCCGTCGTGACATCCGCACCAACAACCCGGCGAAACGCGCTTCGTCTCGGCGCCGCCTGCATCGTCCTGCCACTGGTTGCGCGGGCCGGAACGCTGCCGCCGCTGACGGTCTGGAAGGACGCCAGTTGCGGCTGCTGCGGCGGCTGGGTTCGCCATATGCAGGCGGCCGGGTTCAGCGTCACCGTGCATGACACCGGCGACATTGCGGCAGTCAAGCGCGCGCGCGGCGTGCCCGATGCGCTGGCGTCGTGCCACACCGCCGTGGTGGATCGCTACGTCATCGAGGGCCACGTCCCCGCCGCCGACGTCATCCGCCTCCTGGCCGATCGGCCGGAGGCGCGAGGGGTTTCGGCTCCGGGGATGCCGGCTTCGGCACCGGGCATGGACGAGCCGGGCGCGCCGTATACCGTCGTGCTGTTCGGCACCCCGGCTGGGGATAGCGTTTTCGCGACGCACTGAATTTGAGGCGGATCGCGAGGCCGCTCCGCGCCGCCGACGTGCTTGTCTGCAAAGGAAAAACTTGGCGTCCCGTAGGGGATTCGAACCCCTGTTGGTGCCGTGAGAGGGCACTGTCCTGGGCCTCTAGACGAACGGGACATCGGCCAAGGCGCGCGTTCTAACCCGGAACCGCCGGAACCTCAAGCGCCTGTTTCCTAGTGCGCCAGCGAAATCCGCCCCGCCAGGGCCCCGGTCGCCGGGTCGATCAGGATGATGCGGTCGCTCCCGCCGCCCTGCACCTGCACCGCCAGACGATCGCGAGTCGCGGCGATGCCGGCGATGCGGGAACCGGCGGGCTCCTCCAGCACGGCCGTCACCACCGGCGGCAACTCGCCGGACCCGGCGGCCCGCTTCGCCATCACGGCGATCAGCGTCGCGGTCCCGCCGATGATCAGCACGCCCATCACGACGACCGCGATTTTCAGAAAAGCCATACCCACTCCTGCCCGGTTCGGCGGCGGTGCCACAGCGGCGGCCGCGCGGCGAGACTGATACACGCAACACGCCGCGGCGTCCGCGGCGGCCGCCCGGCATCGAGCTGAAGACTGCGGGCGACAAACCATTCCCTATACAGACCGGCTTCGCCATGATTACGGTTGCAAATCCTCTATCGTGCACCTAACATTCCTGAAACCATATCATTCTGCAACCGGGAAACACCGCAGCAAGGGGGAAACCAGCAATGCAACAGTCCGCCGTCATGCCGTCCGGAAGGGCGCCGCGGGCGCTGCTCCCGTCCGTCCGAGCCGCCCTGTCCATGCTCCTGCTGGTGCTGATGGGCGCATGGGCCTCCGTCCGGGCGGAAACCCTGACCGTTGCGTTGTATCCCTGGGTGCCCAGGGTCGATCAGTTCGAATACGCCATCCGGGTGGCGTGGAAGCAGGTCAACCCGAAGGGGACGCTTGCCTTCATCAAGGACTTCAACATCTGGGATGGCGGCTACAGCACCGAACCGCCGGCGCAGGCCGACGTGTTCATCTTCGACGCCATGTATCTGGAGGATTTCCGTGCGCGCGGCCTGCTTGCGGCGATGGAGCCGGCGGAAATCCAGGATGCCAACGATTTCCTCGACTACGCCCGCAAGGCGGTGATGGCGGACGGCAAATACTGGGCGGTGCCGCAGCTCGGCTGCGCCAACATTCTGTTCTACCGCAAGGACGATGCCGCGATTGCCAATGCGAATACCCTGGGCCAGCTCAGCTCAGCCCTCAAGCAATGCACCTACACCAGTGAAATCCCGCCCGATCGGCGTGGTTTTATGGTCGATATGAACGGCGGCACCACCAACGCGACGCTCTACCTGGATATCGCGCATAGCGTGAACGGCGTGTATCCGCTGCCGGAACCGGCCAAACCCGATCCGGCCTATATTGCCGACCAGCGCACCATGCTGGCCATGGCAAGCTATTGGAACGCCAAGTCGGAAGACGAGACGCCCTATGCGCGGGGGAAATGGTTCGACCAGGGCTACGGCCGCGCCTTCATGGGATTCAGCGAGTCGATGTCGGTGATGAGCCCGGCGACGCTGGCGAATATCGGCCTCAAGGTCATGCCGCTGTCCGACACGACCGGACACCAAAAGCTGTTCTATGTCGATGCCGTCGGCGTAAATCCGGCCACGACGGGGCGCGGGACACGGGCGCTGGCGGTGAAGCTGGCCAACACTATCGCCGCCACCGAGACGATCTGGCATAGCTTCCGCCAGCCGAAGCCGGGCGAGGGCAATCCGCAATACCTCATGAGCGTGCGCAACAGCGCCTTCCAGAAACTGGCCGCGGCGTATCCTGTCTATCAGCGGATGTATGAGCTTGCCCGCACCAGCGATCCGGTCGCGTTCAAGCTGGACGCCAACGGACGCAACTGGGTGAAGGCGATCAAGGGCGAGATCATCGCGCAATCGGTCGCGCATTACAGTTGCGGCTGCGATCAGAAAGCGCCGCGGCCCATCGGCGGCAACGCGGATGCCAAGGCGGTCTGTCCGATAGCCTGCGAGGCGAGCGGCGGCTGGAACGGGAACTGGACGAACGCGCCGCCGGCACCGGGGTTCGTCTGCGGGTGCAATGCCTGCCCGCTGAACTGAGACTGGCGGTTGACGCGGTGAATCGGGCCAGCGCGCCGCCGTGACGTGGCGGCGCTGTGCCGCCGCGTTCCCAACCACCCGCAATCGCTGTATCCCCCGGCCGCATGACAGCCCGCGGCGCCCCCCCGACCTCCGGACCCATTCGCTTCACCGCCGGGGCGGAGCATGCCGGCCAGCGGGTGGACCGCTTCATCGCCGAGGCCAGCGGCACGATCTCGCGCTCCCGCATCAAGACGCTGATCGACGAGCAGCGGCTGCGCAGCGACACCGGCCCCGTCACCCAGCCGGCCGAACCGGTGCGCGTCGGCGGCATCTACACCCTGGACGTGCCGGCGCCGATACCGGCGACGCCGCGGGCGCAGGTCATCCCGCTGACCATCCTGTATGAGGACGCCGATCTGATCGTGCTCGACAAGCCGGCCGGGCTGGTGGTGCATCCGGCACCCGGCAATCTCGACGGCACCCTGGTGAACGCGCTGCTGGCGCATTGCGGCCCCGGCTTCACCGGCATCGGGGCGGAGCGGCGGCCCGGGATCGTCCACCGGCTCGACAAGGACACCTCCGGCGTGATGGTGGTCGCCAAGACCCAGCTCGCCAACGATGTGCTGACCACCGCCTTCGCCGCCCGCGACCTGGAACGCGCCTATGTCGCGCTATGCTGGGGCCTGCCGAACCCGCTGACCGGAGAGATCGAGGGCGCCATCGGCCGCGACAAGCAGGACCGCAAGCGCATGGCGGTCGTCGGGCATGGCGGCAAGGCGGCGCTGACCCGGTACCGCACCACAAGGGCCTGGGGGACCAGCCTGGCGCTGCTGGAATGCCGGCTGGCGACCGGGCGGACTCACCAGATCCGCGTTCACCTCTCCGTGAGCGGTCATCCGGTCGTGGGCGATCCGGTCTATATCCGTCGGGTGCCCGCGGTGGCGAAAACCGTGGATCAGCCGCTGCGCGGGACGCTGCTCGACTTCCCGAGACAGGCTTTGCACGCCGCAACGCTCGGTTTCGCGCATCCCCGGACGGGCCAGCCGCTCAGCTTCAGCGCCACGATTCCGGCCGATATGGAGAAACTGATCCAGGATATCGATTACAAGATGTCCGGTACCTGAACGAGACTTAATCTTGACAGGACCATTTCAGTCCTGTATACGAAAATGGTCGGCGCGGGTGGATGCCCTTCACCGACGGGGTCGTCCGGCCATGCCGCTGCCGTTCTGGGGTGGGTCGCCGGGACGTGAAAGTCCCACCCTGCATCCAGACTGTCTCAGTCACATTCATATCGCAGTCCTTGCGCCGGCGTTCGGGCAAGTTAATGCGGTTGACGAAAGGAGCCTGCAACGTGGCCTCTGCCGTCCTTAATATTGCCCCGGAAGGCAATCTCTCGCGGTATCTCCAGGAGATCCGCAAATTCCCGATGCTCACCCCGGATGAGGAGCTGTCGCTGGCTCACCGCTGGCGTGACACGCAGGATATGGAGGCGGCGCATAAGCTTGTCACCTCCCATCTGCGACTCGTCGCAAAAATAGCGATGGGGTACCGCGGATACGGCTTGCCGGTAGGCGAGCTGATCAGCGAAGGCAATGTCGGGATGATGCAGGCGGTCAAACGCTTCGATCCCGACCGCGGCTTCCGCCTGGCGACCTACGCCATGTGGTGGATCCGCGCGGCGATCCAGGAATACATTCTGCATTCGTGGTCGCTGGTGAAAATGGGCACCACCGCCGCCCAGAAGAAGCTGTTCTTCAACCTGCGCCGCCTGAAGGGCCAGATGCAGGCGATTGATGACGGCGATCTGCAGCCGGAGCAGGTGGCAAAGATCGCCCGCGTGCTCGATGTGCCGGAGCAGGATGTGGTCAGCATGAACCGCCGCCTCGCCGCACCGGATCACAGCCTGAATGCGCCGGTGCGTCAGGACAGTGAGGGCGAGTGGCAGGACTGGCTGGTCGACGAGTCGGAAAGCCAGGAAGTCTCGATCGCGGACCGCGAGGAGCTGACGGGACGCAAGGCTCTGCTGACCGGCGCGCTGAAATCGCTGAATGAGCGGGAACGGCACATCCTGATCGAGCGCCGATTGAAGGATAACCCGACCACGCTGGAAGATCTGTCACAGCAATATAACATCTCGCGCGAGCGGGTGCGGCAGATCGAGGTGCGGGCGTTCGAGAAGCTGCAGAAGGCGATGAAGGCGCAGATCGCCGAACGCCGCATGAGTGCGGGGAACCGGGCAGGTTCGCTGGAGCCGGTGCAGCACGCTTAACGAATAGTCCATCGTCGGGCCGCCAGTGATTGGTGTCATGGCCGGCCTTGTGCCGGCCATGACACGTTTACGCCTTGGTGCGCCTGCGACAGCCCCCTACGCCCAGACCGGTGCGAAGAAGATCGCCAGGTTGCACAGCATGCCGACTGACCAGACGATCGACCGCGGGGTCGGGCGGTTGGTCAGATACAGCAGCACGTAGACGATCCGGATCAGGATGAACGCCACCGCCAGTGTGTTCACCACACCCTGCGGCACCGCCCGCATCTCCGCCAGGATGACCGATGCGGCAAAGAACGGAAACGCCTCATAGCCGTTCAGGTGCGCGCCTTGCGCGCGCGCCCGCAGCCCCGGCTTGTAGAACCCGGCGTCGCGCGGATTGGCGTTGTCGTATTCCCTGCCGCCATCCAGTTTGGCAGGCGCGATCGTGGCGATCGTCAGGACGACGGCCGCGAGCAGGCATAAGTCAGCGATGGTCACGACCGTACTCTCCGGATTAATGTCAAAAGTCTAATCTACCAACAAGACGGGGGGAGCAAGCCATGACACTGCGCTTCGATCTGATCATCCGCGATGCGAATGTTTTTAATGGCCTCGGCACCCCTCGGGTGCGGACGGATGTCGGCGTCACCGGCGACCGGATCGTCTCTATCGGCGACCTCGGGGCGTCGCACGCGGATCGCGAGGTGGACGCGAACGGCCTGGCGCTGGCTCCGGGATTTATCGACGCCCACACGCATGACGATCGCGCGGTGCTGTGCGGCCCGGCCTGTATGCTCTGCAAGATGTCCCAGGGCGTCACCACCGTCGTCGTCGGCAATTGCGGCGTATCCTTGTCGCCGGTGCGGATGACGTCGCGTCCGCCGCCGCCGCTGGACCTGATTGGCGACGAAAGCTGGTACAGCTTCGGCAGCTTCGGCGATTACGCCGAGCGGCTGAAGCGCGAGCCGCCGCCGGTCAACACCTACGCCCTGATCGGACACATGTCGCTGCGGATCGAGGCGATGAACGGCGACACGCATCGCGCCGCAACCGATCGCGAGGCTGCCTATATGCAGTCGCGGCTGCTGCAGTCGCTGGTCGAGGGCGCCTCGGGCTTTTCCACCGGCCTGTATTACCCGCCCAACATCATGGCGCCGACGGACGAGGTGATCGCCGTCGCCGAAGCGTTGCGCGCCACCGGCGGGATGTATGTCACCCATATGCGCGATGAGGCGGCCGACGTCCTGCTGTCGATCGAGGAATCCCTCAAGATCGGCCGCGCTGTGGGTGCGCCGGTGGTGATCAGCCACCACAAATGCACCATGCCGGAGAATTTCGGCCGCAGCGCCGACACCCTCGCCCTGATCCAAAGCGCCGCCATCGGCCAGAAGGTGGATTTCGACGTCTATCCCTACGACGCCAGTTCCACCGTGCTGATGCCGCACCGCGTGCGAGAGGATGTGCCGGTGCAGATCACCTGGTCGGTGCCGCACCCGGAGATGGCCGGCCGACACCTGCACGACGTGGCGGCGGACTGGAAAATGGGATTGCGCGAGGCCGCTGAGAGGCTGCTGCCGGCGGGCGGGATCTTCTTCCAGATGGACGAAGCCGACGTCCAGCGCATCCTGTCCCACCGCCTCGCGATGATCGGCAGCGACGGCCTGCCGCACGATGAGTTTCCGCATCCCAGGTTGTGGGGGACCTTCCCGCGCGTGCTCGGGCATTACAGCCGCGACCTTGGGCTGTTCAGCCTGGAGGAGGCGGTGCGCAAGATGACCGGCCACACCGCCTCGGTGTTCGGCATGGTGGACCGCGGCGTCATCCGCGAGGGCGCCTATGCCGATCTGGTGCTGTTCGATCCTGATTCCGTGAGCGATGCGGCCGGCTATGACCAACCGCAGGCGGTCTCCATCGGCATCCTGGAAACCTGGATCAACGGGCAGTCAGCCTATGTGTTCGGCGACGGCGCCACCGAGGCGCGGGCCGGGCGGCTGATCACCCGGAACCAGCCGTGATGTCATGAAACTGCAACGCCATTCGGGCGTGACAGGGTTGGCGCGGGCGGGCTAACAGGGCGGCTGCGAACCCCCTCCTGCCAACAATCGGCTTCTGCGACATGTCAGCCACGAAATACCCCTCGATGGCCGCCGGATGGCGCCTGCCCAACCTCTGGGACGCCGTGGCGTTCGTGTGCGTCATCGGCGCGCTGATCGCGTTCGGGCATGTCGCGGAGGGCACGTTGAAGCGGATCGACGCGCCGGGCGCGACCGAGATCAGCCTCGACCCGTGGAACCTGCCGAACTACGCGCTGCGCACCACGCTGCGGATGTTCGCGGCGTTGGCCGCGTCGCTGTTCTTCACCTTCACCTACGGCACCGCGGCGGCGAAAAGCCGGCGGGCCGCTCTGGTGCTGGTGCCGGTGCTGGATGTGCTGCAGTCGGTGCCGATCCTGGGGTTTTTGACGTTCACGGTGGTGTTCTTCATGAACCTTTTCCCCGGCCAGGTGCTGGGGCTGGAGCTGGCGGCAATCTTCGCGATCTTCACCAGCCAGGCCTGGAACATGGCGTTCAGCATCTACCAGTCGCTGAAGACGGTGCCGGCCGATTTGGCGGAGTGTTCGCGCAGCTTCCACCTGACCGGGTGGCAGAAGTTCTGGAAGCTGGAGGTGCCTTTCGCCGCGCCCGGGCTGGTCTGGAACACCATGATGTCGATGTCCGGCGGCTGGTTCTTCGTCGTCGCCTCCGAAGCCGTCACTGTCGGCGACAACAGTTGGAAGCTGCCCGGTATCGGGTCCTACGTCGCGCTGGCGCTGGAGCAGCGGGACATCGTTGCCGTCGGCTGGGCGATCCTGGCGATGCTGCTGGTGATCCTGGCCTACGACCAGTTGCTGTTCCGTCCTCTGGTCGCGTGGTCCGCGAAGTTCCGCTTCGAGACCACGGCCGGCACGACTGCCTCCGATCCGTGGATGCTGCGGCTGATGCGGCGCACCCGGCTGCTGAAGCTGATTGGCGAGGCTTTCGGCGACGCGGCGGCGTATCTCGGCGGTTTGCGGCTGTCGTTTACCGGTGGGCCGCGTGCGGCGGGCCGCTCGGAGCCTTCGCGGTGGATCGACGCACTCTGGATCGCGCTGCTGCTGGCCGTGCTCGCCTGGGCGATCTGGCGGGTGCAGGGTTTCGCCGCGCGGGAACTGTCCTGGTCGGATGTCGAACAGGCGGTGTCGCTGGGGCTGATCACGCTGGTTCGGGTCGTGGTGCTGATGATCATTGCCAGCGCGATCTGGGTGCCGATTGGCGTGTGGCTGGGATTGCGGCCGGTGTGGGCGCGGCGGGCGCAGCCGGTGGCTCAGTTCCTGGCGGCGTTTCCGGCGAATCTGCTGTTTCCGCCGGTGGTCTTGTTCATCGTGTATTTCCATTTGAGCCCCGACATCTGGCTGACGCCGCTGATGGTGTTGGGCACGCAGTGGTACATCCTGTTCAACGTGGTGGCCGGCGCGGCGGCGTTCCCGGGCGACCTGAAGGAAGTGGCGGCGAATTTCCGCATCGGCGGCTGGCTGTGGTGGCGGAAAGTGATCATCCCGGGGATTTTCCCGTACTATGTGACGGGGGCGATCACTGCCTCGGGCGGGTCGTGGAATGCGGCGATCGTGGCGGAGGTCGCGTCCTGGGGCGATACCAAGCTTCAGGCGCACGGGCTTGGTGCCTATATCGCCGATGCGACGGATCGCGGCGACATGCCCCGGGTGATCCTGGGCGTGGTGGTGATGTCCGCGTTCGTCGTGCTGTTCAACCGCTTGCTCTGGCGCCCCATGTATGCGTACGCGCAGCGGCGCCTGACCCTGGCCTGAGGATACGATCATGGATACAGCCGTCGAGCTTCGCCCCTGCCTGATCGAAGTGAAGGCCTGCCGTCAGGCCTACCACAAGGACGCCAACGCCGATCTGGTGGTGCTGGACGATGTCAATCTGACGCTGCGTGAGGGCGAGATTGTTGCGCTGCTCGGCCGTTCCGGATCCGGCAAGTCGACGTTGTTGCGGATTGTTTCGGGACTGCTGAAGCCGACCGCGGGTAGTGTGACGTGGCGCGGGGTGCCGCTGTCGGGGCCGACGGATGGCGTGGCGATGGTGTTCCAGAGCTTCGCGCTGTTTCCCTGGCTGACTGTGCAGGAGAACGTCGAACTCGGGCTGGAAGCGCGCGGCGTTGCCCGCGCCGAGCGCGAACGCCGCTCCGAAGAAGCGATCGACATGATCGGCCTGGGCGGGTTCGAGAACGCCTATCCGAAGGAGCTGTCGGGCGGCATGCGGCAGCGCGTCGGGCTGGCGCGGGCGCTGGTGGTGCATCCGGACCTGCTGCTGATGGATGAGCCGTTCAGCGCACTGGACGTGCTGACGGCGGAGACCTTGCGCACCGATCTGATCGATCTGTGGATGGACGGCAAGCTGCCGGTGAAGTCGGTGCTGATGGTGACTCACAACATCGAAGAGGCGGTGCTGATGTGCGACCGCATCCTGGTGTTCTCGTCCAATCCCGGGCGGGTGGCGCATGAGTTGAAGGTGCCGTTTCCGCATCCCCGAAACCGGCTGGACCCGGCGTTCCGGCAGTTGGTGGACGATATCTACGGGATCATGACGCGGCGGAAGCCGGTGGAGCCTCGGCTGCCGACGGCCCCGGCGCCCTCGCCGCTGGCGTTGCCGCTGCAGTCGGTGGGAACGAACGTGATGTCGGGGTTGATGGAGACCCTGGCGGCGGAGCCTTACAACGGACGGGCGGATTTGCCGGCGCTGGCGGGGGCGTTGCAATACGAGGTGGACGATATCCTGCCGCTGGGCGAGACGCTGCAGTTGCTGGGGTTCGCGGTGCTGGAGGAAGGCGATATCCTGCTGACCGACGCGGGGCGGAGTTTCGTGAATAGCGACACGGATGACCGGAAGAAGATCTTTGGCGAGGCGCTGCGGCAGCATGTGCCGTTGGTGAACATGATCCGGCAGGTGCTGGATGAGCGGTGGAATCACCGGGCCTCGGCGGTTCGTTTCAGGGACGAACTGGAAGATCATATGTCCGCCAGTTACGCGGCGGATACGTTACGGACAGTGATCGGGTGGGGGCGGTACGCGGAGCTGTTCAGTTATGACGAGGAGGCTGAGCAGTTCAGTTTGGAGGATATTGAGTAGAGGGCGATAAGTTCGACCCGTTGGCGGGATCAAGGGGAGAGAAGTCTCTGTTCAGGAGTGGCCGGCTGTCGGTTGTGCCCTTGTGTCATGGCCGGACTTGGTCCGGCCATCCACGACTTCGCTTTCTGAACCCACAGGTCGGAGCCAGCCTGCCCTGAATGATGTTGCCCGTCACGATTCGGTTGACCAACGTCAGATCATGTGTATGATACACACATGAAGAGTGCGGACCTCATCAAGGAGTTAAAAACCGCAGGTTGGACCCTGGACCGCATCCGAGGTTCACACCATGTTTTCAGGCATCCAATGCGCCCCGGAATTGTCGTCGTTCCCCATCCGAAGAAGGACTTGGGTATCGGGTTGGTCGCTGCGATTCGCAAACAGGCGGGATTGTAGGAGGTGACCATGCGCTATCCGATCGCCATCGAAATCGGCACCGACACAGCAGCCTACGGCGTTGTCGTGCCCGACCTGCCCGGCTGCTTCTCGGCCGGCGATACGCTGGATGAAGCCATAACGGGTGCCGAGGAGGCTGCCGCCGCGTGGATCGATGCGACACTCGATGCCGGCGAGGCTATTCCCGCGGCGTCTTCTATCGAGGCCATAACGGCGAAACCGGACTTTGCCGGATGGGCGTTCGGCGTCATAGCGGTGGACCCCGCCGCGTTGGATGGGACCGTCGAGCGGGTGAACATCACCCTGCCGCGCCGGGTTTTACTGCGTCTCGATGCGCAGGCACACGCGGCAGGGGAAAGCCGGTCGGGCTATATTGCCCATCTGACGATGACGGTGCCTGACGCGTGCGGTCATGCAGTTCGGCTCGAACGAAGAGGCTCAAAGAGCTGACCGCACATCCGTCTTCGAGAAGTCGTTGCCAACGAATAGTAGTGGGCACTTGCGGGCTTGCGCCAACGCGTAGGCGAAACAGTCGCCGTAGTTCAGGCCAGCCGGGTGGACGCCCTTGCCCCATCGGTTGTAGGCATCGGCCACGCGCACGGCATCGGCCTCGATCAGCGGGATCACCTCCATGCCCGCCCCGGCGATGAGGCGGTGCATCTCTGCCGTCAGTCCCGTCCGGGCGGCCACGATCAGAGCCTCAGCCAGGGTGGCGGCTGAAATCACGATGACGGTCTCGACTGCCAGGGCCTCGGCGCAGGCCGGACCGCGTGCTTCACCCGCTGCAATGGCGAACAAGGCGGACGTATCGACAACGATCAACCCGGCAGTCCATGGTCGTCATACAGGAAATCCTGGCTGCGCGCCGCATCCTCATCCGCAGCCTTCGTGCGCCCGCTTTGCATGATGTCGGCGAACAGGGCTCGCTTTTCAGCGGTTGTTGGGAGGTGCCGGATCGGCACCAGGCGCGTCACCGGGTGCCCGTGCCGTGTCAGCACGATGTCCTCGCCGGCTTCGGCACGCCGCACCAGTTCGGTCAGTTGTGCCTTGGCGTCGCTGATCGGGATATTCATGCCGGAACCTCCTCAGGTTTGGACTATCATAATGGTCCAATTCGTTCAATGGTTCAGCGTGGTATGGGGAAGCGGCACTGCGGCTAAATCCCGGGCGTTAACTGCCGGTTAACCTCTCCCCGCTATTGCCGTTCGCAGGTTTACCCGGGCGGGTTTCATGCTGGACGTTGCACAACGGCTCACGCTTCACAAAGCCACGGTTCCGTCGCCGAACGGCCGGCGCTGACGCCGTGGCCACAACCGACCCGACTACCGACTTCGAGGCGAACAAGCAGAAGCTGTTCGATCTGTATACTAAATGCCGATACAACGAACTCTGCTGCCTCAAGCTGATGCAAGCCAGCATGACCATGGAACGGGCAGTGCGCTGGTCAACGGCCTTGCTGATCGCGTCATCGCTGCTGACGGGATCGGTCAGCTACCTGAGTCAGCCGATCTTCGCCCCGGTCTGGGCGATCATCACCACACTCGCAACGATGATCGGCATCTATAGCCTGATTGTCGGCAGCGGTGCGCGGCAGCAGCACTGGTTTTCGATGGCATCGGCGTTTCGCGAGGAGGCCAGCCGGATCGAGTTCGCCTCCGAATGCTTGCGGCTGGGCAAGATGACGGAGGATGAGTTCCTGGCGACATGGTGGACGCTGACCCGGAGGATGGAACAGCTTGTGCACACTGCCGGCCCTGAATAGCCAGGGTTCAGATCGAAAAACCGGAAAAAGCTCGTTCGTGAGATTGAGGGGAAGCGTTGACCCGCCCCGTGCGTGTGAACGCATTGTGACTCCCGGTTCGCTACCGGATAAAGTATCTGTGACTTCGTCGTGTCATGAACTGGCTGGAGAACGACCCGATGGCCCTTTCCCCGGACGATCTTAAGCTATCGGAGCTGCTGGAAAACTGTGGTCCGCCGACACGCTACAAGGCGCCCCCGGATTGGCCCGGCCCGCGCTACAGGATGGAGCCGTTCTGGCTCTTCGAGTGGAAGCGCCGACAAGCCAATCCCGATTTCTTCACAAGGGTCGGGAGAGCCGTGAGGTCGTTCTTTCGACCATCCGTTGAAACAGCGGGCGCCGTTACCCTGCCCACCGAAGCACCGTCTTATACCTGGCCTTGGCCAGGTTCGTGGGCGGCTGACCCGGACCAAACGGGCGTTCAAGACCCTCGGTCGCACGCCGGAACAGCGGCAACGCCGCTGACGGATGAGTTACTCTATCGCGTCATGAACTGGCGGGACAGCGACCCGATACCGCTCTCACGCGATGATCTTAAGCTGCCGGACGGATGCGGCCCCGCGGGACGTTTCGTCGCGCCGCCGGATTGGCCCGGCCCGCGGTTCAGGCTTGAGCCGCTTTGGTTATCCGAGTGGAAGCGCCGGCAAGCCGAACCCGACTTCTTGACGAAGGTTAGGAACGCCGTGAGGTCACTCTTTCGACGAACCGCCTGAAACGTGAGCGGGGTTTCCCTGTGGCCTTCGAGGCACGCTCGTAATTGGCTTTGACGGTCTTTGTAGTCGGGTGATCGCGCCCTAAACTACGCTCCAGACCCTCCGCCGCGCGCCGGAACAGCGGCAAGGCCGCGGACGCGTCGCCCAGCGCTTGCAGGCAATGCGCCAGATTGTTCACGCTGCCGAGCGTGTCCGGATGCTCCGCCCCGAGCACACGCTCGCAGCTTTCCAGCGCACGCCGATACAGCGGCAAGGCCGCGGACGCGTCGCCCAGCGCTTGCAGGCAATACGCCAGATTGTTCACGCTGCTGCGGTATTATGTATCAACCGCCACCAGACCGGAACAGTCCCAATGGTGCAACGGAGCCGGCGGCTTCCCACCTTTCTGTGGGAGGTGAGCCATGATTGAGCCTGAGCATGCAAAGCGACGGGTTTTCGGCGTTTTCTGATCACGGATTTTGAGGGACGGCGGGGCCGCTCCCTCACGGATCTCGACGGAGCCTTCCCCTGTCGGAGCATTCCTTGGTGAGACTGTGGGACCATTCCT
>NZ_CAJATU010000178.1 GCF_903944925.1 uncultured Rhodopila sp. | reverse complement strand
GCGAAGAAACGCCAGTTTTTTGACGCCGAACAGGGCGATCTCGGTGAAAGCCTCGGCCCCGGCAAGCACGCCGAGCAGGCACAAAAGCAGGACCTCATCGAGCGGGTAAGCCACCTTGCCTTGCTGGCGCGGGTCGCGCAGCTGCGCTTCTAACGCCCAAGCGGCGGATGTGCCTCGTGGCGATGTGCCCGATCGTCAGCCCGGATTCCGAGGCCAGCGCTGCCGCGCGGTCCCGCACACGATCGCGCAGCGCCTGGATGAACTCGGGATAATCGAAGATGCAGATCCCATTGGCATTGAGAAACCGGGGTCATCCCTTCCGCGTAGCAGATCACCGGCACCGTACCCGTGATCGTTACCCGGTCGCAGCACGACAGCACCTCGCTATTAGTCCGTCGTAGCGCTCAGTCAGAGACTAGCCAATCCCACACCGCCCCATGCCACTCTTCGCGCTGGAGCATACAACAGGCTTTTTTTTTCTCCGTCGCCTAACCGCTTTTTGGCTGGTGCTTAACGTGAAGCACTCTTTTTCACCTTTGCAGAATCCGGTTGGACGGAACGGCTTCGCCGAGGGCCTGGGTAGCAGGGGAATCGGGTGAACCTTTCACCCGGTAATGAGGCTTGCGAGAAACTCATCATCCCACGCGGCCGCCTTGCGCCTACCGCGCAACGAGTTCTTGCCAGGGGCTCGTCTGACCAAGGTTGAATGCCAAATGCTTGATCGTGGTGAAGTTGGCCGGAGCGTGCTCGGTCCGCACGCGACTAAAGTCCATCCATCTTATCAGCAGCTTGCGCCTCCTCCGCAGCCCGAGCGGCACTACATCGCGTCATGCGGGGTTCAGACGATCATTTTGCGGACCCCTCCCGGCACCGCGTCGATGCCCAGCGCGTCATACACCGCACGCAACGCCGGCTCCGCGACGGTGCTCTTGCGAACGTGCAAAACACGGCCATCGCGCTGGCGGAACGTCGCTGTGACCCGCTGCTGCACCGAGAGTATCTCACGCAGCCGCATCCACGACATCGACCGGCCGGCCGGTGAACAAATGCCCCGCGGTGCGGTCCTCGGTGTGGTGGAACACCGGACGCAGCCCGAGTTCCGACTTCAGGCCGCGGAACACCGCCTCAATATACCATAGAGAATGCCGCTGATAATTTGACCCGAATCGAAGCCGCGCCGAAAATTGGCATCCAGGCGCTATCTGCGCTGGCACGTTGGCTTGGGTCCCGCAATGAGCGAGCACGGTCGAGCGAGCACACGGGTATGGGAGGCACTTCCGTCGGGGCGGCGACGGAACGCCATTCTGATGCTCGAACAGATGATCTTGCGACAGATCCGACGCGTCCGCGCCGAGGAAGGGATGTCCGATGATGGAAGCATCGCTGACGCCGCATATCGGCCGTCTGGTGCCGGAGAGGATCCAGCGCCGGCATCGCGAACGCAGCGCGATCGTCTACGTCCGCCAATCAACGGTTCAGCAGGTTGAGCGACATCAGGAGTCGACTCGCTTGCAATATGCACTTGTCGAACGGGCCTTTCAGTTTGGCTGGCCTCGCGAAGCCATTATCGTCATCGACGACGATCTGGGCCGATCCGGGGCGACGATTGAAGGCCGCCTGGGTTTCCAACGCCTGGTCGCGGAAGTTGGTCTTGGTAATGTCGGCCTGGTGCTCGGCGTTGAGATGTCACGTCTGGCGCGTTCGTGCCGGGACTGGCATCAGCTTCTCGAGATTTGCTGGGGCGGCGTCAAGCGACTCGCAAGATATTATGGCACTACAAAGGAAGTTTCGCACCAGATTCGTTCGTTATCAGCAGGTTACGCATTTTCGTTGCGGGTTATGAGCAGTTTGGCGCTAAAGATGGGTTAACCCATGGACTCTTCTGACTGACGGCCTTGAGCAAGGCCGGCAGGGCATCGCGATCCTGCTTGTCGGCCGTGGTGACCTGGCACTTGATCGGCAGACCAAGTGTATCGACCGCGATGTGGTGCTTGCGGCCTTTGATCTTCTTGCCCGCATCGTATCTTCTGGGATCGCTCACCTAGGTGGTTTTGACCGACTGGCTGTCAACGATGGCGACTGTCGGCGCTGCCTTCTTCCCCACCGCCTCGCGAACGGCCATGACCAGGATGCCGACGACCTGCTCCCACAAACCGCTGTCGCGCCACGCGTAGAAGCGGTTCTGCACGGTCGTAAACGGCGGAAGTCCTTCGGCAGGTAGCGCCAGGGGCAGCCCGTCCGCACCATGTAGAAAAGGGCGTTGAGGATCGCATGGGCATCGGTCGGTTTGCGGCCACGCGACTTGCGCGCGGGCAGCAACGGCTCGATCAGCTCGAACTGGGCGTCCGACAGGTCGCTTGCATAGCGCGTGCGGATGACGGCATATTTTTCTCGATCGGTCTCGTTCCAGGGCATGGCAAATCGCTCGTCTTATTACAGAGCAAGCGAATCGCAGCCGGCGAGGCTGATCAACCCTTTCAATGCATTAGGCAAATCACGATCTGATTCCGATACGGTTACCGGTCAGGCTCTAGGATGACCGGGCACTTCACGAGCGACAAAATCCGACCATGAGCTAGGCCCAGGGAAAATACCGATGTTGCGGTCCGTCATCGCGACGGGTAGTTTCCGCATCGGAATCGGGAGTAACTATCACATGATCAGGACGCTATTTTGGCTCCTGGACGAGTTGTTGAGTCTGTATATATGGGCCGTTATCCTAGCAGCGTTGTTCAGCATGCTAGCCTCTTTCGGCGTCCTCGACACCCGTAACCGCGTTGTATGGAGCATAGGCGACTTCCTGCATCGCGTCACCGAGCCGACGTTGCGGCCAGTTCGCAACCTGTTACCGAGCTTTGGCAGCCTGGACATCAGTCCGCTGATTGTCCTGCTGTTGCTACAGGCGAGCCGGATGCTTCTCGATAGTGTAAAGAACGCTCTGGTGTATGGATCGTGGCAGGCCCTGTTGTGACGGTATTCTGGCGCATCCTTCCTGATGGCGTTAGCGTCGCTGTGAAGGTTCAGCCGAAGTCCCGGCGGCCGGGCGTCCAAGGACGGTCGGTGTCCGCGCGCGGAAACTGTCTACGCATCGGCGTTACGGAAGCCGCGGAGGGTGGACGCGCCAACGTTGCCGCGTGCTCGATATTGGCGGCTGCGTTGGATGTTCCCACCTCGGCGGTCGCGGTGACACTTGGCGAAGTTAGCCGCGACAAGACGATCCACGTCGCCGGCGACATCCCTTCGATCTTGGCGCGACTGGAGTTCCTGTGATGGCCCGGCTGATCGACGGAAAATGCCTTGCCGCCGCCCTGCGCGCGGATGTTCGCCGCCAGGTCGCCGCCGCCGACTTCACGCCCGGCTTGGCGGTCGTGCTAGTTGGCGAGGATCCCGCAAGCAGCGTCTATGTGCGCACCAAGGACCGCGCCGCGCGGGAAGCTGGCATCGATTCCCGCACCATACGGCTGCCGGCGGTAACCACTCAGGATACGTTGTTGGCTATAATTGCCGACCTGAATGCCGATGTGGCGATCGACGGCATACTTGTGCAGTTGCCTCTGCCCCGTAGCGTTGATCTGCGGGTGGTGATAGAGGCGATCGATCCTATGAAGGACGTCGACGGTTTCCATCCGTTGAATGTCGGCTACCTAGCAGATGGAAGGCCGAATTTAGTACCCTGTACGCCGCTGGGCGTGATGAAGATGCTGCTCCATGCTGGCGTAAACATCGCAGGCGCCCGTGCTCTTGTGCTCGGCAGATCGGCTATTGTTGGGAAGCCCATGGCGTCGCTGCTGATGGCTGCGGATGCTACGGTGACGATCGCACATTCCAAGACGCTTGACTTAGCTGGGGAGTGCCGCCGTGCCGATATTTTGATCGCGGCAATTGGCCGGCCAGAGATGGTGACAGCGGACTGGATCAAGCCAGGTGCGACTGTGATCGATGTCGGCATTAACCGGCTGCCGGATGGGCGCCTTGTCGGAGACATTGCATTCGAGTCGACTGCGGCCCGGGCGGGAGCGATTACGCCCGTGCCCGGAGGCGTGGGGCCGATGACTGTGGCGTGTCTGCTGGAGAACACGCTTACTGCGGCGTCGATACGGCGTGCCGGGACATGACCGCAAATACGAACCATGGGCAAAAAATCGGAAACCCCGCCGCCGCCTCCCCTCCCGGAACGATAAAGAGAATTTCCCGCGCTGCGACGCATCGGCAGACTCTCTTTATCTTACTGCGTCAAAAGTTACGTGTCGATTTCGTATCCTCTGGCCCGCATAGCAAGGGCACCGCGGCGGTGAACGTTTCCAGCTTGTGCACCAGCCGCCCGGCGTGAATCCAGCACAGCGCATGCCGCCCGATGTTGAACTGCCCGGCATCGTCGCTCAGCACCACGGTGTCGCAGAGGAACTTGTGCGACTGGACGCTGCCCCATAATGCGCCCTCGGTGGCGACCCGGACCGGATCG
>NZ_CAJATU010000177.1 GCF_903944925.1 uncultured Rhodopila sp. | reverse complement strand
TCCTGCAGGAGCTGCGCGAGCGCGGCGACGGTGCCCGGTCCCATCCCGCCGGCGGTCGCGGTGTACAGCGTGTCCGGCCGCGCGCCCTCGAGCGCCGCCAGGCTCAGCGCGTCGATCGCCGACTCGCTCACCGCGACGCGGCTCAGGCGGCCGGGGCCGCCGGGCAGGCGGAACAGCGTCTTGCCGCCGCCCGCCGAGAAATTGCGGTAGTCGCCGCCGCGCATTTCGATCCCGGTCAGAACGCCTGCCCCGTCGCGATGGGCGAACCAGGCGCTGCCGCGCGGGCCTTCCCGCACGGCGTCGGCTGCCCGCGCGGCCACCAGGATGCTCTCCGGCAGTCGACGCTGTTCGATGAGGAAGCGCCAGGCCGGTGAACCGCGTGACAGCGGCCGGCAGCGCTCCCATCGCTCGGGAATGGGAACTCGCGATCCCCGCGTCCGCCGGGTGCGAACGGCCTCGGGAAACGCCGGGGCGATGCCGACGAAATCGCGCAGCAGGCGGCAAGCCCCGCCGAAGCTCAGTCCGGGGTCGAGATGGCGGACGAGGCTGAAGATATCGCCCTTGTGGTCGCTCAGTGGATCCCACCAGCCGTGGCCGTCGTGGTTGACGATGAGGATTTCCCCGGCGCCGCGGCGGTATTTGAGGCTGCGGCGGGTGCTTTCCGCGCGGTCGAGCTGCCACACCGGCGGCAGCCGCTCGAGCAGCCCAGCGCAGCTCACGCCGGCCTTCAGCTGCTCAATCTCCTGGTCCTGTTCGCTCATCGCTCCGCGCTCCTACGGGATCGGCCGGGCATGGGAACGACGTAGCGAGTTCCTCTTCTGTTCTACCCTGCCATCTGACCCCCCGGCAACCGCGAAGACGGTGCGGGGCAAGGGCGTGCGCAGCACGGGAGCGCATCGCGCGACGCACCCTTGCGGCGCATCCGGCGCAAGCGGTAGCGGTCCCCGATCGGCAACGCTGATGCCCGATATGCGCCGGACCCGACTGTCAGGCGATGGCGCACTCTTCGACAGTCTCACGGGCGGTTTTCGTCGTTCCGATCGCCTTCCCGGCTCCTGCTGCCGGTGCTCGGTGTATGCGCGAGAAGACCGACGATCTCGCCGGGTTCCGGGTTGGTCCTATCAGCATCTTGCCCTTGCCCGCCCCTGCCCTGCCTGCGCCGCTGGCGAACCGCCGCCGTAACGCAAGTTGGATCGGAGCGGCATCCTCAGTCCTGCAGGACCTCCGTCTCCGGCACGGGATCAATGCCGAGTTCCTGGCGGACATGCGCGAATTTCTTCGGATCGGCGAAGCGCCGGTCGCTCATCATGGCGCGGAGTGCGACGATCCCGCTCTTGGTGAACAACAGGCGCGGCAGGCGGCCAGCGGTGTCCAGCCGCATCAGTCCGCGCTGCAGCATCCCTTTGGCCACGGGAGAGATTTTCGGCTTGCCGCGGTCCGGGCCGCCGCGCCACGTCTTAAGCTGGAAGCCATCCGCCACCGTCGGCAAGGTCGAGAAGATCATGTCGAGTTCGCTGCGGACATACGCCCGCTCGCTCGCCGTAAAGTCGGCACCTGATGCAGTTTGCGTCTCGGTCATTCGGGATCCTGATCGCTTCGTTCAGTCGGGGCGGGAACCTTCCATAACCCGCGATGCGGCGATACCGCCGCCGGCAAAGCGCCGAGATCAAGTGCCTGAAACCCCGCGGCCGGCGACATCGGCAGACCCGATCCGTCACGCCGGCGGCGTCGAGGCGCCCGCGCCTGACACATCGCGCTTCCGGCGGGCGACCCGGATCGGCGTCCAGTCCGCATCCTGGTCCAGCGTCAGCCCATGGTCGCGGGCCAGCGGCGGCCGCCGTCGCCATGATTAGAGGGCCGCGGCACGTCACGCCGAGATGCCGAGCCACGCGTCCGATGGCGCGTGCCAGCCGCCCGCGTGGAAACCCGGGTATTGATCTGCCGCTTGCTTCGCCATCGGTGTACCAGTGGTTAAGGCAGTGGCACGGGATTGATTGGCGATTTGATTTGCGCTGGATCAAGAGCGCCGCGCTGTATGAATGTCATCGTATCGAGTGCCGTCTCACGTGGGTTGGCTGCCCGTGATGATGGCCGGCGCGGCGTGGTGCTCGGAACACCAGCCGCGCCCAACAAATGAGACGCCTCTGCGGTGTCGCCGTGCGCCAAAGCGGCCCGTAGCGGCGCTTTGGTTGTCCTAGAGTACGACGCGGAGGCCCCTGCCCTACCGAAGTCGCAGGGCCAGGTTACCGACGTCCCACAAAGATTCCTGATGGTCGACCTTCCAAAGCCTTTCCTTGTAGGCCCTTTCTTTCCGTCCATCAGCTCGCGTTTTCAATTTGAGGTTTCTTCTCCGGGATCTGCTCCAAGAGGCGGGTTGTCCACAGAGTTATCCACAGACGATTTGCTTTCGGCTCGTTAAAGAGTTAGATTCTTAATCTTAAGTTAAAGAGTTATAGGGTGGAAAGTCATACCGAAATCAATCTGTTACTCCGAGTCGGCGTTCGCATTACCCCGACTCTATGTTCTCGAATCCCCGGTTTCATTCGTTCTCGTTTCCCCGACGACCCGTTCCTGTTTCCCCGCCCCCGATTTAATCGTGGCAGCGTCCTCTAATGTTCCCGAATCCCCGACCGTCGCCTGGCAAAACCAGGCCTGGGCAATAGCCCTGTTGGCGCTCGCCGATGTTTCCGGCTCCCCGATCGATGTGGCTATTTTGAAGCCGCGGCAAACACCATCTCATCCCGCTCGATAGCGTTCTCGATACCCCGACTACGTCGGTTCGGGTTTCTCTCAGGGCGAACGGCCAAACTTCCTGCTTAGTGCGGTTAGTTCTCTGAACTGCATCGCATTTTCGAAGGCGCCGCCCCAGCTTACGGCAGCCTGAATGCGTATAAGCGTTCCCGATACCCCGAATACGGGCCTGTGGTGGCTCGCATGGCGAATCTGCTCCGGCGCGTAAGTTGTTGTAGTTTTCAGATTTGGCCGCCTAAGCCGGTCAGTAGCGGGGAAACGGGAACGCTTCCCGCGGGCCATTCGGGGAATCGGAAACGCTTGGATCATCGCTCGGGGAATCGGGAACACCTTGGATCGCCATTCTCGGGGAATCGGGAACGGCTAAACTCTTCCAATCGACTCGATATCATTGTCATGTAGGACTCGAAGGAGACTGCATGACCTTGTTTGACGCAGAATCGGATGGGTCCACGAAGGTGCCACCCGGCCAACAGATCGACCTCTTCGTCGAGAGCTTGGTCGCCGCCCCCTTGCGAGATGACCGGGCTACGATGGAATTCCCATTCTTTGCGTTACAGAAGCGCCCTCTCCTGATGCCGATTCTCTATCAGGACGGGAACGTCTCCATCCGTATTTCGCCAGGGGAGCGCGGCATTGCGACCATTTGGGACAAAGACGTTCTGATCTATCTGTCGAGCCTGATCAATGCGAAGATCGAGCGTGGCGAGGAGGTTTGCCGAACTGTTCGCATCGCGGCCTACGACATGCTCCGCGTCACGCGCCGCCACACAGGGAAGAACGGCTACCAGGAAATCTATGACGCACTATTCCGGCTACGATCCACCACCATCACAACGGACATCCAATCTGGAGGTGAGCGCGAAACGCGCGGGTTCGGCTGGATTGACAGCTTCCGAATTTTGACCAAGGAAAACAAGGCTGGCAACCGGGTGATGCAGGGCCTGGAGATTACACTCAACGACTGGACTTTTCGGGCGCTGGTTAAGGATCGCCGCGTCCTCGCTATCAACCCGGCCTATTTCGACTTGACCGGCGGTTTAGAGCGACGTTTGTATGAAATTGCCCGCAAGCATGTCGGCAAGCAGAATGAGTGGAGGGTGTCTCTGCTATTGCTAGCCAAGAAGTGTGGGACAATGCAGCGCAATCTTCGCCGATTTAAATTCGACCTCAAGGAGTTGGCCGAGTTGGACCGTCTGCCCGACTACCAAATGTTCCTTGTAAACGACCACTCCTCGCCGATAACCAAAGCCATGGAGGCTGGCGGGATGAAAGTTGTCAAGGGAGCAAAGCGGACACCCAACGAGGCGGTTATTGTGGTATTCAAACCTAGGATGAGCGTTCTTCTCGCCCCTTGATGTTTGTGTCGAAGCGCTTCCTTACCCCTGCCGGTCATCATTTTGGCGTCACTATAGGTAAGCGGACCGGGCATGCCCTGCGCTGCGCAGCCGACGTTGATCGCGGCAGTTTGCACCGGTAGACGTGCTTGGTGCGTCCACACCTCTACGTTCCCTGAGCCGGTTCCCTCTTACCAGATCTCGGCCTGTCCCCCTGCCCTTGCGGCAACCATGCTTCTGGCAGACCGCATCGTTACGCCGTAACGCGAAACTGCCGTCGGTAGCCTGCCTACCAGGGGCGCTGCGGCGAACTCACCCAAGGCAGCACATCCGCATCGCCTTATCGCATTATCACCGTATCGTCTTATTGTCTTTAATCTTGGACCCGAGGTTGGCTCAGTCGATGGAGAACTACTACCTCGCGATTTGTCAACCGCGCCGGACTGAGACTAGGAGCAAGCCAAACGCGCGGCGTGGTAGGGCGCGCTTGCGGGGTTGTTGCGGCGCCCGTTTTGCCAATCCGCCGATCGAATAATGGTGTTGCTCCGATGCGGCAATCCGGTCCGAGTCGGCGCTCGTGTTCGTCGATGTCGGTACTGCTGGAGGGTGGACCACTCGTTTTGGCGAGCCTAACCCAAACAAGTCGATCGACCTCTCAACAAGGGAGGTGGTCAGGTGACCAAACGGTTTACGTTTAGCGTCTCTAAGGCCAACCTTATCAACGGCTGTCCGCATGTAAGGCACTCAGGCGCTGCGGTCGGCCTGAAATGTGGCCTACCGTATAGCCGTAAACCATCAAATGCGGGGCTCCGTTTGAGGTTGTGGGCGGATCGTTGGCCTGGATGTGGTAGGCGGGGCGGATTTAGTTCCCTGCGCAGCGGGCACGCTGCGCACAGTTGATCGCCGAAGCCTGCGGGAGAAAACGTCCGCGGTGCGTTTAGGTCACCGGCTTCTCTGCCCCTGTTCTCGCGGCAACCGCGCGCTGGCACTGGCAGACTTGCTGCGGCCGTAAGCCTTTCAATATCCCGCGCCCAACTTCGGGGCGAGTTCAGCCGCGACGGTGTCATCGTCGGCGACGATATCGGCGTTCAAGCCGCCGCGACATCGCACCGCGATGTGGTCGTGGGCGAGTCGCGCCCGGTCGAGATCCGTGAGCTGCGGCGCTGGCCGTGGTCCGCTCTCGCCTGGCCGGATCCGGGATGAGATCTGTGTCGGATCAAGAGCGCTGTCGGCGCTTGGACGCAATTGCACCCAGTGCCGTCTCGCGTGGTTTGGCTCTCCACATTTACGGCCGGCGCGGCGGTGGTTCTCGGAACACCTGCCGCCCCCCGGATGTGACAGTTGCTGCTTTGCCACCGCGTTAAAGTGGTCCGTACGGCGCGCGCATGGTGCCAATAGGGTGGCGGCAGGGCCCCTGCCCTACTCGGGGCCGCCAGATCGAGGTCCCTCACCCCTTCAAGCGGATTTACGGTCTCGGCGTCGTGTAATGCATTTGGACGAGGAACTCAGCTGTTTTCGCCCGGCCGGAGATGAGGCGTGCCGTATCGCCTTAAACCTACTAGGCGGTTCTCCGTGTGTCCCCAAGAGCCAATCGTCAATGGTCGTGCGCCAGAGCCACCCAAGGGGACGTTATGTCAAAGCGCTCCCAATGAGGCTCACCTTACTCGCGCCTACACGTATCTAAACGGTTAAGGCGCGGCGGTGAAACGTAGATAAGGATAACCGCAAGGCCTTAAGCTATTTGCGCGGCGCCCCGCCCTGAGTCGTGGCTCAACTAAGGAAAGCGTTTTTAAGGGGCCGCCTGATGCTCTCCAACACTTACTGATGCCTTAAGGCGATGCGGATAAACATGAGTAAGGTCAACCGTATCACCTTGGACCCTTATCCACGGTTGTCCGTGTGTCGTTGAATCCGGACGCAGCATGCACGCTTCGCCTTGAGTGGTCGTGGCAGCCTGCCTTACGTGTTTGAGTGCCTAAGGCGTTGCGGCCATCCATTCATACGGATCGCCGTATCGCCGTATACCCCTATTCGCGGCCATCCGTATATCCTTAGCGCCGGATCGCAGCATGCACGCTTTGCCTTGAGTGGTTGTCGCCTTATAGCTGCTATTACGTCTTTGAGTGCCTAAGGCGCCGCGGCTAGCCATTAATACGGCCCGCCGTATCTCCTTACTCACGGCCATCCGTGTATCCTTGGAACCGGATCGCAGCATGCACGACTCGCCTTGGGTGGTTATCGCCGTATAGCCTGTATGACGTGTCTGAGTTCCTAAGGCGTTGCGACTAACCATTAATGCGGTCCGCCGTATCGCCGTAGGCCCTTACCCACGGCCAACCGTGTGTCCTTGAAACCGGATCGCAGCATGCACGACTCGCCTTGAGTGGTTGTCGCCTTATAGCCTGTATTACGTGTCTGAGTGCCTAAGGCGTTGCGACCAACCATTAATGCGGTCCGCCGTGTCGCCGTAGGCCCTTACCCACGGCTGCGCGTGTGTCCTTGAAGCCGGATCGCAGCATGCACGCTTTGCCTTGCACCATGTTTTGCGGCCATACGGCCCAGCGGTTTCAAGGCTCCAAGGCTTTACTTGTTGACATATCGCCTTAGAATCTTATTTTAATGCCTCTGCAAACACTCAAATAAGGCGCAGCATGCCGGTTCTGGCCGTTTTGAATCAGAAAGGCGGTGTCGGGAAGACGACTATCGCCACGCATATCGCGATGAGATTGTCTGAGCTGAAGCACCGCGTGCTGCTGATCGACGCAGACCAGCAGGGAAGCTCACTAGACTGGAAGGCGGCGAGGGGAGAGGCGCCTGCCTTCACCGTCGTTGGGCTGCCCAAGGATAGCATTCACCGGGAAATCGGCGAACTCTCCAAGGATTACGACTGGGTTGTGATCGATGGGCCACCGCGGGTGTCAACGGTTGCCAAGTCGGCAATCGCCGCCAGCGACATGGTGCTCATCCCAGTCCAGCCAAGCCCTTACGACGTCTGGGCCGCCAAAGACATCGTCGATCTCATTGTAGAGGTACGAGTCCTTAAGGAGGACCTTAAAGCTGCATTCACGGTGAACCGTAAAGTTGTGGGCACGGCTATAGGACGTGACGTGTCGTCGGCGCTGTCGAATTTTCCGGTCGCCGTCCTTAAGTCATTCATCTCTCAGCGTGTCAGCTTCGCTGAAAGCGCTGCAAGCGGGCGCACCGTTCTGGAAGTGGAGCCTAGAGGGGCCGGTGCGAAAGAGGTGAGGGACCTCGTCAAGGAAATCATGGAGCATCTCGATGGCAGGTAAAACAGTTCCTTTTGGCAACCCACGTCGGCCGGCTCCCGAAGACCTTGATGCCTTTGTCCACGGCAACAAGCCCGCTGAACAATCGCCGCCGGTCGCCGCTTTTGTGGCTCCACCACAAGTTGCGGTCTCGGATCAGCCCCCGAAACCTGCGCCGATTCCAAAAGTTCCGATGAAGCGATTGACTTTCGACATTCCTGCGACAACCCACATGCGTATGAAACTCGCCTGTGTACGGGAGGGGAAAGACATGGCTGAAGAACTGCGGGTCATGATCGAACAGCGCTGGCCGGCGCCGTAGAGCCGTAGAGCCTTAGGGCCTTATGAAGCTCTTATCCACGTGCCTCTGGGCTTCAATAGCAAGGACAGCGCGTCGGACGTCGCTTTCCCCGGGGTGCACCGGAAGGCAGGTCGTCGTGGCCTGGAAGAGAACCGGGCGGAACGTGGCGGCACGATCGTTCAAGCTTGACTATCCGGCCGTCGGTGCGCCGCCGCGGAGCCGCTCTGTCCGAGCGCGGTGACGCAGGTTCAATCTGCCGCGTGGGGCCTGCCGCACTCAGGACTAACCGTCGGGGCAATGCCTGAGCGGTTACAGCGCGGCGCTTGAGCCTGTCCGATCCGGTCTGGCTGTGACACACGGCGCGCAGCGGCCGCACCCGGTGCAGGACCCGCGGCAGTACTTATATACTATGCGCGGCCGCCCGCCGCGGGAGGCCAGCCGATGCGTCCGCGGCGGTGTCCGGCCCGGGAAGGGCAGGGGACCCGCCGACGGGGAGAGCGAAAGCAGCGCACAGTGTCTCTTGTCGCGTCGAACCCCGGCGGTGGTCAGGACGCGCATGGTCATGCCGTACGCCCTTCTCCTCGCAAAAGGGAGACTATGAGGAAACGGGCGTAAGTCTTTATGATCGAATTGACCGAGCCATGCGCTTGCCATCGCTACCGCCTCCGGAAGCCATCGCCGGACTGGTCGGTGGTGCATGAGGCTGCCGGTCTGCGAGGCGGTTCCAGACCGAGCGAACCCGCGTTATCGGCCCGCCTTCCTGGCGGCGGCCCGCTCTTCATGCTCGAATGCATCGGCGAACTGATCGAGTTCGTGCGTACTCAGGCCGAGGCTTCGCCCCACCGGACGCCATTGCGCCACCGCGTGCTCCACCTCTCGAAGTATCTCTCCGGCACGTGGCGCGGCTATCCGGAAATAGGGCAGGGCGGACAACAGCGCCTCGATCGTTGCCTCCGGACCGGCATCTTCCGACACCCAGGTCTTCAACTCGCGAACCCGGTCCGGGAACGGGTTGACATCGAATGCCGG
>NZ_CAJATU010000176.1 GCF_903944925.1 uncultured Rhodopila sp. | reverse complement strand
TGTTCGTGGTGCCACAGGTAGGAATAGGAAATGACAAGGCCCGGCTCCGGCGTGGGGATCGGCATATTCCCCGCTACTCGTCGAGCATCGTATCAAGGTGAGCGTGCCGCTCATCCATACGCGAGGAGCTGATGGCCCGGGCCCTCTCCTCGGGCAAGTCCACCGTGGCAAAGCTGCGGCGCGACTCCTTGAAGCGCTTGAACGCCTCATAGTCCTCGGCGGCAATGAAATATCCGGTCGTGCGGCCGTGACTGGTCACGGCTACCGGCTCACGCTGCGCAAGCATCTGATAACGACCGAAATTCCTGGTAAATTCGGAAGCAGGAATGACGTGTTCTCTCTCCGACATACGTGAGTTGGCCTAAAAACGCAAGTTGCGCGATTTGCGTAAATAGGGAGAGGTTATATAGTGGGGGTCACGTCTCGGCGCTCTTGCCGGTTTTCATATCCACGAACTGGGTGGATCGTCATGCCCTCGGTGGCGGCGAAGGTCGCGATCGTCGCGCGATACGATTCGATGCCAAAGCCGGACTTTCCCTACTGGCCGGCGGACACGCGGATCTAGCTGACTGCGGACAGCATGGGTGCATGGCCTGACCGGGTTTGTGCAAAACCTACACGGCCGTAACGGTTGACGGCGGGAGCGATGGCACGCGCATGGCTCGGCCCAATTCGATCACAGGGAGGTCCGCCCGTTTCCTCATAATCTTCCTATTCCGAGGAGAAAGGCGTACGTTGTCACCATGCGCGTCCTTTGTGCGCGCGGGCGATTGCGGTGCCCCCGCCAGCGACGAGCGTGAAGGGTGCGGCGTCGATCGCCGCTAACGCCGCAAACGCCCTGACGACATAGAGGTCCTTTTCGACCAGGCCGACGCTCGGAAGTTCCTGGACTTCCCGGAGCGCCCGCAGCGCATCATCGCTCAAGCCGCAGCTCCGTGTCCTGATAGCTGAGACGGCGAGCGAACCGGCCCTTCACGCGCACGGCCGGATTGATCGGCACTTGCGTCGAGCCGCCTTCGTTGTAGGCCCGCTGAAATTCCGTCTGCTCCCACTCGACGCCGAGCTTGTTGAGCGCCTGGCGCGCCGCGTCAATGAATCCGCCGCGTGCCGCCAGCATAGGTTTGCCGGAGAGTTGGGATGCTTCGGCGCGGCCATAAACGCCATAGCCAAGCCGGACGAGTTGGCCGTCCCGCACCATGCCGCGCAACGCGCGCAGCACCTGATCCTCGCCGCCCAGGTCGCGGAACTCGCGCGTCAGGAATACGTCGCCGCGCTGGCGCGCGATCCGCTCCCCGATCTTTTCGCGTAGTGTCCGCCGTCTTGGCACCGCCAGCCCCCTGCTACAAAAACCCGACATTATGCAAGTTGTATGTTAGCCAGATTAAGGTGTTATGTCCGTGAAGCTCCCTTGCGCCATGGGCGCCAAAGCCATGAGTTCACAAGAATAGTACGTTGCGTAATCGCCGACCTGAATCAATCGGAACGCGGTGATCCCTCATACTGTTCTGAAACCCACGTTTGACAGAACGGAATACGCCACCCTGATTCAGAGCGCGACCCCTCCCCTGCCCCGCTTCGTCGGCCGCCCTGGTAACGCTGATCGGCAGATCAGATCACAAATTCCGAGCCGTTATGCCTAACGAGAACCGCCAGCGCGTAACCCCGCGGCCGGAGCCGAACGTCAGGCAGCCGAGGACTTCGGCGCGGCGGACCGGCAGCGGCTGGCAAGAGCGGCCACTTTATCATCCTGCCTGAGGTCAAAAGGGCGCCGCCGAAGGGCCTCGGGGCGTTGACGGAAGCACTTAAGCCGCCGGTGGCATGGCTCAATGTAGCGGCGCGATGTCGAAGACCGCGACGGCCCCAGCATCTGTAGCACCAGCACGCCGCTCGGGCCTGAGGTATCGATCGGATCCTCCAGGGGACTTGAAGTGCGCCCCGCGCATCCGGGCTACCCCTCGGCAGCAGCCGCCTTCGGATCCCGGTGATGTTCGAAATCCATACCCGCCTCAGCGCTAATTATCGGTGAAAGCAGATCATCAAGCTGAGTAATGCGGCGTTCGATCGCGGCAAGCTCCTCTGAAAAACGCACACGACGCTCGATCAGTCGCGCCCGCTCCTCACGCAGCTTAGAGCGGTCCAAGCGGCCGCTTGGAATTGGCGCCATGCCGCCGACGGCAACCTCGCGCCGCAACTGAATTATTTCACGCCTGGTTACGTCCGGCCGGATAAGACCTCTCTCCCGGGCGACCTCAAGTTGAGGCTCGCTTAGCAATGTGATTTGGTAGGCAGTACCGTAACTACCAGGGCAGGCTTCCGCAGGAATGCGACCTCCATCTACAGCGCGGGCGATCTGACGGAATTGCGTTGCAGTCGCATCCGAAAATGGGAAGAGACGCTCACTTCCCTGCCGTAGGCGAATAGATTCGGCTTTCGTCAATTCATTTTCCAGTGCGATAAGTGCGCGTCCAATAGCGAGAAAGGAATCACGAGCGTCTCCCCATTCCTTTTGAATCTCGTTTCGTGCACGAACGATGCACCTTACTTTCTCCTGGTCATCCGGCAAGCCGGTTCCAGCAAAGACTTCTCGAATTGCCACCAAAACGGCGGCATCATCAGAGTCGATCAAACGGAGTTCGGTAGCACGCGGGTCCAATACGCCGGCCTCGGCAGGATCATCCTGAGCGAGAAACGCTTTAAGTGCCGTTCTGGACCGCTTACCTGCACTGGCGCTCACAGGCTGATCTCCCGTCGAACGTAGGCCCAGATTTCCTCGAAAGGCTCGATCCCGCGTGACTTCGAGTAATCAAGTAGCGTCAGTCCTTTCGTCGAAGGCACGTGGATGTCCTCAAGTTGCGGGAGTTCCGTTGGACAGACAGATCCCGCTTTCACCAGCAATCCACGCATTCTGGCATAACTCGTTGTCCTCCTGTTTGCGCGGTTCAAGACGACCGAGCAACGGAACCCTTTATCCGCAAGCGCCTTTACCCAAGGAGCCGCGGATTCAACATCGTCCTGAGTGCAAACTGCTGGAACCAGAACGAGATCAGCCATTTCGCTAAGGGCGTTGATGGCTGGAAGGTGATCCTCAACGCTTGGAGGAGTATCTAAGACTGCAAGCTGAAACCCTTGTGTCCGCCGGAAAGCGCCTCGCCAGTCCTGCAAGGAAACTGCCTCGACAACGATATCAGCAAAATCAGGAAATGCCTCACGTGTGCGGCTGCGCCGAGCCGCCCACTTCGCAAGTGTCTGCTGACGATCAAAATCCAGGCCAATGACATGGATGCCGACTTGAGCAGCGCTCACAAGCAAGTGCCGGCTTAAAACCGATTTTCCCGATCCACCCTTGGGGCTGCTGATCAATATGATGCGGCAGCGCGTGTCAGCGGCAGTAGCGGTGGTATTCCGCACGGCAGTTTGTGCCATTCGTGGCCCCTTGAGTGCTTATGCCTCATAGCCTGTAACTTACTCCTATGTCTACAGCGATCGCGCCTAGCGAAAAGTTGGAATTAGACATTGTCTAATTGGGTTACCGGAACAGGGTGACCTTTGGCTATACGGGATTGTCAGCTACGCGGCCAGGCCATAGCGGCGGCGGGTCGAGGGTGTCGCGCGCAGCCTTGGCGTCGCCAGCGTTTGCCTACCAAGCCTTATGCAGGCTCACCGCAATCACATGAATCGACGGGAGACGAGCCGGGCGGGCAGGATGTTGCATCCGCGGTCATCGCTCCCGCTTCAGGACGCGACCGCCATGGACCGACGGCGGCGGTTCCTTCAACGGCAGCACTTTGAAGAACCAGGATTTCATCAACATAGCAGATTTCAATTCCGGTCTCGGCTCGGTCGTAGTTACTTTCCGCGGAGAAGCGCCGCCCGATACGGACCTGTCTGTGACAGAACCGGCCTTTCTCGCTCTACTCGTCACCAGTCCTGTTTGGTATCGGCATCATCCGTCGCCGGGCTTGAAGGGTCAGTAAACGGTGCGCCAGGCGACGCTGGCGCGATCCAACGAAGCGGGCGGCTGAGGTCATCGCGTCCGGACTGGTCCACCCTAACGTGTCGCTTGGCATGACCGGGTCAAGGATCGCCGCGCTGTTGAAAATGCGGTCAAGGATGGCGCTCGTTGGCGTTGCAATGATCCGCGGTGCTCTCTACGCCGGTCTCCAGCTGCAGCACGGATATACCATCGCTTTCGATACGACCTCCAGGCCGCGGCATGTTCCCGTCACAAGAGCTGGGCACCGGCCGATGGCGAATACATCGACGCAATAGGCGACCCGCCATGGTCGGCAGATCATGCGCAAGCCACGGCAGGGCCGAACGCAGTGATCGCAGCGGCAGGTATAAGCGTTAGAAGGAAACCGCGACGGGTCCAGTGCACGCGTGCACGAAATACTCGTTTGTAAACTACGCGCGAGTCCGAAATAAAGTCCGATTGCATATGCTACAAAGGCTGCACGGGGCCAAGAGATTTCAATTACCGCAACCATGTGCGGTTATGTGACGCAGCCATGCGTTTTCAGGAGGCGAAATGCCGAATACACCGTCAGCCAACGGCACGGTTGTCACCGCGAATGGCGGCACGATCACGGATGTCTCCCGTAACAACTGGACTCTTGACCATGGGCGGGTCGAGGTCAACGGCATCGTTGATCCCACCACCGCCAATGTTGTAGAACTGGCCTACGTCAACGGGCGGGTCTGGCAGGAGAATGCCGGCAATCTGTGGTGGGCGAAGTCTACCCCCGGCGATAAGTGGCGGCCCACCTATGGCACACCGGTCAGCCCGCTGTTCGTTTCAACAAGCCCGGTATCGGCAAATAACACGGTGGCCACGATGCCGGGGCAGACGATCACCGACGCCAATCACAATGTGTGGTCAATCAGCGCCGGCGGACAGGT
>NZ_CAJATU010000175.1 GCF_903944925.1 uncultured Rhodopila sp. | reverse complement strand
GATGTTCGAAGCGGGCCGCGCCGGTGTCGCGTATCCGGGCGGGCCGGGCGTATCCCAACCCATCGTTGTCGAGACCGACGGCGGCATGGTTCCGACCGTCGCGCCGAACCCGGCGGCGACGCCGACACCGACATGCTGCGACGCTTTCTGAACGACCAGCAGAAGCAGGTCTTCTTCGCTGCCGATGCCCGCCGCATCAAGGACTTCTTCCAATTCGTCACGATGTTGGCTGTGTCCATGAATTTTGGCCCACTTGTGCTGACGGATTCTGGCCCACCCCCCGGCGTGTGATCTGCTGAACCGGGCCGCGGCCCGGTTCAGCAGATCGGCGTTACGTTCCGGCCTTTCCCGTCATGCCTTGGCTGCCTTGCGCTGCGCCGAGGTACGGCGGAACCGGTAGGAGTCTGTCCCCGTGGTGATGATGTGCGCCTGGTCCGTCAGCCGATCGATCAGCGCCTTGCACAGCCGCGGATTGGGGATCACCTGCGACCATTCGGAGAACGGCAGGTTGGTGGTCACGATCACCGCCGCCTTCTCGGCCCGGTCGGCGATGACCTGGAACATCAGCTCGCAGGCGGCCCCGGCGAGCGGCACGTAACCCAATTCGTCTATACAGATCAGATCGAGCCGCTCCCATCGGCCAAGCGCGCGGCTGAGCTGGTTGGCATGCGCCGCCTCGGCCAGTTCGTTGATCAGCGCCGTCGCCGTGGTGAACCGCACCCGCCGGCGCTGGCGACAGGCGGCGACGCACAACCCGGTCGCCAGATGCGTCTTTCCCGTACCGGCCTCGCCGATCAGCAAAACCGGTTCCGCCTTGGTGACGTAATCGCCCTCCGCCAGCGTGCGCAGTTGTGCAGCCGAGACGCCGGAGCGATCGAACTCGAACGCGTCCAGCGTCTTCATCCGCGGCAGCTTCGCCTCGTGCAGCAGCCGGGTGATCGCACGGCTCTCCCGCTCCTCCATCTCGGCCGCCAGCAGCGCCTCGAGGTAGCCGACATGGGATTGTCCTTCGCGGGCAGCCGCGTCCGCCAAACGGGAGAACTGCGTGCCGATCGTCGGCATGCGCAGCGTCTTGCAATGCTGCCGAATGGCCTGGTCCTGAAGCTCGGCCATCACGCATTCCCCGCGCAAGGCGCCGATAAAAGCGTGTCGTAGTCAGCCAGATCCGGCAGTGGCCGGTCGTAGCGGGCGAGCGCGCCGACATCGATCGGCGCCGGGTGGGCTTTGTGCAACGAGGCTTCGGCCAGCAGGTAGCGCACCGCGGCGACGTCGCAGGCGCCATGCGACAGCGTGGAGACGACGGCGGCGCGCAGCCGGTCATCGCCAAACTCCCGGGCGAGGGTCAGCACCGCAATCATGGCGCGGGTGCCGTTCTGCTTGCCGTGCCGCGCGCGCAGCCGCTCCCACAGCTCGTCGTAGCAGGCAGGCCAGCGGCCCGCCGCGCGCCATTGCGCCAGCGGTTTCGACCCGGCAAATGCGCCGGGCTTGTGGCTCAGCACGTCAAGGTAATGCTCGAGATCCAGCACATGCTGGCGGCGGCTGTGACAGCGCTCGTGGCGGGCAATCAGCCGGCCGGCCTGCCAGATCTCGACGTGCAGGGGATGCACGCGGGCTTCCACCCGGCTGCCCGCGCGGGCAGGGACCGAGTAGAAGTTGGTCTTCACCGTCACGCAGCCTTGCTTGTCTACCACCGGGAAGACGATCTCGGCCAGGTCAAGACCTTCGACCGCGCAGGACAGTAAATGACCGCGTTCAACCGCCATCGCAGCCCCGACCGTCCCGCTGCGCCCGTCCAGCACCCGCGCCTCGTCGGCGCGGCACGCCGCCACCAGCATGCTGTTCAGCGCATCGAGGTCGGCGACGCGCGGCACCGGCACCAGGTGGTTGCGCCGGAAGTAACCGCCTTCGCCTTCAACGCCGCCCTTCTCGTGGCCTTCGCCGGGGGTGCAGAACTCCGCGGCAAACCGCCAGTGCGAGCGGAACGCCATGAACCGCACCGTCTCCTCCCGCCGGTGACCGCGCAGGATCTTGCGCACGGCACTGGCCAGGTTGTCGTAGCGCAGCAGGTGAAACACCCCGCCGAAATAGGCGAAGGCGTGTTCGTGCGCTTCCAGGAACGCCTGCTGCGTCGCATGCGGATAGGCGCGGTGGAAGGCCGCCCCGCTGGCCATCGAGCGCATCGCGAACACCTGCATGCGGGTGCGCTCGCCGCCGAGATCGACCCAGGCTTCATACCAGTCGACCTGCGCTTCCTGTGCCCAGCCGTAGCTTTGCGGCACGAACGTCTCCCGCCGCAGCAGGCCCATTTGCCGTTTGCGCTCGCGGACGTGGTTGCGCACCGTCGACTCGGCGACCGTGGCGTCAGGGAATTCCGTCAGAATGCGGCGATACAGGCGCCGCGCGGTGTGGCGCTGCTTGCGCGGTGCTCGGCGGTCCTCGTCCAGCACTTTGTCGATGAAGTCGGCCACCACGCCGAGCTTCGGTTTGGCCCGGGGCGGATAGCGGTGCGCCGGCGGCAGCGCACTGGCGATCGCCTGGCGAACCACACGCCGGTGAACACCGAACTTCGCGGCGACACCCGCGATCGTGCCGACCCCAAACTCATGCTCCCGACGCAATTGCTCGAAAAAATCCACTTTGGCTTTCCAGTCCACACAAGGCCCCCTGATCCATCAGGGTGACCGTAGGTTGAGGGACCGGGGGGTGGGCCAGAATCCGTCAGCACAGGTGGGCCAAAATTCGATAGCAAAGCTAGATGTCCGTCACGGCGCGTTCGCGGAGCGCGAACCCGAACGAAGTTCCGCAGATGCAGAACCCGT
>NZ_CAJATU010000174.1 GCF_903944925.1 uncultured Rhodopila sp. | reverse complement strand
GTTGCGTAACGATTGCGTGAGTCGTTATTTGAATGTATTTCCTTTAGACTGCATATTTTGTAAATCATCGGCATGTCCTTGGCGCATCATCCTCTGCCGACCGACCCGCAGGCGCTGCAACTCTTTGCCGCCGCCCTACATGTAGCGGCGCGCAATGATGAACGGCCCGACGCGCAATAGATGGCCAATTCCGGCGCAAATTATCTGAGACGGAAGAAGGCTCCAGACGCACAATAGCTGAGACACAACGCACATTCGGTGAGACGGACGCGCAATAGACGACCGACGGCGCACGACAGCCGTTTTCAGCCCGCAGAAGACCAAAATTAGAGAGTTTGGAACAACACCAATGCGTCCACGTAGCCGAACCGTGGATGATGGAAAGCCAGTGGGAGGTGGCCGACAATCTCAAACCCCATTGCTTGCCATAGACGCACCGCTCGCTCGTTGGTGCTGACAACGAAATTGAACTGCATAGCGCGGTAGCCGCGCGATTTCGCGTGCTTGAGCGAGTGTTCACACATGGCGCGTGCTACGCCTCGGCCCGTCGCGGAGGTGCTGGTCATGTAGCCGCAATTGCAGACGTGGGAACCGCCGCCCGCCTGGTTTGGACGCATGTAATAGGTGCCGAGAAGCACCCCGTCAGCCTCGGCCACGAAGGTTTCCTTGTCGGCTCCCGACCAGTAAGCGAGCGCCTCAGTCTCGTTCAGACTGGGGTCAAGAGTGTAGGTCTCCCCAGCTTGGATAATGGGACCGATGATGGACCAGATGGACGAACGATCTTTGTGGCAAGCGGAACGGATCATCATGTTAACGTCCTAACTAAATCACATTCATCACCGGAACCGGTCATAGCCTCATTAGAGTAGACCTCAGCGAGGCGTCGGCATGAGACATTTTTCCCGCCTCAATAGGGTTGCTTACAGCATTCTGAGACGTTACGGTTCTCAGGTCTAGACCCTATAGGAACAAAATGGCGGCCTACGGCTACGCACGCGTCTCGACGCTGGACCAGGACCTCACCGTGCAGCGGCGGGCGTTGCGAGCGGCGGGGTGCAGCGTGATCCGTGCTGAGAAGAAAAGCGGCAACCGGCGCGACGGGCGCACTGAATTGCAGGTGCTGCTCGACTTCGTTCAACCTGGCGACACCCTGGTTGTCACCCGCATCGACCGTCTCGCGCGCTCGTTGAAGGACCTGCAGGACATTGTCCACGAACTCAAGGGCCGAGGCGTCGCGTTGCGTGCGACCGAACAGCCGGTCGACACCAGCACCGCCGCCGGCAAGGCCTTCCTCGACATGCTGGGCGTGTTTGCTGAGTTTGAAACGAATCTGCGGCGCGAGCGCCAGCTTGAAGGTATCGCGCAGGCCAAGGCCCGGGGCGTCTATCGCGGGCGTAAACCCAGCATCGACATGGCCGAGATCCGGCGCTTGCGCGACCAGGACGGTTTGGGAGCGACCGCGATCGCTCGTCGGCTCGGCATCGGGCGCGCTTCGGTCTACCGCGCGTTGGGAGTTCCCTGATGACGGCAGGCGTCGTCACCGGCGTGCCGATTGAGGCACTGGTGACGCTCCGCCGCCGGCTGGCCGCACTGCCCGGCCGACATCCGCAACGTGAGGCTTTGCTGTCGTCGACCGCTGAGCTTTACGCGATCAGTCGCGCGACGCTGTATCGGCTGCTGCGGGGCGAACGGCGTCCCCGCGACGCCCATCGCGCTGATCGTGGCACTCCGCGCGTCATGCCGGCGGCCGAGATCGAGCGCTGGTGCGAGATCATCGCCGCGATGAAGGTCCGCACCACCAACCGAAAGGGCCGCCATCTCTCCACCGTCCGAATCCTCCAACTCCTGGTTGAGCATGGCGTTGAGACGCCCGATGGCTTGCAGAAGCTGACGCCGGGTCGTCTGACGGCCTCGACGATCAACCGGCATATGCGCCGCCTCGGCTATGACCACGACCGCATGACGCGCCAGCCGCCAGCGGTGCGGTTCCAGGCGGAGCAATCGAACGCGCTCTGGCACTTCGACATGAGCCCGTCCGACCTGAAGCAGCTTCCAACGCCACCATGGATCGATCCCGACCGCTCCGGCGCGCCGACACTGATGCTATTCAGCGTGGTCGATGATCGTTCTGGGGTCGCCTACCAAGAATATCGCTGCGTCTATGGCGAGGATGCCGAAGCGGCACTCCGCTTCCTGTTCGCCGCCATGGCGCGCAAGACAGAGGAAACCGATCCATTCCAGGGCATTCCCGCCGTTCTCTATCTCGACAACGGGCCGGTTGCGAAGTCGGCGGTGTTCAAGCGCGTGATGGAAAGCCTCGGCGTCGCAGTAACCCCGCACATGCCGGCTGGCAGCGATGGCCGGCGGACCACAGCGCGTGCCAAAGGCAAGGTGGAGCGTCCATTCCGTACGGTGAAGGATGCCCACGAAACGCTTTACCATTTCCACCAGCCGGCATCTGAGGAAGAGGCCAATCGCTGGCTGGCTCGTTACATTCGAACCTATAATCTCGGCGAGCATCGCAGTGAGCGCCACAGCCGGATCGACGACTGGCTGGGGCATTTGCCGGCGGATGGCGTGCGGCAGATGTGCAGTTGGGATCGGTTCTGCATGTTTGCACGCGAGCCGGAGCGTCGCGCCGTCGACATCGACTGCCGGCTGACCGTGGCCGGCGTCGCTTACGAGGTGGATGCCGAGTTGGCCGGCGAGACGGTCGTGGTCTGGTGGGGCCTCTTCGACCAGGAACTCTGGGTCGAACGGGACGAGGAACGGTTCGGTCCCTATCACCCGGTCGGCGGCCCGATCCCGCTACACCGATACCGGAAGCACCGCAAAAGCCGGCGCGAGGTTCGCGCTGATCGGGTGGGGGATCTCGCAAGGCTTCTCGTGCTGCCACGCGCCGCTCTCTCTGGAGAGGCTGATGTTGTCGTGGTCGGTGCCGGACCAACCGTCTCGGCGGACCAGGTGCCTGTTCGCCCGTTCCGCGACCCCGACCCATTCCACGAGCTGAGCTTTGCGACTCCGCTCGCAGCCAAGCGCGCGATCGCCGATGAGATCAGGCTGCCGATCGGCAAGCTTTCCGAGGATGACCGCCAGTTTATCAATGCGCTCGTCGCGCGCACGCTCTCGCGTCCCGAGGTGATCGCCGCGGTGCGCGAACGCTTTCCACAGGGCCGCAAGGGAGGCGTTGGATCTTGCTGACGGAGGTGATGCGCTACTATGGCCTCGCCCGGCCGCCGATTGACGCAGGTTTCTACGAGACGGAGCACCACGCACAGGTGTTGCGCGACGTCCGGGCTGCCATCCTGGGTGGCCGCCTGGTCGCGCTCACCGCGGTCATCGGGTCGGGCAAGACAATCCTGTCGAGGCGTCTGCGTGCCGAACTCGAACGGGAAGGCCGGGTGATCGTGTCCCGGTCGCTGACGGTCGAGAAGGCAAAGATCACGGTGCCGCTGCTGATCTCGGCCTTGTTCTACGACCTGACGCCGGACAAGACGGTGACGATCTCCAGCCAGAGCGAGCGACGTGAACGCGACCTTCAGGAACTGTTCAGGCGCGCCAAGAAGCCTGTCGCCCTGTTCGTCGACGACGCGCACGACCTGCATCCGAAAACCCTCGTTGCACTTAAACGGCTCACCGAAGTTGTCGTCGAGGGCGGCGGTCAGCTCTCGGTCGTGCTGCTCGGTCACCCGAAGCTGAAGAACGACCTGCGCCGGCCGCAGATGGAGGAAATCGGCGACCGCACGACCGTGTTCGAGTTCGGCGGACTGCGTGACCGCCAGCGCGACTACATCGACTGGGTGCTCAAAATCAGCCTCGAAGAGGGTGTCGCGCCCGAGGACATCATGACCGACGCGGCGGCAACCCGCTTGGCGGCCAAACTGAAAACGCCGTTGCAGATCGGCCAGCACCTGGTGCGTGCGTTCGAGGCGGGATTCGAGGTGGGCGCCAAGCCTATCGACGAGACCGTGGTCGAAGCGGTGCTATCGCTGCGGATCGACGACCTGGAACCTCGCTTGACCCGAAGCGGTTATGACGTCCGCAGTTTGGCCGAACAGTTCGATGCCAAACCCGCTGAAATCCGCCGCCTGTTGCGCGGTGATCTTGACCCGGCACGCTCACGCGAACTGATGGATGAAATGCGCGCGGCGGGGCTGCCAACCTGATCGAATCGCATCATGCGCCGGCGATCGTCTATTGCGCGTCCGTCTCACCGAATTTGCGTTGTGTCTCAGCTATTGTGCGTCTGGAGCCTTCTTCCGTCTCAGATAATGTGCGCCGGAATTGGCCGTCTATTGCGCGTCGGGCCGTTCATTATTGCGCGCCGCTACACCTACAGGCCGAACTGGCGCGCAAGGAGATCGAGCTCGCCGCCAATGCCGCCGAGATCCACGCCAAGACGCTGCACATTGAAAAGCTGAAGATGCAGCTGGCGGTGCTGCGGCGCGCACGCTTCGGCCGCTCTTCGCAAAAGCTCGATCACGACATCGAACAGCTCGAACTGCTGATCAGCGGCCTCGAAGAAGATGTCGCCGCCC
>NZ_CAJATU010000173.1 GCF_903944925.1 uncultured Rhodopila sp. | reverse complement strand
CCCTCGGCCGCGCTCCGCGTTGGCGCCGGCGTTGGCGCCGAGGCGGGCCGGGTCGCGGCGGGCCCCGCGCCTGCAGCCGGTGAGCCGCTGGCGCTGGAGAGGCTGCTGCGCGGAGCGACGCCGCCTCCGCCGATCCGGCGGCGTCGCCCTCGTCCGCGCCTCGCGTCGGCGCCGAGGGCGGGCCCCGCATCGGAGCTGGCGTTGGCGCCGAGGGCGGGCCCGGGCGCGGCGGGCCCCGCGCCGGCACCCGGTGAGCCGCTGGCGCTGGAGAGGCGCCGCTACCAGGACCGGCAGGGCGCCGTCTCTGCCGTCCTGCTGCCGTCCTCCTGCCGGACCGATTCCACATTGTCAGCTCGCGGAAACGGCCGCCACACGGCGGCAGCGGCGCTGGGGCCGGTGAAGCAAAGGACGGCTGCCGGCTCATGGGCGAGAGCGGCTGCTGGCCCGCGTTGCCGCTTCCCGACCGGGGGCCGGTCGGGGTGGATGGGGTTGCAAAGCCGTAGCCGCCGCCGAAGCCAGGGGCGCAGTCGCGGCCGCCTGGATCGGGCCGCCGCGCCGACGAGGGAGCAAGAGGGCAGGTCGGAGCGCCCCCCCTGCGCGGCGGCATCGGGATTGTGGGGGAGGCGCCGAGGGCAGCGCCGCAGCCGCCGCGGCCGCGCCCAGGGTTGTCACCATTGGCTGCGCCGCGCCCAGGCCATCCACCAGCCGACGAGTCTTGGGGGGAGGCCGCTGCTCCGTTGTTCCCTGCGGCGGCAGGCTGGCCGGCGCCGCGGCCGCGCCCACGCCCCCGGCCGCTGCCGCCGCCGCGACTTCGGCCGCGCCCCGCGTCGGCGCCGAAGGCGGGCCCCGCTTCGTCGCCGGCGTGCCCTAGCGCTGTGGCGGGCCCGCCACAGGCGGCCGGCGAGCTGCCGGCGCTGGAGAGGCTGCGGCGCGGGGCTGCACGGGGCTGCGCGTCCACCACCGTCACCGTCGATCCGGCGGCCTCGCCCGGTCCGGTGGCGTCGGCGGCGTCGCCCGGCCGTGGCTTCCTCCAACCCGGCACTCGGCCGGCCTTTTTGGGCGAGACGCCGCTGGGGCCGGCTAGGTCGACGCGCGACCTTTTGCCGGCCACGGTTGGGTCCAACGTGCTCTCTCTCAGGAACTTCTGGACGGTGGGGTCGCGCTGGTATGGTGTGCCTGCGCCGGTTTGAATGGCTTTCCACTCGAATTTGACGACTTGCGGGTTGGTGGCAGGATCCAGCCATGATTCCAGCGTGGCGCGCCAAGTGTTTGTTGCAGAATGAACAAGAATGTCAACGTCCACTTGACCCAATACTGCAGATTCTGGCCCGGAGCATGCATATGTAATTACGGATGCCTTGCCTAGCGTCGTAGTTCGGCGGAGAGTAATCTCCTCAGATCGGAAGAAATCCTCAACTTGCGCTGCATCGAAGCAATTTAATGTCCCATGCCCAAACCATGTCTTGGACGCGTTGATTTGGAAAATTATCGCGCTGGAACCGCGAAAGTCTTTTCGCAGTCTTTTTTGTATACTGCAAGGCTGTGTGCAAGCGAGTGGATCCAGAGTGGTCTCTTCAAGATACTTTTTTATGATGGGATGTTCGGCATAGTGATTGCCACGACCGGGATGAATCTCTTCAAAGGTAGCTTGTATGATT
>NZ_CAJATU010000172.1 GCF_903944925.1 uncultured Rhodopila sp. | reverse complement strand
CATGCCCCTTCCGGTAGCGGGTTGAAACTCACAGGCATTGTCGTTCACCGAGAACCGCCGTTCAGCGGCATGCCCCTGCCTCCCGCTCGCGCGTTGACACAGGTTTTTCGTCTACCATCGAATTAAGCCGCATTCGGGCCGCTTGCCGGTTCGGACGGCGGCCGCATCCTGGCGGGATGCGCGGTCGGATGTGCGGTCAGCAAGCGCAGGGCGCGCCCTCTCGCGCGGTCAGCCGTCGTGGTCCGGCGGGCCGGCACCGCCGCCCGCCTGTGCCGCGACGAACGCGTGGCTGTCGCCGCATGTCCATCCGGCCCGCAACCGCTCCGCCGCCCGCCGTCACGGCACCGGACAAGGGCCAGGGGAATACCGGCATCGCGGCGGGCGCGACGGCGCGGGCCGCTTGGGAGTGGCTACAGCAGCCTGATCCGGACGGCGTTGATCTTGTCGCCGTGGCGCTCAAGGTCGTACGCCACGCGAGTACCGTCAGGCAGCCGGGCAATGCCGGCGGCCTGCAGGGCGGTGATATGCACGAACACGTCCCTGCCGCCGTCGTCCGGCGTGATAAAGCCGTAGCCCTTCGTCAGGTTGAACCACTTCACCGTCCCTGCATGAGCAGCGGCCGGTCCCGGCGCCGGCCGCTGCTGCTGCGAAGCGCCGGGCGCGGCTGTCGCGGTGCGTCTCGCATTGACCGCTGCGGGCGGCCCGTTCGCCCGCAGCGGCGGAATCGTCGCGCCCCCGGCCTTCAGCGCCCGCTCGGCCGCCCTGCGATCGCCGACAATCGGCTTCAGACTTTGCCCGTCGCGGCGCTCGGCACGCGTATTGGCCTGGAACCAGGCGAACGTCTCGTTCTCGGGGGCGGGGCCGTCGTGTTTCACCGGCTCGAACTGCGTGTGCGTCAGCGGCACCGGCACCACCGGCATGGGCGAGGGATGGCCCCCGCCGAATCGATGGGTCTCGCCGATGGCCAGCAGCGCCGCCAGCGCCTGCGGCGATTGCGCCTCGATCGCCTGCCGCGCCTGCGTGATGAAGGCGCCTATCGCAGCTGTCATCATGCGCGGTTGGCCGCCGGACAGCGGGTCCTCCCCGGCATAGCGGCGGCGGCGATCGACGATGTGCAGCGCTTCCGGCTTCACCTCCACGCTGCCCAGGCCGATGGGCTTGCCGAGGCCGAGCTTGTGGCGAAAGGCCGGGGAGGGCTTCAGCGCGAACAGCAACAGCCCGAGCTCGTGAGTCGACAGATTGTCGAACGCGATGTCGAACACGAAGTCCTGCCCGCGTGCGAGCAGTTTGGCCGCGGTCTTGCGCGATGCCGCCGCGCCGGCGGCGGGGTCCGATATCCTGTCCTCCTGTTCGGTGGCCATGGTCTTCCATGGTTCGCCCGCAGGCGCGTGATGCAGGTAGAATTTGCGTCCCTGCGGCAGGACCTCGCCCGGCCGCGCACGCACAAGATCGTCGCGCGGGATCAGCCCCGCCGCGCCGCCGGGGCGGCGATAGTACAGTGCGGCGCTGGCGTTCTTCATGCCGTTCGGAGGTTTCGCGTCCTTCAGCGGCCCCGAGAGTTCCCGCAGCCGCTGATAGCCGGCGCCAACGATCTCGCCGCCATACTCCTCGCCCTTGTACTCCGGATTCGGCAGGTATTGCCCGCTGCAAGCGGGATCCAGCCGCGCATGCGAGAAGCGGAGCCGCCCGGCGAGCGCGCGGATGCGCGTGTCCTTATTCTTTTCTTCGGGCGCATCGGCGGGCACGAAGCCGAACAGCCGCTCGGCCGGCGTGATCAGCGTGCGGTGCTCCGCCATCGGCAGCAGGTTCGCGCGGCTGTCGCTGCCGGCCGCGAACAGCGGGTAAACCGATCCGAGCGCCAGCGGTGTCCGCCGGGCTGACTTTCCATGGCCCGCCCGCACGGCCAGCTTTACATCATCCAGCACGCGCAGCGCCGAACCGCTGACCGCCTCGACGATGGCCGAGATCATGCCCTTCAGGCTGGTGGCCGGGATCGCCGGCTTGCCGTTGAGCAGGAACGGCGTCAGCACGGCGTACTTCTTCTTGTCCTCTTCACTGTCCCCGGCATGGCGCCGGTCGCCGACGATCAGCGGCTGCAATGTGGTCAGGCGGCAGGTGACCCGGCCGCTCCAGGTGCCATCGAGATAGATCGCATGGCCGTCGCGCGCGGTTTCGGCGGTGTGCCCGAAGGTGTCCTTGCGCGCTTCGCCGATGCCGAGCGATCCATCCGGTCCGACCGGCGCCACGCCGTCCTCCACCGGCACGAAATGATAGGCGTTGAGGAAAGCGTCCTCGATCGCCGCGGCCGGAGGGGCATTCGGCACGGTGGATTCCCGAACGGCCGGCGGGACCGCATCCGTCCGCCCTTCGGTCCTGACGCACGCCGCGCGCAAGGCCGCGACCGAGCGCGCGATCCTGGCGCGCCCGCGTTCGGCCGGGTCGCCGGCTGCGGGATCGCAACCCGGGGGCAGGCTGGCGGCGAGGCCAATCAGCGCCTGCTGCCAATCGCCCGGCAGGCTCAGCCGCCCGTAGCCCTTGCGCGTGCCGAACCCGGCGGCCAGCTCGCCTTCGGCGAGGTCGCGGAACAGCAGGACGAACAGCCCGAACGCGGCGTCCGACAGCGCCTCCGCCAGGCGCGGGTCGGCGCGCGACTCCTTGCCGGTGACCCGCAGTTCGTCGCGTGCGGCCGCCGCCAGGCGCAGTTCGCCGCACAGCACGGGCGCCTCGAACGCCAGCACGTTGAACTTCTGCGAACCCGAGCTGGCGCCGTGGAAGCGGTCGATCGCCACCATTTCGTGCGTGCGCGGCGGCGCGGCCTCGCGCCCGATGCAGTCGGAGATGTCGAGCCGGCCGCGGCGCTCGGTGCCGCCGAACAGCTCGGCCACCGGGGCGGGGATGTTGTCGCCCTCCAGGGCGCCGGGGTTGCCCGTCAGCGTCCGCCAGATCCGCATCGCCTGCGCGCGCAGCACGCCGTTCAGCGATTCGCCGGGCAGCAGCGGGTAGTCCTTGCCGCCGCGCCGCAGGACGCGCGGCTTGCGCGTGTCCTCGGTATGCGTTGTCGCCGCGCCGGTGGGGTCCGGCTTTTTCGGCTGCACGCCCGTCACCAGGAAGAAGCCGTCCACGCGCAGCGTCAGCGGGAGCAACGGCGGCGCGGTCCCGGACGGTGCGGGCGCCGCCGGCGCATCGACGGTCCGGGCGTAGTCGCTCCACGGCGCCTTGGTTGCATCCTTCAGCCAGGCGCGGACTCCTTCCAGGTCCAGCCGCCTGACCGCGAACGAGCCGGGCACCAGCCGTATCCGCCCCTGGCCGGTGCGCTTGCGCCCGCCCAGCGCCGAACCGTGCCCGCCGTCGAACCGGCCGATGGCGTGGCAGAGCAGCGCCACGTCGGCTTCCGCGGCGCCATCGACGGTGATCTCGAAGTCGAAAACAGTCTCCTCCGGCACGATCCGGCTGTGCCGCAGCAGGCCATCGGCCGCGCTGCCGGTGCCGGCGTGGATGGCGGTCTTGCCGAGCACCGGGGGCCGCTGCGCCGGCGGGCCGTCCGCGTGCACAACGCGGAGGTTGTGGAATTCGGCGCTGCCGCCCTGCGCGACCTGCGCGTCCGGCACCTCTGTATTGCGGTTCTTATCGGGGCGGTCGCCGAGCAGCCGGATGATCGCATCGCGCTCGGTATCACCGAAATCCTCGGCCAGGATGGCGCGCACCCGGCCTTTCATCGCCGTTGCGGGAATGACCGGCTTGCGATTTGCGTCCAGATCGATCGCCAGGATGCCGGGGGGCTTTTCCTCCCCGCTTGGGGGCGGCTCGCCTGGTCCCGGCTGCTTCCCGGCTGGTCGCAACGGCTCGGTTTCCGTCACGCCGGTGCGGATCTCCATGACGGACCGGGTGATGAGCTGGCCGGAGAGGATCCAGCGGTCGATGGGCGCGGCGTCGCTCATGGTTGCCCTCCCTCGGCGCCGGGTTCCGGCGGCAGCGGCTCGATCCCGATGCCGCCCAGCGGCTTCAGCGTATCGGCGGTAAGCCGGGTCCGGCTCGCCACTTCGGCGTACCCGTTCTCGCGGACATACGGACAGACCTGCCAAAGCGAGGCGTCATCCGGCAGGCCGTAGGCGTCGCGCGTTGGCGCGGGGATGTCGAGGCCGCTGCGTTCCCAGCCGGCAATCCTGGCCAGCGCATCGGCCCGGCGGCCGGTTTCGACGTTGAAGACGAAGGTGCTGCCCGGCTCGGTCAGCAGATAGGGCTGGTAGGTCCGGCCATCGCGGAAGAAGCGCGTGGCCATGAAGCCGGCGCCGGCCAGTCGCTCGCGGACGAAGATCGCGGCGAGCGTCAGGCCGGCAGAGTCCGCGCCGAGAGCGCGGAACGCCTGCCCGTACGCCTCGGTCACGTCGCCGGACGGGGCGGGCTGGCGGAGCAGTGCGGCCGACTGCAGCACGAGCGAGACCCGTCCATGCTCGTCGGTTGCTGGTTCGGGGTGTTCGGCGGCGGGTTCCAGGCCGACCAGCGCGAAGCTGCCGGTGCGGCCGAGGCCGATGATGCCGTGCGCGACGTGGCCGTTCAGTGCCCGGGCGACCGCTACGCGCTCATCATCGGGGATGGCGGAGAGGTCGATCTCGCCAACCCAGAGATGGCCGGTAGTGACGACGCATTCGATGGCAAAGAGCTGGTTGGCCTTGGCGGAGCGGAGAGTCTCGTCGATCGCGGTGCGGACGCGCAGTTCCGTGTCGGGGGCGGACCAGCCGATGAGTTTTTCCGCTGCGGTCCAGGCGTCACGCTTCCAGTCGGGGCTGAACCGGGGGGCGATGCCGCCGACGGTATGGGCCGCTTCGGGTTTGGCCGCGCGCGCCGCGTCGTAGAAGATGTCGTGGTCCAGGGGTTGGCCGGCGGCATCGCAGGCCGGCGCGCGGACCCAGGAGTGGGGGATGCGCGAGGGGCGCGGCGGCAAACCGTCCGCGGTCCGCGGCACCGGCACGGCGTGGGTGAAGCGGAGCCGGGAGAAGTTCCGGCCGAGCACCGATTTGTCCGCCTGCTCGACCGTGCCGTCGCTGTGCTGCGCGCCGATATCGGCTAGGATCATCGCGGCGAGCGTGCCTTTGATCGCGCCGCCGGGGATCACGTCGCTGGATGCGTAGGTGTTGCGGTCGTTGCGCTTCTCGCCGACACACAGCGGATCGCGGACATCGAGGACGATGCGGAGCCGGTCGCAGGCTGCCGGCGGCTCCGGCGGTTGCGGGTCCGCCTCGCTCAGCAAAGATGGGCGTTTGATTCGGCCGTAGCCGACGGTTCGCAGGCTGCCGAGCTGGGTGATCCAGGACATGGCCTTCAGCAGCAAAGGCCAGAACGCCTCAATCTCCCGGGCCTGGCCGAGCAGCCGCACATCGCCTTCGCAGGTCACGGTCTCGCCGATGGCGAAGGGCGATTCTACGATCTGGATCGCGCCTTCGAGGACCGCACCCGACAGCGGATCGATGGCGACGCGCGGGCGGGTCGCGGAGGCGCCGACGGTCTGGAACGTCAGGTCGCTGATGAACAGCCGGCGCCGGCGAGGTGCCCCGGTTTTCGTGTCGTCCATTGCGCCGAACCAGAGCGCCAGCGCCGCGGCATAGTCGGCATCGACCTGCGCCAGGATGCGAAACGCGTCCTTGATGCGGCCGAGAACCAGCGTGCCGGGCAGATAGAGCGTGCCGGATCGGCGGGCGGCCGGGGTGTCAACGCCAAAGGCGCCGATGGCGGTGGACCGCGACAGCACCGGGCCCGCCAGTTTGAACGCGATGCGGCGGCGGCCGATCATTGTTTGGCCTCCGGCTGAGCGGGCTCCGGGACGAGATAGTCCCAGAACGCATCGATCAGCATCCAGAAGCGTTCGGCTGGTGCTTTATGGCTGGCGAAGGGCAGGTAGTGCGCGTCGAATTCGCCGACGAAGCAGTCGCGGGCCTGCGCGTTGATCTGATCCAGCAGGTCGCCAACGCGCGTGCCATCGTGTTCGGAGGGGCGATGCTCGGTGTGCATGGCATAGGCGAGGCGGCGGATTTGCCGGCGGGAGATCGATTGATCGCCGTCGCTATCCTTTTCGGCGATGCGTTCGGCGGCTTTTCGCAGGGCGGCAAGCTGGGCCGCATTGAGGGCGAACGGGGCCGCCACAGCGGTGAAAACCCCCATCCGCCGCGGCGTGCGGTCGCGGAAGAACGCCTCCGGATGGCCGCCGATATGGTCGAAGGATTCCAGCACCACCGGCAGGATCATCGTCTCGTCCCGCGTCACCGATTTCGCCGCGTCGCACAGGTGTCCGGCGAGATCGCGGATGCGGCCGATCGGCGCGTCGTTGTGGCAGAAGATCAGACCGACGCCGTGGTCGAGGCGCTTTTCGCCGAGCGGATGCCGCTTGACGTGGTCGGTGAAAGCCTCTGCAAAGCGCCAGCCGAGCCGGGCGGGCAGGACAAACAATTGTTCGTCGCCGCCCCAGAGCAGGGTTTCGATCCGGACGACGTTGGCGGCGGCCCGGAAACGGGCCGGCATCGCGTCGCGCCATTTTCTCTCGTCGTCGGACGGAGGACCGTAGCCATCCTCCTGCAGAAGAATGTCGAGCAGACTGCCCAGCAGCCGGCGGCGCCAGTTCCGGATAAACTCATCGAACTCACGCTGACGCGATAGGGCGCCGCTGAGTTGGTCCTGGCCGTTGCCGGCGATAAACCGCTTTTCCAGTTCGCCGAAACCGGTGCCATCCGCATACATCACGCAGATCTTGTCCCTGAGCGAGGATCTCAGCCGGGGCCTCGAACTGTTTTCGGATATCGATGACAGCATGAGCGCGAACGGCGCTCCTCCGGGGACCTTGTCTTGCAGGCTTTGCCAGGTCGCGCTGTCATCCGGCAGCAGCCGTTGATAGAGTTGCTGCTTGGCTTCCAGGCCGTAGCCGCGCCGATCGAAGACCGCTTGGCTGACGGCGGGATTGTCCTGGCCCGCTATGGTGAAATTCCGTTCGATCCTGGCGGCCGGACGCACCAGATCGAGCGTGCAGACGCTGTTGCGTTTCGTGTCATCGGCTGGCGGAGCCTGCTGCGGATAGACAACGTTCGCGCTGGCCATCTGTGCCCGCCGCACACGCGCGGTGAGGCGCTGGCGCAGTTTGGCGTAGTTCTCTTCATACGGCTCGACCGTGGTAACGAAGGTCGCGTGCTGCAATGCCTCGTCCAGCCGATCCCCCGCGCCACCCTTCAGGGCGGTCCGAACGGATTCGGCGATTTTTGCGGCATCCGCGTCGTCTTTGGCGTCGAACCGGTAAATTCCGATCGACGCGCCGACGGAGACCGGGTCCATCTTAGTCGGTTTTGTCGCCTTGGCGATTTTCGTCCGGATAGCATCGAGAAGCGCAAGCGATCCTCCGCGGATCGTCGAAAGATCCTGGGTGTCTTCGACAAAGGCGGATAAATTGACACCTTCGGCATGAAGAAAATGACTGGGCATGCGTGTAGACCTGTTCCACCGGCAGAGCGAACTTTGACGTCATGAGTGCGACAACGCAACATGGGTATCAAATGTGCGATCAGCGGAAGCCGTCCGCAGGCGGCGCGTCGGCACAACTGCGTCTGCAAGCTTATGATGCAAGTATGATCCGTCGTTTCGCGAACTGGTTGGCGCTGGATTTCGACACCCGTCCTTCAATCGGACCGGTGATCAAAACGACAGCCGGTTCCATGGCGAACGTGAACCTGGCCTGCGTATAGCCGCAATCGTGAAATCCTGTCCGCTACAGCCCGAGCTTCCCGGCTGGGCTGGCTTGGTTGAGTTTGGCTCGCCGGACGTAGCTGCGCATCGTGTTCAGGCTCCGGTGCCGGGTGTGCCCCATGATCTCTTCGTCCGGCACGCCGTTACGGTAGGCCGTCGTCACGAACCCCGCGCGCAGCCCGGCCTTTCTGTCATATGCATGCAGAAAGAGCCGCTAAGGAAAGCGCGCGAAATCAATGCCTTGCGCTGCGCGTCAGTGCTTAACAAATTGAAATACCGGTAGATTCAGCTTTTTGCGGGTTCGCCGGAGTTCTGTCCGTCAAACGACCGTTGAGCGGCCACCTTCGAAATGTCCGTAAACGGTGGACGGGAGATGGGAAATCGGACAAGATGATTGCCGGACAGGAAAACGGACAGATTCCCTTTGGCGCACGTCGGATACGCCCGGGTCAGCACTCTCGATCAGGACCCCGCACTGCAGCTCGACGCGCTCGCCGCTGCGGGGTGCAGCAAGGTATTCGAAGACCGCGCTTCGGGCGCGCGCACGGATCGGCCCGGCCTACAGAAGGCGTTGGACTACGCGCGCGAAGGCGATGTGCTGATCGTCTGGAAGCTGGACCGGCTCGGCCGCAGTCTGCCGCATCTGATTGAGACCGTCTCGGCCCTGGAGAAACGAGCCGTCGGCTTCCGCAGCCTCACCGAAGCGATTGACACCACCACGCCGGGCGGCAGGTTGGTTTTTCACTTATTCGGCGCTCTTGGGCAGTTCGAGCGGGATCTGATCCGAGAGCGCACCCGGGCCGGCCTTGCAGCAGCTGAAGCTCGAGGTCGGAAGGGCGGCCGAAAACCCGTCATCACGACTGAGAAGCTTAAGCGCGCCCGCGAGATCATCGACAAAGGATTGACGGTGCGCGAGGCCGCCGTGCGGCTTAAGGTCGGCAAGACCGCCCTCTATGATGCACTGAGTAAGTGAGCGGCCGGGATCAGCTTATCACCACGCCGGGTGCGCCAATTAATCCTCCAGATTCAACGCAATGTAATGATCGAAATGACACTGTGCTACCCCACCGTCAAGATCGATCTGCGTGGGCCGCGGTGCGCTGCGGCGCACCAACCGCACCACCTCCCAACACAGACCCGATCTGCCCGGCGCTCGGACTTGACCTGCAAGCCCATGCCGGAGGTGAAGCCTGCTACCAACGGGCGCCTACCACTCCTGCGCGCGGTGGCCGCCAACGATCTGTTTCGCAGTTGTTTTCGATGGCGTATGCTTCTCACCTTGGAGTCCAGCTTAAAGGAGCACACTCGTCTTGCACTCCCCCTCGATCGGTAGCTTCGTTCGCGCACGTGGGCGCAGGTGGCTCGTTGAAGGCGAGCGCGAGCTTGGCCAACGGCTGAACGCGCTGCGCCTTGCATGCATCGACGATGACGCCCAGTCGGAATCGACTGAGGTCATATGGAACGCCGAAATTGACGCGACGGTCCTCGAGGATGAAGGCTGGCAAACCGTCGCGCGCGACGGTACAGACAACCCGGCCGTCTTTGCGGCCTATCTGAAAACCCTCACCTGGGGCACTGCGACCGCGGCGGACCGCGATCTGTTCCAAGCGCCGTTTCGCGCCGGAATCCGGCTCGATGCCTACCAGCTCCTGCCGCTGCGCAAGGCGCTCCGCCTACCGCGAGTCAATCTGCTGATCGCGGACGACGTCGGCGCCGGCAAGACCGTCGAGGCCGGACTCGTCCTCCGGGAAATGCTGCTCCGCCGGCGCGTGGACTTCGCCGTGGTTGCCGCCCCAGCCGGGATGGTCCGGCAATGGCAGGACGAACTCGAGGCAAAATTCGGCCTCTCCTTCGTTATTGTGGACCGTGAATACCTGGCGGCACTCCGTCGAGATCGCGGATACGGCGCGAATCCCTGGGCGTCAGGTTCCTTTTTCATCATCTCACATTCACTGCTGACCGACGACACCTATGTCGCCGGCCTGCGTGATGCCTTGAGCGCGTTCCGTCCGAAGGCCATGATGCTGCTCGACGAAGCCCATCACGCCGCGCCCGCCAGCGCGGCGCGCTACGCCATCGACAGCCAGTTCACCAGAGCCGTTCGGGACCTCGCAGGCCGGTTCGAGCACCGGCTGTTCCTGTCGGCCACGCCGCACAACGGCCACTCCAACTCCTTCTCCAGCCTGCTCGAGATCCTCGATCCCCAGCGTTTCACCCGCGGCGTTCCGGTTCGCCCGAGGGAACTCGACGTGATCATGGTGCGACGCCTGAAATCCGACCTCCGCTATTTTGGCGAACGCTTTCCCGAACGCGTTGTCGAGCCGATACGTATCGTCAACTTGCCCGACGACACGCCCGACCTTGTCCTTGCACGCCGTCTGGCAGCTTACGGCGACAGACTCCGCGCCCGCGCCGCCGAACTGCCGCCCGGTCAAGCGGGGCTGGCGAAGTTGTCCTTCGTTGGACTGCAACAACGGCTACTGTCCTCCCCCGCGGCATTCGCCACGACGCTGGAGGCGCACCTGAAGGGCCTGGATCGCAGACACACGGCATCCGCGGCCACAGCCCAGTCTTTTGCCGCAGGAGCGCCCATCGAAGAGGACGAGCCAGACGCCGAGCAGGAGGCTCTTCTGGCCCTCGAACGCGACGATGACACCGCAGCCGAAGCTGCCGCCAGCTACGCCGCGCCGATTTCCGACCGCCAAGCCGTTGTGGACATGCTGGAGATGGCGCGCGTCGCCGCCCGCAAACCGGACGCGCGGGTAACATGGCTAGCCGATTGGATTCGCACCAACATGACGCACGGCGGCCAGTGGAACCAACGCCGCCTGGTCGTCTTCACCGAATGGGAGGCGACGCGCCGGTGGCTCGAGCGCCGGCTGGCCGAAGCTCTCGACGACCTGTCGCCAGAGGACCGATTCGCCACGTTCACCGGCGCAACGCCGCTCGACCGTCGCGAGGAGCTGAAGCGCCGTTTCAACGCCGATCCAGCGAACGATCCACTGCGCGTGCTGATCTGCACCGATGCGGCGCGCGAGGGCATTAACCTGCAGGCCCGCTGTCACGACCTCATCCATTTCGACCTACCCTGGAACCCCGCGCGCCTGGAGCAGCGCAACGGGCGCATCGACCGGAAGCTCCAGCCCGCCCAGCAGGTCTTCTGCCGCTATTTCGTCTACCAGCAGCGGCGCGAGGACATCGTCCTCGATGCGCTGGTGCGCAAGACGGAGCTGATCCGCGACCAGTTGGGGTCGGTTGGGCAGGTCATCGCCGCCCGCATTGCCGACAGGCTGGCGCGCGAGGGCATTGTCGATGCCGCCAAGCAAGCGCGTGAGTTGCAGGACGAAAGCGACGACCCTTTGGCGATCACTGCACAGGCAGAACTGGATGACGAGACCGCGCGCCGCCGTGCCCGACAGGCGCGCGAACTCGACGATCTGCGGCGGGTGTTGGAGGATTCGAGGAAACGCGTCGGGGTCGAGCCCGACGAGTTGCGTCACGTGGTCGGTGTCGCCCTTGCCCGGGCCGGCGCACCGCTCGACAATGCGACAGCTGGTCAAGTCGGCGAGACGCCGCTCTATCGTCTCGACCCGACACTGGCCGCCTTCGCCACAGCAGGTTGGCCGGACGCACTGGATTCTCTTCGTATCCGTCGCCGGGGGCGAGCGGAGCGGCTGCGCGATTGGCGTGCAAATGCACCGCTGCGGACACTGTCCTTCACGCCGGCCATCACGCCGGAAGGCGCCGATGCGGAAGGCGTGGTGCAGGTCCACCTGGAGCACCGCCTCGTGCGGCGCCTGCTGTCGCGTTTCCTCAGCCAAGGATTCCAGGCCGGCCTGTCCCGAGCCTGCGTCGTTGTCGGACCCGGCGCACAGCCGCGGGTCGTGTTGATCGGCCGCCTCGCCCTTTACGGCCCTGGCGCGGCGCGGCTGCATGAGGAGATGCTGACTGTCACTGCCGCCTGGAAAGAGGCAGGCCGCGGCACCACGTCGCTCCGCCCTTTCGGCACCCGTGGCGAGGAAGCCACCATGGCGCAGGTCGAGGCGGCCCTGCATCACCCGCATCGGCCACCGGAAGCAGCGGAGGCTCGCATCAGGGCCTGGGCCGCGAAAGACGCCGCGGACCTTGAATTCGAGTTACGCCGCCGGGCTGCGGTGCGGCGGGAGGAGGTCGCCAAGGACTTGCTCGCCCGTGGTGCCGGCGAAGCAGACGCCCTGCGGGGCCTGCTTCAGGAACAACGCGACCGCGTTGCAACGGCGGCCGACGCGCCGGAGGACAAGCAGCTGACATTGTTCGACGAAAACGAAGCACGGCAGCGCCGGCTCGACCGGCAGCACTGGCGACGGAAAGTTGCGGAGCTGGACAAGCAGATTGACGAAGAGCCGGCTCGCGTGCGTGACGGTTATGCCGTGCGGGCCGATCGAGTGGAGATTGTCGGCCTGCTCTATCTTTGGCCGGGGAGCAACTGACGGTGGCCGGAACCGATCCCAACCTTGAGTGGCTTGGCCACGTCCAGCCAACCGGCCTCGTTGTTGCCCCAGCGGTGCTGACGCGTCATGGGCTGGTGCCGGAGGAGCAGAGCCGTGCGGATGGCGATGTCGTCGCCGAGCATTTGACGGAGACCGATGAAGGGCCGGCCCTGCGGACATCATGGTCGTTCTTCGAGGCCGTGCTGGGCTGGCAGGCCGCGCAGGTCGCCGGTGCACCGGCTGGCCCCGATCTGCCGGACGAGTTGTCGGTGCATCTTCCGGATGCTGACACGACGCTGGTCCCGACATGGGCGGTCGCGGAACCGGACGGCGGGTGGCAGATACTTGTCCGCATCGAAGGCTCCGGCGTCGAGCCGGACTCGCGTGGCGCCCTCGACGGCTGGGAAGCTACGCCGCACCAGCGCCTCGAACGCCTGCTCCGCGAGACCGGCATCCCCACCGGCCTGCTGCTGACCGACACCCATCTGCGCGTGATCTACGCCCCGCGCGGCGAGACCAGCGGCTGGCTCGCGTTTCCATTGCGCGAACTCGCCGCCGTCGGCGGCCGGCCGATGCTGGGCGGGCTGAAGTTGCTGCTCTCCGCATTCCGCCTGTTCAACGACTCGGCCGAACGCCGCCTGCCCGGCCTGCTGCGCGCCAGCCGGGAAGCGCAGGCCGAGGTCTCCGCCCGCCTCGCCACCCAGGTGCTCGGTGCGCTGCATGAGTTGCTGCGCGGCTTGCATGCCGCCGATCGTCAGCGGATCGAGCGGCTCGCGGCGGAGCGACCGGCGCATCTGTATGAAGGGCTGCTGACCGTCCTGCTGCGCCTGGTCTTCCTGCTGTATGCCGAGGACCGCGGCATGATCCCCTCGCGCACCGACGGTCCGGCGCGGGCGCTGTATGAGGAAGGCTACGGCGTGCGCGCCCTGCACGCTCGGCTGCTGGCCGACCTCGCGCGCTATCCGGACACGATGGATGAGCGCCGCGGCGGCTGGGGGCGGCTGCTGGCGCTGTTCGGCCTGGTGCACAAGGGCGACGAAGGCGGCTGGATACGCGGCCGGGGCGGCAAGCTGTTCAACCCCGCCGAGTTCCCCTTCCTGCTCGGGCAGGACACGCCGGAGCCGCCCGCCTCGCCGGCGCCGGTGACGGATGGCTGCATCCTGCGCATCCTCGACGGGCTGATGGTGCTGAACGGCGAGCGCCTGTCCTATCGCACCCTGGACGTGGAGCAGATCGGCAGCGTGTATGAGACGGTGATGGGCTTCACCGTGCTGGCGATGCCCGGCCCGGCGCTGGCCATCCGTGCCGGCAAGAACAACCACACGCCGGTGTTCGTGGATTTGGCCGCGCTGGCGGCTCGCAAGCCGGCGGAGCGGGAGAAATACCTCAAGGAGGAAGCCGATCGCGGCCAACTGCCGGCCAGGGTGAAGCAGGCTCTGGCGGTCGCGGTTGACCCGGCTTCGGTGGCCGAGGCGCTGCGACCGATCGTGGACGAGCGCGGCAGCCCCGGCGGCCATGACGCTCCGCCTGGCACGCCGCTGCTGCAACCGACGGATGAGCGGCGCCGCACCGGCAGCCACTATACGCCGCGCAGCCTGACCGAGCCGATCGTGCGCTAAGCTCTGGAAACGGCGTTCGAGCGGATTGGCGAGTCGGCGACGCCGGAGCAGGTGCTGGCGCTGAAAGTGTGCGATCCGGCGATGGGCTCGGGCGCCTTCCTGGTGGAGGCGTGCCGGCAGCTTGCCTCGCGGCTGGTGCGCGCGTGGGCGTGGCATCGGGGGACTCGGCCGGAGATCCCGCCGGACGAGGACGAGGACCTGCTGGCGCGGCGGCTGGTGGCGCAACGCTGTTTGTATGGCGTGGACCGCAACCCGATGGCGACGGATCTCGCGCGGCTGTCGCTGTGGCTGGCAACGCTGGCGCGGGATCATGAGTTCACGTTTTTGGATCATGCGCTGAAGACGGGCGACAGTCTGGTGGGGCTGACGGCGCGACAGATCGGCGGGCTGCGGTGGGCGGACGCACAATCGGATGTGGCGCCGTTCGATGGGTTCCTGCGCGACCGGGTGCGGCAGGTTACAGAAGGGCGCCGGGAAATCCGTGAGGCGCCCGATGATGTGATGCGTGAGATTCAGGAGCAGCGTTATCAGCATGTTGAGGCTTGGACCGAGCAGGTGCGTCTGCTGGGCAACGCAACCCTGGCAGCGTTCTTCTCCGCTGACCGGGCCAGGGCTCGGGAGACGGCGCGGCTGAATCTCGGCGTGATGGCAAGCCTCGGACCGGAGCAGTCATGGCCGCGCATCCGTGACGGGGCAGCAGGGCTACTAGCAGGTAAGAACGCACTGCGGCCGTTCCATTGGGAAATTGAGTTTCCCGAGGTGTTCGGCGCATGTGACGGCGGCTTCGACGCCATCGTTGGGAACCCGCCCTTCGCTGGCGCAATCACACTCTTGCACAGCCATCGCGAACATTATCTGGACTGGCTACAAACCCTGCATGCGGGTGCGCACGGTAACGCCGATCTCGTAGCCCACTTCTTCCGCAGAGCCTTCGGTCTGCTGAAAAAGGGCGGTTGCGCCGGTCTTATAGCGACGAACACATTAAGCCAGGGCGACACGCGTTCGACGGGTCTTGAAGCCATCCTAAAGGCCGGCGGATCGATCGCTCGTGCATTGCGGCGCCTTCCTTGGCCAGGCGAGGCAGCAGTTGTAGTCTCAGTCGTACACGTGATCCGCGGTATGAAATTCAGGGCAATCCTGGATGGTCGACCGGTCACGCGCGTGTCCGCGTACCTTATGCCGGGTGACCTTGACCAGGCACCAAGCCGCCTTTGGGCAAACCGAGGCTACGCGTTCCTCGGATGCAAGCCGCTAGGCATGGGTTTCACTTTCGATGACCTCGCAGCGGTAAAGGGATTGGCCTCCTCGATAGCAGAAATGCGGAAACTGATCGCAAAAGACCCAAGCAATTTGGCGCGTATTTTCCCATTCTTGGGTGGCGAGGAACTTAATTCGGATGCCCGTCATGCGTATCGCAGATGGTGCATCGACTTCGACGACTACCCTCTCTCTCGGCAGAAGGGCTGTACGAGTTGGTTTGCTCTGAGTGACGCGGAGAAGGCCCACGCTATCGCCGACGGAGTCGTGCCCTCAGATTACCCAGGACCCGTAGCAGAAGACTGGCCGGACCTCATTGAGATCATCAGACGTTTGGTTAAGCCTGCGCGCGACAAGGACAAGCGAGATGCTCGCCGTCTTCGCTGGTGGCAGTTTGCGGAGCGTGCTCCAAGCTTGCGCCGGGCTCTCGAGGGCGTTGATGAGGTGATTGTCATTCCACGCGTCACGCAGCATCCGAACTTCGCTGTTGTAGCAGCTAATGTTATCTTCAGCGAAAAAGTCGTGGTCTTTCCAAATTCATCTCGGGCGCTCCTTGGCACGCTCAGCTCCCGGTGTTCAGAGACCTGGATCAGGTTCTTCACCTCCACAATGAAAGACGACCTCAACTATTCGCCCTCCGACTGCTTCGAGAATTTTCCTCTCCCCAAGCGTTACGAAACTGACACTACCCTTCTCGCCGCCGGCACTGCTTTCCACGACCACCGGGCGGCCTTAATGATCGTTCGGAACGAAGGCCTGACCAAGACCTGCAACCGCTTCCACGATACTTCTGATCGTGCCCCTGACATCAATCGTCTGCGCGACCTGCATCACGCGATGGATGTTGCCGTGTTGGGCGCCTACGGCTGGGACGACCTCGCCGACACCGCCGCACCCGAGTTCCTGACCGAGGACACTGAACAGGACCACCGCTATCAGGGCCGTCTATTCTGGCCGGCGCCCTTCCGCGACGAAGTCCTCGCCCGCCTGCTCGCCCTGAATGCCGAACGCGCCGCCGACGAAGCTGCCCGTGGCCTCGCCCCCGCCGATGCCACGCTCGGCGCCGGTGAGTTGGAGGAAGTCTGATGGGCAATCTGCCTCGGCGTCGAGATCGGGAACAAACGATGCGAACTGCTGACCAGACGCATGCCTGACGAGAAGCCCAAGCGCATTCGCGACCCGGTGCACAACCTGATCGAGTTCGGCGCCACCAAGGAAGTGCGGCAGGTGGAGATGGCGCTGTGGGAGGTCATCCAAACCCGCACGTTCCAGCGCCTCCGCCGCATCAAGCAACTCGGCTTCAGCGAGTTGGTCTTCCCTGGCGCGACGCATACACGGTTTGCCCACAGCCTTGGCGTCTTCCACACCGCCCGGCAACTGCTCGCCGTGATCGAGCGCACCGAGGGCCAGACCCAGCAGGCCAAGCATGCGCTTGCCGCCGCGCTGGTGCATGATGTCGGCCACGGCATGTTCAGCCATGCCTTCGAGGCCGTGGGCAAGGCGCTCGACCTGCCGCTCGCCCGGCACGAAACCGTCAGCGACCAGCTGATCCGTGAGGGCGAGATCAAGGACGTGCTGGACGACCGTCTCGGCATCGGGTTCGCTGGGAATGTCGCGGACCTGATCAAGCGCGAGCAGCCGCGGGACCTTTACGACGCCGTGGTCACCAGCCAGTTCGACGCCGACCGGCTAGACTACATGCAGCGCGATCGGCTGATGACCGGGCTGCACAGTAGCACCGTGGATGTGGTTTGGCTGCTAAACAACCTCGAAGTCGCCTCGATCCCAGTCAGCGTTGACGCCGAGCGGTTTCGCGAGGTCCAGACGCTCGTGCTGGGGCCGAAGGCTTATCACGTCGCCGAAAGCTACGTGCTGGCGCTGTTCCACCTGTATCCCAACGTTTACTTCCACAAGGCGACGCGCGGGGCCGAGATGGTGTTGCGCGACCTGATCCTGCACCTGTTCACGCTGCACGAGGAAGACCGCGTCCTCGACTGCGGCTTGCCGGCGAACCATCCGCTGGTGCGCTTCGTTCAGTCGCCGGGAACGCTCGCTAACGTGCTGGCCCTGGACGACACGGTGCTGTGGGGCGCGCTGTCCATGCTGATGGAGTCCGGCGATGCACGGATCAGCCTGCGGGCCCGGCAGTTGAGCGAGCGCAAACTGCTGAAATGCGTGGATATCTGGGTTGAAGCGGCAACGCTGCTGGCGCCGGAGGGGCGTGAGGACGCCTCGGCCAGGGCGGAGCGGATCGCCCGGATCAACCTGGCTTGCGATCGCGTGGTGCAGCGCAAGGACGAGGTGCCGGGAGCCATGATCGACGACTACAAGCGCGACCCCTACAAGCGTTTTCAGGATTCGCGGACGCCGCCGAACCAGATCCATATCATGCAGGATGGCAAGCCGCGCGACATGGCGGAACTTTCCAGCGTCATCGCCAACGCGGAGCCGTTCCGAATCACTCGGGCCTATGTCACAAGGGGTGACATAGCCACGGTCGATGTGCTAAAGAACATTATAAGAACATCGGTTGCTTAACTGATTGTGGTAAATGCCGAGTCAAACCAAAGGCTTGGGGACACGTGCTCACAGAAGGGCAATCAAGCCCGCCGGACCGTAGGAGTTGCGACGTGACGCAGACGACCCTGGAGCCGCACGAAATCGCGGCCCGCCTGATCGATGAAGCCGGCGGCCAACTAGTCGGCCGCACGCGGCTGCAGAAGGTCGCCTGTCTGGCCACGCTCGCCGGCTTCCTGGACGCGTTCCCGTTCGAGTACCGCCATTACGGGCCGTTCAGCGAGGCGCTGGCCGGGTCGATGGAGATCGCAACGGGCCTTCGCATCGTCGAGGAGAAGGAGGAGCGCGCGGACTGGGGCGGCTGGTACTCGATCTACCGCAAGACAGAGAAAACCCCGGTCGGACATGACGCCGATCGGCGCAGATTCATCGCCAAGGCGGCCGAGATCGGTCCGATCTTGCTGGAACTGGCTGCGACCGCCGCGTTCCTGAACGTGAAAGAGGGTCTGCCCGGGCCGGAGGCATGGGCGGAGACGGCGCGCCGCAAGCCTGACAAAGCCGATGCCGGCCGGCTGGAGGCTGCGAAACGGGCCTACAAGCAGCTTCTCTCATTGAAGATGCCACAGCGCCTTCCAGCGATCGTCTGAACGCCGGGCGGGAAATCCGCAACCACGCGGCTGCAAATAATTCTTGCAAACTGGGTTTCGCAAGACTACCTCTCCCCGCCCAACAGGAGAGTGCCATGTCGGCCGGCTTGATAGGGTCACGCATCAGGACGCGGCGGGAGCAGCTTGGCTTCAGCCAGGAGGCCGTCGCCAGGCATTTCGGCTTCAATGACCGCCAGACCCTTTCCGCCATCGAGACCGGCGAGCGCCGGGTTTCCGCCGAGGAGCTGCTGAAGGCGGCCGAGATCCTTAACACGCCGCTGGACTACTTCACCGACCCCTTCCTGCTGGCGGGCGAAGGCCGGTTTTCCTGGCGGCAGGACGGCGTGGCGAAGCCGAAGCTCGATGAGTACGAGGAGGTGTCGGGCCGCCTGATCGCGGCGTTTCGCTCCCTCGGCACGCAGCTTGGCCGCAAGCCTCAACTGCTGCGGCACACGCTCGGCTTGACCAAGTCCAGCACGTATGAGGCCGCGGCCGAGGCTGGCGAACGTTTTGCCGCGGAGTTTGAACTCGGCCCCGTCCCCGCCCTTCGGCTGGCCGGGGTGATGGAGCAGCGTCTCGGCATCCTCGTGTTGATGGTGGATGGCATTCCGGGTGTGTCCGGCGCCGCCTGCCGGCTGCCCGAACTCGATGCCGTGCTGATCAATCGCAGGGAAGTCCCCGGGCGCCGCCACTACGACCTGGCCCATGAACTGTTCCATATTCTCACCTGGGACACGATGCCTCCAGAGCATGTCGAGGACGCAACCGGCCCGGCCCGTGGCCGCGTCGAGCAGCTCGCGGATGCGTTTGCCAGCGCGCTGCTGATGCCGTCTTCGGTCCTGCAGGCGGATAAACCGTGGGCGGATCTAGACGACGGCGCGCTGGTCACCAGGCTGAACCAGACTGCGGATGCGCTCGGGGTCACCGCCATTGCGGTCAAATGGCGACTCGTCAGCAGCGGGCACCTCGCAAAGGCCAGGGCCCGGCTGATTGACGACGGTAAGCTGCGCCACAATGGGCGCCTGGCCGCCCGAAAGTCTGGTGCGAAACGGGCTGCCGGTTCGGAGGCCGACAATGGGAGCGGCGGATCAACGTCGAAAGCAGTGGGTTTCCTTGGCGGTGCCTTATTGGGGATAAGCGGCGCCTCAGCGTCGGCAGATATGACACCACCGCTGTTTTCCAAGCCATTCATGGAGCTGCTTGCGCAGGCGCTAGACGAAGGGCGGATTTCGGTCCGCCGCCTGGCCTCGCTCCTGGGCCTTACCATCGATGACCTTGAGGTTGCTTTCACCGCGCACGGCGTCGCCGCCGAGGTGGGCATCTGAACCGCCATGTCCGCCAAGTCGAAACCGATCCTGGTGGACACCAACGTGATCATCGAGGGCCATCGAACCAAAAGCTGGCGCACCCTGACGCAACGATTTCAGGTGGAAACGGTCGAGGAGTGTGTCATGGAAACCCAGACGGGCGCCCAAAACCGGCGCCCCGAGCAGCAGATCGGGGAGTCCGCCTTGCGGGGGGCGCTGCATGGCGTGCACGCAGTATCGGACCTCGAACGCGCGTCGGCTCTGCTTCGGGATGAGCAGGTTCGGATGCTCGATCCTGGCGAGCAGGCCCTCTGGGCGCATGCGCTCCGCCGAATGGATGGATGGCTGCTATGTGGACCCGACAAGGCCAGTGTGCGCCTCGGCGTCCGCTTGGGTTTTCGAGAACGAATGGTGTCGCTCGAGGCGCTGCTGGATGAGGTCGGGCATCGCCCGCAGCCCCCGCTCCGGACCGCCTACACCAAGAAGTGGTTGTCGGCATGCCTTACTGAACTGACGCTGCAAGAAGGGAAGGGATTGGCATGACCGGCCCTGGTGGTGCCACGCCGGCGCTACTGACCGCGGAGGCAATTCGCCAGCGGATCGTCGATAAGCTGCGCCGCGACCTCATCGGCCCCGGTCCTCAAGATGCCGACATTGCCCGCGAGGTGCTCTCGGAAAACCCGTCTCGTTGGTATCTGACAGGGTTCCTGGCTCCCGCACCTAATGGAGAACTCGACGCGCAGGAAGAGCCGGAGGACGAGGGTGACCCGCTTTTCGGGGACGACCACGGCGCCGACCCCCAGACTGGTCCTGCCCGTGCAGCAGACGACGCACCTTCCGACGAGGCGTCCGCGCGCCCACGCCGGTTGCCGTCATCACTTGGTCTGACGGTGCTGATTGATGCGGCGGTGGACGAGGTGGAGGTGGAACTGACCTGGGGCGATTACACGACGCATCCGCCCCTGCCGCCCGAGGTGCTGCAGGACGAGCGGGCCCAGTTCGACCCCAAGTATCGCGACGTGGTGTGGCGCCGCGTCCCTGGCACCGCGACGCTGCGGCTACCTATACCGAATGGCCGCGGCCATTCGGTGCCGCTCCCCGGTTCTGGGGGCGCTCAACACCCCTTGGGCTCGCTGATGATCGAGGCACACGCACGCCCCTACAGTATCCAGGAGCCGGACGGCAGCGTGTCGAGAGTACGCGCGCTAACGGTCATGGTCGTCAACCGCCGCGGGGCGACGCGACGGCGGTTTGCAGACGTGCGCTTCGCCTTTCAGGTTAAGCTCGCTGTGCGCTGCGCCAGCGGCCTCTTTCCGCGCTGCGATCTGTCGGGTTATGGCTCCTGCGACCTCGACGCGGCCGTCTCGGACCTTCACTACAGGAACGTTGCCGAGTACGCGATCGGCCGCGGAACCTCGGCCGGCTGGGACGTGGACGCCGACGGCGATGTGCGCACAGCCTTTACTGATAGTCTACCGCAAGCTGAGGTCGAACGGGTCGAGCCGAACGAAAGCATCGCCGGTGTGGAGTTCGGCATGGAAGCGTTGGCAAACATCGCTGTCCGGGGGCCAGGTCCCCTTGGAGATGCACTGGTGACTTTGCCTGCGGAATACCGGCGTTGGATGGACCGGCAGTCGGGCGACATCGCGAATATTCCCGGAGACAAGCGCCGGGCGGCAGCCAAGCGATTGATCGAGGCCGCTCGGCGAGCGGAACAACGGATTTCCGACGGCATCGATCTGCTCCGGAGCGACGCCACCGCAAGGCGGGCGTTCCAAGCCATGAACACAGCCGTGGCACGCGCCGCCCGTCGTCGCACTGCTGGGCTCGGTGGCGACCCCGCGACGGAGATCGCACCTCACTGGCGGCCGTTTCAACTCGCGTTTATCCTCCTGAACCTCCGAGGGCTGGCAGACCCGACGCATGACGACCGCGAGATTGCAGACCTTTTGTTCTTCCCCACCGGCGGCGGCAAGACCGAGGCATATCTCGGACTAGTACATCGATTCTGTGAAACCAACCAGTTGCGGGGGGATTCTCCAGGTGACCCCACATGTTGTAGTCTCGCCGGAAACTGACTTGAGGGCGGGTCACAATGGCAGCAACGCGAAGGGTGATCGAGATCTCGATCGGCGAAGAGGATTTGGCTCAACTGGAGGCGATTGCGCGCTCGCGCACAGCGCCGGCCAGTTGGGTCGAGCGAGCACGCATCCTGCTGGCCTATCAGTCCGACCCGTCAACCTACGCGGTGGGCGAGGCGGTAGGCGTGACCCATCAGACGGTCAAGCGGTGCCTTGATCGCGCCCTCCGCCTCGGCGTGATGGCCGCGCTCGACGACAGCCCGCGGCCGGGCAAGGCGCCGGAGATCACCGCTGACGCCAAGGCGTGGCTGGTCTCGCTGGCCTGCCAAAAGGCCAAGGACTTGGGCTATCCGCACGAACTTTGGACGACACGGCTGTTGGCGCGCCATGCGCGCGAGCACGCCGAGGCCGCTGGACATCCCTGCATGGCCAACATCGTCCAAGGCACGGTCTGCAAAATCCTCGCCCGCAACGACGTCAAACCGCACAAGGTGCGCTACTATCTTGAGCGGCGCGACGAGGCGTTCGAGACGAAAATGGCCGACGTGCTCTGCGTCTATCGTGAGGTCGCAGTTCTGCGCGAAAGCCAATCCGAAACCTCGAACGTAGCGATAATTTCATACGACGAGAAGCCCGGCATCCAGGCGATCGGCAACACCGCGCCCGACTTGCCGCCAAAGCCGGGGGAGCATGAGGGCTTCGCGCGCGACCATGAATACAAACGTCATGGCACACTGAGCCTGCTCGCCGGGATCGACCTGCTCACCGGCAAAGTGCACGCGCGTGTCGAGGAGCGGCACCGGTCGCGGGAGTTCGTCAATTTCCTCAAGCTGCTCGACGCAGCCTATCCCGCGGAAACCGCCATCAAGCTGATCCTGGATAACCACTCAGCGCACGTTTCGAAGGAAACCCGGGCGTGGCTGAACGCCCAGCCCGAAGGCCGCTTTTCGCTCGTGTTCACGCCAAAGCACGGTTCCTGGCTCAATCTCGTGGAGGGGTTCTTCTCCAAGATGGCGCGATCGATGCTGCGTCACATCCGGGTCGCTTCCAAGGCCGAACTCAAATCCCGGATCATGGCATACCTTGATGACGTCAACAGCGAACCGGTCATCCATACCTGGACCTACAAGATCGGCGAGGCAGCGTGATACGAGTCGGTCCTTGGAAACGCTGTACTAGCAGCCTGGACGATCGCGTATCGCCGTCTAACGAACGGTGGCCTGCTCGGTGCCGGCGTGTCGGTGCTGATGCGTTACACGTTGCGGCTGCTGACGCTGGATCAGTTGGGCCGCGCCGCCGGGGTTGTTTGCGCGCTTGAGCTGATGCGCGACGAGCCAGAGTGGCAAGAGAACGGCAAGCGGGTCCTCGGTGACTGGCCTATCGAGATCGGGCTTTGGGTCGGTTCGGCCGCATCTCCCAATCGGCTCGGCAAGACGGGTGACAAACGGGACGACACTGCCGTCGCTCGCGTCCGCCGATATCGCCGCCAGGGCAATGAAGCACCCGCACCGATCAAAATTTGTCCGTGGTGCAGTACCCCGTTCGGCCGCGATTCCTTTTCCTGTGTGCCGAGCGATGCTGCGCCATTGAACATGGTGATCCGCTGCGCGAATCCGTCTTGCGATTTCACGCGCGACCGTCCGCTTCCGGTGCTGACGGTCGACGAGGCGATCTACCGACGCTTGCCTGCCTTCTTGATTGCCACTGTCGACAAGTTTGCCGGCCTGCCATGGCTCGGTGAAGCGGGCGCTTTCTTTGGCCATGTCGATCGGGCCGACGACTGGGGGTTCTATGGCGCTGATCGACCCGGGGCAGGACATCGGCTTTGGAATGGCCAATCGCTGCTGCCGCCCGACCTGATCATTCAGGACGAGTTGCATCTCATCAGTGGCCCCCTAGGGACCGTCGCGGCACTCTACGAGGTAGCCCTTGATCGTCTCGCCACTCGCCAATGGATGGGCCGCAGCATTCGGCCGAAGATCGTCGCGAGCACCGCAACGGTTCGGCGCGCCGCAGCGCAGGTAAAGGCACTGTTCGATCGGAAAAGGACAGCAGTCTTCCCCCCTCCTTGTGCGAACCGGCGGGATTCGTTCTTTGCGCTGACGGTCACTCGTGAACAGAAGCCCGCACGTTTGTACGTTGGCCTGGCATCACCCGGGCGCGGGCCAAAGCTGATCTTTTTGCGCGTTCTTACAACTGTGTTGGCTGCCGCCCAAGCTGAAGCGGACGTTGGTGGTGACGCCGACGCCTTCAACACCGCCCTCTGCTACTTTAACGCATTGCGTGAACTCGGTGGTGCTCGTCGTATCGTTGAGGACGAGGTGCGAACCAAGCTGGCGTCATACGGCACCGAGCGCCGACGGCTCGACCCGATCGACTTGCCGTTTGCGGATCGGCGGTTGCGCGAACCTCTGGAACTCACCTCCCGCGTCAGCACGGACAAGGTTGCTGAAGCGAAGGACAAGCTCTCCCTGCCCAGCGCGCGTCCGGACGGAGTAGATGTCGCTCTGGCAACAAACATGATTTCCGTCGGCCTCGACATAGGCCGTCTAGGATTAATGCTGGTACAGGGGCAGCCGAAGACCGCCTCGGAGTACATTCAGGCGACAAGCCGCGTCGGACGACGGCCAGAGCAGCCCGGTCTGGTGATTGCGCTTCTGAACGCTCATAAGCCGCGTGACAGGATGCACCATGAAGGCTTCCGGCATTTCCACGCCTGTTTCTACCGAGCAGTCGAGGCCACGAGTGTCACGCCCTGGGCAGCCCGCGCGCTTGATCGGGCTTTGGCCGCCGTGGTGGTGGCCGCAGGCCGTCATCTTGAGCCGAGTATGACGCCAGAAGATGCTGTGTCCCGGCTCCGAGATGATGCCACCTTGCAAGATCAAATCGTCGAAATCATCGTGATGCGAGCCCCAGCCGAGGAGCTGATTGGTGGCCCGGATCACCTACGATCCGAGGTGCGGACTCTACTGGCTTCGTGGATTGAAACCACCGACGACGGCACTGCCACAGGCGGAAAGATGTACTACGGCTATCCGCGGGATAAAGCGCTGCTTCATGACCCGCTTGACCCTTTACTCGACAGCCTTTCGCCCGCCCATAGGCGGTTTACCGCGGGCCGCTCCATGCGCGACGTAGAACACGCGACACCTCTACGGATCGTCGATCACCATGGCAATGTGTTGAACTGAGGAGCGCCCAGCGTGTCAGACGAGTCAATCAGAATGAGCCAGGTGATCGGAATATTCGGCCCTGGCGCAATGCTTGATTTACCAGAACGTTCGGTCGTGGTAGGGGGCCTGGATCGCTGGGAAATGCGCGGACCGAACGCTTTTCGCAAAATCGAGGAACCGCGACTTTCCAGCCTGCTCCATGCGCGGCTCGTCAACGATCCGCGGCTGGGTGTAGATCGGCCGCCCGATTTGCGAACCCCTCCAATTGATCCAAACGATAGACGACTTGCGAAGCCATTCGTGGAAGCATCGGTCTTTCCTGAGTGGTTCGTCTGCGACGTGGTAGACGGCGATCAACCCGGATGCCGTCGTCTCGTGCGGTTCAGCGACCTCAAGCCTCCAGCACGGAAAGAGCATGTCGCCGAAGATGGAAAAAAGCGGCGAGCATCCCCAATTCGCTTTGTCTGCGGTTGCACGAAAGGGCATCTTCAGGACATCGAATGGCGGCGGATTTTGCATGGCGACGGAGGCCCTTGCCGCGAGCAGATGTGGCTGGTCGATGGTGGAACGAGTGCGGATCCGCGCGATACCCGGGTCGTCTGCGACTGTAGCCAGTCGCTTACTCTGGAGGAACTGTTCCAGCCGAAGCGTCTTGGGCCATGTCGTGGCGAACGGCCGTGGATCGGCGACCGCGATCCCGTCCCGTGCAACGCCCCGAAAGGGCTTAGCCTGCTAACACGCAGTGCCACCAATACCTATTTTCCACAGGTCGCCACGGTTATTTCGTTACCTCAGGCCGAGGACGACCTATCCAGACGTATTGAGCAGCACTGGTCGATCTTGCGGAAGGCGCCGAACGCCGCGTGGATCGTGATCGCCCGCGATGCGAACCCGGCGGTCGGCGCCAGCTTGGTTGGCTACTCCGACGAGCAGGTTTTCGCCCGCGTCCAGCACCTGGCTTCGGTCACGAAGGGATCAGATACCGCTGTCGATCCCCGACTGGCTGAATTTGATCTGCTCTCGAGCGGACGGCGGCTTATCGGTGAGAATAGCCCGTCCGCGCTGCTGCACGCCGGAACGCTGGACAGATCGGTCTGGGACCCAAACAGAGACGCAGTCCTAAGCGGCATTGCGTCGCTGGTGGCTGTGCACCGGCTTCGGGAGGTTGTCTGCCTTTACGGCTTCACGCGCTTTGAACCCGCTGCGCTCGCCAATGATGATTTGGAGGACGTTGGTCTTGCCGTGGACGGTGCTCCGCTGGCGAGGAGTCCTACTTGGCTGCCGGCGGTCGAACAGTTCGGTGAGGGCATCTTCATAGTTCTCGACCCGGACGCCCTGGGCGCATGGCTTGCTCGTCCGGCGTTCGCCGTGCGAGCTAGAACGATGGCCGATGGCGTTGGCCGGTGGGTAAAGGCTCGTCGTGACCGAGGATTGCGAGCAGACGCTTCCGATTTAGGCGAACGGATACGTCCTGAGTACATCATGGCGCACAGTTTGGCGCATGCCTTGATGACGGAGGTCGCGCTGGACTGCGGCTATCCCGCGAGTGCGTTGAAGGAACGGATTTATGTACCGGGACTCAAGCCGGATGACGCGATCCGCGCCGGGATTTTGATCTACACCGCGAGCGCCGGCATGCAGGGAACGTTGGGCGGCCTTGTCGAAGTCACGAGACGCTTCACCCAAGTGCTCCACGGAGCTCTCGAACGGCTGCGACTGTGCTCAGGCGATCCGGTATGCGCTGATCATGACCCAGCCTCGGCTGATGAGGACCGCGCGCTTCACGGCGCTGCTTGCCACGGATGCCTCCTTGTAGCTGAAACGAGTTGCGAAGCGCGAAACTTGCATATGGATCGGGCGCTACTGGTTGATACAGTTGGGCCAGTAGGTGCCGGCTTTTTCGCATAGTGGCCTTGACACATAACCACAACGGTCAGTTGCCACTTTTCGCGGGCGCCCGGTCGGCGGTTTGTCGCGACATCATGCCCAAACTGCGGATTCCAACGCATCCCGGCCACCTATTCCAACTTGATGGCGGCCACCGTTCCGACTTGATGGCGGCCACCATTCCAAACTGATCCCGGCCACCCTGCCTGTTGAGAGTGCGGGCAACCGGGAAGGAAGATCATCT
>NZ_CAJATU010000171.1 GCF_903944925.1 uncultured Rhodopila sp. | reverse complement strand
TGGCGGACAACACGGCCATGCTGGCGTTCATCCGGCACATGGGGTTCTCGGTGCGCCGCATGCCGGACGATCCCGAAGTGATGGAGTCGAAGCTCGAACTCGCCGTCGAGGCCGGCTTAGCCGATCGGCTTGTGCCGGCCTGAGGCTATGCCCGGGCGGTGAAGCCGTGGCGGTGCCCGTGCAACTCACCGAAGCGGATGATCCGGGGATCGTATGTGATGAGAGGGCACCCCTGTTCGATTGCCGTTGCGATGAGCAGGCGGTCCGCCGGGTCGCGGTGTTCGAGCGGGTCCAGTCGATACGCGCCCAACGCGGCGCGGTACCCCAACGGCAGCACCTCAACACCCGGCCGATTGGCGAAGCGTTCGATCCAGTCGTCGAGCGGGCGATCCAACGCGATCCGACGGTAATGGACCAGTTGGGCGATCTCCCAAACGGTGCTCGCGCTGATCAATACGGTGCCGCCGCCCCGCCAGCAGGCTTCGATCAGGCCGAGTGTCTCCGGGCGAAGGCGATCACTGCCGCTTTCCAGCCATAGGGCGATATGCGTGTCGAGCAGGACCGCGTCCGTCAACGCTCCAGCTCGCGGCCGGTCCCGGCGTCGGTTGGCTCGTCAAAAATCGGGGCGGTCAGGTCGACCCCGTCGCTGATCCGAACGGAGCCCGGCTGATGGCCGAACAGCGTTCCCGTCCGCGCATCCTGATCAAGCAGGCGGCGCATGGCGAGGGCGACAGCCTCGGTCTTGTTGCCTTTGGTCAGCCGCTCGGCCGCCGCCTCGATCAACGCGACAACATCGGGACGATTGATCGTGACCACGGCTACCACATGATCCTCCTGATCATTATGGCATAATGATAGAATCGTCGGCTTGGAAACGCAATCTCAGACGGGCGCCCGCTGGCGCAGGCGGGTGCGGGTGGCGGCCTGTCTCAGCAGGCCGGGGAACCAGCTTGCCGCCAGCAGCGCCGCCGCCTGGGTCAGGCCGCTAATGCCGGCGTGGTGCAGCCAGCCCGCCAGCCGCATCTGCGGTGCCAGCGTCCGCGCCAGGGCGCGGTGATAGGCCGCGGACTCCACGCCCGACAGCCAGGCTTCGGCCGCGGCGCGTCCGCTATGGGTGGCGATCGCCATGCCGTCGCCGGTCAGCGACGGGATGACGGCGGCCTGGTCGCCCAGGCGGAACAATCCGTTCGCCGGCTCCGGGCCGGCCTGGTAGCCATAGGGGATTCCGGCTACCGCCAGCGGACGCGGCAACAGCGGCGCAGCACCCGCCAGCATCGCGGCGAACCGCCGGCTGGTCGCCTCGATCGCCGCCAGCAGGCCGAACCAGCCGCCGCCATAGGCGAGGAATTCGGCGCGGCGGACGGCGATGCACAGCACCGCCCGGCCGTCCTCCACCGGCTGCAGCCCGGCATAGCCGCCAGGAAACAGGGTCAGCTCGGTGGCGCCCTGAAGCTGCCGCGCCGCTGCGGGACGAAGCGAGAAATACATCTTCATGCCGATGGCGCCGCCGTCCGGGCGGGGGCGGGGCAGGTTGCGCAGATCGTGCTTGCCGGTGGCCAGGAACACGGTTTCGGTCATCCACACCGCGCCGCCATCGGCCGCGGCCGTCCATAGGCCGTCCGCAACGCTCAGCCGGCGGACGGTGCGGCCGGATTGCAGCATCGCACCCGCCTCCTGCGCCCGGCGCAGCAGCGCGTCGTCCAGCACGCGACGGGACAGGCCGATGGCCGGGAACGGCAGCACCGCTTCGGCCACCCGCTCGGCATGGATCAACCGGACCCGCCGGATAGGGGCGCCCCCCAGTGCCGCCGGATCGGCCCCGAGGGCGCGCAGGCGGTGTATCGTGTCGGCGCTGAGGAAATCGCCGCAGACCTTGTCGGTTGGCCCGCTGGTCCGCTCGATCAGGTCGGGCTGATGCCCGGCGCGCGCCAGGGTGATCGCGGCGGCGCAGCCGGCCGGGCCGGCGCCGATGATCAGCGGCTCGCGACGCATAGCCGGAACGGGAAATACCAGGTGATCTCCGCCTGCTCCGGCGTGATCCCGGCCTTGTGCAGATACGACTCCCAGTCGGCGCGGACGAACGACCGGGCGACCGAGATCTGGCCGTCCTCGCGGATGAAGCGGTGCCAGAACATGATCCGGGCGAGGACCGGGAAGCCATAATAGGCAATGACGCTGCGCTCGACGTCGCCGATGAACCAGCCGCGGCCGGCATTGGCGCGCAGCCAGACCAGGAATTCCACCACCTGCTCGTCGGTCAGGTGGTGGGTGAACTGCGAGCAGATGATGAAGTCGAACGGCCTGTCCGGCTTGTAGGCGAAAGCGTCGTCGGTGATGAAGGTGATCCGGTCCGCCGGGTCGGTTGCCGCCTCGGCCGCGCGCTTCGCCCAGGGATTGAGGTCGATGCCGGTCAGCGTGGCGGACGGAAAGCGCTTCCGGATCCGCCGCAGCGCATCGCCATGGCCGCAGGCGATGTCGAGCAGGGTGAAGTCCGGACGGTCCTTCGCTTGCTTCGCCAGCCAGCCCAGCATCGCCCGGTGGGTCAGGGTGACGATATTGACCCGCGACAGATCGCGCAAACACCGCGCGTAGTCGTCGAAATCGGCGCAGTCGGTATCCATCTGCTCCGGCTGCGTGCTGCGCTGGGACAGGATCATGGGCGCTGGAACGCGAAGGTTTCGACCGTCAGGCCCGGCCCGAACGCCATCGCCATGCCGGGGCCGCGCGCGTCGGGGTCGTTCAGGATGGCGTTCAGCACGAAGACCAAGGTGGCCGAGGACATGTTGCCGTGGTTGCGCAGCACGTCGCGGGAGAAGCGCAGCGCCTCGGGCGGCAGATGCAGCCCCTGCTGCACCGAATCCAGGATCGAGCGGCCGCCGGCATGCACCGCCCAGACCACCGGATGCTGCGGCGGCAGCAACGCCGGGCCGCCCTCCGGCAGCCAGCGGCGGATGCGGCCGGGCACCTGCCCGGACAAATGCATCAGGAAGCCGGAATCGCCGATATGCCAGGTGATCAGCTCGGCGCTGCGGGGGATCACCGCGGCCTGGAAGCGGCCGAGGGCGATGCCGTGCGGTTCCGCCGTCACCAGCGCGGCGGAGGCGCCGTCGCCGAACAGCAGGAAGCTCAGCATCTTCGGCACGTCCTGGAAATCCTCCTGCAGGTGCAGGCTGGAGAGTTCCACATTGACGACCAAAACGCGCGACTCCGCATCCGCGCGGACGATCTGATCGGCCAGTTTCAGCGCGTTGACGGCGGCGAAGCAGCCCATGAAGCCGACGAGGGTGCGCTGCGTGCCGTCGCGCAGCCCGGCGGCCTGCATGATCTGGAAATCCAGGCCCGGCGCGGTGAATCCGGTGCAACTCGCGACGATCAGATGCGTCACCCGCCCCGGTTCGGCGTCCAGGGCGCGGACCGCGCGCAGGGCGAGTTGCAGCGCATGCGGCTCATACAACGCCATCCGCGCGGCGGTGGTCGGGAACGCGCCGCGGCGGTAGATGCCGCTGGTGTCGAGCACCGTCTCCCGCGGGCGGGGGGCGGCGTCGAAAATGGCGTAGCGATGCTCGATGTCGGCCAGGCTTGCCATGCGGTCGAACACGGCGCGCTTGTAGGCTTCGGCAATCGTGTCGCGGCCGAATTCGATGAACGCGCCGTGGATGTCAAAAGGAGGGACCGCGGTGCCGATACGGTTCAGCCAGGCCTGCGTCACGTGCGGTCCCTTCTGGTTCGGGCTGGAGGTGGGGCGGGTGTGACGTTTGCCCGGGGTTGCGGACGGCAATGTTACCCGGGAGGTGCGTTCCGGCGAGGTTACAGTTTGGCGGTTGATACTGTCATTGCGGCCTTTGAGCGGCAAGGGAGGGCTGCGCGCATCCTCGCAGAGACGTGAAATTTCCGGCCGATAAAATGCGTTTTCGCAATTTTGAGAGCTTGCCGCTGCGGAGGCGGCCGGTTATCGTGCCATGGTCACATGGCTGTGAGCCGGTAGCCGCATAGCGGTTGCGCGTTTCGCTTTTCCGTGTAGACGGACCAGTCACACCTGCCGGGGTTCCGCCCTGGCGCCTCAAGACCAAAAGGATAATGCGTTATGGCCAAGATAGAGACCGCCGTTAAAGCCAGCACGGACGCGCTGACCGAAAGCGCCGCCCATTCCACCGCGGCGTTCCAGGAGCTGACCAAAGCCTATCAGGAGCTCGCGGCGCGCAACGCCAAGAACCTGGCCGACGCGATTCATGCCCTGTCGGGCGTGAAGAACCCCTCGGAATTTATCGAGGTGCAGCAGAAGCTGATCAACGAAGGCGTGCAGGCCGCCGTGGCCGACAGCCAGAACATCGCCAAACTGACCACGGCGGTCTTTACCGCGGCATTCGAGCCGGTGAAGAAGCAGATCGAGGCGGTGTCCAAGTCCGTCGTGAGCTGAGCCGGCCGGTCGTTACCGGGGCCGCACTCCATTGCCGGGGTGCGGCTTCGTTACGCTTTGCCGGGCGGCAACGACGTCTGCGTACTGCTCCAGGGCGGCTTGCCCGGTCGGCGTAAGAACGTAGGTGCCGCGGGCGATCTTTTCGAACCAGCCATAGACATTGTTGCGCAGCACCGCGCCGGCGGTGGCGATACCGGTGGCGTCGCGTACGGCTGCGGCTTGCAACGCGCCGCTGGTTGCCAGCAGGCTGGCGCAGGCCAGCGCGTCCTCCCGGTAGGCGGTCATGCGCGGGCGCCGGGTGGTGCCGCCGATATTGTGGTCGCCGCTGCGGCGGGCGAATTCGCTCAGCAGTTTCGTCCGTTGCCTAAGCTGCTTGCGCGGCTGGTAAGGGCCGGGATCGGCGTGCGCAACAATGGCGCCGTTGCGCACCGACAACAGGCCGATGCCGAGCATGCGGCACAGGCGCACGGCATCCGGCACGCGGGCATCCCAGTTGCGGCGGGCGGTGCGGCCTTCGGGGACGGCGACGGCGATATACACGAGGTCGACCGAGGGCAGGCGTTGCAAGGCCTGGTACAGCACGGGCAGGCCGAAGCTCAGCTTCAACTCGACCGCGAGCATCGTTTCTTGGCTGATCGCAAGCATATCGCAACGGCCGATCTCGCCGCGGACGGTGTAGCCGAGGGATTCGAGGTGGTGCTTGACGGGGGCGTAGAGGTCGCTTTCGCTCTGTCGGGTGACGGGAGGCGCTGCAACGGTCACGCTACGGCAGCACTTTGCCGGGGTTCATGATGCCAGCCGGATCGATCGCCGACTTGATGCGTTGCATCAACGCCAACTCTGCGCCGCCGCGCCACTCCGGCATCATGTAGGGCTTCAGCCGGCCAATGCCGTGCTCGGCCGAGAAACTGCCGTCGAATTCCCGCACGACGTTGTTCACCGCGTCCATGATGGCGTGATCCCGGGCGAGGAACGATGCCGCGTCGGACCCCGCGGGCTGTTCGAGATTGAAATGAATATTCCCGTCGCCCATATGGCCGAACGGCACCGCCCGCACGCCCGGGATCAGCGCCTCGCAGGCGGCGGTGGCCTGGCGGATGAACGCCGGCACTTTGGACACCGGCACCGAAACGTCGTTCTTGACGCTGGCGCCTTCGCGCTTCTGCGCCTCGGCGTGTTCCTCGCGCAGCTTCCAGAGCGCGGCGCGCTGGGTTTCCGATTCGGCGATGACCGCGTCCAGCACCGTGCCGGCGTGCAGCGCCTGTTCCAGCACCTGTTCCAGCCTCTCGCGAAGCCCGGCATCGGGCCGCGGCGTGGCGAGTTCCGCCAGGACGTAGAACGGCGCCGGGTTTTCCAGCGGCAGCACGGCGCCGGGAATATGACGCAGAACAAACGACATCCCGGTGCCGGACATCAGTTCGAAGGCATTGACCGAGGCCGGATCGTGCGCCTGGAAGCGGGTGAACAGATCCAACGCGGCCTCGGGCGAGGCGACGGCGCACAGCGCGACGGCCGTTTCCTTCGGTTGCGGCACGAGTTTCAGCACCGCGGCGGTGATGATGCCGAGCGTCCCTTCTGATCCGACGAACAACTGGCGCAGGCAGTAGCCGGTATTGTCCTTGCGCAGGCGGCGCAGGCCGTTCCAGATCGTGCCGTCGGGCAACACGACTTCGAGCCCCAGCACCAGGTCGCGGGCGTTGCCGTAGCGCACCGTGTTGTTGCCGCCGGCATTGGTCGCCAGCACGCCGCCGATTTGCGCCGTGCCTTCGGAGGAGATCGACAGCGGCAGCAGGCAGTTCCGCTCCGTCGCGGCAAGCTGCGCGGCTTTCAGGGTGACGCCGGATTCCAGGGTCAGGGTCATGTCCACGGGATCGAGGTCGCGGATGCGGTTGAGCCGCGCGGTGGAGATAATCAGTTCGGTGCCGTCCTCGTTCGGCACTGCGCCGCCGACCATGGAGGTGTTGCCGCCCTGGGGGACGATGGGGGTGGCGGAGGTTGCGCACAGACGGACGACCTCGGCGAGTTCCCGGGTGCTGCCCGGGCGGATGACGGCACTGGTGCGGCCTTGGTACAGGCGGCGCCAGTCCTCGGTATAGGAAGCGGTGTCGGCGTTGTCCGTCAGGATGCCGCGGTCGCCGACGATGGCGCGGATGGCGTCGAGCAGGCCAGACTCGGGCAGGCCAGACTCGGGCAGGCCGGACTCGGGCAGGCCGGACTCGGGCAGGCCGGACTCGGGCAGGCCGGACTCGGGCATGGGCGTCTCCTTTCCGGTCATGCTTTAGGCCGTTTCCAGCGGCGCGTCATGCGTGGCCGATCGGCGTCCATGCGCGGCGGATGGCGTGGTGGATGGTGGCCCTGCGGCGACCATGACGATGTGCCGGATTACGCCGTGATCGCCGCCTCGACGTCGCGCAGACGGTCCTTGCCGAACCAGATGGCGTTGCCGACGAAGAAAGTCGGGGCGCCGAAAGTGCCGCGGGCGACGGACGCTTCCGTGTTGGCGATCAGCCTGGCCTTCACCTCCGGGTCTTGCGCCCGCGCGATGATCGCCGCGCCGTCCAGGCCGGACTCTTCCAGCGCTGCGCGGATCACCGCCGGGTCGTCCATTTGCTTCGGCGCCTCCCACATGTGGTGGAACACCGCCTTCGCGTAGGCCGCCAGCGTGCCATCGAGTTCGGCCGCGGCGGCGCCGCGCATGATCGCCAGCGTGTTCACCGGGAAGAACGGGTTCGGCCGGAATTCCTCGATGCCATAACGGTTGATGAAGCGCTGCATTTCCAGCTGCTCATACGCCAGCTTGTTGCGGATGCCGGCGAACGCCTCGATCGGGGAGCGGTTGCCGGTGGCCTTGAACACGCCGCCGAGCAGCACCGGCACATAGCGGAACGGCACGCCGGTCCGCGCCTCGATCGCCGGGATCACGCGATGCGCCAGATAGGCGTTCGGGCTGCCGAAGTCGAAATGAAATTCCACGTCCATGTCCGGTTTCCTCACCAGGGTTCCTGATTGGGCCGCAAATCGAGTTCGTGAGTCCAGGCGTCGCGCGGCTGTTGATGCAACTGCCAATAGGTTTCGGCGATAGAGGCCGGGTTCATCAGCACCCTGTCCTCCGGGGAGCCACCGGCCGCAACGATGCGCTGCCGCACCCATTCGGTATCGACGCCGGAATCGATCACCAGATGCGCGACATGGATGTTCTGCGGCCCGAGTTCGCGCGCCATGCTCTGCGCCACCGCGCGCAGGCCGAATTTGGCGCTGGCGAAGGCTGCGTAGCCGCTGCCGCCGCGAACGCTGGCGGTGGCGCCGGTGAAGAAGATCGAGCCGCGGCCATGCGGCAGCATCCGGCTTGCGGCTTCCCGTCCGGTCAGGAAGCCGGCATAGCAGGCCAGTTCCCAGACTTTCCGGAACACCCGCCCGGTGGTGTCGAGCAGGTTGTGGTTGACGTTGGCGCCGATGTTGAAGACCGCGACCTCCAGCGGCGCGGCTTCGTCGGCCTGGCGGATGAAGCCGGTCACGGCGTCTTCCTGGCGGGCGTCCAGCGACAGGGCGGTGCAGGTGCCGCCGTTGGCTTGGATGTCCGCGGCCAGCGGGGCGAGCTTGTCGCCGTTCCGGCGGCCGGCGAACACGTGGTAGCCCTCGCGGGCGAAGCGGCGGGCGACGGCGGCACCGATATAGTCCCCGGCGCCGACGACGGCGACGGAAGCCGCGGGCTTTTGCATTGACGTTTCCTCTGCGCAAGACCAACTATCACGACGGTAGTGTCAGAATGGGGTTGGTTGGCATGCAACGCAAGAGCTTCAGCACCATGCAGTGCCCGATCGCACGGGGCCTGGAGCATGTCGGTGAGTGGTGGAGCATCCTGATCCTGCGCGACGCCTTCCGCGGCCTGAGCCGGTTCGATGAGTTCAGCGACAGCCTGGGGATTGCGCCGAATATGCTGGCCCGGCGGCTGACGGCCTTGGTGGAGGCGGGGTTGCTGAAGCGCGAGCGGTATAACGAGCGCCCGCCGCGCGACGCCTATGTGCTGACCGAGCGCGGTCGGGATTTTCGGCCGGTGCTGCTGGCGATGCTGGCGTTCGGCAACAGGCATTTCCCGCCGGATGACCGGGACGTTCAGATCGTCAATGTGGAAACCGGCGAGCCGGTGGAACCTGTGCTGGTCGATCCCGCAACGGGGCGGCGGGTTGACGGCCCGGGCTATCGGGTTGTCTCCACCCTGCGGCAGGATCGGGCGGCGTGATCCGCGAGCATGGCTTCGCCTGGTCGAACCCGAAACTGACGTCCGATGCGGCGATGGCGATGGCCGGGCTGGACCTGCTATGCGCCATGCGCGACGGCACGGTGCCGCCGGCGCCGATTGCCGCGCTGGTCGGGTTTACCATTGCGGAGGTGGAGGCGGGGCGGATCGTCATGCGGCTTGTTCCGGCGGAGTATCACTACAACCCGCTCGGCACGATGCATGGCGGCATCCTGGCGACATTGCTGGATTCGGTGATGGGGTGCGCGGTGCATTCGACCTTGCCGCAGGGGCGGGCGTATACCTCGCTGGAGATCAAGGTGAACTATGTGCGGGCGGTGACCGTGGGGTCGGGCGAGTTGTCCGCCGAAGGCAAGGTCCTGCACGGCGGCCGCCGATCGGCTGTGGCCGAGGGGCGGGTGGTGGATGCGCGGGGGCGGTTATGCGCGACGGCTTCCACGACGTGCCTGGTGTTCGATCTGGAAGCGGGTTGAGGCTGGGCTGCCCATCGGCACCCCGCCCCGATCGCGCCTGGTGTCTCAATGCGCATCCGCCGCCGCGGTCTTCGGCGCACCCACCTGGCGCAGGAACGGCACCAGCAAAGTCGCCACCATGAACGCCAGCATGATCGCCCGGAAGGCATCCGCGAAGGCCAATGTCGAAGCCTCCCGATACGCCAGGTGCCAAAGTTGTTCCAGCGCCGCCTGATGCCCGACCACCTTGCCGCCCGGCAGCGCGGCGTAGCGGTCCGTCATGCCCTGCACGAGGCGATCCATCGGCAGGTTGGCCGGCGTCAGGTGCGCCGCGATGCGCTGGAAATGCAGGTTGGTCTGGTCGTTGACGATCGCCGCACTGACCGCGATGCCGACGGCCCCGCCGAGGTTGCGCATCATGTTGAACAACCCGCTGGCGTATTTCAGCCGCTCCGGCGGCAGGCTGCCGAGGCCGAGCGTGACGCTCGGCGCCACCGCGAAGACCTGCGGGAAGCCGCGCAGCACCTGCGGAACAAGCAGTTCGGCCGCGCCCCAGTCGTGGGTGATGAAACTGAAGCTCCACATCGACAGCGCGAAACAGGCCAGTCCGCCCATCATCAGCCAGCGCGTATCGAAACGCCGCGCCAACAGTATATAGACCGGCGTGCCAATCAGGGAGGCGACGCCGGTGGAGAAGATGGCGGTGCCGGTCTGCCAGGCGCTGTAGCCGCGCACGTAGTCCAGGAACAGCGGCGTCAGGTAGATCGTCGTGAAAATGCCGACGCCGGTGACGAAGGACAGCACGCAGCCGAGCGCGAAGTTGCGGTTGCCCAGCGCCCGCAGATCGACCACCGGGTTGTTGAAGGTCAGGCTGCGCCAGGCGAACAGCAGCAAGGAGACGCCGGAGATCCACGCAGTCTTCGTAATGGTCGCATCGCTGAACCAATTCCAGCGGGTGCCTTCCTCCAGCGTATATTCCAGCGTGCCCAGGCCCACGGCCATCAGCACGATTCCGATATAATCTGCGCCGCGCAGCAGGCTCAGATCGGCCTCGTCGATGCGCACCAGCATCGGCACCAGGATGGTAATGATCGCGCCGGGCACCAGGTTGATGTAGAACAGCCAGTGCCAGTTCAGCGTGTCGGTGATCCAGCCGCCGATGACCGGGCCGAGCGTCGGCGCGATCGAAGCGATGGTGCCGATGACAGCGGCGGAATACACCCGCTTCGGTCCGGGGAAAAAATGAAACGACGAGGTGAACACGGTCGGGATCATCGACGCGCCGAGCAGGCCCTGCAGCGCGCGGAAGACGATCATGCTCTGGATGTTCCAGGCCAGCCCGCACAGCATGCTGGACAGGGTGAACCCGGCCGCTGAAAACGTGAACAGCCAGCGGGTGGAAAACACCCGGGTCAGCCAGCCGGATAGCGGGATCATGACGATCTCGGCGATCAGGTAGGCGGTCTGCACCCAACTGATCTCGTCCTGCGCCGCCGACAGCCCGCCGCCGATTTCCTGCAGCGATGAGGCGACAATCTGGATATCGAGCAGGGCGATGAACATGCCCGCCGTCATCACCACGAACGGCAGCAGCGACCGGGTCACGGCACGCCCCGCGTATCGACTCGCGCGGTGGTCGACAGCCCCGGCCGCAGGATGCGCAGTTCGGGGTCGCCGGGGTCGAGCACGACGCGGACCGGCACGCGCTGCACGATCTTGGTGAAGTTGCCGGTGGCGTTCTCCGCCGGGATGATACTGAAAACGGCGCCCGTGCCGGGGGCCAGGCTGGCGACATGGCCATGGAACACGTGGCCGGGCAGCACGTCCGCGACCACCGAGGCGGCCTCACCGCCCGTCATGCGGGTGAGCTGGTCCTCCTTGAAGTTGGCGTCCACCCACAGGCCCTGGCTCGGGCTGACCGACAGCAGATAGGCGCCCGCCGTGACATAGGCGCCGATCTGCGCGGCGCGGTTGCCGACGAAGCCGGCGATGGGGGCACGGATCTCGGTGTAGCCGAGGTTGAGCTGCGCGGTCTGCAGATCGGATTGCGCCTGCGCCAGGGTGGCCTCGGCCGCGGTGGTATCGGCATCCAGCACCTTGAGCTGCTGACGGGCCGCCTCCAGCGACGCTGCGGCGGCCAGGACGGTGGCGCGCGCCTGCTGTTCCAGCGATGCCGAACGCTGCGCATCCTGCCGCGATCCGGCGGCGGTGACGGCCAGGCTGCGGTAACGCTCCGCATCCTGCGCCGTGAAATTCATCTGTGCCGTCTTGCTCGCGACGTCGGCCTCCTGCTGGCGAATGGTGGATTGCTGCAGGATGGATTGCGCGCGCAGTCCGTCCAACGCGGCGCGCCGGGCGTTGACGACGGCGGCGGCGTGGTCGAGCGCTGCCTGGTAGTCGCGTGGGTCGAGGCGGATCAACACCTGTCCGGCCTGCACCGGCTGGTTGTCGGTCACGAGGACCTCGGCGATGAAGCCGCTGACATGCGGGGCGAGGGCGGTGACGTTGCCGCCGACATAGGCGTCATCCGTGCTTTCGATGAAGCGGCCGGTGGTCCACCAGTCCCGGGCATACCAAACGCCGGCTGCCAGCACGGCCAGCGCGGCGGCGGCCAGGGCGAGGCGTCTGAGCGACCTGCGCCGCGCGGCGCGCACGGCGGGGCGATGCGGCGGAGCGAGGACGTCGTCCCGGGTGGCGGTCGAGCTAGACATGAGTGCCTCCCTCAAGCCGTCCGATGCGGCGGAGGGTGGTTGCGGTGGATATTTGCGGGCCTGTGAGGCACATGGGGAGGCGCTCCAGTGACTATCGTGGTGATAGTTATGGTGCGGTGGGTTGTGTGATGCAAGCGGTGGGCTGCGGGCTTCGTCGAATCAGCGGCAAGCGCCCGCCGGGCGCGTGCCGTCGCTCGCCATCCACGCCTTCGCTCGCGTCACCACCGCAAGGCGTGGATGGCGGCCCTCCGGCCACCAACGCACAACAACGACTTAGACTCTTTGTTGGAACCGCCGCTACCGCGGCAACGGATGATTTAAGCAAGTGATGGAAACACAAATCAACACAAATGCGGAATAATTACTAAATTTCCCTTTTCTTATTCGTGTTCATTTGTGTTTCCATTATCTTTCTTTGACCCGGTCGCAGTCACTCCGCCATGCACCTCCGGGGAGCCGGTCTCTCTACATGCCGATCGAAAACCCGCCATCGACCGGGATCGCCGTGCCAGTAACGAAATCCGAGGCCGGACTGGCCAGGAACGCCGCGATCCCCGCCATGTCGTCCGGCGTGCCCCAGCGCCCCTGCGGGGTGCGCTTCTCGACGCTGGCGTGCAGCCCCTCCACCTGCCGCCGCGCCCCCCTGGTCAGATCGGTGTCGATCCAGCCCGGCAGCACCGCATTCACCTGGATGTTGTCCTTCGCCCAGGCGGTCGCCATCGCCCGGGTCATCTGCACGATGCCGCCCTTGCTGGCCGCATACGCCGTCGCATAGGGCGCGCCGAACAGCGACATCATCGAGCCGATATTGATCATCTTGCCGCCGCCCACCCGCAGCATCTCCGGATACGCGGCCTGCGAGCAGAAGAACGCGCTGCTCAGGTTGGTGTCCAGCACATGCTGCCACTCATCCTCCGCCAGGTCCTGCGGCAGCTTGCGGACCGAGGTCCCGGCGTTGTTCACCAAAATATCGACCCGCCCGAACCGCTCCACCGCAGCGGCGATCAACGCCTGGCACGCCGCTTTGGACGTGACGTCGGCGGCAATGAAGTCGCTTTCGGCACCCGTCCCGCGCAGCGCGGCCAATGCCGCCGCCGCCTTGTCCTTGTTGCGGCCGGCGATGACGATCGTCGCGCCGAGCGAGGCGATCCCGCGCGCCATGCCAAGCCCGATCCCGCCATTCCCGCCGGTGACGACGGCGACTTTGCCTTTCAGGCTGAACAGGTTCATGGCGCTGTTTCCCTTCCGCGCGGATTGTCTCCATCGCAATCTGCGAGGCCGCGGGAAACCGCGCAAGCAGCGGCTCAGCTTGCCTTGACTTCCGGCGTCGCGCCGCCCGGCGCCCGGCCGCCGCTGAGGTTGAAGACGCGGGCGAGCACCGTGTCGAGCAGACCGAAGAACGCCGGTGCCCCGTAGCCGGCCAGGAAGGCGATGCCGGACGCCGAAACGGACAGGCCGGAATTGCCGCTGGTGATCTCCGCGGCCACCTTGGACGGGTCGAAGAACAATCCGGCCGCCGCCCCGGCGATGCCGCCAAGCAAGACCCGCAGCCACAGCAGGGATTTGTCGCGCGGCACCAGCACGCTGTCCAGGATCTTGTCCTGGATGACGCGGGTGGTGCCCGACAGCGCGCCAACCAGCCCGAAGATCAGAGGCAATATATAGTTCGCGAAAGCGGAGACCATGCCGGACACCGATGGTCCGGTCTCCTGTTTGGGCCCGCAATGATCCGATCCCCCGTTCGGATCGCATTCCGGATCGAGCCTGTGGATCGGCACGATCACCGAGACACCGCGACCGACCAGGCTTCGTGCGTAGGCATCCACGTCGGCTATGGCGTTTTCAAACGTTGCTTCGTCATAAGCGTAGGTGTCGCAGAGCTGTATCAATTTCGGGTCCAGATTACCCGCCAGATCCGCCTGCTGCGTCGGGTCCGCTGCCGGCGAGGCTGGCAAAGCCGCGCCCGGCGGCTGCGCTGCCGGCTTGTTCTGTGAACCTTCGGTGCCTGAAGCCGGCGGTGGCACCGGACAGATATTTTGCACCCGCGCAAGCGTGGCCGGCGCGCCCTGGCCGGTGGACGGATGCTTCTCGGCATAGGCCGCGTAGATCGCCGCCGCCGCCCCTCCGGCGTCTCGCTTCGCCCCCTGCAATCGCGAGGTCAGTTGACCGCCATAGGTTGCTTCGGCGAGCAGAAGCGTGCCGATCAGTGCAAGACCCACCGCGGTCCAGGTCGCGCGCCGCTGGAAGGCACAGAAGCTTACGGCAACATCTTCCAGATCGGGATACGCCCGCAGCCCGACCGAGACGCGGGGCCGCACGAGGGAACGCTCCGGCTGGCTGCGCGGTTTCCGCAACCGGGCGAACGGCAGCAAAATGGTTTGCGCCAGGGTGACGGTTTTCGACGCAACGATATCGGTGAACGCGATCGACTGCGCGGTCGCCGGATAGGCCAGGGCGCAAAGCCGATCCTTGACGAGCAGCAGAAACGCGGCTTCCTGCGAGCGTTTCGGTTCGGCCCCGCCGGGCGGAAAGCGCAGCGCCGAAATCCGGGCGGCAATCTCAGGTGCGCCGAGCTTCCGGGTCGTCGTCTTGCCGGGTTGGGCCGGGTTCTCCTCCGGCACCTCGACCTCGAGCGAGGTCAGCCGCTTGTCCGGCCTCCCGGCAATGAAGTCGAGCAGCAGATAGACTTCCTCCAGCTCCCACTTATAGACCTCATCCCAGGTGTGCGTCTCACCGGGCGGCGGCGTCGGTCCACTCATCGGCATCACTCCGACTCTGCTTCGGGCGCCCTACCGCTGGATGGCGATTCCAGACCGCTGTCAGAATATTGCGTGCGCGGTATCGAGTGTGCCGCAGCCGACCGGGGATCACAATCCCCGGCCGGAATACACCCCCTCAGGCGGTCTTCAGTTCCGCCTTGGTCTCCGCCAGGTGGTCGAAATGCCGGTGGAACGTCCCCAGGCCCATCGTCTGTGACCGCAACTCGATGATCAGGTCGTGCATCTCGGCTTCCGGCACCAGCGCCTGGACCTCGTCCCAGCCCGGCCAGCCTTCGCGTTCGGCAAACCCGAGGATCTGCCCGCGCCGCCCGGTCAGCAGCCGCTGCGCCCGCGCCGTATAATCGTTCGGCACGATGACGGTCACATGGTCCACCGGCTCCAGCAGCACCGGATCAGCCTTCGCGAGGCCTTCCTTCATCGCCAACTGGGTGGCGGTCTTGAACGCCATGTCCGAACTGTCCACGGAATGGAACCCGCCATCCACCAGGGTCACGGACAGATCCACCACCGGATAGCCGAACGGACCCTTGCGCGTCGCCTCCTCGGCCGCCTCCCCGACGGAGGGGATGTAGTTGCGCGGCACCGCGCCGCCGACGACCTTGTCGATGAACTGGAAGCCCTCGCCGCGCTTGCGCGGAGCGATCTCGATCTTGACGTCGGCGAACTGGCCGTGCCCGCCGGTCTGCCGCTTCAGCCGCCCGTGCTCATTCACCGCCTTGCGGATGGTCTCCTTGTACGCCACCGCCGGCTTGTGCGTGGCCAGCTTCAGGCCGTAGTCGCGCGCGATATGCTCCACCGTGGTCTGCAAATGGATCTCGCCCTGGCCGTGCAGCACCGTCTCCGCGGTTTCCTGGTCCTGGGTGATGAACAGCGACCCGTCCTCCTCCGCCAGCTTCTGCAGCGCGCCGGACAGCTTCACATCGTCCTTGCGGTCCGTGGTGGTGATCGCCAGCGCGTAGACCGGCGCCGAGGGCTGCGGGAAGGGCAGGGGTTCCGGCACGGCACCCGGCGACACCGTCGTGCCCGTGCGCACGCCATCGAGCCGGCCCAGCGCGACGACATCGCCCTGCCTGGCTTCCGGCACCTTGGTCAGCTCGCCGCTCACGTAATGATAGATCCCGCCCAGGCGGGTGCCGCCAAGCTGCGCGCCGTCGGCGATCGAGCCGCTCCAGACCCGCGCGTAGGACAGCTTGCCGGTATGGCCGGCGTAGACCGTCCTGAACACCTGCGCCAGCGCCGCGCCGCTGGTGTCGATGGCCTTGCGGTCCGCGGTCTCGGCCGGGTCCGGCGCATCGTGCCGCAGCGCCTTCCACAGCCGGCGGATGCCGTTGCCATGCTCCGCCGCGCCCACCAGCACCTCGATGACGCTGCCCTCCAGCAGGTCCTTGTGCATGTCGCGGAACAGCTCTTCCGGCGTCGGCTTCATATCCTCCAGCACTTTTTCCAGCAGCGCGTCGTCATGGTCCGCCAGCGTCTCGACCAGCTTGCCGAGTGCGGCCTGCTCGTCGGCCAGGATGTGCTCGGGGATCTGGATCAGTTCGGACGGCTGGCCCTTGCGGTAGCGGTACGCCCGCTCACTCATCAGGTCGACGAAGCCGGTGACCGTCTGGCCCTCGAATATCGGCATCTGCCGCAGCACCAGCGGGCTGGCGGCGAATTCCTGAAGCGCGGACAGCGTGTCGGAGATGCTGCCGTCCAAGGTGTCGATCTTGTTGACGTAGATGATATGCGGGACACCTTCCTCCCGCAGGGTCTTCAGCAGCGGCGCCGCCATGGCCACCTTGGCGGTGGACGGCTCGCACACCAGCACGGCGAAATCGACCATCGCCAGCGCGGCGCAGGTCTGATGCGCGAACTCGATCGAGCCGGGACAGTCGAGTATCGACCATTCGTCGCCCAGATAGGTGGCGTGGCCCAGGCGGATCTCGGTGGTCATCGGGCGGTTGCGCGGATCCGCCGGCCGCTTGACCGGTGCTCCCGCGGCCTCGAGCAGGGCCTCGAAAAGTGTAGATTTGCCGCTGCTGTAGGGCCCCACAAGAGCCACCGAGCGAGGACTTCTGCCGTTTGCTGTTCCGGCCATGGCCGCATCTCCTTCGTTTCCGAAGGCGCCAGCCGAGACGCAGGCCATGTGGTTCGGCTACTCGGTGCGCCTTCGCGGAACGATGCTAGCGCAATTTTGCGCGAAGGCTAATCCTGCTTTCGACGCGGCAGGGGCGCCGGCTGTGGTGCCGGCGCCCCGTCCTCGCCCCGGCGGTTCAGTGCGTGGTCGGCACCGTGAACGAGGCCGTGCCGTTCGACAGCAGCGTGGTGACGCCGGAGCCGTAATGCGTCCCGTTCAGCGAGATGCCGTTGACATAGAGATTGCGGTCGGTTGCCGCCGTTCCGCCATAGGCATCGTTGGTGAAGTTGACACCGATGGTATGCGTCCCGGCGCCGAAGTTGCCGGCGAAGGTAAACGCCTCCCAGGCGCCTGCGCTGTGCAGGGCCGTCACCGATTGCGGCGTCGAGATCTGCTTGCCGTCGATGGTCAGGGTGAACGTGGCATCGCCCTTCCAGGCGTCTTCCGCGAGACTAAGCGTCAGCGTGTCCGCCGGAGCGGTTCCCGCTACGGTGCTGCCACCGACTTTGAAGGTGTCCGTGCCGGCCGACAGCATCGTCGCCGTGGTGCCGCTGTCGGTGACGCCGTCATAGCCGATGGAGCTCACATACAGGTTCCGGTCCGTCGCGGCGGTGCCGCCGTAGGCGTCGTTGATGAACGAGATCTGCACCGACTGCACGCCGGAACCCCAATTTCCCGTCAAGGCAAAGACGGTGCTGTCGCCGGTTGAATGCAGCGCCGAGGCGGTGAGCGTGCCGCCCACCTGCGTGCCGTTGACCTTGACGGTGAACTGCGCATCGCCCTTCCAGGCATCCTCCGAGAGCCGCAGCGTCAGCGTGTCCGTCGTCGGCGGAGGCGGCGGCGGCGGCGGAGGCGGCGGGGGAGGCGTCACGACGCCGGTGCCGGGTTCGACTTCGACGATCAGCGGGTGGTCGGTCAGTCCGAGAACGACGCTGCTGACATTCGACAAGGTCTGCGTCGCCGTCGTGCCGGTCAACGGATCGAACACCTCGACGGTTCCATATGTGGCGCCGAGCGAGACCGTCACGTTGGTCAGCGGGCCGGCTGTCGTCCCCGAGATCTGCGGCTCGGCCCAGACGATGATGTCGGTGCCGCCGTTGCTTTTGGTCAGCGCCAGGTCATGGCCATCGGAGGGCAGGTTGGAGACCGAGAAATTCACCGCGGCCGCCGCCGACGAGGAGGTGCCGCCGGCCGCCAGGATCGTCGTCAGGTCGTGGATGGCGGTGGCCACCGGCGTCGGATTGTTGTTGGCGTCAAACAGGCCGTAGCCGTCGCCTTCTTCCATCAGCTCATAAAGATACGTCGCCGATACCCCGCTTTGCGCATCATCCAGCAGCAGATCGAGGGTATACTTGGCATCCACCGTCGGACTGACGACCTGGGTGCTGTAGCCGGTCTCGGTATAGACGGCCGGTCCGGTCGCCGGGGTTTCATTGCCCAGCGCCTGGGTGCGGTTGACCCATGCCAGCGGCGGATTTCCGTTGTTCGGATAGGGATGCTGCGTATCGTAGTCCGCCAGGCCCGGCGTCGTCGCCGGATTCGGGCCGATGCCGTCGGATCCGGCATTATATCCGGTAAAGTAATAGACTGCCGCGCCGGGCAGCGAGCTGTCGGCCTTGACCGCCGCATACAGCGCTTGCTGGTAATTGATCGCGCCCTGCAGGCCGCCGACGCCATTATAGGTGATCGGCCAGTTATTGATTTCGTTCGGGCCCTCGATCGCGGCGACGGCGCCCGGCACCGCGGCGTCCACGGCAGCCGCCCCCGATAACTGCGAAGCAATATCCGAACTCGTCAGATTGCCGCCAACCGCTGAAATGAAATCCCATTTTCCGCCGGCCTGTGCGACGGCGGCATAGACGCTTTGCCAATACGGATTGTAACTGTCCCGCACATTCGATACATTAAGGTACTTAAGATCGGCTGCCACGTCGGCGGCGTTGCCGTAGTTCACGGTGCCCTGCGAAACATGCACGTTGACGCCCAACGTTCCGATAAATCCCGCAGTGGTCGTAACAATTTGAGTCATGTTAATCTTCCGTTGCCGTTATGGCCCGGCATTAGAACGGCGGCGGGAACGGAGTCAAATTAAAATAACATATCCGTGAGTAATGTTTATGGATTTCGCGTAGTCAAACTAGCCTGTTTCAAAATATTTCTCCTGGAAACGCGATATTTACATGGGTTCTACTCGGTTGAATCCGACGTTCTGTGAAAACATACCTTGCCGGACCAGCGGTAAATGTGCGATCCGGTAACGAAAGCGCCGGGTTCAGGCCGGCGGACGCCTCGCGGCGGCCGCCCGTGTTGCTTCCGCCGCGGACCGCCGTCTCTCCTGCGCGGCCGCGAATGCCGCCGCGCGCGCCGCCATCTCCGGCGCAGGCTTTACACGTGCAGCGAGGCGCCGAACCGGCCGGAGCGCGCGCCCTCGGCGCGGCCCGCCAGCAACGAGTCCAGCCGATCGGCCAGAGTCGCCGCGGTGACCGGCTTGCGCAGCAGCGAAAACGCACCGCTGACCGCGCCGCCCAAAGCCAGCGCGGCACCGTCGCCGGCATAGCCTGTCAGCAGCAAGGCCGGCAGCCCGGGTAGACGCTCCTGCACCGCGCGGATCACCGCCAGCCCGTCCATCCCCGGCATCGACAGGTCGGTTACCAGGATCTCCGCCGTCTCCCCTGCCGCCAGCAAAGCCAACACCTCGACCCCGCTCGCGGCGGCCAGCACGCTGAAGCCGCAATCCTCCAACTGCAGCGCCAGGACTTCCCGCACCGCATCCTCGTCATCGACCAGCAGCACCCGCGCCCGCCCCGCCGCTTCGGCGTCCGCCGGCGCGGCGGCGGCGGCGG
>NZ_CAJATU010000170.1 GCF_903944925.1 uncultured Rhodopila sp. | reverse complement strand
GGACCAGAGGAACATCGGCGCCAGCAGGGCGATGATGAGGTTGGCAAGGAGGCAGGCGGAGGCGTCTGGGGTCTTGGTGGCGGACATGGCGGGGTGCCCTTTGGTGCGGTGCGGGCGGGTTCTACCTTGGGTTGTGGGGTGATGTCAAGGATATTTTCCTAACGCTGTGGTTGCCCGTTGCCGAAACGGCGGCCAAGACGGTTTCGGATGTCTGCGGCCCGGTCGCGGCCAGACCATAGAAAGAAAATGGAAACACAAATGAACACAAATAAGAAAAACAAATTTGTCCAACCTGGACTACAGCCCCATCGGTGATACACGAAAAGAGGCACACCTCGTTGAGAGTCTGTTTTCACCCGTTACTCAACGCCAGTATAACCTCGTAACGCCCGGCCGATGCTGATAAGACCGTCCATTAACGGCACTTGCAGCCGCTTTCTACCCCGCGGCGGCGAGGTAGGGCCCCGTAGCCGCGCAGCGGGGCGTCGCAGCCCCGGGCTTGAGGTCGCCGCCGCTTTAGGGGGTCAGTCCACTCACCTTATTTGTGTTCATTTGTGTTCATTCGTGTTTCCATTAATGCCTTTCTGCCTGTGCCCACCGGATCGCACCTGTCATTGTATAATCCGCGAAAGCGATCTAAGTCCCGCAGTTGCGGACAAGGGAGACTGAGGGTGGGGAATCCGAGCAAGGTCAACGGCGCGAAACGGCCTTTGGACACGCTGCGCCACGTGATCGCCGCCGTGGCCTGTGCCGCCGTCGTCATCGGCACCATCCCTGCCCCGCTGCGCGCCCAGCAGGCGCCGCCGGCACAGACCGACGCGGCGGAGGGCTACAGCGCCGAGCAACTCGACGCGCTGCTGGCGCCCATCGCGCTCTATCCCGACGAGTTGCTGACCCAGGTGCTGATGGCCTCGGTCTACCCGCTGGAGATCGTCGATGCCGCACGCTGGGCCGAGAACCCGGCCAACAAAAACCTAACCGGCGACGCTCTGACGAAGGCGCTGGTGCCGGTGTCCTGGGACCCGGCGGTGAAATCGCTGGTGCCGTTCCCGCAGGTGCTGGTGATGATGAACAGCCAGCTCGACTGGACGCAGCAGCTTGGCTACGCGATGGCGGTGCAGCAGAACGACGTGATGGCCTCGATCCAGCGGCTGCGCCGGCAGGCGCAGATCGCCGGGCAGTTGAAGTCCACCGACCAGCAGGTGGTCCGGAGCGAAGGGCAGACCATCATCATCGCCCCGGCGCAGCCCTCGGTCGTATATGTCCCGGTTTACAATCCCTCCGTGGTGTTCGGGTCGTGGCCGTATCCGTCCTATCCGCCGGTGTATTTTCCGCCGCCTCCGGGCTACGCGTTCGGCAATGCGCTGCTGACCGGGCTGGCGTTCGGAGCCGGCGTGGCGATCACCGCCAGCCTGTGGGGCTGGGCGCGGCCGAACTGGGGCGGCGGCTACATGAACGTCAATGTCAATCGCTTCAACAGCATCAACGTCAACCGGACGCAGATCAACAACTCCACCTGGCGGGCGAGCAATGTCGCGAACCGGCCGGGGGGCGCCGGCTTCCGGGCGCCCGCGAACGGCCCCGTCGGCCGTCCGGCGCGGCCTGGAGGTCTGCCGGCGAACAGCGTGGGACGCGCGAACGTGTCGGTGCCCGGCGGGGTGGTGCGGCCGCCCGGCGGCATGGGTCCCGGCAATCGCCCGCCCATCGGCCAGAACGGCGGAGTCAATCGCCCGGCCACCAGGCCGGCGCAAACCCCCGGCAATCGCCCGAACGCCGGCCAGGGCAACCGCCCGAATGTTGGCCAGGGGGCGGGCCAGGGCAACCGCCCGAACGTTGGCCAGGGCGCCGGGGCGAACCGCCCCAACGCCGGTCAGGGCGCGGCCAACCGCCCGCAGGTCAATCGCCCGACCCCGGCGCAGCGCCCGGCGCAACGCCCGGCTGGCGGGGGACGCACTCCGCCGGCACTCAACGGCATGAATGACGGACGCGCCGCCGCGCAGTTCGGTAATCGCGGCGCGCAAAGCCGGCAGGCCAGCGCCCCGCGCGCCCGGCCGGCCGGCGGCGGCGGCCCCCGGGCCGGAGGCGGCGGCGGTGCCCGCACCGCCGGCGGCCACGGACGCGCACGATGAGGAGAACCGGCATGACCTACGCCCTGCGCCCCTGGCTGTTCGGCGCCTTGTTCGCGGCCGGTCTTTCGGTCTCGGCGCATGCGGCGCCCGCGGCAGCGCCGCAGCAGGTTTTCGCCAGCCCGGATGACGCGGTGGCCGCCCTGGTGAAGGCCGAGCAGGCCGGCGACGAAAAGGCCCTGCGCGGCGTCTTCGGGCCTGGCAGCGAGAAGCTCGTCAGCTCCGGCGACCGGGTGGCGGACGCGGCGGGGCGCCAGCGCTTCCTGGACTCCTATGCAGCGGCGCACAGCCTGACGCCGCAGGAGGATGGCAGCGTCGTGCTCACCATCGGCCCGAACGCCTGGCCGATGCCGATACCGCTGGTCAAGGCGGACAACGGCTGGCGCTTCGACGCGGCCACGGGCGCGCAGCAGATCATCGACCGCCGCATCGGCCGCAACGAGCTGCTGACCATCCGCACCTTGCTGGCCAGCGTCGAGGCGGAGAAGGACTACTTCGACCGCGTGCAGCGCGGCACCGGCACCGGCGTCTACACGGATCGATTCTTCAGCACGCCGGGGCAAGAGGACGGATTGTACTGGGAGCCGGAAGACGGCGAGGCGGCGAGCCCGCTGGCGCCGCTGATCGACCAGGCTCGGGACGAGGGCTATCCCGGCGCCGCCTCGCCCGCCGGCAAGCAGGAGCCGTATCACGGCTATTTCTTCAGGATCCTGAAGGCGCAAGGTCCGAACGCACCGGGCGGCGCCAAAAGCTACCTGAGCGGCGGCAAGATGACCGGGGGCTTCGCCTTGCTGGCCTGGCCGGCGGCGTATGAAAGCGGCGGGGTGATGACCTTCGTCGTCGATCAGGACGGCGTCGTGTTCCAGAAGGATTTGGGCGCCGCGACCGCGAAGATCGCCGCCGGGATCACGCGGTTCGACCCGGACGTGACCTGGGCGCGGGTGGATATCAGCGACTGACACCGGCGGTGTCGGCGGAGGGCCGATCAGCAGGGAATGACGCTGACGTGGCCGGCTGCCGCGTAGGCGATGATTTTCCGGTCGCCGGTCACGATCGGCATTCCCAGATGCCGGGCGGTGGCGATGATCAGCCGATCGGCGGGATCGGGAGGGAGGTCGCCGGGAAGGTGGGATGAGTCAATCGCGATCCCCGGGGTTATCAGCGCTTCCTTGATCCCCGGCAAAGCCAGGACCCGTGCAAACCAGGTTTTCGGATCGGGATGGAACGACGGCATCGGCCTCCGGCCTGGCCTGCTCAAAAGGCCGATTTCCCGGGCGGACGCTGTCGATATGTAAACCCCGCCGGCCTGGCTGGCATGGGCGATGAGATCGGTCACCCGCGCGGGAAGCTCGGTGGTGTTAACCATCCAAATGACCGCACAGGTGTCCAGCAGCACCGATGCGGGGGCCTCGACCTCATTCACGGTGCCAAATGCCTTCCTCGGCATCCAATGGCTCATCGAGGACGGGCGCGGTGAGGTCAAAGCCTTCCGGTATCGTAACAGAACCACGCATGCTGCCGAACAGATCCTGAATGGCAAGAGTCCGGGGTGGCAGCAAAACGCCGACCGTCCGGCCTCGCTTGGTGATGATGACGCGCTCCAACTCGTGGCCTGCGAGGCGGTCGAGGATGTTGAGGCACTTGGCCTTGAACTCGGAAGCAGTGATAGTTTCGGTCGTGGGCATTGGTCACCCGGTCTGACCGGTCATGTTGTAGTGACCAAAAATGAGTCGGGACGGGTATGCGGTCAAGCGATATCGCCCGGCATCGCGCGCTCCGGAGGGTTGATACGCTGCCGGATGCCGCTTGTCCCCGGTGGTCAGCCGTTCGACTGTCTCAATCGGCGGCCATTCTGCCGGTTTCCGCTCTACCGGCGGTCGGCCGGTTTCCCGCATTGTTGACAATCTCGGCGCGCCATGCCTGATACACGCCATGCAATCGCCAGCCAGCGCCCAGATTGTTGACATAATGCAAAACGCGCCGACGCAGCCGATGGGCGCCGCGGCTGCCGGCCAGACGCTGTCCGACCACGTGCTGCGGCTGATCCAGTCGGCCATCGTCAACGGCGACATCGCGCCCGGAAGCAAGATCTCCGAGCCGGAACTGGCGCGCGCCTACGGCATCAGCCGCGGTCCGCTGCGCGAGGCGCTGCACCGGCTGGAGGGCCAGAAGCTGCTGGTGCGCGTGCCGCATGCCGGCGCCCGCGTGGTATCCCTCAGCCGGCAGGAACTCAGCGAACTGTACCAGATCCGCGAATCGCTCGAAGGCATGGCCTGCAACCTGGCCGCGCAGCGCATGCGCCCGGACCAGGTCGAGGAGCTGCGCGGCGTGCTGCGCGAGCACGAGCGCGACGCCGCCTTCCAGGCCGGACGCGGCTATTACCAGCAGGAAGGTGACTACGACTTCCACTACCGCATCGTGCAGGGCAGCGGGAACCGGATGCTGTTCCGCCTGCTCTGCGATGAGCTGTACCAACTGGCCCGCATGTACCGCATCCAGTATTCCGCCACGGCCGATCGGCCCGCCCGGGCCTTCGCCGAGCACCACCGCATCCTCGACGCCATCGCCGACGGCGACGGCGAATTATCCGAAATACTGATGCGCCGGCACATCCGCGCCTCCCGGCTCAACATCGAACGACAGATCGCGTAGGAGACCCAGACATGAACACGCAGTACCGCACATCCCTGCCCGGCACCGGGCTGGACTATTTCGACGCCCGCGCCGCCGTCGAGGCGATCGCGCCGGGCAGCTACGACCGCCTGCCCTACGTGTCCCGGGTGCTGGCCGAGAACCTGGTGCGCCGTTGCGACCCCGCGATGCTGACCGATGCGCTGAAGCAACTGATCGAGCGCCGGAGCGACCTTGACTTCCCGTGGTATCCGGCCCGCGTGGTGTGCCACGACATCCTCGGCCAGACCGCGCTGGTGGATCTGGCGGGCCTGCGCGACGCGATCGCCGAGATGGGCGGCGATCCGGCCAAGGTGAACCCGGTGGTGCCGGTGCAGTTGATCGTCGATCACTCGCTGGCCGTCGAATACAACGGCGACGACAAGGACGCCTTCGCCAAGAACCGCGCCGTCGAAGACCGCCGCAACGACGATCGCTTCCACTTCATCAACTGGACGAAACAGGCGTTCGAGAACATGGAGGTCGTGCCGCCCGGCAACGGCATCATGCACCAGATCAACCTGGAGCGGATGTCGCCGGTCATCCACTCCCAAAACGGCGTCGCCTTCCCCGACACCCTGGTCGGCACCGACAGCCACACGCCGCATGTTGACGCGCTCGGCGTGATCGCTATCGGCGTCGGCGGCCTGGAAGCCGAGAACGTCATGCTCGGCCGCGCCTCCTGGCTGCGGCTGCCCGACATCATCGGCGTCGAACTGGTCGGCCGGCGCCAACCCGGCATTACCGCAACCGACCTGGTGCTGACCTTGACGGAATTCCTGCGCAAGGAACGTGTCGTCGGCGCCTGGCTGGAATTCTACGGCGAAGGCGCGTCCAGCCTGACCCTGGGCGACCGCGCTACCATCTCCAACATGGCGCCCGAGTATGGTGCGACGGCGGCGATGTTCTCGATTGACCGGCAGACCATCGAGTATCTGCGGCTGACCGGCCGCGAGGATGCGCAGCTCAAGCTGGTGGAAACCTATGCCCGCACCGCCGGCCTGTGGTCCGACACGCTGAAGAACGCCCAGTATCCGCGGGTGCTGCGCTTCGACCTGTCCACCGTGGTGCGCACCATGGCCGGGCCGTCCAACCCGCATCGCCGCCTGCCGGTGTCCGACCTCGCCGCGCGCGGCATCGCCTCCGCCTGGACCAAGGAGCCGGGCCTGATGCCGGACGGCGCGGTGATCATCGCCGCGATCACGAGCTGCACGAATACGTCGAACCCGCGCAACGTGATCGCCGCCGGGCTGCTGGCGCGCAACGCCAACCGCGCCGGCCTGACCCGCAAGCCGTGGGTGAAGTCGTCGCTGGCGCCGGGGTCGAAGACGGTCGCGCTGTATCTGGACGAGGCGGGGCTGACCACGGAGCTGGAGAAGCTGGGCTTCGGCATCGTCGCCTTCGCCTGCACCACCTGCAACGGCATGTCCGGCGCACTGGATCCGAAGATCCAGCAGGAGATCATCGACCGAGACCTCTATACGACCGCCGTGCTCTCGGGGAACCGCAACTTCGACGGCCGCATCCACCCGTATGCGAAGCAGGCCTTCCTCGCCTCGCCGCCGCTGGTGGTGGCCTATGCCATCGCCGGCACCATCCGCTTCGACATCGAGCAGGACGTGCTGGGCGTATCCGCTGATGGCAAGGAGATCCGCCTGAAGGACATCTGGCCGAGCGACGAGGAGATCGACGCGGTGGTCTCGGCGTCGGTGAAGCCCGAGCAGTTCCGCAATGTCTACGCGCCGATGTTCGGCAGGGGCGGCGCCCGCCAGAAGGTCAGCCCGCTGTATGAGTGGCGGCCGCAAAGCACCTACATCCGCCGCCCGCCCTACTGGGAAGGCGCGCTGGCCGGCGAGCGCACATTGACCGGGATGCGCCCGCTCGCGGTGCTCGGCGACAATATCACGACCGACCATCTGTCGCCGTCGAATGCGATCATGCTGAACAGCGCGGCCGGTGCCTACCTGGCGAAGATGGGCCTGCCGGAGGAAGACTTTAACTCATACGCCACGCATCGCGGCGACCACCTGACGGCGCAGCGGGCGACCTTCGCCAACCCGACCCTGCTGAACGAGATGGTGCGCAACCCGGACGGCACGGTGAAGAAGGGATCGCTGACCCGGGTGGAACCCGAGGGCGAGGTCAAGCGCATCTGGGAAGCGATCGAGACCTACATGGAGCGCAAGCAGCCGCTGATCATCATCGCGGGTGCCGACTACGGCCAGGGTTCGTCGCGCGACTGGGCGGCCAAGGGCGTGCGCCTCGCCGGGGTCGAAGCCATCGCCGCCGAGGGTTTCGAGCGCATCCACCGCACCAACCTGCTCGGCATGGGCGTGCTGCCGCTGGAGTTCAAGCCGGGCGTCAACCGGTTGACCTTGGGGCTGGACGGGACGGAGACGTATGACGTGACGGGTGCGATCACGCCGCGCGCGGACCTGACGCTGGTGGTGCACCGGCGGGATGGGTCTTCCGTGGACGTGCCCGTTACGTGCCGGTTGGATACGGCCGAGGAGGTTTCGATCTACGAGGCCGGGGGGGTGCTGCAGCGGTTTGCGCAGGACTTCCTGGAGGCCGAGGGGGCGCCGCATGGCGCGGCCCGAGCCGGCTGAGGTAGCAGCCTCGCCGCTGCCCACGCTTTGACAGCGTGCGGCAGCGGCACCGGCGTCAGCGAAGCAGATCGAACGCCGCCCTGACCGGCCTGCGCTTGAACTCGTGTGGAAACAATTTTTCGATGGACGCATTATCGGTGGCCGTAGACGCCAGGGCAAATAAATCTATCCACCGTTCGATAAAACTGTCGACGCAATCCGGTGTTACCGGTTTAGGATCCTCGGCGACCACATAACTATTGAACACATTATCTCGTTTTGCCAAATCTTCGTATTCTGCTGAATGCTCGCGATCCAGGTAATGACCCCGAAATGCATGCGGTCCAGACCCGGCCGTTATATCTTTATAGTTTCGGAACAAATAGGGATGCCATAGATTATTTTGGGCATAACTCACTTCCCACCATCGATATTCATCAGCTTCAAGAAGTTGGCCGAACCACAGGCTTGCCGCCCTGCTTTTATTTCTTCCGGGGTGCCCAGTCAAACCAACACTAATCCACGCGTGACGCAAAACTGTCCAACTCAATGAGCCAGCGAAGCCTCCGTTATATCCGAATGGTACCCTGATATCCTCGGAGAGTGTGGGAATGTATAGTAGATCATCAACGCGACATGATAACATCGCCAGTCCAAGGGAGACTTTCTTAAAGAACGGCTCCGATGCCTCTACCTTGGCATTTGGCGCCTCTCGCAGGATCGCCGCCTCCAATTCGCTGAAAATTCCCCCAAGCTGGTCGCCTGCTTCTGTCGCGATCCGGCGCAACCGCTCCAGTTCACGCTCGCGGCGAAGCCTCTCCTCGCGCTCTCGTTCCGCCCGCTCGGCGAGTCCGGCAGCGACAGCGGCAAGTCTAAGCGCCGGTCCCGCGGCCGTCCCCGCCCGCGCGGTCTCCAACTGCTCGCGCAGGCCCTGCACCGACGGTCTTAGTTCCGGCGACTTGGAAAGGCACGCGGCCGCGAGGCGCCGAAGATGTGGGGTTGCGTCCAGCGCGGGCGGCGTTTCCAATTGATGCTGATGCGCGAAATCGACCAATTCGGGGCCGGCAAATGGCGGTGCTCCGCGCAGCAGCGCATGCATGATAGCACCGAGAGCATAGACGTCGGTGGCTTTCGTCGGGCGCTCACCGCGCCACTGCTCCGGCGCCGCATAGTCCGGCGTCAGCGAGTCGCGCATCGTGTTCCGCGATGTCGCCGCCTCGGCGAACCGCGCCAACCCGAGATCGGCGAGCTTCCAGACGCCGTCGTGCAGCAGAACGTTTCCCGGCTTCAGGTCACGGTGGATGATGTCGCCGATCTCATCGAGGCCGGCCGCGATCGCCAACAGGATTTCAAGCGCCGCCTGTTCGCCGACCGGTCCGCGTCTATCGATACTCTGCTGCAGGCTGATCTCGGCGACCGGCATGACGATGAAGTTGGTGCCCGCATCGGCATCGAACCCTGCGTCCAGGATAGGAATCACGTGCGCGAGCCCGTGGCCGAGCAGGTAGTCCGCGATCCGCATCTCGCGGGCCTGATACTCAGACTGGAGCCGCTTGACCGCAACCGGCTCGCCGCCGGCACCCCGCCCCCGGAATACCGCCCCGAATCCGCCGGGCGAACCCAGCGGCAACAGTTCGTCGTACCACCAATGTCCGGCCGGCAGTTTAATTCCAAGCATATGTGTTCCCCCGCGTGGATGCGGGCACTGCCGGGGCTCGCGCACCATCAGCCCGCAGTCTAACGCGATTTCTCCCCGAAATAAAACCCGGTGACCGCACCTACCAAACCGACAATTGGCGCGAAGATAATTTCGAGTACTGTCTTCAATACCTCGATATTCGGCCCCGGAGCGGGAGCGACGAACACGTAAACGAACGCCAATACAATGATGCCGCACAGTGCCGATACAAGAACCAGCGCTATGATGCCCCGTTTCTTCTCCCGCTCCGGAGCGGGATCATATGGCTTTTCTTCGGGCCGGATCAGTTCGCCGGCCGTTTGCGCTTCGCCCGGCCGTGTCGTCAGATCCAGTTCGACAGGGGAAGTCGGCGATCCAGCGCCGGAACTCACGGCTGCGAACTAGGCTTCAGCGATGGTGCCAGCACGACCTCGCGCAGACGGCCGGACTTCGGCTCCTCCAGCAAGATTTTCTGGTCCTGGTCGATCGCGTCCTGGAAATATTTCTCATGGGAGATCGCTTGTCGCAGCGCCTCGGTCATCGAGATCCCCCGCTTGGCTGCCAGTTCCTTCAGAGCATCGACGACCGTGCTCGAAAGGTTTGCAGAAATCTTCACGTCCGCCATCCGGCCCTCCATGCTGCTTAGCCGGGGATATGCTACCCGGGCCGGCCCTGGTATGGCAATTTTATATGGATTTGGAGTCGGTTCTGGGCAAGTGGCGTTTGTCGTGGTCTCGCCTACAGGGTCGCCCGCGCGGTTGCCTAGCTGTGTTCGGGCCAAAAATCCCCGTCCATGACTTGCTCGAAGGACCAGGGACAGGCGGCCGGAAAGACCGCACGATCAAGACCGGTTTCACGCGCTGCGATCGACGCATCGAGCGTGGCCTTCAGGCTCGGGTTATCGAGCAGGTGGTCGGCCAGCCGATGGCGTTGTTCCTCGATGGTCAGACGCCAGCTTGTTCCGCGCGCCGAGGGTTGAAACCGCCATTTCAGAAGGTGCACCAACAGAACGGACAGGCGGTTTACCAATTCCCGCTCTTCCGCCCGGCCCATGCTCTCGATTCCTCGGCGATATGCTCGATGTCGGCATCCGACAGCTTGCCGGCGCGCAGCAACCGGGCCTGCTCTTTGGCCCGGGCGAAAAAATCCTCATCATAGAGGGTGTTGCTCATAGCCGCTTATCGCACGCCGCAGCCGGACTGTCACATGAACCGAGACCAAGCCTCCCGCCACGGCCCACGGCCCCGGGGGCCGCCCGCGCGGTATTCGCCCGTACGCTCTGGCGGCGGAACCCGGTTAGAGGCTATGTCCTCCGCATCGATCCTTTCCCCGGTTGGTTCCGGGCCGTCAGCACCAAGGAGGCCGCCATGGCCCACGCTCCCCAGATCAAAGTCCCCGCCACTTACATGCGCGGCGGCACCAGCAAAGGCGTCTTCTTCTCCCTGGACGACCTGCCGGCGAAAGCCCGCGTCCCCGGCCCGGCGCGCGACGCGCTGCTGCTGCGCGTCATCGGCAGCCCCGACCCCTACGGCAAGCAGATCGACGGCATGGGCGGCGCCACCTCCTCCACCAGCAAGACCGTCATCCTCAGCCGCAGCGCCAAACCGGACCACGACGTGGACTACCTGTTCGGCCAGGTCTCCATCGACAAGGCGTTCGTCGACTGGAGCGGCAATTGCGGCAACCTCTCCGCCGCCGTCGGCCCCTTTGCCATCCGCAACGGCCTGGTCGATCCGATCCGCATCCCGCATGACGGCATCGCCGTGGTGCGGATCTGGCAGGCCAATATCGGCAAGACCATCATCGCCCATGTGCCCGTCACCGGCGGCGAAGTGCAGGAAACCGGCGATTTCGAACTGGACGGCGTGACCTTCCCCGCCGCCGAGGTCCGGCTGGACTTCCTGAACCCGGCCGAGGAAGGCGAAGGCGGCTCGATGTTCCCCACCGGCCGCCTGGTGGATGCGCTGGAGGTGCCGGGCGTCGGCACCTTCCAGGCGACCATGATCAACGCCGGCATCCCGACGATCTTCATCGACGCCGCCGCGCTCGGCTACAAAGGCACGGAGTTGCAGGACGACATCAACGGCGACCCCGCGGCGCTGGCGCGCTTCGAGGCCATCCGCGCGCACGGCGCCCTGCGCATGGGCCTCATCAGCAAGCTCGAGGAAGCCGCTTCGCGCCAGCACACCCCAAAGGTCGCCTTTGTCGCCAGGCCGTCGGACTACATCGCCTCCAGCGGCAAGCAGATCCGTGCCGGCGATATCGACCTGCTGGTGCGCGCGCTGTCCATGGGCAAGCTGCACCACGCCATGATGGGCACGGCCTCGGTCGCCATCGCCACGGCGGCGGCGGTGTCCGGCACGCTGGTCAACCTCGCGGCGGGCGGCGGCGAGCGCGAGACGGTGTGCTTCGGGCATCCGTCCGGGACCTTGCGCGTCGGCGCGCAGGCCACGCTGGTGGACGGCCAATGGGCGGTCAGCAAGGCGATCATGAGCCGCAGTGCCCGCGTGCTGATGCAGGGCTGGGTGCACGTGCCGTTCGCCGGATAGGCGCACCGGCCCCGGCCGGTCCTGCAACACCCGGGTCCGGCCGGGGCGATCACCCTCCCGGCAACCGCCTGTCGATGCGCTCAAGCGCCAGGCGCAGCCGGGCGGACCCGTCCTGCTTGTCGAGCGAAGCGCGGATGGTGCGCAGCAGGTTCAACCTCGCCGGGCTGACCGGGACGCCCCGGACCAGGCGTTCTTCCATGTCGCGCAGCATGCGCAGCCAGATGGCGGCCCGCGCCACCGCCAGCATCTCATTCAGTCTGACGAAGCCAAGCCATTGGCACATCGGCGCAACCAGCAGCAGCGGCACGATCAGGGTCGCGTAATAGCTGAAAACATTGGCCAGCCATATCGGCAACGCCCGATAGATCCACGGCAGCCCGGACCGGTAGTAGTCCCGCACATAGGATGCGACCGGCAACCGGCTGATGGGCAAGGCCGGGAACTCGCCGGCGCGCGACACCGGAGACGGCGCATGGTGGGTCTCCGCCATCGCCTGCAGCAGCAGGTAGACCACCGCGGGATGCAGGTCCTGCCTCACCACGACCTGTGAGATGCCGGCAACCAGGCTCAGCGGGTGGGCCGGGATCGACCGGACCAGGTCATAGGTCGCCTCCGGAACAACGACACTGGTCAGGTTGGCGAAGCGCTGGGTGATGGCGGCGGCCTGGCGGAACTCGACCACCGCCAGATCGTCGCGTTCTATCAACCGGCTGATCAGCGGATTGTCCACCGTCAGCATCAGCAAGATGGCATCGAGCGAACCTGCGGTCAGTTCGCCGGCCAGCGCGGCGACCGGCTCGAAGCTGACCCTGGCAGTTTCCTCGGTAACCCCGAACGCCGCCAGGATCGGCATCGCGGTGTAGGCGGTTACACTGGCGCGCGGCGGCAGGCCGACGCGCAACCGGCGCAATTGGGCGAGGCTATCGAGCTGTCCAAGCGCGCGGCGGTAGACCACGAACAGCGGTTCGTAGTCGATGCTGCCGAGGCTGCTGACGTTCGGCACCTCATCCGGATCGACGTCGTGCAGGACGAACCCGGCGTCGATGCCGGACTCCGGCCGGTTGACATCCTGAACGATGCGCAACGAGCTGTCGCTGGAGCGCAGCCGTACCTGCACCCCGCGGGCCTGCAGGTAATCGCGGTATGCCGCGGCGCTCTGATACCAGGATCCGTCGGGCGGTCCGGCCTCGATCGTGATGACAGCCGGCGGCTTCGGCACCGCCACCCAGGCGAATCCAAGCAGCGCACCGATAAAGATCACGCTCCAGCGGTAATTCGTCGTTGTCAGCAGCACCAGGTCCCAGGTCAGCAGGCGCTCCCCGCCGGCCGCCGCGGCATCGCCATCGGACGATTGATTCGCCTCAACGCTGCGCCGTTGCAGAGACCGGGTCAGCATGGCGATGGCGCCGCGGGCGAGTTGCATCGTTGCCGCGAAGAACAGGATCACCACCAGCACCAAAGCAATACGGCTTCCCGGCGTGGGCAGCCGATCGGCCTGTTGCAGCGTGCGGGTGATGGCCTCCTGCACGCCGATGGCGGCACCGACGGAGGAGGCCAGCACGAGGACGATAAATATCCGCAGCAGGTTCGGCGCCAGCAGCAGGACGGCGCCGCGTTCGCCCGCCGCAAGGGTGCGCAGGGCGTCCAGCAGATCGTCCGATACCGCCGCGGTCACGTACAGCGCCAGGGCGAACACCACGATGGCTTCCCCGGCGATCTGCAGGTGCCAACCGAACAGGCTGGTTTCGCCCGGCACCATGTACAACAGGAAAAACATCGCCACGAATGTCGGGGTTGCCCGCAGGAACCCGGTGAACGCTCTGGCGCACCGGCCCGCCCAGCCGCCGTAATGCCGCAGCAGCGCCAGCGGCGCCGCCGCCGCGCCGCCGAACAGCAGGGCAGCAACCGCGATCTCCAGGTTCACCGTGAAGCCGCGCAGGAACGACCCGATGAAGTCCAAGGTGATACCGCTCACGCGCGTTTCTCCGGCGCCGTCAGCCATCGGGTCAGCAGTCCCGAAAGGCCGACCACCGTCATGACGATGATGAGGTAGAAGATCAGCAGCAGCGTGAACGTCGTACGCCGCTCGGAGGTCACGGAGGCGATCTCGGTCAGCGAGGTGAGCAGCTCGGGCGTGCCGATGAAACTCGCCACCGCGCTGGCGCGGGCGGCATTGGCGATGAAGCTGGTGAGCTGCGTTGCCGAGCGCCGCAGCACCGTCCGCAGCGGAACCTGTGCCGGGTCGCCCCCGGCGGCCAGCACGCGCGCGGCGTCGGCCATCGCCGAACCGGCGAAGCTGCCGTTGGCCAGGCCGATGACCACCACCGCGATGCCCATCGCCACGCCGGTATCGTAGGTCAGCAGCGCCGTGGTGATGAAATAGCCGAGGATCAGCAGCAGGACGATCGGGCTGGATTGCAGCAGCATGGTCAGCACGCCGGCGGCGATCCTCACCTCCGACCAGCGATGCCGCAGGCCGTACTGGAAGGCCAGCGCGAACCCGACCGTCGCCAGGATCGCGCCGAACACCAGCAGCAGGGAGTTGACGATGCCGTCGCGGAACAGCGCCAGCGCCGCCTGACCCTTCAGCATGGGGAAGTGAATCTCCAGGCCGAGATGCTGCTGCAGCCACGCTTCACCCCCCGCGACCCGCCCGGCAAACGAAGTCGGCGCATCGACATCGTCGATCGGCTTCAGCATGCACGCGGGGGATGGATCGCCATCCGCCAGGATGCAGTCCGACCGCGACCAGGTCCGCGCCTGCTCCGCGAGAAACCCGCCGGGCACGCCGTCACGGGCGGCCAGGCCAACCAGCAGCCCGCTGCGATGGAAGTCCGTCACCAGCAGGCCAAGCAGGTGCGCCAACTCGGCCGAACCCTGTTGCGCGATGCCGATGCCCCATGGACCGGGCGAGAAGGTGAACTTTTGCGCAAACTGCGCCGCGAACGCCGGGTCGCTCATGGCCTCGACGAAGAAGGATTCGTCGTGCGTCACCACCGCGCAGCGTCCGAACCGCAGCGCATCCAGCAGATGCTGGGGCTGGTCGAACAACATCAGCCTGGCCCCGTGCCGCGCCAGCACGCCGTTGGAGGCGGCGCCGAGCGGCACGCAAACAGTGCGGCCGGCCAGGGACGCGAGGTCCGGCAGATGCAAGGCGGCGGATGCGATCACCGCCGTCGCCGAGCCGTAGTAGTGCGGCCGGATGAACGTGACCTGCTTGTCCCGCGACACGGAGTGCGCCATCGTCGCAACGACCATGTCCACCTGGCCTTCCGCCGCCATGGCGATCCGGTTGCCGGGGTTGACGCCGATCGGCTCCATCCGCACGCCGAGGCGCCGGGCGATCTCCTGCGCCACACCGACGTCATATCCCTTGTAGGAGACGCCGCCGTCCTCCGCGGCGGAGGCCACGCCGAAACCCGGGTAATTCGCTCGCACACCGATGCGCACCACACCGGCGCAGAGGATGTGATCGAGCGTGTTCGCGGGGTTTTCGCAGCCGCGCGCCCGGGCCTCGGCAAGCGCCGCGGCGATCGCCTGCCGCGTGGCATCCGGCGCTGCCGCCGGTCCGTCGTCTGCCGCGGCCGGGCGCGGAAGAACAAGCAACAGCAGCAGGAACAAACGACGAATCGCGTTCATATCGAGGCGCTGGCGGACAGCGGCGGACACCCGGCGTGGCGGATTTCCAGCACATCGGCTTCGGTGAAGTGATAGGGGCCGATGCGGCGCAGCAGGGCGCTCGCCCGTAACGGCGGCGGCAGGTCGGCGATCCGCGCGGCGGTCTCATGCACCGTCCAGGAGAACACGATCTCGGCCGTCAGGCGGTGTTCCGCCAGGATGTCCCTGGTCTGCTCCAGCCCGACAAGCGCATGGTGGGTGATCCAGGCGGCGCCTCCGGCCGACAGGTGCGCCGCCAGGCCGTGCAGAAAGACATCGAGCGCGCGGCGGCCGCCTCCGCTCCAGCGCGAACCGCGGCCGTCCTGCGCTTGCAGCTCGGCCGGATAGTGCGGCAGGTTGGCGATCACCGCGTCGAAGGCCAGCGGCGGCACCGGTTCCCATACATTGCCGAGCAGAAGCTGCACCGGCTTGTCGCCGGCTTCCTGGCGCAACAAACGGGCGGTTGCCGCCAGCGCGTCGGGGTCGATGTCGACCCCCCACAACGCGCCGGCGCCGCGCCGCGACAGCGCCGCCAGCAGCACGCCGCTGCCGGTGCCGATCTCGATGGCGCGGCCGATGGGCAGGAGCGGGCCGCGCTGCTCGATGACGCGCAGCATTGCCGCGGTGTATTGGCTGGGCTGCATCGGGTCCGCAGCCCCGGTGCTATCGCTCGATGATCCCATTGGCCGTCCTTCTCGATCACACGCCCGTTACTTAGAGCATTGTCATACCGAGCGGAATCGCGGTGACGCAAAAATTTTGTATGTGAAACATCGATTGCGGGCGATTGGCGGCTGGCGGCTGGCGGCGGTCGCGGGGTGGCGGCGGCGCCAACGAAGTGACCGCTGTCACATCGGACCGCCAGCCAAATGGCGTAGTGGACAAACCGTGCCGTTTCCGCTCTGATATTGCGTGCAGGAGAAATCCAATGGACATCAAGCATGTCGTGGTCCTCATGCTGGAGAATCGCTCGTTCGATTCGATGCTGGGAATGCTTTACCAAAGCGACGAGACGTTCGACGGCCTGACCGGCACGGAGCAAAACACCTGGCACAAGCCCGGCGGGTTGCAGCAGACCGTGCCGGTGTGGAAGTCACCCGACTTCACGCCGACGGCGGCGTGCATACCGGACCCGGATCCGGGCGAGCTGTTCACCGACATCGCCATGCAGATCAATGGCCTGACCGCTGACGGCCAGCCCAATACCGGCGTGCCGGCGATGGATGGCTTCGTCGACAACTACATGCGCCAGCCGCCGCCGGACCCGACGGTCGATCCGGCGCCCGATCCGGCGGCGGTGATGCATTATTTCACCCCTGACCAGGTGCCGGTGCTCAGTCGGTTGGCGCGGGCGTTCGGGGTTTCCGATCGCTGGCATGCCTCGGCGCCGTGCCAGACCTGGCCGAACCGGTTCTTTGTCCACACCGGGACCGCGAACGGCTATGTCAACAACTCGCCGACGCATTTTCCCTACAACATGGATACGGTGTTCAACCGGCTGCAGGATGCCGGCCAGACCTGGCGGGTGTATTTCCATGATATTCCGCAGTCGGCGACGTTGGCGAAACTGTGGCGGGACGCCTTCACGCATTTTCGTTTCTTCGAGCAGGATTTTGTCAACGACGCCGCCAACGGTAATCTTCCCGCATATACCTTCATCGAGCCGCGTTACTTCACCGATCCGGTGCAGAAGAAGCTGCCCAACGACCAGCATCCGCCGCATGACGTGGCGTTGGGGGAGGCGCTGATCGCAACGGTGTATAACGCGGTGCGCGGCGGGCCCGGGTGGGCGAATACGCTGCTGATCATCACCTATGACGAGCACGGCGGCTGCTACGATCATGTCGTTCCGCCCGCCGCGACGCCTCCCGGCGGCCCCGCTCCGGACGGTTTCGCGTTCGATCGCTTCGGGGTGCGGGTGCCGGCGGTGATCGTTTCGCCCTACGTGCCGCCGGGCTCGGTTATCCGGCCGCCCGGGGATACGCCGTTCGACCACACCTCAATCATCGCGACGTTACGCAATCTATTCGATTTTCCGTCGTTGACGCCGCGCGACGCGGCCGCGCCGGACCTGCTGGATGCACTGACCGGCGACGGCAGCAACAACGGGCCCGACTCGATTGCGGTGCCCAAGTTCGCCGTCACACCCGAACAACTCGGCCGATCGGCTGCGCGGGCACCGAACGGGATGCAGAAGGGGCTGAGCACGGCGGCGATGCTGCTGCCCACGGCAGCGGCCAATGTCGGCGCACATGTGCAACGGCTGAAGACCGTGCCGGACCCGGTGCCGGCGCATCCGACTGTTGCCGCGGCCACCGCGGATATCGCGCCGCATGTGAAGGCGTTTCTGGGAGGGCAGTAGCATCGGCCGGCCGAAAGATGGGCCGTCCGGCGGCTGTACGGAAACAGGCGTGGATGGCGGGCCTGCGCCCGCCATGACGTCATACAGCTTGCCCGGGCGGCTACTCCACGGCCGAAGCATGGAACGCAATCACTCCGCCGGAACCTCCTCCTTCCGGCCCTGCCCCTTCAGCCGCTCCCGCACCGACTGGAACACCACGTACAGGATCGGGATCACGAAAATCCCCAGGAAACTCGCCGCGATCATCCCGCCGAACACCGGCGTGCCGACATTGCGCCGAGCCAACTGACTCGGCCCCACCGCCACCACCAGCGGATACAGCCCGAGGATGAACGCGAAGCTCGTCATCATCACCGGACGGAACCGCAACCGCGCCCCCTCGGCCGCGGCGCGCAGCAGCGGGACACCCTTCTCCCGCTCCGCCTTGGAGAACTCCACGATCAGGATGCCGTTCTTGGCAGCCAGCCCGATCAGCACGACCATGCCGATCTGGCCGTACAGATCGAGCGTCAGGCCGCCGAGGACGATGGCGGCGAAAGACCCCAGCACCCCGACGATCACCGACAGCAGCACCGGCACCGGAATGGTGATGCTCTCATACAGCGCTACCAGGAACAGGTAGGCGAACAGCAACGCGAACCCCAGGATGATCCCGGTCTGCCCCTCCGCCCGCTTTTCCTGGAACGACGTATCGGTCCAATCGCCGCGATAGCCGCTCGGCAAAGTCCGCGCCGCCACCGCATCCATCGCCGCCAGCGCCGCCCCGGACGACACCCCCGGCGCACCCGATCCCTGGATCACCACCGCGCGGCGGTTGTTATAGCGGATTAGCGACTGCGGCCCCTGCACCACCCGCACCTCCACCAGGCTGCGCAGCGGCACCATCTCACCGCCGGCACCCTTCACGTTCAGCCGGTAGATGTCGTCGATCGAGCCGCGATCCGGCGCCTCCGCCTGCACCTGCACCTGCCAGGTCCGCCCGAACAGGTTGAAGTCGTTGACATACGCGCCGCCGAGATTCGCCTGCAGGGTCTGGAACACACCGGTGAGCGGCACCCCCAGGATCTGCGCCTTGTCGCGGTCGATATCCAGGTAGATCGACGGGTTGGTGGCCGAGAACGTGCTGAACACCCGGGTCAACTGAGGGTCCTGGTTCGCCGCCACCAGCAGCCCCCGCAGCACCTGCGCCATGGCCTTGGCATCGCCGCCGCGCGTATCCTGCAGCACATACGCAAACCCGCCCCCGCTGCCGAGCCCGATGATCGGCGGCGGCGCCAGCGGCACCACCGTGGCGCCGCGCACGCCGCGCAGCGTCCCGCTCAGCCGGCCGATGACCGCATCGGCGGACTGCGCCGGGTCCTTGCGGTCCTCGAACGGCTTCAACGTGACGATCAGGAACGCGGCGTTGGACTGCGAGATGCCGTCGAGGAAGTTGAAGCCGGCGATGGACGACACGTCCTCGATCGCGTGTTCGTCCTTCAGCAGCGCGTTGACCTTGTCGATCACCGCCTCGGTGCGGCCGACGGAGGCGCCGTCGGGAAGCTGCACCAGCACGAAGAACGCGCCCTGGTCGTCCTGCGGCAGGAAGCCGGTGGGCGTCACCTTGCTCAGGCCGAAGACGCCGAACGCGGCGACCAGGGTGATCGGGATGCTGATGATGGCGATGCGCACCAGCCGCGCCACGACCGCGCCATAGGCGTCACGCACCCGGTCGATGGCGCGCATGACATAGCCGATCGGACCCCGGCGCGGGCCGTGATGCGGCTTCAGCAGCAGCGCGCACAACGCCGGCGACAAGGTCAGCGCGTTGATCGCCGACAGCAGCATCGCCACCGCGACGGTGACGGCGAACTGGCGGAACAACTCGCCGGAGATGCCGGCGATGAAGCCGATGGGCACGAACACCGACAGCAGCACCAGGGTGATGGCGATCACCGGCGCGGTGATCAGTTTCATCGCATTCTTGGTGGACTCCGCGACCGACCGCTCGGGATGCGCCTCCATCTCGTGCTCAACCGCCTCGACGACGACGATCGCGTCATCGACGACGATGCCGATGGCCAGCACCACGGCCAGCAGGCTGACGGAGTTGGCGGAGTAGCCGATGGCGTTCAGCACGATGAAGGCGCCGATCAGGCTGACCGGGACGGCGAGAGTCGGGATCAGGGTGGCGCGGAAGCTGCCGAGGAACAGGTAGACCACCAGGACGACCAGCACGAAGGCTTCCACCAGCGTCTTCATCACCTCATGGATCGTGTCGGTGACGAAGGTCGTGGTGTCGTAGGTGACCTTCCATTCCAGGTCCTCGGGGAAGTCCTTCGACAGCTCCTGCAACTGCTTCCTGACGCCCGCCAGGGTCGCCACCGCGTTGGCGCCGGGCGTCTGATACAGCGCGATCAACGCCGAACTGCCGCCGTCCAGCTTGGTCTCGCGATCCAGCGACACCGCGCCCAGCTCGACCCGGGCGATGTCGCGCAGCCGCAGCACCGAGCCGTCCTGGTTGGCGCGGATGACGATATTCTCGAATTCCGCGACCGTCGTCAGCCGCCCCTTCAACTGGATATTCAACTGCAATTGCTGGTCGTTGCTGATCGGCCGGGCGCCGATGCGGCCGGCGGCGGCCTGCGCGTTCTGCGCCTTGATCGCGTCGATGACGTCCGCCGCGGTCAGCCCGAGGCCGGTCATGCGGTCGGTTTGCAGCCACACCCGCATGGCATAGTCCTGCGCGCCGAACGGATAGGCATCGCCGACGCCCGGACTGGCCTTGATCTGGTCCAGCAGGTTGATCGCCACATAGTTCGACACGAACAGCCCGTCATGCGTCTGCTTCGGCGAATACACCGCGATCACGCCGAGCATGGCGGAAGACTGTTTCTTCACGGTCACACCCTGCTGGCGCACCTCCGCCGGCAGTTTCGACAGCGCGATCTGCACCCGGTTGTTGACGTTGACGGTGTTGATATCGGGGTCGGTGCCGAGTTCGAACGACAGTTTCAGCGTATAGCTGCCGTCGTCGCCGCTGACGCTCTTCATGTAGATCAGCTTGTCGACACCGACGATCTGCGCCTCTATCGGCTGGGCCACCGTGGCTTCCACGACGGCGGCCGAGGCGCCCGGATAGACCGTGGTGACGGAGACCTGCGGCGGCACCACGTCGGGATACTGCGCCACCGGGATGACCAGGATCGAGATCAGCCCGGCGATGGTGAGCAGCAGCGAAATGACGATCGCCAGGCGGGGGCGATCGACGAAAACCGCGGAGATCATGGCGTCAGCCGCCCGGGATCGCGACGGCGACGGGTGCCGGCGCCACCGGGGCATCCGGGCGCAGGCCTTGCAGGCCCTCGACGATCACCTGCTCGCCGCCCTCCAGCCCTGATTCGACGGCGATGTTCGATCCGACCTCCGGCCCCAACTTGAGGCGCTTCACCACCGCCTTGCCGTTTTCGGCGACAAACACGTAGGTGCCCCCCTGATCTGCTATCAGCGCGGCCTGCGGGACGACAACTTTCTCATCCGGCGTGTCGCCTTGCACGGCGACGGTGACGAACTCGCCATCGACGAGAGCGCCGTGCGGGTTGGGCACCACGGCGCGGACGATGACGGTGTCGGTGCCGCGGTCCACCTTGACGTCGACGAAGTTGATCTTGCCGTCCTCGGGATACAGCGTGCCGTCGGCGAAGCGCAGCTTCACCAGCAGCGAGTCGGTGTTGAGCTTATCCTCGGTTTTCTTGACGCGGAGGAACTCGCGCTGGCTGACCGGGAACACCGCATAGATCGGGTCCTCACTGAGGATCACCGTCAACACGCCGGAATCCGGTGAAACGACATTGCCCTTGGTCACAGCCGATCGGCCGATGCGGCCGGCGATGGGGGCGGTGATGTCGGTGTAGGACAGGTTGATCTGCGCGCTGTTGACGTTGGCATCGGCGCGGATCACGGCACCCTGGGCGTTGGTCTCGGCGGCGCGGCGTTCGTCGCGGGTGGCGATGGAGGTGGCGTTGGTCTTGACCAGTTCGTCCGCCCGTTGCCGCTGGATGCTGGCGTTGGCGTAGTTGCCCTGCGCCTGCACCAGGGCGCCGCGGGCTTCCTGCAACGCGGCCTCGAACGGGGCTTTCTCGATACGATACAGCGGCGCTCCGGCTGCGACCGTGTCACCCTCCTTGAACAGCACGGCGTCGAGATAGCCGGTCACGCGGGCGCGGATGTCTACTTTCTCGGTCGCCTCGATGCGGCCGACAAAGGCGGAGCCGCGGGTGATGGGCTGCCTGGCGGCTTCGACGACACCGACCGGGACGGCTTTGGGCGGCGCGGACTGGGCGAGCGCCCCGGCCGAAAACAGCAGGAGGACGGCGCCGATTGCGGGCTTCAGGGTCATGGGGAGAGGATTCCGCCGGGGTTAACGCCCGGTCAGTTTGGCAGACCCTATTGGAAATGGACAGAGATTCGGCCGGACAAAATCCGGCCCCGGCACAGCGGGGTGGCGGCCGTCATGCCGGTGAAGTCCCGCGGAGAAGGCTTTCGCCGAACCGTTTCCACGCGTGGCCGGGACACCGCAATTGTCGGGCCGCGATGTCCGGCTGTCAGTCCCGGCTGAACTCCGGCTTCCGCTTCTCCAGGAACGCATTCACCGCTTCCCGGTGATCCGCCGTCGCATGCGCCAGCGCCTGCAAGCTGGCGGACAGTTCCAGCAGCGTATCCAACCGGCTGTGCCGCCCTTCGATCAGCAGCCGTTTCGCCATCCGCACCGCATGCGGCGGGTTCACCGCGACACGCTCCGCCAGCGCCTTCGCCGCATCCAGCAGTTGCCCGTCCGGCACGACCCGTGAGACCAGCCCGCACGCCAAAGCCTCCGCCGCGTTCAGCGTATCCCCGGTGAACACCATTTCGCACGCTTTCGAATAGCCAACGACCCGCGGCAGCAGCCACGCCCCGCCATCGCCGGGAACAATGCCGACCTTCACGAAGCTTTCGGCAAAGCGGGCAGTTTCCGCAGCGATGCGCATGTCGCACATGCACGCCAAATCCAGCCCCGCCCCGATCGCCGGACCGTTCACTGCCGCAATGATCGGCACATCCAGCTTCTCGAACGCCAGCGGAATGCGCTGGATGCCGAACTTGTAGTAATGCGGCGTCAGCGCCGGCTTTTCGGCGCGCGCATCGAACGACTTCCGCATCGCCCGCAAATCCCCGCCGGAGCTGAACGCGCTGCCGGCGCCGGTCAGGATCGCAACCCGTGCCGTGCCGTCCTGATTCAAGCGTTCAATCGCCGCAACCAACGCATCGACCGTTTCGCGTTCGGAAATCGGGTTGCGCATCGCCGGATCGTTCAGAGTTATCGTAACGATCGGCCCGTCCTGACTATACAACACCTTGCCGCTCATGGTTCGTTTCCTTGAAGTATCAGCGAAGTCCAAGTCCGCGCGCGATGATGCCGCGCAGGATTTCCCGCGTGCCGCCGCGCAGCGAGAACGACGGCGCATGCATCATGGTGTGCGCCAGCACGGCGGCGAATGCCCCGGTGGAAGATGCATCCGGCTCCGCATCGACCAGGCCGCGCGCGATGTCCGGAATTTCCTGCTCCAGCAAGGCGCCGAGATCCTTCACCAGCGCCGCCTGCAAAGCCGGGTTCTCGCCGTTCTGCAGCATCCCGGCAACCGAGCGCGACATCCGCCGCAGGACCATCAGATGCGCCGTCAGCCGTCCAATGGCCGCCGCCCCGGCGGCGGACGGCTCCGGCCCCAATGCACGCACCAACTCGACGAACAGCCGGAACGACGACAGGAACCGTTCCGGGCCGCTGCGCTCGAACGCCAGTTCGCTGGTGACCTGGTTCCAGCCGTCGCCCGCTTTGCCCAGCAGCGCGGTGTCCGGCAGGAAGGCGTCCTGGAAGACGACTTCGTTGAAATGATGCTCACCGGTCAGCGCGAGGATCGGACGTATCGTGACGCCCGGAGTTGCTTGCAGGTCGACCAGGAACTGGCTGACGCCGCCGTGGCGGTCTTCAGCGGGACCGGTGCGGCAGAACAGGATCATGTAGTGCGACAGGTGGGCGAAGCTGGTCCAGACCTTGGTGCCGTTGACCAGGTATCCGCCCTGCACTTTCGCCGCCCGGCTGCGCACGGATGCCAGGTCCGATCCGACATCCGGCTCGCTCATGCCGATGCAGAAAAAGGCCTCGCCGGCGGCGATGCGCGGCAGGATGGTCTTCTGCTCCTCCGTCCCCACCCGCAAAATCAACGGTCCGGACTGCCGATCGGCGATCCAGTGCAGGGCGACGGGGGCGCCGGCGGCGAGCAGTTCCTCCTGGACGACGTAACGTTCGAGGAAGCAGCGCTCGTGCCCGCCAAATCGTTTCGGCCAGGTCATGCCAATCCAGCCGCGCCGGCCGAGCTTGCGGGAGAACTCGGGGTCGATGCCGGTCCAGGATTCGGCTCGCTGCACCGGCGTCCGTTCGGCCAGGGCGGTGGCGAGGAATGCGCGGACTTCATCGCGGAGGGCTTCGGCCCCCGGGGAGGGCGGTGGCGGCGGAAAGCTGAATGCGTTCACCGGTCGGGGTCCTCGGCTGTCGATTACCAGCCGGTAGCCCGCGAGTCCGAAGGGGTCAAGCGATCGGCGGCCTGTAAAACGCAGCGATCCGCGGTTGAACTTTCAACCGCGGATACCACTTTGCCAAACAAGCCGCTTCGGAGTAAAGTAATCCCGTCTACACGGTCGTATCTATCGGCGCAGCAGACTTCAGTGGCTGAGCGCGTAGGGAACCAGCGGGACGATCATGAAACCGATGGCGAGGGCGGCGGCGATGATCTCGAGGCGGGCGAACGAAGTCTTCATGTTGCTCTCCAACTGCAATTGTTCAACGGGCTTTCGGCCGGCGTAAAGCCGTCCGTCTATACGATCGTGTCTACTGACGCGGCGGATCAGTGGCCGAGCGCGTAGGGAACCAGCGGGACGATCATGAAGCCGATGGCGAGGGCGGCGGCGATGATCTCGAGGCGGGCGAACGAAGTCTTCATGTTGCTCTCCAATTGCAAGGGTTCGGCGTTGACCTATACGGTGGTGGCATCTCAGCCATGCCCGATGATTTAACAATGGGTAGATTCCAAAGTCCTGCAAGGCGCGCTGGCCTAAAAAAAAGCGGATTATTTTAATTTGTCCAAGTTGACACTATGGATGCCAATCTGGATTGACACTTCGAACCCGCAAAAGCCGAGAATGCGTCAGCCGGTTCCCTGCATCAATACCAGGTGAAAGCTTTGTTTCCAGAACGGTCAAGCACCGGCGGCGGCCGGTTTCCCGGGCCGCTCACCCCCGCCGCGCTTGCACGATGCGGGCGGCACGCTCAGCATTCCCGGCTGAATCTCAGAGAAGGAAACGCCGCATGTCAGCCGCTTTGCAATTGCACCCGGAGATGTCGGACGCCGAATGGCAGACCCGCTGCGACCTCGCGGCCTTGTATCACGTGGTTCACCACCTCGGCTGGACCGACCTGATCAACACCCACATGACGGCGCGCATCCCCGGCGAGCCGAACCACTTCCTGATCAACAACTACGGCGAGATGTTCGATGAGACCACCGCATCGTCATTGGTGAAGATGCACCTGGACGGGGCGGTGCTGAGTCCCGGCGGGGCGTTCAATGCGGCCGGGTTCACCATCCATAGCGGGGTCTACAAGGCGCGGCCGGACGCCAACTGCGTGCTGCATACCCATACCCGGGCCGGCGCAGGGGTATCGCTGCTGCGCCGCGGACTGCGGCCGATAAGCCAGGACTCGCTGCATGTCATCGACGATGTGGTGTATCACGAGTATGGCGTCCCGGCCTCGGAGGAGGAGTGCGAGGCGCTCGGGCGGAGCTGCGCCGCGGGAACCTGCGTCGTGCTGCTGAACCATGGACTGCTGACCTTGGGCGAAACCATCCATGGCGCGTTGATGCGGCTATACATGCTGGAGCGGGCGTGCGAGCTGGAGCTGCTGGCGCGGCAAATGGACGAGCCGCCGGTGGTCATCGACCTGTCCGTGCAGCGCAAGGCGGCCGAACGGATGCGGAAGCTGCGGCCCGCGCCGGAATACGGGCTGAGCGAATGGAAGGGGCTGGTCCGCACGGTTGAACGCAAGGGTGCGGATTTCCGGCGCTAGGATCTCGGTGCCAACGTTGCGCTGCGGCTGGTCCGGCGGACGGTCAGCGACGGGCCGATCCTGGCGTCCGCACGCATGACGTACTAAATCTGCAACGGGCCTTCATCATGCGCTCAGTCGGCGGCCAAAGCGCCGCCGAACGGGGGAGAAGCAGAAGGGCGCACTACCGGCGGTAGTGGATTGCGGTTGCCGCGTTCATTCTGTTGAGCGCTACGCCGCGGTTTCAATTATTCGTTATCTACGTTAATGGTTATCCGAGGTTCAAAATTACGATCGTATATGTCCAGTCGCCTCTTTGGGAATCCGGTATGACGACTTCGAACGAGCCGCTTTGCCTGACTGATCTCTACGAGTCGTCGCCGGGATTGCGCCGTCTGGCGCATGGTTACGCCAGCTCCGGCACATGGCGGCGGCTGGCTGTGCGGGGTTTCTATGTCGGCCGGGATGTTGTCGCCAATTTGCCGCGCGACCTTGCCAGCGCCGTGCGGGCGGCGCCGGTTGCTCCGCTGCGGATGGAAGACGGCGTGGCTATGGAGGCCGGGTCCAAGCGGATTGCGCTGTATGTGCATTACTCGCCCACCGGCCAGGTCTCGGACATGGTTCGCCGTCAGCTCTCGCTGCTGGCCGGAACGGGATTCTCGATCGTCTTCATTTCGATGGCCGCGCGCATCCCCGAGGCAGACTGGCAGGCCGTCCGCCGGCTGTGCGCGCTGGTGGTGCAGCGGCAGAATATCGGGCGCGATTTCGGGGCATGGCATGACCTGATGCCGGAAGTTGCTCGCCGTTGGTCCGAACCGGTTGAGCTGATGCTGGTCAATGACAGCGTGCTGGGTCCCATCGGCGCGCTGGAACCGGTGATCGCCACGATGCGGGCCGGCGGTGACGGGCTGTTCGGGCTGACGGAAAGCCTCCAGGGCGGCGCGCATCTGCAAAGCTATATGCTGCTGGCCCGCGGCCGCGGTGCTGTCGCCGACCTGATGGGATTCCTGTCGGCGATGCATATCAGCCACTCGAAATGGCTGCTGATCCAGTTGGGCGAGATCCGGCTGGCGCGGTGGATGCGCAGGCGCGGCCACCGGGTCGCTGCGGTATTCGGGTATGACCGCCTGGCGCAGGCCGCCGCGGCGGACCCGGCGGAGCGCGAGCGGCTGGCGAAGTCGTATCACCGGCTGAAGGGCTTTGCCACGCTGCCGGACGATCAGGCCGCGGCCTTGCTGCATCAATGGCCGCTGAACCCCACCCACCACCTGTGGCACGTGCTGGCGACGCGGTTCGGCGGCCCGTTCCTGAAGACCGAGCTGGTGATGCGCAACCCCGGCCGTCTGCCGGGCGTGGCGGAGTGGGCGGCGGTGGTGCCGCCGGATGCCCCCTGCCCGCTGCCGATGCTGCGGGCCCATCTGGAGACGATGCGGGCGGCTTAAGCCGCCCGCTTCGACATCAGCCCCATCGCGATCATCGTCTCGGCGATCTGCACCGCGTTCAGCGCCGCGCCCTTGCGCAAATTGTCGGAGACGCACCAGAACGACAGTCCGTTCTCCACCGTCGGATCCTTGCGGATGCGGCTGACGAAGACGGCGTCTTCGCCCGCGCATTCCAGCGGGGTGACGTAGCCGCCGTCCTCGCGGACATCGACCACTTCCACGCCGGGCGCGTCGCGCAGCACGGCGCGAGCCTCACCGGCGGTGACCGGACGTTCGAACTCGACGTTCACCGCCTCGCCATGGCCGATGAACACCGGCACGCGCACGCAGGTGGCGTGGACGGCGATGGCGGGGTCGAGGATCTTCTTGGTCTCGACGACCATCTTCCATTCTTCCTTGGTGGCACCGTCATCCATGAAGACGTCGATATGCGGGATAACGTTGAAGGCGATTTCCTTGGTGAATTGCTGCGGCGGGCTTTGCTCATGCACGAAGGAGGACTTCGTGTGGTTGAACAGCTCGTCCATGCCTTCCTTGCCGGCACCGGAGACGGACTGGTAGGTCGAGACGACGACGCGCCTGATCTTGAACTCGTCGTGCAGCGGCTTCAGCGCCACCACCATCTGGATGGTCGAGCAGTTCGGGTTGGCGATGATGTTGCGTTTTGCGAACTTGCGCAGGTCCTGCGGATTTACCTCCGGCACCACCAGCGGGATTTCCGGGTCCATGCGGAACTGGCTGGTGTTGTCGATCACCACGCAGCCGGCCGCCGCCGCGCGCGGGGCGTGGATGGCGGAGATCGCGGCGCCCGGGCTGAACAGGCCGAAATCGGTGCCGGCGAAGTCGAATGTGTCGAGGTTGCGGACCGTCAGCACCTTCTTGTCGCCGAAGGAGATCTCCGCCCCGGCCGAACGCCCGGAGGCCAGCGCGATGACGTCGGAGGTCGGGAAGTTGCGCTCCACCAGGGTTTTGATGATCTCGCGCCCGACTGCTCCCGTGGCGCCGGCGACCGCGACCCTGTAAGCCATGACAAACTCCTGCAAACGAAGGGTCGCAGGGTTAGCGGCAGTGGCGGCCTGAGGCAAGCGAAACGCGCTGTCGCGGGGGACGGGAAAGCGGGATACTGGCGGCACGCCGCGCATCGTCACCCTGCCGGAGCGGAATGCGGCCGAAGCGGCACGGCGCCGCGCGGCGGTTTGCCACGCCCCCGGTGCGGTGCCGAAATTCAAGGCGTGGATGGTCCGCCCGGGGGCACCGTGACGGGGAAGAAACGTGGCGCCAGTCCAATTCAACACTCACATGGTCAATATCCGGGCAGACCGGTATAAGATCGACCGGTCTTCGGCGGCTTCCCTTCATCCGGTTCGCCGGCATCCCGAAGCAGCCAACTTCAAGGAGAGGCCCGAACATGGGCGCCGGTATCGGCCTGCACGCCTATTTCGAACGCATCGGCTACGGCGGACCCTGCCAACCGACGCTGGCCGTGCTGACCGAACTGCACGCCAGGCATCCGGCGGAAATCCCGTTCGAGGGCCTCGATCCATTTCTCGGACGGCCCGTTTCGATCGACATCCAATCCGTCCAGTCGAAGCTCGTGCACCACAGCCGCGGCGGATATTGCCACGAGCAGAACGCCCTCTTCCTCGCCGTCCTCCAGGCCATCGGCTTTCACGCCGAACCCCTCGCCGCCCGCGTCGTCTGGATGTCCCCCGGCCGATCGGCGCCACCGACGCATCGGCTGACGCTGGTGCATCTGCCCGAAGGCGACTACCTGGCGGATGTCGGGTTCGGCGGACAAACCTATACGGCGCCGCTCCGGCTGGAATGCGACGCGCCCCAGATCACGCCGCACGGCATCTACCGGGTCGTCCGGCACGACGACAGGCTGGAAACCCGAATGCGTCTCCCCGACAGGTGGGAGGCGATGTATCGCTTTACGCTGACGCCGGCAGAGCAGGGCGACTTCGAAATGGCGAACTGGTTCACTGCGACGCATCCGAAAACGCGCTTCGTGCGCAATCTGGTTGCCGCCAGGGTGATTGGCGCATCGCGCCTGAACCTGCTGAACGCATCGCTTTCCATCCACGGTCCGGATGGCGTGCAGCAACGAGTCCTGGCGTCGCCCGAAGATCTGCGCGACGTGCTGGAAAACCGGATGGGCATTCGCTTGCCGGTCGGCGTGGACGCAATCTGGCAGCGATTGCCGAACGAGGCGGCACCGTCGTGGCCTTAGTCCCAATCCGCCGTGAAAGCCACTCGCCCACAGCGCGGCCCGGTCTTCCCTTGTGTCATGGCCGGGCTCCGCCCGGCCGGCTGCATTGTCCACGAACCGAATCCGCGGATCACTCCGGCGGCTTCGCCTCAGCCTGCCGCGCCTTCTCCCTATCGGCTCGCTGCGTGCGCCGCAGGCTGCGGAGTTCCCAGACCAGCAGTCCCAGTACCAGGACTCCGATGACCGATTCCCATTGTCCGCCGCTCGGCAAACTCATACCGCGGTCGAACCCACTGCATCATCCGAGGCCGCAACCACGGGCGCCGGAGCCGCCTGCTTCGCCGTCGCCACCAGCAGATAGCCGGTATACGCCGCCAGCACGAACATTATGCCGCCGAAATCGAGTGCCGTCAGGAACTGCGCGCCGCCGAACACGAAATACAGCAGCACCATCTGCAACGCGAACAGACCCACGACAAACAGCACGACCGGCCGCATGATTTCGCCCATCATGGCGAACTCCGGCCTGATCTGTCCGGCCGGTGTCGTGCCTGTCATGCGGCTTCGGCGCTTCATGAACGCCGCGACAGCCATACCCAGCCCCAAGGGAATCATCGCTAATCCCAGCCAGCCATGCATGTCAGCCTCCTGTTCTAGGGTCTTACGCGCCCCCGCTCCTCCAGACTGGCGAACAAATCCATCGTCCATACCAGCCGCTCGCCCAACGCCCACCAGGGCCTAGCTCTCTGTTCTATGATGGTGCGGGGCGTATTTTGCACAACCGCATCCACTAAAAATAAACCTTCCGGCACCGGCTGCGGCGACAGCGACCGCCCGGAAAACGCAATGTCGCCGAGTCCGCTCGCCAGCACCCAGACCTTGCGCCGGCCGGACACCACGGCACGCCCGGAGATCGAATCCATCCCGCGCCGCGCCACTTCCCGGCCGATTTCGGCATACAGCAGGCCGGCCGCCCCGATCCCGAACCGGCAATTCATCGGCAGCCGCGCAATCCCCGCACTGGCCGAGCCGTAATAGCCCTCGGCGGCATAGAGCAGCCGGTGCACGATGCTGCCAATCGCCTCGGAGTAAGCCGGCGCGGCGAGGAACTCGTCCGGATCGACCCCGGCCTCAACCATCCAGTCCATCGGCAGGTACAACCGCCCGTTGCGGGCATCCTCACCCACGTCGCGGGCAATATTGGACAGCTGCATCGCCACGCCGAGATCGACGGCGGAGGCCATGCGTTCCGCGTCGCGCACCCCCATCAGCACCGCCATCATGGCGCCGACGGTGCCGGCGACCCGCACCGAGTAGGCGCGCACGTCGGAGAACGTCCTGTAGCGGCGACCTTGCGCGTCCCAGGCGAAGCCGTCCAGCAGCGCCTCGGGCAGTTCGCGCGGGATGGCGAAGCGCTCGACGATCCGCGCGAAGGCGCGGTCCGCGGGCACGTCCATCGGCCGCCCGGCATAGATCAGCGCCAGCCGCTCCTGCAGCCACCCCAGGCTGTTGCTGCCGGCAACCGCATTGTCGATGACGTCGTCCGCCTCACGGCAGAACGCATACAGGGCGATCGCCGGATCGCGCATCTTGCGCGGCAGCAATCTCGATGCGGCATGAAAGCTGAGCGACCCGCCACGGATCAGGTCGTGGCAGGCCGCCATATCGGCGGCTTCGGAATTAGAGAGTTGCGGCATGCGGCACCACGCGATCAAGGACTTTAGCGGACGAAAGCACGCCCGGCACACCTGCGCCCGGATGTGTACCGGCGCCGACCAGGAACAGGCCGGCGATATCTTCGCTTTTGTTATGCGGTCTGAACCAGGCGCTTTGCAGCAGCACCGGCTCCAGCCCGAACGCCGCGCCGCGCAGCGACAGCAGCCCGTCGCGGAAATCCAGCGGCGTCATCAGCTTCGACGTCACCACATGCTTGCCGAGGTCCGGCAGCAAGGTGGCGGACAGTTCCGCCTCGATGGTCTGGCGGTAACGTTCGGCCTCGATCGTCCAGTCGGTCTTGCCCTCGAGGTTCGGCACCGGCGACAGCGCATAGAACGTATCGCAGCCGATCGGCGCCAGGGACGGATCGGTTGCCGTCGGCCGGTGCAGGTATAGCGAGAAATCCTTCGCCAGCACCTTGCGCGTGAACACGTCGGTCAGCAGGCCCTTGTAGCGCGGGCCAAGCGCGATGGTGTGGTGCGGGACGTCGGGGTACTGCCGATCGGTGCCGAAATACCAGACGAACAGGCTCATGGAGTAGCGCGCCCGGTCCAGCTTGCGGTCGGTCCAGCGCTTGCGCGTCTCGGGCGGCAGCAGCTTGCGGTAGGTGAAGGCGGAATCGGCGTTCGACACCACGATGTCGGCGTCGATCACCTCGCCGCCCTTCAGCCGCACCCCGGTGGCGCGGCCGTTGCTGACCAGGATCTGCTCGACCTCGACGCCGCAGCGGATGGTGTTGCCCTGCCCGGCGATCAGCTTGGCCAGCCCGGCGACGGCCTGCCCGGTGCCGCCCATGGCGAAATGCACGCCCCAGCGCCGCTCGAGATACGGGATCATCGCGTAGATGGCGCTGGCGGTGAACGGATTGCCGCCGATGAACAGCGGATGGAAGCTGAAGGCGATGCGCAGGCGCTCGTCCTTGATGAACTTGGCGACCATGCCGTAGGTGCTGCGCAGGCTGCCGAGCCGCAGCATGTCGGGTGCGACTTTCACCATGTCCATGATCGAGTTGAACGGCGAGTCGCCGAGCTGCTCGAAGCCGAGGCTGCAGATCTCCTTGCCGATGCGCATGAACGCCTCGTAGCCCTCGACGTCGGCGGGGGCGAGGCGCTGGACTTCGGCGCGCATGCGGGCGGGATCGCCGCTGGTGTCGAACGTCGTGCCGTCGTTGAAGCGGATGCGGTAGAACGGCTCCATCGGCTTGAGGGTCAGGTCGTCGGCCATTGTCTTGCCGCACAGCGTCCAGAGTTCCTCCAGCAGGAACGGCGCGGTCAGGATCGTCGGGCCGGCATCGAAGGTGAAGCCGTCCTGCCGGAACACCGAGGCCCGGCCGCCGGGGGCGTTGAGTTTCTCCAGCACGGTGACCCGGTAGCCGCGCGCGCCGAGCCGGATGGCCCCGGCGAGTCCGCCGAAGCCGGCGCCGATGACGACGGCGTGTCGTCCGGGCAAGCGCGAGGCGTTGGAGGGGGGGACGGCCGGGGGGTCTGTCAACAAATCCATACGGTGCAGTGTAAACGCAAGATGACACTCTGACCAGAGGGACTATCGCGTGAACGTGCGGAAAACGCCGTTCGGACACGCCGCCCTTTCCACGTCATGGCGGGCGCAGGCCCGCCATCCACGCCTTTGCCGCAACCTGCACCGCAAGGGGTGGATGGTGCGCCTGCGCGCACCATGACGATGAAAGGCCGACGCCCCGATCAGCCCCGAAACCGTGCCCAAAGCTCCGCGGAATGCGCCACCAGCGCGCCGGTCAGTGCCGCCGGCACCCAGGGCCACGCCGCATCGGCCAGCGCCGCGCGCAACGCCAGCAGCAGGAACATCCCCGGCAGGATCATGCCCCAGGCGACCCGGCTGCGAACCCCGCGCCAGCGCACCAGGACGACGACCTCGACCACGGTCAGCAGCAGGATCGCATCGATCAGATGCGGCGAGGTCAGCACCTACTCCTCGCTCCGCCCGGTCACCTTGCGGCGGATATGGTGAATGCCGAACCACGCCACCAAAGCAACGATCGGAATACTGATACCGATGGCCAGGTCCGGCTCGACCGGAAGGCCTTCCACCTTCAGCGCCTCCGCCGCATGCCCCACCAGAGCCGACACGTAATACGTCACCGCCGCAACGGACAGCCCCTCGACCGTCGTTTGCAGCCGCAACTGCAGCCGCGCCCGGCTGTCCATCGAGGCCAGCAGCGCCTGGTTCTGCCGCTGCCGCGTCAGATCCACACGGGTTGACAGCAACTGGGTCGCCCGGCCAACCCGTTGCGACAGCGATTCCTGCCGCGCCGCAATCGATCGGCACGTGTTCATCGCGGGAGCCAGCCGGCGCTCGGTAAATTCCCGAAACGTCTGCAAGCCCTGGATGCGCTGTTCCCGTAGCTCATCGATCCGCCGCTGCACCAGTTCGTAGTACGCGTTGGCCGCGCTGAAGCGATACCGCGTCTCCGACTGCTGGTTCTCGACGTCCGCTTCCAGCCGCGTCAGGCTGTTCAAAAGCGCCGGCTCGGTGGTTTCGTCCGCCGACACCAGCGACCGGGTGATCCCCGCCAGTTCGATGCCGGAGGCCGTCAGCAGCGGCGCAGCGGAGCGCGCCACCGGCAGCGCCAGCAGCGCCATGATCTTGTAGGTGTCGATTTCCAGCAGCCGCTGGATGATCCGCCCCGCCTGCCACGGCGTGGTGTGGTGATCGAACAGCAGGTGCCGGCTGAATCCGTCGCCATGGATGCGGAAATCGGTCAGCGCCGTCGCCGCCCCGCCCGACACCGCGGCGCCAATCGGCACGTTGCCGTCGAACCAGCGATTGCCGATCGCCCGGGAATCGATCGGCCCCGGTTCGGCCCTGATCAGCGCGGCATGCGCGGCGACGACCACCTGCCCCGGCAGCGCCGCCACCCAGTCCTCCGGCAGCACGGAGATCGCCGGCCGCTCGAACGGATCGCCGGTGGTGCCCTCGACGATGAAGGTGAAGCGGACGAATTCGGTATGCTGTTCCCACTTCAGGCGGAACGGGCCGAGCGAGGCGCTGAAATGCAGCGCGTTCTTCTCCGGCGGCTCGGTGTTGTAGCGCGCGCACAGCTCGCACACCGCTCGCCAGCCGGCCTCGCGTTGCGCCGGATCGGAGATCAGCGCCAGATAGGACAGCCGCGAGGGCGCGACCAACGGCTCCGGCGGCCGGGCATGGACTTCGTTGTTGAGCTCGATCCGCTGCGGGTGATCAACCGGGAGCTTCATGCGCCACGACCTTTTCGACCAGGGCCGCAATCTCGCCCGGTCGTTCCTCATGCGCAAGGTGCCCCAGGCCGTGCAGCGAAATCAGTTCCGCCTGCGGCAGCAGCGCCCGGATGCGGGACGCTTCGGCCGGCGGCACCATCCCGTCCTTGCTGCCGTTCACCAGCACCAGCTTGGTCTTCAGCCGCGGCAAATCGGCCAGCAATGGATGCAGGTCCCAGTTGCCCATCAGCGCCATCGCGCCGGCGACGTGGCCCTGGTTGACCGCCAGACGGCGGTAGAACTTCAACCCGTCGGCATCCAGCACGGAACCGGTGGAGCGCATCACCCGCTCGACCGTCGGCCCGGTGCCGGCGAAGAACGAGAACACCCGCGCCGCCACGCCGGAGGTGAACAGCCAGCGCGCCGCGGACCCGGCAATGCCGCTCGGCACCGGGAACGGCAGCAGCGCCCCGTTCAGGCTGATCACCGCGACGGGGTTGATCAGCCCGTCCAGGCACATGCGCAGGGCAATCGCCGCCCCCGCCGAGTGCCCGACGGCGACAATAACCTTCTGCCGCAGCCCGAGCCCGTCCAGCAGCGCCCCGATGCCGGCGGAGACGCCCGGCAGCGTGTAGCCCTCCTGCGATGCCGGCACCGCGGTGAAGCCGTGCCCCGGCAGGTCGGGCGCCACCACGGTGAAGTGCTTGGCCAGCAGCGGCGCCAGATCGCGGAACGAATGCGTCGAGGCCCCGGTGCCGTGCAGCAGCAACGCGACCGGCCCCTGCCCCATCACCTGAACATGCCAGCGCAACCCGCCGGCCTCGACGAAGCGGCTGAATGCGCGGTTCGGCCAGTCGCGGCCGTCGCGTTCCCAGGACAGATGGTAGCTCATGCGGCGGCGGCCCGTACGGCGTGCGACAGCGCCGCCGCGTTGGCATAGGGCAGCGGCACGTAGCGCGCGCCCATCTCCGTCGCCAGGGTGCGGGCGAACGGGTTGGGCCGCGGCGAGGTATCCACCAGCAAGGCGGCAATACCGGTTGCGCGCAGGGCGCGGGCGCTTTCCATGGCTTCGGCCTCGGCTTTCGGTCGTCCGCCGGTGCCTTCGCGGGTCATGTTGGCGCGGGCATCGGTGAGGAAGGTGATGATGGGGGTGCGGCCGCTGCGGCGGATGGTGTCGGCCAGCGCCATGGCGGCGTCGATCCCGGCGGCGAGCGGCGTGGGTCCGCCGCCCGGCAACCCGGCGAGGCTGCGCTTGGCGCGCAGCAGCGATCCGGTGGGCGCGAGCAGCAATTGCGCACCGGTGCCGCGGAAGGCGATCAGCGCCACCTGGTCGCGGCGCACATAGCAGTCGGCCAGCAGCAACTCGACGGCGCCCTTGGCCTCGCCCAGCCGGTTCATCGCGGCGGAGCCGGAGGCGTCCACCGCGAACACGGTGGTGGTGCCGACGCGCTGGCGGAAGCGGATGATGCGGAAATCGTCGCGCCTGACTTCGAAGCGCTTCGGACCGTGTTCCGGCGCACGGCGGCGCAGGGTCTGCCATGGCGCGGCGGCCTTCAGGGTCTCCAGCAGATGCAGCCTCGCACCGCCTTTCGGCTCGCCCTGGCGGGTGCCGATGGGCCGTCCGCGTTTCAGCGACATCTTGGCCTGGCCGACACGGCCGGGCATGCGAACCTGGCCCTTGGTGTTGCTGAGCGAGGCAAGCTGCGCCAGCAGGTCGGGCGGCAGCGCGGCGATGGCCGCTTCCAGCACGATGTCCTCCAGCGGCAGGTCGGGGATTTGCTCCTGGTCCTCGTCGTCCGGCGGCGGCGGTTCGGGCTGGTCTTCCGGCGGCGGCTCGGGTTCCGGCGGCGCCTCGGCTTCTTCCTGCGGCGGCAGGCGGGTGGCGCGCGGGCCGTAGACCAGCGCGACGGCGAGCGACAGGTCGTCCGTATCCGGCTCGGAGCGTCCGTCCTGCGCCGCGGCGATGCGGGCGGCGCGCAGGGCAAACAGCGGCGCGCGGATAGAGTCGACGCCGAGCGACATGGCGACGCCGCACAGGGTTTCGATGATTTTGGCGGTTTCAACGGCCGCCGTTGCGCGGTGGACGGCTCCCGCCCCACCCGTCATGGCGGATGGACCCGCCAGGACGAGAGGCCGGGACGGTGCCGCCACCCCGCTCCAGTCATCGTATTCGATATCCCGGAGCGAAACCTTGGTCAGGTCGATCAGGAACGCCATGCGGTCGAGCAGCGATGTCGGCACGTGCTCATCCGGGTCCGCGCCCTCATCCAGCGCGACCATCGCAATATGCGCCGGCAGCACCCGCGACAAACCGTCGCGCTGCAATGTCACCTGGCCCTCATCCGACGCCGCGCGCAGCCGGGCGGCCGAACCGGGTTCGATCCGCTCGGCCATCGGCAACACGATCACGCCGCCATCGGCCTCGGACAGCAGGCCCTTCTGCTCGACCAGGTGCCCCGCCTGCAACGTCGCCGCCAGGTCGAGGCCGCCGAGCAGGCGATCATCCCCGGCGTTCAGCGGCACGCGCCGCACCGGCATCCCTGGCGGCAGAGAGTCATACAGAATCTTCAGCCAGCGATCCCGCACCGGCCCCGCCCCGGCGCGCACCGCAATCCCCCCCAACCCCAGGGGATCCGCCGCAAAGAGGCCCAAAGCCTGAAGCGCCCCGGCCCATGCGGCCGCTCCGCTCATGCGCCGAACAGTTCCTCGACGGCGCGGTTCACCCGGGTGCTGGCCACCGCTTCGTCCAGCGGATTGCGCCGCAGCCGGTGACCCAGCACCATCGGCGCGACCCGCCGCAGATGCGCGTCGGTGACTTCCTTGTCGCCATCCAGGCAGGCCACCGCCCGAGCGGCCCGGATCAACGTCAGCTCGCCGCGCAGCCCGTCGGTGCCGAGCGCCATGCACAGCCGGGCGGCGTTTTCCAGCGCGATCTCCGGCACCGCCACGCCCGACAGCTTGCCCCGCGCATCGACGATGCGCTTGCGGATCTTGTCCTGTTGCTTCTTCCAGTGCTCGGTAAACCCGACCGGGTCGTTCTCGAAACCGTCGCGGCGGCGGATGACCTCGATCCGCGTCGGCAGGTCCTGCGGCGTGCGCACCTCCACCGACAGGCCGAAGCGGTCGATCAACTGCGGCCGCAACTCGCCCTCTTCCGGGTTGCCGGAGCCAATCAGCACGAACCGGGCGGGGTGGCGGACACTGAGGCCCTCGCGCTCGACCACGTTCTCACCGGAGGCGGCGACATCCAGCAGCAGATCGACCAGGTGATCCTCGAGCAGGTTCACCTCATCTATATAGAGGAACCCGCGATTGGCGCGCGCGAGCAACCCCGGCTCGAACACCTTGTGGCCGGTCAGCGCGCGTTCCAGGTCGAGCGCGCCGACGACGCGGTCTTCCGTGGCGCCCAGCGGCAGATCGACCACCGGAACCGGCGCGGTGACGCTCTTGTGCTTGGTCGCGGCGCGGCAGTCGGCGCACCAGACATCGGGGGTGGCGGGATCGCAATGGTAGCGGCAGCCCTGGTTCACCTTCATCGCCGGCAGCAAAGCGGCGAGCGCCCGGATCGTGGTGGACTTGCCGGTGCCGCGGTCGCCGAACGCCAGGACGCCGCCGATGCCGGGGTCGATCGCGGCGACCAGGATCGCGAGCTTCATGTCCTCCTGCCCGACAATGGCAGCGAACGGAAAAACCGGACGGGTGGACATCAGCCTGCCCAGCCCGAAAGACCGTTGAAACCGCTACGCGCGCAAAATGTCGCGCCGTGTCTGGGATCGTGCCGCCGCATCAGTCTCATAGTCACTCCAGGGGTTCGTCTCACTGTTCGGAGCACGGGCGTGCTTATCCGTTCGCTGGCCGGGAGCGTCAAGTGCGATGGTCAGGTTTAGAGACGGCAGCCCGTCCCATCGTGTCATGGCGGCCCTGTCGCGGCCTCCCTGTCATGGCCGGGCTTGTCCCGGCCATCCACGACTTGCGGTGCCGGTCGGGACGAAGTCGTGGATCGCCGGACTAAATCCGGCCATGACACGGGGCCGCACCGGCCCCGCGAGCCGAATACCGCCTCAGCACTCCTCCGGACTCTCCTGCGGCGTCGGCACATCACTCTCGCCAGCCCCCCGGCCCTTCTCCTGCCGCGGCCCATGCGACAGCAGCGACCGCAACACCTCCGCGGTGCGCGCCACCGACGCCCTCAGCGCCTCCAGCATTTGCGGCATATGCGTCGGATCCACCCGATCGGCGATTTCCAACGCGGCAAGCTGCGCATTCTCGGTGATCGTCGACAAAATCGCCCGGAACTGCAGATCGGCCTTCGAATCCAACCGCCAGGACATCGGCCGCCGCTGCTCCATCACCCCAGCCTGGAACCCCCGCCGCGCCGCCTCCGCCGCCTTGCGCTCCGTCAGGTCGGTGAACAGCAGTACGAACCCCAGCGTGCGGTCGAGCGAGGTGAACACCGGATCCCCGCGCACCAGCAGCGGGGTCGCCACCCCATCACGGCCGGCGATCGACACCTCGCCGCGCCAGGCATGGCGATTGACCACAAGATCATCGATCCGGCGCGCAACCTCGTGCGGGTCACTGAACAGCGGCAGCAAATGCGCCACTTTCTCCGGCACGTTCGGCAACTCCGGCAGCAGCGCCGCGAACGCCGCGTTCAGCTTCAGGATGCGGCTCGTGGTATCGACGATCACCACCGGCTGGGCGGACTGCTCCACCTGCCGCCGCACCTGGTTGAGCTGATCCTCCGCCAGCAACATGCGCACCGAGCGGAACTGGATGATCACGTCGCTCAGCGTATCGCCGACCAGCCGCGCGAAGGCCAGGTCCGCCTCGCTCCAGGGATCGGAGGTGCCTTCGACAAGCTGGTGCCACTGCGAAAACGACCGCCGCGGCGACAGGGTCAGCGGATCGTCGCCGACAAGCGTCGGCTTGAACGGGTTGCCGCCCCAGGTGACCGTGCGCACCCGCTCCGGCCGCAGCCAGATCAGGTATTCGCCCGGCGCCGTCGATACCGGGGTCGCCAGCAAGCCGCTGGCGATCGCCGTCAGCAGTTCGAATTCCGGCGCGTCGGTCCCCAGATTCGCGGTGACGATCACACCGGACCGGTCCTGCTTGTCCAGCCAGCGGCCGATGGCGCGCAACGCAAGCGTGCCGGGGACTTCGCCGACGGTGTGGACCTCGCCTTCGTACAGCAGCGCAGCACCGGTCGCCTGGACCGGTTCCAGCAAGGTGTTCGACCCGTCGAACAACGCGGCGCGCCAGTCGCCTTCGCGCGAGATCGCCCGGATCATGCGCTGCTCCAGCCGCCGCACCGACAGCTCGGCCTGCGCCTGGGAGAAACTTTCCAGCGCGGAAATGCGCGTCGCCACCGCTTCCGCGAGCAGTTCGCACACCGCACGTTCCTCGAAATGCACGAAGCGCGGGACGTAGTGATGGCAGGACACCAGGCCCCACAGCTTGCCGCTGACCATCAGCGACACCACCAGGGTGGCGTGCACGCCCATATTCTTCAGATACTGCACATGGATGGGGGACGAACTGCGCAGAAAGCACAGCGACATGTCCAGCTCCGCGCCGGTAATCGGCGATTGGCGCGGCGTCAGCGCCACCGGGGCAAAATCGACATCGACCAGCACCCGCACGCGGTTGCGCTCATACAACCGCCGGGCGATCTGCGGGATGTCGGAGGCCGGGTAGCGGTTGCCGAGAAACGCCTCGATGTCGGGCTTGCAATTCTCCGACAGCACCTCGCCGTGGCCCTGGTCGTCGAAGCGGTAGACCATGACGCGGTCGTAGCCGGTCATCTCGCGGAAGATGCGCGCCGTCTCATCGCTTAAGGCGCGCAAGGATCCGGCGGTGATGATCGTCATCAGCCCGCGTTCGAGATGGCGGGACAAATCCACCGACGGCCCGGCGCGTTCCAGTTCAACGATCAGGCCGCCGCCTTCCGGCCGGTGGATCAGGCCATCGAACTCGGCCGGCGGGGAGCCGATGAGAAACCGCACCCCATGCGGCACGTCGGCCAGGGCTTCCTGCAGATGCGGTTGGAGCTGGGCGGCCAGATCGCCTTCGATCGAGTCGAGGCGGCGGCCAATGATGTCATCGACCAATCCGAGAAACGACGCCGCGTTCTCGCTGGCCTGGACGATGGTCCCGTCCGGTTCCTGGATCAGCAGCAGGCATCCATGCGGCTGGATCGACCCCGCGAGATGAATTTGCTCGCGTTCGCAGTTGGTTAGGTTCGCCTCACCAAAAGCTGGCGTTGCAGCCGCACGCGTGAGCAAGGCGATCTCCCCGTGACGTTTCTATCGATCGGCGTCGATCGGACTCCGCGCATATCCCTCCATCTCGTACTGGGCAAGCTTCTTGTAGAAGCCCTGACGGCTTAGACCGAGCAATTCTGCGGCTGCGCTACGATTGCCTTCGGCGAGTTGCAATGCCGCATCGATATAATGCCGCTCCACCAGGCCGATGGCATCGCGCACCAGCACGCGCAGCGAGGTCTTCCCGGTCTGCTCGATGACCGCGGCGAGCGCCGCCTGCACGCTCGCCGTGCCCTCATTCGGCACCAGCCGGCGTCCGACATCGCGCATCAACAGGGCGATATACGGCCGGCCGCCGGACGGCGTGCCGACGGCGGAAATCTCGACTTCGGTCGAGCCGCCGAATTCGCCGCTGATCGCCGTGGCGAATAAACGCACCGAACCGTGACGGTTAAGATTAGACAACAAAACCGCCAGGTCAGCGCCCGGACGCGACAGCCAGCGGGAAATGCGTTCGCCCAGCACCGCGCCCTCGGCACCGATTTGCACGAGGTCGAGGAAGGCGCGGTTGGCGCGGCGGACGATACCGTCGCGGTCGATCACCACGAAGGCGTCCGGCAGGCGGTCGACGAACTCATCGAGCGGGGTTTGTTCGGGATGGTGCATCGGCTGCTGGTTGCCGGCAGCGGGTGCAAGCTGCACCATGAACACCGGACCCGGCTCGCCGTTCATCATCGAGGCACGCGCGGTCCAGGCTTCCTGCTCCGGGCCGAGATGGATCAGCGCCCCGGGCGCCCGGCCGTTCTGGCGGACGCGCTGCAACATGGACTGGAACGGCTCCCGCTCATCCGGGACGATCTCCGGCAGCAGGTCGCGGCCGCGGGCCAACCCGAGCACCCGGATGGCGGCCGGATTGGCTTCGACGATGCGCAGGGTGTCGGCGGCGAGCAGCAGCACGGCCTCATGCGACGCGTCGAACAGGGTGCGATAGCGGGTCTCGACCTCCCGCAGTTTCCAGTAATCCTGTTCCATTGCCTGCTGCGCCGAGACCAGCCGGGACTGCAGTTCAGCCACCGCGCGGAGATTGCGGCCGACGGCGATCAGGCCTTCCTTGCCGCCGAGCCGGACGATGGTGTACTCCATCGGCAGCTCAAGGCCGCTGGGAAAGCGTTGATTCACCTGACGGAAAGCCGAAACACCGCTATCGCGGGCGTCCTCGACCATGCGTGAAACCTTGGCGCCGCCCATGTCGGCAATCGTGTCGCACCACGCGCGGCCCCGCCACTCCTCGACGGATTCCCCCGAGATGTCGTTCGACAGGGTGACGTCCTGAATGATCCCAGCCAAATCGAGCACGAGAGTGACATCAGGCTGGGCGATATTCACGCCCGGGGTTGCAGCATTGGTGATCGAAACCTCCTGCGCGACGGTTATCGTCCTACAGATATGGTGTCATACCACGGTTTACACCCCAATGACACCATAGTAGACAAATCGTGGCAAATATTACCGATTTGTAGTGTTAAATCTGCATCACGCGCCCGGTAGGCGGGTTTCAGTCGTCACTCGTGCCCGTTGTCGAACGGCAATCCCACATAATTCTCCGCCAATGACCGCGCCGACGACTCCGATGTCCGGATCAAATCGAGCTCAGCGAAATGAATGCGGCGTTCGAAATCGCTGTCTTCGTCGTTTTTATGAAGCATAGTGGTCATATACCAAGAAAACCGCTCCGCTTTCCATATTCTGCGCAAGCAGGTCGCGCTGTAGCGGTCCAAAACTGACAGATCGCCGGTCTTGTGCACCGCGTCAAGCAATCGTGACAACACGCGCACGTCAGCGACGGCAAGATTCAGGCCTTTTGCGCCGGTTGGCGGCACGATATGCGCGGCGTCTCCCGCCAGGAACAGCCGCCCGTGCCGCATCGTCTCGCAGACGAACGACCGCAGCGGGATGATGCCTTTCTGAAAGATCGGCCCTTCGGTCAGCGCCCAGCCCTCGGTGTCGAGTCGCGCGTGCAGTTCATCCCAGATGCGCGCATCCGACCATGCCGCGATGTCATCGGCAGGGTCGCACTGTATATACATGCGTTGCACGTCCGGCGAGCGGGTGCTGAGCAGGGCGAACCCGTCCTGCTGGTTGGCGTAGATCAGCTCGTGCCAGGACAGCGGCGCCTTGGTCAGGATGCCGAGCCAGCCGAACGGATAAATCTTCTGGTACTCCACGCGTTTTGCCGCCGGGATCGCCTGCCGCCCGGGACCGTGGAACCCGTCGGTGGCGGCGATATAGTCGCAGTGCAGCATTTCCGAAGTATTTGTTGCATCGCGGCAAAACTCTACTGACGGCGTTTCCGTGTCGGCACCGTGAATGGCGGCGGCGCGGGCGCCGAAGAGGATCTCACCGCCGCGGGCCAGCAGTCCGGCGATCAGATCCTTCAGGACTTCGTGCTGCGGATAAACGGTGACATGCTTGCCGCCGGTGAGCGCCGCTATATCCACGTGATGCCGCTGCCGGTTCCATTGCAGGGTGATGCCGTCGTGGAAATGCGCCTCCCGCAGCATTCTTTCACCGAGCCCGAGATCCTTGATCAGTTCGGCGACCCAGTGTTCGAGCACTCCCGCGCGCACGGTGCCCTCGACCTCTTCGCGGCTGCGGGATTCGATGATGACGGAGCTGATTCCGGCGCGGTGCAGCAGATGCGCCAGGAACAGTCCGGCCGGACCGGCGCCGATTATTCCAACCTGAGTTCGCATGGCGGATGTCCTTGTTGTCTGTCTCCGTTCAGGATTGGATCATCTTCGCGGCGACTTCGCCAGAGTGTGGAGGCCGGGATACGCCGACTTGCGCGCGTTCGGGATAGGCAGCGGGGCTCCGATCTACGGCTTTTTAACACAGAGAAAAGCATGAGGGCCACATAGGAAAGCAAGAAAAGCGCTTCGCGCGACGCTGGCAGCCCGGCACCGGCGCCCTGGCTTTGCGCTTTCTTGGGTTTGAAGCGACACCCGGCAGACGATCCCACCCCATAGCCGCTGTGTGCTCCGTGGCCCTCATTCCTTTCTCTGTGTTAAAATCCGCCGCCTGATACTGCTTCGCCCTCGACCACCCGATCCCGGCGAGGCGGTCGTTTCTCCACTCCCACCGATAAGACCGGCCTCCGTCTGAACAACGACATGACACTCAAACAACGGCTGGTCCGGTCACGCCTCACCGCCCCGCCGCAGCGACCGCGTCCGCCAACTTCAGGATGCGCGTCGCGTTCTGCACGAACAGCTTCTCGATGATCGCCGGCTTGAAGCCCTCCATCTCCCATTCATCGCAGCATTGCGACGCGCTCCAGCCGGGATAGTCGGAGCCGAACAGCACCTTGTCCTGCAGCCGCCGCTGCATGTCGTGCTTCAGCGGCGCGGGAATGTATTTCGGACCCCAGCCGGAGATGTCGATCGACACGTTGGCCTTGTGAATCGCCACCGCGATCAGTTCTTCGGTCCAAGGCCAACCCGGGTGCGCCGCAACAATGTTCAGGCGCGGAAAATCCGCCGCCACATCATCGATATTCGGTATCGGCCGGGCATGCGACAGCTTGAAGCCCAGCCCGCCCGGCTCCCCGGCGCCGATGGCGGTGGTGCCGCAATGGATCAGCACCGGCGCGCCGAGCGACTGCAGCAAATCCCAGATCGGATAGAACTGACGGTCGTTGGGAGAAAACCCCTGCACCGGCGGCTGGTATTTCACGCCGAGCAGGCCGAGGTCCCTGATCGCATGCTCGATCTCTTCCAGTCCCTTCCGCCCGCGCCAGGGATCGACCATCGCCCAGCCGGGCAGGAAAACGTCCGGATAGTCCTTCGTCAGTTGCGCCAGCGCCGCGTTGGAGTAGACGCCGCCGGCCGCGCCATTCTCGGCATCCCACGCGATCGGGATCGCCAGGCAGTCATCGCGCCGGTATTCATCGGCAATCTGGCTGTCGGGCCGCGCCGCGAACTTGCCCTTGAACATCCTATTGGCGGCCGGGATGAACGCGCCGCTGGCCTCCACATAGGCCTGATTCATCGGATGCACGTGCACGTCGATCGCACGCATGACGGTATCTCCCCCTGCTTAGCCGAGCAGGCCGGGCAGCGCCTCCACCCAGCTCGCTTGTGCGGCTGCGATGGTGGCACGATCCGCGATCAGCACAAGCCGCGACTGCCGCCGGGCCGAGGGCCAGGCGTCGAGGGTGACCGGGGTGTCGATGACGTGGTGCACGGCCTGGATGACCACGGGATCTTCTATATTACTTATGTGCAGGATGCCCTTCACCCGCAGCAGCGCCTCGGCGTGGCGGATGCGGATGCCGCGCAGCCAGGCCTCGAAAGCGCGCCAGTCCAGCGGCGCGTCCGCCAGCAATGTCGCGGACGCATAGCGGGCGGCATGCCCGGGATCGTCGGCGAACAGCCGGGAGCGGTGCGGGACAGAGTCGCAGGCGGCGGCGGGATCGAAGAACGATGACGGGAACAGCGAAGCGGCATTGACGCAGCCATGATCCGCGGTCTGGACGGGCGCGAGCGGGTTGAGGCCCGCCAGTTCCACCCGCAATCGCTGCACTGTGTCGGGCGGCACCAGGTCCGTCTTCGTCAGCACCAGCCGATCGGCGAGGGCGATCTGCTTGCGGGTCTCGGGATGGCGGGCGATTTGGGTTTCGGCGAACAGCGCATCGACGGTGGTGACGATCGCCTCCAGCCGCATCGACCGCGCCATCACCGGGTTGCGCAGGATCGCCTGCGCTATCGGCGCCGGATCGGCCAGGCCGGAGGGTTCGATGATCAGCCGCTCGAACCGCGGCAGGTCGTTCGCCTCCCGCCGGCTGAACAGGCGCATCACCGCGTCTTCAATGTCTCCGGCGAGATTGCAGCACAGGCAGCCGTTCGCCATGACGACGGTGCGATCGGCGCCGTGGTCGATCAGTTCGTGGTCGAGCGGCACGTCGCCGAATTCATTGACCGCAACGGCGGTGCCGGCGAGGCGCGGGTCGCGCAGCAGGGCGTTGACCAGGGTGGTCTTGCCGCTGCCGAGAAAGCCGCTGAGCAGTGCCACCGGCATGCGGGCGCGATCGGTTGCCGGGGCGAGGAAGAGATGGCGGGTGTTGGAGCGCATGGATCGCTTTTATACCAGCCCGCGTTGAGATCGACCCGCCCCATGAACCGTCATGGCTCCGGCTTGTCCCGGCGCGGTTTATCCACCGCGGCCGGCGGCTTCAGCTTTCGTGTCATGGCCCGTCCCGTCCGCCGCAGGCGGGGCCGGCTCCTCACGCCGCAGGCGCGGGAGCATGCCCGGCCCGGCCATGACCCGGTGCAACAAGCCTTTATCGGGCAGGGGCTGCGGTCCGTAGCGAGCATGGCCGGTCGCCACGCTTCCGGTTGATCGCGCGCGGCCGAACCGCGCGGGCCGGATCTTTGGCGCCGGATCAGACAAGGCTGCCGCCAAGGCCGGTCAGGCGGCGACTAGCCGATCGGCCAACCCGGCCTCGTTGGCGTCGTGCAGCACCCGCAGCGCGGAGTCCCGGTGGTGCGTCAGCCAGTGCCGGACCGAGTCCGGGCTCGGTTCGGCAAGATGGAGCTGGAGGCCATGCCGCAGCACGGTCACCGCGCGGGCCTCGTCCGCCGCCGGTTCGGCGCGCAGGAATCCGGTGAGCCATGCCGCCTGCTCATCCCCCAGGATGGCCCGGGCAAGCAAGGTCAGGGCCTCCAGCCGGGGCTGGCGCTTCGCCAGCGCCTCCAGCCGCGCCCGGTCCTCTTCGGCGAGGGCCTGTTCGAACGCCGCCGCGAAGCCCGGCAGGGTGCCGGCCTGCGCCTGCCAGATCCGCAGGCGGGCGGCGAGCAGCTCGGCATAGGCGAAGGCCGGATCGTCGCGAAGGATTGCCTTGATCTCGGCAAGGGCGGCATCGCGTTCGGCGAGGTCCGGACTTTCCGCGCGGAACCTCAGCCGCCGCACCCGCCCGTAGCGTGACGCGCCGGCCAGCGCCGGGTCATCCAAAGACGCCGGCTGCAGACCGGATGGCTCCGGCGGTCGGGCGGCATGCGAAGCCGGGTTGCGCAGACGCAGTGGCCGGCCCGCCGCCAGTATGCGTTGGTAGTCAGACAGGACGGTGTTGGAAGGAAACCGGGCCAGTCCCTCCCGCAGGGTAGCCGCCGCCTCTGTCGCCCGACCCCGATGCGATTGCAGCCGCGCTCGTAGCGCATATGTTACTTCGTTTACAACATTGGCTTTGAACGCTGCGTCGACGACCGCCTCAGCTTCGGGCAGGCGGTCCACCGCAATCAGGCACTCGGCAAGTTGGTTGCGGGCGACAACGTCCCCCGGAAACGCCGCGATCGTCTCACGCAGCAGCGCCTCAGCCTCCGCCGGGCGCCCCAGCGCATCCGCCAGCAGCGTCGCGAGTTGAGCGCGGGCAACCACGTTCCCCGGAAACGCCGCGATCGTCTCACGCAGCAGCGCCTCAGCCTCCACCGGGCGCCCCAGCGCATCCGCCAGCAGCGTCGCGAGTTGGTTGCGGCCCTCGACATGATCCGGATCGCGCCGGATGAATTCCCATCCCACCCGCTCGGCGGCTTCCAACGCGCCGCCGGCTTTCAGCGCCTCGCGCCACAGCGACCAGAGATGCCGATCGTAGGGTCGCCAGTCCAGGCCCTCCCGGACCAGCGCCTGCGCCGTGGCGGCCCGATCGTGCGGCTGATCGGTGCCGGGCCGGATCAGCGCGCCGCCGAGCGCATGGATCGCCCGGACGAAGTAGTAGCTGTCACCGGTCGCGCTCAAGAAGTGGCGATGGCGCTGGAGGAACAGGTCAATGCGCGGGGCGATCCGCTGCCACGGCTCGCCCAGCCGGTCGATCAACGCGTTGCAATCCTCCGGCGAAGGAGACCGCAAGGCCTCGCCGGTTCGGCGGAAGTCCGGGCGCTTCAGCGGGGCGAAATCCGGATCGCCGCCCCACCAGGCCGGCGCAACGATTTCGGCGTCCCGGAAAGGCTTCGTATCGAGCAGCCGGCCGACCAGTTCCCGCCAGCGGGCGTCCCGGCGTGGATACAGCGGCTTCAGCGCCCGCCATTCCGCGGCGAATTCCGCGTCGGTGGGACGTCGCGCCATGGCCCACTGCGCGAGGCCTGCCAGCCAGGGCGCCTCCTTGCCGTTGGCGGTATCCGGCAACCGGCGCAGCCCCAGCAGGCCGATGCTGAGGTATCGCCGCGGCAGCGCCCCGCCCGCCTGACGGCAGATTTCCAGCCACAACGGCGCCAGGCTGTCGGCCTCGGCCGCCGCGGCGCGCGGCAACAGCGGCTGCGTCAGCGCCAACATGCGCCAGTACTCAGCCCGGGCATCACGCGCCGGTGTCAGCGAGAAGCGCGCCGCCCACTCATTCCAGACGACAAACTGCCGCCGCAACGGCACGGCCGCCGGCTCAACCTCCAGCAACGCGACGATTTCAAACGCCTCGCAGACCTCCCGGATCCAGCGCTGCAGCAGCGGCCGATCGGCTGGCGGGGCGGTGCGCCGGCGGTTTGCCAGCCAGCCGAGGATGGCCGGGCCGACCGCCTGCCGGGCCGGGTCGTCCACCGCAAGCCCGCCGAACAGCATGCGCGCCGCATCCGGCGCATCCGCCCGGCCATAAGGGAAGATTTTGGCATAGCCGGCAAGCAGGTCGCCGAACGCCTGCTCCGGCGCGCGGATGAATTCGTCAAGCCAGGGGTGGCGCGCGGGCGGTCCGGCCTTTGCCATGAGCGCCATCTAGGGGATTTCCTCGCCAAAATCGGCCCGACCGGACGCCACCTGCACCGCCAGCAAATGGCGGTTGCGCAAATCCTTCAACTCCCGGGGCGCGGGGGGCCGCATGATATGGCCGATCCTGGCAATGTGGCGCGGGAGGTAGGTTAGACGGTTGTGCAGCATCTCCGCCAGTAAACGTTTCTCGTCGTCAACCGGGTCCAGGGACATCGCCCGGCCGTAGGGCAAATCACGCGGGGCCGGGAAGAAATGCGGCCATGGACCACTGTCCAATACAGTGGGGGCGGTCAGGCAGATCGGCAAGCCTTGCCGGACGGCTTCGACCTTCACCTCTCGCACGGTGTATTCCATCAACGCGACCGCAATCGGCCCGTCGGACGCGGGCGTGTAATGGGCGAGCCCCAGACGATCGCGAAGCTGGTCGGGCCAATCGGGCGCGGCCAGTTCGGACAGCACCTCGTCCTTCCAGGCCGCGAAAGCCGGGCGATGGTCGCGGATATTCGAGTCGTTCCAGACATCAAGGAAGTGTTGCAAGACGGGGTCATCCCCGCGCTGGTGAGCGTTTTCCAACTCTTTGAAGGAAAGCGACCACTTCTCAAGCGGGCGCCGCAATGCCTCCAACCGAACAATCGTCTGGTATTCGTCGATGACCTGACTTCCCAGATCGGCCGGGTCCAGCGCCGTTACAAAAGTATCGGGGGTGTCCTCGGTCACCGTGACCCGGGTCTGCCAGTAGTCGGCATGCCGCTGACGCAGGGCATCCGCGGTGGACGCGCCGGCTGCCGCGTTCTCGAAGACCTGCTGACGTTCGGGGCTGACCCGCTCCTCAAACCAGATGTTGTCGGCCTCCGCCCGCGAGACAATGTCGGCCTCCGCCGACGCGGTGCCGGTTTCGCCGCGCCACGCTTCCAGGGCGGCCTGCAATGTCGGATCAAGAAAACGCATGGCCGGGCGGGATGCTTTGTATTGGTAAATTTTACGTTATAGCATCTGTTTGCCGCCCGCTACCCCCTTCCGGCCAATCTTCAACGCCACACGGTGATCCCTCCGACTCACCGCACGTAAACCCGCACCTGCCCCGCCTTCAGCACCGGATCCGTCCGCAACCCGAGATGGATCCGCTGCGACGAAACATGATCCCGCATGATCGCCCGCATCACGCTGGTGGCGCGCTCCTGCCCCTCCTCCCCGTCGGACGTGGTAGCCACCACGGAGATCACATCAAACTGCACATCGGCATACCGCGCCTCCGCCGCGCGCACCGCGGCATGCAGCAATTGCGCATAATCCGGGTCCGGGTCGGTGTAATCGATCGTCACCAGCGGCGTGCGGGTATCGATGATCACCGGCGCGGGCGGTGGCGCCGGCTGCGCCTTGGCCTCCGGCGAGGGGGCAAACGTTCTCTGGTCGATCAGCGTGCAGCCGGTGAAGCTGAGCAGCGCCAGCAAGGCGGTCACGAGGCGGGTCACTGGCGATACTCCGAGGCGTCGCGGTCAAGCCAGCGCTTGATACTGTCCAAATCCGGTTTGCGCGAGTCCCGTCCTGCCACGGGAGGCTTGCAGGAACCCCGCCCCCGGGCAAGATGCCGCACCATGGCACAGACAAACCAACGCATCGACGGCAAGCGCCTCTGGGACAGCCTCATGAGCTTCGCCGAAATCGGCGCAACCCCGAAGGGCGGTGTGCGCCGCCTGACGCTCAGCGACGTGGACAAGCGCGGACGCGACAAGTTCCGCGCCGAATGCGAGGCGCTCGGGCTGACCGTCCGGGTGGACGCCATCGGCAACATGTTCGCCCGCCGCGCCGGCCGCGACCCGAACCGGCTGCCGGTGCTGTTCGGCAGCCATCTCGACAGCCAGCCGAGCGGCGGCAAGTTCGACGGCGCGCTGGGCGTGATTGGCGGGCTGGAGGTGATGCGCAGCCTCAACGACATGGGCATCGTCACCGAGGCACCGCTGGAGCTGATCAACTGGACCGACGAGGAAGGCAGCCGGTTCGGCCATAGCCTGATGGGATCGGGCGTATGGGCGGGGGTCTTCACGCTCGACAAGGCCTACGGCCTGACCGACACCGAGGGCACCACCGTGGCCTCGGCGCTCGACAGCATCGGCTACCGCGGCGCGGAGCCGCCCAAGCCGTTCCCGGCCGATGCGTATTTCGAGCTGCATATCGAGCAGGGGCCGATCCTGGAACGCGCGGGTGAGCCGATTGGGGTAGTGCTGGGGGCGCAGGGAATGGTCTGGTACGACCTGGTGGCGACCGGACAGGACAGCCACGCCGGCACGACACCGCCCTCCGCCCGCAAGGACGCTCTGGTCTGCGCCGCCCGTATCATCGATCTGGTCGACCGTCTGATGCGGGCGCGCGGTGAGGACGGACGCGGCACGGTCGGGCAATTGCTGGTCTCCCCCAACAGCCGGAACGTGGTGCCGGGAGAAGTACGTTTCTCGGTCGAATTCCGGCATCCGCGCGACGCCGACGTCGACGCTCTGGACGCGGAGTTCCCGGCCGCGGCGCGGGCCATCGCCGATGCCTGCGGGGTGACGCTGGAGCTGACGACCTTGTTCAAGCTGCCGGCACAGCCGTTCGATGCGGCGTGCGTCGATCTGGTGCGGCAGGGCGCGGCGAAGCTCGGCTACGGCACGCGGGAGATCGTGTCGGGCGCCGGGCATGACGCGGTGTATGTCGCGCGGCATATACCGACGGCGATGATCTTCACGCCGTGCAAGGACGGTCTGTCGCACAATGAGGCGGAGAGCATCGAGCCGGAAGAGGCCGAAGCCGGCTGCCAGGTGCTGTTCGAGGCGGTGGTGGCAAGGGCCAACCGGAGTTTGTAGGGACGCACGTGTCTACACCACGCATCATGGCCCGCCTCGTGCTCAGCCGGCCATGACGATGGAAGATCGGCCGGGGTAACGCCTCTCACCCCGACAGCGCGACCGGGCGGCCGAAATGCGCGATCAGATCGCCGCGCGAGACGATCCCGATAGGGCTCCAGCCATCCAGCACCGGCAGATGCCGGTAACCGCCCTCGTTCATCATCCGCAGCGCATCGGCCGCTCGCTTTTCCGGCGGCAGCGAATCCGGCTCCAGCGTCATGACGGCGCAAAGCCGTGTCGTCTCCGGATCGAGCGCTTCCGCCACCACCCGGCAGACGGCATCCCGGCCGGTGAACAGGCCAACCAGCCGTCCTTCCGCCCCGGTCACCATGATCGCGCCGATCTCGCGGTCGCGCATCATGCAGCACGCCAACTGGACGGTGGCGGTCTCGGGCAGCGTAACCGGCTTGCGGCGGCGGACGATATCGCCGAGGTTGCGGTTGGAGATATCGGCGAAGAATGTCGGACGTAACTGCCAGGCCGCCGGCCGGGTAACGATCCGGCCGCCGTCCGGCCCGAACCGCGGGCTTGGCGGCTCCACAGTCGGATTGGGACGTTCGGAGATATCAAGGGTGCCTGCCATGGCCGTTTCCTATGGGTTGCGCCGGTATCGGCATGAACGACTTGATCTTCAGCAATCTGATCTTGAACAAGCAGCGAATGTGCGCCGGCGACAAAGCCCGATCTTTCGGTTGCCTTGTGCCGGCGAAGAAGCCGGCGCCGCGCCGTGCGGGGTGGTGCCCCCGCATGGCGCGGCACACCGGCGTTCAGCCGGGGCTTTCCTGGCGGGGTGCGTCAGTCGACGCCTGCCTGTCGCGCAGGTAACCCTGCACGCGGCCGACGGCCGCCTGCACGACCGGGTCTTCGTTAAGCGGCGAGGCCGCGGCTTTCTGCAGGAAGTTCTCCAGCCGGTCGGTCGGGTCCAGCGGCATCGGCAAATCGATCAGGAACCTTGGCATTTGACGAATCCTTCCCTGTGTAAGTTGTCAGCGAGTGGACGGTCGCTGCGGCAATTCGGACTCTGCGCTGAAGAATCCAGATCTTTCCTGCCAATAGGCCGCATAAACGCTGGAGTTTAAGCGCTCCGGCGGCTGCGCCGAAGGCTGCTGCCCCGGCCGGGAGGTCGACTCCGCGTCCGATTGGCGGTCGTTGGATAGCGTTGCGGTCGCGGTCACGGCATTTTCCTTTCAAATGAGCCTGTATCGGCAGCGCCCGCTCGCCGGCTTTCACCGGATCCACTCAAATCAGGCTCTCATCCGGTCCGCCGGATGGCGGGGGATGATCGAACGGACAGTGTCAATACGGCTGGTGCGAAATCCGGATGAACATTTAGCCACAGGCGGTCCGCTTCCGGTTGATGCAGATCAATCATTCCGGAGTTTTCCATAAATTTGTAGTCACGATGAGGCCACTGACAACCGCGGTTGTCAGTCTTCGCACGCGGTGGGACACTATAGACAAATATTGAGAAATATTGGCCTTATCCACCGGGAAGGTTGTGGAAACGAGACTTCAAAGTTTTGATGTTCGTCACTTCGCGGCGCGCGGGGATAATGATATACAGCAAATCCCGCCGTTTCGCGGGACTTCGTGGCCGGCCGCGATGCCGGTCCGCAACCAGCCGGTATATTTTGATACATCAACAAGTTTTGTTGCTGAAGGCACTCGTTATCCGATTCGGCATCGATCCGCCGCGCCGCCGCCACCCGCACGGCGGCCCGGCAGCAGCCGGCGGGCAAACGCCGGTCCGCCACGGTTCCGCCGCCCCGCTTGCTCCCGCGCCAGGCTGAAGCCAGAATTCCCACCACTTCGGAGGCAATTGACCGATGCGCGCGATCGTTATTCCAGGCGGCCTGCTGACCATCCAGTCCGAAACGTTCCGGGCCGCGCTGGGACGCGGCGGGGTGCGGGCGGACAAGCACGAAGGCGACGGCGCCACGCCCGTCGCCGCCCTGCCTTTGCGCCAGGTCCTTTACCGCGCCGATCGGCTGGCCGCGCCGGCATGCGCGGTGCCGATCAGGGCGCTCCTACCGGATGACGGCTGGTGCGACGATCCGGCCGATCGGCGGTACAATCGTTCGGTCAGGCTGCCCGTCGGGGCGAGCGCGGAAGCGTTATGGCGGGAAGATGCAGTCTACGACATCATCGGCGTGTTGGGCTGGAACGACGACCCGATCGAGCCGGGCCGAGGCTCGGCAATTTTCCTGCACATTGCGCAGCCGGATTATGCGCCGACGGAGGGATGCGTGGCGCTGGCTCCGGACGATCTGCGCCGGGTGCTGGCGATGGGCCTGACCGAGGTTGTCGTCAGGGGGTGAACCGCCTCGCATCTTCCCCGGGCGGCAGCCAGGGTCCAGTATGGCGGCAGTCCATTCGCGGGAGAAGCAACCCAATGACAGATCGTGTCGCCATCATCACCGGTGCGGGCAGCGGCATCGGCCGGGCCGCCGCCCTGGCGTTGCTGAACGACGGCTGGTCCGTCGCGCTGGCCGGCCGCCGGCAGGACGCGCTGGAGGAAACCGCCGGGCTGGCGACCGGAGACAACTCGCTGGTCGTACCCACGGACGTAACCGATCCGCAGCAGGTCGATGCGCTGTTCGCCAGGACGAAAGCCACGTTCGGCCGTCTCGACACGCTGTTCAACAACGCCGGCGGCAACGTTCCGCCCACCAATTTCGGCGACTTCACCTTCGAGATGTGGCGCCAGGTCTGCGCCATCAACCTCGACGCCATGTTCCTCTGCGCCAACGCCGCGTTCCGGCAGATGCGCGACCAGTCGCCGCGCGGCGGCCGCATCATCAACAACGGCTCGATCTCAGCCCACAATCCCCGCCCGGGTTCGGCTGGCTACACGTCGACGAAACACGCCATCACCGGGCTGACCAAGTCGATCGCGCTGGACGGGCGGCAATACGACATCTGCTGCAGCCAGATCGATATCGGCAACGCCGCGACGCCGATGACCGCCAGGTCCGCCGACGGCCAGATGCAGCCGAACGGACAGATCGCGGTGGAGCCGCGCATGGACGTCAACGATGTCGGCAGGCAGGTGGCGTTCATGGCGAACCTCTCGCTCGACTCCAACGTCCAGTTCGTCTCCATCATGGCCACCAAGATGCCCTGGATCGGCCGCGGCTGATGCGCAGCGGGCGCCGGGCGCTTATCGGCCTGGCCGCCGCAGGACTGGCCGCCGGGCGGGCGCCCGAGGCGAGTGCCGCGGCTGGACGCAAACCGCCGCCTCCCCCCAACATCACCGTGGAGACGCATCGCGGCAAGGTGCGCGGGACGCTGGATGACGGGATCAAGGTGTTCAGGGGCATCCCGTACGCCGCGAGCACGGCCGGACCGAACCGCTTCCGTCCGCCGAAGCCGGCGAAGATCTGGACCGAAACCCGGGATGCCATCGCCTACGGGCCGATGTGCCCGCAACTCGCAGCCGAACGCGGCAGCTTCGCGGCCTCCTGGACGACCGGGAAGGAGGCGGCCGAAGACTGCCTGGTGCTGAACGTCTGGACTCCCGCGCTGCGGGACCAGCGGCGGCGGCCGGTAATGGTCTGGCTGCATGGCGGCGGCTTTTCCGCCGGATCGGGCTCTCGCAACGTGTTTGCCGGCACGCGGCTGTGCCAGCGCGGCGATGTGGTGGTGGTGACGGTCAATCACCGGCTGAACGTGTTCGGCTTTTTGTATCTTGCCCGTATCGGCGGCGCGGAATACGCCGAGTCCGGCAATGCCGGGATGCTCGACATTGTCGCGGCGCTGCGCTGGGTGCACGACAACATCTCGGCCTTTGGCGGCGATCCCGCGAATGTCACGATTTTCGGCCAGTCCGGCGGCGGAGCAAAAGTCAGCACGCTGATGGCGATGCCGCAGGCGCGCGGCCTGTTCCACAAGGCGATCGTGCAGAGTGGCTCGCACCTGGAGGGACTGACTCCGGAAGAGGCGACGAAGCACGCGCAGACCTTCCTGGCCGCGGTGGACGTCAAGCCGAACGATTTGCTGCAATTGTCGAAACTGCCGGTGGACAAGCTGGTCGCCGCCCTGAAGGCGGTGATGGAAGCGCCGGGGCCGAAGCCGAACTACAGCCCGGTGGTGGACGGGATCGTCCTGCCCAGGGGGCCGTGGCAGCCGGATGCTCCGGTGGTTTCGGCGGCGATCCCGATGCTCGTCGGCACCACCCGGACCGAAACGACGGCACTGCTGGCGGCGACTTCGCCCGATGATTTCCATATGGACGAGGCAACGCTGCGCAAGCGCCTCGCCGCCTGGGTGCCGGACAAGGAGTTCGCCCGCGTTGTGGCGGGATTGCGCCGGATGATGCCCGAGGCGTCTCCGTCGGATCTTTATTTCGCCATTACGACCGACCGGAGGGTGCGGCAGCAGGCCTGGGCGCAGGCGGAGCGCAAGGCGGCGCAGGGTGCGGCTCCGGTCTGGCTGTATGAACTGGACTGGAGCACGCCGGTGGATGGCGGGAAGTGGGGCTCGCCGCATTCGCTCGACCTGGCGTTTGTCTTCGACAATGTGGCGCTGTCGGAGTCGATGACGGGCGGCGGTCCGGACCCGCAACGTCTGGCTGATGAGATGAGTTCGGCGTGGATCGCGTTCGCGAAGTCGGGGAACCCGAATGCCGAGGCGATTCCGGCGTGGCCGCCGTTTGTGGCAAGCAGCCGGGCGACGATGGTGTTTGACGTGAAGTCGCGGGTGGTGAATGACTTCCGCGGGGATGAACGCATACTGCTGGCGTCGCTGCCCTTGGTGAAGGTCAGCCGGTAGCGACCGGTTCGGCGTTATCACCTCTCCACCCGGGGCACGCCAATCCGCTGGCAATCGACTCGTGGGATGCCCATGCTTTCCCGATGACAAAAGCTGCCAAACAAATCACCGCACCGCCGGGGTGGCAGGAAACGTGCCGCTGCTGCCAATTCTCGACCGTTTGCGTCATTCCGAGCCGGATTGGCTAAAGCGTCGCCGCGGACGCGATCAACTCCACGGATCAACCATCACCTTCGCATGCCGCTCCGGGTTCGCCAGGTCCGCGAAGGCCCCGCCGACACCCTCCAGCCCCACCGTCCCGGTCACCAGCGGCGTCACGTCCACCTTGCCCTCGGCGATGAAGTGCAAACTCTCGGCAAATTCCTGTCCCGTGTAGGCAAGCACGAACTGCACGTTCAACTGCTTAAGTATCCCGAAGAACGGCTCGATCCGGTCCGTCTCCATGCAGACCCCGACGACGACGATCCGGGCCGCGGCAGGCGCGCCCTCCATGATCTGCTGGATCATCCCCGGCACCCCGACGCACTCGAAGATCACCGCCGGACGCTGCTGCGGTCCGATCCCGAACAACTGAGCGTACCGGGTGCCGACATAGCCCTCCGGCGTCGCCGCCTGCTGCCAGGTTTCATACGGCGATCCGTCGGCCGGATCGACCACGATGTCGGCGCCCATCTTCAGCGCCAGCGCCCGCCGCGCCGGAGAAAAATCCGCCGCGATGATCGGATGGACATCCTTGATCGCCAGCCCGGCGATCACCGCCAGTCCGACGGGGCCGCAGCCGACGACCAGAGGCACGTCTTCCGCCGTCAGCCGCGCCTGCTGCACGGCGTGCCAGCCCACGGCCAGCGGCTCGGTCAGCGCCGCGCCAGCGGGCGGCAACCCGTTCGGCACCGGCAGCAACAGCTTGTCGGCCAGCGGCATGTACTGCGCGAAACCGCCGGCGACGTCGTTGGAATAGCCGATGCCCTGCACCGTCTCGCCAACCAGGGTCGCCGGGATCGAACACACCAGCGTGCCGGGCTTCAGCCGCGCCGCGGTGCGCGGCCCGTATTCCACCACCTCGCAGCAGAACTCGTGCCCGAACACCACGTCCCTGTCGGCGTCCATCGAGAACCGGTTGCCCGACCGCCGCCCCAACTCGGCGAACTGCCGCGGATGCTTCGCCGCATGCAGATCCGAGCCGCAGATGCCGCAGGCCAGCGTCTTCACCAGCACCTGCCCCTCAGCGGGAACCGGATCAGCCACCGTATCGACGACGATCGAGCCCTGACGAAATACCGCGGCGCGCATGCTGTTCCTCCCGCATTATCGAAAATCTATTCGCCACATCCGATCATCCAGCGCGTCCAGCAGCAGGTCCAGAGTCAGCCGGGGCAGCCGCCCCAGCAGGCGCGACTTCTTCGGCGCGATCCGCCGCGCCCGCGCACGATCCCCGCCGAGCTGCCGCACCAGGTCATCGACCGTCGAGAACCCGTCGATCAGGCCAAGCCCCAGCGCCTGCTCGCCCAGCATGTAGCCGCCGTCGAACAGCACATCGTCCTCCGCCTTCAGCCGCCGCCCGCGCCGTGTGCGCACCCAGTCCTTGAAGCGGACATGCAGCTTCTCCATCAGGTCCTTGACGAACGCCACATCCTCCGGCTTTTCCGCGCTGAACGGATCCAGCCGCGCCTTGTTGCGGCCCGCGGTATAGATCCGCCGCTCGATGCCGAAGCGGTTGAGCAGGTCGGGAAAGCCGAACCCGCCGCCGACAACGCCGATAGAGCCGACGATGCTCATCGGGTTGGCGTGGATCTCATCGCCCGCGCAAGCCAGCCAGTATCCACCCGACGCCCCCACCTCCCTGATCACCGCATGCACCCTGACCCCCAGCCGATCGGCCTTGGTCCGGATCATGGCGGCGATCAGCTCGGACTGGACGGGGGAGCCGCCGGGGCTTTCGATGTCCAGGATCACCGGGCGGCCGCGCGCCGAATCGAAGGCTTTGTCGATCAGCGGGCGGGCCGAGTCGGCACTCAGCATCCCCGCTCGCGCCGCTATCACGCCATGCAAGACGATCACGTTGATGTGAGGTCTTCGCCAGGGCAACAGGCTGGTTCCACTCATGCAAGTCCACTCCGCAGGTCTGCCAGCCCATATAGTGCCGAACCGTCGGCTGCGAAGTTGCCGGGGTCGAGCCAGGCCAGCAGCGCGTCGCGGCAACGCGGCCACTCATCGCCGGCGATGCTGTACCAGTCGGTGTCGCGCAGCCGCCCTTTGACGACCATGTGGGCGCGGTGGCGGCCTTCATAGGTGAAGCCGAGGCGTTCGGCGGCGCGCTTCGACGGGACGTTGAGCGCATTGCACTTCCACACCAGGCGCCGGTAGCCGAGATCGTCCGCGGCCAGCTTCAGCAGCAGGAACATCGCCTCGGTCGCGGCCCGGGTGCGCTGCATCGCCGGGCCGAACCAGATGTTGCCGAGTTCGATCGAACTGTTGGCGGGCTGGATGTCCATCAGCGCCAGCCATCCCGTCACCACGCCCGTGCTGACAGGACGCACCGCCCAGAGCATCGGGTCGTGCCGCGACGCGAGGTCCATCACCTGGCGGGCCATCGCCTCGGCCGATGCGAATGGTCCGACTCCGAGATGGGTCCAACTCTCGTCCGCGCCTTGCGCCGCCTGCCAAAGTTCCGCCGCATGGCGACGGTGCAGCGGTTCGAGCGTGGCATACCGGCCGCGGACCGAAATCCGGGCGGGCAGCGGCCGCGGTGTTGCATCTATTTCGGGGCCGATCGGCAGGGGCATGGCAGAATCCTTGGTTTCGTGGGATAGCGTGGCCTCGGCGGCGGCTGCCGACAAGCCGATGCCGTCCCGCGCCGATGGCCGGGATTCTATCCTCATGGAGGACTATCATGTTGCGCAGAGTATTTCTGGCCACCGCACTCGCGGCGGCCTTCGTCACATCCGCCTCCGCCGCGACCGTCGAGTACACGGCGAAACTGTCCGGCCGCAGTGAAATTCCCAAAGTCGACAGCAAGGCCAAGGGCAAGCTCGATGCCAGCTTCGACCCGGCGTCGAAGGAACTGAAATACACGCTGACCTTCGAGGGCCTGAGCGGCCCGGCCACGGCGGCGCATTTCCACGGTCCGGCGACGCGTTCCCAAAGCGCCGGTGTCATCGCGCCAATCGGCGGAGCGAACCCGGCCAGCCCGGTGTCCGGAACGGTTACCCTGACCGAGGACCAGGCCAAGGCGCTGCGTTCGCGTAAGATCTACGTGAACATCCATACGGCGGCGAACCCGGGAGGCGAAATCCGCGGCCAGGTGCTGCCGGTCAAGGCGAAGAAGACCGCTCCGGCGCCGGCCAGCGCGCCCGCGAAGTAGGTTCCCGGGCTGCCCCGCAGCCGATGGGCTTCGGGGCAGCGTTTGGGCGTTACCGCGACGTCACCTTATCCTCGAATCGCGCCGGGATCGTCTGGAAGGCTCCGGCTCCGTCCGGGGCCACGATCACCCGCCCGAGACCGACGACGCGGGCGAACAGGAACAGATGCGAGGTGACGTTCTGCACCCGCACCACCTCACCGGCGCCGCCGGCATCGACCGCCATGACCTGCCCGGCGATCGACAGGCTGCCGGCGCGGAGTTCCGCCTGCACCAACGCCCCTTTGCGCACAAGCACCGGCCGCGTCAGGTCCGACAGCAGCAGCTTCTGCCCGGGTCCGACGGGCCGGACAAGCTGCATGCCGACGATCTGGTCCATCGAGCGGGCGACATCGCGTTCCGTCGGCCCCGCCGCGACCCGTCCCTGGCGCAAATCCTCGGCGCGCACGATCGCGTCCTGCTTCAACCGCCCGACGCTGACGGGCGCCTCGATCATCGCCTCCGCCCGGCCGCCGATACGCAGCGCCATCGGCTTCATGCCGTCGGCGGTAACGCTCAGCAGCGCGGCGAAGCGGCCATTGTTGCGGTCGAATTCAACTCGGGACACCAGCAACCCCGGCGTCCCCTCGGACGGCACCGTTGGGGCCGCGAAATCCTCCAGGCCGATGTCGTAGTCCGCGCTGTCCCCGGTCGCCGCCAGCGCGGCCCGCACGGCCACGGCGACCGCGTCGGCCGATAGCGGCTGGCCCGGCCATTCCAGGATCGCCCGGTCGCCGCTGGAGATCGACCGCCAGGCGACACCGTATTGCCGCGCGATGGCGTCCAGTTGCGCCGCCTCCACGATAATCCTCTCCCCCGGCCCCGGTCCCGGACCCAGCAGCCGATCGGCGTTGCGTCCGGAGTCGTCGAACAGGTCGCGGAGATAGACGTTTTGGCCGTGCAACGTCGTCGCCGACCGCAGCGATGCCGCCTGCGCGGCGGCGGCCGCCAGCGTCAGGATCAGGGCCAGCAGAAGCCGCATCGCGTCACCGCAGGTTGGTCAGGGTGGACAGCATCTCGTCGCTGGAGGTGATGACTTTGCTGTTCATTTCATACGCGCGCTGCGCGGTGATCAGGTTGGTGATTTCCGTCACCACGTTGACGTTGGAGGTCTCGATGAACCCCTGCATAACCGATCCGAAGCCGGCCGCGCCCGGGTTGCCGGTGACCGGCGCGCCGGAGGCTGCCGTTTGCATCAGCAAATTGCCGCCGGTGGCATCAAGTCCGGCATCGTTCGGAAACACCGCGAGCTGCAATTGCCCGATCGTTTGCGGCGCGGTCTGGCCGGCGATGGTCACCTGCACCTGGCCGGAAGTGTTGATGGTGACGCCGGTCGCGGCGGTGGGGATCTGCAGGCCCGGCTGCACGGTGTAGCCATCGGCGGTCACGATCGTGCCGTCCGGCGCCAGCGCGAAGGTTCCGTCCCTGGTATAGGCGGTTTCACCGTCCGGCATCGTTACCTGGAAATAACCGTTGCCCTGGATCGCCATGTCCAGCGTGTTGGAGGTCTGCATCAGGTTGCCCTGCTCGTCGATGCGGTAGATCGCCGCGGTTTTCACGCCAAGGCCGACCTGGGCGCCGGAGGGGACGACGGTGCCGCTGTCGGAGCTGTTGGAGCCGACGCGGCGCAGGTTCTGATAGATCAGGTCCTGGAATTCCGCCCGCCGCCGCTTGAACCCGGTGGTGGTCATGTTCGCCATGTTGTTGGAAATGACTTCCACATTGGTCTGCTGGGCCTGCATCCCGGTGCCGGCAATGTCGAGCGCGCGCATGCATCAATCTCCCGTTTTGGAATAACTTACGAGCCGAGTGGCAACAGCTTGTCGATCGTGTTCTGCTGGCGGTCGCTCTCCGCCTGGACCATTTGGGTCACGAACTGGAACTGCCGCACGTCGTTCATCATCCGCGTCACTTCCATCACCGGCTGGACGTTGGATTGCTCGACCGAGCCCTGGACGATGCCGGGCGAGGCGACCGGGGAGGTGGTTGCGCCCGAGATGAAACGGGTTGCCCCCTCGGCGCGCATTTTCATTTCGTCCGATGGCTGCACGACGCCGATGCGGGCGATGGGGCCGTTTTCCGAGGAGATCGAACCGTCTCCGGCGATGCTGATCTGCGTGTCGGTGGCGGCGATCCGTATCGGCTTGCCGGCGGTGTCGAGCACCGAATTGCCGCTGCTGTCCGCCAGGGTGCCGCCGGGCATCAGCCCGAACCGGCCGTCCCGGGTCAGCCGCGGTCCGGCCGGGGTGCTGACGGTGAAATAACCCTGGCCGGTCAAGGCAAGGTCGAAGGTGTTGGCGGTATGGGTAATGGTGCCCGGCTGGCTTTCACGCCAGGTCGCCCGGTCCTGTGTATAGGTCACGGTGCCGGAGCCCGGCACTTTGGCGGCCGAGGGCTGCGGGTCGATCCAGTCGCTGAACTGGACCCGCTCGGTCCGGTAGCCGGGCGTGTTGGCGTTGGCGAGGTTGTTCGCCGTGATGTCCATGGCGCGCTGCTGCGCGATCAACCGCGATGCGGCGAGTGACGTCGTGATGTCCATACGCCGGTGTTGGCAAGTCCCGTGCCAGCGGCGCATGGCGGATTGGTGCGGGGGATTCCGCGGGGGCAGGCCGGGCGGGCGGCGCGTATGGCCCGGCAGATTCTTCCAGGCGGCAGTATCGGCCCGGTGGAAAGCTTTTGCCCTCCCCTCACCGCCGTCAACCTTTCGTTAACCCTTCTCTGGCACTCTGCACCGCATGAGCGATCCCGAAGATCCCGCCACCGACGAAACCGCCGAAGCCCCCAAGGTCGGCGGCAAGCGCAAGCTGATCCTGCTCGCGGGCATCCCGCTCGTGCTGGTGCTGGCGGTAGCGGGCCTGTGGTTCAGCGGCGTGCTGCCGCACATGCTCGGCATGGACAAGCCGAAGGAGCACGTCGAGGAAGCGGCAGTGCCGCCAAGCTATGTCGACCTGCCGGAGATGGTCGCCAACCTGAACAGCGGCAAAAGCCGCCCGAGCTACGTCAAGCTCACCGCCCGCGTCGAAGTGCCCAAGCCCGACGACGTGGTAAAAGTAAAAGCCGCGATGCCCCGGCTCCAGGATCTGATGCAGACCTATCTGCGCGAAATGCGGCCGGAGGAACTGCGCGGTTCGGCCGGCACCTACCGGCTGCGCGAGGAACTGCTGGTCCGCGCCAACGCCGCGGTCGCCCCCGCCAGGGTCAGCGACGTCCTGTTCACCCAGATGATAGTACAATGAGCGACACACCCGAACAAACCGAAGAAGAACTCGCCGCCGCCTGGGGTGCGGAGACGGAAGCCGAACCCGCGGTGGACGGCGCGCAGGCGGCGCGCGTGCTGAACCAGGCGGAAATCGACAGCCTGCTGGGCTTCGACAACGGCCCCTCGGCCGGCGAAGCCCGCACGGGCATGCAGAAGATCATCAGCTCCGGCCTCGTATCCTACGAGCGCCTGCCGATGCTGGAGATCGTGTTCGACCGGCTGGTGCGCATCATGTCCACCAGCCTGCGCAACTTCACCTCCGACAACGTCGAAGTCGGCATCGACAACATCATTTCGCTGCGCTTCGGCGACTACCTGAATTCGATCCCGCTGCCGGCGATGCTGGCGGTGTTCAAGGCGGAGGAATGGGACAACCAGGGCCTGATGGTGATCGATTCGGCGATGATCTATTCGATCGTCGACGTGCTGCTGGGCGGGCGGCGCGGCACCGCGGCGATGCGCATCGAGGGGCGGCCGTACACCACCATCGAGCGCACCCTGGTGGAACGCCTGATCCAGGTGGTGCTGTCGGATCTGTCGACCAGCTTCGACCCGCTGTGTCCGGTGACGTTCCGGTTCGAGCGGCTGGAGGTGAACCCCCGGTTCGCCACCATCAGCCGGCTGTCGAACGCGGCGATCCTGGCACGGTTGCGCATCGACATGGAGGACCGCGGCGGGCGGGTGGAACTGCTGCTGCCGTATGCAACGCTGGAGCCGGTGCGGGAATTGCTGCTGCAGCAGTTCATGGGTGAAAAGTTCGGCCGCGATTCGATCTGGGAGACGCACCTGGCCGAACAGCTCTGGAATACGGAAGTCGAATTGTCGGTCGTGCTCGACGAGCACAGCATGCGGCTGTCGGAGGTGATCGCGCTGCGTCCCGGCCAGCAGCTTCTGCTCAATACGGTGGCCGGCGGGATCGTCACGGTGCGCTGCGGGTCGATCGCGTTGTTCGAGGGCCGCGTCGGGCAGAAGAACAACCATGTCGCGGTCAAGATCGAGAACGAGCTGTCGCGGACGCATGGGCTGGATCGGGTGTGAGCGGGGATACACAGTCCCGGCCGTGCCGCACATCCCGATGGCTGAAGATACCGCCGCTGTGCGGTATTAATCATTCGCCTCGCAGGTATCCCGCGGCAGGCTCCACCTTTGGACCGCGACGCCGCACCGGTGTTTCGCATGGCCACGTTTCCGAGCCGTGTTGCCCGTTTTCCGCAGAATGCGCTATTTTGTAATAGACGGCTTCCGTCCTAACCCCGCCGATGCGCGACGTGGGTCTCGATCGCCTGTAAACCGGCACCGTTGGTGCTGCTCCAGCTTCCGCATGTTGGCGCAGAGGACGCGGAGATCAGGAGATTGCAGAGGAAAATTCTCCTGCGCCTCGGCGCGGTGCGAGTGGCACCGCCACCCGGCCGCGCAGCGGCACATACGCACCACTCCGGCCTCGCCGCCATGCAGAGAAATCTCTGCGATCTCATTATCTCAGCGTTCTCTGCGCTAAAAAAACCTCAGAGCACTCCACGCGCCAAGCCTCACCGTCAACCCCGGATCAACCGCCTCCCCGCCTCGGCCAGCCCGGCATCGGCATGATGCTTCCACCGGCCACCACGACAGCACATGATCGGCTACAATCGTATGTCCATAACAACGACCATAAAATAAAATCGCCAATACACCGCGCGCTCAATCATTTGTTAATCTTTGCCTGCCACCATGCGCGGCATGGAATGGACCCTCGAACTGATCCTTGTCGTGCTGCTGATCGCGATGCTGTTTCACGCGATCCGGCTGGAACGTGCCCTCGGCGTCCTGCGCCGCGACCGGACCGCGCTTGAACAGTTGGTCGCCGGCTTCAACACCAGCACCCACCTGGCCGAATCCGGCATCCAGCGGCTGCGCGCCGCGGCCGACGGCGCCGGACGAGAGATCGAAACCCAGCTCGCCAAATCCGTCTCCCTCAAAGACGACCTCGCCTTCCTCACCGAGCGCGGCGATCGCCTGGCCGATCGGCTGGATGCGTTGGTGCGGGAGGCGCGGCCGATGGCGCGGGAACATGAGGCAAGGCCAGCAGCAGCCCGGCCGCCGGCGGGTTCCAGCCAGGTGGAACGGGACATCCTCCAGGCGCTGCGGATGGCAAGATGATGCTGAAAATCCCCGCCCCGCGCCTGCTGCCGATGACGATCGCCACCCTGGCCGCGCTGCTGGCGGTGAAAGCCGGCGTGTTCCTGGAAGCGGCCCTGAGTGAGGGCCGCAAGCCGGACGGCGGTATGGTCGCGATCGCCAGGGCGGCCGGACCGGAGAGGGAGGCCGAGCACGCCAGGCCGCCCGCCGCACCGCCGCCGCCCGAACAGACGCAAGCGGACTGTCCGCCGCAGATCCCCGACAGCGAGAAATCCGTTCTGCTCGACCTGCGCCAGCGCCGCCAGCAACTCGACACGCTCGGCGACTCCCTCACCGCGCGCGAATCGCTGCTGGCCGCGGCCGAGCAGAAGGTCGCCGCCCGGGTGTCCGAGCTGCAGTCGTTGCAGAAGAAACTGGAGGCCCTGGATGCGGCGCAGAAGCAGAAGGAAGACGCCGGCTGGCAAGGCCTGGTCAAGATGTACGAAGCGATGAAGCCGCGCGATGCGGCGGCGATCTTCAACGACCTTGCCCTGCCCGTGCTGCTGCCGGTGCTCGACCGGATGAAGGACGCCAAGGCGGCGGCGGTGCTGTCCGCCATGGCGCCGGAAAAGGCCCGCGATGTCACGGCGGAGCTGGTGCAGATGCGCATGAACCACGACCCGCCCGCCGCCGCCAAGCCCTCACGCAGTTGAAACGAAAGGAGTACACCAAATGCCCATCGACAAGTCCATGAATGTATTGATTGTAGACGATTACAAGACGATGCTGCGGATCATCCGCAACCTGCTCAAGCAGATCGAGTTCAACAACGTCGAGGAAGCCACCGACGGCGCCGACGCGTTGTCCAAGCTGCGCGGCGGCAATTTCGGCCTGGTGATCAGCGACTGGAACATGGCGCCGATGACCGGATTGCAACTGCTGCAGGAAGTCCGCGCCGACAACCGCCTGAAGGCGATGCCGTTCATCATGATCACCGCCGAAAGCAAGACCGAGAACGTGGTCGCGGCCAAGGCGGCCGGCGTGTCGAACTATATCGTCAAGCCGTTCAACGCCGAAACATTGAAGGACAAGATCGAGAAAGTGCTCGGCCATGCTTGATCCCGCGGATGGCATCTGCCAGCGCGGCATCGATGCGCTCAAGTCAAGACTGTCGGTGATCCGGGCGCGGCAGCCCGATCTCGAACCCGAAATGGTGACGGAGGTTGTGCGCGCCGTGTTTCAGACAATCAGTGACGACCTCACCGCAAAGGAAGCGACGCTCCTGCGCGAGGTGGAAGAACTCGGCCGCACCATCGCGACCGCGAAAGCCGAGATTGCAACGCTGCGGGTGGACGACATCACCGGGCACGACATCCCGTTCGCCACCGACGAGCTCGATGCGATCGTCGATCACACGGCACAGGCGACGCATGCGATCCTGGAAAGCTGCGAAATGCTGGACGACGTGTCCGGCACCGTCAGCGGCGAGCCGGCGGCGAAGCTGCAGGCGGCCACCACCCGCATCTATGAGGCGTGCAGCTTCCAGGACATCACCGGCCAGCGCATCACCAAGGTGGTGACCACGCTGAAGACGATCGAAACCAAGGTGGCCCAGATCATCAGCACCTTCGGCGCCTCGGCCATCGAAGCGGCGCGCAACCACCAGCAGGACGCGGCGTCGGATGCGCATCTGCTGAACGGTCCGCAACTCCCCGCCCATGCCATGGACCAATCCGATATCGACAAACTCATGGCCAGTTTCGAATGATCGGCCGTTGGACATCGCGCGGCCTGGCGGTGCTGGCCGGCCTGCTTGCCGCCGGCATCGCAGCGGCCGCGGCGCCACCGGACGGCACGGTGGGAATCCGCTCCGGCGATCATCCGGGGTTCGGCCGCATCGTGGTCGATACCAGCGCGCGGGCGGCCTACCAGGTGGACCAGAGCGGCGATCATGTCGTCATCCGGTTCCTCTCGCCCGTCACCCTGGGTGACCCGCCGCCGCCGCCGCGCAACGTGACCTCGATACGCCTCGCGGACGGGACGATCGAACTGTCGATCAAGGCCGGAAGCTCGATCCGATCGGACCGCATCGGCGACCGCTTCGTGATCGACGTGATCGACCCCGGGCGGACCGCGGCGGCGCCTGCTGCGAAAAGCCGCGAGCCGCCGAAGTCCGCGGCGGAGCACCCCCCGCTGCAAACGACCATGACGGCGTCGCCGGAACTGGGCGGCGGGCGACGCGGCCCCGCCGAACCCTCGGCACCACCGGCCCCCGTCGCCGCGGCGCCGGCGCCACCCGCTCCGTCTGCCGCAGCCCCGGCGCCGCCCGCTCCCCCGGCACCGGCGCAGCGCACGCCCGTGCAGGTCCGCCCGGCAGCACCTCCCGCTGCCCCGGCCACCCCGCCCCTAATGGAAGCTACCCGCCAGCCCCAAGCCTCCCAGCCCGACGCCGATCGGCCGGTTGCACTGCTGGCGCGGCGGGTGAAACTGCCGAAGGGGATGGACGGGTCGGGTGTCCTGCTGCCGTTCAGCGACACCACCGGAGCGGCAGCGTTCCGCGAAGGCGACACCACCTACGTCGTGTTCGACGAGCGCCGACCGATAGACATGGTTTCGCTGCGCAGCGACCCGGTGTTCGGGCAGGCCACGGTGCAGACCTTGCCGAACGGCACGCTGCTGGCGCTGCCGCTGCCGCCGTCGCAATCCGTCGCAGTGACGCAGACGCCGCAGGGCTGGCGGGTGGCGGCGCTGAGCGCCGTGCCGAAGCCGCAGCCGATTGCCGCGATCCAGGCCTCCGGGCGGCTGACCCTGCCGGCGGAACAGGCCGGCGAAGTCGTCAGCATGGCGGATCCCGACACCGGCGCCACATTGCTTATCGGCACGCAGCGCCGCCCGGGACAGGCCGTCGCGCATGGGCGGCTGGCGGTGGAATTCATTCTGCGGCCGACGCTGCAGGGCGTGGTGGTGGAGCCGCTGTCCGACTCCGTGGCGCTGCGGACGGCTCCGAGCGGTTTCATCCTCGGCGGCGGCCCCGCGGGCCTGGCGTTGTCTGAGCCTGCCGGTGCCGACGGGCTGATGGCGGCCTCCAGCCTGACGCGGCGGCTGAAATTCGTCACCGCGACGCACCCGGACGCGCTGATGCGGCATTTGACGGAGCAGGTCTCCGACGCGGCGACGACGCCGCCGATGGCGCGGGGTCCGAAGCATCGCGCCCTGGCGGAAAGCATGATCCTGCTGGGGATGGACGCGGAGGCGGAAAGCCTGCTTCACGTCGCCGCCGAGCAGGACCCGAAGGAGGCCGCATCCGCCGATACCGCCGCCCTGACCGGGGTTGCCGCCCTGCTGGCCGGGCGGCCGAATGAGGCGGACGGGCTGGATGATCCGCGGCTGACCGGCACGGATGAGATCGCCTTGTGGCGCGCGGTGCGGCAGGCGATGCAGGACCCGGGATCGCCCGGGGCGGCGGCGGTGTTCGCCACCACCGCGCCGATGGCCGCGGCGTATCCCCCGGCCGTCCGCGACCGCATCCTCCCCCTCATCCTCGAAACCATGACCCGGGGCGGGGAGATCGGCCCTGCCGCCCGGCTGATCGACCAGCGGCCGGACGATCCGAAGCTGGCCTATGCCCGGGCGCTGCGGGTGCAGGCCGAGGGCGATACCGACAAGGCCCTGACGATGCTGGACGCCCTGGCGAACGGCCACGACCAGTCCGACCGCGCGCGGGCGGCGGTGCGGGCGGTGGAACTGCGGCTGGCGGCGCGCAAGATCGACACCGCCGCGGCGGCGGAGGCACTCGACAAGCTGCTGTACACGTGGCGCGGCGACGACCGGGAGCTTGCCCTGCGTGAGCGGATCGCCGCGTTGCGGGCGCAGTCCGGCGGCTGGCGGGAGGCCTTGTCCGGCCTGCGCCAGGCCGAGGCGGATTTTCCCGATCAGGCCGCCGCGGTGCATGAGCGTCTGAAGGACACCTTCGCCGGCATCATCCGCGACCAGGACACCGGCAAGATGCCGCCGCTCGATTTCGTCGCGATGCTGGACGAGAATGCCGATCTCATCGCCGGCCCGGACGACGAGGACGCCATCGCACAGCCCCTGGCCGATCGGCTGGTCGCGCTGGATTTGCCGGGGCGAGCGAAGCCGCTGCTGGAGAAGCTGATGCGGTCCGCGACGACGGAGGCCGGGAAGGCGCGGCTCGGCGCAAGCCTGGCGCGGCTGCTGTCGCGGGAGCAGGACGATGCCGGCGCGCTGGCGGCACTGGATGCGTCCGAGGCGTCCGGCCTGGCGGCGGATTTAGCGGAGCAGCGGGCAATCCTGCGGGCGAACGCGATGGCCCGGCGGGGTGACGCGGCGGCGGGGGCGGCGGTGCTGGCGGCGCTGAAAACCGCTCCGGCGGCGGCGGCGCGGGCGCAGATTCTTGAAACCGCCGATGATTGGCCGGGGGCGGCCCGGGCCTGGACCGAGTACGCCGAGTTGACCGTGCCGCAGAGCGGCCCGGTGGATGAAGCCGGGGCGCGGACGATCCTGCGCCTGGCGACCGTGACTTCCCGGGGCGGCGATGAACCGGCACTTGCCGCGCTGCGGGCGAAATACGCGGATCGTATCGGCGCCGGCGCGCTGGGCGACATGGTGCGGCTGCTGACCGCCGAACCGGTCCGAACGACGAAGGATATCGTGCGGGCGAAGCAGGAGACGCATCTTGCCGATTCGCTGCCCGCGGGGCTGAAGGCGCTGCAGGCGGGGCCGGTGGCGCGGTGACGGAAAATCCCTTCGCCCCGATTGTGACAGCCTGATGTCTAAAGCTTGCGCAGCGGCCATGCGCGGTTTCGACCGCTGAAGCCGTAATCGGGCTTGCGCCCCCGGGGCGAAGTCATCATGTTCCGCGGCCTTGGCCCCAGGGGACTGTGGGCGCGTTTTCGCGCGTACAGTCCAACAGGCCGTCTACTGGTAGGAAGGGGTACGCGATGAACGCACTCAGCCCACTGGGGATGGTCTCGGAACTTCCGAGCAGCAACCAGATTCTCTCCGACGCTGAGCGGAGCCTTACGGAAGTTCAGGTCCAAAAGGACTACTTCATCGAAAAGGACGGCGTGAAATTCGCCGGCGCACATCTGCTGATCGATCTGTGGGGCGCATCCAATCTGGGCGATCCCGCGCTCATCGATCGTGCGCTGCGCGATGCGGCGGAGGCTGCCGGTGCAACGATATTGCACGGGCATTTCCACCATTTCGAGCCGAACGGCGGCGTCAGCGGCGTGCTGGTGCTGGCGGAGAGCCACATCTCCATCCACACCTGGCCCGAGCGCGACTTCGCTGCGATCGACATTTTCATGTGCGGGGCGTGCAATCCGTATCGCGGGGTGCCGGCGCTGAAGGCGGCGTTCAACCCCACCACCATCAACCTCGGCGAGCAGCGGCGCGGCCTGATCGCCTGACGGGCGGCGGCAGGCGTTGATTGACAAAGCGGCTCGGGCGAAAGCCCGGGCCGCCTTTGCATGGAGCACGTGAATGGCCACCGATAGCTGGATCAATGAGACGCTGTATCCCGATTGGGGCCAGCGTTTCCGTGTCGTGCGCGAGCTGGCGCGGGTGCAAAGCGAATTCCAGGACATCGCGATCTTCGAAAGCGCCGGTCACGGCCGGGTGATGGTGCTGGACGGCGCGATCCAGATCACCGAGGCCGATGAGTTCGTCTACCAGGAGATGCTGACCCATGTGCCGCTGCTGGCGCACGGTTCGGCCGAGACGGTTCTCATTATCGGCGCCGGCGATGGCGGCGTGCTGCGCCGGGTCCTGCAGCACCCGGGCGTGAAGCGCGCGGTCATGGTGGAAATCGATGGCGAAGTCATTCGTTTGGCGAAGGAATTCCTGCCCGGCATCGCCGGGGGCGCCTGGACCGACAAGCGGGCCGAGGTGATCGTCGGCGACGGCATCGACTACGTGAAGCGCGCGGCGGACGCATCGTTCGATGCGATCATCGTCGACTCAACCGACCCCATCGGCGTGGGTGAAGTTCTGTTCACGGACGATTTCTACCGCAACTGCGCAAGGATCCTGACCGGTCGGGGTCTGGTGGTGAACCAGTGCGGCGTGCCGTTCATGCAGGCGGACGAACTGCATGACACCAGCGCGCGGCGGCGGCAGTTCTTCCGGCATGTCACCGCGTATGTCGCGGCTGTCCCTACATATGTCGGCGGCTTGATGACTCTGGGCTGGGCGGCGAAGGACCCGACTTTGGCCGCGACCCCGCTGGAGACGATCCGGGCGCGGGCGGCGGCGGCCGGGATACTCGGAACGACGCAGTACTGGACTCCGGAAATTCACACCGGGGCGTTCAATCTCCCGCCCTATATCGCGCGGCATTTACCGGCCGGCTGAGAATCCGGGCGACATCGTATCGACCCTGCCATTAAGCTGCCGCGGTGATGGGCCATCCGGGTTGCATCACGTTTTGAGGAAGTCGCATGCGCTCCGCCGGTGCTTGTCTTGTCGTCGCTATGGTATTGCTGGCTCAGCCGCCGGGTCCTGCTTTCGCGCAGGTGGACAGCCGCGAAGGGATCGCGCTGCAGAACCAGATCTATCAGCTACGGCAGGATCTGCGGGCGCTGCAGGACCAGATCGCCCGCGGCGGCGGAGCACCTGCCAGGGCGCCGGCCTATGCGCCGGCTCCCGCGGTGTCCGGCGACCTGGTGGCGCAGTTGCTGACCCGGGTGGACTCGCTGGAGGAGCAGGTGCGCCAGTTGCGTGGACGCATCGATGAGACGCAGAACGGGTTGCAGCGGCAGGGTGCCGATTTGAACAAGCGGATCGACGACCTGGCGTTCCAGGTCAATCCGCAGGGCGGTGGCGCTGCGCCGCCGCCGCCCGGGGCGGTGCCGCGGAGCGCGCCGCCGGTGGCTGCACCGCCGCCGCCGCCAGCGGCTCCCGTGAAGCGGACGCCGGAACTGGCCTTGCAGGAGGGCAATGCGGCGCTGGCGCGGCGGGATTACATGGCGGCCGAGGCGTCGGCGCGCGAGGTGCTTGCCAATCGCACCTCACCGCGAGCGTATGATGCGCAGTTGCTGCTGGCGCAGTCGCTGTCCGGGCAGAAGCAGTATGCGCAGGCGGCGATCGCCTATGACGATGCGTATAACCGCTCGCGCAAGGGCGTTCACGCGCAGGATGCGCTGCTGGGTCTGGCCAACGCGCTGGCGGCGATCAATGAGAAGAAGGCATCGTGCGACACGCTGGGTCGTCTGAGAAGCGATTTCCCTACGCTGCGGCCGGATATCCGCGACGGCATGGCCGCTGCATCGCAGCGGGCCGCCTGCCGGTAGGCTTCCGGTGACCGCGTCCGTCACAGCGTCCTTCGCGGCGGCGATGGATCGGCTGTGGCGGTTTGAGATGCCTTCAGGCGCGGCTCACCGTCCGGCCATGACGGTGAGACAGGCGCCAGGTCGGGACTGTGCGCCGGACACGCCCCATCTCGCTCTCGCAGTCTCCGGGGGCGCGGACAGCATGGCGCTGGCAATCCTGGCGCGGGACTGGACCCGCGACCGCGGCGGCTCCGTCCTCGCCCTTGTAGTCGACCACGGTCTGCGGCCGGACTCCGCCAAAGAAGCCGCGACCACCATCGACCGGCTCGGTGACATCGGCATCCCGGCCCGCCTGCTGGCGCTGACCACTCTGGACCGCGGCCCGGCGTTGGCGGAGCGCGCGCGCATCATGCGCTACCAGGTGCTGTGCGATGCCTGCCGGGAAGCGGGGCTTGATCATCTGCTGCTCGGCCACCATGCCGGCGACCAGGTCGAAACCGTGGCGATGCGGGTCCTGCGCGGCAGCCACACGCACGGACTGGCCGGCATGTCTGCAATGCGTGAAACGCATGGCATTCGACTGCTGCGACCGCTGCTCGGCATCGCCCCGGCATCGCTGCGCCAGTACTTGACCGAACGCGGCATTGGCTGGGTCGAGGACCCGTCCAACCGCGATCTCCGGGCGCTGCGCCCCCGGCTGCGGCGCCTGCTCGCCGACCACATGTCTCCCGAAGCGATCCCGGCACTGCTGGACGCCATCGCCGCAATCGGGCGGCTGCGCGCCGCGGAAGCAGCCGAAACCGCCGCCGAACTCGCCGCCCGCGCGGAGATCCGGCCGGAAGGCTACGCCCTGCTATCGCCCGGCCGCATCAGCGAAGCCGCCTTGGCCAGCCTGCTGCAAATCATTGGCGGCGCAGCCTATCCGCCCGCGCTTGCGCAACTTTCCGATATCGCGGCGAAACCGGGTCCGGCGACCTTGGCCGGGGTGCGGATCATGGCCGCCGGTCGGCTCGGGGAGGGTTGGCTGGCCGTGCGGGAGGAATCCGCCATCGCCGGGCCGATCCCGGCGGCGCCCGGGGCGGTTTGGGACAACCGCTTCCGCCTCGACGTGCAGCGCGGCTCGGTGGATGGCGCAACAATCGGCAAGCTGGGCGACGATGCGGCGCGGTTCCGCAGCCTCAGCAAACTGCCGTCGGCGGTGCTGCGGACGCTCCCGGCGATCCGATTTGGTAAAGTTGTGGCTTCCGTGCCGCATTTAGGCTATGCATTGCGCGAGGATGACGTACAAATGACCTTCATGTTTGCCCCCGCGCATTCCGATCCGTGCTTTGTGCCGGGGGCCTGATTTTAGCCGCCTAAAGGGCGGCGAAGCGGCCGAGGGGTTGTTGTTCCCGCAGGCTTGGTGGAGCATCCTGCCTTGGCGGGGATGTAGGTTCGGTTCCGCACACTATGTATGGCTGCACAGCCAGCCGGTCGTGTCCCAGCGATTGGTCGGCGCCCCTGACGGACTGAGAACGTGAGCAAAAACACATGAGCAATTTCGGCCGGAACCTCGCGCTATGGGTCATCATCGCCCTGCTGCTCGTGGTGCTATTCAACCTGTTCCAGCCCGGGGTGACCCACACCAACTCGACGCAGATCGCCTATTCGGACTTCATCACGGAAGTGAACTCCGGACGCGTGCGCGATGTGGTGATCCAGGGACGCACCGTGTCCGGCCAGTTGAACGACGGGCGCACCTTCCAAACCTACACGCCGGAAGATCCGGCGCTGGTGAAGACGCTGACCGACAAGAACGTGCGGGTGATCGCCAAGCCGGAAGACAGCGATGTCAATCCGCTGCTGCACTACCTGCTGTCCTGGTTCCCGATGCTGCTGCTTATCGGCGTCTGGGTGTTCTTCATGCGGCAGATGCAGTCGGGAGGCGGCCGGGCGATGGGCTTCGGCAAGTCCCGCGCACGCATGCTGACTGAAAAGCAGGGCCGCGTCACGTTCGAGGACGTCGCCGGCATCGACGAGGCGAAGGGCGAGCTGCAGGAAATCGTCGAATTCCTGAAGGACCCGCAGAAGTTCCAGCGCCTCGGCGGCAAGATTCCCAAGGGCGTGCTGCTGGTCGGTCCTCCCGGCACCGGCAAGACCTTGCTGGCGCGTGCCATCGCGGGTGAGGCGAACGTGCCGTTCTTCACCATCTCGGGTTCCGACTTCGTCGAAATGTTCGTCGGCGTCGGCGCCTCGCGCGTCCGCGACATGTTCGAGCAAGGCAAGAAGAACGCGCCCTGCATCATCTTCATCGACGAAATCGACGCGGTCGGCCGGCATCGCGGCGCCGGCCTCGGCGGCGGCAACGATGAGCGTGAGCAGACCTTGAACCAGATGCTGGTGGAGATGGACGGCTTCGAGTCGAACGAAGGCGTCATCCTGATCGCGGCGACCAACCGTCCCGACGTGCTCGACCCTGCCCTGCTGCGTCCAGGCCGCTTCGACCGGCAGGTCGTGGTGCCGAACCCGGACGTGAACGGGCGGGAGAAGATCCTGCGCGTGCATATGCGGAAGGTGCCGCTGGCCTCCGACGTCGATCCGAAGGTCATCGCGCGCGGCACGCCGGGGTTCTCCGGCGCCGATCTGGCGAACCTTGTCAATGAAGGGGCGCTGCTGGCGGCTCGGCTGGGCAAGCGGGTCGTGGCGATGGCGGAGTTCGAGGCCGCCAAGGACAAGGTCATGATGGGCACCGAACGCCGGTCGCTGGTCATGTCCGAGGCCGAGAAGCGGATGACGGCGTATCACGAAGCCGGCCACGCGCTGTGCGCCATGCATGAGCCGGAATGCGATCCGGTCCACAAGGCGACGATCATCCCGCGCGGCCGTGCGCTCGGCCTGGTCATGAGCCTGCCGGAAGGCGATCGCTACTCCAAGTCGAAGTCCAAGCTGCTGTCCGAGCTGACCATGGCAATGGGCGGACGGGCCGCGGAAGAAATCATCTTCGGGCCGGACAAGGTGTCAAACGGCGCCTCGGGCGACATCAAGATGGCGACGGATCAGGCGCGGCGGATGATCACCGAGTGGGGCATGTCGGACAAGCTCGGCATGATCGCCTATGGCGACAACAGCCAGGAGGTGTTCCTGGGGCACTCCGTCACCCAGAACAAGAACGTGTCGGAAGCCACGGCGCGGGAGATCGACGGCGAGATCAAGGGCATCATCGACCGGGCCTATGCCAAGGCGCGGCGGCTGCTGACCGAGAACGTCGAGGAACTGCACCGTCTGGCACGCGGCCTGCTGGAGCATGAAACCCTGTCCGGCGATGAAATCCGGACGGTGCTGCGCGGCGAGCCGGTGATCCGCAAGGTGGTGGACGAACCGGCTCCGGAAAACAGACGTGCATCGGTGCCGACAGCGGGACGGCCCGCGGCACCGCCGCCGGGCGCTGCACCGGCGCCGCAACCCGGCTAACGATTGGTAAAGAGGCGACCTTCGGGTCGCCTCTTTTCGTTTGGGCCATGACGGTCTTGAGCACTTACGCCGGCGGTGCCCGCCCGCGGAGCGAGAACAGGGACGCGAGCTCGATCGTCGCCTCGGGCGACAGGTTTCTTAACCAGGGACGATCCAGCAGGTCCGGCGGTTCCGACAGGAGCTCACCCACATTGAGCGAAAGGAACTCGGTCTTGGCTGGCTCCGGCAGCCCGGCCGCCCAGCTCCTCAGGAACCAGGTCAGCGTCCATATCGGCAGCCCTTCGGGCGGGACCAGCACCTCATCGACGATCAGCGCCGGCTCGAACAATGCCCGCAGCCCCAGGTGCGTCATGTTGTAGTAGTGATGCGGGTAGCCGTGCAGCGGCTGCAGGAACGGGACATTGGCCAGCAATTCCCCGCCCGGTTTCAGCACACGGATAATCTCCCGCGCGCAGGCGAAGGGATCCCGCACATGTTCCAACACCGCGAGGGTGATGACGCCGTCGAAGCAGTGGTCACGAAACGGCAGGCGCTCGCCGATGCCGACAATGTCGGTGGTGTCGTAGGGGACGATCTCGAAATTGACGACGCCGTCGTAATAGATATCCCGCAGACCGGCACCGCAGTCCAGGATCAGCCCGTCCGGGTGCCTGCCGATCATCTCCAGCGCCGCGGTCGGGTACGGGTTGGCGGAAACAGCATCGGTGCCGACGATGGAGCCCTCTTCGCGCAGGGCATCCGTCAGGAAGTCGAACGTGTCGCCGCGGCGCACGCACGGCATGTCGGTGCGCAGATGCGGCATCAAACGCGCCAGCTTCCTGCGCCGCAGCGCCTTGATCGGCTTGGTCAGGCGAATCCGCCGGTTCTCATGCATGCCGTAGGTGTCGAAATGCTGCCGGCCGGTCGTCAGCCCGGCGTGCGCCGCCACCGCGGCGGCAACGTCGGGGTTGGCGGCAAGGTAGGCCTTCTCCTCAAACGTCTCCCGGGTCGCCAGATGGTCGATCTTCACACTGCGCATATTATGGTGCCGGGTGGAGCATGGTGGCGGCCAATCCTATCATGCGCGCTTGAACCATCGCGCCAGGATCCCCTGCCGGGTCACTGCCGGCGGGCTGTCAGGCTGGCGTCCCCGCGGCCGGATCAGAAACCGGTCGGGACCGTCCACCATGGCGCCGTCGATCTCATCACGGAACTGGCGCATCTCCTGGTCCGTCTGCCACGGCGCCCGGTAGCCTTCGGTCGCCATCAGCGTCTGCGCCAGCGTCCAGTTGCGCTGCAACTCCTCCGCATTGACGGTGGATGGAACCTGCTGCATCTCCAGGTCGCCGCGCAGCATGCGCCACCGCACCTCCTCGACCCCGTCGACTCGCCTGTCGGTGCCGCCGTAGCCGATGCGCACAAGCCGCCTGGTATGCTCAACATGCTCATGGCCGAACCCCTGGAACCGCGAATCGTAGTATCCGCCATAGGCGATCGCCGTCGCGGAAAAGGCGGAGCATTGCGCGGTGACGATTTTCGACAGCAGCGGGTCATCCGGGGTTCCGGCACCAGAAACGATGAACTGTTCGTCGTAGAACGGGGGTGCGAAGTTGACATGGCCCCATCGCGCCACGGCCTGCATCCATGGCTGCTCCCACCCCGGCGCGGACGGGCAGGTGTCGTCCTCCAGCAGGATCGCCGACTCGCACTGCAATATCTGGCACAGCAGGAACAAGGCGCGGTTCTTGTTCCAGGCGACTCCCATCCGGACGCCGGTCACCACGGGCACGCGCATGTCGCACAGCATCTCCGCGGTACCGTCCGACGATCCGTCATCCGCAACGACCATCACGGCACCCGGCTCTTGCGTATGCCGCCGCACGCGTTCGATCGTGACGCGAACAGCGTCCTTGCGGTTATGCGTGATGATTCCGATGCCGACGGAAGAAGTCATGACCGCCACCCTGCTGCACCGCTCAGGCTATAGGCCGTTCGCCAAGTTATCAGCAAGGCCGCGCTTCCATGCCCGCACCAATTGCGCCAGCGCAGCGGTCAGGCACATCCCCTTGCCGCATCCCGTGGTTGACGCCGGCCGCCTGTTGCTGCAACGAAGCGGCGTGTTCTACCGGCAGAAACATCTCCTGGCGATCGAAGGGCTGGAACCGCCCGCGATCAGCCAATTGCTCGACCTCGCGGAGAGCTATGTCCTGCTCAACCGCTCCGGCAAGACCCAGCGCGACCTGCTGCGCGGCCGCACCCTGATCAACCTGTTCTTCGAGGACAGCACGCGCACCCGCACCAGCTTCGAACTCGCCGGCAAGCGACTCGGGGCGGACGTGATCAACATGGCGGTCTCCTCCTCCTCGGTGAACAAGGGCGAGACCCTGATCGACACCGCCGCCACCCTGAACGCCATGCATTGCGACCTGCTGGTGGTGCGGCACGACCAGTCCGGGGCGCCCAACCTGCTGGCGCAGATCGTCGATGCCGCGGTGATCAACGCCGGCGACGGCACGCGCGAGCATCCCACCCAGGCGCTGCTCGACGCGCTGACCATCAAGCGCCGCAAGGGCCGCATCGCCGGCCTGACAGTGGCGATCTGCGGCGACATAGCGCATTCCCGGGTCGCCCGCTCCAACATCCACCTGCTGACCACGATGGGCTGCCAGGTCCGCGTCGTCGGTCCGCCCACGCTAATCCCGGCCGAGATCGCCGATCTGGGCGTGACGGTATTCCATCAGATGGCGGAAGGCCTCGCCGGGGCCGACGTCGTCATGATGCTGCGGCTGCAACGGGAGCGGATGTCGCGCGGCCTGGTGCCCAGCGCGCGCGAATATTTCCGCTTCTACGGCCTGGACAAGGCGAAGCTGGCCCGGGCCAAGCCCGACGCCATCGTCATGCATCCCGGCCCGATGAACCGCGGCGTGGAGATCGACAGCGCGGTGGCCGATGACGCGCTGCACAGCGTGATCAAGGAGCAGGTCGAGATGGGTGTCGCCGTCCGCATGGCGGTGCTGGACATCCTGTCGCAGGGGCACGGCCGGAATGAACCCTGACACGCTGTTCTCCGGCGTCCGCATCATCGGCTCCGGGGTCGATCTTGCCGGCGACCTGCTGGTGCGCGACGGCCTGATCGCCGATTTCGGCGCCTCGCTCGGCCGCCCGGACGGCGCCACCGTGATCGAAGCGGACACCGCCATCCTCTGCCCCGGCCTGGTCGATATGCGCGTCGCGCTCGGCGAACCCGGCGCGGAATACCGCGAGACGATCGCCTCGGCCGCCATCGCCGCGGCGGCTGGCGGTATCACCACCCTGGCCGCCCTGCCCGACACCCAGCCGGCGATCGACGATCCGGCGCTGGTGCAGTGGCTGCGCAGCAAGGGCGAGGCAACCGGCAGCCTGACGATCCTGCCCTACGGCGCCGTGACCAAAGGCTGCCGCGGCGAGGAACTCGCCGAATTCGGCCTGCTGTGCGAGGCCGGCGCGGTCGCCTTCACCGATGGCCTCAAGCCCGTCGCCTCGGCCCGGCTGATGCGGCTGGCACTGTCCTATGCGCGCGGCTTCAACGCGCGGATCGTACAGCACCCCGAAGACCCGTCGCTTGCCGCCGGAGGCGCCGCGACCGAAAGCGAACAGTCGACCCGGCTCGGCCTGCCCGGCATTCCGGCGGCGGCCGAAGCCTTGATGGTCGCGCGCGATATCCGTCTGGCGGAGTTGACCGGCGGGGCGGTGCATTTCGCGCATGTCTCGACGGGCGAGGCGCTGGGGCTGATCCGCCCGGCCAAGGCGGCCGGCCTGCACGTCACCTGCGATACCGCACCGCCGTATTTCGACCTGAACGAGACCTCCATCGGCGACTTCCGCAGCTACGCCAAACTCTCCCCCCCTCTCCGCAAGGAAGCCGATCGGCGGGCGGTGGTGGCGGGGCTGGCGGATGGGACGGTGGATGCGGTGGCCTCCGATCATCAGCCGCGCGATGTGGACGACAAGCGCCTGCCGTTCGCGCTGGCCTCGGCCGGCGGGTCCGGCCTGGCGACCTTGCTGGCGGTGACGTTGGCGCAGGTGCACAACGGATCGCTTCCGTTGGCGGCGGCGATCGACCTGCTGACGGCAAAGCCGGCGGCGCTGCTCGGCATCGAGGCGGGACGCATCGCGCGCGGCGCGCCGGCCGATTTGTGCCTGTTCGAGCCGGACCGGATCTGGAAAGTGGATGCCGGCAAGCTGCCCGGCAAGGCGCAGAACACCCCGTTCGACGGCCGGGCGCTGGAGGGCGTCGTGCTCGGGACCTGGAAGCGGGGCAAGCGGGTTTTCGGTTGATCCTGTGCCGGGGATGCTGAAAGCGGTGCGTATCGGCGGGATGCTGGCGGCGCTGTCCGGCTGCGCGGCACCGGCGCCGCAATCCTGTTCGCCCGGCTTCGGATCGCCCTTGCTGCTGTTCGACCTTTACTTCGGAGCAGCGATTCCGCGGCGCGGCGACCTGACGGAACCCGAGTGGCGTCAGTTCATTGATGACACGATCGCGGTTAATCTACCCGTCGGATTCACGGTGTTCGATGCGGGCGGCGGGTGGATGAATCCCGTAACGCACAAGACGACCCGGGAGGCGACCAAAGTGCTGCTGGCGGCCCTGCCCGACACGCCGGCGAGCTTTGATGCGATCGATCGCATTCGGAGCGCGTACCAGCTCCGGTTTCAGCAGCAACGCGTCGGCATGACGGTCGAGCACGTCTGCGGCTCGTTCTGACCATCGGCGCGCGGCAGGCAACCGGCTAAGACAAAAAAAAGGGGCGCCCGGAGGCGCCCCATTCTTGTCGCGTGTTATCCGAAATCTACTTGATGATGATTTCGACGCGGCGGTTCTGCGGCTCACGAACGTTCGGGCCGGTCGGCACCAGCAGGTGGGTTTCGCCGAAGCCCTGGATCGAGATGGCGCTCTTCGGCACGCCGTCCTTGACCAGTTCCGCAGCCACGGCCTGGGCGCGACGCACGGACAGGCCCATGTTGTACTTGGCGCTGCCCGACGTGTCGGTGTAGCCGTTAACCTCAAGCCGGGTGTACTGCACCTTGGTCGAGTTCGCCGCCGCTTCCGAGACGATCTGGCGAGCGCGCTCGGTCAGGCTGTACTTGTCCCAATCGAAGAACACCAGGTAGGAGCGGGAAACCGGCGACGGGGCAACCGCTGCCGGAGCCGGAGCCACCGGAGCCGGGGCGACGCCGAAGTTGTAGCGCACGCCGAACAGGATGGAGTTGTCGTAGGTCGGGCCAAATTGCGCGTTGCCCGGAACGGCTGTGGCGGTCTTCGCGGTGGTTGACTGCCCCGACCAGGTCGCCGACTGCGAACGATTGCCGGCCGTGCCGAGGAAGCGATATTCAGCCGTCAGAGCCAAACCGGGAACGGCCTCGATCGGAATCGCAGCACCGATGATCGCCTGGTAAGCGAACACCGCTTTGGTGCCCTGGCTGGAGGCGTCAAGCGTGCCCGGATTGAAGGTCAACCCGCGGACGGACACCTGGTTGGTGTTATAGGCATGGGTGTTGTTGTCGACCCACTGAATGCCGACGCCGGCGCCGACATAGGGCTGAACCACCGGGATCAGGCCGACGAAGTCATACAGGCCATTGACCATGGCGCCATATTTTTGCTGCTGGCCACCGCCGTTGAAGCCGCCAAAGCGGGTGAATCCGGTGAAGCCGTTGCCGTTGGTCTGGCGATAGTTGCCCTCAACTTCAGCCCGGAACCCGTTGCCGAGGCCATAGCCGACGCTGGCGAGGCCGGCGAAGCCGGTGCTGTATTTCTCTTTGCCGGAGGTGGACAGGCCGCCGAGCGGTCCGGAGCCGACCTGCAGGTTCTTGACATCGGTGTTCAACTGGAAGTCAGGCCCAACTCCGGCACCAACGTAAAGTCCCGTCACCGGCTGGGCGTTGGCCGCGAGCGGCAGCGCCAGCATCGTGGCCGCCACCAAAGCATTGCGGAATTTCATACAACCTCTCCTTAGTTTATCTACGTCACGCAACAGGTCCGGAACTTATGCGAAGACCCGCTCATTCGCTGAAGTCCCTATACCCACCTCGCCGGCCAATAGCGAGAGGCGGCGCATCGATTGAGCCACACTGTTGCAAAGCAGTCACATGCGGCCTTGCGCCTGGATTTCGAGGCTTTTCGGAGGTGTCGGGAAGCCAGCCGGACCGGAGTTGCCCTGATGCCACCGGAGCGGGGGCAGTCAAGCGGGCGGGACCGTTTGTCCGCCGTCAGCTAAGCGGCTTGGTCGATCAACCGGAATTCCAGGCGCCGGGGTCGCGCCCGGTCGCTGGCCAGCGGCTTCCCCCGGACAACCCACGCGGGTAAGGCGCGTTCTTTTCCAAGTGCTTGATCGGCTTGCCGGCCAAGGCACACCGTGGTCAGTACGCGGCCGGGCGGTGCGGCCCGGACCGTGAGCGACGACCGCGCCCCGAGACCAAAACCGCGACACCGCGCGAAAACCGGCAACAGTCGCGGCCCTTCTGTTGCGTTCCCTGCGCCCGCAACGCCAGATGTCGCTGCCAGGCTCGAAGCGACGGTTTTGGTTACAATCGTCAAACATTTGTGATATCCAGCCGGCTCAAACGCGTACGGGTCCGGCAGGCGATACACCCGGCGATTGACCCGTCCGGCGGTTTTCCAAGAGAGTGGGCTGACCATGCAGATACCGGTCCTGACCACGCCACGTCTCGTGCTGCGGGGCTTCGAGGCCGCCGACTGGGATGCGTTTGCCGAACTGAACACCGATGCGGCGGTGCGCCGATGGCTTGGCGGTGCGGTGTTGAGCCGCGAACAGACATGGTCGCAGATGGAAACCATCCTCGGCCAGTGGGCGCTGCGCGGCTACGGACTGTTCGCGGTAGAGCTCGGCGGCCGATTCGCGGGCCGGGTGGGAATCCTGCATCCGGCCGATTGGCCTGAACCGGAACTCGCCTGGATCATTGCGGCGCCGCTATGGGGAAACGGTCTCGCCACCGAAGCGGCGATGTGCGTGCGCGATTGGATGTTTGCGAACTTCGCCCCGGAACGGCTGGTCAGCTACATCCTGCCGGAGAACGCCCGCTCCAGGCGCGTCGCGGAAAAGCTGGGCGCGGTGCGGGACGGCGCGATCGTGCTGCGCGGCTTCGGATCGGATGTCTGGGTGCACCCGCGTCCCGGGATGGGCGTGGCGGTTTGAGCCGAAGCGGGGACGCCGGCCGGCGTTAGGGCGGGACCCTGACAGGGTCCCGCCTGCACTTCAGGAAGACTGCCGCCGCAGGAAGGCCGGGATCTCGATACCGGTTTCTTCCGCGGCCGAAGTCTGCTGCACCGAAACCCGCGGCGCCTCAGGCTGGTACTCATCGACCGCCAAATTCCGGCGCACCGGTTGCGGCTGCTGCAAGGCGGCAGCCTGCGGCGGGGCCACGGCGCGGCGGCGAAACGCTCCGGTCACCGTATTGAACAGACTCGGCCGCCCGTTGTCGGGCGCCGCATAGCTCTGCCCGTTGGAAGGCGGCATCGACGCCGGACGCTGCGCATCGGCAAACAGGGTCGCCCGCGACGCCGGCTGCACAATCGGCTGCGGCTGGAACTGCGGCGGCCGGGTCTGCACCGGACGCTGCTGCAGCGCCGGCTGCTGCAACGGAGCCTCCATCGCCACAGCGGTATTGCCGATGGATTCCGTGTCGTGCGAGGGATGCCGCAGCGGCGACGCCGACGGCGACACCGCATGCACACCCGCGGTTGTCAGGATTGGCTGCTGCGCCACGCCGCGCACCAGTATCGGCTGCGGTGCCGGAGCGGCGCCGCCGCCAACCGCCACCAGCTTCGGCCGCGGCTGCTGCTCTACGGCCTTTTGCGAGTCGATACCGGTCGCCACGACGGACACCCGGATTCGCCCGGTCAGGGTTTCATCGACAGCGGAGCCGAAGATCACGTTGGCTTCCTCATCCACTTCCTGGCGGATGCGGTTCGCGGCCTCATCGACCTCGAACAATGTCAGGTCCTCGCCGCCGGTGATGTTGATCAGCAGGCCGCGCGCGCCCGACATGCTGGTGTCTTCCAGCAGCGGGTTGTTGATGGCGGCTTCGGCGGCCTTGATGGCGCGATTCTCGCCCTCGGCCTCACCCGTGCCCATCATCGCCTTGCCCATTTCCGCCATCACCGTGCGGATATCGGCAAAGTCGAGATTGACCAGCCCGTGCACCATCATCAGGTCGGTGACCCCGCGCACGCCCATGTAAAGCACCTGGTCGGCCATCTTGAAGGCGTCGCGCCAAGTGGTGCGCTCGTTTGCCATCCTGAACAGGTTCTGGTTCGGGATGACGATCAGCGTGTCGACATACTGCTGCAGTTCTTCGATGCCCTGGTCCGCGGACCGGGCGCGACGGACGCCTTCGAAGCCGAACGGCTTCGTTACAACGCCGACGGTCAGGATGTTCCGCTCCCGCGCCATGCGCGCGATGACCGGAGCAGCACCCGTGCCGGTACCGCCGCCCATGCCGGCGGTGATGAACACCATGTGGGCGCCATCCAGATGCCTATACAGTTCGTCGGCGGCTTCTTCCGCCGCCGCCTTGCCGATCTCCGGCTTTGCTCCGGCGCCAAGGCCCTGGGTGATGTGCGGGCCAAGCTGGATTCGGCGGTCAGCCCGGCTGTGCATCAACTGCTGGGCATCTGTATTGGCAACGACGAATTCGACGCCCTGAAGGTTGGCGGCGATCATGTTGTCGACTGCGTTGGTGCCGCCGCCACCGACTCCGATGACGGTGATGCGCGGTGAAAAATCGGTGTGGCTCATCGGCGGTATCGTCAGGTTAAGGGTCATTTTGGCTCTCTCCCCCGTGCTACGGGTACGGCTGTAAGGTTCTTGTTACCAGTCGGCGGTCGATTCGCGGCAGATCAGACACGTTCTTTCAAAAAATTGACCAGGCGGCGGAAGAACCCGGCCGGCGGCTCTCCCTCCAGATTCATGTCGTGAAACGTTCGCCCGTCGCCGGCCGCCCAGGCGAGCAGTCCCGCGGCGGTCGAAAACGCCGGTCCGGAGGCTAGTTCAGGCAAGCCGCGCAGCGTCGCCGGGCGGCCCAGTCGCACCTGGCGGCCCAGCATCCGGGCCGCCATTTCGCGCACGCCGGGCAACTGGCATGCGCCACCGGTCAGCACCACCCGATTGCCGGCGGCGCGTCCCAGACCCGACGAATCGAGGCGGTCCCTGATATACTCAAAGGTTTCCTCGATCCGCGGGCGGATGATGTTGACCACCATGCTGCGCGGCACTTTCGCGAGCTGATGGTCTTCTTCCCCGACAAGCGGAACCGGAAGCAGTTCCCGCTCATCATCGGGACTGGCTTCGACATTGCCGTACAACGTCTTCAGCCGTTCGGCATGAACCAGCGTTGTCGACAGGCCGATGGCCAGGTCCTTGGTGACATGCAGCCCGCCGATGGCAAGCTGCGACGTGTGCATGATCTGGTTGTCGGCGTAGACCGCCATCCCCGTCGTGCCGCCGCCCATGTCGATCACCGTCGCACCAAGCTCGCGCTCTTCGCGCACCAGGCTCGACAGGCCGGCGGCCAGCGGCGCAGAAACGAGATCCTCGATCTCCAGCTCGCAGCGCGCCATGCAGGCTTCCAGCGTGTGCAGCGAGGTCGCCGCCGCATCGATCACGTGCAGCCGCGCATTCAATACGCCGCAGAACAGGCCGCGCGGGTCCGCCACATGATCCGTCGCGTCCACCGCAAAATTCAGCGGCAGCACATGGATCGGCTCGCGCCCGTCCACCTCCGCGCGGCCGCGGCCCTCATTGACCACGCCGCGCACGTCGTTTTCGGTCACCGCCCGGCCGCCGACGGGCCATTGCACGCTGAACAGGCGCGATTCCGGCTGGCCGCAGCTCAGGTTCACGGTCACCGAGCGCAGCCGGACATCGGCCATGTCCTCGGCCTGGCCGACACAGGTGCGGATGGCTTTCACCGCCGCATCGATGTCGGTGATGTCGCCGCCGTTGACGCCCCGGCCCTTCTGCCAGCCGAAGCCCAGCACGCGCGGCGTGCCGTCGCTTTCGACGCGGCCAATCAGGCAGGCGATTTTCGTGGTGCCGATATCGACGACACCGAAGTGACCGGCGCGATGGTGCCGCGACACATCGATCTCGGGCGGCCCGGTTTCGGGCGGCGGAAGCACGCGGCGGGGATTGTCTGCCATCCGTTCGTGCTCCTCAGGTTGGTTTCTTGGCGATAACGGGCACCGTCGGCGCTCCGGCAGGCGGCAGCGGCGGCGTTACCGTGCCGTCCTTGGCTTCGGCGCGCGGCCGCATCACCAGGCGATCCGGCAGGCGCAGATCGATCGCGGCCAGCGGACGGTCGAGCACGGCGTGGTCGCGCTGCAACTGGATCAGGCGATCCAGCGCGGCGGCGACGTGCCCTTCCGGCAGCATCACCTCGATGCCGTTGCCCATCACCAGGTTCCAGCGGCGCTCACCCACGCGCACGCTGGCGGCGACTTTTTCGGCCAGCGCGGGACGCTCGGTGAGCGCATCGAGCAGTTCCGCCGCGGCGCCCGGGGCGCCCGCACCGACGATCTGCGGCAGCTTCTTGAACTGCGAGACGTCCTGGTTGGTGACGACCTGGCCGACGCGATCGACCAGCACGTATTTCCCCTGGTTCTGCCAGATCGCGAACGGCGCGCGCTCCTGCAGGTAGACCACAACGGTGCCGGGCAGGCGGCGCTCGACGGTGGCGTGCTCGACCCAGGACAGAGTCTCGATTCGCGCCCGCGCCTGCTCCAGCGAAAAGCCGAGGATCGGGTCGCCCTTGCTGACGCCGAGCGCGGAGCGCAGCAGGTTTTCCGGCGTATTGCCCCGCCCTTCGATCACCACGTCGGTCACCCGCAGGCCGGAGGCAGCGGTGGCGTTGCCGAGCTTTTCGCGCAGGCTGGACATGGCATTGCCGGACACGCCGCCGCCCAGCGAATGCACCGCGGAGGTGATCAATATGCCCGCCACCCCGGCGCAGCCCAGCACGACGGCGGGCCAGAGCAGGCGGCGCTGGCGCCGCAGCATCAGCCGCCACGCCGAGGGACGATCGTTCAGCGAGTTGCGCGGGGAGCGGCCTACGCGCGGCATGCGGCGTTCTCCACCATCCAGGTGCAGAGCTGCGGGAAGCTGATCCCGCAAAACGCCGCCTGTTCCGGCAGCAAGGACACAGGCGTCATGCCGGGCTGGGTGTTGATCTCCAGCAGCACCAGGCGGCCGGGTTCGCCCTGCGTGTCGTCGTAGCGGAAGTCGGCGCGGGTGGCGCCGCGGCAGCCGATGGCGCGATGCGCCGCGACGGCCATCTGCATCGCCCGGGCGTAGGTGTCGGGATGGACCTCTGCCGGGATGATGTGGCGCGAGCCGCCGTCGGAATATTTCGATTCATAGTCGTAGAAGGCACCGGCGACGGCGCGGATTTCGGTCACCGCCAAAGCGCGGTCGTCCAGCACCGCGACAGTCAGCTCGCGGCCGGGGATATAAGCTTCGACCATGGCGCGCGGGCCGAAGGTCCAGCCGCGCGCAATCGCGGCGCGCCGGTTGTCGCCGCCGCGCACCACGGTGACGCCGACGGACGATCCCTCGTTCACCGGCTTGATGACATAGGGCAGCGGCAGCGGATCGCCGGCTGCAAGCTCCGCGATCGACACCATCCGGCCGGCGGCAACGGGCAAACCGGCGGATGCGAACAGCGCCTTCGCCGCCTCCTTGTCCATCGCCACGGCGGAGGCGCGCACGCCGGAATGGGTATAGGGAATGCCCAGCCAGTCGAGCACGCCCTGGATCGCGCCGTCCTCGCCGAAGCGGCCGTGCAGCGCGTTGAACACCACGTCGGGCTTCGGCGACAGCGCGGCGATCACCGCGCCGAGGTCGTGCCCGACATCCAGCGGGGTGACCTCGAAGCCGGATTCGCGCAGCGCGGCGATCACCTGGATGCCACTGGCGAGGCTGACCTCGCGTTCGGCGGAGATGCCGCCATAGAGGACGACGACGCGGGTCATGCGACGATCTCCGGCTTGCCGGCGGGGACACCGATGCGGCGGATTTCCCAGTCCAAGGTGACTCCCGTTGCGGCGAGGACGCGGCGGCGGACTTCCTCGCCGAGGCCCTCGATATCGGCGGCGGTCGCATCGCCGGTGTTGATCAGGAAGTTGCAGTGCTTCTCCGACACCTGCGCACCGCCGCGGGTCAGGCCGCGGCAGCCGGCGGCGTCGATCAGTTCCCAGGCCTTCTGGCCGTCGGGATTGCGGAAGGTGGAGCCGCCGGTGCGGGCGCGTATCGGCTGAGTCGCCTCACGCGAGGCGCGGATTTCGGCCATGCGCGCCGCGATCAGCGCGGGTGCGCCGCGCTGGCCGCGCAGCCGCACCCGGGTGACGATGGCGCCGGGTGGCAACGCGGCATGGCGGTAGGCAAAGGCCAGCGCAGGCGCGGTCAGACGGAGCTTTTCGCCGGTGCGGGTGACGATCTCGGCCCAGTCGACCACCGTGGCCATGTCGCCGCCATACGCTCCTGCGTTCATCGCCACCGCGCCGCCGAGCGATCCCGGGATGCCCGAGAGGAACTCCAGCCCGGTCAGTCCGGCGGCGGCGGCGTGCTCAGCCACCGTCACGTCCAGCGCCGCCGCGCCCGCGACGATGCCGTCCGGTTCCGCGGTAATGGTTGAGAACCCGCGTGCGAGGCGGATCGTTACGCCCGGCAGCCCGCCGTCGCGGATGATCAGGTTCGAACAGGCGCCGATGACATGCACCGGTATTTCCCCCGCCAGCGCGCCAAGGAAGGCCGCGAGGTCGTCCGCATCGGCCGGCCGCACCAGCGCCTCGGCCGCGCCGCCGGCCCGGAACCAGGTGAACGGTGCCAGGGGCGCATCGGCCTGGATGCGTCCGCGCAATGGCGGGAGTGTTTCCAGGAAGCCGGGAATATGGGCCGCGGTCATCATGGGTGGCCCGCTCCGTTCGCGTCTTGGACGGGGCCACCATAACGGCCGCCCCTCGCGTCATGGTGGGCGCAGGCCGTTCCAAGTGTGTCATGGCCGGCGAAGGCCGCTCCTCCCCCGTCATGGCCGGCGAAGGCCAGCCATACACGCCTGAAGGTGCCGGTCGCGGCAAGGGCGTGGATGGTGGGCCTTCGCCCACCATGACGACCCCCACCATGACGGCCGGGGACCCTGCTGCCCGCTCCCCCGCTCATGTTCCCACCGCCCGCTTCGCATTCGGCGCCTGCAAAGCTGTCAGTTCCGCGGGCAACGCCGCCGCCCACTGCGTGATCGATCCCGCGCCCAGGCAAACGACGAAGTCGCCGGCCCGCGCAATCGCATGCACCATCTCCGGCAGCCGCCCCGGGTTCGGCAGAGCAACCACGCTGCGATGGCCGCGCGCCCGCAGCCCCTCCACCAGCGCGTCCCGGTTGATCCCGGCTATCGGCTGCTCGCCCGCGGCGTAGACATCGGCGACGATCACCGTGCCGGCGTCGTTCATGCAGGTGCAGAAATCGTTGAACAGCGATTGCAGCCGCGTGTAGCGGTGCGGCTGCACCACGGCCACCACGTCCCGCGCCCCGGCCTGCCGCGCCGCCTTCAGCACCGCGGCGATCTCCACCGGGTGGTGGCCGTAATCGTCGATCACCGTAATGCCGCCGGCCTCGCCGATCTTGGTGAAGCGCCGCTTGACGCCCTTGAAGCCGAGGAACGCAGTGCGCAGCGTCGCGTCGTCGATCTCCATCTCGATCCCGACGGCGATCGCCGCCAGCGCGTTCTGCACGTTGTGCGAGCCGAGCATCGGCAGCCGGAACGGCCCCATCCGCCGCGACCGGTTGCGATGGCGATCGGTCACCACGACCTCGAACGTCGAGCCCAGCTTGTCCGGCGTGACGCGATCCGCCCGCACATCGGCCTGCGGCGAGAAGCCATAGGTGACGATGCGATGGTCGGACAGGCGCGGGATCATCTGCTGCACCGCCGGATGGTCGATGCACAGCACGGCGAACCCGTAGAACGGGATGTTGTTCACGAACTGGTCGTAGCCGGCGATCATCGCCTCGGCGCTGCCCCAGTGATCCAGATGCTCCGGGTCCATGTTGGTGACCACGGCGATGATCGCGGGCAGGCGCAGGAACGAGCCGTCGCTTTCGTCCGCCTCCACCACCATCCAGTCGCCGCTGCCCATGCGGGTGTTGGTGCCGTAGGCGTTGATGATGCCGCCGTTGATCACGGTCGGGTCGAGGTGCGCCGCTTCCAGCACGCAGGCGATCAGGCTGGTGGTGGTGGTCTTGCCATGCGTGCCGCCCACCGCGACGGACCATTTCAGCCGCATCAGCTCAGCCAGCATCTCGGCCCGCCGCACCACCGGGATCAGCCGCGCCCGCGCCGCGGCGACCTCGGGGTTGTCCTTCTTCACCGCGGTGGAGACGACGACGACGTGCGCCTCCCCCAGATTCGCCGCGTCATGGCCGACGGCGATCTTGATGCCGGCCGCGCGCAGCCGCTGCACGTTGGCGTTCTCGGCGATGTCGCTGCCCTGCACGGCGTAGCCGAGTTCGTGCAGCACCTCGGCGATGCCGGACATGCCGATGCCGCCGATACCGACGAAGTGGATGGTCCCGATCGAGAGCGGAAGGGCCCTCATGTGCGTACTCCGGCCCGAAGGCAGATGCGTGCTTCGACGATATCGGCCAGGCGCGGCGCGGCATCGGCGCGGGCCTGCGAGCGCGCCGCCGCCGCCGCGGTCGCCAGCAGGTCCGGCGCCGAAAGCAGGTGATTGAGTTGTTCCGACAGCGACTCCGCCGTGAACCGGGACTGCGGCGTGACCAGTGCCGCGCCGGCCCGCAGCAAGGCGCGGGCATTGGCGGACTGGTGGTCGTCGATGGCGCCCGGCAGCGGCACCAGGATGGACGGCCGCCCGGCCACCGCGAGTTCCGCCACCGTGGACGCGCCGGCCCGGGCGACAACGAGATGCGCCGCCGCCAGTCGATCAGCGACGTCGGGAAAGAATGCGGCGAGGTCCGCGGCGATCCCGGCCGAGGCGTAGGCGGCGCGGACCCGGTCCAGATCCTCCGGCCGGCATTGCTGCACGATGCTGATGCGCCCGCGCAGCCCATCCGGCAGCGACCGGACCGCGTCCGGCACGACATCGCTGAACACCCGCGCTCCGAGCGAACCGCCCAGTACCAGCAGGTTGATCCGGTCCGCCGGCGGCTCATAGGCAAGGGCCGCCAGTGCGGCGACGGGCGGGCGGACCGGATTGCCGGTGACAAACGCCTCGATTCCGGCGGGCAGGCGCTCGGTGCCCTCGAACCCCAGCGTCAGGCAATCGGCGCGGCGCGCCAGGAATCGGTTGGCTCGGCCAAGCACCGCGTTCTGTTCCTGCAGCACCACCGCGGGCCGCCGCCGCAGCAAGCCCGCCGCCAGGATGGGCGGCACGCACGGGTAGCCGCCAAAGCCGACGATGGCGGCGCCATCCAGCCGCGCCAGCAGCTTGCGCGCCTGCACGACGCCCGCGGCGAGCAGGCCGATGGCCGCGGCACCGCGCAGCGCGCCCCTTCCGGCGATGCCGGCACCGTAAATCACGTGCTGCTCGCAGCCGGCGAACACGGCGCTGTTCAGCGCACCCGAGCGTCCGTCGGTCATCAGCACGATGCGATGTCCGCGCGCCGCCATTTCGGCGGCCAGCGCCTCGGCCGGGAAGAAATGCCCCCCGGTGCCGCCCGCGGCAATGACAATGGTTTGCACGGCGGGTCCCCTCATGCCGGCTCGTCCCGGCTGCGGCGGCGGGTCAGCGCCAGCAGCATGCCCATGCCGAGCGCCACCGCGATTGCCGACGACCCGCCGTAGGAAATGAACGGCAAGGTCATGCCCTTGGTCGGGATCAGCTTCAGGGTGGACGCCATGTTGACGAACGCCTGCAGGCCGAATCCGGTGACCAGGCCGGTGCAGGACAGCACGATGAACTGGTCATGCTCGCGCAGCAGCCGCAGCAGGCCGCGCAGCACGATGAAGGCGAACACGCTCAGGATGAAGACGCAGACCAGCATGCCGAACTCCTCGCCGGCCACGGCGAACACGAAGTCCGCGTGGGCGTCCGGCAGGATGTCTTTCACGTGCCCCTCGCCCGGCCCGCGGCCCATCAGGCCGCCATTGCCGAACGCCTCCAGCGCGGTCGTCACCTGGTAGTTGTCGCCGGTGCCGTCCCAGAACCGGGTGACGCGGCTGCGCACATGCGGGAAGAACGTGTACGCCATCACCGACGCTCCGCCGAGCATGCCGACGGCGATGGTGACAAGGATCAGCGGCAGCCCGGCGATATACAGTTGCGCCAGGAACACCACGGTCACCACCGCCAGCATGCCGATATCCGGCTGCGACTTCAGCAGCATGACGATGGAGCCGAACACCAGGAAGGCGGCGATCATGCCGGGGAAGCGGGGCGACTTCTTGCCCTCGCTCAGCAGCCAGGCGGCGACGATGGCGAAGCACGGTTTCAGGAATTCGCTCGGCTGGATGGTCATGCCGGGCAACGAGATCCAGCGTCGCGCGCCCTTGATCTCGACGCCCATCACCATGGTCGCCGCGGTCAGCGCCAGCGCGACGACGCAGCCGGCGATGGCCAGGCGCTTGATGCCGCGCGGCGACAGCAGCGACACGCCGACGACGATCGCCGCCGCCAGCGCCAGGAAGAACACCTGCTTGAAGATGAAGCTCTCGCGCGAGGAGCCGATGCGTTCGGCCACGGCCGGGCTGGCGGCCAGCATCATGATGTAGCCGAAGCCGATGAGAATCCCGATGGCGCTGAGGGTCCAGCGATCGACGCTCCACCACCAGCGGCCGAGCATTGAGTCGTCGGTGCGGGTCATGGACATCAGGCGCCTCCTGCTTGCAGGCCGCGCGCCAGATCCGCGAACCGGTCGCCGCGCTGGTCGTAGCCGGTGAACTGGTCCCAGCTCGCACAGGCGGGCGACAGCAGGACGACGGGCGAACCGGTGGCCTTGGCGGCGGCAAAGGCGGCGGGCACCGCGGCTTCGAGCGTGCCGACGAGGTCGAAGGGAACGCCGTGGCGCGACAGCGTGGCGGCGAACTGCCCGGCGTCGCGTCCGATCAGCAGGGCGCGGGCGATGCGCGGGAACAGCGGCGCGAGCGGCTCGATGCCGCCTTCCTTGGCCATGCCGCCGGCGATCCACACCAGGCGGTCGTAGCAGACCAGCGCCCGCTCGGCCGCGTCGGCGTTGGTCGCCTTGCTGTCGTTGATGAAGCTGACCCCGTCGATGGTGACAATCCGCTGCTGCCGGTGCGGCAGGCCGGGGAAACTGACCAGCGCTTCGGCGATGGTTTCATCGGACACGCCGAAATACCGCGCCATGGCGGTGGCGGCGGCGGCGTTCTGCGCGTTGTGCGCTCCGGGCAGCGCCGGACCGGACGCCAGCGGCGACTCGGCGCCGGATACGTGCACGACCGCGGCCGGACGCGACTCGAGCCACGCCGCCATGTCGCGCGATCCCGCGTCGTCCATGCCGATGACCGCGAGGTCGTCCGCCTGCTGACGATCGAAGATCGCGCGCTTGGCCAAAGCGTAGCCGCTCATGTCGCCATGCCGATCGATGTGGTCCGCCGAGAGGTTGAGCATTGCGGCGGCAGTGAAGCGCAGGCTTGCGAGTCGCTCCAACATATAGGAGGACATTTCCAGCGCGTACACTCCATGATGTGGCAGCAGCGGGAGTGACAGCGCCGCAGGACCCAGATTGGCACCCGCCGCGACGGTGATGCCGGCGTGTTGCAGGATGTGCGCCAGCAGCGCCGTGGTGGTGGATTTGCCGTTGGTGCCGGTGATGCCGGCGAAGCGCGCCCGCGACCCGGCCGCCCGTACCGCGCGGAACAGCAGTTCCGTGTCGGACAGGATGGGCACGCCCGAGTCGATCGCGCGCTGCGCCACCGGATGGGGCTTCGGCAGGCGGTGCGGGATGCCGGGCGACAGCACCAGCGCGTCGTAGTCGAACGGCCCTTCAAGCGGGTTGCGCAGATCGAGGTCCGCGGCGCCAGCGCGGGCTTCCGCCTTGTCGTCCCAGGCAACGATTTCGGCGCCCATCGCGCGCAGAGCGTGCGCTGCGGGCAGGCCATTCTTGCCGAGGCCGACGACGGCGAAGCGCTGGCCCCTGAACAGGGTCGGGGGGAACGGGCTCATCGGATCTTCAAGGTCGCCAGACCGACCAGCGCGAGGATCATCGAGATGATCCAGAAACGGATGACGATGGTCGGCTCGGCCCAGCCCTTCTTCTCGAAATGATGGTGCAGCGGCGCCATCAGGAACACCCGTTGGCCGGTGCGCTTGAACCAGAACACCTGGATAACGACCGACAGCGTCTCGACCACGAACAACCCGCCGACGATCATCAGGACGATCTCGTGCTTGGTCACCATCGCCACGGCGCCGAGCGCGCCGCCCAGCGCCAGCGCGCCGATATCGCCCATGAACACCTTGGCGGGCGGCGCATTGAACCAGAGGAATCCCAGCCCCGCGCCCACCAAGGCCGAGCAGAACACCGCCAGCTCGCCAGCGCCCACCACCGGATTGAGTTGCAAATAGTCGGCGAAGACGCGGTTGCCGACGAGGTAGGCGATCAGCGTGAAAACCGAGGCCGCGATCATCGTCGGCACGATCGCCAGCCCGTCCAGCCCGTCGGTCAGGTTCACCGCGTTCGACGCGCCCATCATCACCAGCGTGCCGAAGATCGGGAAGAAGTAGCCCAACTGGATGGCGACTTCCTTGAACACCGGCACCGTCACCGCGGTGCCGAGCGGTCCGCGCGCCAACTCGGTGATCCAGATCGCGGTGACCAGACCAACCACCGCCTGGACGATCAACTTGATCCGCCCGGAAACGCCGCGCGTATTGAGTTTCGTTACCTTGAGGTAATCGTCCCAGAATCCCAGCGCGCCATAGCCGAGCGTAACGAACAGCACGGCCCAGACATAACCGTTACGCATGTCGGCCCACAGCAGGGTCGAAACGGACAGGCTGCCGAGAATCAGCAGGCCGCCCATTGTCGGCGTGCCTTTCTTCTCGATCAGATGCCGCTCCGGCCCGTCCAGCCGTATCGGCTGGCCCTGCCGCTGAAACGATTTCAGCCAGCGGATGACACAGGGTCCCATCAGGAAGCTGACGACCAGCGCGGTCAGGCATGCGGCGCCCGCGCGGAAGGTGATGTAGCGGAACAGGTTGAACAGGATGAACTGGTCCGCCAGCGGGCGGAATAAAATGTACAGCATCAGGCGGCTCCCGCCGGGTTCGTTGAAGCGCGGGAGGTAGCAGCTTCGAGGGTGGCGATAATACGTCTCATGCCGCTGCCGAGACTGCCTTTGACCAGAACCGCATCGCCATCAGTGATTGCTTTTGCAACGATCGGTGCCAGTGCATTGGAATCAGCGGCATGTGCGCCACGCAGCGCTGATGGGACGGAGTCATGCAAATGGCGCATGAGCGGACCGCAGGTGAAAAGAATGTCGGCGGACTGTTCCACCGCATCGGCGAGACTCGCATGCTCCGCCGGACCCTCGTCGCCGAGTTCCAGCATATCCCCCAGCACGGCGACACGGCGGCGGTCCGGCTGCAGCCGCAGCACGTCGAGTGCGGCGCGCACCGAGGCGCCGTTGCCGTTGTAGCTTTCGTCGAGCAGCAGGATCGTTCCGCCAGCTATTGCAAGTTCGCGGCGTGCGCCCCGGCCTGACAACGGCGCAAAGGCTTCCAGCGCGGCGATGGCTTTGGCCGGGTCCAGGCCGAGCGCGGCGATGGTGGCCAAGGTGGCGGTCGCGTTCAGCGCCATGTGCCGGCCCGGTGCGTTCAGGCGCAGGCGCACGGCGCGGCCGAGGATGCTGATGTCGAGCCGCGACCCGTCGGCATCCGCCTCGGCGTTCAACAGCCGGACATCGGCGGACGCATCGCTGCCGAAGGTCACTACCGTCGCGCCGGATGCGCCAGCGCGCAGCAGCGGCAGGTGCAGTGAATCCGCCGGGAAAACCGCGATGCCGTTGGGTTCCAGGCCGCGGGTTATGGTCGCCTTTTCGGCGGCGATGGCCTCGATGCTGCCGAGGTGCCCGACATGCGCCTTGGCGATGGTGGTGATGACCGCGACATGCGGGCGCGCCAGCCGGGCCAGCGGCTCGATTTCACCGGCGTGGTTCATGCCGATCTCGGCGATGCAGAACTGGGCGGGGCGGGGGATCAGGGCCAGGGTCAGCGGCAGGCCCCAATGGTTGTTGTAAGAGGCCGCCGCCGCGTGCGTCGGCCCGAAGGCGGACAGCGCGGCGCGCAGCATCTCTTTCGTGGTGGTCTTGCCGACGCTGCCGGTGACGGCGACCAGCCGGCCGGCGAACCGGGCGCGGGCGAAGCCGCCGAGGCGGGTGAGGCCGGCCAGGGTGTCATCCACGCGCAGGGTTGGCGCGGCGGGCGATACGTTCGCGTGCACCATGGCCCCGGCAGCGCCTTTCGCCAGCGCGTTCGCGACGAAGGCGTGGCCATCGCGGCCCTCGCCAAGCAGCGCCACGAACAGGTCGCCAGGGTTCAGGGTCCGGGTGTCGATCGACACGCCGCCGGCGTCGAACGGGGCGGACAGCACGCCGCCCGTCGCTTCGGCCAGGTCCCGGGCGGTCCACAGGGTCATGCCTGCGGCTCCGTCCCGGCCAGGCGGCGGATCACGCCGGCGTCGTCGAACGGCAGGACGGTGTCACCGACGATCTGGCCCTGCTCATGCCCCTTGCCAGCCACCACGAGAACGTCTCCCGGGGCGAGGTCGTTCAAGGCGGTCTCGATCGCCTTGGCGCGGTCGCCGATTTCGAAGGCGGCCGGGCAGGCCGCCATGATGGCGGCGCGAATGCTGGCGGGATCTTCGCTGCGCGGGTTGTCGTCGGTGACGATCAGGCAGTCGGCCAGGCGGGCGGCGGCCTGCCCCATCAACGGGCGCTTGCCGCGGTCGCGGTCGCCGCCGGCGCCGAACACGACGTGCAGGCGGCCGGTGGTATGCGGACGCAGCGCCGACAGCAGGCGCTCCAGCGCGTCGGGCGTATGGGCGTAATCGACATAGGCGGCGGCGCCGTTGGGCAGCAGCGCGGCGCGTTCCATGCGGCCGCGCACGCCGTGCAGCGTTGGCAACAGGTCCAGCGCGCCGGACAGCCCGAGCGTCTCGGCCAGCGCTGCGGCAACCAGGGCGTTGTCGGCCTGGAAACGGCCGGGCAGGTTCAGGACGACCTGATGCCGCCGCCCGTCCGCCAGGATCGTCAGGTCCTGCCCGTCCGGGCGGGGACGCGCATCGATCAGCCGGAAGAGGTCGCCGGTTTCGCCCACAGTGCGCAGGTCGAGCCGGCGCCGGAATGCGATCTCACGCAAGGCTTCCAGGGTGGCCGGGTCCATCTCGGCATGCGCGATGGCCGGGGCGCCCTCCGGCAGCAGCACCTCGAACAGGCGCAGCTTGGCGCGCCGATAGGCTTCCAGCGTGCCATGATAATCCAGGTGGTCGCGCGTCAGGTTGGTGAAGGCCGCCGCCGCCAGCCGCACGCCATCGAGCCGGAACTGGTCCAGGCCGTGCGACGACGCCTCGATCGCCGCCCGGTTGACGCCATGCCGCGCGAGGCCGGCCAGCGTCTCGGCCAGGCTGACCGGATCGGGCGTGGTCAGGCCGGGGCCGGGTTCGAAACCGGGCGCGATCAGGCCGAGCGTGCCGAGGCTGGCCGCCGTCTCTCCGGCCGAGGCCCAAAGCTGGCGGGTGAACTCCACCGTGCTGGTCTTGCCGTTGGTGCCCGTGACGGCGACCACCGTCTCCGGCTGCGGCCCTGCCAGCACCGCCGCGATCCGCGCCAGAAAGCGCCTCGGTTCCTGATCATAGATGATCGGCCGCTGCGGCACGCCCTTCGGCCAGATGGTGCCGGACGGAGCCAGGATGGCGACGGCACCGCGCTTGACCGCATCGGCGATGAACGTGCGGCCATCGACCTTGGTGCCCGGCAGTGCGGCGAACAGATCGCCGGGCACGACGTGGCGGCTGTCGGCGGTGACCCCGGCGATCTCCAACTGCGCCAGCGCCCGGAGGTCGCCGGGTGAGTTTGAGACGGTGCGCATGATGTCAGCGAGCCGCAACGGAGATCGCCTGGACCATGACGGGCGAAGACGTGCGCGCTTCGGCGACGACAGAAGGCGCCGCCAACAGCCGTGTCTGCCGCCGGATGTCAGGAGCCGGGCGGCTGATCGCCGGCGGCAGCACCGTCGCCGGGACCGTCAGGTTCGGCTTGGTGTCCCGCACCGTCTTCGCCGCGGCATCGACCGCGGGCGGCGCCGCCACCGGTCCGCGAGCAGGCGCGCCGGATGGGCGGCCAGGCTCCAGAGGGATCGCCAGCGCCTGGTTGATCGCCGGCATGTTCACGATATCCGGCAGCATGCCCATCATCGGCGCAATCCGCGCGATCACCTTGCCGGCGGCGGGCGCCACCACCCAGCCCGCCGTCGCATAGCCATAGGTCGCCTTGGTCGCATGCGGCTCATCCAGCATCATGTAAACGGCGAAACGCGGCGCGTTCATCGGAAACACGCTCATGAACGCCGCGACGTTGGCGTGCTTCTTGTAGCCGCCATGCGCCTGCACCTTCTCCGCCGTGCCGGTCTTGCCACCGGGGTAATAGCCCGGCACCTCGGCCGACTTGCCGAACCCGTCGGTCACCACCAGCCGCATCAGCCGGCGCATGATGTCCGAGGTGGACGTCTGCATCACCCGGACCGTCTCCGGCTGCGCGCCCGGCTCCAGCGCCAGGATGGTCGGACGCACCAACAACCCGCCATTGGCGATCGCCGCCGTGCCGCGCACCACGTGCAGCGGCGTGACGGAAATGCCGTGCCCGAAACCCACCGTCAGCGTGGCGATTTCCTTCCAGTTCGCCGCCGGCTGGATGATTGGCCGCGCCGATTCCGGCAGCTCGATCCCGGTGCGGCCGAACATGCCCATGCCCTTCAGCCAGTTCCGTTGCCGTTCCGACCCCACCGCCTGGGCGATGTGGGCGGCGCCGATATTGGACGAGTAGGCCAGCACCTCCGGCAGGTACAGCCAGCGGTGCTTGCCCTCGAAGTCGGAAATGGTGAAGCGGCCGATGGAGATATTGTGGGACGCATCGAACTCATCCCATATATGGGCCACGCCGAGGTCCAGCGCCATCGACGCGGTTTGCAGCTTGAATGTGCTGCCGGGCTCATAGGTTCCCTCGACCGCGCGGTTGAAGCGGTCGTCCGCCGGGGCGGTGCGCACCAGGTTGGCGTCGTAATCCGGCAGGCTGACCATCGCCAGCACCTCACCCGTATGCACGTCCATGACGATGCCGCAGCCGCCGATGGCGCTGAAGGTCTGCATCGCCGTGATCAGCTCCTCGCGCACCGCGGCCTGCACCTGGAGGTCGATCGACAGGCGCAACGGGTCCTGGTTGTTACGCAGGCGTTCGTCGAAATATTTCTCCACCCCGGCGAAGCCGCTCTGGTCGACATCGACGCCGCCCAGCACCTGCGCGGCGGTGCGGCCGAGCGGGTACTGGCGGTGCTGCGTCGGGCGGAAATCGATGCCGGGAATGCCGAGGTCGTTGACCGCCATTTCCTCGCGCGGGGTTATTTCTCGGGCAAGATAAATGAACTTCTTGTCGTCGCGCTTCAGGCGCTCGGTCGTTTCTGCCAGATCCAGCCGTGGCAAGACCTGCTTCAGCTTCCCCGCCGCCTCCTCCGCATTGCCGATCTGCCGGGGGTCAGCAAATAACGAAACAGTATTGAGCGAGATCGCCATCGGCTGACCGTTACGGTCAACGATGGCTGCCCGCTGGCCCGGCAAGGTCGATTCGATCGGGTTATGCGGCGCGGCTGCAACGATCTCGCTGACCGGACGCTCCACCCGGTGCGGCGCCAGCGGCATGAAGATCGTTGCCAATGCAAGCTTCGCCAGCACGGCGCCGAACAGGAAGGTGAAACCGCCCGCGGCGATGACCAGCCGCGACCGCGATTTCTCCAGCGCCGCCCGCCGCGCGAGGTCCGGCGCAGTGACCCGGACATTCTCCATGCGCAAAACCGCATCGGCGCGGGTTGCACCGCGCCGGGACGCCAGCCTGCCGAACCGCCCGTCTTGCGGCGGCGGATCGTTCGGCGGAAACGGATCGTCTGGATCGCTCATGCTGGTACGGACTTAGTTGGTGTTGGACCATTGCGTGGAACTGACCGGCATCGGCCGCGGCGCCGGAGACATCGTTCCACGCGCCATGCCAAGCAGCGATCCGCCATACGGCGAGGCGGTGGCAACCGCGGCAGGCTGCGGGGCGGGCGATGCCGGCCGCGGCGCCACTGCCGCCACCACGGGCGCCGGTCTCGGCGCCATCGCAACCACCGGTGCCGGAGCGGCGGGCCTTGCCTGCAACGGCGGCTGCGACGGCCGGGGCGGCGCGACCGAAGCGTGCTGCTCGGCGGGCCTGGCTTCGCCGGTCCTGGTTTCGGCGGTCCTCGCCTCGGACGGACGGTTCTCCGGCGGATGCGCCGGATGCAATTCGGTCGGACGCGGTTCGGCGGTCGCCACCGCCCGCGGCGGTTCGGCCGGCTTCGGCGCCGCGGCCTTGTGTTCCACCGGATGCGGGACGGAGGCGACCAATGGCGGTGCGGCCGGCATCGGCGGCACCGGCAGATCCTCCTGCTCCTCGGCGACGGCGGAGCTGTCCGGCTCGGCCGGGGCCGCCTCGGGCGCCGGCGCGGCGGGGCCGATGGCCACCGGCACCGGCGGTTCCTCGACCTTCGGCGGCTCGATGTGCACGGCCGGCAGCCGTGTATCCAGGTCGGCCAGGCTGGTGAACTGCCCGGGCGCAATCGTCTTGAGGCTGAGGAAGTTGTCGGAGAACTGCCGCAACCGCTCCGGGTCGTTCAGCATCGTCCATTCCGCCGCCAGCAGACGGCTCTGGTCGCGCAATGCGCTGGTCTCATGCACCGTTCGCTCGATCGTCTTGTCGAGCATCTGCACCTCGTGCTTGGACTGGTACAGGTAAAGCCCCGAACCGGTGGCCATCAGGAAGGTGACGATCGTCAGGGGACGGATCATGGATTGAGGCCCTTGTCGTGCCCGCGCGCGGCGGGAGGCGTCAGACGTTCGAGCGCCCGCAGCCGGGCGCTGCGGGATCGCGGATTGGCATCGGTCTCGGCTGCGCCGGGGCGCACGGCGCGGGAGGTCAGCAGGCGAAAGCGCGGCGCCTCGCGCTGGAACAGGCCGCCCGGATCGTGCCGCGACGGACCGCCGGTGCGGCCGGCCGCCTCGCTCATGAACCGCTTGACGATGCGGTCCTCCAGGCTGTGGAACGCCACGACGACCAGCTTGCCGCCGGGGGCGAGCAGGCTGACCGCCTGCGCCAGCGCGTCCTCGATCTGGCGCAGCTCGTCGTTCACCTTGATGCGCAGCGCCTGGAAGCTGCGCGTCGCCGGGTCGTTGCCCGACTTGTCGCGCGGCATGACCGAGCGGATGATGGATGCCAGCCGCCCGGTGGTCTCGATCGGTTGTTCCTGACGGGCGGCGACGATCGCCTTGGCGATCCGCCGCGACGCGCGTTCCTCGCCCAGTTCGTACAGCAGGTCCGCGAGCGCGCCTTCCGGCAGCGTATTCACCAGGTCAGCGGCGCTCGTCCCATGTTTTCCCATGCGCATGTCGAGCGGACCGTCGAAGCGGAAGGAGAATCCGCGCTGCGGATCGTCGATCTGGAAGGACGACACGCCGAGGTCGAGCACGACGCCGTCCAGCGCGGTGACGCCGGCCTGATCCAGCAGCGCCACCATGTCGCCGAACTGGCCGTGCAGCAGGTGCAGCCGGCCGGGGAACTCGGCGACAAGAGTCGCACCACGCTGGATCGCCTCGGGGTCGCGGTCGATCGCCCACAGGCTGCAGGCGGCATGTTGCAGGATGGCGCGGGCATAGCCGCCGCCGCCGAAGGTGCCGTCGAGGTAGACGCCGCCGTCGCGCGGCGCGAGCGCGGCGATCACTTCGTCCAGCAGGACGGGGACGTGGCCGCTCATGCCCGCGCTCCGGTCCGCAGGGTCATCTGCGCGGCCCGGACCGCGGCCTTGGCCTCGGCGAGGCGGCGGGCGCCGGCCGCGGGCTCCCAGATCTGGAAGGTCTTGCTGGTGCCGATGAACACGACGCTGTCGGTCAGACCGGCATAGGCGACGAGGTCCGCCGGAAGCTGGATGCGGCCTTCCTTGTCGGTTTCCATCGGGCAGGCGTCGCCGAAGATCGCCATGGCGATATCATCATGTTCGGTACTGAACTGATCGTAGTTGTCCAACGGCGCGCCGAGGGCTTCGAAGCCCTTCTCGGTCCAGCCTTCGATGCAGGGATGCTGGTGCGAGGGGCGCAGCACCAGCGGGGCGACCAGGGCGCCTTCGCCGGCGTTGCTCATCTTTTTGAGAACCGAACGAAATGACGCCGGCACCGACACACGCCCCTTGGCGTCCAGCTTGTTCTGGTGTGTGCCGATGAAAAGGCCCATGCGGACCGGTGCGCCTTTCGTGTCGAGCGGTGAAGCCGGCAGCCGGTTTTGGCGAGGGGGGATTCTGGCCAGATCCGGTCGCACCCGGTGGTGGACGATGGTCCGTCATGGGGTGAGATGGGATAGCATGGGAATTCATGGTTAGTCAAAAGGATTCCCCGCTATACTGGCCGGTGGGACGGGTAAAATTCGCTGTGAGTCAAACACTTACCGAGGGGGTTCCGATTCACTCCAAAGCAATTCTTCATCACGCGAATATTCGCGTTTCGTTCCTGTGGACAACTCTGTGGATGGGGAGCTGAAACGAGCATTGTGCGGGGGCGCTGTGGATAAGCCGACCCGGGGATAAGTGGCGCGGGGAAGGGCTGCCAGACAGTCTGTAAGCCGGGTTCTGTCCGCCCCTTGCGAGGCGGGACGGCCATTCCTCTGGGACGCGGCTTGCGCCGCGCCTCACGCGACCAACCCGGGCGGCGGGACGGGAATGTCCCTGCGATCATCACGGAACTGTAATCCCGGATATCGCGGCCGCCCCTATTCGGTCTTGCTCCCGGTGGGGTTTACCTTGCCGCCCCTGTTGCCAGGGGCGCGGTGCGCTCTTGCCGCACCGTTTCGCCCTTGCCCGCGGGGTCCGCTCCCGGAGGGGCGGCCTTGCACGGGCGGTTTGTTTTCTGTGGCACTGTCCCTGGGGTCGCCCCCGCCGGCCGTTAGCCGGCACCGTATTCCCGTGGAGCCCGGACTTTCCTCCGCCAACGGAATGACCCGCTGACGGCGGCCGCCCGACTGTCTGGCGGGTGGGATGTGCGCCGGTGGGGTGCGGGGGTCAAGGTGTGTTGCTGACACCAGGGCCATCGGCAGCGGCGGGGTTTGGAGGTGGAAAAGCAAGATGGAACACAGATTTACACCGATTAAGTCACGGATTACACCGACGCGAAACCGGCCGGGGCAGCGCCTCGGTCACCGGGTGGGGTGCCGCCAAAGGACCCGCCGGGTTCCGTGCAATCTGTGACTTAATCGGTGTAAATCCGTGTCACACCTTCCTTTGCCTCAACCCGCACCGCCGATCGGCTTCAGGTGCGGCCGGTGCCGGCCGGCGCCGTTCGTGCGATGATGCCGCCGCCCAGCACCCGGTCCCCCAAGTAAAACACGCAGGCCTGGCCGGGTGCCGGCAGGGCGGGCTCATCCAGTTCGACCGTGGTTTCCTCGCGTGCGGTGCGAACCAGCGCCGGCCGCAACTGGTCGTGCGCCCGCAGCTTGACGGTGCAGCGAAACGAGTCGCCGGCCTCCGTCAGCCAGTTCACATCCCGCAACGGAATCGCCCGCGTCCCGGCATCGCGCGGGCCGATGACCACCCGCCGCCGCCCGGGGTCGGTTGCGACGACATACTGCCGCTGCCCGGCCACCACCGCGGCATCGCCGAGCCGCTTGCCCTGCCCCACCGTATAGCGCCCGATACCGTCATGACCGCCGACGACGCGGCCGTCCGCGGTGACGATCTCGCCCGGCTCCAGCGCATCCGGGCGGAACCGGCCGACGATGCCGGTGTAATCGCCCGACGGCACGAAGCAGATGTCCTGGCTGTCCGGCTTCTCGGCAACCGCCAACCCGAGCCGCTGCGCGACATCGCGCACCGCCCGCTTGTCCTGCATCGCGCCGAGCGGAAACAGGCACAGCTCCAACTGCGCCCGGGTCGTCGCAAACAAGAACCAGCTCTGGTCCCGCAGCGCATCCGCGGCGCGGTGCAGTTCGGCGCCGGCGGGGCCGTCGATGCGCCGCACGTAATGCCCGGTCGCCAGGCGTTCCGCGCCGAGGCCGCGCGCCAGATCGGACAGATCGCCGAACTTGACCGTCTGGTTGCAGCGTATGCACGGCACCGGAGTCTCGCCGCCGGCATAGCTGTCGGCGAAATCGGCGATCACCGCCCTGGCGAACCGCTCCTCGGCGTCGATCACGTAATGCGCTATCCCCAGCGTATCGGCGACGCGGCGGGCGTCGTGGATGTCCTGGCCGGCGCAGCAGGCGCCCTTGCGGCCGGACGCCGCGCCATGGTCGTACAACTGCAGGGTGACGCCGATGACCTCGTGCCCGGCCTCATGCAGCAGGCCGGCAACCACGCTGCTGTCCACGCCGCCGGACATGGCGACTACAACCCGCATGCTTATCCCTGGGCGTTCCGCGTCGCCGCCGGCAAGGTGACGACCAGGCCGTCCAGCGCCTCGGTCATGACGATCTGGCAGCCGAGCCGGGAGGTCCGGGTCAGGCCGAACGCCAGGTCGAGCATGTCCTCCTCGTCCTCCGTCGGCGTTTCCAGCTGCTTGAACCAGGCCGCATCGACGATGACGTGGCAGGTCGAGCAGGCCAGCGAGCCCTCGCACGCGCCTTCGATATCGACCCCGTGCTTGTGGGCGATTTCCAGCACGGACAGCCCGAGCGGCGCGTCAACCTCGCGCGGAACGCCCTTGGGATCAATGAACGTCATCTTCGGCATACGGATCAGGCCCCGGCTGGCTCATCGGCGTAGGCCGCCACGAGCGCCGCGGCGGCGTAGTCGATATCGGCGGCGGAGGTAAAGCGTCCGATCCCGATGCGCAAGGTCGAAGCGGCTTCGGGCTCGGAAAGCCCCATCGCGCGCAGCACATAAGACGGCTCGATCTCGGCCGAGGAACAGGCGGAGCCGGTCGAAACGCACAGATCGGGCGCGGCCTGCATCAGCGCCGCGGCGGTGCGCGCCGGAAACGTCAGGTTCAGGTTGCCGGTGATGCGGGCGTCCAGGCTGCCATTGACCCGAAGCCCCGGAATGCCGGCGGTCAGGCGATCCAGCAGGCGGCGGCGCAGGGCCGCGATGCGCTCGGCTTCCGCCTGCATCTCCGCGGCGGCAAGATCGCAGGCGACACCAAGCCCGGCGATCAGCGGCGCGGCCAGCGTGCCGGAGCGCAACCCCCTCTCTTGCCCGCCGCCGGACAACAGCGGCATCAGGCGCACGCGCGGGCGGCGGCGGACGAACAGCGCGCCGACACCCTTCGGGCCATAGAACTTGTGCCCGCTGACCGACGCCAGATCGACCTTCCAATCGGTCAGGTCGACCGGGATTTTGCCCACAGCCTGGGCAAGGTCGCTGTGGAACAGCGCCCCGGCCGCCTTGGCGATGGCGGCGAATCCGCGAATGTCCTGGATCACGCCGGTTTCGTTGTTGACCGCCATGATGCTGACCAGCAGCGTCGGCGTTTCCAGCGCCGCGCGCAGCACCTCCGGGTCCAGCAGCCCGTCGCCGCGCACCGGCAGGACAACCGGCTCGAACCCCTCGGCCGCCAGATCCGCGACCGATTCAAGCACGCACTTATGTTCCGTCGCCGCGGTGACGATGCGCCGCCTCGGATCTCCCTGTCCGGCGGCAAAGCGCGCGGCGCCCTTGATGGCGATGTTGTTCGCCTCGGTGGCGCCGGAGGTGAAGACGATTTCGTTGCTGCCCGCGCCAAGCAGTGCGGCGACCCGGCCACGCGCCTGCTCGACCGCCGCCTCGGCGCGGCGGCCGAGGACGTGCTCGGCGCTGTGCGGGTTGCCATAGTCCTCGGTGAAGAACGGCAGCATCGCCGCCACCACGCGCGGATCGCAGCGCGTGGTCGCCTGGTTGTCCAGGTAGACGGGCCGGTTCGGCCGCGGCGGAGGCGTATTCATCCGCCAGACTTAAGGTCAGGCGGCGCGCGTCGCCAGGGGCGACCGCAGCCGGGCCGCCACGCGCGGGTAGGCCTCCACGAAGGCGTCGATGTTCGCCCGCGTCACGTTCCACGGCAGGGACACCCGGATCGCCTGCCCGGCCAGCGGACCCAGGCCCATCGCCCGCAGCACGTGGCTGGTCGCCACCTTGCCGGAACTGCACGCCGCCCCGGCGCTGACAGCGATGTTTTCCAGGTCGAAGGCGATGACCTGGGCATCCGCCCGCACTCCGGGCAGGCCGAGGCAGGTGGTGTTGGGCAGACGCCGCGCCGGATCGCCGCAGACGACGGCCCCCGCCGCGACGGCGGCGCGCTCGGCCGCGTCGCGCCAGGCGGCGATGCGGCCAACGTCATCGTCGGCACCGCCAACCGCGGCCGCGGCGAACCCGGCGAACAGTGCGACGGGCGGGGTCCCGCCCCGCCGCCCGCGCTCCTGCCCGCCGCCGGCGATCAATGCCGCGCCGAACGGCGCATCCGGCGCCAGCAACAGCGCGCCGGCGCCCGCCGGCCCGCCCAGCTTGTGCGAAGAGATCGCCAGGCTGTGCGCCCCCAGCGCCGCGAGATCCACCGGCATCCGCCCCGCCGCCTGCACCGCATCCACATGCAGGATCGCCCCGTGCCGCCGGCAGATCGCAGCGGCCTGTTGCACCGGCTGGATGACACCCGTCTCGTTATTGGCCAGCATCAGGCAGACCAGCGACGCAACCCCGTCCCCGAGCAGGGTGTCCAGGGCATCGCTATCGGCCGCGCCGTCCGCGCCGATCGGCAGGACCGCGGCGCCCGCGGCGGACGAACGCACCGCATCATGCTCGATCGCACTTATAATAAGTCGCCGATTGGCGCGCATGGCATGGATCGCCAGCGCGTCCGCCTCGGTGCCGCCCGAGGTGAACACCAGATCCGCGGGCCGGGCGCCGAAGCGGCGGGCGATCGCCTCCCGGGCATCCTCCATGATGCGCCGGGCGGCACGGCCGGCCTGATGCACCGAGGATGGATTGCCGATAACGTCCAGGGCGGCGAGAACGGCGTCCCGGGCGGCGGGACGCAGCGCCTGGGTCGCATTGGCATCCAGGTAATGCATGTCACTGAACTCCGGCGAGGTCAGCCGGCAGCGGCACCACGCCGGCGGCCCTCCCGCTGACCTGGCCCTTGACGACATCCTCCAGGGTGATGCCGGCGAGAAACAGGTCGATCTGACGACCCAACTCGACCCAAAGCTCGTGGGTCTGGCACTGGCCGGTGCCTATACCTTCGGAGCACGACAGCAGGCAACCGCCCCTGCCGGCATCGCAGCGCGTCGCCTTTGTCGGCTCATCGACCGCGGCGACGATTTCGGCGATGGCGATCTCGGCGGCCGGGCGCGCCAGCCGGTAGCCGCCGCCGGGGCCGCGGGCGGAGCCGACCAGCCCGGCGCGGCGCAGTTTGCCGAACAATTGCTCCAGATAGGATTGGCTGAGCTGCTGGCGCTCGGCAATCTCCGCCAAAGACACTGCCGCGGCCCCGCTGCGTGTCGCGAGATCGGCCATGGCCATCACCGCGTAGCGGCCCCGGGTGGAAAGCTGCACGGCGGTTCAGCCGCAAGCCGGGCGGGGGCGAAGTCCTGCGCCGCAACCGGCCGCCCCGGCAAATAGCGCCGGTTGGATCGGCGGCATCTTCTGGTCAAACATGGAGTAGTGCCGGAGTTGAACGCTGAACGACACAGGGTTGCGGTGGGCTGGCCGCTCGCCGGAAGCGATAATCATGCCAAAATAGACGGCTTGCCGGACCCCGGGGGATTCAAAAGGTTTGAAAGGGGCCAAAGACGCAACCTCCAGTAGCAGCATACAGATTATTTTGCATCATCTGGCGGGATTTCTCTCTTTTGTTCAGCACACCTGTCTATTACACGGAACATGAAGCCCATGCGACATTTCCATGATGAAAGATCGCTTTGATTGTCCTATAACGAGGTTCTCCTAGGGACAGAGGCCCATACGCGGCGCCCTGCGGAGGTGTTATTGTTGTTTGTACAGAAGGAAAAACGCGGATCAGGCTCCCTGCGAACACTTACATCTGACGTAAAATATCCGACTGCGGTGGTCAAGATTTAATGGTTTGCACGCGTGCCACGGAACTGAAATCCAGGGATTGCGTTCCTATTTGAATTGGGTCGCGCGGGCCACGGGGGGAATTGTCCTGACCCGCGCGATGTGTGTGCCCGGCACGATGCTCGAGGCTGCGGTGGCCTCGATGTGTGCGCTGCCGGTGGGACAGGAAACAGGTTACTTATCGCCATGCCCGAGGTCATGTTTGCCGGTCCAGATGGACGGCTTGAAGGTCGCTATCATCATTCGAAGGAGTCAGGGGCGCCGGTCGCGCTTATTCTGCATCCGCATCCGCTGCATGGCGGAACGATGAATAACCGTATCACATATTCGATGTACCAAGCCTACCAGAAGCTTGGATGTTCGGTGATGCGCTTCAACTTCCGCGGTGTTGGACGCAGCCAGGGCCGTTACGATGGCGGCATCGGCGAGATTGGTGATGCAGCGGCGGCGCTCGACTGGATGCAGGCGGTCAATCCCGGCCATGGCGGGCTGTGGATCGCCGGTTACTCCTTCGGCGCGTTCATCGGCATGCAGCTTCTGATGCGCCGGCCCGAGATATCGGGCTGGGTCAGTGTCGCTCCGCCGGCCAATCACTACGATTTCGGCTTCCTCGCGCCTTGTCCGTGCGGCGGTCTGATGCTGCACGGGGATGTGGACGAATTGGTGCCGGAGCCGGCGGTGCGGAAGCTGGTGGATAAGCTGAATACCCAGAAGGGCGTTCATGTCGATTACCGGGTTATACCGGGTGCGGACCATGTATTCGCCAGTCATGCCGATATTGTGGCAGACGCGGTGGATGATTTCTGCGGCAAGGCGATCGCCCGCAAGCAGATGGCTTTGGCTGCGGATTAGACCGGGTCAACCCGGCACCCGGGCGGCGGCGTCATGCCGCTGCCGCCCCGCAGCACTTCTTTATATAGTTTGAATACGGCCACCGGCCATCGCGACAGGCACACCTGTCGTGCTTGGGAACGTTATCGGCCGCTTGCTCGCTATTCGCGCCGCAAGGAAGCCGAAGCATTGGGCTTCCAGCGCGTCGCCATCCCATCCTGCCGATTCCACCGGCGCGACCGGAACGCCGAGCGCCTGGCGCAACCCGTGCATCAGCATTGGGTTGCGCCGACCGCCGCCGCAAATCAGCCAGCGGGCGGGCGGCTCGGGAAACACCGCGGCGGCGATCGAGCGGATGGTGAACGCCGCCAAGGTTGCCGCCCCGTCCGCCGCCGACAGTCCATCCAGGCCGCTGGCCGCCAGTGCCCGGCCGAAATCCAGCCGATCGAGCGATTTGGGCGGGGGTGCGGCGAAATATCCGTCGGCCAGCAGCCGCGCCAGCACCAGCCCATCGGCGTGACCTGACCGGGCCAGGGTGCCGTCCTTGTCGAATGGCTGGCCGGTGTGCCGCGCGCACCAGTCATCCAGCGGGCCGTTACCCGGTCCGGTGTCGAAGGCCAGCAACGCCCCATCCCGGCCGATGAAGGTCACGTTGGCAACGCCACCGATATTCAGGATCGCCAGCGGCTTGGGCAGGTTCACCGCCAGCGCCGCGTGATAGACGGGCACCAGCGGGGCGCCCTGCCCGCCCGCGGCGACATCGGCCGAGCGGAAATCGTGCGCGACCGGCACGCCCGTCTCCCTCGCCAGCCGCGCGGCGTCCCCCACCTGCCAGGTCCGCCCGCGGGCGGGCTGATGCAGGATGGTCTGGCCGTGGAAGCCAATCATGTCAGCGGGCCGATCGAGCGCCTTGACCGCCCGGACGTGGTACGCGGTCAGACGGTCCACGGCGCTGACCAGGCGGGGATCGCCGTCGACGAGCGTCGGGGCGAGGTCGAGGATCATGCGCAGATCGCGGCGCAGCGCCGCGTCGTACGGCAGCGTCAGCGACGGCCCGAACGCGGCGATGTGCTCGCCATCGGTGTCAAGCCAGGCGGCATCGACGCCGTCCAGGGAGGTTCCGCTCATCAAGCCGATAACGCGCGGCATTTGTTCCCGTGCTGGTGTGTGTTAACCCGCGTGCCTTCTCACGATACGGGTCTGCCGCCATGACGACCACCTCTTTCCTGGACGAAGCCACCGCGCGCGGCTTCGTGTTTCAGTGCACCGACACGGACGCGCTGCGCGCCGCGATGCAGACCGGACCCGTCTCCGCCTATATCGGCTTCGACTGCACGGCGGACAGCCTGCATGTCGGCAGCCTGGTGCAGATCATGATCCTGCGGCTGCTGCAGAAGCACGGCCACAAGCCGGTGGTGCTGCTGGGCGGAGGGACGACGCGCATCGGCGATCCCTCCGGCAAGGACGAGTCGCGGCAATTGCTGACGGATGAGGTGATCGCCGCCAACATGGCGGGCATAAGGCGCTGCTTCACGCCGTTCCTGCGCTTCGGCGAAGGTCCCGCTGACGCCATGCTGGCGAACAACGCCGACTGGCTGGACACGCTGGGCTATATCCCGCTGCTGCGGGAGGTCGGGGTGCACTTCACCATCAACCGGATGCTGGGGTTCGACTCCGTGAAGCTGCGGCTGGAGCGCGAGCAGCCGCTGACCTTCCTCGAATTCAACTACATGATCCTGCAGAGCTACGATTTCCGCGAGCTCAGCCGCCGGCACGGGGTGACGCTGCAAATCGGCGGGTCCGACCAGTGGGGCAACATCGTCGCCGGGATGGAGCTGACGCGCCGGACGGATGCGAAATCGGTCTACGGCCTGACGACGCCGCTGATCACCACGGCCTCCGGCGGCAAAATGGGCAAGACCGCCCAGGGCGCCATCTGGCTCACCGCCGATCGGCTGTCGGTTTATGATTATTGGCAGTTCTGGCGGAACACCGAGGACGGGGATGTCGGCCGCTTCCTGCGGTTGTTCACGGACCTGCCGTTGCCGGAGATCGCGCGGCTCGAGGCGCTCGGCGGGGCGGAGATCAACGAGGCGAAGAAGGTGCTGGCGACCGAGGCGACGGCCTTGGCGCATGGGGCTGAACAGGCCGCGGCGGCGGCGGAGACTGCGCGGCGAGCGTTCGAGGAGGGCGAGGCGGCGGCTACGTTGCCGAGCGTGACGCTAGCGGCGGCCGAGCTGGAAGCCGGGATTCCGGCGTTTCGGCTGTTCGTCCTGGCCGGACTGGCGGCGAGCAATGCCGAGGCACGGCGGCTGATCAGGGGCGGCGGGGCACGGGTCAACGATGCGGCCGTGGCCGATGAGGGGGCGCTTGTCGGGGTGGATCTGCTGCGCGACGGGGCGATCAAGCTATCCGCCGGGCGAAAGCAGCACCGGCTGGTCCGGGTGGGGTAAGATTACGCCGGCACGCCGGGGTCACGAAACGCCAAGCCGATCCGGTTTGGTCGACGCTTCATCCATGCCACACGAAGACGTGAGGCTCGGGACAATCTTTGCCCTACCCAATCACGCCGAACCGGCATGCACCGGTTCGGCGAGCGGCGCGCGATCCAGCAACGCGTCGAAGCCGCGCAGGCACTCCGGCCAGGTGTGATCCTGCAGCACGCGCCGCCGCGCCGCGTCGCCGATGGCCTCGCCCTCCGGTCCGGCCGCCACCAGGCAGGCGGCCGCAAAGTCTTCCGCCGTATCGGCGAGCAGCACCTCCCGCCCCGGGGCCGCGCGAATGCCGCTCAAGGCGTCGCTCGTGACCACGGTTGGCCGCGCCATGGCCATGGCTTCGAGCACCTTGTTCTGGACGCCGCGGGCGATGCGCATGGGCGCCACGGCGGCGCTGGCATTGGCGATGTAGGGCCGCATGTCGGGCACCCGGCCGGTGACGAAGACGCCCTGGATCGCAGTCAGCGCCTGCACCCGCGGGGCGGGATTGGAGCCGGCGATGTGGAACGCCGCATCAGGCCGGGACCGCCGGATCATCGGCAGGATCGTCTCGGCAAACCACACCACGGCATCAACGTTCGGCGGGTAGTCCATGGTGCCGGTGAAGACGAAGTGAAGCCCGCCGTCGGGGAAAGGCCGGGCATACGGCAGGGCCGGATCGAAATAGGCATGGTCGACGCCGTTGCTGACGGCGCGAATTCTCGCCGCCTCGGCAGGATGCTGGCCGGCGAAGAGTTCGGCTTCGTCGGCGGAGACCAAGGTGCTCCAATCGCAGTCCCGGGCGATGCGGGCTTCCAGCGCGGCGACGCGGCGCCATTCGCGGGCATGCACCCGGTTCATCGGAAAGCCGCCGGATTGCGCATAGGCACGCCATTTCTCCGAATCGACGTCTGCCAGGTCGACCAGGCAGACACGCTCGCGTCCGCGCTGATCCAGCACATAGGGCGCCATGTTCGACGACGAGACGAAAATGATCTCCGGCCTGACGTCGCGCAACGTGCGGCGGACCCAGCCGGCGAGCCCCCGGTGGCGGTAGAAGGTGACGCTCAGCGGTTCGCCCGTCAGCAGGCCGCGCAGGCAGGCGATCGAGGCCCTGCGGCGATCGATCGCCGCAAAATACGAGTCCGCGCACATCGCCTGCACGGTGGGCACATGCTCCAGGTCGCGCGGGTCGTCCACCAGGCAGCCGAGATAAACCTCATGCGACTGCCTCAAATGCCGCAGGATCTGCAACTGCCGGATCTTTTCCCCCTTGGTCGGCGGGTAGGGAATGCGCTGTGTCAGGAACAACAGTTTGGACAAGATGCGAAGTCCTTGGAAATACAGGGCAGCGGTCCACCGAAGTGAATACGGTAATATGCTGAACCGCGGATACAGTGCAGCAAAAGACTAAGTTTCTTACCAAAGCAATTGCATATTCGGGGGAATATCTCAACCCGATAACGCCCGCGCGTCCCGAGGCCGCTACGTCTGCAGGAACGCCAGCTTGTCCTCTTCCAGCACCACGCAGGTCAGCGAACCGCCCAGCACCGCGCCGGTATCGAGGGCGATGCGGTTGGGCTGGATCACCGGTTCGCGCTTCGGCGTATGCCCATGTACGATCACCGCACCGTGATCGGCGCGCGACGACAGGAACGGCTCGCGAATCCAGATCATATCGTGCCGGGTCTGCCGCTCCAGCGCGACGCCCGGCCTGACCCCGGCATGCACGAACAGATACGGCCCGACGCGATGGCTGATCGTCAGGTCGCGCAGGAAGATCAGGTGCTGCCGGGGGATCTTGGCCGCCCACTCCGCCGGCGGCACGAGCCTGGAGATGCCCCAGCTCAGCAGCGAGTCGGCACCGCCATTGGTCATCCACAGCGACGCCGCATCCTTGTCGGCGGCGGCCAGGGCCGAGAGCATCATGTGCTCATGATTGCCCATCAGGTTAATGATATCATCGGCTGGCACCGGCGGGCCGTTGGTCAGCCAGTCGACCACCTGCGCGCTGTCGCTGCCGCGATCGACATAGTCGCCGAGATGCACGAGGACGGTGTGCTCCGCCGGGCGGCTGGCGATATCGTCGGCGATCAGCTCATGCAGGGCCATCAGGCGGTCCATGCAACCGTGAATGTCGCCGACGGCGTAGACACGCTGGCCGGGAGGCAGAGTCGCGGGGGCTGCGGCAAATTCGATCATGGCCGATCAGCCTAGGGCAGCCGGGGGTTTTGGCCAATCACGGCGTGTTCGCGAACTCTCCCCTTGGCGCCCCCCCTTGGCGCCCCCCTTGGCGCCCCCCCTTGGCGCCCCCCCTTGGCGAATGACCCGGAGCACCCTATCCGAAGCCGCATGAACGCCATCCAGGTCGAAAGCCTCAGCAAACGCTATGATGCGGTGCTGGCGGTAGACAACATCGATTTCACCGTCCGCCGGGGCGCCACCTTCGGGCTGCTCGGCGGCAACGGCGCGGGCAAGACCACGACGATCGCCATGCTGCTGGCGTTGATCGTCCCGACATCCGGGCGCATCAGCGTGCTGGGACACGACATGGCAACGGACCGCTATGCCGCACTGGCGCGGATGAACTTCTCGTCACCGTATGTCGCCCTGCCCCACCGGCTGACGGTGATAGAGAACATGCGGGTCTACGGGCATCTGTACAACGTGCGCAAAGTGGATGCGCGGATCGCGACGCTGGCGGCGGAACTCGATCTCGGGGCGATCCTGCACCGTCCGGCGGGGGAGTTGTCGGCCGGGCAGAAGACCCGGGTGGCGCTGGCCAAGGCGCTGATCAACAAGCCGGAGGTGCTGCTGCTGGACGAGCCGACGGCGAGTCTGGACCCGGACACCGGCGACATGGTGCGCACCTGGCTGGAGCAGTACCGCTCGGAGAGCGGCTGCACGATCCTGCTGGCGAGCCACAACATGGCGGAGGTGGAGCGGCTGTGCACGGATGTTGCGATGCTGAAGCAGGGCCGCATCGTCGATCGCGGAAGCCCGGCGGATCTGCTGGCACGCTACGGGCGGCACGACCTGGAGGCCGTGTTCCTGGACATCGCGCGCGATCGGCGGCAGTCGGTGCCGGTCTGACGGGTGCGGCTGTAGTGACTCCTTTCAGCAACAGGATAGGTTGATTCACATGGAGATTAACCTTCTTCCCGGCCAGGAAGCCCATATCGCCGCGTTGGCCGCCCGCACCGGACGCAGTTTCGACGACATCGTTCAGGAAGCCCTCTCGCACTGGGCGGAGCGTGAAACCGACCTCGCGAAGTTCCGCGAAACGCTGGACGAATCGGAAGCGTCGCTGGCGCGCGGCGAGGGGATCGAGATCACGGCAGAGGCCATGCATGAATTAGCCGAGGACGTAAACCGTCGTGGGCGGGAGCGCCTCGCCGCCAAACAGGCGGGTGCGTAAAAGGGGTGCATCGCCTCTCCCGCAAGGCTCAATCGGATCCGGATGCCCATTTGGGACTATGTCTTTTCCCCTCTCTGGCCCCACCGCGTCGCCGGGAGCCGGCTTCGTTTCCTGCCTGTGAGCATCGGTCTCTGCGTTGATATCGTCGAGTGTCAGAGCATCCACGCCACGGCTCTTTGACCCGGTCCATGCTTGTTGCAGCCATTCCGGCGGCGGCGCGGATGAAATCTTGCCTACTCATGACGACCACCTGTAGCTCAGGCCGCCGCCCTGGACATCCCCCGCCACCGCGTGCCATCCCTCCCCGCATGCATTCCGCCGCACTCCGCCGCATCTGGGGCCTGATGTACAGGCACCTCGCGCTGTATCGCCGTTCCTGGCCGCGCCTGCTCGAACTCGCCTACTGGCCGATCCTGCAAATGTGCATCTGGGGGTTTACCGCCCGCTTCCTGGCCATGCGCACCGGCTACAACCCCGCCATCATGGCCGGCGCCACCCTGCTCGGCGGCGTGCTGCTGTGGGAGGTGACGCTGCGCAGCCAGATGGGCATGTCGATCTCCTTCATGGAGGAGATGTGGTCGCGCAACCTCGGCCACGTCTTCGTCTCCCCGCTGCGGCCCTCCGAGATGCTCGCGGCGCTCGTCGCCATGTCGATCATCCGCATGCTCGTCGGCGTGTTGCCGGCGATCCTGCTGGCCTGGGCATTCTACGCCTTCAACCTGTTCACCCTCGGCCCGGTGCTGGTGCTGTTCTTCATCAACCTCATGATGTTCGGCTGGATGGTGGCGCTGGTCGTCATCTCCCTGATCCTGCGGCACGGCATGGGGGCGGAGGCGCTGGCCTGGGGCGTGATGTTCGGCATCGCGCCGCTCTCGGCCGTGTTCTACCCGGTCACCGTGCTGCCCGGCTGGCTGCAGCCCGTCGCCCTGATGCTGCCCACCACGCATGTGTTCGAGGGCATGCGCGCCATCGTCCTGCAAAACGAGGTGCGCTGGGACCATCTGGCCGCCGCCTTCGTGCTGAACTGCGTCTGGCTATCCGCCACCCTGCTGCTGTTCGCGCGGCAGTTTCATCAGGCCCGGGTGCGCGGCGCATTGCTGAGCATCGGCGAGTGACACCAACCCGGTTCTGGCTGATCCGCCACGCGCTGGTGTCGGAGAATGCGCGCGCGGTGCTGTACGGCGTGATGGACGTGCCGCTGTGCGAAACCACGCTGCTGGAGCAGGCGCCGATGTATCGCTCGCTGGCGGCGCGGCTGCCGCGCCCCGCGGATTGGCTGGTGACTCCGTTGTCGCGCACCCGGCGCACCGCCGAGACGATCTTCGCGCACGGCTATCCCGCGGCGGATCCGACCGAGGAGCCGGGACTGACCGAGCAGTCTCTCGGCGAATGGCAGGGCCTGCCGCACGCGGATCTGCCGGCGCGGCTAGTGCTGCCGGCGCACGCGTTCTGGCCGCTGGGTGGGCACGAAAAGCCGCCGGGCGGGGAAAGCATGGCCGAGGTGATCGTCCGTGTCGGCCGGACGATGGAGCGGCTGGCCGAGGCGCATGCCGGACGCGACGTGGTGATCGTCAGTCACGGCGGCGCGATCCGCGGCGCTATTGCCCACGCCCTGCAAATCGGCCCTGACAATGCGCTGCACATGGCAGTGCAAAATCTGTCGCTGAGCCGGCTGGAAAAGACGGCGGATGGCTGGCGGGTGGTCTGCGTGAACGAGGCGCCGGGGTATTGAGCCGGCAAGCCGCGGCGCGTCTTCCCGCGGATGTCAATAATGACTTAAAACTATCTTGTTCAGTTCTGCGATACGGCTACGCATTCTCGTGCGCAATTCAGCCGGGGACGAATCTTTATCTTGACCCCGGCTTAATCAGCTACCCCCGCTATCCTTCCTCCACAGACGCGATATAATGCGGCGGCCCACATGGAGAGAGCACCGACCGGTGACCGCGATCTCGAAAGTGTTTAAGTCAACCCGGGCAACGAGATCGGCGGCGCGTCAACGGTATAGCTGTAGAGCGGCACTGAGGCCGTCCAGCAATCTGTCCGATTGTTCGGGTGAGACCCGCCGCAACTCGATCAGGAGGTTTCGGTTGCCGTGTGCAACCGTTTCAGGCTGAACAGTAAAGGAAGCACAAACATGACTACTCTCATAATCATCGTCGTCGTCGTCGCCTTGCTCTGGCGCTTTGGCTATTGGCCGTTCGACGGAAGCTACCCGAAGCTGCCGAGATATGGCGTCAAGAACCCGTCGAAGGTGGAGCCTCCCGAGGGGCCGAAGCCCGGATTATAACCACTCGGCCGCATCAGAATTTGCAGTCGCAGGCAGGCGGTTGAATCCACCGCCTGCCAGTGCGCCGCCGATTTCCGGCAGCTAACCCGCCAGCACCGAGGCGCGCCCCCGCAGCCGCTTGCAAACCTGTTCATAGCCAAGCGACTGGATTTCACCCACATCCAAGGCTATTGCGCTTACAATATAAACCGCGGCGCCCATCGCGACCGCCGCGAGCAACCCGAACCAATCCAGCGGAAACCGGATCAGCGTCAGCGCCGCGGCCATCGGGACGATCGCCAGGACGCACCGGATCACCTGCCCCGCCGGAAGCCATACCGGGAACTGGTACGATCCCAGAATCCAGCCGATAATCACCGTCGCCAACTGGGATACCACCGCGGTCCACGCCGCGCCGTACATGCCGTATTTCGGTATCGCCCACAGGTTCAGCGCGATATTCAATACCGTTGCTGGTCCGTAACTCCAGAGCATCGTCAGCGGCCGGTTGGACAGGTGGAAGGCATGGTCGACGAAATGCGCCCGCACCCCGCGCAGCAGGGCGGCGAGGCTCATGATCGGGATCAGCGCCGCGACGCCCTGCCGGAACGCCGGCCCCACCAGGGAGGCGCTGACGTAGTCGGCCGTCAACGCCAGGCCGGCGCAGGCGGGCAGCGCCATCGCCAGCAAGGCGATGCCATTGCGGCCGAACTGAATTCGTGCGGCCTCCCGGCCCCGCTGCTCCATCACCTGCAGCACCAAGGAGAACGTCGCCGTGGTGATCGACAGGCAGATCAATGATGTCGGCCGCTCCACCAGGCTGTAGGCGACGGCGAAAATGCCCAGCATCTCGGCGCCCCCCAGCGAACCCAGCAGGAACCGGTCGCTGTTCTGCATGATCACCTCGGTCGCCGCCGCCGCGACCAGGGGCCACGCGTAGTCGACCAGTTTCACGAGTTCGCGGCGATCCAGAGCGCCAGCGGCCGGGCGGAACGGCGACGCCAGCAGCGGCAAATCGACGCACGCGCAGATCAGCGCCGCCAGCAGCAGGCCCAGGATAATGGATTCCGGCCCGCGGCCCAGCAGATACAATCCCGCCAGGCCCAGGCCGAAGCCCAGAACGGCGTGGACGCTGTTGATGATGTTGTAGCGCTGCATGCGGTTGGCGGCGCGGTTGACCGATTGGTTCAACTGCACCGCCGCCCGGAGCAGCAGCATCGGCAAGGCCAGCCACGCCGCGAGCCGATACTCGGCCGGAAGCTCCACCAGCAGCCCGGCGCATACGCTGATCACGATGACCCCGGCCGACAGGGCGTAGAACAGGCCGTACGCCTCTTTCAGCAGGCCGGCCCGCCGCCGGTTGATCGCAGCGCGCGGATAGAACCGCAGCACCGCCGTCGGCACGGCGTAGAACAAGGAGCTTTCCAGCACCAGGACAGCGGAGAAGACGTATGTATAGCTGCCGAACGCAGCCGGCGACAGCAGGCGTGTATAGGCATAGATCATCACCATGGAGATCAATGCCGGAATAATAACGGATGGTATATAGCCGAAAATTTGGCGGTACAAGGAAAAGCAGCCTCGCAAACGGTGATGAAATGGCCCGATTCATCCCCGGATCGACACGACGGGAATCGCGAGTTCCGTTCTGTGAGGATCATGGCGAACGGGTTGCCGCGACGCAAATCACGTTGCTACGACGTAAGCGAACGATATGCGGAACAGGTTGCCGGCAGATCAATGCGCCGGACGCAACGCCTTGACATAAGCGGCGATCGTTGCGGCCCAGCCGTTCTCCAGCGCATCGGCGGTCAGTTCGTGGCCGATCGACGCTTCCGCCAGGAACGGCACCGCGGCGATCAGCGGCGGGATGTTGTGCAGGTTCAGGTCGTGCCCGGCATTCACCACCAGCCCGGCATCCCGCGCGCGCGCGGCCGTCGCGGCGATGCGGTCCAGTATCGGCTGGTGCGAGCCGTCCCGGAACACATGGGCATACGGTCCGGTGTAGATCTCCACCCCATCCGCGCCGCTGGCACGGACGCGGTCGATCACCTCCGGCTCGGCATCAATGAACAGGATCGCGCGGCCGCCAAGCGACTTGATCTCCGTGATCGCCTTTTCGGTGACCGCAGCCTGCGCCGGACCAAGCTTCCAGCCCTCATCGGAGGTGAACGCCCCGGGCGCATCCGGCACCAGGGTGACCTGTTCCGGCCGCACCGCGCGCACGATCTCCAACAGCCGCGCGTCCGGATAGCCTTCGATATTGAATTCAATGCCGGGGCGCACCGGCCGCATCAGTTCGGCCAGCATCGGGACGTCGCTGCCGCGAATGTGACGCTCGTCCGGCCGCGGATGCACCGTCAGGCCGAGCGCGCCGGCCTCCAGCGCGAGTGTTGCGAAACGCCGCATGTCGGGCACGCCGGTGTGGCGTGAATTCCGCAGCAGCGCGATTTTGTTGAGATTGACACTGAGACGAGCCATGCGGCGCCTTTTAGCGCGGATGGCGCGGCAACTCAACGCACGTGCCGGGGTTCATGAGGCAAGCACACCGGTTCGCCGCGCCGAAGGTGTTGAATGGACACATCCCGGTTCCGCCCAAAGATACGGTCCCTCAATTCCAGACCTGCTCCGTGGTGCGGCCGCAGATCGCGCATTCCAGACCGGATCGGTTTCACCATGTCCAAACAGCTTGTCGCACGCGCCAATCTCCTCGTTTTCGGGGTCCTGATCGGCTTTTTGATGCTGATGGGCGCGCTGACCTGGGACGGCTTCACCGCCGCCCGCGACGCCCGGCAATGGACCGGGCACACCTATCAGGTGCTGGCAAAGCTGCGTGAACTCGGCATTACGGTGCGTGACGCCGAAACCGGCCAGCGCGGCTTCCTGCTGACCGGGGACGACGCCTACCTGGCGCCCTATGACGCGGCGCTCGGCGGAATCTCCATCCTGCAGGGCGAGCTGCAGCGCCTGACCGCCGACAACCCGGCGCAGCAGGATCGCCTGCGGGCGCTGGCACCGGTGCTGCAGCACCGGCTGCAGCAGCTCGCGCAGACCATCCAGCTCCGCCGCGACTCGGGGCTGGAGGCGGCAACCGCGCTGCTGCGCAGCGATGCCGGCCGCTCCACGATGCAGGAGATCGAGACCACCCTGGACTCCATGACGGCGGAGGAACAGTCGCTGCTGGCACGCCGCCAGGACGCGGCCGAGACTCGCAGCGACCGGGTTCGCCAACTGGCGTTCGGCGGCGCTGCGTTCGCCATTCTCGCCCTGATCTGGGCGGCGCGCCTGCTCAATCAGGCGTGGATGCGCTCCGACGCCGCCCAAGCGGACCAGCGGGCCCTGGCTGGGCGCTTGCGCGCGTCGTTGGACAGCCTCAGCCAGGGCGTCGCCGTGTTCGGTCCGGCGTTCCGGCTGCGCCACTGGAACGAGTGTTTCCAGGTTCTGCTCGGCCTGCCGCCCGGGCTGGTGCGGGAGGAGACGCCCTACGGCGCCTTCGTCGAATTCACCGGCGGGGATGCGGTCGCGCTGCTGGAAACCGAGGACCAGGTCCGTCACGGCCAGCAGAAGACCAACGAGCCGATCGTCTATGAACGGCCCCACCCCGACGGGCGGCTGCTGGAAATCCGCCGCACGCCGACGCCCGATGACGGCTTCGTGCTGACCATCAGCGACATGACCAAGCGCGCGCAGTCCGAGGCGGTGCTGCGCGAATCGCAGAAGATGCAGGCAATCGGCCAGCTCACCGGCGGAATCGCGCACGACTTCAACAACCTGCTGACCGTGATCATGGGCAACCTGGAACTGGCTCGCGCCAGGTTGCAGGCGCAGGATCCGATCGTCGCGCAGATCGACCGCGCCTTATGGGCGGCGCAGCGCGGCGGCACGCTCACCGGCCAGTTGCTGGCCTTCGCCCGCAAGCAGCCACTGGCCCCGGCGCCGATAGACCTCTCCGCGTCGCTGCCCGAGCTGGTGCCGCTGCTGCGGCGCACGCTGGGCGAGACGATCGAGGTGCGCTTCGTCGATTCGGCCGGGCTATGGCCGGCGATGGCCGATCCGGCGCAGTTGGAAAGCGCGGTGCTGAATTTGGCGCTGAATGCGCGGGATGCGATGCCGGGCGGCGGGCGGCTGACGATCGAGCTGGCAAACAAGGTGCTGGACGAGGAATACGCCCGCGGCAACGCGGAGGTGACGGCCGGCGACTATGTGATGGTGGCGGTGTCCGATACCGGCCACGGCATGACGCCGGAGGTCGCGGCCCGGGTGTTCGAGCCATTCTTCACCACCAAGACCGAAGGCCGCGGCACCGGCCTCGGGTTGGCCATGGTGTTCGGCTTCGTCAAGCAGTCGGGCGGGCACGTGAAGGTCTACTCGGAACCCGGGCAGGGTACGTCGGTGAAGATCTATCTGCCGCGCGCCATCGGCGGCATGGTGCCGAACATGCAGCGCAGCGGCGTGCCGGCGGAACTGCCGCGCGGTTCGGCAACCATCCTGCTGGTCGAGGACGAGGCCGCGGTGCGGGAGATTGCCGTCGCGATCCTGCGCAATCTCGGCTACCGCGTGCTGGAGGCGCAGGACGGCGACGAGGCGTTGCGCGTGTTCGGCGCCCACGCGGCGGAGGTGGATCTGTTGCTGACCGACGTGGTGCTGCCCGGCAAGGTGCGCGGGCGGGAGCTGGGCGAGCGGATCACCGCGGTCCGGCCGGACGTTAAGGTGTTGTACATGTCCGGATATACGGAGAACTCGATCGTCCACCACGGGCGGCTGGATGACGGCGTGCAGCTTCTGGGCAAGCCGTTCAAGCGCGAGCAGTTGGCGCGCAAGGTCGCCGAGGTGCTCGGCGTGGCGAAGGTCGATGCGGCGGCAAACGTGGTGGATATCCGGGGGGTGCGGCGGGAGTGAGCCGGCGCTCAAGCAGGGCCTGACCCTGGTTTCCACGGAAAAGACCGTGACGCGCTACGAGGTCCCGGTGCGCGGCGTAGAAACGTAGCGCACCACGTGCTACATGCCCGCAATGATCAGGACGCTGACCCTGCGCGACGCCAACCAGTCGTTTGCCCGCTGCATCCGCGAGGTGGAGGCCGGGGAGGATTTCGTCATCACCCGCAACGGGACGCCGGTGGCCCGCCTGTCGCCGGTGAACACCCGGCGCGTGCTGACGCCGGTCAGGAGGCGGCCTGGAAACGGCTGAAGGCCGCGATGGACGAAGGTTGGGATATCGGCAAGGGCCCGCTCGATCGCGACGCGCTGCATGAGCGGTGATCTGTTCACGCTGGATACCAATATCCTGATCTGCAGCGTCGATCGAAAAGCAAACCATCGGCATGAACTGGCAAAGCAGATCTCGCGCGGATCGCGCGCCAAACCCTGCCTCCTGACCTTGCAGGCGATCTCCGAGTTCTATGTCGCGGTGACGCGCAAGGGCATCGTGCCGCCGCCCAGAGCCCGCCAGGTCGCCAATGATTTGCTGGATCTGTTTCGCACCGCGCCCGTCTCCGCCGACGCGGTCCGAAGCGCCTTGCAAGCGGCTGCATCAGGCCGCGCGGCCTACTGGGATGCCCTGCTGGTTGCCACCGCGGCCGAGGCGGGTTGCACCACCATCCTGACCGAAGACCTCGCCGATGGAAGCGTCCTGCAGGGCGTGCGTATCCTGAACCCGTTCGCCGGCAGCGTGTTGAACCCCGAGGCGACGGCACTGCTGGCCGAGGACTGACCTCAGACCTCCAGCGTGCCGCGTCCGACCGGCACGCAGTTTCCCGACACCGTCGCCTGGACGGGTCCCTCGCCGGTCTTGCTGGCCGAGGCGACGATCTGGCTGGGACGGCCGATTTCGGCGCCCTGCTCGATCTCATAGTGCAGATCGACGTTATCGCCGGGCGCCAGCGACGTCAGCAGCGCCGCCAGCGCCGCCGCTGCACTGCCGGTGGCGGGGTCTTCCGGCACGCCGGCCAGCGGCGCGAACATCCGGGTGCGCAACTGAATCAGGCTCTCGCCGCGCCGCGCATACAGCAGCACGTTGAAGCGGCCGGACAGCGACGGAAACCGCGGCGCGGCATCCTCGAACGCCGCGGTCACCGGACGGGCGCGCGACAGCGCCTCCAACGAAGCCACCTCCGCGATGACGAACGGCGTTCCCACCGAGGCGACGATCGGCGCATGCGTTTCGCTGGTGATGTCGGACTCGGCCAGGCCGGTGCAGGCTGCAACAATCTCCGCCGGCACGGCGATCTCCAGCGTCAACGAACGCGGCGCGGAGATCCGTGCGCCCGAGATCGCCCCGGCCGGATCGCGCAGGATGTGGACCCGCACCAGTCCGGCGAGTTCCTCGAACACGTAGTGCTCCGGCGGATCGCCGGCGAGGCGGGCGAGGACGTAGCCGGTGCCGACATTCGGATGCCCGGCGAAGGGCATCTCCGTCTTCGGCGTGAAGATGCGCACCCGGGCGTGGTGGCGGGTATCAGCCGGCGGCAGGACGAAAGTGGTCTCCGAGAGGTTGAACTCGGCGGCAATGTCCTGCATCTGCGCGTCGGTCAGTCCGCTGGCGTCGGGGAACACCGCCAGCGGGTTGCCGCCGAAGCGCTCAGCGGTGAAGACGTTGACCGTGACGAAGTCATAGGCGGGCATGGGCAGCCTCCAACGTTTCGACGTAGCACGCGGCGGAACGGCGCGGTAGGGCCGTTGAAAAAGCGGACGCTGATTACAGCGCCCGGGGCAGCCCCGGCAAATCCGACCACGCCGCCGCCATCCCGGGCGCACACGCCAGGATCGCGTTCCCCTCGGCACCGCCGTTCCCGACCATGAAATCGCTCACCCTGGCGCCGGCTTCGGGCAGGATCGCCAGCGCGGCGGCGACGTCCCACAGATTGATGTGCAGCTCCGCGTAGCCGTCCAGCCGGCCGATTGCCACATCGACCAGGCCGAGCGCGCCGGAACCGCCGTGCCGCAGGCTGGACCCGCCGGCCAGCACCCGCTCACACACGTTGAGATATTCCGCGGCCGTGCGGCGGCGGGACCAGCCCACCTCCATGATCGCCTGCCGCGGATCGCTGGTTTCGGCAGCCCTGATCGGCTGGCCGTTCAGGAACGCCCCGTGCCCGCGCCGCGCGCTGATCGTCTCCCCCACCGTCGGCGCGGCAATCACGCCGATAAGCGGCGCGTCGCCCTCCAGGCAGGCGATCGAGATGCAGAACCGCGTGGCGCCGCGGGCGTAGTTGGAGGTGCCGTCGATCGGATCGATCACCCAGCGCAGGCTGCCGCCGCGGGAGACGCCGCCCTCCTCGCCCTGGAAGCCGTCCTCGGGAAACAGGGCGCCAAGGCTTTCGGACAGGAAACGCTCGATCGCGCGGTCCGCCTCGGTGACCCAGTCCTGCCAGCCTTTCAAAGCGCCCCGCCCGGACCCGGGAGCCGGGCGCATGGTCATTGCCATCGATGCGGCCTGATCAGCCAGGCGCAGCGCGGTATCCAGCCGCTGTTGCAGCGGTTCGGTCACACCGATGGATCGGGTATCACCGGCCCTGTCGCAGGCGGCGGTTCCGGCTCCGGCGGCGTGTCGAACGGTTCATCATCCGGCGGCAGGTCCGACGGATCGATCTCGCCGGCGCCGAAATTAACCGGCGGCGGAGGCGGCGCCGGACTGCGGACGTTCAGCCAGGCCGCCAGGCTCTCGGCGCGCTGCAAGCCGGAATCGACTGCCGCCATGGTGCCGGACAGGTCTTCCGAGTCGTCCTTTTCCCAGGCGCGGACCGCCAGCAGCCAGACTCCGAACAGGCCGCGGACCTGGATCGCACCCTTAAGGCCGGTGGCTTCGACGCCCGCCGCCTGCAACATCCACCGCATGCTGCCGCGGGTGGCGCAACCCGCCAGCAGCGCCAGCGGCGGTTCGGCCGGCAACGCGCGCAGGATCGCCTTCACCCCGGCGCGATGCGCCTGATACGTGTCGAACCGCCGCATCAGCAGGTCGAACAGCTTGTCGCGAACCGACCCCTCGGTCGGCGCATCCTGGAGCGCCGTCTGGTCCGCCAGGCGCGCGAAGCGCAGCAGGATCGCCGCGCGGGAGGGGAACCGCGCCCGCGCCTCCTGCAAGGACAGCCCGGCGGCGCGGGCGGCGGCGGCAGCGTTGGCCTTGGGCCAGCCATCCTCCGCAGCGATGCGGAAGGCGGCGGCGATCAGCGCGGAGTCGAATTCTGTGTCGGTCATGCCGGCAAAATAGGCTGCGACGCCATTCGGCTCAACCTGCGAGTTCGCGAGAACGACGGGTCGCCGCCGCAATGGCCTGCGACACGGCGATGGGCCAGGCGTCGGGGTCCATCAGCACGGCCAGCGCCTCGGCTGTCGTGCCACCCGGGCTGGTAACCGCCTTGCGCAGCGCGGCCGCGTCGTCCGGGCTGGCCGCCAGCAGCGCGCCGGAGCCGGAAACGGTCTGGCGGGCAAGCAGCCGGGCGAGGTCGGGGGGGATGCCTTGCTCGATCGCCGCCTGTTCCATCAATTCTGCCAGCAGAAAGACATAGGCGGGACCGCTGCCGGACACCGCGGTAACCGGATCGAGCAGCGCCTCATGCTCCACCCGGGCAACGGCGCCGATGGCGCGCAGCAGCCGATCGCACAGCGTGGCCTGAGCGGTGGAGACGCCGGGTCCGGGACAATAGACGGTGACGCCCTGGCGCACCGCGGCGGGGGTGTTGGGCATGGCGCGGACGATCGCGGCGGACGGCCCGAGCAAGGCGGCGATGCCCGCAATGGTGCGCCCGGCCATGATCGAGAGGAACACGGCGTTGCCGGCGAAGCGTTGGTAGGACGGCAAGGTGGCCGCGGCATTCTGCGGCTTGACCGCGAGCACGACGGCCGCCGGGACGAAATCGGCGGGGATCTGCGCGGCATCGGCCAGGACCGTGAGGTCCGGGGCGGCGAAACCGGCGGCGGCGGGCGAGGGGTCGACGGCGATCGAGGGTGCCAGTCCTTCCTCCCGCCAGCCGGCGAGCATGGCGCTGCCCATGCGGCCGCAGCCGATGAGCAGGATGGGCGGGATGGAGCCGGCGGTGCTGGTCATGGGAGGATTCGTTTGCCCCTGGTGGTTTGGCCGCGCACCCGCTTCACCCGCGTCATGGCCGGGCGTGGCCCGGCCATGACACGGGGGATGGAGTCGTCACGCCTCCCCCACGCAGTCCAGCATCGCGGCGGCCAGCGCCTCGGCCGGCGCTTTGCCGCCCCACAGCACGAACTGAAAGGCGGGGAAAAACCGCTCGCACTCGGTCAGCGCAATGTCGACCATGTCCTCCAGGCTTTCGGCCGACGCCCCGGGGGCGCCGCGCAGCAGGACGGCATGGCGGAACACCGGCATACCATCGTCTGATTCCAGGCCGAAATGCCCCAGCCAGAGTTTCTCATTGGCCAGCGCCAGCAGTTCATACAACGCACCGCGCTGCTTTTCCGGCACCTTCAGGTCGAAGGCGCAGGTGAAGTGCATCACGCTGATCTCATGCGACCAGTTGAAATACAGCCCGTAATCGCACCAGTGGCCCGGCGCCTCGGCGGCCATCTCGGATTCGCTGCGGCGGTCGAACACCCAATCGTTCGCGGTGACAATTTGCTCCATGATGTCAAGGGGGTTGGCAGCGTTGTCCACGGCCGAGGAAAGCGAGACTGACATGCGGGGTCTCCCGTCAACAAGGAAGGCCGAGCGTGGCCTTCACCCCCGGGATAGTGTTGCAACCGGAACACATGGCCGGCGCGTCGAGTCTCCCGGAGTTGGCCACTTCCCGAGCCTATTCACGTGTCACCCCGCGCCGCAAGAGCGATGACTTGTTTTTTCGTGAAACTTCAGGTGTCTTTTTTTCCATGATCGGGCCGCCCGGCGGATTGGCTCATTCCGGGGTCATATCTCCTGCGAGCCGACGGCATCGGTGTCGGTAACCTCCAGCGCCGCCACCCGGGCTTCCAGCGCCGAGAGCCGGGTTTCCAGCGCGGCGGCATGCGCGTCCGCGGTTTCCTGGGCGTTCCGGGCGTTGGCGGCGAGTTCCTGCACCGCCTCGAACTCCTCCCGCCGCACCAGGTCCATCCGCTGCAGGATGTCGTCCATCCGCGCGCGCAGCACCGACTCGGCTTCGTCCCGCAGTCCCGCCAAAGCGGAAATCGCACCGCCGGCCACGCCGGCAATGTCATCGAAGAATCTCGGCCGATCGGCCATGGTGGTGTGCTCCTGTTGTGAAACGGCTTTCGCGGCCGCGCCGCCACCCGTATATAGCGCTCCCATGATCCTGATAACTGGCGGCGCCGGATTCATCGGCTCCAACCTGCAGGCGGCGCTGCTGCGCCGCGGGCACGAAACCGTCGTCGTCGATACCCTCGGGTCCGATGGCAAATGGCGCAACCTCGCCAAGCACCCCCCGGCCAGGGTCGTCCGCCCGGACGACCTGCACGGCTTCCTCGACAGCCATCCACCGCTTGAAATGGTGTTCCATCTCGGCGCCGTCAGCGAGACCACCGCGGTGGACGGGGATCATACCTGGGCGACCAATGTCGAACTGAGCCGCTACCTCTGGGAATGGTGCGCCGGGCGCGGCGTGCCGCTGATCTACGCCTCCTCGGCGGCGACCTACGGCGACGGCGCGCAGGGCTTCGAGGATGAGTTCACCCCGGCCGCGCTGGAGCGGCTGCGTCCGCTGAACCTGTACGGCTGGACCAAGCACGCCTTCGACATGCTGGTGGCGAAGGTGCTGACGCAGCGGAAGGAACAGCCGCCGCAATGGGCCGGCTTGAAATTCTTCAACGTTTACGGCCCGAATGAATACCATAAGGGCAAGATGATCTCGGTCGTGAAGGTCAAGCACGATGAGGTCGCGGCCGGCGGCCCGGTCCGCCTGTTCAAGTCCGACCAGCCCGGCCTTCCCGACGGCGCCCAGGCGCGCGACTTCATCTGGGTCGGCGACGTGGTCGACGTGATGCTGTGGCTGATGGAGAACCCGGCGGTCAGCGGCCTGTACAACCTCGGCACCGGCCGGGCGCGCACCTACCTGGACCTGGCGCATACGGTGTCCGATGCCGCCGGCCGGAAGCGGGCGGTAGAGTTCATCGACATGCCGGCCAATCTGCGCGGTCAATACCAGTCCTTTACGCAGGCGCCGATGGAGCGGCTCCGGGCGGCAGGCTACTCCGGCCAGTTCACCACGATGGAGGAAGGCATCCGCCGCTACGTGCAGGACCACCTGGCGGCAGCCGACAGCTTCGTATGATCCCCGTCCTGCTGTTTCCCCAGTTCGACCCGGTCATCGTCCAGATCGGGCCGCTGGCCATACGCTGGTATGCGCTGGCCTATATCGCCAGTCTGGTCATCGGCTGGCGCATGGTGCGCGGTCTGGCGCAGCGGCCTCCGGTTGTCGCCACGCAGCTCCAGGTCGATGATTTTCTCACCTGGGCGACGCTGGGCGTCGTGCTGGGCGGGCGGCTGGGCTACGTGCTTTTTTATCAACCGAGCTTCTATTTCAGCCATCCCGCCATGATCTTCGCTGTCTGGGAAGGCGGCATGAGCTTCCACGGCGGCATGCTGGGGGTGGCGATCGCGGTTACCGTCTTCTGCCGGCGCAACGCGATTCCTCTGCTGGGTTTCGCCGACAGAATCGCGGTGGTGGCGCCCATCGGGTTGGGACTCGGGCGGGTGGCGAATTTCATCAATGGCGAGCTATGGGGGCGGCCCGCGCCGCACTGGCTGCCCTGGGCGATGATCTTTCCGCGCGCCGGGATGGAGCCGCGGCATCCCAGCCAGTTGTACCAGGCGCTGCTGGAGGGGCTGGTCCTGTTCGTGCTGATGTTCGTGCTGTCCCGGCGGGAGAGTGTGCGGGCGCGGTTCGGCCTGCTGACGGGGGTGTTCCTGTGCGGCTACGGCATCGCCCGGATCATCGGCGAGTTCTTCCGGGAGCCGGATGCGTTCCTCGGCTTCCTGGCGTTCGGCGCGACGATGGGGCAGGTGCTGTCGATTCCGATGGTACTGGCAGGCGTATGGCTGATCCTGCGGGCCCGCCCGGCGCGGCGGGGCTGAGGGTGGCGCTCTATCGTGGGGTCAGGGTAGCGCTCTCTCGTGCCGGGCTTGGGCCGGCCATCCACGACTTTGCCACTCTCAGCACCGCATGGCGTGGATGGCCGGTACGGCCATGACACGGGAAGAGCGCCTCGACCGCTTCATGGCCCGTGCCAACATGATCTACTATGCGACGCACGACCCGTTCGCCGATTTCACCACCTCGCCCGAAATCAGCCAGGTCTTCGGGGAGGTCATCGGCATCTGGGCCGCCGTCGCCTGGCAGATGCTTGGCAGCCCCGACCCGGTGCTTCTGGCCGAAGCCGGCCCGGGCCGCGGCACGCTGATGGCGGACGCGCTGCGCGCCGTCGGCCGCGCGGCGCCGGGTTTCGCCGCCGCGCTGCGGGTGCATCTGATCGAGACCTCGCCCCGGCTGCGCACTGCCCAGGCCGCCCGGGTGCCCGGCGCCGCCTGGCACGACTCGCTGGACTCGGTCCCCGAGGCGCCGATGATCCTGCTGGCAAACGAGTTCCTCGACGCCTTGCCGATACGCCAGTTCGTGCGGCGCGGGGACGGGTGGACGGAGCGGTTCGTGGCGGACGGCGCGTGGATCGAACAGCCGGCCGACGCAGCCGAGGTGCCGCCGGGGCGGGACGCGGCCGAGGGACAAATCGTCGAACTGAACGAACCGGCGCGGGCCTTCGCGGCAGCGCTGGCGGGGCGGCTGCAGCGGCATCCGGGCGCCGCACTGCTGGTGGATTACGGCCCGGCGCGCAGTGCGGCGGGTGACAGTTTGCAGGCGCTCGCGCGCCGCAAGCCGATTGATCCGCTGTCGGCAGCCGGTTCAGCGGACCTGACGGCGCATGTGGATTTCGCCGACATCGCGCAAACGGCGCGTTCGGCCGGCGCCGCGGTGCAGGGGCCGGTGACCCAAGGCGCGTTCCTCTCGGCTCTGGGCGTGTTCCGCCGGACCGAGGCGCTGGCACGCGGACGCACGCCGCCTCAGGCGGCGGCGGTGCGGGACGGCACGCACCGGCTGACCGGTCCGGCCGCAATGGGAGACTTGTTCAAAGTGCTGGCGATCACCTCGCCGGGGTGCGGCGCGTTGCCGGGGTTCGCTGTCGGGTGACGGCATGATGGTAATCGGCGTCAGCAATGACGGCGACCGGACAATGGGCTTGGCATCTTGCCGACGCATCGTCGTGGGCCAAGCCGCTACGGTGGCGCGCCTTGTCACCTCTCGTCACTTGCTTCACGCTAGCCGACCCTGGCTCATTGGTCGACTTACCAAATTGCTATACAGCTGGTAGCAGGCCTTAATATCGCCCTCTACGCGCTGCGCCAACCAGCGCCGGCAGCACGATTGTGCGGTAAAGAAACGACTTGGCAAATCCTTTGCAAACATCCGGCGATCGACTCGCCCGTTCTGACACAATAATGGTCATTCGCGCATTCGCCTGCCAGGGTCGGAAACTACCTAGCCTGGATGTATTCGCGACGCTGTCCGCCCGGCTTGCCGCAAGCGCAGCCGACAAAGCTTGCAAAGATCGGCCGCCGCGACCTTATTGCCGGTTACCGAATACACAAGGACACCCCGATGTTCCCGGCCATCTTCCTCAGCCACGGCGCGCCGACACTGCCGCTGGTGGATGCTCCCGCACGAGACTTCCTGCTCGGGTTGGGCAAGGAGCTCGGGCGGCCGCGCGCCATCCTGGTCGCCTCGGCGCATTGGGACACCGCCGCACCCGTGCTCTCCGCAACCGCACGCAACACCACGATCCACGATTTCTACGGCTTCCCGCAGGCGCTGTATCAGCTCCGGTATGAGCCGCCGGGCGCGCCGGATGTCGCCGCCGCGGCGGTGGATCTGCTGAACCGCGCCGGACTGCCGGCGGGAACCGATCCGGCGCGCGGCCTCGACCACGGCGCCTGGGTGCCGTTGCTGCTGATGTATCCCGAGGCGGATATTCCCGTCCTGCAAGTCAGCATCCAGCCGCAGCTCGGCCCGCGGCATCATATGGCCGTTGGCAAGGCACTGGCGGCGCTGCGGCAGCAGGACGTGCTGATCATCGGCTCCGGTTCGTTCACCCACAACCTCGGTCGGTTCCGCGGCGCGGCGGTAAACGCGCCTGCGACGCCGGACGTGATCGCCTTCGCCGACTGGTTCGACGACGCGATCGTCGCGGGACGGACCGCGGATACGCTGCATTACCGCGCACTGGCGCCGTATGCGGTGGAGCAGCACCCGACGGATGAGCATTTGCTGCCGCTGTTCGTGGCGATGGGGGCCGGCGGCACGGCGGAGCGGCTGCACAGTTCGGCGATGCATTCGATCTTGCGAATGGATGCCTACGCGTTTCGGTAACAGACGCGGCCCCGCGGTTCCGATACTTGACTGGAACGTCCTGGCATGGCGTTGCCCTCGGGCATCGGCGGGCCGCACACGTTCGGCGAGCAAAAGCGCAACCACGCAATCGTCCGGATTGCCCTCTGATGATGGCAATAGCGGAAAGCCACCGGCCACCTGTCAATGCCGGCGCAATGAAACCCCACCCGGCAGTTGACGCCATACTAATCCGTCCTATTTTAGTCCGAGGCAACGCAACGGTTTGGCGAAGCGCACGCAATCGTGCACATCCGGCCCGGGGCGAGGCAGCCGAGTTCCGCGACACGGACGCCGGGACGGTTGCACACTCCGCACTGGACCTAAGTATCGCGAGGGCGAAATCGGACACGAACTTATGATCGAAGCAAGCCATATCCTGGTAGTCGAAGACGACCCCTTGGTTTCGGAGGTCATCGAGGCGGCCCTCGACGATGCCTATCGCGTCACCGTCGTGGACAGCGCGACCGCCGCCCTGGGTCTGCTGCGCCAGGGCGGCGTCAGGCTGATGTTGCTGGACTGCACCCTCCCCGGCGGGGTGGACCATAACCTGCTGCCGGAAGCCGACGACCGGGGCACGGCGGTGATCATGATGTCCGGCGACCCCGGCCGGATGGATCAGTTATCCGCCCAGGCCAGGCCCTTCGTCCGCAAGCCGTTCACCCTGGGCGGCTTGCTCGCCACGGTCGAACAGGTGCTGGCGACAACGCCGGCGCGGGTACCGCAGAGCTGATCACTTCATCGCGAAGCAGCCGGCGGACGGGACGCGGGCTCCGGACAGACCCGCCTGGACGCGTCACACCATAGCCGATCGGCGCACGCCGTCCGCGACGACCACCGCCCCTTGCCCGGCAGGACAGGAGCCGTGCATCCTGCCCGGGGGAGCAAGCCGCCGCCGCAGGGAAAATGACCAAATCAACTGGATCATGATCGAAAAGCCTGGAATCCGAACCGACAAGCACCGCGCGCCCGCATGAGCCAGCGCATCTCACGGCTGCGCGACGACGTCCGCTCCGACACTCGCCCGGCCGGAGCCGATCGGCTGGCCTTTGTCGGGCGCTTGCAGACAATCCTCACCCACTGGCCGAGCGCCGATCGGCTGGCGCGGGCGATGGGGGTGTCGCCGTCGGCGTTCCGGAAATGGCTCAAGGGCGAAGCGGAACCCAGCCGCGAGCGGCTCATTGCCCTGGCGCGGGCCGCCGGTGTCGGCGTCGCCTGGCTGGCCGAAGGCGAGGGACCGGCGCCGGTGTTCGAAGCCGTCGCCGGATCGAGGCGCCGCCAGGGCGCACCGGCGACGCTTGACCCCGAGCAGTTCGTGCTGCTGCCCAAGCGCCCCGAGGCCGCCGCCGCCGGTGGTGCAACGCCGCCCGCCCCGCCGATGGCGGAATTCCTCGCGCTGCGCCACGACTGGGTGCGCTCGGCCTGCGGCACCGCCCCGGAAGACCTGCTGCTGGAACTCGCCGTGGGCGACTCGATGCTGCCCCGCATCAAGGACGGCGACACGCTGCTGGTCGACACCACCGGGCGCAGCGTGCGGACCTTCGGGGTCTATGTCCTGGAAATCGACGGACAGCGGCTGGTCAAGCGGGTGCAGCGCAAGCACGACGGCAGCCTGGTGCTGATCAGCGACAACCCGGCTTACCTGCCGGATATCGTCGGCAAGGCCGAGGCCGCCAAGGTGACCGTCATCGGCCGCGTCGTCTGGGCCGGCGGCCCGATTTGACGGCGGCGGGGTTCTATTTCGCGGATTGGCGGACCACGTTCGGGTCCTTCCCCGACTGCCGGATGATCACGTCATTGACCCCGTTCGAGGCCTCGGTGGCGACCACGACCGCGATGTCGCCCCAGTAATGGTCGAGCTGCCCGGCGGGTATTTCATTCAACTGCACCACCCGTCCGCGCTCGTCGCCCGAAGCGGTCTTGACGCTCCATTGAATCTCCACCCGTTCCTTGCGGCCGGGGATCGGCACCACCTTGACGTCGCCCTCCACCCTGAAGTCCGCCCCCGTCGGCGTGGTCAGCACGACCGGCCCCAGCACCGCCAGCCGGGCGCGCATCTGCTGGGTCAGCGCCTGGTTGCCGTCACCGGGCGCGCCGGTCACGTCCACCACCAGCACCCTGGCGGCCCGGTTGTACAGGCTTCCCGGATCGGCCTTGTCATGCGCGATGCGGATGCTGGTCAGCACCGCCCCGATGCGCGGCGCCGCCTCTCCGGCGACCTGCTGCATCAGTTCGGGGGATGCCGTCGCCCACAGATCCAGCGGTATCGGCTCGCCCTCGGCGGTCCCCCGTTCCTTGCCCTGAGGGTCCTGCACGGAGAACATCGGCTTGACCACGTCGCCGTCGCGCCGGGCGCGGGTGATCAGCCGCCAGTCCGTCGACTGCGGCGCGCGCACCATCGCCGGCACCTCGGTCGCCTGCAGCGCCGTGGCGATCTGCACCGCCAGGTCGTTGCTGGCGGCGTCGGGCAGCAATGTGTCGGATCCGGGCGGCACCGCCAGCAGCGGTGTCAGCGGCTGGGCCAGGCGGCGGGCGGTGGCGCCGGGATTGCCGAGGAATGGCTCCGGCAGGTCGCCGCAGGCGGTGAGCGAAAGGCAGAGCAGCAGGACAAGCCTGAGGAGGCGGGAAGCGATCATCCGGCGGCTTGAAGCAGAAGCCGGCTGGCGCCGGAAGGGGCCTCGTTCGGCTGCGTCCGTCACGCCGCCCGTATCACCGAGATCTGGTGGCCGATGGGTCCGGCTTTGGCGAGAGTCCGGCGGCGGTGGCTGAAGAAACGGTCTTCATCCGCCAGCGTGTCGACTCCGGTCACGATGACGTGTCCGACACCGGCAGCGCGCAGGCGGGCGGCGCAATACTCCGCCAGGTCGAACTGCCAGCGATCGCCGCGCTGTCCCGGGCTGAAGAACGCCGAGTCCGCGGCGCTCCGCGCCAGCACCGAGTCGCGCAGATCGGCAGCGACTTCGTAGGATGCCTGAGCGATGCAGGGTCCGATCGCGGCGGTGATGCGCCCGGGCGAGGCGCCCAGGTCCGCCATCGCCGCCACCGTGGCTTCCAGCACGCCGAGCACGGCGCCGCGCCAGCCGGCATGCGCCGCGCCGACAATGCCGCCCCCGGTGTCGGCGAACAGCACCGGGGCGCAGTCCGCCGTGACGATGCCCAGCGCGATGCCCGGCCGATCGGCTACCATGGCGTCGGCCCGGGCGCCCTGGCCCGCCGCCCAGGGCTGCGTCACCGTCACCACCCGGTCGCCATGCACCTGCGTCAGTCCGAGCAACCGGGCCGGGTCGGCGCCGAGCGACCGGGCGGCGCGGGCGCGATTCTCCAGCACCGCCGCCGGGTCGTCTGCGCTCGACAAGCTGCAGTTGAGGCTGGCGAACGGACCCGCCGACACCCCGCCGCGGCGGGTGAAAAAGCCATGCGGAGCAGGCAGCCCGTCCGCGGTCAACGCTTCAGCCATGTCGAGTCGGCATCCCGGAAAAGTCGCATGCGCGATGTGCTGATTAGGCGCGCGCGGGTCAACTGATGTTACACTCTTGCCAATCCGTAAAACGGCAAAACCTGTGCGATGGACAGCGACCCGGGGAGGATAACGAACATGATCGGTGTGGATTGGGGCACGACCAGTTTCCGCGCTTTCCGGGTCGGGCGCGACGGTAGCATCCGTGACCGCCGCGGGAGCGCCCGCGGCATCATGAACGTGCCGGATGGCCGCTTCGGCGACACCCTGCGCGACGAAATCGGCCCCTGGCTCGCCCTCGGCGAAGACAGGGTCCTGCTCTCCGGCATGATCGGCAGCCGCCAGGGCTGGAAAGAGGCGCCCTACCTCCCCTGCCCCGCCGGTCCGGCGGAACTGGCCGCCGCGCTGGTGGATATCGGCTTCGACTGGGCGAAGGTGAAGCTGGTGCCCGGCCTGTGCGGCACCGACGAATCGGGTGTCGCCGAGGTCATGCGCGGCGAAGAGGCGCAGGTGATGGGCGTGCCGGCGCTGCTGCGCGATGGCGGTATCGCCTGCCTGCCCGGCACCCACTCCAAGTGGGTGCGGGTGGAGGGTGGCCGCATCACCGGCTTCACCACCCACATGACCGGTGAGATCTTCGCCGCGCTGCGCGGCCATACCATCCTCGGGCGGATGATGCGCGACGGCCCCGCCGGCGGCGCCCCGTTCGAAGCGGGCATCGCCCGCTCGGCCGATGCGGGCGGGCTGCTGCACCACCTGTTCGGCGTCCGCGCCCTGACCCTGGCCGATCGGCTGCAGGAGACGGAGTCGCCGGCCTATCTGTCGGGGATCCTGATCGGGCATGAGGTCCGCGCGGCCATGGCCCGATCGCCGGGCGCGATCGTCCAGGTCATCGGCGCGCCGGACCTGACGGCGCTGTATGCCCGCGCCATTGCCGGGTGCGGCGGCTATGCCGAACGGCATGACGGCGAGGCAGCGGCGCGCGGCCTGGCCCTGATTGCGGACCACGCCGACTGGGGCTGAAGCCGGGTTGGCGGCGGCACGGACGTGCCGCCGCTGCCAAAGGGCGGCCTCGCGGACCCTATTCACTTGCAACAAATATCACGTTCCCGTGATAGCATTGCATGTCGGTCTCTTTTTCGGGACTACCGAATGTTGCGGGATATTTCCTCCGGCACAGCCCGCCATAAATCGTCACCGTCCGCGGCGCTTGATCGCATAAATATTGCCAGTCGAAATCGTGAAAGCCCCTTCCCGCACGATTTTGTGTTGATCTAAGAATGTAAGTGACACTGCGACAATAGTTTCGAATATCAATGCCCGACTTGCCCGGTCGGACTAAACGCTGCGCTACAGGAATGATACGTCGACCGGCAGCAACTGAAACATTGCATGGCTGGAAACACATCCCCGTGCGAGCCACGATGCCGGCAGCACGCATCCGCGGGCATATCCTTGGAGGCATGAGACATGGCATCAGTCACCATCAACGGAAGCGGCACACAGTCGGTCAGCATCACGTACGATACGGCGGCGAACTATGCGCTGGCGAAGCAGATTGCTTCGCAGATCAACGCCGGCGTGACGGCCGGCACGATCGTTACGACGACCGACGGAACACCGCCGCCGCTGCCAGCCGGGGCCCTCAGCGGAGCCTATATACAGACCGTGGCCGGGCTGGTGACGCTGGCACCGGGTTATACCTCGGACAACATCAATATCGCCGGGTCCGGCAATGCCGTGGTTTTCAGCAACAGCGGCGCCACCGGCCAGACGATCCTGTCGGATGAAAATACCAACCTGACCTTCAGCGCCACCGGCGGATCGGGCACCGTCGCGGCCGGCGGCGGCAACAACACGCTGCACGTCAACGGGCCGGACAACTGGTCGCTCAACACCGGCCTCGGCAACGACGCGATTTACGACCAGGGCTCCGGCAACACCACGATCGCGGCCGGCGGCGGCACCAATTCCATCCAATTGGGCAGCGGCAAGGACTGGGTCACCTCGACCGGAGACGACAACATCCAGGCAGGCAGCGGCGACGTAACGGTCGATGCATCGGGCGGCGGCAGCGACTATTACCAGGGCGGCAGCGGCGCTTTGCTGTTTGTCGGCGGCAGCGGCGGCGCGACCATTATCGGCGGCACGGGCAGCGACACGTTCTGGGGCGGCAGCGGCACCCAGGTGGTGCATGGCGGCACCGCCGGGCACAACGACCTCGAGGCCGGGGCCGGCGCGGCGGCAACCCTGGTGGGCGGCGGCAGCGGCGACAAGCTCTATGCGCAGGGCGCCACCGCCCAGGTGCTGATCGCCGGAAGCGGCAACGAAACGCTGTCGGCGACGTTCTCGTCCGGTAATGATAGCCTGTCCGCCGGGTCCGGCAACGATTCGATCTTCGGCGGCACCGGCGCCGACACCTTCATCGGCGGCACTGGCCACGCAACGATCAGCGCGGATCCCAACAGCAGCAACGTGTTCGCCTTCATCCAGGGCCAGGCCGGCGGCCACGACGTGGTGGCCGGGTTCACCGATGCCTCGGCGGCGGACATCCACATCCAACTGCTCGGCTACGCCAGCACGGAGGGTGCCGCCGCCCTCGCCTCCCAGACCACCTCCGGCGGAGCGGTCAGCGTCACGCTGTCGGATCAGACAAAGATCACCTTCGAGAATGTGACTCATCTGTCGAGCTCCAACTTCGTCTGATCACCAACGGCCGCCGGACGGCGCATCGCCGATCCGGCGGCCGCGACGACGCGGTCGATGAATGCTTGCGTGCTGCCGAGGTAAGCCGCCGGTTCGACCAGCCTGTCGATGGCGCCCCGGTCGAGCCGGGACGCAACGACATCATCCCTGGCCAGCGCATCGGCCAGCGGAATCGTTTCTTTCAACGCAACATCGCAGCCGTGTTTGACCACATGATGGGCTTCGCCCCGGCCGATAAGCGGGGCGAGGCCCATCATGACTGCTTCAGAAACGATCAGGCCGTGCGTGATGCCGAGGTTGGCGCGCATCCGGCCTGCGTCCACGACCAATCCTTCGGCCACCTGCCGGGCGTGCAGCAGCGCGCCGTGGGTCAACAGGAAAGCCTGCGGCAGCACCAGCGCCTCAGCCTGCCAGGGGCCGGTGGCGCGCTCATGGTCCTGCGCCATGGCGCCCTGCATCACCGGCACCAGCCCCTGCACCAGCCGCGCCGCCGCCAGGATGTATTCCGAGGCGATCGGGTTGCGCTTCTGCGGCATGGTCGAGGACGCGCCGCGGCCGGCCGTGTAGGGTTCGGCGGCCTCGCCGACTTCCGTCTGCGCCAGCAGGATGACGTCGGTGGCGAGCTTCGCCAGGCTGCCGCAGATCAGGCCCAGCAGGCTTACGGTTTCCGCCAGCGCGTCGCGGCAGACGTGCCAGGGGGCCGGCGGCGCGCCGAGGCCGAGTTCCGCCGCCAGCGCTTCCAGCACGACGATGCCCTGATCGCCGAGCGAGGCCAGCGTGCCGGCGGCCCCGCCGAACTCCACGACCAGCACCCGCGGACGAAGCTGCTCCAGGCGCTCCAGATGAGCGATGTGCGGCATCGCCCAGACGGCGCATTTCAGGCCGAAGGTCGTCGGCAGCGCCTGCTGCAGATGGGTGCGGCCCGCCATGACGGTATGGCGATGCCGATCGGCCTGCGCCACAAGCGCGATGAGGATGGCGCGCAGCTCCGAGTCGATCAGGGCGAGGCCATCGCGCACCTGCAGCACGGTGGCGGTGTCCATGATATCCTGGGTGGTGGCGCCCCAATGGGTCCAGGCGCCGGCGTCTCCCGCGGCTTTGGACAGTTCGGCGACGAGGCCGACGACCGGGTAGCCGACGGTGCGGGCGCTGGCGGCGAGAGCCTCGGTATGAAGGTTCTCGACGTTCGCCGCGGCGGCGATGGCCTCGGCGGCATCGGCCGGGATGATGCCCATGCGGCCCTGAACGCGGGCAAGCGCAGCCTCGACATCGAGCATGCGCTGGAAATAGGCGGACTCGTCGAACACCGCGCGCATCGCATCGCTGCCGTAGAGCGTGCCGAGGATCGGGCTGTCGGCGGGATTGACGGGCATGCGGTGGTCCTTTGCTGCGGCCGGCGGCAGTTACTCGAACACCCTCCGTTCGAATCGGCAGCGTTTTCCGCCCGTGCAGGTTGTGCTTAACTGACCGTTCCGAAGTAGGGAGGGGAACGAAACATGACAAGTCTGGCGGGCAAAATCGCCTGGGTGACCGGTGCCGGATCGGGCATTGGCGAGGCCGCGGCCGTAGCTTTGGCGGCGGCCGGCGCGACCGTCGTGCTGACCGGGCGGCGCCGCGAGCCTCTGGAGGCCGTGGCGCACCGCATCGGCAGCAGGCACGTGCAGCCGGCGGATCTGACGGATGCCGCGCAGGTGCAGCGCGTCGGCGACTATATCCGCTCGATCCTCGGGCGGCTGGACATCCTGGTGAACAATGCCGGGCTGAACATCGTCGAGCGGCACTGGAGCCAGTTGACGCCGGAGGGGATCGATACGGTTCTCAAGGGCAACCTGAACGGTGCGCTGTATTGCGTGACCGTTGCTCTGCCGTTCATGCGGGCGCAGAAGGACGGCCTGCTGATCCATACCGCCTCGATCGCGGGACGCTTCATCGGCAACCTCAGCGGGCCGATCTATACGATCGCCAAGCATGGGATCGTGGCGATGAGCCATGGGCTGAACATGCAGGAATGCATTCACGGCATTCGCTCCACGGTGTTCCTGCCGGGCGAGGTTTCGACGCCGATACTGGACAAGCGGCCGACGGCCGTCAGCGCGGAGGACCGGGCGCGGATGGTGCAGCCGGCGGATTGCGGCAGTCTCATCCGGTATATCGCCTGCCTGCCGCCGCATGTGGTGATGAACGAGGTGCATCTGTCGCCAACGTGGAACCGGGGGTATGTGGCGGCTTTGGAGCGGGGGTTGTGAGGCTTGGGCAATCTGCCGGGTGGGTGATGGTTTGACAGACGCGGATGGCCGATGAATTTGGCCCGGGCAAGGAGCTTCCGGTTTGTGATTGCCCGGTGTCTCGAACACACCGGGGGGTTGGCTTTCTTGAGAAGGTCTACGAAAATGCTTTGGCGCATGAACTGCGCAAGGCCGGCCTAATCGTCGATCAGCAACATCCCGTCACCGTCCATTATGACGGTGTGGTCGTCGGTGCCTACTCGGCTGACCTGCTGGTCGAGAAGACTGTTCTGGTCGAACTCAAGGCGGTCACAGCACTGGACTCCGTCCATCGGGCCCAGTGCATCAACGATCTGAAGGGAAGCGGTCTCCGGCTTTTTCTGTTGCTGAACTTCGGCACCCCGCGGCTTGAGATCAGACGCGTGGTCAACGACGCGTAGCGCCCTCGACGATCCGGCAGGGTTCCGGGGTGTGCCGAGGTCCCGATCGCCACGGCGGCGGCGACCGGGCGGCGCTGCTGCCGCGTGGTGGCAACGTCTCTGCCTTGCCGTTATGGTAGCGACAACGCGGCTCGCCCGGGCGATGACGGGGGCGGGACGGATCGAACGCGACACCGGCTTTCATAAGAGGACCACGATGCGGCGCAGGATGTTCAAGAGCAAGATCCACCGGGCGACGGTGACCCACGCCGATCTGGACTACGAGGGCAGCTTCTCGATCGATCGCCTGTTGATGCAGGCTGCCGATATCATCGACAGCGAGGAAGTCCACGTCTGGAACGTCACCCGTGGCACCCGCCTGACCACCTATGCGATCGAGGCTCCGCCCGGAAGCGGCGTCATCTGTGCCAACGGCGCGGCGGCCCATCTGATCAAGCAAGGCGATCTGGTGATCATCACCACATTCACCGACATGGACGAGGTTCCCGCCGGCTACCAGCCGATCGTCGTGCGGGTCGATGAAGCGAACCGGATTGCGGCGATGGCGCCGGAAACCGCCGGGCCGGCGCGTGTCGCCTGAACCGTGAAGGTGGCGTTGCCAGGACCTGCCCTGGTGGGTGATGCGAAATTCCCGGGTTGTTTTCAAGCTCAAAGCGTCGGCTTCCGGCCAAAGGCAATATGCATGATATTCCGGTCTACTATCCCCTCCGGCGTAGCCAGGGAGGCGACGTTCGCCCGGAAATCCTCCTTTAGCCGGGCAAGTGCTTCCGGCGGCAAGTCCAGCAGCGAACGTGAAAGGGGATGGTTGATGATGCCAGTCCAAGCGGCATCGATCTCACTCAACGGCATGATTCGCTGAGTAATGATTTCAGTGTGGATATGCGCCACTTCAAACCCCGCATTGTTAAGGACTTCCCTGCAAGCTCCCGGGGTTGAGAGGCGCGCGTACCCCGATGCAATACCGTGACTAAACGCGAGTGGCGCCAGCGTGCTGCCGGCCGCCGTCGAGTTCTCGGCTGGAGCATCGAAACCGACATACCCGCCCGGTTTCAAGAACTTATGCCACCCTCGAAGAACTGCCGGTATGTCGGCCATAAATACCAATGCCGCCGAGCAAAGAATGAGGTCAAATCCGTCCGGCGGCATATCAGCCGTGCCTGCGTCCGCCTCCCGAAGTTCAATATTCGGCAAAGCGAGATCGTCGATCTTGCGGCGGGCCCGGGCCAGCATCCCGGGCGAAATATCCAAGCCGATCACGCGGCCGGATGCACCCACGCGGCGCGCGGCCTCAATCGCAACCAACCCGGTGCCGGTTGCGACGTCGAGAACGGTTTGACCTTCCTTGATCCCCGCTGCTTCGATAAGCCTCGCGGCCAAGCGGGGGTGAAAGTCGCCAGCGTCATAGGTCGCGCTCCGCCGGTCAAAATAGGCGGCCACCTCCGCCGTAAAGGGACTGCTGTCGTTCATGCGCCCCGGCCATCCATCGTGCGGCGGCACTTGCATGAGTGTGCGCCGCCAAGCCTACAAAAACGAAATCGGGTCCACATCCACATCCACCCTGCCCCCGCCCGGCACCTTCACCGACCCGAGCCACGCCCGCAATATCGGCTGCACCGCCACGTCCCGCCGCACCTTCAACAACAGCCGCCGCCGGTGCCGCCCGCGCAGCAGCGCCATTGGCGCCGGCGCCGGACCCAGCACCATGATCCCGTCCCCGCGCGGCGCCGCCCAGCCGAGATCCCGCGCCACCGTATCCGCCATCAGCGCCGTGTCCGCGCTGACGATCACCGCCGCCAGCCGCCCGTACGGAGGCCACTCGCCATCGCGCCGGCTCTCCGCCTCGCTGGCCATGAACGCGTCCAGGTCGCCCTGCAACAACGCCTGCATCACCGGGTGGTCCGGGATGAAGGTCTGCAGCATCACATGTCCCGGCGCCTCCGCCCGCCCGGCCCGGCCGGCGACCTGATGCAGCAATTGCACCGTCCGCTCCGACGCCCTCAACTCCCCACCGGCCAGTCCCAGATCGGCGTCCACCACGCCGACGAAGGTCAGATGCGGAAAGTGCCAGCCCTTCGCCACCAACTGAGTGCCGATGATCAGGTCCACCTCGCGCGCCTCGATCGCATGCGCGGCGGCGGCGGCGGCGTGCGGGCCGGCGATGGTGTCGCTCGCCATGATCAGGCGGCGGGCGTCGGGGAACACCTGCGCGGCCTCCTCGGTGATGCGCTCGATGCCGGGGCCGACGGGGGTCAGGCTGTCCTTGACCTTGCACTGCGGGCATTCCGGCGGAATCGGGATGGTGTGGCCGCAATGGTGGCACAACAGTTCGCCGCGGGTGCGGTGCTCCACCAGCCAGGCGGTGCAGTTCGGACACTGCATCCGGTGGCCGCAGGCGCGGCACAGGGTCAGCGGGGCGTAGCCGCGGCGATTGAGGAACAGCATCGCCTGCTCCCCCCGCGCCAGCGTCTCCTGCGCCGCCCGGATCAGCGGTGGCGCCAGGAAGCGCCCGCGGTCGGGCGGAGTCTCGCGCAGATCGACCAGCGTGATCTTCGGCATCGACGCCCCGGCGTGCCGGGCGGTCAGCCGCAGATGCGCGTAGCGGCCAGCCTCCACGTTCGCCACCGTCTCCAGGCTGGGCGTGGCGGAGACCAGCACGGCCGGGCTGCCGGACAGCCGCGCCCGCACCACCGCCATGTCGCGGGCGTTGTAGACCACGCCGTCCTGCTGCTTGAACGCCGCCTCGTGCTCCTCATCCACCACCACCAGCCCGAGGTCGGGGAATGGCAGGAACAGCGCCGAGCGGGCGCCGACAACGACGGGGGCGTTGCCCTGCGCCACCGCCTGCCAGGTGATCTTGCGGGTGCGCGACGGCAGGTCGGAGTGCCACACCGCGGGGGCGACGCCGAAGCGGCGCTGGAAGCGCTCGGTCCATTGCGAGGACAGCGCGATCTCCGGCAGCAGCACCAGGGCCTGCCGCCCGGCGCGCAGGCAGGCGGCGACGGCTTCGAGGTAGACCTCGGTCTTGCCGGAACCGGTGACGCCGTCGAGCAGGGTGACGGACCAGGCGCGGGCGGCGACGGAGTCGCGCAAGGCGGCCGCCACCTCCTGCTGCTGCGGCGACAGCGCCGGACCGGGATAGTCCGGATCGGGCGGCTGGAACGGGGCGGCGGGGGCGGCGCGTTCCGTCACCAGCAGTGCGGCCTCGGTCATGCCGCGCAGCACGGCGGTGCTGACCTGCGCGTGTTTCAGCAGGTCCGTGGCGGTTTGCGGCTCCTGCCGCGCCAGGGCGTCGAGCACGCGTTGGCGGGGCGGGGTCAGGCGGACGGCGGGTAGCTGGTCCGCCCGGCGGTAGCGGACGATGGGGCGGGTGATGCCGGCGGATACGACTCGCAGCGCCATCGCCATGACCTCGCCCGGGGGGCTCAGGGTGTAGGCGGCGATCCAATCGACGAAGCGGCGCATCGACTCGTTCATCGGCGGGGTGTCGAGGATGGCCGCCACGGCTTTCAGCTTGTGCGCGGGTACCGGGTCGCCGGCTGGCGCGTCCCAGACAACGCCGATCTCCTCGCGGCGATTGAGCGGTACGAGGACGATGTCGCCGGGTTGCGGGTCGAGGTCCGGGGGGACGCGGTAGTCGAAGGGTCCCGCGAACGGGTAGGGCAGCAGCACCGGAACGCGGTGGTCCGGAATCAGTCCGAGGCTGGTTTGGGGAGACGTCAAGCTGGGTGACCGGGCCTGTCGGGATTGCTGGCCAGGTGCTTTAGCCGGAAACGGGCGGCTTGGGATGAAATTCTTCGCCGGTTACGCAGCCGGTCGGCATCCACGCCGCCGGTCCAGCCGGCACGGCGAGGCGTCGATGCCGCCCCGGCGTTACCGCTTGTCCGGCGGCTTCATCCAGTCCAGGTCGCCCGGCCGCGGATGCGGCACGGTTTGGCCGGCCCGCACCCGGTTGGCGCTTTCAGTCAGCAGCGCGGCCCGCGCGGTGGCCGCCCGGC
>NZ_CAJATU010000169.1 GCF_903944925.1 uncultured Rhodopila sp. | reverse complement strand
GGATTTCGCCGGCAGCATCCAGGTCCGCCCGGCGGGCCTGGACGAGGCCCGGGCCATCGTGGCCGCGGGCGCCCCATCGGCTGTCGGCCATGCCGACACCGCAGCGGTCCTTTCAGGGCTGCTTGGCACGGTCGTGCCCGCGGTCCGCTCCACCGTCACCCTGGTACAGGGCGACGAGATCCTTGTGGCCCAGTACACTGGGCCACGGCTACCGGAGGGAGCGACCACGCTCCCGGCCGGGGCGAGTATCACCTTTCGGGTGGTCAGCATCATCGGCTGACCATTTTTGCCCGGCAGAAATGCCGGGCTTTTTTTACGCGGCAACGAGCCGCCCGGCGCCTCGCGGACCAGGGGCAGGAGACACGTCATGGACGACATCGAAGGCCAGATCGAGGGCCAGACCATCGGTATCACGGCCGAGATCCGCCGTGATGCCGAAGCCGGTTCCGGTTCCGGCTGGATCAACCTGACGGTCGAAGCCGCCGGGAAGAAATTCGACGTCGGCGGCGCCAACTTCATGATCGGCGGCGAATACGAACCTTATTGTTTTTCTGAGGCTGGCGACGTCGCTGGCCTCACCGCCGCCCTCGGATACGACTCCGAGGATTCCGACACGCTTGAGAGCGTGTTGTCCGACCTGCATGAGCAGGCCGCCCCGCTCTACCGTGCCGCCGCGGAGGACATCGAGTCCACCGCGCCGGAGTGCCCCAGCGGTGACGGCCACCGCTGGGAGTCGCACCCCAGCGACGGATGCCGAGAAAACCCCGGTGTGTGGGGAGTCGGCGGCGCCGCGATTAAAATCGATGAGTACTGCCTGCACTGCGGGTGCAAGCGGGAACGCATCGTCGGCGACGTCAACGTCGCCGGTAACCGCAACGGCGTGGCCTATGAGGAGGCCGCGCTGGAAGGCGATGATTTGCGGAAGTTCCGCGCCGCCTACGATTACGAGGCGTAGGAAGCTGACCCCTGCAGGGGCGCGGCCAACAGGCTGCGCCCCTTTTTGCGTTTACGCGCCGGCATGGCATGATGCCATGCCGCCAACCAAGGAAACGAGCATGACCATCGCCACCACCCGCCGCAGGACCACCGAGATCGAATGGACGGAACACACGTGGAACCCATTTGTGGGTTGCAGCGTTCAAAGCGCTGGCTGCAAAAACTGCTACGCCATGAAAATGGCGACGCGGCTCGCGGCGATGGGCGACAAGCCCAGCTATGCCGGGGTCGCGGCGCGTGGCGTCTGGACGGGCCGCATCAACCGCGCCACCGATGCGCAGATGCGCAAGCCCTTCGGGCTGCCACTGGGGTCGCTTGTGTTCGTTAATTCCATGTCAGATTTCTGGCACATCCATGCTCAAGACACATGGCGTGCTGAAGCGCTGGACATCATGCGCCAGACACCCGGCATCACCTACCAGGTGCTGACCAAGCGGCCTCAAAACATTGCGCGTATGCTGGCCCGCATGGGGATAGACGCGCTGCCCGACAATGTGTGGATCGGCGCCACGGTGGAGGATCACCGCGTTGTGCACCGTATCGACCACCTGCGCCACGTCCCG
>NZ_CAJATU010000168.1 GCF_903944925.1 uncultured Rhodopila sp. | reverse complement strand
GGACCAGAGGAACATCGGCGCCAGCAGGGCGATGATGAGGTTGGCAAGGAGGCAGGCGGAGGCGTCTGGGGTCTTGGTGGCGGACATGGCGGGGTGCCCTTTGGTGCGGTGCGGGCGGGTTCTACCTTGGGTTGTGGGGTGGTGTCAAGGATATTTTCCTAACGACGTGGTTGCCCGGGGCCGAACGGCCGGGCCGGTCGTCAGCCGGTGTTGCAGATGATTGCGGACCGGTTGCGGCCAAAGAAAGTAATGGAAACACAAATTCCTTCCATGCCACCGGCTTGACTGCGAGCGCCTGAAATGGCGGCAGCCGTTCGCGGTCAAACGCAGTCTTGATCTCCCAGCGCAGCATGAAGCGCTTCTTGTTGCCCTTTGAGGTCCGCGACCTCGCCCTTGACTCCGCCGCCGCCGGTCCAAGAAAACCATCAGGACACCGATGCCAGCCGCCCGATCCTGATCTGCACTGATGCTTACGAGCGACGTGTCAACGAAGGTTGTTTCCTTGTTGAGCTTCGCACAGTCCCGGCCATCATATCCGGCATCGCTGATCGGCACAGGCGATATTTCCGATGTGTAAGGTGCGCAGGCCGACAGCGACGCTGTTATCGCAAGCGAGAGGACACTTCAGCGTGGGGCATTTGTCCAACCCCTTCGTCTTATCTTACTACAGACGCAACAGAGTTGCGCTGGCTTTCCGCATTCTCCAGAGCCCGGCTTCCGACTACCCGGACGCCGCCCCGCCGCTTCCCCCTGACCGGCCAGCCGGTATAGGCTCGCAAGCAACCACCACGCGGGAGGCCTAACCATGGACGCCATCGGCAGCGATCACCTGGTCCGGGATGAAGCAACGCTGAAAGCGATCTACGGCGAATCCGCCCCCGCCTCGATCTTCAAGGAAGTCGACTTCATCCACCCGCACTACCGCGCCATGATCGAGGCCTCGCCGTTCATGGTCATCGCCACCAGCGGGCCGGAAGGCCTGGACGCCTCGCCGCGCGGCGATCCCCCCGGCTTCGTCCATGTGCTTGACGACAAGACCCTGCTGATCCCCGATCGGCGCGGCAACAATCGCATCGACAGCCTGAAGAATATCATCCGTGACGACCGCGTCGGACTGCTGTTCCTGATCCCCGGCGTCGGCGAAACCCTGCGGGTCAACGGCCGCGCCGCGATCTCCGTCGCACCCGAGCTTATCGGCCGGTTCCCCTACCAGGGCACCCTGCCCCGCACCGTCATCGTGGTGCGGGTCGAAACCGTCTACTTCCAGTGCCCGAAAGCTCTGGTCCGCTCCGGCCTGTGGAACCCGGCCACGCAGATCAGCCGCAACGACCTGCCCAGCACCGGCACCATCCTCAAGGACGTCACCGCCGGGCGTGCCGGCGGCGAGCAATACGACCGCGACTACCCCGACCGCATGCGCGCCACGATCTACTGAGCCGGCACATGGACGCCCTTGAACGCCTGCAACAGGCGCCCTTGCCGTTCGCGGCGCTGCTCGGCATCCGCTTCACCGGCGCCGCGCCGGATCGGGTCACGGCGGAGCTCACGGTGCGCGAGGACCTCTGCACCCGCCCGGCGGTGCTGCATGGCGGCGCCATCATGGCCTTCGCCGACACGCTCGGCGCCGCCGCGACCATCCTCAACCTCGCGCCGGAGGCCGGCACGACGACGATCGAATCGAAGACCAATTTCATCGCCCCGGCACCCGCCGGTTCCACCGTGCTCGGCGAGACCACGCCGCTGCATCGCGGGCGCCGGACCATGGTCTGGCAAACCCGCATCACCACCGAGGCAGGCCGGCTGGTCGCGCTGGTGACCCAGACGCAGATGGTGTTGGAGCCGAAGCCGTCATAGCCGCCACCGTTTGGCCGGGCGCGAGCAAGCAAGCCGTGCCGGTCATGGCCGCCCGGAAAGATCGCATTGATCTGCATCAATGTTGGCTCTGATCCTCGCAGGATAAGCTATATTTTTCACGTAAGTGTCGGTCGAATGCCTATTCCGGACGCTTTCGGAAGCCGTGCAGCCTTCCGTTCGAAACTGCGGCTGGCCGCGATCATCGTTGTAACGGCGCTCGTTCCCGTGGCGCTGTGGGCCTGGCTGGCGCTCGAAAGCCGGGTAGCCGCGCTGGAGACGGCGACAGCGGATCAGCGACAGGTGGTCGAGGCGGTTGGCGAGCATACTCTCAAGCTGTTGGATGCGCAGGCGTTGCTGCTTGACCTGATCGATCAGGTTGCCGGCGAACGCGACTGTCAGGCACTTCGCTCGGACGATCGGCTACAGGCGTTCATCAGCCTCGCCACCCGCAAATCCCCTGGCACGGTATCGCTGTTGATTCTGAATGCCGACGGACACGAATGCATGGGGAGCATGGGTAGCGGTCCATTGCAGGTCGATGACCGTGATCGCAGTTTCCGGGAGTATTTCAAAGGCGCCCAAACAGCCGGCCCGGGCCAATATTACGTCGACCGGGCGATCGTCGGCATCACGTCCGGCCTTCCCATCTTCAACGTGTCGAAGCCGCGCACGAAGAACGGGACTTTCAATGGTGTCCTGCTGGCATCCGTGAACCTGGCCGATCTGGTTGATTACTGGGGCAAGACGCTCGATAGCGCGGATCAACAGCGGGTCAGCCTGCTCCGGCAGGACGGGGCAACCATCGCCCGGTCGTGGCCACCGCTGGTACCGCCCGCCGATCCGGCGATCGAGCGGCGGGTTGCAGCGGCCCTGACGGCGCCGCAAGGCACCAACCGGGGCCACTCGGTGGTCGATGGCAGGCCGCGCCTGGGCGCCTGGCGCACCCTGCCGAACTGGAATGTCGTCGTTGCCAGCAGCGTCAACGAGGACGCCGTGCTGGCGCCATGGCGCCGGTCCACGCTGATCTTTGGCCTGCTGGCAATGGTGATGTCCGGGTTGCTTGCCGCACTGGCATGGTCCCTGCTGCGGGAGCGCGATCTCCTCGGGCGGGCCGTGCAGGAGCGAACCCGGAAGCTCCAACAGACCACCGCGCTGCTCCGCGCTATCGGCAACAGCTCGCCTGACGCGATCTATGCGAAGGACAAAGCCGGCCGTTTCCTGTTTGCCAACCCGGCCGTCCTCGCCGTCATCGGCAAGCCCGCGAACGAGGTCATCGGCCGGACCGACGCGGATTGGCACGGCGATGCCGACCAGGCCGCCGCGGTGATGGCAAACGATCGGCGCATCATCGAAAGCGGCCACGGGGAGGTGCTGGAGGAAACCTGGACCGCGGCGGGTCAGCGCAAGCGGGTGTTCCGTTCGGCCAAGGCGCCGCTGCGGATGGAGGACGGCACGGTCGTCGGCGTGGTCGCCGTGTCGAGCGACATCACGCCGCTCAAGGATGTCGAGGCCAGGCTGCGCGGCCTGACCGAAGAGCTGGAAGCGCGGGTGCGGGCGGAAGTGGCCGCGCGGGAGGACGCCCAGGCGCGCGCCGCGCATGCCCAGCGCATGCAGGCGCTCGGGCAACTGGCGGGCGGCATTGCGCACGACTTCAACAATATCCTCCAGGCCGTGCAGGGCGGTGCCGGGCTGATCGAACGGCGCGCTGACAATCCGGCCAGCGTAAGGCGGTTCGCCCGCACGGTGATCGAGGCGGCGGAGCGGGGCGCCGCCGTCACGCGCCGCTTGCTCGCCTTCGCCCGGCGCGACGACCTCCGGGCCGAGCGGATCGACCCGGCCGGGCTGCTGGACGGCCTGCGGGACGTCCTGGCGCAGACGCTCGGCAGCCCGATCACGGTGCGCGTCCAAGGCGCCTCCGGGCTGCCGGCCGTGATGGCCGATCGGCGGCAGCTCGAGACCGTGCTGTTGAACCTCGCAACCAACGCCCGCGATGCCATGCAAGCGGGCGGCACACTTACCCTGGCGGCGGCTGAGGACGAGATCGCCGCGGGGCGGGTTCACCCGGCGGGCCTGAAACCCGGCCGGTATATCCGCCTGGCCGTCACGGACACCGGGTGCGGCATGGACCAGGCTACCCTGGATCGTGCGGCGGAGCCGTTCTTCACCACCAAGCCGCAGGACCAGGGCACCGGCCTCGGGTTGCCGATGGCCAAGGGCTTCGCCGAGCAAAGCGGCGGCGCGCTGACAATCGAGAGCGCGCCCGGGCGGGGCACCACCGTCACTCTCTGGCTGCCGGTGGCCGGCATGCGGAGCGAGGCGGCGCAGGTGCAGCCGGGACTTGCGCCCGTCGCCGGACTGCCGCGCCGCGTGCTGGTGGTCGATGATGAAGACGTGGTGCGCGAGACACTGGTTGCCTCGCTTGAGGAAGCCGGCTTCGCCGTCCTGGCCGCCGCGAACGGCGTCGAGGCGCTGGCGCTGCTGGAGGCCGGAGAAGCCGTGGATGCACTGGTTACGGACCTTTCGATGCCGGGCATGGGCGGGCTGGCGCTGGTCCATGAGGCTCATCTCCGGCGCCCCGGCCTGCCCTCGGTGCTGTTGACCGGCTACGCCGGAGAGGCTGCGCAACTTGCGGTCAGCGGTGGGCGGCCGTCCGGCTTTTCGCTGCTGCGCAAGCCGGTCAGCGCCGCCCAGCTCGTGGATCGCATCGAGATGGTGCTCGCCACCCCGACCGGGGCAGCGGAATAGGGCCATGCCTGCTGTGGGTTTGCCGGATGCCACCCGGTGCTGCGGGAGGCGCGCCGACACGCACCGGGACGGCGCAAAATCGTCCGGCAAACCCGCATCACGACCGGGGCAGGCCGGCTGGTCGCGCCGGTGACTGAAACCCAGATGACTGAAACACCGATGGTGTTGGAAAAGCGGTGATCGGAACCCGTTTGCCGCCTGGGCGCGATTTCCGCGGGCCAGGCGGCGCGGTCCATGGCCGAATACCGGAGACTGCCTGCATGCCGCCACTCGCCGACGCGCTCCATCCCTGGCACGATTTCTACACCCTGTTCGGCACCGCTTCGGCCACCCTCATCGGCCTGCTCTTCGTCGCCGCCTCCGTCGGCACCGGCGTATTCTCCGCCGATCGGCGGGCCGCGCAGCGGGTTTTCCTGACAGCGAGCGTGGTCGATTTCAGCCTGGTCCTGGCGGCGTCCCTGGTCATCCTGGCGCCGATACCGGGCTGGTTTGCATTCGGCGGCATGGTGCTGGCCTGCGGGCTGTGCGGCCTGGGCTATTCGTGCGTGGTCTGGCGCGACACGCTGCGCGAAGGGTTGATCCACAAGATCGACCTGGAAGACCGGACCTGGTACATCGCCCTGCCAATCGGCGGCTACGCGTGCCTGACGGCCTCGGGCATGGCTTTTGCGGTGCAACTCCCGCAAGCCTGCACGGCATTGGCAGTTTCGATGGGGTTGCTCCTGGTGACCGGCATCCGCAACGCCTGGGACATCACCCTGTGGAGCATGTCCCGCCGCCAGTCCCCGCCTCCATCGCCGCCAGGAACTCAGCCGCCCGCGCCCTGATCGCGGCGCGGCGGTCTGCCGGCATGCGTTCCCAGTTGCGCAGCGGCATCGACATCCGCACGTTCGACGCGAACCGCGCCGCGTGGCGCGCAATGAAATCCCAGTACAGGTAGTTGAACGGGCACGCCTTCGGCCCGGTCGCGTCCTTCACGTCATAGGCGCAACCGCGGCAGTAATCGCTCATGCGGTTGATGTAGGCGCCCGAAGCCGCATACGGCTTCGACCCGAGCACGCCGCCATCGGCGAACAACGCCATGCCGCGGGTGTTCGGCAGCTCGACCCATTGATAGGCATCCGCGTAGACCGACAAATACCACTCATCCACCGCGTCCGGATGCAGCCCGGCCAGCAGCGCGAAGTTGCCGGTCACCATCAGCCGCTGGATGTGGTGTGCGTAGGCGTCGCGCCTTGTCTGCCGCACGACATGGCGGATGCAGGCCATGTCCGTCCGGCCACTCCAGTAGAACTCCGGCAACGCCCGGGTCGCGCCCAGGGCGTTCAAGGTCCCGTATTCGGGCATCCGCAGCCAGTAGATCCCGCGCACATACTCGCGCCAGCCGATGATCTGCCGGATGAACCCTTCCGCGGCATTCAACGCCACATGCGCCGATCGATACGCCGCCTCCACGGCGCGGCATACCGCAATCGGGTCGAGCAGGCCGATATTCAGCGCCGGAGAAACGACCGCGTGGAACAGCGTCGGCTGCCCGCTGTGCATCGCATCCTGCCAGTCGCCGAACCCGGGCAGCCGGTGCGCTATAAAGTCTTCCAGCCCGGCCCGGGCATCCTTCGCCGTGACCGGAAACCGAAATCCATCCAGCGCGCCGAAGCCGTTGGTGAAGCGCCGCCGCACCAACTCGATCACCTCCAGCGTCACTGCATCCGGCGCGAAGCCCGCAACCTCCGGCACCGCCACCGAATCCGGCAGCCGCTTGCGGTTTTCGTGGTCGAAATTCCACCGCCCGCCCTCCGGCTCATTGTCCGGAGTCATCAGCAGCCCGGTGCGCCGCCGCATCTCGCGGTAGAAGAACTCCATCCGCAAACCGGTGCGGCCGCCGGCCCAGCGGCGGAAACCGGCGATCGAGCAGAGGAACCGGGTGTCCGGCCGGATCTCCACACCCTCGGCCCAGCCGAGCATGTCCTGCAGCACGCGATATTCGCCCGGCTCGGTCGCCACCACCCGGCGCGGCTGCAGCGCCGCGATGGCGCGCCTTACTTCGCCGCGCAGGCTGCCCGTGTTGTCCGGATCGTCCAGCGTCACATATCGGACCCGCACGCCGCGCGCCGCCAGCGCGCGCGCGAAATGCCGCATCGCCGACAGCACCAGGACGATCTTCTTCAGGTGATGCGGCACATAGGTGCATTCGTCCATCACCTCCGCCATCAGCACGACATCGTAGCGGAGGTCGAGGTCCTCCAAAGACGCGATCCCCGGCGACACCTGGTCGCCGAGCACCACGCGCAGCGTGCCGATGGGCTTTTCCGTTCCTGCTCCGGTCATCATGGCTACAGATGGAGAGCGTGGCCAATCGGCAAACCCCGCGGCAAAAACAGCTTTTGTCGAGCCGGGGGAGGACAAGCCGCGCGCGGCATGCCATGATGGCCGGACCATGCGCCAACTTCTGCTCCTGCGGCACGCCAAGTCCTCCTGGGATGATGCCGCCCTGCCCGACAGGGACCGCCCGCTCAACGCCCGGGGGCGGCGCTGCGCCGCGGTGATGCGCAAGGCGATGCACGATCTCGGCCTGACGCCCGACCTCGTCCTGGTGTCCAGCGCCCGCCGCACCATGGAGACGCTGGATGCGCTCGAGCCCTGGGATGACACCCCGCTGATCGAGCCGATGGAAAGCCTGTACCTGGCCAGCCCGATGCAGTTGATCGCCGCTTTGCACAGCGTGCCGGAAACCGTGCGCAGCGTATTGCTGATTGGCCATAACCCCGGCCTGCACGACCTCGCCTTGTCGCTGGCCGAACCGCGCGGCGCCACCGCGGCGGAACGCGCCCTGGCCGAGGGTTTTCCGACCGGCGCGCTGGCGGAGTTCGTCGTTGCCGGATCCTGGTGGGATCTGCGCGAAGGCGGCGCGAAGCTGGTGCGGTTCCTGACCCCTCGCATGCTGGAGGCCGCCGGCTAGGTCCGCATGGAATTCGAACTTGCTGCGGATGCGGATGCCGCGGCACGGCTCGCGCGGCTGAAGCCCCTGGTGGCCGGCCGCGAAGGACGTCCACGCAGCCAGGCGGTGAAGATTGTCTGGCATGACAGCCCGGACCACGCGCTGCTGGCGGATGGCCTGACCCTGGCCGAACAGCGCGGCGAACGGCGGCTGGAACGGGTTACGCCCGGCACCGAGACCTGGCTGCCCGGCCAGCCGCCGCTGCTGCCGGACCCGCCCGACGAGCTGCCGTCTCCGCTGGCACCCCTGGCGGCGTTCGAGGGTCGGCGGAGCATCAGCGTGCACCGCATGGCCGATGCGACGGTGACGCTGACCATCGACAAGGGCACCCTGCGCGCGGTGACGGCGGAGCGCCCGGTGGCGCGCATCAGCCTCAGCGGCGATGAAGCGGCGGTGCGCCTGGCGGCGACCTTGATCGCCGGCGCCGTGCCCGCCGCGGTTCCGGGGTGCTCGCTGGCCGCCGAGGCGATCGCGCTGGCCATCGGCGGGACGCCGCAGCCGCGGCATCTCGGCGCCCCGGTGCTGCCGGCGGAGGCACGGACGGTGCCGCAGGCGCTGGCGCATATTCTCGGCCATCTGACCGATGTGGTGCTGGCGCACGCGCCCCGCGTGCTGATGCCGCCCGGCGGCGACGCGGAGGACGCGGTGCACGACGCCATCCACCAGATGCGGGTGGCGGTGCGGCGCGCCCGCTCGGCGGTGTCGATCTTCCGTGCGGCTTTGCCCGAGGGCGCGCTGGACGCCGTCGGCAACGGCCTGAAGACCCTCGGCGGGCGGCTCGGCCCGGCGCGCGACTGGGACGTGTTCGCCGATGAGACGATACCGGCGATCCAGGCGGCGATCCCCGGCGACGAGCGGCTCGATCGCCTGGCCGCCGCCGCGGCGCGGCAGCGGACCATGCACCGCAAGGAGCTGGCGCAGTATCTCGCCAGCCCGGCGTTCCGCCAGCTCGGCATCGACCTCGCCTGGTTCGCCGCGGCGCAGGGCTGGCGCGCCCTGCCGCCGCCGCCGCACCAAGCGGAGCCGGCGGCCGATAGCGATGCCGCGGCCGAACCGGGGCCCGAGCCGATGACGCTGACGCAGTTCGCCGACGGCGTGCTGCAGCAGCGCTGGAAGAAGCTGCTGTCGGCCGGCAAGCGGATCGATGAACTCGACGTCCCCGCCCTGCATGACGTGCGGCTGCGCGCCAAACGGCTGCGCTACGCGGCCGAGATGTTCGCCACCCTGCACGACGGCAAGGCGGCGAAACGGTTCATCGAACGCCTGAGCGACCTGCAGGAGCGCCTGGGCGTGCTGAACGACGGCGCGGTGGCGAGCCACCTGCTGCCGGAGCTGGGCGGTCCCGGCGGGCGGCATGCTTACGCGGCCGGTGTGATCGCCGGATTCATGGCGGCACGGGCGGGAAGGATACGGCCGCGGATCGTAAAAGCTTTTCAACGATTCAGGCGGCAACACGCTTATTGGGCTTGACTTTGCGCGTCCGGCTTTGGCATCCCAACGGCGATTCGGGTTGCGGCGCGTGCACGCAGGCGCACCGGCAATCCGGCAAGCGGGGTGTGAGCCGTGTCGTTGAACCATAAACGGCGGATTTTCCGTTCCGGTGCCGCCGCCGTTCCAGGTCGGCTGCCGGGTCTGCCATCGCCCGGGGTGTGGCTCGCCGCCGCCGGCGGGACGGCAACGTTGTTGGCCGCCGGCTGGCTGTTCGTGCGGTCGTCGGACGCGCCTGCGCATGCGCCGCCGAGCCGGCATGTCACCGCCTCCCCCGGGGCCCTGGCCGTGCTGGACGGGGATACGCTGCGTATCGGCGACCAGGTGGTGCAACTGGATGGCATCGCCGCGCCGCCGCGTGGCTCGGTCTGCCGCGCCGGGGAGCGGGATACGGACTGCGGCGACGCATCGGCGAATGCGCTGGCGGCGCTGGTGCGGGACAAGCCGGTCGATTGCAGCATTACCGGACATGACGGCCATGGCCGCCCGGTGGGCGACTGCGTGGCCGGCGGCGTGGCGTTGAGCAGCGCGCTGGTGCGCGATGGCTGGGCCCGGGCGCAGACCGCGGCGCTGCGCGACAGCGAGCAGTCGGCGCGGACCACCGGCCGGGGGATCTGGGGCGCGCCGAACCGCCTGTGACGACACGGGACGGCTGCGCTTTTCCCATGACGAGGGGAAACGCCGAAAGGCCAATCCGTTACTTTAGAGTTATGCCGCGGCCTCCGGCCATGCTTTCGGCAGCTTCTTCTCCGCGATCGCGGCATAGAGTGCGACGCCGTACGGAATCGTCTCGTCGTTGAAGTCGTACTGATGGTTATGCAGCGCGGCACTGTCGCCGTTGCCGACATTGATGTGCGCGCCGGGCACCTGCTCCAGCATGAAGCTGAAATCCTCCGAGCCCATGCCGGGCGGTGCGTCGCGGCGGACGTTCGCCTCACCCACCAGTTCGGCCGCGGCGTCGCTTAAGGCCACGGCTTCGCCATCGTCGTTGACCATCGGCGCGAACAGCAGCCGGAAATCCAGCTCCGCCTCCGCGCCGAACCCGGCCGCCAGGCTGGTGGACAGCCGCAGCATGGTGTCGCGGATCGTCTCCATCACCTCGGCCTTATGCGTCCGCACCGTGCCGGCCAGGATCGCCGAGTGCGGGATCACGTTGTACGCGTCGCCGGCCTGGATGCGGGTGATGCTGAGCACCGCCGTATCCGTCGCGGCGACGGTGCGGGAGACGATGGACTGCAGCGCCGTGCCGAGATGGCAGGCGACGACCACCGGATCGATGGCGAAATGCGGATGCGCGCCGTGCGCCCCCTTGCCGGTGATGACGATGTCGAAAAACGCGCCGCCCGCCATGCGCGCGCCCGGTCCGGTCATGTAGCGGCCGACCGGGAGGCCGGGCCGGTTGTGCATCCCGTAGACATAGTCGCAGGGAAAACGATCGAACAAGCCGTCCTTGATCATCTCGCGGGCGCCGCCGATGCCTTCCTCGGCCGGCTGGAAGATGAAGTTGACGGTGCCGTTGAAGTTGCGGGTCTCGGCCAGGTATTTCGCCGCGCCGAGCAGCATGGTGGTGTGGCCGTCATGGCCGCAGGCATGCATCCGGCCGGGGATGGTGCTGGCATGCGGCAGACCCGTCGCCTCGAGAATCGGCAGCGCATCCATGTCGGCACGCAGCCCGATGGCGGCCTCACCGTTGCCGTTGCGCAGCACGCCGACGACGCCGGTCTTGCCGATACCGCGATGCACTTCGATGCCCCACGCCTCCAGCTTGCGCGCGACCAGCTCCGCGGTGCGGTATTCCTCCAGCCCGAGTTCCGGATGGGCATGGATGTCATGGCGGATGGCAACGAGTTCATCCTGGTAGAGGCGGGCACGATCGAGGGCGGAGCAGGTCATCAGGCGGTTCCCCGGGGCGATGGGTCAAACCGCGAGCATACCACGTGGCCGATGGCGTGCCAGAGCGGGCGGCGCCGGTTGCCGGGCCGCCTGCCAAACCGCGCGCCCCGGCCCGGTCCTGGCGTTCAAATAACGAATCGACAAACCGGGCCTCGCAGCCCGGTTTGTCACTGCAAGGAACATCCATCCCGCCGGTGCCTAGCCCGCAACCGGAGGATAGCGGATCAGGCGCACGATTCCACGGCGCGCCTGCTGGCGGCGGAGGTTTACTGCTTAGAGAGGAAAACAATACCGATCGCAGGCGCGATCAGTATCCACATCCATACTGAGGCCATTTCGTTCTCCTTTATCAGTTGGATTGCGCAGCGGTTCGTTCGCCGCTTTCTTGTTCACGGCAAACCAGTGACGTCCCGGCGGGAATAGTGTACGAAATTCACGGGAATGGCGGATCGTCTGGTAAAGACCATTATATCCCGTCCCGTGCATTAAACTTTCCCCACCACGTTATGCTATACGACAGATTCCTCCCGCTGTCCAGTCGCGCATTGCGATCTTTCTTGCCGCGCGGCCTTTGCGCACCTAATACAAGCCCAGCCGGGCCCGGAACGGCTCATCCTTCAGGCTGAACTCCTGGCCGTTCAGGTCGTCCGCGTCCGCAGTGCACAAATACACCATCGCCGCCGCCGGATGCGCCACCGGAGTCAGGTTCTCGCGCGGGATTTGGCTGACCGGGTTGATCCCGGAGGCGCGCACCGGCTCCTGCATGTCGGTGTCGGTCGGGCCGGGCGAGAAGCCGAACACCCGAATCCCCTGCCCCGCCGTCTCCAGCGCGACCGCGCGCGTCAGCATGTGCAGCCCGGCCTTGCCGCTGCAATAGGCACTCCATCCCTCCAGCGGCCGCAGCGCCGCGCCGGACGAGACATTGACGATCGTCCCGCCGCCCGCCGCGATCATGCCGGGCAGCACCGCGCGAATCGCATGGTAGGCGCCGACAAGATTGATCTCGATGCTGCGCGCCCAGGCCGCCGGATCGCCCCCGGCGACCGACGCGATCGGCTCGATCACGCCGGCATTGTTGATCAGCGCATCCAGGCGGCCGAAGCGCGACCGGGTCTCCTCCACCAGCGCCGCGACGGCGGCATAATCGGTGACGTCGCAGGTGCGCGCCGATGCCGCCTGGCCGATGGACTGCGCCACCGCTTCCGCACGCGCGCCATCGCGCGCCGCCAGCACCACGGTCGCCGACGACTTCGCACAGGCGACCGCGGTGGCGGCGCCGATGCCGCGGCTGGCGCCGGTGACGATGATGACCTTGCCGGCAAGTCTTTTCATGGTTTGCTCCTTGTGTCCCGTCCGCTTTACGGGAGTCTGGCCCCGCCGCAAACTCTAGTGCAGGGCAAAACCGCGGGGGAAGCCGATGCGCGTATCATGCAGCCTGCCGTGCGAAGACTGGGCGGCCTGCGGCCCCGCCGCGCGACAGGCGGAGGCGGACGGCTTCGACAGCGTGACCACCCACGAACTCCGGCACGACCCGTTCACGCCGCTGGCCTTCGCCGCCCTGGCGACCGAGCGGGTGCAGCTTGTCACCTCGGTCGCCATCGCCTTCCCGCGCAGCCCGATGATCGCCGCCAACCAGGCCTGGGACCTGCATACCCACTCCAAGGGCCGCTTCGTGCTGGGCCTCGGCAGCCAGGTCAAGGCGCATAACGAACGGCGGTTCAGCACCCCCTGGATGGCCCCCGCGGCCCGGCTGGGCGAGTATATCGAGGCGGTGCGCGCGATCCACCGCTGCTGGGAGTACGGCGAAAAGCTGAACTACCAGGGCCGGTATTACAACTTCTCGCTGATGACGCCGGAGTTCTCGCCGCCGCCGCAGCACTTGCCCCTGCCGCCGGTGGCGATGGCCGCCGTCGGCCCGCTGATGCTGAAGACCGCCGCGCGGACGGCCGACGGCGTCCGGCTGCACGGCTTCGCCACCCGCGCCTACCTGGAGCAGGTGGTGCGCCCGCTGCTGGCGAAGGAACTGGAGGCCGCCGGCAAGTCGTTCGAAAACTTCGAGATCTCCGGCGGCGGCTTCATCGCCACCGGGCCGGACGCCGCCGCGGTGCGGGAGGAAGTCGAGAAAGTTCGCTACCGGGTCGCCTTCTACGGCTCCACCCCGGCCTATCGCGGCGTTTTCGACCTGCACGGCGTGTCGGATCTCGGCGCGAAACTGACGGAGATGTCGAAACAGGGCCAATGGAACCGGATGGCGGCGGAGGTGCCGGACGACGTGCTCGACCTGTTCGTCGCGCGAGCCACCTACGACGGTCTGCCGGCGGCGATCGAGCAGCGCTACGGCGGCCTGGTCGACTCGGTGTCGATCGACTTCGCCCCCGCAACCCCGGCGGCCACGCGGCGGGCCACCGTCAGCGCGGTGCAGGCGATCCCGAGCCGGTTCAGATCCTTCAACTGACTTGGGGTTGCGGCACGGACCGGCCTCGCCCGGCGGAGCGCGCGGCGGAAAACATAGGTAACGGGCAACAGTCACAGTTATGTGATTGTTTCAACTACGGCTACTTGATGACATATCTGTGATATCCAGCAATATCATGCCATAGCAAACACGGGCGACGGGGATGGCATGAACAGTCTGCTGGCAAGATTGCTTGTCGTCGTCGCCATCGCTGTCATCCCCGCCCTGGCCTTCCAGGCCTACCTGGAGATCGAGGCGCGCCAGGTCCGGCAGCAGCTTCTCGAAGAGGAGGCGATGCGCCTTGTCCGCCTTGTTGCCGCGCAGCAGCAGGGCGTCATCGAAGGCGCCGATCAGATGCTGGCCGCGCTCGGCGCTGCGCCATCGGCGGAGGACAACCCGCAGGCGCTGTGCCAGCGCTATCTGTCGCGGCTGGAGGACCAGATCCCCCGCTACCGCGCCGTCGCGGTGATCGGCCTTGACGGCCACCCGCTGTGCGCCCCGCGGCCGATCAACCCAAATGTCGATCTGTCCGGCCAGGCGTATTTCCAGACAGCGCTGGCCACCGGCGGCCTGGTCCTCGGCGCATACACGCTCGGCCCTCTGTCCGGCAAACCGGTGCTGCCGATCGGCCGGCCGTTCCGGGGCGGCGACGGGGCCGTGGCGGGGGTGGTGATGGCCGAACTCAACCTGGACTGGCTCGCGCAGCAACTCGCCGCGGTGCCGCTGCCGCCCGGCGCGACGGTCAATGTCTCGGATGGGACCGGCACCATCCTCGGACGCCACCCGGACTCCGCGCGTTTCGTTGGCACCAAACTGCCGCAACGCAACTTTCCCATCTTTGAGCGGACCAGTCCGGGCCTGGCCTCATTCGTGGCGGTCGACGGCCACTTTCGCATTGTTGCGTTCATCCCGCCCGCCATCGGACCGGGCGGGTTGTACGTGTCGGTGGGACTCGACCCGAAAACCACGCTTAGTCCGAATCAGCGGGCCAACCGCATCGGCATCATCCTGATTGCCGCCGGAGCGGTGCTTGCCCTGCTGCTGACCGCGCTGCTCGGCACGCGGCTGATCCGCCGGCCGGTCAGGCGGCTGCTGCGCTCGGCCGATGCGTGGCGCGCCGGCGACCTGTCCGCGCGCATCGGCCTGCGCCATGACCGCAGCGAATTCGGCCGCCTGTCCGCGGCGTTCGAGGCGATGGCCGACGCCTTGCAGGCGCGCGAACAGGCGCTGCGCAATGCCCTGGAGAGCACCACCGACGCCGTCATCGTGATGGATCATGACTGGCGGATCAGCTACCTCAACCCGCAGGCCCGGACGAAGTTCGGGCAGGGCCGCGATCTTGCGGGCCTGGCGGTCTGGTCCGCCATCCCGGGGTCGTCCAGCGGCGCCTTCGGCGAAGCCTGCTGCGAAGCGGCCAGGACCGGTGCGCCGGCGCATGCCGACGCGAGGGACGATTCGCTCGGCGGCCACTGGGAAGTGCATGCCTATCCGTCCGCCGACGGCGTCACGGTGTTCAGCCGCGATGTCAGCGAGCAGCGCCGCATCACCGCCGCGTTGCAGGCCAGCGAGGAGCGGTTGCGCCTGGCCGTCGAGGCGGCGCGGCTTGGCGTGCGGGACCTCGATCTGACCACCGGCACGATGGTCTGGACGCCGGAAGCGGAAAAGCTTTTCGGCCGCGACTATGTCGGCGCCGCGACCTTCGAGTCCCTGCTGGCGCGGATCCATCCGGATGACCGCGTCGCGGTGCGGGGCAACTGGGACCGTGTGCTGGCGGATCCCGGCAGCAGCTTCGAGCACGAGTATCGCTTCCAGCGCGACGACGGAAGCTGGCGTTGGATCGCGGGCTATGGCCGGACCACGGACGAAGCCGGCCGCGCCACCCGGCTGATCGCGATCGTGCAGGACATCACCGGGCGCAAGCAGACCGAAGCCGAGCTGTTGCAGGCAACCGCGCTGCTTCGCGCCATCGGCAACAGTTCGGCGGAGTCGCTTTACGCCAGGGACAGCGAAGGCCGGTTTCTCTACGCCAATCCCGCCGAGCTCGCGGTCATCGGCAAGCCGCTGGGGGAGGTCATCGGCCGCAGCGTCGCCGAGGTCCATGCCAACGCCGAACAGGCCGCCGTTGTGATGGCGAACGACCGCCGCATCCAGCAGACCGGACGCACGGAGATCATCGAAGAAGACTATGACGCGGCCGGTCTGGGCAAGCGGGTGTTCCGCTCGGCCAAGTCGCCGCTCCGCCTGGAAGACGGCACCGTCATCGGCATTGTCGGCGTGTCGAGCGACATCACCCGGCTGAAGGACGCCGAAGCGGAATTGCGGGTGTTCAGCGCCGGGCTGGAGCACCGGGTGCGCGAGGAGGTGGCGGCGCGGGAGGCGGCGCAGATGCGGGCCGCGCATGCCGAACGGATGCAGGCGCTCGGCCAGCTTGCCGGCGGTATCGCGCATGATTTCAACAATGTGCTGCAGGCGGTGGCCGGCGCGATGGCGTTGATCGAGCGCCGCCCGGACGACCAGCCGGCGATTCGCCGCCTCACCCGGCTGGCGGGGGAGGCGACCGAACGCGGGGCGGCCATCACCCGCCGCCTGCTCGCGTTCGGGCGGCGCGGCGACCTGCGGGCGGAAGCGATCGACGCGGCCGTGCTGCTGCCCGACCTGCGGGAAATCCTGGCGCACACCCTCGGCGCCAGCATCGACGTCCAGGTCCGGGTGGAATCCGGCCTGCAGCCGTTCGTGGCGGACAAGAGCCAGCTTGAGACGTCGCTGATCAACCTCGCCGCCAACGCCCGCGACGCGATGCCGCGCGGCGGCACGATCGTCTTGTCGGCGGCGTGCGAGACCGTCTCTCGCCCCACGCCCGGTCACCCGGGCGGGATCGACCCGGGCCGCTACGTCCGGTTGACGATCGAGGACACCGGCACCGGCATGGACGCGGCGACTCTGGCCCGCGCCACCGAACCGTTCTTCACGACCAAGGCCGTCGGCGCCGGCAGTGGCCTCGGCCTGTCGATGGCCAAGGGTTTCGCCGAGCAATCCGGCGGCGGCATGCATATCGAAAGCGCGCCGGGGCGCGGCACGACGGTCACGCTTTGGCTGCCCAAGGCGGCTGAGGCGGCGGCATCGCGAGCCGCGGCGCCGCGGGCGCCCGCCGCCGCCGC
>NZ_CAJATU010000167.1 GCF_903944925.1 uncultured Rhodopila sp. | reverse complement strand
GGTTACCGGCGACCCTACAATCGCGCGGGAATATTGGCCGACTCGCAGAACACGCCGACGATGGTCGGAGGCTGCTATTTGCGGTAGGCGATCCAATATCGCCCCGCCTTGATCCAAACCCGGCCCGGCAGCGTCAGCCCGGGATAGGGTCGGGGCGCCGGCAGACCGCTAGCAGGGTTGGCTTCGATTTTCCGTTCAGCCCCCGCCAATGCGGCGAACAAGCCCCGAACGGCTTCAGGCCGATCCTTGTCTTCGTAATACCGGCGGAGGTCATCAACCTGCCGCTCCGCTTTCGGCGTCTAGTCAATCAACGGCGACGTGTATCCGTAGGGGCGGTCGCGCCGGCTCGCTTCGCCTCAAGCCGGGCGATAGTCTCGCGAAGCCGCTGCATGATCGGCTCCGACGGGACAGTCTGCCCGGCGGCAAGCTGCGCCTCGCTCTCTGCGAGGGCTTCAAGCCAGCCGGGAGGCGTTACGGGTAACGGGTCGTCCATCACCGTAGGTTAGGCGCGGTTGGCGCGGAATTCCAGCCCGGAGCGACCGCCGATCGGAACCTTTGACGAAGGCGCTGGGACGCAGTGCCGGCGGATGAGGTTGCGGCACAGCCCGAGCGTTGCCCGGGAGATCGCGACGGCGGAGGGTATCGGCTTCGATGCGGCTTCCAGCCGATCGATCAGGTCCTCGGCATCGGGGTCGTGCGTTGGGATGGCGATGATGGCGGAGGCAACGGCGAAGATCAGAGATCACCGCTGAGTTCATCGAAGAAGGCCTCTCCCGCCTGCTGCCCCGTCGCCGGGCGCGACATGACTCGATCTTGGATCGGCCGAAGTCGCGCCCGCAAAGGCGTGGCCTCAGCCACGCGCTGGAGTTCGTTGCGCAGCGCCTGCGCCAGCGCCTCGGTCGTATTGATCGCCTGTTTTGCCACGATTGTCCGGCGCCATTCGTTGAAGGTTAGGAGCGGAGGTTGAGGGCCAGCGCGGCCAGCGCCTGCCAGACAGACCCAGCCCACCGTCTGCGTTACAATATCTATTGACGATGGACTGAGCCCCGGCCACATACGATCCAAGATAGGCTAAGCAGGAGGCAGAGGTGTACCGGGGCCTTTGCCACGATGTGGCACTCGGGCCGGGTGACGGCAAGAGCGGCCGACGACGGAGGGTATCGGCTTAGATGCGTCTTCCGGCCGATCGATCGGGTCCTCGGCATCCGGGTCGTACGTTGGGATGGCGATGATGGCAGCGGCATCGGCGAAGATCAGAGATCGCCGCTGAGTTCATCGAAGAAGGCCTTGTCCGCCTGCTGCCCTGTCGCCGGGCGCGACATGACTCGATCCTGGATCGGCCGCAGCCGCGCCCGCAATGGTGTCGCCCCGGCCACGGGCTGGAGTTTGCGCCTGTGCCACCGCCTCGGTCTTGTTGATCGCCAGTTTTGCTGCCTGCCCTTCGACCAACTGGTTGACCGCTTCGTGGGCCGCCACAGACGGCCGATGTCCTGTCGAGGGCTATACAATAAACTAGAATTTCTAGAACTGTAGCAAATAACATGTTGTGAGCACGACGAAGGACGGGGACACTATGATCATACAGAAGCAGTTGTCCCTAAATATATCGTTATCAAAAATCCGACCGAGCCTCGGGGCATGTTTCGTGGTCGCGTGTATCACAGAACGCGACAGTAGAAAACAAACTAAAACTAAGTAAAATGCTAAAGTGAGCCCAATTGAGCCGACTACCATAGGTAAGATAACAATATGGGTTCCGTTTAACATTGCGAATTGCGCTGCGCGCAGACGCTTCATCGGTTCGAGTTCTTGTACGCGAGGTACTTCGATGAAACCGCCTCTGCATGCTGATGGTGATGCAGACGGTTTTATGGCGCCACTTGAATTTGGATCGTCCCCGGGGTTCAGGCAAAGGGTTACGGATGCATTGGTCGGATAGTCGCCCGTTTCCTCACCAACAAGATTGGAGAATCGGGCGGAGTATTCAAGGTCAGTTCGGTTTGCCGATGTTGCGGCGCCGAGGTTAAATTGGAATTCTTTGCCCGCGTAAATCGGAATCATATTTCTAAGATCACAGTAGGTCCCCGATGACAGGGAGACTGCTTCCATATCCAGAGATGGCAGTCGAGATTGAAAACCTTGGAGACGTTCGAAGCCAAGGCTGTATGCGGCAGAAATAAGCGAAAATGCCCGCCGCGGAGTGATGAAAAGCCATGGGCTAAGGTGCTCTACAACCGCCGAAGTTGTGTCGTCAACGCTGACAGTGTGCATGTCAAATCCAGAACCGAATAGCAATTCAGATAGGTCGTTTCGACCAAACAATTTAGCAAGCTCGAAATACTGCATTCCCGGCGAAGCGACCAACGGGACCGGACGAAAACCAGAGGGCGAAAGATAAAAGTCTCGTCCTCGAAAGTTTTGTATAGTTGGCGACGTATAGCAAAAACCCGAGTTCTGAAGTACGCTTTCATTAGCAATTGGCCAGGCACCCTTGTGGAGGAGGGAATTCACGCCGAGATCCGTTAAGATGCCACTTAGCTCTGGATTTCTAAAGGTAGTGACGATCGTTGCGATTTCGCTATCCGTGAAGGGTTGATTGGAGGACACTGCCGATGCTCCTATATTGACCAAAGAGAAAGCACCACCATAGGTTTGAGAATCTGGGACGAGATCTCGGAGCGCCGACTGTTTTTTTGGATCACTCAATTCGGATGACGGCGATAATACTGTCGTAAATTGAAGGTCAGAGGTGATTATTTTCATGATTAGTAACATAATTATAGCAGAGATTACGAATATCGACGTGAAGAAACTCACAGCCAAATCAACCCAAGAAACGAATAATATTTGAGAGATCGAGGACGTCACCTTCGCCATCCTGAGCAGGAGATAAGTTTGCAGGAACGAAAGATAGTCCGCCAGCAGTAGAACAAAGATTGCCGCCGCTAACCACCCCCCATCCGATAGGCTATGGACGGTCCATGGTCTGAAGAAAGATGAAACTGCCCCATCCTCACGAACTAAAGAGACGTTTGCGAAAGTATCAATATGATACGCCTTTATCCCCCAAATGTGGCAATACAGAAGGACGCTTGCTAGAACAAGCAGGCTTAGCAGGATCGACAGCCCGATGGTCCTGCGGGAAGTTGGGCCGCTCCTGAACAAATAGAAGATTGTATGGTCCAGAAATGCCGCACTGTCGTCGCCCATCGTAGGCGTTCTACGATCGTTTCCATTCCTAAATGGCGTGGCGACCTCAAAGATGCGGTTATTTCGCTCCCTTCCCAGCATCGATCCAAACCATGACGCAAGGCAAACAACCGCTGCAACGTTGCCCAAATACTCACTAAATGTCATCGATGCCTCCGTCCAGCCCCTCTTGCCGACATATGACGGCCATATCACAACGGGTCGGATAGCGCAATGACGTGGTTAGATTCTTATTGGCATTTACAGGATATGCCTGGGGGCTTGCCTCCTCCGTGATTGGCGGAACTCGCCCGAGCATACCGTGTCATAGTCGTAATCCATATACTGAAATAAGCGTCCCTCTATGGCCCAAAACGGTAACGACTCTAGTGCCCCCTAAGTATCTGACTCAAAAACAGCTTCAACCGATCCGTCCGCGGGTTCTCAAACAACTCCCCGGGCGCCCCGCTCTCCACAATCTCCCCCCGGTCCATGAACACCACCCGATGCGCCACCTGCCGGGCAAACCCCATCTCGTGCGTCACGCAAACCATCGTCATGCCCGTATCCGCAAGGCCGATCATGGTATCCAGAACCTCCTTGATCATCTCCGGATCCAGCGCCGAGGTCGGCTCATCGAACAGCATGATCTTCGGCTTCATGCACAGCGCCCTCGCGATCGCCACGCGCTGCTGCTGACCGCCCGACAATTGCCCGGGGTATTTCCGCGCCTGCTCGGGGATCTTCACCCGCTCCAGATACGACATCGCCAGCGCTTCCGCCTCGGCCTTCGGCATCTTGCGCACCCATATCGGCGCCAGCGTGCAGTTCTCCAAAATCGTCAGATGCGGGAAAAGGTTGAACGACTGGAACACCATCCCGACCTCCCGCCGGATCGTATCCAGCGCGCGGATATCGTCGGTCAGTTCCGTCCCGTCCACCACAATCCGGCCTTCCTGGTGCGTCTCCAGCCGGTTGATGCAGCGGATCATCGTGGACTTGCCGGACCCCGACGGCCCGCACACCACCACCCTCTCCTTCTCCGCCACCGTCAGCGTCACGTCGCGCAGCACGTGCATCGCGCCGTACCACTTGTTGACTTTATCCAGAACGATCGCCGGAGGCCCCTGAAACCCAGCACCCTGCATGATACAAACTCCCCCTCAGCGCAGGCGGGAGCGATTGAGATCACGCTCCAGGCTTCGGCTGTATTTCGACATGGCAAAACAGAAGGCGATGTAGATCAACGCCAGGAAGATATAGACCTCGGTGGAAAAACTCTGCCACGGCGGGTCGCTCAGCGCCACCTTGCCCATGGTCAGCAGGTCGAACAGCCCGATGATCAGCACCAAAGACGTATCCTTGAACGAGCCGATAAACGTGTTGACCAGCGGCGGAATGACCAGCCGCAGCGCCTGCGGCAGGATGATGAACCCGGTTTTCTGCCAGTAGTTCAGCCCCAGAGCGTCCGCCGCCTCGCCCTGCCCCTTGGGCAGCGATTGCAACCCGCCGCGCACGACCTCCGCCAGATAGGCGGCGCTGAACAGGATGAAAGCGATCTGCGCCCGCAGCAGCTTGTTGACGTTGACGCCCTCCGGCATGAACAGTGGGAACATGACGCTGGCCATGAACAGGAAGGCGATCAGCGGCACGCCACGGATCAGTTCCACGTATAGAACGCACAGCATCTTCACCGCCGGCAGCCCGGTGGATCGCCGCCCGAGTGCCACCAGCACCGCCAGCGGGAAAGCGAAGGCCAGCCCGAACGTCGCCAGGATCAGGGTCAGCGGCAGGCCGCCCCAGAAGTCCTCGGTCACCAGCGGCAGCCCGAACACGCCGCCGTACATCAGCACGCCGATGACGGTCAGCACGCCGATCCAGATCAGGATCAGATCCTTGCGCCAGAAGCGGCGCATGGCGGAGACGGCATACAGGCCGATGAACAGCAGCACGACGATCGCCGGGCGCCATTGCTCGTCATACGGGTAGCGGCCGAACAGGATCAGCCGGTACTTGTCGGCGATCACCGCCCAGCAGGCGCCGATGCCCTTGGCCTCCTGGCACACACCCGTATCGGGGACGCCGGTCGCGCTATAGGGCACCGACCAGATGGCGTTGAACAGTCCCCACTCCACCAGCCCGAACACCGCGCGCAGGATCAGGTAGCCCAGCGCCAGGGTAATGGCGGTAGACCACCAGTTGCCGAACAGGTTGGAGCGCGCCCAGGCCCACGGCCCCAGGCCGGGAATTTTCATCTGTTCGCGGGCGGCGGTGGGGACGTGCTCGGCGGTGGCGGATTGGCTCATGGGTCAGCGCTCCACCAGCGCGATGCGCGCGTTATACCAGTTCATGAACAGGCTGATCGACAGGCTGATGGTCAGGTAGACCGCCATGATCACGGCGATGCCCTCGATCGCCTGGCCGGTCTGGTTCAGCGTGGTGTTGGCGATCGAGACGATGTCCTGGAAGCCGATGGCAACGGCCAAAGAGCTGTTCTTCGTCAGGTTCAGGTATTGCGACGTCATCGGCGGCACGATCACCCGCAGCGCCTGCGGCAGGATGATCTGCCGCAGCGCCAGACCATTACTCAGGCCGAGTGCCCCGGCGGCTTCCCACTGGCCCTGCGGGATCGCCTGGATGCCGGAGCGGACGATCTCGGCAATATAGGATGCGGTGTAGGTCACCAGCCCGAGCAGCAGCGCGAAATACTCCGGGCTAAGCGTCAGGCCGCCCTGAATGTTGAAGCCACGCAGCGCCGGCAGCTCGACATGGAACGGCGCCCCGAGCAGCGCCCAGACGACAACGGGCAAGCCGATCAACAGGGCCAGCGCGACGGGCCAGACGCGGGGGCGGATGCCGGTCGCCTCCTGCTGCCGGCGCGCGCGGCGGTTCCACAGCACGGTGCCGATGATGCCCACAATGAAGGCGAGCACGGCGGCGGTATGCGCCGCCTGCCACTCCAGCAGCGGCAGCTTCAGGCCGCGATTGGACAGGAAGGCGACGGACCCGACATGCAGCGCCTGCTTCGGCCCGGGCAGTCCCTGCAGCAGCGTGTACCAGAAGAACAACTGCAGCAGCACCGGCAGGTCGCGCAGCGTCTCGACATAGAATGCCGTGAGCTTCGACAGCAACCAGTTCTTCGACAGCCGCCCGATGCCGATCAGAGTGCCCAGGATGGTGGCGAGGATGATGCCGATAACGGCAACCTGCAGCGTGTTCAGCACGCCAATCAGCAGCGCGCGGCCGTAGGTGTTGACCGACGGATCATACGGGATCAGCGATTCACCGATCGGGATGCCCGCCACCCGGTCCAGGAAGCCGAAGCCGGTGGCGATATGCCGCGCCGCCAGGTTGGCGTTGGTATTGCCCACAAGATACCAGACAATTGCCGCCACAAGGCCGACGATGACCACCTGCCAGACGATCGAGCGGAATACCGGATCGGACCACGACACCCTCATGCGCCGCTTCGGCGCCGCACGCGCCCTAACCATCCGGGGATCGGCGGTAGCTTGAGACATCAGGCGGCGAACTCCCCTTTTGACCGATCGCAACAAGCAAGATCAGGGCCACACGTGATGCACCGGCCGCAAGCCTGTATGGACGGGACTGTGCGTTGTTTAGGGGCGCAGATCAATCGCCCCCCGAAACCCCGGGCAATTTTGATTGCCGCGCCGTGACGCCGGCAGCGACTCGTCGGCCGCAGGCCCGCAGCGAACTCTTGCAACCGGACCCGAGCAGTGGTCAGAAAGCGCTACACTAACCAGGATGACTACCCATGAGCGACGCCCACACTCTCAGCCTCCCCGATGCAGCGCGCCATTTCGGCGTTCCGCTGCGGGTGCTCCGCCGCGCCATCCGCGCCGGCAAGATCCCTGCCCCGGCGAAGCTGACCGCCACGTCCTCGCTTCCGGCCGAGTGGCTGGCCAGCGCCCGGGCGGCCGTCGAGGCGACGCCAAGCGCCCTCAGCCGCGCACCCCGGCAGAAGGTTCCGGCCTATGCGCGCTATGAAGGCACCTCCGCCTGGCACAAGTACCCCGTTCGCGTGCGCGCCTACGCCCGGTTCCGCGCCACGGAGGCACAGGCTTAGCGCGGCCGCAGAGGGCCTCCATCGCCATCGGCTCCAAGAGCGCCGGCGTGTCCGGAGCTCTTGGCGTCGTTAGCGCTTGCGGACGAACTCGGTGCGCAGCACCAGGCCTTTGATCGTGTCGTGACGGCAGTCGATCTCCTGCTCGTTATCCGTCAGCCGGATCGAGCGGATGATCGTCCCCTGCTTCAGGGTCTGGTTCGCCCCCTTCACCTTCAGGTCCTTGATCAAGGTGACCGAATCGCCGTCCGCCAGGACATTCCCGGCGGCATCGCGGACCTCGGCCGGGCCGGCGCCGGCGGGCGCGGCAACTTCCCCGGCGGGACGCCATTCTCCGGTCGCCTCGTCAAATACATACTCATCATTATCGCCGGCCATATTCGCCTCTGTTCCAGGATCGGAAGCCTTGTCCCGGCTGGAGCGCCGATCGGCAAGGGCAAAACGGCCGCGGCACGGATTCGCCCGCTGCGCCCGGCCGGATAGTCAACCGACCGGTTGACTATCCGGCCGGGCGCTGCTATATTCAACCACATGGTTGAACAAGAGACCCGTCAGCTCGACTCCGTCTTTCACGCGCTCGGCGACCCGACCCGCCGCCGCATGCTGCGCGACCTCGCCGACGGCGAGCGGACCGTCAGCCAGCTCGCACAACCCTTCGCCATCTCGCTCGCCGCCGCCTCCAAGCACATCAAGGCGCTGGAGGCCGCCGGGTTGATCCGCCGTCAGGTGAGCGGCCGCACCCACCGGTGCCGCCTCGAACCCGGACCGCTCGCCAGCGCGCAGCGTTGGCTGAGCTTCTACGAACGCTTCTGGACCAGCCGTCTGGACGCGCTCGAACAGCTCCTCCGTGCGGAGGATGCTGGGCTGTCTGCCACCCCCAAGGAAGGAAACACCCCATGATCGACCCCGCGACCATGCTGGCCTTTGGCGTGCTGACCGAGCCGGCGACCCTGACCATCCAGCGCCTGCTGCCCGGACCCATCGAGCGGATCTGGGCCTACCTGACGGAGAGCGACCTCCGCCGCCAATGGCTGGCGGCGGCGCATATGGAGTTGAAAGTCGGCGCCCCGTTCGAATTCGTCTGGCGCAACAACGAACTGACCGATCCGCCCGGCCAGCGGCCCCCGGGCTTTGCGGACGAACACCGAATGCAAAGCCGGATCACCGAAGTCGATCCGCCCCGCAAGCTGTCCTTCACATGGAACAACAGCGGCGACGTGACCTTCGAGCTCGAACCGAAGGGCAACGAGGTGATGCTGACGCTGATCCATCGCCGCCTGCCGGACCGCCCGACCCTGCTGAAGGTCGCCGCCGGCTGGCACACGCATCTCGGCGTGTTGGTCGCCCGCGCGAACGGCCGCCAACCGGACACGTTCTGGGACACCTGGAGCCACCTGAAGGACGAATACGACCAGCGGCTGCCGGCCTGACGCAAAGGGTGCGAATGCCGATTTCCGCATGATCGGCATTCGACCCGAGCAGCAGCACCTATACCAACGTCCTGGCGATACTATCGTCCAATAGCCCGGTCTTCCTGTTACTGCCTATTCTGCGGTCCTGACCGAACCAAGGGGCAGTACCATGCACCGCGTCTTTTCGATAGCACTCGCCCTGTTGCTCCCGGCGGCGGCGGTTTCGGCGCAAACCGCCGCCGATGTGCTCGGACCGCCCGGGGTGGTCCCCTTGACGGCACCGCAGCCCCCTGCCCGGATCATCGTCGATCCGCCGCTACCCGGACCGCTCGCCGAGGGCATGGTCTTCATTCAATACCGCGCTGAAAACCTTCGGATCGTGCCGGTGTTCGGGCCCAAGGCGCTCGACGTGACGCCGCGTATCGGACACATCCATATCGTCGTCGATGACGCGCCCTGGCATTGGGCGGATGCGAGCGGCGAGCCGCTGATCATCGTCGGCCTGCCTCCCGGCCCGCACAAGGTCGATATCATCCTCGCCAACGCCAACCACCAGCCGCTGGATCGCGCCACCGTATCCTTCACGGTCGGGCAAACTGTTTTGCACTGATCACCGGTCCGGACAAATAACGAGAGGAGACCAAACCCATGCGCGCCATCGCGTCGCTTGCCCTGCTGGCGACCCTCTGCACCGCCAGCGCGGCGTTTCCGCAACAAACGAGCGAGGTCGCGCATCACGTGGTCCGGGTGGATGGAGTGCGCTTCCACTACGTCACGGCAGGCTCGGGTGAGCCGATCGTCCTGCTGCCGGGGTGGCCGGAGAGTTGGATCGCCTGGCGCAAGGTCATTCCGCTGCTGGTCAAGGCAGGGCGGCAGGTCACCGTGCTCGATCCGCGCGGCTTCGGCGACAGCGACAAGCCGGAGGGCGGCTACGGCCTCGACACCGCCGCCAGCGACCTGCACGGCTTCCTGGCGGCAACCGGTCTCGCCCGCCCGGGCGGCATCGACATTGCCGGGCATGATGTCGGCACCTGGATCGCCCTCGCCCACGCCGAACTCTACCCCGGCGACGTCAGGCGGCTGGTGCTGACCGAATCCGCCCTGCCCGGCATCTCGCCGCCCGCGCCACCGGGCATCCCGAGTGCCGCCGCGAACCTGAAAAGCTGGCAGTTCGCCTTCAACCGGCTGGATGACCTGCCGGAGATCCTCGTCCAGGGTCACGAGCGTGCCTACCTGTCCTGGATCTTCGAAACCAAGGCCACGCGCAACTACGCCATCGAGCCCGCCGCGCTCGATGAGTACGTCCGCGTCTTCTCCGCCCCGGGCGCGGCGCGGGCGAGCTTCGAATGGTATCGCACCGCATTCAGCGCCGACGAGCTTGCCCGGGCCCGGGCGCGCGCCGCGCACCGGCTGGAGATGCCGGTGCTCGCACTCGGCGGCAGCGACGGAGTCGGCGACTCGCTGCGCGCGACGATCGCGCCGCTCGGCAACCATGTCACCGGCGGTGCCATCGGCGAGGGCTGCGGCCATTTCCTGCCGGAGGAATGCCCCGGCGAGCTGGCCACCGCGATGCTGGATTTCGAGGGCGAGGCGCGCTGAGGCCGCGGATGGTTGAGCGATTGCCACAAGTGGCCCCGCCTCTGTGCCGACGGACAGCACACGGTATCGCCCCCTTAGGTATTACTTACCGCCCCGGCCACGGGCACAAACCAAAGGCGCCGGTGCATCATAGACGGCTTTCACGACCCGATCCTGGCCATGCTGGAACTCATAGCGCAACTTCTGCAACTGCTCCGGATCGGATTCAGGAACGTTTGTTTCCCAGTAGGAGAACTTGCACTTGCCGTAGGTCGGCATGGCGGATACGTACACCTTCGTCCGGGATTGCATCAGGCGGAAGAAACTGCCGTAACCGCCCTGGTTCGGCTGAGTCGACGGATCGGACACGTAACCGACCGCGATCGGCGGCCGCAGGTCGTCCGACACGCGCACGTGGAGCAAATACGAGGAATCGCCAAGATCCTCGTAGCTCATTGTCACTTCAAGCTCGACGTCGCCGATCTGTGGACTGTTCGGAACGTTCGACCCCCAGCCATGGGAAATCTGGAAGTCGGACAAGATGCCTGGATGAAACTCCGAAAGCCGCCCCCAGTCCTCTCCGCCGGCAGGTGTGCCGAGAATTATCGTTAAGATGTCGCTGGTTTCCCAGCTCCTGGCGTCATCCGACGGCGTTTTCTTTGCTATATTCCAACTGAAGCCCCAGGTGGCGCGGCCGCCCTGAGTCGGTTGACCGGCGGTGAAACAATATAGCGCGTCTTTGCCACGTATGAGCGAGGTGCCAAGGTGGGTGATTGACAGCCGGTAGGTGCTCGCTTTGCTCGGCACGTTACCGGTGAATGTGACATTCTTGAGGCTGATCCCCATCAGTCTTTGGTTGCTTTTGTCGAACGGTAGACCCAGCGCCTCGACCAGGTTGCAACGCACATAGCCGTCGCGGTTCAACCTGTCCCTGACCTCGTCCGATAGCGTCGCAGTGAACTTCATCAGCCGGCCGCTGGACTCATTCTGCAGCCGGGCAATGATCCTGTCGGCGATCGTCAAGAGCGGGCGCCGGAACAGCTTCCGCAGCATGACGAAATCGTTCTCCGTCAGATTTGCGCTGTGGGCGGTCTCCAAAAGAGCCTCGATTTTCTCGGTCAGATCCTTCAACCGGTAATCCGCCGCCGGGCACGGCTCCAGGAACACATGTTCATAGGCCTTCTGGATATAATACTGCGAGCGCACCAGTCGTTCGTAGGCGTCATCCTTCATTTTCTCGACATGCTGCAGCACGCCGTGATCGAGCGACTTCATCTTCGTCCGCTGCAAACGCCGCAGCGCCTGCGCTTGCGTCCGGTTCTCCAGCCAGTTGCGGGTCGCCGACACCATCTGGGTCCGCGTCGCCATCACCGACTGGTCCAGCGAAGTCACGCCGAGTTCCAATTTGTCGGTCTCGGCCTTCAGCGCTTTGTAGGCCGGGTCGTCCTTCTGAAGTTGCGCCAGTTCCGCATCGACCCGCGCCTGAACCTCCTCGGCCGGCAGCATCAGCTCCTTGATCGAGCCGCCGAGTCCGCCCAGCGCTTTGCTTGCGCTCGTCAGCGCCCGCTGCGCCTCCGCGATTTTCGCTGCTCGTTCGATTTTCGCCTGGCCGACCAGCTTCTTCTGCTTCGCAAGTTCCGCCTTCACATCCGCGCTCTTGGTGGCCAGGGCGTAACGCTCCTCAGACGTCTCGAGCTTGTCGGACGCGGTCTGGGCCGCTTGCTTCAACGCCGGCAGCTCGCTGTCTTTCTTGGCGCGCTGATCCTGCTTCTCCTTAAGCTTGGGTCGCTTCAGTTCGAGCTCCTTGTCGATTTCCACGCGCCTGGATTTCGTCTCCTCGTCGTCCGGCGTACCCGGTTCGGGATCGTCCGGCCGCCGCCTCGTCAGGAAGTCGATGCGTTCCTCGAGGGCACGGATATCGTCGTCGAGCGATCGCAGGTCCAGCTCCTGCTGCGATACCGCGGCGCGCGCCTTGCGGAAGGCTTCGAACAGCGGCGCCTGCTTGTCGACCTGTTTGAAGGCCTCATCGCGCGCCGTCGTCATGGCGGTGACATCGGTTTCGTTGGTCTCGATGACTTTCAAATCATCATCGAACTGTTTCAGCATCGAAGCGCCGTAACTATCCGGCTTCAGGCCGCCGCTTATGGTGTCCAGGCCGGTTGCGAGGCCACCCATGAACGTTTCCACCTGCTTGCTCATTTCGTTCGGCTTCGCGGTGAAAAACCCTGCGGCCCCCTTCAGCGTGCTGCCGGCGGCCTTCAAATATGGCTGGCCGACGGGAATGACCGCCGATGCCGCCTCGATGATTCCGAAGATCGCGTTGATCGTCCGCTTGCGCTCTTCGTTTGATCCCGCCTGGTCGCGCAAGGCACCAACCTTCGCTTCCAAATCCGCCTTTTTCTTCGTGAAGGTATCTCTTTTGTCTCGCAGAGCGGTGATCAGGGCCGGCAATGCCTGCGCTGCCTTGGTGAGCGTCCCGCCGAGCTTTTCGGCGGTACTGTCCAACCCGTTGGCCGCCGCGGACAATTCATTCGCCGCGTCCTCCACGCTTTTGAACGCCTTGCGGACCCGATAGGAGAACCAAAGCTGGCCGATCGCCTCGTCGATCTCGGCATTGTAGATCTGCAGGTTGGAAGCCAACGACAGGATCGGGGCCCAGCCGACAGGATTGCCGAAGTAATCCCGGCTGCTTTCCAGCCGCGACATCATTGCGTCAACTTCCATCGCCAGGTCCAGCAGCGCGTCGGCCCAGGGACGCATCGTCTCCGGCCAGCCCGGCGGCCAACCGTTCACTGTGCGTCCTTCTGGGTACAGCGCGGGCCGCAAGTTTTCGTGATATGCCGACAGGAGTGCATGGGCCTTTTCCCGATGGCCCTGCAAGAACAGGTCCCGGCAATACCGCACGACGGCCCGCACCTGGAGCGGATGCATCCACGGGACGTTGGGCACGGGTCCGCGGTCGAGATCGCGAAGGCGGCCAGTGGGTCCGGTCTCGGCCGGACCCAGCGGTTCGGCATCCTTCCCGGCTTTCAGGGTGAACGGTTCTTCGCGCACTTCCGTGCGGTCGATTGTAAACCAGGCAACATCCCATCCATAATGAGAGCGGGACGTGTTCAGTAAGGCGACCGCCGTTTCCACCTTGTAGGTGCTCGGCTGATCGGGTGCCTCCCCCTTCGTTTTCCCGCCCATTTTCCCGGCCGCGCCACCGGCGCAGTCGGTGCACGGGCCGGCAAGATGCCCGTTACCGCCGCCGACGAACTGGAGGTCGTTTCTTGTCGTCGATAGGTCTCCGCCCGGGCCGCCATCGCCCGGCTTTCCCGCCGGTTCCGCATCTTCGCCATCCCGCGGGGGCCATTCGGCGGCATTCGGATTGTAGTCCTCTAGCGGCGCCAGAGGGTATGCCATGCCCGTGTTGTTGTCTCCCAACGTCAATTGCTTGCCGTTCCATTCCGGAAGCAAATGAGCACGCAAGACGTTACCACCGCCAATGTCGCGCAGTCCACCCGCCCAGTTCTTAAGGGTCAAATCTGAATTGGCAACGGAGATGACGACATTTTTGCCTCGATACGAAAGATACCCGCCGGAGCCAGCAGGGCGTAAGGGTGTCTCGGCAAGACGCTGCATCAGCTTTGCCTTCTTCTGGGTCGGCACCGGACCGAAACTTCGCGGCTTCCGCGTGGTGCCGCCGGGACCGCCTTTCTGTCCTTGGCCACCCCGCGTGCTGATCAGCTTTCGACCGTCCGCTCCGGCGCGGTCAGCGTACATGCCGGCCTTGTAGTCTGCGAGGTCGGCCGGCCAGGTCTCCTTGCTCCACCACGGTTCAAGTGGACGATTCGGAAAATTGGGAGTCTTGTCGGTCTTTATAAACAGCGAAACATTGCCGCCACGAGCGCCGCGCGCACCGGTCGCGCCTGTCAGAACGGCCGCCTGGGACAGGAACAGGGCGTCCGTGTTGATGCAACCGTTGCCGCGAAACTCCAGCCGTCGCGCGTGGATGTGCACGTCGCAGCCCGGCAAGATCATCGGCTCGCCGATAATCACCGTATCGGCAAAAATGTTGAACTCGGCGACGTCCGTCGCGTTGTTGTATGCCATCAGCGGCGCGCTGGCCGCCACCGTGCGGTCCCAGATGACCCGCACGCCCGACACTTGCACGACCAGCGTCTTGCCCGCGGCGGTGATGTCCGGCAGCGGTGCACCCGTTTCATCAGTCATTCTCGTTTCGAGCGATGTCAGATCGAGGTCCCGCTCCGGTTCGTTGATCTCCGAGATCGTCAGATAGCTGAGATCCTGATTGTCCGTCTCGGCGAGGATCGTCTGCACCACCACATAGGGATCGGTGAAGATTGGCGGCGCGTCGACGACGCGGCCGGGCGCAGCGCTGACCGGGCCGGGCGCGCCGACCCTCGCCAAAGTCCCGGACGACAACAGGGCGGCGTTGGGAGTCATCGTGTCGGGCACCGGACTGCTCCAATGTGAGGTGGGGTGTTATCACGGCACGCGATTCCGCCCGCCGGGTCGACCGGCGGACGGCACCGAAGCCATATCGTTTCTAATCAGGTCATTTTACTATCGGTATTATTTAATAATACTCGATATCGACCGTGCCCGGCCCGCTGTTGCGAAACGTCGTGGTGCCGCCGCCCTGATCCCGCCGCAACACCTGCCGCTGGCCGTGAGTGCTGCTTACAACAACGTGAGCCGGACCGAAATGCACAGTGGCCTGCTGCGTCAATCCTCCGACCGGCACCAGGCTAATTCGAGCGTTGTCCAGTCCGGCCGGAATGTCGTCGGTATCATTGACCCCGAGAAGTGGCATGGAATTCCCCCTGTATTTGTTTGTTAATCTTGGCATTTTTCACTGATGCTTCCGCCGGTCGTGGAAAATCTTCAGTGACCGTCATCGACTATGCACGTAAGTAATCGGGCGGGCAAGACCACACGTTCGCGAGCGCCCGATCTGTTTCATTGCGATACCCGAATCCCGGGGCGCGGCGCGCCGAAGAATAAGGTCCGAACGTCAGCGAAGCGCGGCGCCGAACAGCAGCAACGCCGCCGCTCCGGCAACGACCCGGACGAGCAGCACGGAACCAGTGCCATGCATGCGATCCAGGCAACAGAGGCGAAATGCAGGGCAGCGTCGGCGGACATCGTGCACTGAAGACACCATGAGATCGGAGGAAAACTCCCTCATGATCGCGACTGGCGAGGCGCAGCGGCGCGCGGTGCGACGAAGCCGTCAGCATGCCACGATTGACGAGGGCCGCCGTCACGTTCCTCGCGCCGCGTTCCCCATGGCCGGTGAGAGACCGAATTTTGACCCGCTCAAGCTGCCCGGCGATCACCGCTTCCCGTAGCACCGCAAAACTGCCGGGCGGCAGGCGCTTCGCCCGTATCTCCTCCTCGACATGGATCTCGATGCGCGTCAGCAGGGTTGCCGGCTCCAGCAATCCGCTCCTGAAGCGGATCTGGTCGACCGACTGGTTGAGGAAGACTCTACAAAATTCAATGAGGCCCCACTGGGTGAGATTGCCCCGGCCGTCGCGATCACGCTCGCGCGGCCCATCGGCCGGCTCCAGCAGTAATGCGTCTCGTCACGCGCCAGCCCACGCGCCACGGACCACAGGCTCGTTCCGATGCCGAGTCGCTTGACAGAGCATGCGACATCGGCCGCGCCACGCGTCCATTGCCGTCAAGGAAGGGATGTATCCACAGCAAGCGGTGGTGGACCGCGCCAACCGTCTGGATCTGACGGAATTTGGTCAGCGGCGGAGACTGGTATGCGCTATGCCGATCAATGGCCTCACGCACCTCATTCAATGAACCCGCGTCCATTCCAACCCTCCGGACCCCGCGAGAGGCAGCCTATGGTATCCGCTGCGGCCGGGCTGACCCACGATGCCGAAACAACACCCGCTTGCCGCCCGCAACCGAACCCGTCATAACCCCTCGCCTGATGAGCATCCTAGCCGACATCCGCCAATCCCTCGTCCCGCCGCATCCGGCCGGACGCCCGTTCATCATCTGCGGCCTGGTCGCCATCATGTTCGGGCTGGTGCTGGGGGCGTTCCTGATCTGGCTCGGGCTGATCTTCACCCTGTTCTGCCTGTATTTCTTCCGCGACCCCGAGCGCTTCCCGCCGCGCCGCCACGGCCTGTTCCTGGCCCCCGCCGACGGCCGCGTCGTGTCGGTCACGCTGGCGCCGCCGCCGGCCGAGCTCGGCCTCGGCAGCGCGCCGCGCTGGAAAGTCTCGATCTTCCTGTCGGTGCTCAACGTCCACGTCAACCGCCTGCCCATCGGCGGTGTCGTCACCCGCGTCGCCTACCACAGCGGCGCCTTCGTCAGCGCCGCCTTGGACAAGGCCAGCGAACTGAATGAACGTAACGCCCTGGCGATCCGCCTCGACAACGGGCAGGAGATCGCGGTGGTGCAGATCGCCGGCCTGATCGCCCGCCGCATCCTGTGCTTCGTGAAGGAAGGCGACCGTGTCACCGCCGGCGACCGCTTCGGCCTGATCCGCTTCGGCAGCCGCACCGACCTGTATTTGCCGGAGGGCGTGGCGCCGCTGGTCATCGAGGGACAAACCATGGTTGGCGGCGAAACCGTCATAGCCGAACCGGCAACGTGAGCGATCGGCCCAACATCTCGCCGATAAGGCGCCTGCGCCGGTACCGCCCGCGCAAGCGGGAACGGCCGCGCTACAAGGGCCCGTCGTTCAACCGCATCATACCCAACCTGATGACGATGATCGGGTTGTGCTGCGGCCTGACCGCGATGCGCTTCGGGCTGGAAGGCCGATTCGGCGCGGCGGGCGTGGCCATCGTCGTCGCCGGAGTGATCGACGGGCTGGACGGCCGCCTCGCGCGCCTGCTGAAGGCGACGTCGCGCTTCGGCGCGGAGTTCGACAGCCTGTCCGACTTCCTGTGCTTCGGCGTGGCGCCTCCGTTCGTCCTGTATCTGTGGTCGTTGCACCGCGGCGGAGCATACGGCTACGCGCCCGGGGTGGTGTTCTCGGTCTGCATGGCGCTGCGGCTGGCGCGGTTCAACGCGTCGCTGGATGGGGCGCCGCGTCCTGCCTACGCCCACAGCTTCTTCACCGGCGTGCCGGCCCCGGCCGGCGCCGGCCTGGCGCTGTTTCCGCTGTTCCTGGGGCTGGAGGCGGAAAACCTGGACTGGGAGTGGCTGAACACCGCGGCGCGCAACCCCCTGCTCTGCGCCGTCGTATTGATCGGCACCGCCTGGCTGCTGGTCTCGACACTGCCGGTCTGGAGCTTCAAGAACTTCAAGGTCCCATCCGACTATGTGCTGCCGCTGCTGCTGGGCACATGCGCCTATGCCGCGGTGATGATCGCCGATCCCTGGGGGGCGCTGGCAGCGGCGAGCTTTATCTACCTGGCGATGCTGCCGTTCAGCGTGCGCAGCTTCCGGCGCCTGCGCCGGGAAGCCGAGGCGCCACGGGACGACCTGCGGGAGAGCGCCTAGCGGGCGCATCCACCCCACGATCACTCTCACCGCATCGTGTATCGACCCTGGTTCTTCCGCCGGTAGCATTGTGCCAACGAAACCTGCGATGGAGTTTCATACCGAGGTGTCACTGCCACCGGCTATTGTTGCATGCAGTCCGGCCCGGGGACGCAACGTCAGCCGGAATACTGTGACACGGCCGCCGAGCCTCCCCGATCGCAATCAGCACCATGCCGCGATCTACCCGTTTCCTGACCGAGCTTGATGCCGTCTCCCCGCGGACGGCACGCAAGCTTGTCGATACGCTCTACCATCAGACGGCGAACGCGGTCCAGGCTGACAACAAGCTTTGACGCCGAACGCGAGGATCCCCGGTACTGCATTTGAAGCCAGTGCATTCATCCAGTGTTCATCCCAATATTGCAAAAGGCCGGCGTGCGGCGAAGAGGTGGCAGAATGCGGCTTATGCCTGATTCCGTTTTCGAGTTGGATAAGGTCTCCGCAGAGGTGGGCCGGGAACTGGTGGACCGGGTGTTTCACCAGACTACCAACATCCTCATCGGCGTCACGGTATTCGCAGTTCTCGGCGTGTTCGGTATCATCGTTACCGGCTCGCTTTGGTATGCCGCGGGCACCGTGGCCGTGGTCGCGGCCGGGGGATGGCGCCTGCGGCTGATCAACCGCTACCGCATGGCCCGCGACAGCGCCGCCCCGGTGGTATGGGCACGGCGGAGCCTGTGGGCGTCGAGCGCGGTGGCCTGCGTCTGGGGAGCGTGGGGCATCGCCGCGGCGTTCGAAACGCACGAGAACCTCGTTGTTCTGATCGTCTGCGTGCAGGGCGCGACCGTCCTGTTCAGTGCGGTCCACAACGCGACGCTGCGGGTGGTCGCCGCGGCGCAGACCTGCCTGACTCTCGTTCCTATTTGCATTATCCTGCTGTTGTCGGACGACTGGACGCACCGGCTATACGGGCTGTTCATCATTCCTTACTTCGCCAACGTCCTGTCGTACAACACCTTCCTCTATCGCCAGACGGTGAAACTATTTCGTTCTGACCATGAGAAGGCGGATCTGCTGGTGCGGCTGGAAGCGGCCAAACAGGAGCTGGTGGTGATCAACCGGCACCTGGAAACACTGGTCGCCACGGACGCCCTGACCGGTGTGGCCAATCGCCGCGCCTTCGATCTGACCTCGGCGCGCGAATGGCTGCGGACGGCGCGGGAAGCCACGCCGATGTCGCTGCTGTTGCTGGATATCGACCACTTCAAGGCGTTCAACGATTTCTATGGCCATCAGGCCGGCGATGCCTGCCTGAGGACCGTCGCCACCGCGGCTGCTTCCGTCCTCCGCCGCCCCGGTGACATGCTCGCCCGCTATGGCGGCGAGGAATTCGCCGTTATCCTGCCGGGTATCGGCCTCGACGGAGCGGTCGGGATCGCCGAACAGATCCGCACGGTGATCGCGCACCGGCGTATTGCGCATGACCCGAGCACGCTTGGCTATGTCACTGTGAGCATTGGCGCGGCCTGTCTGACGCCAAGCGCCGAAAGCACGGTGGAAACCCTCACGGCGCGGGCTGATGCCGCGCTGTATGCTGCGAAGCGACGCGGGCGCAACCGCGTGATTGCGCCGGACGCTGTCGAGGCGTCTGACCCGATCCTGACGAAATAAGCCGGGACCGTTACATCAGCGCTGACGGCCGGTGCTTTATTATGCCTCCGCACCGGCATGGGTCAGCAGGAAGTGGCTGTGCACGATGGCGAGTTCATCGAGCGGGTATCTCGCGAACCGCTCGTCGATATGCGGCAACGCCTCGATGTCGCGGCGGCTGTCATCGGAAATATTGGCATGATATTCGGCAACCTTCAGGCCCGTGCGTTCGAATACCGGCAGCCACTCGGACTTGGTCATGCGGTTCTGATACTCGAAATTGGTATCGAACAGCAGGCTGTATAACTTGTCGGAATAGCGGTAGTAGTTGAAACGGTTCATCGACGCGTCGTGGAATGCCCAATGATCGTCGTGGCCGATCATCATATACATTTTGCCGTCGGGCTTGAGCATGCGCCGCAATGCTTTCAATTCCGGCTCGATGATCGCCGGGGGGATGTGGGTCAGGACGCAGTTCGAAACCATGAAATCGACCGAGCCTTCGGGCAGGAAGGGTTTGTCGGTCTGCGTCGTGATGCAAAGCTCGAAGTTGCAGGCCCGGTAGATTTCCTCGCGCGACTGCAGCGTGAGCAGGTATTGCAGCTTTTCCCGCGCCGTCTTTTTGTCGAGGCCGATCTCCCGCTCGAGTTCGTCAATGATCTGCAACAGGTGTTCGAAGTAGGTTTTCAGGTAGCTGAAGCGAGCCTTGTCCTCGACGTCGAACAGATAGATCTTGTAGTCGCCGCCGTAAAGATAGAGCAGGACGGAGTCGTGATGATGCCAGCCCGTTCCGATATCGAGAATCGTTCCGCCCTGCGGGGTCATCTGGCGGGCCTTGCGCACGATCATGTACGAACTCGGGCAACCCTGCAGGCGCCGCTTCGATCGGCCATTGGCATTCGCAACGATCGAGGCCGTCTTGTAGGCAAAGCCGCCATAGGGCACGACCGACAGGGTCTTTTCTGCCACCGCCCACGCGTAATATTTCAGCATACAGATGCTCTCCGAATCCGATAATTTCGATCAGACATTTGCTGCGCTGATTCTATCGGCGCGAGACGCGGCCGGGAAGGCTGTGCCGCGAACAACTATCCGTTGTCAAAAGACGAAGTTGGCCGCGCAGCGCTTGAACAGGCCGGGAAAAGCCGTCCGTGGCGCTTACACCTGCGCTAACGTGATCGATGAAACACGTCGGGCAAACGAACCGAACGGAACGACCCGCGCTGTCCGGCGCTTCAGAACCGGCCGACCAACGCGCGAAGGAAAGCGGGCATGAAGCTGTTCAAATGCCAGAATTGCGGACAGGTACTGTATTTCGAGAACACACGCTGCGAATCCTGCGGCTATCCGCTCGGCTATCTGGCCCGGGCGATGACCGTCTCCGCGCTGGAGCCGGATGGCGACAGGTGGCGCGCCATGGCGTCCCCGGAACGTCCGCTGCGCCTGTGCGACAACGCGCAGCATGATGCCTGCAACTGGCTGGTGGATACGGACGGTCCGGCGACGCTCTGCCTCGCCTGTCGTCACAACCACGTCATTCCGGATCTGACAATCCCGTTGAACCTGGAGCGCTGGAAGTTGCTGGAGCGCGCCAAGCACCATTTGTTCTATTCGCTGCTGCGCCTGAAGCTGCCGTTAAAGAATCGGATCGATGATCCGGAGCATGGCCTCGCGTTCGATTTTCTCGCCGACGCGCCGGACGCGGCAACACCGAAGGTGATGACCGGGCACGACAACGGGCTGATCACCATTGCGCTGGTGGAAGCCGACGATGCCGAGCGCGAGCGGCGGCGGACGCAGATGCACGAACCGTATCGCTCGCTGCTCGGGCATTTCCGCCACGAGGTCGGGCATTACTTCTGGGACGTGCTGGTGCGCGACGGTGGGCGGCTGGAGGATTGCCGCGCGGTGTTCGGCGACGACACGCTGGATTACAACACGGCCTTGCAGACCCACTACCAGAACGGGCCGCCGGCGAACTGGCAGGAGAGCTACGTCAGCCGCTATGCCAGCACCCATCCGTGGGAGGACTGGGCGGAAACCTGGGCGCACTACCTGCACATCATCGATACGCTGGAGATGGCGAGCGCCTTCGGCATCAAGGTGCAGCCACGGATATCCAAGGATGGAACGCTGTCCGCGGCGGTCGATCTCGACCCTTACGAGACCGCGGACATGACCACAATCATTGATGCCTGGCTGCCGCTGACATTCGCGATGAACAGCCTGAACCGGGCGATGGGCAACCCGGACCTGTATCCGTTCGTGCTGTCCCCCGCCGTGGTGACCAAGCTCAGTTTCGTCCATGACGTGATCCGCGGACGGCCCGCGCCGTAAGAAATTGGCGCTCCCGGCACGAGCAGTGATATTGTTCGTGCCGGAGGACGAAACCGATGGCACGCAAGACGGTGCTGGTCGCCGGCGCGACCGGCCTTGTGGGATACGCCGCGCTCAAGCATTTCGTAACCGAACCGGGCACGGCTGTCATCGCCGTGTCCCGCCGGGCGCTTGCCGATGCGCCGTCCGTCCGGCATCTCGCGCTCGACCTGACTGATGCCGCCGCCTGCCGGGACGCGGCGGACGATCTGCGTGACGTCACTCATTTGGTTTATGCCGCGCTGTTCGAACTGCCCGGACTGGTCGAGGGCTGGCGCAACGATCAGCAGATCGCCACCAATGACCGGATGCTGCGCAATCTGCTGCAACCACTGCTGCGGGCCGCCCCCGGGCTGCGGCACGTCACGCTGCTGCAAGGGACGAAGGCGTATGGGGTGCATATTCGTCCGTTGGCGGTTCCCGCCCGCGAGGGGCGATCTGAACTGCGGGAACAGGCGAATTTCTATTGGAACCAGGAAGATTATTTGCGCTCCTGCCGCGCCGGGCGCGATTGGGGCTTCACCATTTTACGGCCGGTGCTGGTTATCGGTGAGGCTATCGGCGGCGCGATGAACCTGATCCCGGCCTTGGGCGTGCATGCTGCGGTGATGCGGGAGCGCGGGCCGATCCTGCCCTATCCCGGCGGGGCGGAGCGGGTTGCCCAGGCGGTGGACGCGGATCTGTTGGCGAGGGCCATTGGCTGGGCAGGCGAAGCGGCGGCGGCACGCGACGAGATATTCAACGTGGCCAACGGCGATGTCTTCACCTGGCCGAATGTCTGGCCGGCCATTGCGGACGCGGTTGGGATGCGGACCGGTGCGGATGAGCCGTTCCTGCTGCAGTCGCTCGGCCGGGCGGATTGGGACCGGGCACGGCAACGATACGGACTGGTGTCGCCGGGTTTGGCCGAGTTCGTCGGGCTGTCGCTGGAATATGCCGACTACCAGATGCGCTACGGACATACCGAGCCGGGTTCGGCGGCGATCGTTTCTACCGTGAAGCTCATGCAGGCGGGGTTTCACGAGGTGATCGACACCGAGGCGATGTTCCGCAAGTGGTTCAAGCTGTTTCAGCAAAAGCGGTTGCTGCCGGGGCGTTGATATCGCTTTTTGAAGCATGCGGTTGCGGAGCCGGTTTCGTCGGATGGACCGGCCGGGACGGCCGGCACCGCAGGTATCGGCGGAGCTTTCGCTTTATGCGCATTCTGAGATCGCAGATATTACGTTTCTTGACAGAAGCGTCCAGGTTGTGCTTGTGGCGCCGCTGCCCGATTTGGTGGGCGGCACCGGGGTGATGGCGTTACGTGACCCGCCGAAGGCGCAGGAAATTCTTCTCTGCGAGCTCATGATCTCGGCGTTCTCTGCGCTATAAGCGGTCTCAAAAGCAGCACCGGCGGTGCTCGCGGTGGACGTTGATGGCGATGCATGTTGGGAACGGACCAGCTTCTTGGTCACGGGGTTGGGTATTGGAAACGGCGATTAAAGATCATGCCTGTTCTGCGGGTTGGCTCGGGTTTTATTAGCGCAGAGAAGTCTTTTCCCATCTTCGGCGCGGCCATCGCCATGCGCGGCCCGAACCGGCGGGTCGTTGCTGGCTTACCGGCCTTCCCGCACCACCGGGTTGATCAAGGTGCCGATACCGCTGATTTCAATTTCGATCCTGTCGCCATGCCTGATATTGGCGGTCGCGCCCTCGGTGCCCATCCACACGACGTCGCCGGGATACAGCGTCAGGCGCGTGGTCATCGCGACAAGATAATCCACCACGCCGAAAAGCATGCGGTTCGTTGGAAATTCTATCTTCTGATCGCCGTTCAGCCGAATTCTGGTGACCAGATCCTCCAGTTTTACATCCGTTTCGATCCACGGTCCCATCGGTTTGAACGTATCCGTATTTTTCGACCGCCACATCGTCCGATCGGCTTTTTGCCACGTCCGCTCGCTGACATCGTTGCCAATCGTATAGCCAAGAACGGCGGACGGAGCATTTTCCCGCGTCAGGTTCTTGCACTTGCGGCCGATGACCACGACCAGTTCGCCCTCGTATTGCACCTGTTCGCTGGCGTCGGCGGGAATCACGATCGTTTCGCCATCTGCGATCAGGGCGTTGTTGGCGCGATAGCCGATCTCCGCGCGGGTAGGCAGGTTGGGCTGCTGTCCGATCTTTTCGGCGACTTCCCGCACATGCTCCGGATAATTCATGCCCGCGGCGTAGAATGTCGGCGGGATTACCGGGACCAGCAGCTTCACATCCGCCAGCTTCAGCCTGTCCCTGCCCCGGTCCCATGCCTCGAACGGCGAACCGCGTACCGGAATGACCGTATCGCCCTCGACGACCGCATAGGATGGCGAGCCGTTGAGTTGGATTCGTGCCCAGCGCATCGTGTCTCCTCCCAATAAACGGTGCCGCCCGGTTGCCGAGGCCCCGGACCCACCGGCGAACTCCTGGCAGGCACCGCGCGAAACGCCGAGTCACCAAGTATTTGGACGTCTTCAGTGACCGGCGCCGCTTGGTGCGCGAAGACTCTTGGCGACTTGGCGTCCTGGCGTTTCGCGTGGAGCTTGATACGCCACCGTCGCCGATATCAGTTGAACCCCAGTTCCTCCGTCATCCGCGCCCGCATCAGGTATTTCTGCATCTTCCCGGTCACCGTCATCGGGAAGTCCTCGACGAACTTGATATATCTTGGCACCTTGTAATGCGCGATCTGATCCTTGCAGAACGCCTTCACATCATCCTCGGTGAGGTCTTCACCGGAACGGACCTTGATCCAGGCACACAGTTCTTCGCCGAACCGCTGGTCGGGCACGCCGAACACCTGCACGTCCAAGATCGCCGGGTGGGTGTACAGGAACTCCTCGATTTCCCGCGGATAGACGTTTTCTCCGCCGCGGATCACCATGTCCTTGATCCGGCCGACGATCGCGCAATAGCCGTCCGCGTCCATCGTCGCCAGGTCGCCGGTGTGCATCCAGCCGGCATCGTCGATCGCCTCGGCGGTCTTGTCCGAATCGCCCCAGTAGCCTTGCATCACCGAATAGCCGCGGGTGCAGAATTCGCCCTTCACGCCGCGCGGAACAATCCGGCCGTCCGCATCGATGATCTTGATCTCGACATGCGGATGCGCCCGGCCGACGGTGCTGACCTGCTGTTCGATCGAATCGCCGATGCGGGTCTGCGTGCTGACCGGGCTGGTCTCGGTCATGCCGTAGCAGATCGTCATCTCGGTCAGGTGCATGTCGCGGATGGCGCGGCGCATCACCTCGATCGGGCACGGCGCCCCCGCCATCACCCCGGTGCGCAGGCTGGTCATGTCGAATTTGCGGAACTGAGGATGATCCAGTTCCGCGATGAACATCGTCGGCACGCCGTACAGCGATGTGCAGCGATACTCCGACACCGCCTGCAAGGTGGCGAGCGGATCGAAGCCCTCGCCGGGAAACACAATGGCGGAGCCATGCGTCACGCAGGCCAGCACGCCGATGACCATGCCGAAGCAATGATACATCGGCACCGGAACGCACACGGCATCGAGTTCGGTGTAGTTCAGCACCTCGCCGATGAAATACCCGTTGTTGAGAATGTTATGGTGCGTCAGCGTGGCGCCCTTCGGCTGCCCCGTCGTCCCGGACGTGAACTGGATATTGATCGGATCATCGAACTGCAGCAGCGGGGCGAGTTCCCGTAGCCTCTGATGATGGATTTCCCGGCCATGATGCGCCACTTTCTCGAACGCGAAGGTGCCGGAGGCATCGCCGCCGATCTGGATGACCGCCTTCAGCATCGGCAGCCGGGCGGAATGCAACTCGCCGGGGTGTGAGATCGCCAGTTCCGGCGCCAGCGTGTTGATCATGCCGATATAGTCGCTGGTCTTGAACTGAGTCGCTGTCACCAGCGCCTTGCAGCCGACTTTATTCAGCGCGTACTCGACTTCGCTCAATCGGTAAGCGGGATTGATATTGACCAAGATCAATCCGGCCTTGGCGGTGGCGAACTGGGTGATGATCCATTCCGCATTGTTCGGCGACCAGATGCCGATGCGGTCGCCCGGCTGCAACCCGATGGCAACCAGCCCGGCGGCGAAGGCATCCACGTGCTCGGCCAGCTCCGCCCAGGTCCACTTGATCCCCTGCTGGTGGACGATCAGCCCGATGCGGTCCCCCCAGCGCGCAACGGTTCGGTCGAACTGTATCCCGATGGTATCGCCGAGCATTGGCTGGTCGGAGGCACCATGCGCGTAGCTCAGCGCGAGGTCGGTCATCGCTTTACTCCATCGGGTCGCGTCGGTGATCGCACGCCACACTTCTGTCTGGCCGCTTCGCTTACTACGGGCGTGGCAGCGAGGTCCATCACTCGGTTACTTACGGGCGCATGCCGAACGCGCTCGGCCCGGGCGTTCGCAGCGGCGCCGCGAGGTTGGCGAACTCGCATAGCAACCGTCGCGTGTCCCGCGGGTCGATGACGTCCTCTACCCAGAACGCCTCCGCGGTTCGGTAGGGGGAGCGGAGGCGGTCCAGCCGCTCCTCGATGTCCGCCAGTTTCGCGTCCGGGTCCGGGGCGGCGTCGATTTCGGCGCGGTAGGCCGCCTCGATCCCGCCTTCCAGCGGCAGCGATCCCCAACTGGCGGATGGCCAGGCGTAGCGCAGGCACAGATGGCCGACGGGCTGGTGGCCGAGGCCGCCGACTCCGTAGCAGTTGCGCACGATGATGCTGCACCACGGCACGGTGGTCTGGTTGATGGCTGCCAAGGCACGGACTCCCCAGCGGATTACCGCGCTGCTTTCAGCGCGCAAGCCAACCTGGAAGCCCGGGCAGTCGACGAGGTGGACGATCGGCAGGTGGAAGGTCTGCGCCATGTCGACGAAGCGGATGATCTTGGAACAGGCATCGGCGGTCCAGGCGCCGCCGTCGAACAGCGGATCGCCGGCCATCAGCGCCACCGGCCAGCCGTCCAGGCGGGCGAACCCTGTGATGATCGAGCGGCCGAACAGCGCGCCAAGTTCGAAAAAGCTGTCCTTGTCGCAGACGGAGGCGATGATCCGCCGCATGTGATAGGCCTGTTTACGGGCCTTCGGGATCGCCGAAATCAGCGCCTCGTCCCGCCGATCGGCACTGTCCCAGCCGCGCTTGCGGGGCGGCAGGTCGTGGATCGAGCTCGGCAGGTAGGACAGGAACCGGCGGGTGGCGGCGAAAGCCTGTTCCTCGGTATCGACCGCGTGGTCAACCGCGCCGCATCCCAGTTGGATCTGCCAGCCGCCCAGCTCCTGCTTGGACCGCGGCTCCCCGAGCCGTTCCACCACCGGTGGCCCGGCGACGAATACCGCGGCGATGGCCTTGACCATGACCGAATAATGCGACGCCGCCAGCCGCGCCGCCCCCAGCCCGGCGACGGAACCAAGACCAAGCGCCACCACCGGGACCTGCGACATCTGATTGGCGACGAGGTCGAACGAGGTGGTCTCGGTTAATCCGCCAGGCAGGTTGGCCCGCCCGGTGGTCTCGATCGTCTTGACCGAGCCTCCCCCGCCCGACCCCTCGATCAGCCGGATGATTGGCGTGCGATAGTATGTGGCGAGTTCCTCCGACATCTTGGGCTTGCCCTTGATGGCGGCGTCGGCGGACCCGCCGCGGAGGGTGAAATCGTCGCCGGCGATGACGACGGGGCGGCCATCGACAGTGCCGCGACCGAACACGCAGTTGGCCGGGATGAAACCGATGATGGCGCCGTGCGCGTCGTATGTGGCTTTGCCGGCGATGCTGCCGATTTCCTGGAAGCTGTCCGGGTCGAGCATGCGGTCGATCCGTTCGCGCACGGTCATCCGCCCGCCTTCATGCTGGCGCGCGACGCGGTCCTTGCCGCCGAGCTCGCGAGCCAGGGCCTGGCGATGGCGCAGTTCCGCCAGTTCCCGCTCCCAGCCGATGGCGGAGATGCCCGCCGGGGCGGTGGGCGGTTCGGTCAGGTTGTCGTCGGCCATGCGTTTCCTGTTTGTATTCTTGGGTCGTTCGACTGTTGCAAAACAGGTTATGGTCGAATGGCCGGCTGCGCAACTTTGGCGCGGGCTTACGATCGTTGCAGGATTAGCAGATCGAGCGACGCGGGTTCCTTTATCCCCGGGATGGTCAATCCTGCATGCGTCTGGCCGCGATGATGGGTCTGGTGGTTGAAGAAGCCGAACCGAGCCGTTGCTGAAAGGTTTTGCCGGAGGAGTTGCGGTACTCCAGCACGCGGTCGTAGCCCGCTTCGTCCAGCCCGGTGACGAAGTCCGCGATGCGGTCATCCTCCTGCCCGCGCGCCGTCCGTAGGTCCGCGAAATCTTCATGCAGGACCTGGTTGAGGCGCGCCGGTTGCGGGCCTTCGCCGGTGATACGCCGCATCCAGATTTGGTCCGCCATCAGCAGATGGTTGAACGTCCCGTGCACGCTGCCGAAGAACAGGCCGATGGGACGCTTGCGGACGTGATCCGGCAGCGACGCCGCGTCGTCGTAAAGCCGCCAGTTGGTCCAGCGATTGTAGTGGGCGAGTTCGTCGAAGTGGGGTTTCAACATCCTTGCCTTCTCAACGGCAGCTTGATCCGTGTTGCGCGAAGCGGAGCATTTGACCATAATATCGTTATGCAAGTGCGAAGACAGTCTCGGGAGAACATGGTGGTATGACGGCTGTCGGGATGGACACACACGAAGTCGACAAAGAGCTGCTGGCCGCCGGATTCACCGAGGGCCAGGCGGAAGCAGTCACGCGCCTGGTTTATAAGGTGCAGGAGATCAACCTCTCGAACCTCGCGACGAAGGCCGATCTGACGACGACCAAGGCCGAACTCCTGGTCAAGCTGGCCGAGACCAAATCCGAGATCCTGAAATGGATGATCGGCACGATCGGGGTGCAGACGGTCGTCATCCTCGGCACGATGGTTACTCTCATCCGATTGCTGCCACGGTAGCACGGCGCGCAGGGCGCCCGGTCTTGCCCGCACCTACCCCCTTGGCGACGCGCCAGGCGTCCGCGTTGGTTCGCTTCTGCATGTTCGGATGCATCGGCTGCCGCCTGCCTCGCCGTCCTGCTCGTCGCGGGGTGTCATCGGGAACTTGCCCGGCGCTGCCCCGGCCGAGAGCTACGCTCTACGGTCAGCGCGCCCGGCGGCGCACGGCGAGCGACAGGGCGTTGAAGTTCATCAATAGACCGAGCCGGCATCGGCTGATGTGCAGATAGGTCAGCAATTGCGCCTCGTGCGACGGGCCGAGGTTGCGGTGAACCCGCATGGCCAGTAGGTCAGGTTTCCATTGTGGTTGGGTTCGAGGTTCATGCGGCAGTATTCGATCCGTTGAGGACAGGATGGGATGAACAGGTGGTTAATGTCTTGCCTGGATAAGCAAAGAAAAGCTGTTACACGGATTTTCATGAATTAAGGGCACGGATTACAGGGATTGAGACCTTGGATTGTATCGTGCCGCTGCTTCAGACGGAATCGGGCGCACCGGCGACGGGAGTTGGACGAAACCCCGGGGCTGTTCGGCTGGCTGCGGCCAGGCGTCGGTCTCCGTGTAATCTGTGTCCTTAATCCCGTGAAAATCCGTGTAACATCTTTCTTGCGTCCGGAGTCGCGCCCGAGGCCGCGGCGGGACGCACAACGGGCGGAAACACCGTCTCGGGTGCCTGCTCGATCCCGGTCAGTTCTGATTCCGCGCGTCGCGGGAGATACGCCCGGAGACTGCTTCGATATCGGCGTGCGCTCCCTCGAGAACGTGAACGAAATGGCCGATCGGCCGCCTGCGGGCCTCGTGCGGCAGCGAGGCGGCATCGTCATAAAGCCGCCGATCGGCCCACCGGTTGTACTGCGCCAGTTGCTTCAAAGACGCCCCTGGCGCAGTACCGGCGGCAACCCTAGGCGCCGTGGATGGTGACATACTCGCTGCCCGGAAGCCCCGGCAGATCGGAGGTCTTGCCGACGCTTTGCACCAGCCGTCCGTTGGTCAAATCGGCGCTGGTATACCCCGCCAGGACAACACTTTCAGCCGGCCTCCCCGGTGCGCTGAAGACGACGGCGAGTCCGGTATACCCCGCCGCGCCAGCGTTGTTGACCAAGGTCTCGGTGAAGTCCGACAGGTTGACACCCCAGATCGTCAAATCGTCGCCGGAATGGAAATTCACCACCGTGGACATCGTGGCGGCCGTCGGGTTGCTGGCATCAAGGTAGAATGTGTCGTCGCCGGTGCCACCGGTCAGGAAATTGGAGCCGCCCCCTCCGTCGAGCACGTTGTTGCCATTGACGCGGCTGACGTTGATCGAGTCATTGCCGGAGCCGGTGGCGATGAAGGAATTCGGCGCCGTCGCAGTGATGTTAAGCGAAGCGGTCGTTATATCGATGTATTGATGCTGCAGCCCGGCGACCGGTCCCACATAGGGAACTTCCTGGATGGTCGTGGAGTCATCAGCCGCAGCCGGGCCGACGACAGTGACCTTGCTGCTCCCGCCGGCCAGCGGGGTGACGGAGAAGGTATCCCCGGTATAGCTGCCGGCAAGCTTCAGGGTCGCAACGGTCGCGCCGTTTTCCTGCACCAGCAGGTTCTGGCCCTGCAATACGGCGGCGTTGGCGACGACGCCGCCGAGCAGGATCTGGTCTCCCGGCTTGGCGATGATATTGCCCGCGAAGGAAACCGGCGTATCGATCACCAGCGCGTCGTCGCCGTTCATCACGAAGGTCTGGTAGGGGCCGACGCCGTGCACCTCCATCACCGTGCCGGTGGGCGACTTCACGCCGGTCTTCAGGTTGGTATCGAATTCCACCAGACCGACGCCGACGAGGCCGCCTGCCCCGACGGTCAGCAGGCCACCCTCCGCCATCAGGACGCCGTTATTGACAACACCGCTGTTGAGAGTGCCGGAGCCCTGCACCACGCCGCCGGCGTTGATGTCGATACCGCCCGTCGTTACGATACCAGCCTGCAGGTTGATCATCCCGCCGGCCGCGACGGTGAGCGCATTGGCTGTATTGTAGGCGCGGCCGCCGATGATATCGACGGTGCCGCGGGTGCCGATCTCCTTCAATGTGGTTTCGATACCGACATAGCCGGTGCCGTTCCATTCGCCGATATCGTTCAGGGTGCCGTTCAGCAGGATCTCGGTCCAGCCGCCGGGGATCAGCGGCGGCCCCTCGATCGTCGCGATATTGACGATCATGTTCTCGCGCGGGCCGCCGAAATTGATGATCGCACCGTTCCCCTGGGCCTCAAAAATGCCGTCGAACAGCGTGTTGCCGGTCATTTCGGCGATCGATGACACATCGACCGTGACGATGCCGCCCAGCGACTGCAGCCAATTGGTAATGTAGAAACCGTTGGTGCCCGTCATCAGGACATTGCCCCGGGCCTGGATGAAGCCGTTCAGGGTGCCCGGATTGACGATCGTGCCGCCATTCATAATGATGTAGTTCTGCACCGATCCGCCCAGCGTCCCGGTCGATCCGGGGGCAAACGTGAGCGTGCCGTTGATCGAGAGCTGCGCGGCGGTGTAGGGCGAAATATTGGAGCCGGCGAGGTTGTTGACGCCGTTCATCGTCAACGAATGCACCGTCTCCGACTCGCCGGCGGCGATCGTCACGGTGTAAAGCGCGGTCGTGGGCGCATCGATCGTGACATCGGCGGCTGCGTCGTTCGGCACCCCTGCCGGCGTCCAGTTCGTTGCGGTATTCCAGTCACCGCCCACGCTGCTCTTCCAGCTATAGCTAGCCATTAATCGTTCCTTCTCCGATTTTTAAATCCCGCAACCCACGCGTTCGCAGTCGAAACGGGTTGGGCATCGACAGTCCGGCTCGGCTTGATATTGTCCATTCACGTTGGTGTAAGTTCGGGGCGGGTTTTCCGGCACGCGGTGCTCCGATACAGGCATCGCCGCGGTTTACCGCGTCTGCGCCCGATGACCGCGCACGGCATGCTGAACAGGGCAGGCCACCAGGGGTGACGTCGTTCTGTCTCGAAGCAGCCGATTCCGGGCGGACCACGGCGGCGCGGGTGCCCCCTTGGCAACCGGATGGGCTTCCGCCTTAGTTCGATCCCGCATGTTCGGATTCATCCTCTCCCGCCTGCTCCAGGCCATCCCCGTCCTGCTGGTCGTCGGCCTCATCGCCTTCGCCCTGTTCGCCTATGTCGGCGACCCGGTGACCATCCTGCTCGGCCAGGACCATACCGAGGCGCAGCGGCTGGAGCTGATCCACCAGCTTGGGCTGGACCAGCCGTTCTTCGTGCAATACGGCCACTTTCTGTGGAACGCGCTGCACGGCAATTTCGGCATCAGCTACCGGCTGGCGCAGCCGGTCTCCTCCCTGCTGGCGGAGCGGCTGCCGGCGACGCTTGAACTCGCCGTGACCGCGTCCGTCCTCGCGCTGTGCATCGGCGTGCCGATGGGCGTCTATACCGGCATCCACCGCAACACCTGGCTGTCGCGGCTGTTCATGATGGTCAGCCTGGTGGGGGTGTCGCTGCCGACGTTCCTGCTGGGCATCCTGCTGATCCTGCTGTTCTCCGTCTGGCTGGGCTGGCTGCCGAGCTTCGGCCGCGGGCCGGTGGTGCATGTCGGCTCCTGGTGGACGACCGGGTTCACCTCCCTGGCCGGGTTGCGGGCGCTGATCCTGCCGGCGATCACACTCGGCCTGTTCCAGATGACCTTGATCATGCGGCTGGTGCGGGCGGAGATGCTGGAAGTGCTGCGCACCGACTACATCAAGTTCGCCCGGGCGCGCGGGTTGACCGACCGTTCGATCAACTTCGGGCATGCGCTGAAGAACACGCTGGTGCCGGTCATCACCATCATCGGGCTACAGTTCGGCGGCATCGTCGCGTTCAGCCTGGTGACCGAGACGGTGTTCCAGTGGCCGGGCATGGGCCTGCTGCTGGTGCAGTCGGTGGCGGTGGCGGACATTCCCGTGATGTCGGCCTACCTGCTGCTGATCGCGCTGGTGTTCGTGCTGATCAACCTGACCGTCGATCTGCTGTACTACGCAGTCGATCCGCGGCTGCGGGCGCGAAGCTGATGCTCGGACGGTTCTGGGACAGCGACCTGGCCTACAGCTTCCGCACCTCGCCGGTGGCGGTGGTGTCCGCTTTGGTCGCGCTGATCCTGGTTATTGCGGCCGCATTCGCGCCGTGGCTGGCGCCGCACGACCCGATGGACGTGGCGTCGCTGTCCCTGCTGGACAGCTTCAAGCCGCCGGTTGGCATGCCGGAGGCCGATTGGTCCAACCCGCTGGGCACCGACAACCAGGGCCGCGATGTGCTGTCCGCCATCATGTACGGCATGCGGATCAGCCTGCTCGTCGGCATCTCATCCGTGCTGTTCGCCATCGTCGTCGGTGTCGGCATCGGGCTGCTGGCGGGCTACGTGGGCGGGCTGCTCGACACCGTGCTGATGCGCGTTGCCGATGTGCAACTGACGTTCCCCTCCATCCTGACGGCGCTGCTGGTCGATGGCGTGATCAGCGCCGCCCTGCCCCGCACCATGCGCGACGCATTGCAGATCGACGTCATCATCTTCGCCATCGGCATCAGCCTGTGGCCGAACTTCGCCCGCACCGTGCGCGGCTCCACTCTGGTCGAGCGCGGCAAGGACTACGTCATGGCGGCACGCATTATCGGCGTGCCATCCTGGCGGATCATGCTGTCGCACGTGCTGCCCAACGTCATCGGGCCGGTGCTGGTCATCGGCACGCTCGGGCTGGGCCTGGCGATCATCGCCGAGGCGACCTTGTCCTTCCTCGGCGTCGGGCTGCCGCCGACACAGCCGTCGCTGGGCACGCTGATCCGCTTCGGCGACGATTTCCTGTTCAGCGGCCAGTGGTGGGTGAGCGTGTTCCCCGGGCTGACGCTGGTGCTGATGGTGCTGGCGATCAACCTGCTCGGCGATTGGCTGCGCGACGCGCTGAACCCGAGGCTGCGCTGATGCCGCTGCTGGAGGTGCGCGACCTGACCGTGGAGTTCCCCACCCGCCGCGGCGTGCTGCGCGCCCTGGATCGCATATCCTTCACGATCGAAGCCGGCGAGGTGCTGGGCGTCGTCGGCGAATCGGGTGCCGGCAAGTCGCTGACCGGTGTCGCCATCGTCGGGCTGCTGGAACGCCCCGGACGCATCGCCGGCGGCGAGGTGCTTCTGGACGGCCTGCGGATCGACAATCTGCCTGCCGAAAAGCTGCGGCGCATCCGCGGGCGGCGCATCGGCATGATCTTCCAGGACCCGCTGACCACATTGAACCCGCTTTATACGATCGGGCGGCAGTTGACCGAGACGATGCAGACGCATCTGGGTTTGCCGGACGCCGAGGCGCGGCGCCGCGCTCTGGGATGGCTCGATCGCGTCGGCATCCCCGCCGCGGCGCAGCGGATCGACGCCTATCCGCACGAATTCTCCGGCGGCCAGCGGCAGCGCGTGGTGATCGCTTTGGCGCTGTGCGCCGAACCGGCCCTGGTGATCGCCGACGAGCCGACAACGGCGCTGGACGTTTCCATCCAGGCGCAGATCATTACTCTGCTGAAGGAACTGACCCGGGACCATGGCACCGCCGTCATGCTGATCACGCACGACATGGGGGTGATCGCGGAGACAGCCGACAGGGTGGCGGTGATGTATGCCGGGCGGGTGGCGGAGATCGGCCCGGTGGCGGATGTGATCCGCCACGCGGCGCATCCCTATACCGAGGGGCTGATGGCGAGCATTCCGTCGCTGGAGCATCGGGTGGAGCGTTTGCGGCAGATCGACGGGTCGATGCCCCGGCTCGATGCGGTTCCCTCCGGCTGCCGCTTCCATCCGCGCTGTCCGCGGGCATTTGCGCGCTGTGCGAATGAGCAGCCGGATTTGCTGGCAGCCGGGGCAACCAGCGCCGCCTGCTGGCTGCACGCCCATGGCTGAGCCGCCGGTGCTGGAGGCCATCGGCGTCTCGCATGTCTTCGATGTCTCGCGCCCGGCGGTGCAGCGCGCGTTCTCCCGCGAAGGGCGGCGGTTGTTGCGGGCGGTCGATGACGTATCGTTCGCCATCCCGCGCGGCACCACCTTCGCGTTGGTTGGCGAATCCGGCTGCGGAAAATCCACCATCGCCCGCCTGGCGGTGGGCCTGTACCGGCCAAGTAACGGGGTCTTGCGGTTCGAGGGGCGGGAACTGTCGGTGGCGCGGGCGGACCCGGCGATGCGGCGGCGGACGACGATGATCTTCCAGGACCCGTATGCGTCGCTGAACCCGCGCTGGCGGGTGGCGGATATCGTGGCCGAACCAATTCGGGCATTCAGCCTGGCACGGGACGCTCAGGCGGTGCGGGCGCGGGTGGGATCGCTGCTGGCCTCGGTGCGGCTGACGGTGCGGGACGGCGAGCGCTATCCGCACGAGTTCTCCGGCGGCCAGCGGCAGCGGATTTCGATCGCCCGGGCGCTGGCGAGCGAGCCGGATTTTCTCGTCTGCGACGAGCCGACGAGCGCGCTGGACGTTTCGGTGCAGGCGCAGATTCTGAATTTGATGCGTGACCTGCAACAGCGGCTCGGGCTGACCTATCTGTTCATTTCGCACAACCTGGCGGTCGTGCGCCACATGGCGGACCGGCTGGGCGTGATGTACCTGGGGCGTATCGTCGAGCAGGGTCCCGCCGAGGCGGTGTTCCGGACGCCGCTGCATCCGTACACGCGGCTGCTGCTCGACGCGATCCCGGACCTGGAGTCTATCGGCCGGTGGCGGACCCCCGTCGGGGGGGAGTTACCGAGTCCGATTGCGCCTCCCGCTGGGTGTGCGTTCCATCCGCGGTGTCCGCTTGTGCGGGAACGGTGCCGGGTGGAAAAGCCGGCACATGTGCAGGTGGGCGACGTCTCGGTCGCCTGCCATGCGATCGAGGAAGGGCGCGATGGCCGAGGATGAGCGGGGCGGCGGCGGGTCGCCATGGCGTGCGGTGGTTGGGCTGGGGCTGATCGCGGTGCTGATCGTCGGGGTGCTGTTCGTGATGCAGCAGTTGCGGCACGCGGCGGCGATCCAGGATTGCGTGGCATCCGGGCGGCGGGATTGCGCGCCGCTTGCCGGGGGTCGGTAGGCAGACCGGCCAATGCTCCAGTCCTTCCGTTGCGTTAACTTACGGTTATCCTCGCCGCACGGGTTGCATTGATCAGCGATTCTTGTATGTCCGCCGCCCAGCGTAGACTGAGGGAACCCAACGTGGCGACTCGCGCGGCAGATCCGGCCGGACCTCTGATCGATATCGAGGGCCTGACCAAGCGCTTCGGCAGCTTCACCGCCGTCGATGACGTGACGTTCCAGGTGCGGCGGGGCGAGGTGCTCGGCTTCCTCGGCCCCAACGGCGCCGGCAAATCCACCACCATGCGGATGCTGGCGGCCTTCATGATCCCCTCCGCCGGCACCGCCCGCATTCTGGACCACGACGTGCAGACCGACAGCGTCGCCGCCCGCCGGGTGCTGGGCTTCCTGCCGGAGGGTGCGCCAACCTACCCCGAAATGTCGGTGGAGGGCTTCCTGCGCTTCTGCGCCCGGGTGCGCGGCTATACCGGCTCGGAACTGGCGGACCGGGTTGACCACGCGCTCGGCCTGACCACGCTGCGCGGCGTGCGGCTGCAGCCGGTCGAGACGCTGTCCAAAGGCTTTAAACGCCGGGTCGGCCTGGCGCAGGCGCTGCTGCACGATCCGCCCGTGCTGGTGCTGGACGAACCGACGGACGGCCTGGACCCGAACCAGAAGCACGAGGTGCGGGGACTGATCGCGCAGATGGCGCCAAACAAGGCGATCGTCATCTCGACGCATATTCTCGAGGAAGTCGATGCGGTGTGCACCCGCGCGATCATCATCGCCGGCGGCCGGATCGTCGCGGATGAAACGCCGCGGGCGCTGTCGGAACGGCACGCGTCGGGCAAGCTGGAGGACGTGTTCCGGGCGCTGACGATGGAGGGGGCGGTTTGATGGTTCTTTGTCCGTCCGCATCGGCGCGCGCACCCGCTCCATCGTCATGGCGGCCGCAGGCCCGCCATCCACGCCTTTCCCTTCACCCGGCACCGCAAGGCGTGGATGGCGGGCCTGCGCCCGCCATGACGCCGGGATCGGTGGCCGCCACTATCAGGACCGCTTCGGCATGAACGCCATGCTTACCATTGCCGGCCGGGAACTGCGCGCCTACTTCGCCACCCCGGTCGCCACCGTGTTCATCGTCATCTTCCTGGTCCTGCAGGGCGCCCTGACCGTCAACCTCGGCCAGTTCTTCGACCGCGGGATCGCCGATCTGAACCCGTTCTTCACGTTCATCCCGTGGGTGTTCCTGCTGCTGATCCCGGCCATCACCATGCGCCTGTGGGCCGAGGAACGCCGCCTCGGCACTATCGAGCTGCTGCTTACGCTGCCGATAACCCAGACCCAGGCGGTGCTGGGAAAATTCCTCGCCGCCTGGGCATTCTGCGCCATCGCACTGCTGCTGACCTTCCCGTTCGTCATCGCGGTCAACATCCTCGGCAATCCGGACAACGGCGTCATCGCCTCCGGCTATCTCGGCAGCCTGCTGATTGCGGGGGCGTTCCTGTCCGTCGGCGCGGCGATGTCGGCGCTGACCCGCAACCAGGTCATCGCGTTCGTCCTGGCGGTGGCGGTGTGTTTCATCTTCGCCGTCGCCTCCAACCCGATCGTCAATGATTTCCTGTCGCACACCGCCCCGGCGCTGGGGGAGTTCACCCGCCGGCTGGCGATCACCGACCGGTTCGCCGATTTCACCCGCGGGCTGATCTCGCTGCGCGACGTGATCTATTTCGTTACTTTCATCGGCTTCTTCCTGTTCCTGAATACCGTTCTTGTCGATCAACGGAAAGCGGATTGATCCGATGCGCCGCCTGATCTTCTCCCTTATCGGCATCATCGCCGCCGCCGCGATCGCCATCGGCATCAACATGTTCGCCGATGCCCGGCTCGCCAATGTCCAGCTCGATCTGACGCAGGGGCACATCTACACCCTGGCACCCGGCACGCGGCAGATCCTGGGCGCATTGAAGGAACCGGTGACCTTGCGGCTGTTCTACTCGAAGCAGCTCGGCAGCTCCGTTCCCGCCTACGGCACGTACGCCGATCATGTACGGGAGATGCTGGAAGACTATGCGTCGGTGTCGAACGGCAAGGTGAAGCTCGAATTTTACGACCCCGAACCGTTCAGCGACACCGAGGACCGCGCCATGGCCTACGGCCTGCAGCCCGTGCCGCTCGACCAGAACGGTTCGCAGGTCTATTTCGGCCTCGCCGGAACCAACCTGGAGGACGACGAAAAAACCATCCCGTTCTTTCAGGCCGAACGCGAGCGCTTCCTGGAATATGACCTGACGAAACTGGTCTACGACCTGTCCAACCCGGCGCGTCCGGTCGTCGGCGTGATGTCCTCCCTGCCGCTGGACGGCGATCCGCAGGCGATGATGATGTCGCGCGGCCGCGGCGCGGCCGGCCAGCCCTACGCCTCCACCGTGCTGCTGCGGCAGACCAACACGGTCAAGACGGTGCCGCTGGATGCGCAGGTCATCGATCCCGACATCCAGGTGTTGCTGGTGGCCGAGGCCCGCGACCTCTCGCCCGCGACGCTGTATGCGATCGACCAGTTCGTCATGCGCGGCGGCAAGCTGATGGCGATGGTCGATCCTTGGAGCGAGGCGCTTGCCTCCACCCCGTCGCAGACCGGCATGCCGCCCACGGATACGCATTCCGATTTGAAGACTCTGTTCGACGCCTGGGGCATCCAGTTCGACCCGACCAAGGTCGTCGGCGACCTGACCGGCGCCTGGCGGGTGCGGGCCGGCGGCGATGATGAAGTGCAAGCGGTGAGCTACGTCGCCTGGTTCAACATCCGCGACGGCATCAATCACGACGACCCGGCAACCGCGGACTTGCAGCAGGTGACGGTGGCGTCCGCAGGCTCGCTGTCGAAGGCGCCGAACGCCACCATCGATTTCACCCCGCTGCTGAGCAGCAGCGACCGCAGCGAACTGCTCCCGGTCGACGACGTGAAGATGCCCGATCCTGCCAAGCTGCTGGCGGGCTTCAAGCCGGAGGGCGGCCCCCGGGTGATCGCCGCGCGTGTGCACGGCGTGCTGAAATCCGCTTTCTCCGGCCCGCCGCCGCTGACCGGAGACCAGAAGCGGCCGGACAATTTCCCCGAGTACAAGGCTCAGACCGACGGCCCCGCCAACCTGATCGTCGCTGCCGACTCCGACATCCTGGCGGACCGCTTCTGGGTGCACGTCGCCGACTTCTTCGGCCAGCAGACCGCCACCCCGTTCGCCGACAACGGGCCGTTCGTCGCCAACCTCATTGGCACCCTGTCCGGCAGCGACGCGCTTATCGGCCTACGCTCCCGCGGCGACACCAACCGCCCGTTCACCCTGGTCGCGGCGATGCAGAGCGATGCGGAGGCGCAATACCGCCAGACCCAGCAAGCCTTGCAGACCCACCTCGATGACGTCGAGAAGCAATTGCGCACGTTGCGATCGGGCGGCGAGAACGGCAAGGCCGAGGCGGTCATCACGCCCGAGCAGCGCGAGGCAATCGACACCGCCCGGCAGGACATCCTGCAAACCCGCGGCAAGCTGCGCGCGGTGCAGTTGGAGCTGAACCGTGACATTTCCCGGCTCGAGACCGAGATGCGGGTCTTCACCATCGTCGTTGTGCCGTTGCTGCTGACCGTGGTGGCGGTCACCATGGGCATCCTGCAACGACGCCGCCGCGCGAGGGCACGCCGATGAGGGCCCTCACCCTGATTGCGCTGGTCGTCGCGGGTGGCGCGGCGGTAGCGGGCGGCTGGTACTACGGCACTGCGACCGTGCCGCGCGAGCAGACCGCGATCTCCGGCGGCGGCCTGATGTTCCCCGGCCTGGCCGCGAAGCTGCACGATGCGGCGAAGCTGGAGATCACTCATCAGGGCAAGCAGACGGTGATCGAGAAGCGCCCCGATGGCGGCTGGGGCGTCGCCTCGATGCACGATTACCCGATCCAGGACGTCAAGCTGCGCGGCGTGCTGACCGGACTGACGGAGTTGCGGCTGCTGGAGCCGCGCACCGGCAACCCGGCCGAGTTCGCCCGCCTCGGCGTGGAGGATCCGAACGCCGCGGCCGCCTCGGGCGATCTGCTGCGGCTGGTGGATGCCGGCGGCCAGCCGATCGTGGCGGTGATCGTCGGGCACCGGCGGGTGCGCAGCCAGGGGCACGTGCCGGACGAGGTCTATGTGCGCCGCCCGGACGAGACTCAGTCCTGGCTGGCCGAGGGCAGCCTGCAGGCGGACGCCGATGCGTCGGCGTGGCTGGACCGGGACATCCTGAATATCGGGCAGGACAAGATCGCCTCCGTGGTCGTCGGCGACGACGCGCTGGTGTTCGGCCGGGTGGATGGCAAGTTCACGCTGACCAAACCGGCGGAGCACGCCAAGCTGGAGGACTACAAGGTCGATAACGTCGCCCGCGCGCTGGAGATGCTGACCTTGCAGTCGGTGAAGGCGGACGCCGACGCGATCGGCGAACCGGCCGGCCAGGCGGTGTTCACCACGCTTGATGGGCTGGCGGTGAAGGTGACGCTGCTGCACGCTGACAAGGATGTCTGGGCGCGGTTCGCGGTCTCCGGCCCCGACAAGGCCAAGGCCGAAGCGGACCGCCTGTCCGCGCGGCTCGCCGGCTGGAGCTACCAGGTGCCGTCCTGGAAGGAGAAGTCGCTGGTGCCGGCGATCGATGACCTGAAGGCGGCGGAGCCTCCACCGGCGCCCGCCGCGACGCATCCGGCGCCGGAGCCGGAGGCAGCCCCGCCTGCTGCGGTCCCGCCCGATGCCGCTGCGCCTGCTGCGGCTTCACCCGACACCGCGGCCCCTGCTGCGGCCCCGCCCGATGCCGCGCCCCCTGCTGCGGCATCCGCCGAGCCTGCTGCGCCGGCGTCGCCGCCGCCCGCAGCCGCGGCGCCCGAGCCCGCCGCGCCCGAGACGGACAAGAAATGACCGACCGCGAGTATCCCGCCAGGCCGATCATCGGCATCGGGATCGCGGTGATCAAGGGCGACAGCGTGCTGCTGTGTCAGCGCGGCAAGCCGCCCAACGTGGGTGCCTGGACCCTGCCCGGCGGCGCGCAGGATGTCGGCGAGACCTGCGAGCAAGCGGCTCGCCGCGAACTCATGGAAGAATGCGGCCTGGCGGTCGGCCCGCTGTATTTCTGCGCGCATGTCGATACGATCCGGCGGGATGCGGAAGGCCGTGTGCAGTTTCACTACACGATCCTCGATTTCTGCGCGCGCTGGGTGTCCGGGGAGCCGGTGGCGGCGACCGACGTGACCTCGGCGGTGTGGGCGCCGATGGATGCGCTGGAGCCATACGGCTTGTGGTCGGAGGCGCACCGGGTCATCGGGATCGCCCGGAAGCTGATCAGCGAGCCGCAGCCCTGAGCAACGCCTTGCGTGCCGGGCGGCTGACGGCCGCCCCACAAAGTATTCCAGCATTTCAACACCCGCCTCCGCGCTCGGGGTCTTCGTTGTGCTGGTCTCCATCACCGTGCGAGCCGGCAGGCCGGCTGCGCACCGGCGGAAACCGTTCTGGACTACCCCCGGTCGATTGTTCGGCTTCGACGATCGGATGGATGGCTGGTCCGGGTCGAGCCATCCAGGTTTTGCAGCCGAAACGGGAAATTTCGGCCCCGCGTTAACGGTTGCTTAACCACTCGCTGCTAAACCGGCACCCGGAATCAATCAATCCGGAGCCGTGAATGAAGCTGCAGGTCCTCTCGCGCGTTTCCCTCCGCTGGCAGATCGCCATGCTGGCCGCCGTCGGTATCGCCGGTATGCTGGTCCTGGTCTCGATCCACTTTGCCGGCGCCGCCACCGAGGCGCGGGTCCAAGCGCGCGGCGACGCCGCGCAGGCGCTGAACAGCCAGGTCTCCCGGCTGGACCGCGCCATGCTCCAGGCCCGGCGCTCCGAGAAGGATTTCCAGCTTCGCGGCCTTGAAACCGAGGTCGAGAAGAATGCCGCGGCGCTGCGCGACGCCCGCGGCGAGTTGGCCCGGATCACCGCTGCACTCGCCGCCCCCGGCCGCACCGGTGATGGATTGAGCAATGCCGCTAACACCCTGAACGCCGGAATCAACCGCTATGAGACCGCCTTCGCCACCGTCGTCAACCAATGGCGCAAGGTCGGACTGAACGAAACCGCCGGCTTGCTCGGGGCGCTGCGCGCCTCGGTGCACGACGCGGAGGCGATGATCGACAGGCACAACGCCCTGGCGCCAAAGATCGAAATGCTCATGCTGCGCCGGCATGAGAAGGATTTCCTCGCCCGCGTCGCCGCCAGCTATCGCGATCAGTTCGAGACAAGCTTCGCGAACTTCGGCAAGGCGCTCGCGGAAAGCGACATTCCCGCGTCCGACCGCGCGGCGATAACCGATAAGATGGCGGCCTACCGGCGCGACTTTCTGGCCCTGGTCAGCGCCCGGCTACAGTTGACTGATCAGATTGCCGAATTGTCCCGCGTCTATGCCGGCCTCGAACCCGACCTGATCACGCTGCGCGACACCAGTGAACAGCAGGCTGCGGAGGCGACGGTGGAGGTCGCCGCCGGCAAAGCCAGGGCCGACCGGATCATGCTGATCTCGATCGCGCTGATCATTGCCGCCGCCGCCGGGGGTGCCGCCATCATGGGCCGCGCGGTCACGCGGCCGCTGATCGGCCTGGCGCAGGCGATGCGCGCGATCGCCGATGGCATTCTCGGCGTCGCCATCCCCGGCCGCGGCCGCGGCGACGAAATCGGCGGAATGGCGCGGGCGCTCGAGACGTTCCGCGACCAGGCCCGGGACAACCTGCGGCTGGTCGCCGAACAGCAGACCGAACGCGAGGCCGCACAGCAAGCCAAGCGCGAGGCGCTGGAGACAATGGCCGAAACCATCGAGCGGGAAGCCGGCCAGGCGGTTGCCCGGGTCAGCGGGCTGACCGGCCATATGTCTGCCACCGCCGAGGCCATGGCCGACACCGCCGTGTCCACCGGCCGGAACGCCGCCGAGGCCGCCACCGCCGCCAGCCAGACCCTGGCAACCGCCCAGACCGTAGCCAGCGCCGCCGAACAGCTCTCCGCATCCATCGCCGAAATCACCCGGCAGGTCAGCCGATCGGCCGGCGTCGCGCAGGGGGCGGTCACTGCCGGAGCCGGCGCCCGGGCCAGCATCGACGCGCTGTCACGCCAGGCGGCCGATATCGGCCAGGTCGCGCAGATGATCGCCGACATCGCCGGGCGCACCAACCTGCTGGCGCTGAACGCCACGATCGAGGCGGCACGGGCTGGCGAAGCCGGCAAGGGCTTCGCCGTCGTCGCCGGCGAGGTCAAGCAGCTCGCCACCCAGACAGCACGCTCCACCGAGGAGATCAGCCGGCAGATCAATGGCGTGCGCGCCGCTACCGCAGCCGCGACCGAGGCAGTGTCGCACATCATCTCGACCATCGGCGAGATCGAGGGGATCAGCACGTCGGTTGCCTCGGCGGTGGAGCAGCAAGGCGCCGCCACGGCGGAAATCGCCCGCAGCGTCGCGGAAACCGCGGATGCCGCGCGGGTGGTGTCCGAGCGCACCGACAACGTGCGCGGCGCGGCCAGGCAAACCGACGCGCAAGCCAACGACGTGCTGCAATCGGCCGGTGCCCTGGAGAAAGCGGTCCAGGACCTGCGCCACACGGTGGTTCATGTGGTTCGCACCTCAACCGAGGAAGTGGATCGCAGGGCGCATGCGCGCATCGGCGTCAACCTGGGCGGACAGTTGGCGCTGCCGGGGCGGCCGGCGACACCCGTGCGACTTAGCAACATTTCGCCCGGCGGGGCGATGCTGCTGGATTGTCCGCCGGTGCAAGCCCGCTCCGCGGCCCGGCTGACGATCGACGGCGAAACATTCGAGATTGCCCTGAACCGGCGCCAGGCGGATGGCGTGGGCGCAACGTTCGCTGCCGATACCGCGACCCGGGCGCGTGTTTCCGCGCTGGTGAATCGCATCACGTCGATGGCGCGCGCCGCCTGAACCCGCCGCGCCACCCGGAGTCAACGAACGACCCGGCGGCTATGCTTCTCGCTGTCATGGTGCGCGCAGGCGCACCATCCACGCCTTTGGTTGCGGACGGCGCAGAATATTTCGCTGCGACAAAGCGATTGAATACAAGCCCGCGGGCGACACCTGATCCCGGGCGTGGATCACGCAAACACTATATCTTCATTCAATAGATCCCGTTTCAGCGCCTTAAAGATGCTCTATACTGCGCCTCCATCCGGGGGAGCAATCAAAATGCCATCACGTCGCTTGTTCATGGGGTCGGCTGCGGCGCTTTCCATCAGTCCGCTCGTGCTCGCCTCCAGAGCGAATGCCACAGTCCTGAACCCCGGCCAGGTTCTCTCGTTGTTCGACAGTCTGCCGGGCGACAAATCAATCAAGATCTGGGCGCCTGCGACCGACAACAAGCCGCAACTGCTCATTTCATCGAACGCTTCGCCGCAACTATTCGTTGGCAGCGCATTCAAAACCTTCGTTCTGGCGGAGGCGCTGATCCAGGCGGACACGCCGGATGTGGTGAAAACCATCACCTCGGCGCAGCTTACGCTCGATGCCAGCGTCTGGTCGGTTGACAGCGCAACGTTCAACCCACCCAACCTGAGCGGCACCGTCTCGGAACGAACCGCCATGGAAGCGATGATTATGCACAGCGATAATACTGGCACCGACATGATGCTGAAATACGCCGGACCCGACAACGTCCGCAGCTTCATCGCCGCCGCCGGCCTGAAAAAGACCGCGATTCCGGACAGCACACGCAGCTTCTTCGGCTACCTGCTGGGCGCGTCCGACTACAAGACCTTCACCTGGGCTGAGCTCGAGGCATCGGGGCCGCTGCCGATCGTCAATTCGCCGCTAAACGGTGTCGAAACGCTGGCATCCTCGGCCGACGATCTCGTTTACTACTATTCGCGCGCATTGCATGGGCAGTTCTTCAAGAACCCCGAAACCCTGAACGAGTTCCGCCGCATCCTCAGCCTGGGCGATGCGATCTTCCTGGTGCCATTGCCGATCGGCGCCAGCGCATTCGCCAAGGGTGGCAGCATCGATGTCCCGGGTTTCCATTGCCTGTGCGTGCCCGGCGGACTGTTCTTCAACAATCGCTGGGTCTATTTCGCCTTTACCATCAACTGGTACGCCGCTGCGGAAACCGATCCCGATACGGCGGCGGCCTTCGTCAGCGCCACCAGCCAGGCCATGACTCTCGTCTTCAACGCGCTGTCTGCGTAGCGATCGGCTCCCGCCCCGCCACCCGCTTCACCGCCGGGGTCAGCAACTCCGCCAAAACAGCATAGCCGCCGTCGCTCAGGTGGATGCGGTCCTTGCTGAACACCGCAGGGTCGCCCCGGTAGACCACGTCCGTAAACTTCGGTTCGGCGTCAAGATCGACAACCGCATCGGCGTGCGCCTTGTTCTCGCGCAGGCGGTCATTGTAAGCCTCAAGCTGCGCTTCTTTCGCCGCCGGAAAGTCGAAGCGCCGCAGTTCCGTTGAAGCAACGACCTTCCAGCCCTGCGCATGCGCCGCCGCGACATAGGACGTGAACGCGGCATAGGTCCCGGCGGCAGTATTCCCGAGCGCGATGTCATTATCACCCGCATGGAAGACGATCACGTTCGGCTCCCCGCCCGGCACGAACAGGCGCGCCACCAGATCCGGAAACAACCGCACGCATTCGCCGACGGGCCGGCCGCTGACCGCCACGTTATACACCCGCACATGCCCCAGCGCCCGCGCCACGAGACGATCCGGGGTATTGTCCCGGGTGGCGCCGACACCGGCGGAGATGCTGTCGCCGTCGAACACCATGTTGATGCAGGCGGCCGAAGAACACCCTTTCTCGGCCGCCGCGCCCATCTGTGCCCCCGCGCACAGCAGCACCGCGGCGACGGCCATCCGCCCGATCATGCCGCCCTCGCCTGCCTGACGATCTGATCCAGCGACTTCAGCGTGTCGCGGGCAAACTTCAGCCGCGTCGCCACGTCCATGTCGCGCACGATCGCCAGCTTGTGGTCCGGTCGCAGCTTCACCATCCCGCCCTTTCTCGACAGCCACTGCACCAGCCCGGCCGGGTTGGAGAACGCATTGCCGCGGAACGACAGCACCATGCCCTTCGGCCCGGCCTCCAGCTTCTCCACCCCCGCCTCGCGGCAGGCGCGTTTCAGCGCGACGACGCCGAGCAGGTTGTCCACCTCCTCCGGCAGCTTGCCGAAGCGGTCGACCAGTTCCGCCGCCATCGCGTCGCTTTCCGCGTCGGACGCCAGTCCGCCGATGCGCCGGTAGAGCCCCAGCCGCACCGGCAGGTCGCGCACGTAGTCCTCCGGGATCAGCACCGGCAGGCCGAGCGAGATGTTCGGGGTCCAGTCCCGCTCCTGCCCGGCCCGCTTGCCCTCGCCGGCGCGGATATCGGCGACCGCGTCCTCCAGCATCTGCTGGTACAGCTCGATGCCGACTTCCTTGATGTGCCCCGACTGCTCGTCGCCCAGCAGATTGCCGGCGCCGCGGATATCGAGGTCGTGCGAGGCCAGGGTGAACCCGGCACCCAGCGCGTCCAGCGTCTGCATCACCGTCAGCCGCTTCTCCGCCGCGACGGACAGGCGATGGTTCGGCGGCCAGGTCAGATAGGCGTAGCCGCGCTGCTTGCCACGCCCGACCCGGCCGCGGAGCTGATACAACTGCCCGAGGCCGAACATGTCGGCGCGGTGGATCAACAAGGTGTTCACCGCCGGCATGTCCAGGCCGCTTTCGACGATATTGGTGGACAGCAGGATGTCGTATTTGCCGTCGCCGAACTCGGTCATCACCCGTTCCAGCTCCGTCGGCGCCAGCCGCCCGTGCGCCTGCACGGTGCGCGCCTCGGGCACGATTTCGCGCAACCGGTCGGACATGCGCTGCAGGTCCTCGATCCGGGGCACGACGCAGAATACCTGGCCGCCGCGGAACCGCTCACGTTGTAGAGCCTCCCGGATCACCACGGAATCGAAGGGCATGATGAAGGTGCGCACTGCCAGGCGATCGACCGGTGGCGTGGCGATGACCGACATCTCCCGCACGCCGGTTAACGCCAACTGCAGCGTGCGCGGTATCGGCGTGGCGGTCAGCGTCAGCACATGCACATCCGCCTTCATCGCTTTCAGGCGTTCCTTGTGAGCCACACCGAAATGCTGCTCCTCATCAACGATCAGCAACCCAAGATCGGAGAACTCCACGGATTTCGCCAGTAAAGCATGCGTGCCGACAACGATATTGATGTCGCCGTTGGCGATGCCTTTGCGGACCTCGGTCGCCTCCTTCGCCGTCACCATGCGCGACAACTGAGCCACCTTGATCGGCAAACCGGCGAAACGCGCTGAAAACACGCGATAATGCTGCCGCGCCAGCAAGGTCGTGGGCACCACGACCGCGACCTGGGACCCCGCCATCGCCGCGACGAACGCGGCGCGCAAGGCGACCTCGGTCTTGCCGAAGCCGACATCGCCGCAGATCAGGCGGTCCATCGGCTTGCCGGCCGCCAGATCCTCCAGCACATCGGCGATGGCGCGCGCCTGATCTTCCGTCTCGACAAACTGGAAGCGGGCGCAGAACTCGTCAAAGGCGCCTTCGGGGGGAGCCATTGTCTCGGCGTCGCGGATCTTGCGCGCCGCGGCGATGCGGATCAGTTCACCCGCCATGTCGCGGATGCGCTGCTTCATCTTGGCTTTGCGGGTTTGCCACCCTGCCCCGCCGAGCTTGTCCAGCGCCACGCCCTGGTGCTCGCTGCCGTAGCGCGACAGCATCTCGATGTTCTCGACCGGCAGGAACAGCTTCTCGTCCCCGTCGTAGATCAGCCGCAGGCAGTCATGCGGCGCGCCGGTGACGCTGAGCGTCGCCAGACCGTCGTAGCGGCCGATGCCATATTCCTGGTGCACCACCAGATCGCCCTCGGCGATTTCCGTCGCCTCGGCGATGAACTGATCGGCGCGCTTGCGGCGGCGCGGCGGGCGCGAGATACGCTCGCCCAGCAGGTCCTGCTCGCCCACCACCGCCATGCGTTCGGCCACGAAGCCGCGTTCGAGGCCCAGCACCACCAGCGAAACCGACCCGGCGGGCTTGCGCCGAACAGATGCAAAATCAGGCTCTTGTGCGGCGTCCTTAAAGCCGTGTTCGCGCAGCAGATTGGTCAGCCGCTCACGCGAGCCGCGAGTCCAGGCGGCAACGACGATCCGCCGCCCCTCCGCATTCCACCGCTCCGCCTGCCCGCGCAACTGGTCGAACACCGTCACGCCCGGCCCGCCGCCCGACTGCGCAAAGATCGGCCCCGGCCGCCCGCCGCCATCGATCCCGGTGGCGCCGTCGGGCATGCCGAATGGAGTGAACGCCAGCACCGGGCCGAAGGACAGCATCTCGTCCCATTCCGCGCGATCCAAGTAGAGCCTCGACGGCGGCAACGGCCGATACGGCACTTCGCCATCCCGCGGCGGCGCCTTCCGCGCCTGGGCATGGTCCGCGATCATCTCCATCCGCGCTTCGAGCACCTCGTCGCATTGGTGATCGAGGCTGACCGCCGCATCCGGGAGATAGTCCAGCAGGTTTTCCATCGTCGGATGGAACAGCGGCACCCAGTGCTCCATCCCCGGATGGCGCCGCCCGTCGGAGATCGACAGATAGATTGGATCTGCCGCCGCCTCTTGCCCGAACAGGTCGCGCCAGCCGGTGCGAAACCGCGCGATCGACTCTTTCCCGAGCGGCACCTCGGACACCGGCCGCAGCGACAGGGAGTTTCGCTTGGCGGCGCTGCGCTGCGACGACGGATCGAAGGCGCGGATGGATTCGATCGTGTCGCCGAACAGGTCGAGCCGGACCGGGTCAGGCTCCCCGGCGGCGAAGATGTCGATGATGCCGCCGCGCATGGCGTATTCGCCCGGCTCCATCACCGTCCCGGCCCGGCCGTAGCCGTTGGCTTCCAGGAACGCGGCCAGCTTTTCCGGCTTCACGGTGCCGTTGACCGTCAGTGTCATGCTGGCCCCGGCAAAGGCGGCGCGCGGCGGCACGCGCTGCACCAGCGCATTGACGGTGGTCAGCACGATGCGCGGACCGGCGGGCTTTTCCATCAGCCGGGCCAGGGTGGCGATGCGCTCCGACACGATCTCGGCGTTCGGCGAGACGCGGTCGTAGGGCAAACAGTCCCAGGCGGGGAAGCGCAGGATGTCGGCCTCGGGCATGGCGAAGGCCAGCGCCTCGGCCAGGCGGGCCATGCGGGAGTCGTCGCGCGCGACGTGCAGGACCGCGCCGCCGTGTTCGCGGCGGCGTTTAGCCAGCAGGAAGGCGTCCCAGCCTTCGGGCGCGCCCCAAACCTTGATCGGCTCGTTCATCGCTTCAGGTAATCTCGCATGCGGCGGAGCATTGCTGTCTCCTGCTCAGGCGGAACCGGCACCCGTCCGGTCAGCCAATCGGCCAGCACGGTGTCTGGTATCTCCATCAGGGTTTCCAACGCGTTCAGATCGTCCTCTGTCAAGGACGAAAGGTGCGCGGAGACGAAGCCGCCGATCATCAGGTCGTTCTCGGCCGTTCCGCGGTGGGTTGCGCGGAATAAAAGCCTCCGGCGCCGGAAGGCCACCGTGTTGTCTGGTTCACTCATCGATGCGCTGTCATATAGCGATGAGTCTGCTAGCTGTCAGCCCTGTGAACCCCGACTCGCTTGCTCCACTTTTCGCCCCCCTGACGAGTCTGCGCGGCATTGGTCCTGCCGTCGCGGCGTTGATCGCGCGCGCGGCGGGCGGGGAGCGGGTGATCGACCTGCTGTTCCACATGCCGGAATCCTACCTGGACCGCACCGCCCGCCCGACGATCCGCGCCGCTCAGCCGGGGACGGTGGCGACCCTGGCGGTGGAGGTGGTCCGGCACGAACGTCCGGCGACCTCCCGGCAACCGTGGCGGATCATCGTCAAGGACGATACCGGCACCGCCGAATTGGTATTCTTCAGGTTCACGCGGGAAACCCAAACGCCGCCGGGGACGAAGCTGCTGGTGTCCGGCAAGCTCGACATGTTCAACAACCGCCTGACGATGCCGCACCCGGACCACCTCGTGCCGATCGAGCAGGCGGACCGGATTCCGGCGATCGAGCCGGTCTGGCCGCTGACCGCCGGGTTGTGGCCGCGCCAGGTCGCCTCCGGCCTCGCTGCGGCGCTGGAACTGGTCCCGGAGTTTCCCGAGTGGCATGACCCGGCGCTGCTGAAGCGGGAGAAATGGCCGCCATTCCGCGAGGCCATCCGCACCGTTCAGTGTCCCGCCACCGGCGAACCCGATCGGCGGATGCGGGGACGGCTGGCGTATGACGAACTGCTCGCCGGGCAGGTCGCCACGGCTCTGATCCGCGGCCGGGTCCGCGCCCGCGCCGGCCAGCCGTTGATCGGCGATTCCCGCCTGCGCGATGTGGCTCTGAAGCGGTTCGGCTTCCCGCCGACGGTGTCTCAGGAGAAGGCGCTGCGGGAGATCGATGCCGATCTGGCCTCGCCGCGGCGGATGCTGCGGCTGCTGCAGGGGGATGTCGGGTCGGGGAAAACGCTGGTCGCGTTGCTGGCGATGCTGCGGGCGGTGGAGGCCGGCAAACAGGCGGCCATCATGGCGCCGACCGAGGTGCTGGCAAAGCAGCATCACCGGACTCTGTCGTCACTGTGCCCGGTGCCGGTGGCGCTGCTGACCGGGTCCGTCAAAGGCAAGGAGCGCGCCCGTCTCCTGCGCGGGATCAAGGACGGGACGATCCAGATGGTCTGCGGCACCCACGCGCTGTTTCAGGATGCGGTGGAGTATCGCGACCTGGCGGTGGCGGTGATTGATGAGCAGCACCGGTTCGGGGTGACCCAGCGGCTGACCCTCGGCGCCAAGGGCGAGCGGACCGACGTGCTGATCATGACCGCGACGCCGATACCGCGGACCTTGCTGCTGACTCAGTGGGGGGAGATGGATGTCAGCCGGCTGACCGAAAAACCCGCCGGACGGCTGCCGATAAAGACGACGCTGCACTCGCTGGGCACGATGCCGACGGTGCTGGAGGGCATCGCGCGCAAGCTGGACGAGGGTGCCCAGGTCTACTGGGTGTGTCCGCTGGTCGATGAAAGCGAGGCGCTGGACGTCGCAGCCGCAACCGAGCGATTTGTCGATCTGAAGCTGCGCTTCGGCGACCGGGTCGGGCTGGCGCACGGGCAGCAGACGGCAGAGGTGCGGGATGCGGCGCTGGCCGCCTTCGCCCGCGGCGAGATCCGGCTGCTGGTGGCGACGACGGTGGTGGAGGTGGGCGTGGACGTGCCGGAAGCCTCGATCATGGTGATCGAGCACGCGGAACGCTTCGGCCTGGCGCAGTTGCATCAGTTGCGCGGGCGGGTGGGGCGCGGCGCGGATGCCAGCTTCTGCCTGCTGCTGCACGAGGATTGGGTGAACGAGACGGCGCGGCGGCGGCTGACCCTGCTGCGCGATACCGACGATGGGTTTGCGATCGCGGATGAAGATTTCCGCCTGCGCGGCGGCGGGGACGCCCTGGGGACCCGGCAGGCCGGGTTGCCGGGATACAAGCTGGCCGATCCGGTGGAGCACGAGCCGCTGTTGCACATGGCGAACCGCGACGCCGCGGTGCTGCTGTCGCGGGACCCGAAGCTGGAGACGGAGCGCGGCCAGGCGATCCGGGTCCTGCTGCGGCTGTTCGAGCGCACGCCGGCGATGCGGACGCTGGCGGCGGGGTAATGGTGCGCCAGCGGTGGCGGACCCCGATGCAGCTTATTCGTGCGCCAGCACCCAATCGTTGATGAAGCTTGCGAGACCGTTGGCACGGAAATCCCGCCGCAGCGCAACCTCATCATAATCGTCCCGCACCCAGTCGAGGAACGGCTTGCGCCCCTCCGCCTCGCGCTGGAAATGCAGGAAGAAGGCGTCGAGGATGCCGGTGCGGGCCTGCCGGATATGGCCGAAGCGCGGTGAAAGCTGGCGCAGCGCCTCGGCCGCGCTGCCGCCGGCGAACATCACGATCAGCCCGGCGGCCAGCCCGGCCCTGTCGGCACCCGACTTGCAGTGCATCACCGCCGGGGTCTGCATCGACGCGTAAATGCCGTGCAGCCGCAGGATACGGTCCCGCTGCGGCGCGCCGCGACTTTCGAACGCCATGTCGTGGAAGGCCAGCCCGAGACGGCCCGCCGCCTCTCGCGAGAGCGCGTCGGAGCCGCTTTGGGTCTTGCCGCGCAGGTTGATCAGAGTCCGCAAACCCAACCGGCGCGTCATCCGGCGCAGGCGGGCGGGTGTCGGGTGGTTGCAGCGATACACCTTGCCGGGAATCACCGGCGCAAGGTTGCTCCAGACCAGGCGGAACACCGCATGGTCGATGAAAAGCGAGTCGATCCAGGCCGTGAAGCGGCCCTTGGCGGTGCTGAGATCGCCGTTGAAGATGGAATCCATGCGGTCGGACGGGCCTTTGTAACGCGACCGCATATGGACATGGCGGGGTGCGGCAATCAATGGATGCTGTAGAACGGTGCGCATGCCCGATTTCATCATCGCCCGCGTCCTGCACGTCCTCGCCGTCGTCCTCTGGATCGGCGGCGTCGGGATGGTCACGACGGTGCTGCTGCCGGCGATCCGGCGATCGCATCCCGCCCCGGAGCGATTCGGCGTATTCCATGACCTGGAGCAACGCTTCGCCAGCCAGTCGCGCTATACGACGGCGCTGGCCGGCGCCAGTGGCTTCTACATGGTTTGGCGGCTGGATGCGTGGGACCGCTTCCAGTCCGCCGGGTTCTGGTGGATGCACGCCATGGTGCTGACGTGGCTGGTGTTCACACTGATGCTGTTCGTGGCCGAACCGCTGTTCCTGGACCGCATCCTCGCCCGCCGGGCCGCGTCCGCGCCGGAGGCAACCTACCGTCTGGTGGAATGGCTGCACCGGGGGCTGCTGGCGCTCAGCCTGCTGACCGTCGCCGGCGCCGTTGCGGGAAGCCTGGGGGTGAACCTGTTCGCGTGGTGAGGAACGGCCGCGGGCGGGTTACTCCATGGCGGCTATGCCGGGGGGCTCAGGCGGCGGCCCTTGCAGATCCAGAACCGCGGCAACCTGGGCGCCCAGATGCAGCTCCCCCGCCATTGCCGTCCGGAGATCGGCGTTCGCCGGCACCTGGTCAGCCCCGTCCCACGTGATGAAGACGGCACCGACGGTCTTTCCCTGGACATCCGCAGTGGGGCAGACAAGGACGCTGGTCGAGCCGTAGGTCTCGAACCGCGCACGCAGCGCCAGGGCATGCAGATCCGCCACGCGATGGAACGAACACTGCCCGGACAGCAATACCGGCAGAAAGTCGCTCCATTCCGACAACGGCTGATTGACGGCGGCCTGACCGGGCAGTCGCCCGGCGACGGTTGCGGTATTGGTGATATCGTAGCGCAACAATCCCGTGCCGGTCAGCCCGGTCACTCCGTTATGGATCACCGCAAGCCGTACCCGCGACGCGCCGGGCGCGCGGTCGAGCATGGTTTGCAGCAGTTGGTCGATCAGCTTGTTGGCAGCGGCGAACTGGCGCAATTCCGCTTGCATAAGGGCTTGAACCTCTATGCGGTGACGTTCGGCCCGGTCGGTGTTATTGTCCAGGAACGCCGCCCTCAGGCCGGCCGGGAAACTGCCTTCCCGGTTGACCTGGAACAAGGCGTAAGCGCAGGTCACGCAGGCCGCCAGGACCACTGGCGGAATAATCTTTCGTGCCGAGGTTCGCCCCAATTCGACGAACAAGGCCAAAAAACCCTGGAACATGGCCAGCAATTTAAACATGCTGTAGGTAACTTTCCTTCAATCAGAATTTGTTGCAAATCTCGCGGGACTAACCGCGAAGCCGCGGCCTTGCCCGGCCTCGCCGTTTGGCCGAAGTTCAGGCCGTGTGGGATCAACCGTACCTTGAGACATGCTGTCGCGCCGCCTTGCATCGTCTGCATCTGTGCGGCGAGGCGGGACGGCCCGCGGGCCTGGCGGATGATCCGTGCCTGATCCGGCTGACGAACATGGGGATCTGCCACCGCCGGCCGGACGGGCGATTCGGGATCACCCCGGAGGGCACGCTGCGGCATGCGGAGGAGATCCTGAACTCAAGGCCCGCGGCATTGCCACGGGGGCAGCGGTAGGGATCTTCTGCCTCACCGTCATGGCCGGACCTGTCCTGGCCATCTTCGCACCGCCGTTGCAGCGCAGATGGCCGGGACAGGCCCGGGTGTGACGGTGAGGGCGGAGGCCACCCGATCTCCGGGACTCGTCGCCCTCGCGGTTGCTTAGGACAGCGGTGCGGTGATCACCGTCTGCACGTCGGCCAGGGTCACGCACAGGATCCGCGCGCCGTCCGCGGCCGTGACCATGATCAGGTCGCCGGCGGTCAGCATGTCGCTGGCATCCGCCAGGTAGTTGCCGCTGCCGACGGCATCGAGACGATCCTTGCCGGACTTGTAGTGCCAGAGGGTAAAACCGTTCGCGTAGGCCAGAACCGAGAGATTGCGGATGGCGAAGGCCATGGTGGCGTCCTTCCATATAAAAAAGGCCGCTGCCCGATCGGGCAGCGGCCGAATACGTTGCTGAGGAGACAATCGCCGGCGGGCGCAATTCGCCCGCTGACGGAAGCGGTTTTAGAGGGAACGGTACATTAAAGTCAATGATTTTTTTCCTAATAACGATCTCATCAGGCGACGATGCCCTTGACGCGCAGGGGCCATTCCAGCCGTTCGAGTGCTTCAACCCACAACCGGTGATCGTGACGCTCGGCGGCGACCGCGGAACTCGGGGCGATCTGCCGCTCTCCCCAGATGCGCAGGATGCGGGCGTGCACGAGGTCGATCCGCCGCTGGCGATACAGGCTGTCGAGGCAGCGGACGACATCGTCCGGCTCACACGGCCGCGGCAGCCGACCCTTGTTCGTGCTATGGCGCGCGCCGTCGCGGCGAGCAGTCAGGGCGGCCATCGTCCATAGCCAAGCGTCCTCCGCACTGGCGAACGGACGGCACTGCGGCGGGGCGCAGGTCTGCGCGGACATGGCGACGGCGGCGTGGCGAAGGGCAAGCGGCATGAGGTTTTCCCAAAAATGTTAATTCACGGGGTGGCGCATGGCCGGATGAAACCACAGGTTGCATACAAATGCAAGAAAAAATGGTTGATTTTCCTAGCGCCTCCGGTAGCAATTCCTAAAGGAATGATCTATCAGCGATTCGCCGGCCGCCGACGCGCCGGCGAACCACCGGAGCCGCTCGATGAAACACGAAGATGTCTGGCGCGCAATCGACACGCTGGCCGCTGAAAACGGGCTGTCCGCCTCGGGCCTGGCGAAGCGGTCCGGCCTCGACGCCACCACGTTCAATCCGTCCAAGCGGCGGATGCCGGACGGCCGCAACCGCTGGCCGAGCACCGAAAGCGTGGCCAAGGTGCTCGACGCGACCGGCGCCTCATTGGAAAGCTTTACCGCCCTGGTGTCGGGCGCGCGCGCCCTGGCCAGCGCCGCCGGCAGCCGCGGCATCGCCCGCCGCATCCCGCTGATTGGTTTGGCGCAGGCCGGCGGCGAGGGGTTTTTCGACGATGGCGGCTACCCCGTCGGCGGCGGCTGGGATGAGGTCAGCCTGCCGGAAATCGCCGATCCCAATGCCTATGCGCTGGAGATCAGCGGCGATTCGATGGAGCCGGTATTCCGCGACGGCGACCAGGTGATCGTCTCGCCAACCGCGCCGATACGCCGCGGCGACCGCGTCGTGGTGCGCACCGTGGCCGGGGAGGTCATGGCCAAGGAGCTGGCCCGCCGCTCCGCGCGTCGTGTGGACCTGAAAAGCTTGAACCCCGAGCATCGAGACTACAGCTTCGATTTGACCGATGTGGCCTGGATCCACCGCATCGTCTGGGCCAGTCAATAGATCGCCGGCAGCGCCCGCGATTTCCTTTGACGAGATGACGTTCCGGGGCGTCAGATCGCACACTGGAGGGTGTCGCCGATGCGCCGCTTCGTGCTCGTCCCGCTGCTTGCCTGCGTGCTGCCGTTGCTGGCTAATACCCCCGCGCTGGCGGAGGACGTGGATGTCGCGCTGGTGCTCGTCACCGACGTATCGCGCAGTATCGACGACGGCGAGTTCAAGCTGGAAAAAGACGGCTACGCCAGCGCGTTCAGCAACCCGAAAGTGCTGGAGGCGATCAAGGGCGGGCCGGCCGGCCAGATCGCGGTTTCCTATGTCGAATTTGCCAGCGGTTTCGAGGTCCGCACCGTGCTCGACTGGATGGTGATCCGCGACCGCGCCTCGGCCGATGCCTTCATCCAGCGGCTGAACGCCGAATCGCGCTCGTTCTGGGGCCGCACGGCGATCAGCGCCGGCATCGACCAGGGCGTGCAGCTTCTCGCCGAAACCGGGCTGAACGCGGCGCGGCGGGTCATCGACGTGTGCGGCGACGGCACCAACAATGCGGGGCGCGAGGTGGCCGAGGCGCGCGACGACGCGGTCAAGGCCGGCATCACCATTAACGGGCTGGCGATCATCAACGAGCATCCGGTGTCGTGGACCTTCGCGCATGTGCAGCCGCCGGGGGGCCTGGCCAACTACTACCGGGAGAACGTCACGGGCGGCCCCGGCAGCTTCGTGCTGGAGGTGCATGACTTCCCCAGTTTCGGCGAGGCGATGACTCGCAAGCTGGTGGACGAGATCGCCTCCGGCCCGGCGGCGGCGAGTTTCGCCGCCAAACCATAACCCGGGAAGCGCATCGATGGGATTGCTGATCAACGGCGAGTGGCAGGAGCAGGAACCGGAACCCAGCAAGGACGGTCATTTCGAGCGCAAGGACAGCGCCTTCCGCGATTGGGTCACGCCGGACGGTCGGCCGGGTCCTACCGGACAGGACGGCTTCCGGGCCGTGCCGGGGCGCTACCACCTGTATGTGTCGCTCGCCTGCCCCTGGGCCCACCGCACTTTGATCATGCGGGCGCTGAAGGGGCTGGAGGAGATCATTCCGATCTCGGTGACCCACTGGCTGATGGCCGAACAGGGCTGGACCTTCAAGTCCGGGGAGGGCGTGATCCCGGACACGGTCTGCAGCAGCCGCTACCTGCACGAACTATACAGCCGTGCCGATGAGCAGTACAGCGGCCGCGCGACCGTGCCGATTCTGTGGGACAAGCATACGCAGGCGATCGTCAACAACGAAAGCGGCGACATCATCCGGATGCTCGGCACCGCCTTCGACCAGGTTGGCGCCAGGCCGGGCGATTTCTATCCGGCGGCGTTGCGGCAGGAGATCGATGCCGTCAACCAGCGGGTCTACGACACGCTGAACAACGGGGTCTACAAATGCGGCTTCGCCACCACCCAGGCGGCGTATGAAGCGGCGGTGGCGCCGCTGTTCGAGACGCTGGACTGGCTGGAGGATCGCCTGTCGCAGTCACGCTTTCTCTGCGCCGATCGGCTGACGGAGGCGGATATCAGGCTGTTCACCACGCTGGTGCGGTTCGATGCCGTCTATCATGGGCACTTCAAGTGCAACGTCCGGCGGATCGTCGATTACCGGCATCTGTGGGCCTATACCCGCGACATCTTCCAGCTTCCCGGTGTCGCCGCGACTGTCGATCTGGGGCACATCAAGCGGCACTATTACATGAGCCACCGGCGGATCAATCCGACCGGGATCGTGCCGGCGGGACCGGCGATCGATTTCAGTGCAACGCCGGATCGGGAGCGCGGGGTCGATACGCTGATCGTGTTCTGAGCATCAGCTCGTCGATCGTCTTGGCCGGGCGTAGTCCCGGCCAAGACGGTGAGGAAGAAGCCCTTGCTCCGCCCGAGGCTCGGCCATCTTCACCTTTCGTTTAAGACGCTCGCCCGCCCCCACCCTCAATCCACCATTGAACCGGTTCCTGTTCCCGGAAGCGGGCTTTCTTTCGCGGCGAAGCGGTCTTTGCGGCGGAATTTTGCAACACATGAACGGCTACCGCCGTCTTCGGGCGCCGTCCGGCCGGTTGCCGAACGACCGCTTCGACCCGGGTAACGGGGGCAGCGGTTTCCCGCGCCGATACCGCGGCAGTCTTGGCCCGCGCCACCGGACCGGATGAACTTCCCGCCTTACGTGCGCGCGACTTCCGCACCGCCTCCGCCGATGGCTCAGGTTTTCGCGCGACGTCTCGCCGTTGCTGCGCGGGCACCGCCTTGGCCGCGCCGCCGTCAACCGCTTCAGGCGCGTCATCGCCGCCCATATCCAGGCCGAACAGCGCCGCCATGTCGTCGGTTTCCAGCACCTTGCCGGCAGCCGGCCCGCCTTTCGACAGCGGCAGGGCCGCGCCGATATCGGCCACCAGATCCTTCTCGTTGACCGAGCGCAGCAGAAACAGCAGTTCCGGCTTCAGATCGAGGCGCGACCCGACGCCGTACAGCGTGGCCGCGACATGCTTGCACATCGATGCGGAGTCAGGGCAACTGCACGAAAAGCGGATTTCCGACGGTTTCGGGAACAGGCCGGTGCCCTGGCGGCAGATCCGCTCCATCACCCCCTTGGACAGCCGCCCCTGCAGCAGTTCCACCAGCGAGTCGATCCCGCCCGCGCAATCGGCGCAAATCGATTTCCAGTGCGCCTTGACCACTTCGCCGATGCTGATCCTGACCCTGTAGATCTCCGATCCGCTGACCATCGCCGTCACCTCGTTCGGCCTGATCTGGAGATCGACGACCGAGCCGTTGCGCACATAGGTGCGGCCGCGCGGCAGCCGGTTGTCGTAATCGCGATAGCTTTCCAGGTTGTCGCACCAGGCCTTGCCCCAGAACGTCGCGGCGATCTTCTTGCCTTCCAGCGTGACCGGAGAAACCACCGTGCCCTTCTTAGTCAGCTTCTGCATCGCCAGGGCAGCCTTGCGGCGGCGTTCCGCCACCGGCACATAAGGCGCCCATCCCCCGTAGTAGCGCGACATACCCCTTACTCCTTCATTGCGGTATGGAGGTCCAGGGCCACCAGCCGCAACAGCTCGTCGTTTCTCATTTCGGTGAGGTTGATCTCCCCGCCGCCCGCCAGCAGCTCATCTGACAACCCGCGCTTCGATTCGATCAAGCGGTCGATTTTCTCCTCGACCGTGCCGCGGCAGATGAACTTGTGCACCACGACGTTTTTCTTCTGGCCGATGCGGAACGCCCGGTCGGTCGCCTGATTCTCCACCGCCGGGTTCCACCAGCGATCGACATGCACGACATGCGACGCCGCGGTCAGGGTCAGCCCGGAGCCGCCCGCCTTCAGCGACAGCACGAAGAACGGCACCGCCTCGTCCTCCTGGAACCGTTGCACCAGCGCCTTGCGGTGCTTCACCGCCGTCTCGCCATGCAGCACCAGGCCGGAGCGCCCGAATACCTGGCCGAGGAAAGCCGCCAGCGGTCCGGTCATCTCGCGGAACTGGGTGAACACCAGCATCTTCTCCTGCCGCGCGGCGACGACCTCGGCGATCTCCCGCAGGCGGGCCCATTTGCCGCTGTCCTCCTCCGCCCAGGCCTGGTCGTTCAGCCACTGCGAAGGATGGTTACAGATCTGCTTCAACCGCATCAGCATCGCCAGCACGACGCCCTTGCGCTGGATGCCCTCCGATTCCTCCAGGCTTTCTGCCAGGTCTTGCACCGCCTGCTCATACAGCGCCGCCTGCCGCTTGCTCAGCCCGCAATACGCCTTGATCTCCGTCTTGTCGGGCAAATCGGCGATGATCGACCGGTCTGTCTTCATCCGGCGCAGAATGTACGGCCGCACAAGCTCCCGCAGCGGCCCGTATGGATTGTCGGTCCGCTCGGCCAGGCCCTTGGCGTAGCGGGAAAACTGCCTGGCGCTGCCCAGCAGGCCGGGATTGATGAAATCGAAGATCGACCACAGGTCGCCGAGGCTGTTCTCCACCGGCGTGCCGGTCAGTGCGATGCGCGCCGAACCGCGCAGTGCCTTCGCCGCCTTGGTCTGCCGCGCGTTCGGGTTCTTGATCGCCTGCGCCTCATCCAGGATGACGAAGCGCCATGCCGTCTCGGCAAAGGCCGGGATGCGCAGCAACGAGCCGTAGCTGGTGATGGCGAGGTCGTATTGCTCAGGCGCGAACTGCTTGATCGCATCAGCGGTCATCGCCGACGGGTGCACGATCGCGGCATTCAGGCCGGGGGCGAATTTCTCGATCTCCGCCGCCCAGTTGCCGAGCAGCGAGGCCGGCGCCACCAGCAGGTTCGGCCGGCCTCCGGGATTGCGCGCCTTGTCCACCAGCAGCAGCGACAGCACCTGGATGGTCTTGCCGAGACCCATGTCGTCTGCGAGGCAGGCGCCCAGGCCGAGGCCCGACAGCAGATGCAGCCACCGCGTGCCGGCGCGCTGATAGGGCCGCAACGTCCCGTGCAGCGCCGCGCCGGGATCGCCGCCATCGCCGTCCGCGCCCCGTAGCGCGGCCAGGGTCTGTTCCAGCCAGGGACCCGCCGTCACGGACGACCAGTCGGTGTCGCGCGCGGCCGGCTCGTCGCCGGTGACGGGGGCGCCCGCCAGCATCCGCATCGCCTCGGCGAAGCTCATGCCGTCTCTGGCGGCCAGCGCCTCGGCGGCACGGAACTGCTCCATAGTGCGTTCGAAGCGATCCCGGTCGATTTCCACCCATTGGCCGCGCAGCAGTACTAGATCCTCGGTGCCGGCGAGCAGGCCGGCGATCTCGTCCTCGGTCAGCGGTTCGCCGTCCAGCGAGACACCCATGCGGAAGTCCAGCAGCGCGTCCAGGCCGACCTCCGATGGCGGACGGGCGCCGATGGTGCCGGTGACCTGCGGCCGTGGCGGCCGGTTGGCGCGCCACGCGGCCGGCATGCGGACGACCACGCCGGCGCTTTCCAGTTCGGGGAGGCTGCGCAGGAAGCGCGACGCCTCGGCGGCCCCCCAGCGCAACGGGTGGAAAATCTCGCCGGCGTCGATCATCGTCCGCAGCCAGTCGCAGTGCTCCGCCGCGCGCTGCACCGGTAGCAGCAGCGACAGCAGCCTGTCGTTTTCCCCGGCGTATTCGCGCAGCGCCTGGCCGAGCGGAACGTGCTGCGCCCTCGCCTGCGCTGAGAGCCGGGTCGTGTAGGTCGCCATGAAAGCGAACGGCTGTTCGGCGTCGCGGCGGTTTTCCGCCAGGTTGAAATGTACCCGTCCGACCAGGTTCCAGGCGGGGTTGAGCGACGTCAGGAAGCTCTGCAGGCCGCTGCCGGATTCGGCCAGGGCGGCCGCGAAGGCCCGCGCCATCTCAGCCCACAGGTCCAGCAGCAGGTCCGGGGTGAGATACTCCGCGCCAGCCATGAGCGGCGCGGTGAGCACGAGCGAAGCGCGCTCGGCCCCGGTTGGCGGCGGCACTTCGGGCAGCGGGGCCGCGCCGTCGTCCTCCGCGCCGGACGCATGCAGGCAGAGTGAGCCGATATATCGCGCCGCGAAGCCGCGCCACCATACCAGGAGGGGCGGCAGGGCCTGCCCGACTTCGCCGGCACCCAGCCGTACCAGCCCTTGGCCGGTGCCGCGGGCAAAAGCCTCGGTCAGGCGGGCGGCGACCGCGGCCTCGATGTCTGGGGCGTCATCCTGACTGTCGGCGGCCAGGTGTCCATGGGGGGTGAGGCGCAATCCGAATCGGGGCATGCCGTTATTTTACGCCGACGATGCTCGCCATGCATAACCCGCCGCCACTCACTCGCCAAACGCATATCGGACTCTGGCGGTTTCTGATAGTCACCCGCGGAGGTTGCATTGCAGGGATGAGACAGCGGCTTTGAAGTCCTGTAAGCTGCACCACCAGCCGCGAGCCGGCCGACATGAATCGAACCGCACGGGACACGCCTCCTGATGACCACCGCTGGACCAGCCGCCCTTGACCGCACGGCCACCCCGGCCGCGGCGCCGCGCAGCGCTCGGTTTGCGCTGCGGGAAGCCACCCGGGCTGTCCACGCACGGCTGCACGTGCATCCGGTTCTCGGCACCGTGCAGGCCGGGACGATCGAGCTTGCATCCTATCGTGTGCTGCTCGGCCGCCTCTATGGCTTCCACGTGCCGTTCGAAGCCGCGGCCGGCATCGCCCCCGAACGCAGCGAATGGCTGGCGGACGACATGCGGACGCTCGGTCTGACCAACGCGGCGATCGCGGCGCTGCCGCTGTGCGCGTCCCTGCCCCGGCTCGATACGCCGCACCGCAGATTGGGCGCACAGTATGTCGTCGAGGGCTCGACGCTGGGTGGCCGCGAGCTGTCCAAGCGCCTCGATCACCTGTTCGGCCCGGACGTGCGGGCAGGCCGCTGCTTCTTCAGCGGCCGCGATGCGGATACCGGCAAGGCCTGGCGGACCTTTGCCGATGGGCTGGATGCCGCGGGGGAGGATCCGGCGGCGTGTGCGGAGATGATCGCCGCGGCCGTTGAGACTTTTGCCGCGTTCGAGACCTGGCTGGACTGGAAGGCTGCCGGGACGCATGCCGAACGCTGACATGAGCCAGTTTCGGGTCGATCTCACCAACTGCGAACGCGAGCCGATCCATCTTCCCGGCGCGATCCTGCCGCACGGGGCGATGCTGGTGCTGCACGCTGACACGCTGGCCGTGCTCCAGGCCGCCGGAGACACCGAAGCTTTGCTGAACCAGCCGCTCGCCGGCTTGCTCGGCCGCGGCATAAACACCCTGCTCAACCCCGGCCAGGTCGCGTTGCTGCACGCGCTTGCCGCCGAGCCCGGCCTGGTCCGGCCGCGCTACCTGCTCGACCCCGCCCTGCGGTTCGCCGCCGATCGGCCGGTGGATGCGAGTGTTTACCGGTCCGGCGGGCTGCTGGTGCTGGAGTTCGAGGCGGCGAGTCCGGCCGATCGTTTCACAACCGACCCGTTGCTGGCCGTGCATGGCATGCTGGAAGGACTGGATCGAGAGCCGTCGATAGCCGCGATCTGCCAGGCCGCGGCGGAACGGGTGCGGCGGATCACCGGCTACGACCGGGTGATGGTGTATCGCTTCCTGGACGATGAGTCCGGCCGGGTCATCGCCGAAAGCAAGCGGGAGGATCTGACCGCTTTTCTCGACCTGCACTATCCGGAATCGGACATCCCGCGGCAGGCCCGGGCGCTGTACGTGAAAACCCCGCTCCGGCTGATCACCCGGGTCGATTATGAGCCTGCGCGGCTGGTTCCGGCGGAAAACCCGCTGACCGGCGAGCCGCTCGACATGAGCTTCGCCACGCTGCGCGACGTCTCGCCGATACACCGCGAGTATTTGCGCAACATGGGCGTCGATGCGTCGATGTCGGTTTCGATTGTTCAGAACAACAGGCTGTGGGGCCTGATCGCCTGCCATCATGGCAGCCCGCTCCGGCTGCCGCGTCACCTGCGAGCGGTGTGCGAGCTGTTCGGCTCCATGCTCTCCCTCCAGCTCGACATACAGGAACGCCGCGAGCAGTTCGGCGAGCGGCTGAAAAGCCGGGATATCCTGCAGCGGATGATGGTGCACCTCGCCGCTGAGGACGACTATGCGACCGGGATCGCCAAACGGTCTGCGGAACTGCTGGATTATGTTCAGGCCGATGGGCTGTGCCTGTTCGATGACCCGGGCGGCCAGGTTTGTTTCGGCCGCACCCCTCCGCCGCAAGATCTGGCGGCCTTGATCGACTGGCTGAGCCGGACGATGGGCGGCGAAGACGCGGTTTTCGCCACAGATCGTCTGGGCGAAGTGTGGCCGCCCGCCCGGTCATACTGCGAAGCGGCATCCGGCCTGCTGGCGATCCTGGTATCGCGGGAGCCGCGGCGGTTCATCCTGTGGTTCCGGCCGGAGATCATCCACACCGTCACCTGGGGCGGCGACCCCGCCAAGCCTGTCAACCCCGGGCCAAACGCCCATCGGCTGGGTCCGCGGGCATCGTTCGAGGCCTGGAAACAGACGGTGCGCGGCCAATCGGCGCCCTGGACGGCATCCGAGCGTGAGGCGGCGCTGGATCTGCGCGTCGCGCTGCTGGAAGTCGTGCTGCGGCGTATCGAGGCCGCGGCGGCCGAGCGGCAGCGTGTGCGCGCGCACGAACGGCTGCTGATCGCCGAGCTCGACCACCGGGTGAAGAACACGCTTGGCGTCATCCAGTCCCTGGTCGTGCAGACCAGCCGATCGGCGACGTCGATGGGGGGCTTCGTGAAGGGGCTGGAGCAGCGTATTCGCTCGATGGCGCAGTCGCACAGCCTGCTGACTCGCAGTCATTGGAACGGCGTCGAGATCGAGGCGCTGCTGCGTGAGGAACTCGACCAGTACGGGCAGGAGGATGGCCCGGTCACGCTGACCGGGCCGAGCCTGGTGCTGACGCCGAAATCGGCGATGGCGCTGTCGCTGGCGATCCATGAACTCGCCACCAACGCCGCAAAGTATGGCGCCTTGTCGACGGCGAACGGCCGGGTCAGCCTGGATTGGCAGGTGGCGGAAAACGGCGAGGTCGAGTTGGTGTGGGCCGAATCCGGCGGACCGGCGGTGACCGCGCCGCAGCAGCGCGGGTTCGGCTCGCGGCTGATCGAACAGGCGCTGGCGATGGAAACCGGCGGCCGTTCGGCGATTCATTTCCCGGATAGCGGGGTCCGCTGCGATATCGTTCTGCCCGCGGTATCGGTCGTCGGCGCTGTTCCGCAAGCGCCGCTGGTCGCCGCCCTGGACGTATCGCCGGACGTTTCGAAGTCGCGCCGGCCGCGGATATTGATCGTCGAGGACGCTTATCTGATCTCCATCCTTCTCGAACAGGTTCTCGAAGACCAGAACTGGGAGGTTGTCGGTCCGGCCGCGCGCGTGCCGGCGGCGCTGGCGCTGGCGGCCAGCGAACGGATCGACGCGGCGCTGCTGGACATCAACCTCGACGGCGAGATGTCCTGGGACGTTGCCCGGGAGCTGCGCAAACGCGGGATCCCGTTCTCTTTCAGCACCGGATACGGCAGCGCAGCGGATCTGCCGGAAGACCTCGCAGATGTTTTTGTCCTGAAGAAGCCATTCCAGATCACCGATGTGGAAAACCGCCTGCAGGAGATGCTGCTCAGCCGCGCGTTGGGGCAGGTTTAGCCCCTTAGCTGGCGGGATGAGCGCCCAACCACCGCCACACCGTCGCCGGGCGCGTCCGGCCGCGTCGGACCGCCTGCGCCCCTCGTCATGGCCGGGCTCGTCCCGGCCATCTTCGCACCATCGTCGAGGCATAGCTGGCCGGGACAGGCCCGACCATGACGGTGAGGCAGAAGCCGTCATTCCGCAGGCCGCAGGCCGTTAGCCGGTGGGATCGGTCGTGACCGGCCGGCACGCCCCCCCACCGCTGGTGAACGCCGCGAAGGCGGTTTATCACCCCGCCCGCCGCGGTCAGCGCCTGTCGTCCGGCCGGGGCCAAGATACCTGGAGATTGCCACCCGATGCCGGCTTCGACACGAGATCGTACCTCCCTGGCGCCGATGGGCGAACCGGCATGGCTCGCGGCGGCGGCAACCTGTGCCACGCTGCTGCTGCCCCTCGCGCTGCTCTATGCCCGCGCCATCGGCGACGCGGTGCTGTGCGTGATCGTCGTGCTGTTCCTCGCCAACCGCGTGGCGTGCCGGGACTGGACCTGGCTGCGCACGCCGTGGACCCGGCTGGCGCTGCTGTTCTGGGGCTGGATGCTGTTCTGCACGCTGCTGGCGGGAAGCGTGCAGCCAATGGAGCAGGCGCTGGCCTCGATCCGGTTCTTCCTGCTGGTGCCGGCTCTGGAGAGTTGGGTGCTGCAGAACCCCCGGACTCGCCAATGGCTGTGGTATGTCATCCTGGCGACCGCACTATGGATCCTGCTGCAGTGTTGGCAGCAATACATCCTGGGCCTGAACGTCTTCGGCTATCCACGTTGGATCGATGGCGCCTTGACCGGACCGTTCCGCGGGCCGGTCGCCGGGCCGACGTTTCTGTGGCTGTTCTTTCCGGCATTCCTGCCCCTCTGCTTCATTTTGCTGAGGCGAGCCGATCGGCTGGGCCGGCTGTGCGGCGTGGCAGTGCTGGTGTTCGCGGCATTGACGATGATCCTGATTGGCCAGCGGATGCCGGCCGTGCTGATGACGCTCGGCCTGTGCGTCAGCGGCCTGCTGTTTCGCCAGGTTCGCGTGCCGGTGCTGCTGACCATCGGCGCCGGCATCGGCCTGCTGGCGCTGCTGCCGGTTGTTTCGCCGCCGACATCGGTCAAGCTGGTGGTCTTCTTCACCTACCAGATGGAGCATTTCTGGGCGTCGCCCTATGGCCTGATCTTCGGCCGGGCGGTGACGATGATCCAGGCGCATCCCTGGTTCGGCCTGGGCTGGGACGGGTATCGCAACTTCTGCATGCAGCCGGACTACCTTAACGGCGTATCCTGGCTGCCCGTTGCCGATCCCGCGAATGCCGAGGGCTGCACGATCCACCCGCATAACTACTGGCTGCAGGTCGCGACGAGTTGCGGGCTGCCGGGGACGCTGCTGTTCGGCGCTCTGGTGGTGACCTGGCTGCGCTATATCCGCGGCGGAGCGGGCTATCTGACGAACGACCGCCAGGCGGCGCTGCTGGTCATCGTGTTCGTGGCGATGTGGCCGATAGCCTCCACGACATCGCTGTTCACGGTGCCGAATGCCGGATGGTTCTTCCTGATCGTCGGCTGGGGCCTCGCCGAGGCGCGTCGCGCGACCGTCACCGGGTGAATATTGCGCGTCGTTTCGGTTGGGCCTAGGTTGACCGCTGGTCGGGACGCGGTATCGGCAGGAGTGACGGTGGAAGGCGGGCGGCAAGTGATTTCACCGGAAACCGCGCGCGGTGATCGGAAGCGTGGGACCGGGTGGACCGTCCGGCGCCGCATCGCCACGGCTTGGCTGCATGACCGTGCGCAGTTCGCCGACGGCAAACTCCCGCGCGAATGCCCCATCTGCGGCCATATCGGCATCATGATCGGCGTCGGGCACCCGCCCCGGTGGGATGCGCGTTGCGCCCAATGCGGCAGCCGCGAACGGCATCGCCTGTTGTGGCTGTGGGTGACCGAAGGCGGCGGAAACCGGCTGGCTGGCAAGCGTATCCTGCACTTCGCGCCGGAAAAAGCGCTGCGCCGCGCGTTGCGGGGCAATCCGGGGTATGAGACGGCTGATTTGCTCCAGCGCGGGGTCACGCACCAAGTCGATATCACCAGGCTGCCGATGGCATCCGAGACTTACGACGTCGTCATAGCCAACCACGTCCTCGAGCACATCGACGCCGATCGGCTGGCGATGCGGGAGCTGTTCCGGGTGCTGAAGCCGGGCGGGATCGCGCTGCTGACCGCGCCGATAAACCCGACAAGGCAGGAGACGTATGAAAACCCCGCGATAACCGATCCGGTCGCGCGGGCGGCGCATTTCAACGCCCCCGATCACCGCCGCTACTACGGTTTGGACTTCGCCCAACGGCTCGGGGAGGCGGGGTTCCGGACGGAGACTTTCCGGTTGCCGCAGGACCAGGAGGTGCGGTTCAGCCTGCTGCCGATGGAGTGGCTGTACGTGGCGACCCGGCCGGGGTGAGCGGCTCGGTCATCGCGTCGTTGCCGCGCCTGACCTTGCCCCGTGTCGTGGCCCCGCGCGGCCCCGTTGCCCGCCCGGCCTCACGCTGATACGGAGATTCATGGTTCGGCGGAACATCCTGATCGTCAAGCTGGGGGCGTTCGGCAACATCGTCCTCTCGATGGCCGCGTTTCGCGCCATCCGCGAGCACCATGCGGGGGCGCGGATCAGCGTGCTGACCGGCGCCGCCTACGCCGACTGGCTGCGCAGCTTCCCGTATTTCGACGAGGTGCTGGTCGATCCGCATCCCGCCTGGTGGGACCTCGCGGCGGCACGGCGCCTCGGGCGCACGCTGGCAAAGGGCGAGTTCGATCGGGTCTACGACCTGCAGACCTCGAAGCGGTCATCCTGGTATTTTGCGCTGTTCCCGGCCAAGCGCCGGCCCGAGTGGTCGGGCATCGCGTTCGGCTGCTCCCTGCCGGACCGGGACCCGCGGCGCAACATCCTGCATGACGCGGTGCGCCAGCAGGGACAGTTGCGGCAGGCCGGCATCACGGCATTTCCACCAGCCGATTTGTCCTGGATGCGGGGCGATATTGCGCGGTTCGGGCTGCCGCGCGATTTCGCGCTGCTGGTGCCGGGAAGTTCCCCCGACCGCCTGGTCAAGCGCTGGCCAACCGACCGTTACCGGATGCTGGCCCAGCGGCTGGCGCAGCGGGGGATCGCGCCTGTCATCCTGGGGGCAAAGGCGGAGGCCGGCCTCGCGGCGGAGATTCCCGGCGCGATCGACCTGATCGGGCGGACCGGGTTCGGCGACGTGGCCGAACTGGCGCGCGCGGCACGCTTTGCCATCGGCAACGACACCGGGCCGATGCATCTGATCGCCACCGCCGGGTGCCCCTCGATCACCCTGTTTTCGCGGGATTCCGATCCGTCCCACTGCGCACCGGTGGGACGCTGGACGCGAGAGCTGCGGCGCCCGGACCTGGCTGACCTGACGGTGGAGACGGTGCTGGAGACCCTGCCGGAACCGGTGGAGGCCTGATGCCGGACATCGTCCTTCCCGGCAATCCGGCGCTGGCGCCCGTCACCGACGGCGTGCCGATGCCGCAGCGGGTATGGGCGATCCTGACCATCGCGCTGGGGCTGACCCTGGCGGTGCTGGACGGCGGCATCGCCAATGTCGCGCTGCCGACGATCGCCGGGGAGGTGCATACCTCGCCGGCCAATTCGATCTGGGTGGTGAACGCTTATCAGCTTGCAGTAACGATTTCGCTGCTGCCGCTGTCGTCGCTCGGCGAGATCTATGGCTACAAGCGTATCTACCAGGCGGGCCTGGCGCTGTTCACCGTCGCCTCCTTGGCCTGCGCGATGTCGTCGTCGCTGACCACGCTGATCCTGGCGCGGATGCTCCAGGGCCTCGGCGCGGCGGGCATCATGAGCGTCAACAGTGCCTTGATACGCTTCATCTATCCGCGCCGCTGGATCGGCCGGGGGGTGGGGCTGAACGCGACGGTGGGTTCGATCGCATCGGCGCTGGGGCCGACGGTGGCGGCCGGTATCCTGTCGGTGGCGCCGTGGCCGTGGCTGTTCGCGGTGAACGTGCCGCTGGGGCTGCTGGGGGCGTTCATCGCGCTGCGGGCGCTGCCGGATACACCGCTGTCGGGGGTGCATTTCGACCTGACCAGCGCGGCACTGCAAGCGGTTTCCTTCGGCACGCTGCTGTTCGGCGTGTCCGAGCTAGGGCACGGCGAGTCGTGGGTTCATGTCGCTGTAGAACTGGTTGTCGCAACGCTGACCGGGTTCGTGCTGGTGGTGCGGCAGCTCGGCCTGACCGCGCCGATGCTGCCGGTGGATTTGTTCCGGATACCGCTGTTCGCCCTGTCGGTCGCCAGTTCGGTCAGCTCGTTCATCGCCCAGTCGATCAGTCTTGTTTCTACACCGTTCCTGTTCCAGCACGGACTGGGAATGGATCAGGTCATGACCGGGCTGATGATGACGCCGCAGCCGCTGGTGGTGGCGGTGGTCGCGCCGTTCGCCGGGCGCCTGGCGGACAAGTATCCGGCCGGGCTGCTGGGCGGCTGCGGCATGGCGGTGATGGCGGCCGGGCTGGCGGGCATGAGCCTGCTGCCGGAGCATCCGGCGACGCTGGATATCGTCTGGCGGATGACCTTGTGCGGACTGGGGTTCGGGTTTTTCAATACGCCCAACAACCGCGCGATCATCATGTCGGCGCCCGCCGCGCGGACCGGCGGGGCGAGCGGCATGCAGGCGACGGCTCGGCTGTTGGGGCAGTCGATGGGGGCGGCGCTGGTAGCGCTGGTGTTTACCGCGTTTCCCGGGGGCCACGGGCCGACGGTGGCGCTGTCGGTCGCGGCCGGGATGGCGGTGGTGGCGTCCTGCGTCAGTTTCAGCCGGCTGGCGGCGACGTAGGCGCGGCCGGGGATCGGCATCCCATAGGCGTTAAAATTGCCTGCGACCCGGGAACGGGGTCGCAGGGTATTGCAGGCGCTGGTTGATCCGCCGGATTTTTGCGCAGTGACCGCTGAGATTTTAAGATCGCAGAGAAGCTTTTCGGCGTCGCCGTTGCACTGTTGTCAATCAGCGCGAGCATCGACGATTTCAGGCACGGTGGAAAGCGCGCGAATTTTTCTCTGCGATCTCAATCTTTCTCAACGCCCTCTGCGCATAAAGCGGAAGCCGAATCACAGACGGGATGACAGGCCGATGCCACTCTTATTGGGCGCCGCCCCCGACATCGAGCTGGGCATAATCAATATTCATCTTGAGTTCTTTCGCCAGCCAATCGACGAAGACAATGATCGACTTCGAGTATCGCTTCGCCCGCGGGAACACGAGCCAGTGGCCGGTATAGGTGATATCCGCGCATATCCCCTGCAACGGCCGCACGAGCCGTCCCGATGCCAGTTCGCGCTCAGCCAGCAGCAGCGACTCCAGTGCGACACCAAGTCCGTCCGCCGCCGCGCTCAATGACAGAAAACTGCGGTCGAACCGGGGGCCGTGCGGCTCAGGCGCGACCAGGCCGTTCGCCGTGAACCAGGCCGGCCAACGCACCTTCTTCATCTCGCTGACAATCAGCGTCTCATTCAGCAGACTTTGCGCGGTCTGGATGCGCACCGCGAGTTCCGGCGCACAGAGCGGGGTCATCACTTCCTCCCCAAGCGGCAATACCACCACGCCCTGTTGTCCCGAGGTGCCATAAAGATACGACGGCGAGGCGCCGTACACGATGTCCGCATCGAATTCGTCATCGACGAAGCGGGTGTAGCCGGTATCCGCGACGATCCGCACCTCCAGCCGATCGGTCTCGACCAGAAGCTTGCGCAGGCGCGGCACCAGCCACTGCGCAGCGAAGCTCGGTGCACAATGCAGGCGCAACAACCGCGGCCCGCGCGCCGAGATGTTGCCGATACCGAGTTGCAGTTCGCCGAAGCCGCGCTCGACATGATGCATCAGGGTTTCGCCCTCCCCGGTCAGCCGGATCGAGCGCCCGTCGCGCACGAACAGCGCCGTGCCCAGCGTGCGCTCCAACCCGCGGATAGCGTGGCTGACCGCACTCGGCGTCAGGCTCAGATCCGCGGCGGCGGCCCGAAACGAGCCGGTGCGCGTCACAGCTTCAAAGGCGCGCAGCGCGGTAAGCGGCAAGTAGCGGACCATCGGCGAATGATGAGCCCAATTCACCGATGGGTGCAAATTTCTCGCTTGTCGGCAACCGGCGGCTGCGGCAAACCCGATCGCAACAGACAAACAGGAGGAAAACAAGATGCTGCTCAAAGACAAAGTCGCCGTCATTTCCGGGGCCGCCAGTCCCCGCGGCATTGGTCTCGCGACTGCGAAGCTCTTTGCGCAACACGGGGCAACAGTCGCCATTCTTGATCTTGACGAAGCGGGCGCGCAACGAGCCGCCGCGGAACTCGGCCCGCAGCATCGTGGTTTCGTTTGCAACGTCGCTGATCCGGCAAGTTGTCAGGCTGCGGCGCGGGCGGTGCTGGAGGCTTTCGGCAAGGCCGATATCCTGCTGGCCAATGCCGGCATCACCCAACCGCTGAAGTTCATGGACATCTCGCCGGAGAACTGGCACCGCGTGCTGGACGTCAACCTCGGCGGCGTTTTCTATCTCAGCCAGGCGTTTGTGCCGCACATGCGGGAGCGCAAGCAGGGCTCGATCGTCTGCATGTCGTCGGTCTCCGCCCAGCGCGGCGGCGGCATCTTCGGCGGGCCGCATTATTCGGCGGCCAAAGCCGGAGTGCTCGGCCTCGCCAAGGCGATGGCGCGCGAACTCGGCCCTGACAATGTCCGCGTCAACTGCGTCACCCCGGGCATGATCCAGACCGACATCACCGGCGGCAAGCTGACCGACGAATTGCGGGCGGACATCACCAAGGGCATCCCGCTCAATCGGCTTGGCAATGCCGAGGATGTCGCGGGCGCCTACCTGTTCCTGGCGTCGGATTTGTCGTCGTACATCACCGGCGCGGTCATCGACGTCAACGGCGGCATGCTGATCCACTGATCAGCCGCCGGATAAGTAAGTAAAACATCGGGAGATTACGGATGGAAACGCCAACGTCGCGCGCCAATGCGCCGAGCCTGGCCGAGCGCGCCTATCGTATCAGGCGCAATGCATTGCGCATGGGCGAGGTGCAGGGCCAGGGCTACATCGCCCAGGCACTTGGTGTCGCGGACGTGCTCGCCGTCGCCTACTTTCACGCCATGCGCTACCATCCGGACGATCCGGAATGGGAAGGCCGCGACCGCTTCCTGCTATCGATCGGCCATTACGCTATCGCAGCATATTCGGCGATGATCGAGGCCGGCATCATCCCGGAGGACGAGCTCGAAACCTACGGATCGGATGACAGCCGGCTGCCGATGTCGGGCATGGCCAGCTACACGCCGGGCATGGAGATCAGCGGCGGCTCGCTCGGCCAGGGGTTGGCCATCGGCGTCGGCTACGCCCTCGGGCTGAAGCGAAAGAAGTCGGATGCGTTCGTCTATTGCCTGTTCTCCGACGGCGAATGCGGTGAGGGCGCGGTCTGGGAAGGCGCATCCGGTGCCGGCCACTGGAAGCTGGACAACCTGATTGGCATTGTCGACGTCAACAACCAGCAGGCGGATGGTCCGTCGTCCGAGGTCACCGGAGGTCTGGAGCATCTGGCCGATCGATTCACCGCCTTCGGCTGGTATGCGCAGCGGGTCAACGGCAACGACATCGGTGCGCTGGTCAGTGCTTTTGACGCGGCGCGGTCGCTGCGCGAGCCTATGCCGCGCGTCATCATCTGCGACACCAAGATGGCCAAGGGCGTGCCGTTCCTCGAGCAGCGGGAAAGCAATCACTTCCTGCGCGTCGAGGCGGATGAATGGCAGCAGGCGCTCACTGTTCTGGACTCGGGGAGGACCGCATGATGCGCTCGAAATATATTCGCCCGGTTCGGCTGAAGGAGCAGGGGGAAGGCGGCCAGGGCGGCGCCTCGCGCCTGACCACATCGGCAATGATAGCCTCTCTCGCCGCGCCGGGACAGCGCACGAAGCCGGCGCCGTTCGGCCAGGCACTGGTTGCGCTCGCGGAAACACGGCCCGACCTGGTTGGCCTGACCGCGGATCTGGGCAAGTACACCGACCTGCACATATTCGCCAAGGCGCATCCCGACCGGTTCTACCAGATGGGCATGTCGGAACAGCTTCTGATGTGCACCGCCGCGGGCATGGCGCGCGAGGGGTTCCTGCCGTTCGCCACCACCTATGCGGTGTTCGCCGCCCGGCGCGCCTATGACTTCATTTGTCTGGCGATCGCCGAGGAGAACCTGAACGTCAAGGTCGTCTGCGCGCTGCCCGGCCTGACGACCGGCTACGGCCCGAGCCACCAGGCCACCGAGGACATTGCGATCTTCCGCGGCATGCCGAACCTGACGATCATCGATCCCTGCGACGCACTCGATATCGAGCAGGCGGTGCCGGCCATCGCCGCGCACCACGGACCGGTCTACATGCGCCTGCTGCGCGGCAACGTGCCGATCGTGCTTGATGAGTATGACTACAAGTTTGAACTTGGGAAGGCGAAGTTGTTGCGCGATGGCACGGATGCGCTGATCATTTCGTCCGGCTTCATGACCATGCGCGCGCTGGAGGCTGTCGAGGGCCTGAAGGCGCAACGGGTCGACGTCGGCGTGCTGCATGTGCCGACGATCAAGCCGCTCGACGAAGCAACGATCATCCGCGAGGCTTCCAAAACCGGGCGCATGGTCATCGTCGCGGAGAACCACACCGTTATCGGCGGCCTCGGCGAAGCCGTCGCCGGAGTCCTGCTGCGCGCCGGCGTTACACCCGCCTTCCGCCAGATCGGCCTGCCCGACGAGTTCCTGGATGCCGGCGCGCTGCCGACATTGCACGATCGCTACGGGATTTCCACGGCGGCGATGACGAAAAGCATCAAGCGGTGGCTGTCGGCATGACGACCGTCGGCTTCATCGGCCTCGGTGCGATGGGCTTGCCAATGGCGCGCAACCTCGTCACGCGCGGCTTTCGGGTCCGCGGCTTCGACATGCGCCGGGAGGCGATCGTGGCGTTGGTTGCAGCGGGCGGCGCGGCTGCTTCCTCCGCCCGTGAGACGGCCAGCGGCGCCGGGCTGCTGGTGCTGATGGTGGTGAATGCCGCGCAGGCGGAGCAGGTGCTGTTCGCCGACGGAGCCTTGGAAGCGTTGCCACAGGGTGGCATCGTCGCCCTGATGGCCACCTGCCCGCCGGGCTCGGTGGAAAAGCTCTCCGAAAGGGTGTTGGCGAGCGGCCGGCGCTTTCTCGACTCGCCGGTTTCCGGCGGCGTGGCGGGGGCCAAGAGCGCCGGGCTGACGATCATGGCGGCGGCCCCGGCCGCCACCTTCGCCGCCGCGAAGCCGGTGTTGGAGGCGCTTGGCGACAAGATTTTCCATGTCGGCGAGCATCCCGGACAGGGCGCGGCGGTCAAGACCGTCAACCAGTTGCTGTGCGGCGTGCATATCGCCGTCGTCGCCGAGGCGTTCTCGCTCGCCGCCCGCGTCGGCGTGGACCTGAACGTGATGCTGAAGATCCTCGGCGGCTCTTCCGCATCCAGTTGGATGCTGAACGACCGCGGCCCGCGCATGCTGCAGGCGGAACCGGAGGTCACCAGCGCGGTGGATATCTTCGTCAAGGACCTTGGCATCGTGCTGGAGGCCGGACGCGAGACCAAGGCGGCGCTGCCGTTCGCCGCGTTGGCGCACCAGCTTTTCCTCGCCACCTCCGGCCGCGGTGACGGCGCGGCGGACGACAGCCAGGTTATTCGCAGCTACTTCGCACTGAACGGCCAACCGCTGACGTAACGACCATATTTAGGGAGAGAAACAATGACAAGCAAAAGCTTCACACGGCGCGGCATCGTTACAGCCGCAGCCGCCCTGCCCCTGGTCGGCATTCTGCGCCGACCCGCCTTCGCGGCCGACTACAACTACAAGATGGCGACCGGACAGGATCCGACGCATCCGATCAATACTCGGGCGCAAGAGGCGATCGACCGCATTCGCGAAGCTAGCAAGGGGCGGCTGGAGATTGCGCTGTTTCCCGCCAACCAGCTTGGTTCCGACACCGATCTGCTGGGCCAGGTGCGCAGCGGCGGCGTCGAGTTCTTCAATCTCTCGACCTCCATCCTGGCGACGCTGGTGCCGGCCGCCAGCATTCCCAATGTCGGCTTCGCCTTTACCGATTACGACGCGGTGTGGAAGGCGATGGACGGCGGCCTGGGCGAGTATGTCCGGGCGCAGATCGCCAAGAGCGGTATCATCACTGTCTGCAAGGTGCAGGACAACGGCTTCCGCAACATTACGACATCAACACGGCCGATCGCGACGCCTGATGACCTGAAGGGTTTCAAGATTCGTGTCCCACCTGCGCCGATATTGACCTCGCTGTTCACCTCCATCGGCGCGGGACCGACGCCGATCAATTTCAATGAGCTTTATTCTGCGCTGCAAACGCATATTGTCGAGGGCCAGGAGAATCCGCTCGCCATCATTGCTACCACGCGGCTTTACGAAGTGCAGAAATACTGCAGCATGACCGGCCATGTCTGGGATGGATACTGGCTGCTTGGCAATCGGCGGGCATGGCAGAGCCTGCCCGAGGATCTGCGCACGATTGCCGCGCAGGAGTTCGATAGATCCGCCATGGACCAGCGCGCGGACATCGCGAAGCTCAGCGAGAGCTTGCGCCAGGGCCTGGCCGCCAAGGGGCTGCAATTCAACGATGTCGACCGCACCAGCTTCCGCGATGCCCTGCGCAAAACCAGCTTCTACAAGGACTGGCGTGCCAAGTTCGGCGATCAGGCCTGGTCGTTGCTGGAGGCATCGGCGGGAACGCTGACATGACCGGGACCTTCGCCGCGTCCGGAGCCACAGCCGATAGCGACATGACGGCCTCGCGCCGCTTCCTGGCGCAGGTCGAGCGCTGGCTGGTCCGCATCGTCGGCGCGATCGCCGCAGCGGCGGTGCTGACGGAGGTCGGCATCCTGCTCACCGGCGTCGTCGCCCGGTTCGGGCTGAACAGTCCGTTGGTGTGGAGTGACGAACTCGCCTCGATCGTCTTTCTCTGGCTCGCCATGCTGGGTTCGGTGCTGGCGCTGTCGAAGGGCGAGCATATGCGGCTGTCCACGATCGCCTGGCGCCTGCCGCCGCGGTGGCGCGCCCCGGCCGAATGCCTGGCGGTGCTGACGCCGTTGTTGCTGCTGGCGTTCCTGATCAGCCCCGCGCTGGACTACATGACGGACCAGTCCTTCATCGAAACGCCCGCCCTGGGCTGGTCCGACGCCGTGCGTGCCGGCGCCATGCCGATCGGCTTTGGGTTGATGATGGCGATTTCGGTGCTGCGTCTGGCGCAGCACCGGCTGCGCGATGTCGCCGGTGTCGCGGCGGTGCTGGGGGTGCTGGCGCTTGTCCTGTGGATGGGAGCTCCGACGCTCGCCCATCTGGGCAACTGGAATCTGCTGGTGTTCTTCGTGCTGCTGCTGGGCGCCGGCGTGCTCATCGGCGTGCCGATAGCCTTCGCGTTCGGGCTTGCGACCGTGGCCTATCTGCTGTGCACGACCCACACCCCGTTGCAGGTTCTGCCCGGCCGCATGGACGAGGGCATGAGTTCGCTGATTCTGCTGGCCGTGCCGCTGTTCGTGCTGCTCGGTGCCCTGGTCGAGATGACAGGCATGGCCAAGGCGATGGTGGCGTTCCTCGCCTCGCTCATCGGCCATGTCCGCGGCGGCCTGCAATACGTGCTGCTCGGCGCGATGCTGCTGGTTTCCGGCATCTCCGGCTCGAAAACCGCCGACATGGCCGCGGTGGCTCCGGTGCTGTTCCCCGAGATGAGGAAGCGCGGGCTGGCCGATGGCGAGATGGTTTCCCTGCTGGCCGGCGCCGGGGCGATGGCGGAGACGATCCCGCCGTCGCTGGTGCTGATCGCCATCGGGTCGGTTACCGGCGTGTCGATCGCCGCGCTGTTTACCGGCGGCCTGCTGCCGGGCGTTGTGCTGGCCATCGGCCTGGCGATCCTGGCGCGGCAGCGCACCGGGGCCGAGGATTTGCGCGGCGTCAAGCGCGCCTCCGCCCGCACTGTGGGGTGGACCCTGCTGATCGCGCTGCCCGCCCTTTTGCTGCCCGCGCTGATCCGGTTCGCTGTCATCAACGGCATCGCCACCGCGACCGAAGTGTCCACCATCGGCATCGCCTATACCGTGCTCGCCGGACTGCTGATCTATCGGCGGTTCGACTGGCGGCGGATCTATCCGATGCTGGTCGAGACGGCGTCTTTGTCCGGCGCGATCCTGTTCATCATCGGCGCCGCCAACTGCATGGCCTGGGCGCTGACGCAGTCGGGCTTCTCGCACAACCTGGCCGCGACGATGGCGGCGGTGCCGGGCGGTTCGTGGGGCTTCCTCGGCATCTCCATCCTGGCCTTCATCGTGCTGGGCAGCGTGCTGGAGGGTATCCCGGCGATGGTACTGTTCGGTCCGCTGCTGTTCCCGATCGCCCGGCAGCTTGGGGTGAACGAGGTGCACTACGCGATGGTGGTCATCCTGGCGATGGGCGTGGGCCTGTTCGCGCCACCGTTCGGGCTGGGCTACTACGCCGCCTGCACCATCGGACGGGTCAATCCCGACGCCGCCCTGCTGCGCATCTGGCCGTATCTCGGGGTGCTGGTGCTGGGCCTGCTGCTGATCGCCGCGGTGCCGTGGATCTCCACCGGTTTCCTGCCGAAGTAAGGAGCTTTCGTCATGGTTGATGCACGCCTGATGGCCAACGCTATCCGTTTCCTGTCCATGGATGCGATCAAGCATGCCGGGGAGGGTCACCCCGGAACGCCGCTCGGCGCCGCAGACATCGCGACCGCGCTGTTCACCCGCCACCTGCGGTTCAATCCCGCGGACCCGCTCTGGTTCGATCGCGACCGCTTCGTCGAGTCGAATGGCCACGGCTCGATGCTGCTGTATGCGCTGCTGCACCTGACCGGGTACGAGAAGATCACGCTGGATGATATCCGCAGTTTCCGCCAGCTTGGTTCGGCGTGCGAAGGGCACCCGGAATACCACCCCGACCGCGGCATCGAAGTAACGACCGGGCCGCTGGGCCAGGGCATTGCCAATGCTGCGGGGATGGCGCTGGCCGAGGCGTTCCTGAACCGGTGGCTGGGCGCGGACCTGGTGGATCATTACACCTATGCCCTGGTGGGGGACGGCTGCCTGCAGGAAGGCGTCGGGCAGGAGGTGATTTCGCTGGCCGGGCACCTTCGCCTGGGCAAGCTGGTGTTTCTTTGGGACGACAACCGCATGACCGATGACGGTCCCATCGGCCTGGCGCTGTCGGATGACATGCCGGCGCGGTTCCGGCTGAGCAACTGGCATGTGCAGGAAGTCGATGGCCATGACGTGGATGCGGTGGACGTGGCGATCCGGCTCGCCAAGCAGGATCCGCGGCCCTCGATGATCGCCTGCCGCACCATCATCGGCCGCGGCCTGCCTCGGGTGGAGGGAACCCGGGCGGCGCACAGCGCGACCTTGGACAAGGCGCAGACCGACGCGGCCCGCGCTTACCTGGAATGGCCGTATCCGCCGTTTGAAATCCCCGCGGACGTGCTGGGCGCCTGGCGCGACGCGGGCCGCCGCAGCCTGCCGGACCATGAGGCGTGGCAGGCGCGCGTGGCCGCGTTGCCCGCGGCGAAACGCCGCGAACTCGACCGCCTGCGCGAAGGTCGGCTGCCTGAGGGTTGGGAAAGCGTGCTGCACGGTTTCAAGCAGCGCGCGGCCGGGACCGCGGAATACGGCATCAAGCTTTCAGCCGATATAGTCGCGGCGCTGTCCGATGCCATTCCCGAGCTGCTGCCGGGGGCGCCGGATCTGGAGGGGGCGACGCAGCACAAGCGGCGGCTGGCGCCGTTCACCGCGGAGGACCATGGCGGGCGCTACATCCATTACGGCATCCGCGAGCACGCGATGGGGGCGATGCTCAACGGCATGGCGGCGCATGGGGGAGTCGTTCCCATCGGCGTGACGTATCTGGTGTTCTCGGACTATATGCGGCCGACGCTGCGGCTGGCGGCGATGATGGGGCTGCCGGTGTCGTTTGTCTTCAGTCATGATTCCATCGGCATCGGCAGGAACGGTCCAACCCACCAGCCGGTGGAGTTTCTGGCGGCGCTGCGGGCGATTCCCAACATGCTGGTGCTGCGTCCGGCCGACGCGGCGGAGGCGGCGGAGTGTTGGGAGATCGCCCTGGCGCACCGCAGCGGCCCGTGCTGCCTGATTTTTGCGCGGCAGAAGCTGCCGCCGGTGCGCGGTGGCGATGTCCGCGAGAATTTGTCGCGCCGCGGCGGCTACGTGGTTGCGGAGGCGGAGGGCGGTGACCGCCGGGCCAGCATTCTTGCCACCGGGTCGGAGGTTGCTGTTGCGCTGGCGGCTCGGGACCTGCTGCAGGCCGAGGGGGTGCCGACCGCTGTCGTTTCGATGCCGTGCTGGGAGTTGTTCGAGGAGCAGGACGGTTTGTATCGGCACGCGGTGCTTGGCAAAGGCACGGTCCGTGTCGCGGTCGAGGCGGCCGTGCGGCAGGGCTGGGACCGGTATATCGGCGCGGATGGCGGCTTTGTCGGCATGAGCGGCTTCGGCGCATCGGGCGCGGAGGATGCGTTGTTCGCGCATTTCGGCATCACGCCCGAGCGGGTTGCCGCTGCGGTGCGTGAAACGGCTCGCCCGCATGCATCCTGAATTGTCCTGCTGAGGCTCCGGCTAGCCGCATCATTGCGGATTTGTCGCATCCTTCCCAAGGACCGAAGCAGCCTCGCACCTTGCCCCCACCCACCCCACCACCCTAATCACCCCCATGCCAGCCGACACCGAAACCCAAACCATCGACCTCGCCATCACCGGCATGACCTGTGCCTCCTGCGTCAGCCGCGTGGAGAAAGTCCTCGCCCGCGTCCCCGGCGTCGAAGCCGCCGCCGTCAACCTCGCCACCGAGCGGGCCCGCGTCACCGCCAACCACCCCGACCTCCAGGCGCTCATCAACGCCGTGCACAAAGCCGGCTTCACCGCCGCCGAAATCCGCCCCGAGGCCCCGCCCGCCGCCGATACCCATCCCCAAGACCGAACCGACCTCATCCACCTGATCGCCGCCGCCGTGCTCAGCGCCCCGCTGCTGCTCGGCATGGCGATCCCCGCCCTGATGCTGCCTGCACCCGCGCAATTCGCCCTCGCCACGATCATCCAGTTCTGGCTCGGCGCCCGCTTCTACAAAGCCGGCTGGGCCGCCGCCCGCGCGCTGTCCGGCAACATGGACCTGCTCGTCGCCCTCGGCACCACCGCCGCCTGGGGTCTGTCCACCTGGATCTGGCTCGGCACCGGCCACGCGCACGGCCTCTATTTCGAGTCCGCCGCGTTGCTGATCACCTTCGTCCTGTTCGGCAAATGGCTGGAGGCGAAGGCCAAGCGCAGCACCCTCACCGCCCTCGCCGCACTGACGAAACTCCGTCCCACCACCGCCCGCCTGCTGAAAAACAACACCGAGACCGAAACCCCGATCGCCGCCATCCGCCACGGCGACCTGATCGTCTGCCGCCCGGGCGAACGCATCCCCGTCGACGGCCGCATCGTCCAGGGCAGCGGCGCGATCGACGCCTCCATGCTCACCGGCGAGAGCCTGCCGGCAGACCACACCGTCGGCGACAGCGTCGCGGCCGGCGCCATCAACACCGACGGCCACCTGGTCATCGAGACCACCGCCATCGGCGCCGAAACCATGCTATCGCGCATTGTCCGCCTGGTGCAGGACGCCCAGGCCACGAAAGCGCCGATCCAACGGCTGGCGGATAGAACGAGCGCAGTGTTCGTGCCGGTCGTTATCGGGATCGCGCTGGCGACCCTCGCCGTCTGGCTGATCGCCGGGGCCGCCCCGGCAACGGCGATCCTGAACGCGGTATCCGTGCTGGTCATCGCCTGCCCCTGCGCCCTCGGCCTCGCCACCCCCACCGCCATCATGGTCGGCACCGGCATGGCCGCCCGCCGCGGCATCCTGATCCGCGATGCCCAGGCGCTGGAGCGCGCCCACGCGGTGCGAACAGTCGCCTTCGACAAGACCGGCACGCTGACCTTGGGGAAACCCTCGCTGGCCCGCATCGTCCCGGCTGAGGCGCTGGCCGACGCCGCTGCGCTACAGGCCGGCAGCGAGCACCCGCTGGCCGCGGCTGTCCGCACCGCCGCAAAGGCCATCGAAAAACCGCGCGCTGAAACCTTCCGCGCCATGCCCGGCCTCGGCGTCGCGGCAACCATAGGCAACCGGCACCTGATCCTCGGCAACGCCCGGCTGATGGCGGATAACGGCATCGACCTCGCCCCGCTGGCAGCCGATGCGGCGGCGATGGCCGAGGCCGGCCACACCGTCTCCTACCTCGCCGAGACCGCGCCTGACCGCCGCGCAACAGCCGTGCTGGGGTTCTCCGACACGGTCAAGCCGGGGGCCAGGCAGGCGATCGACCAGCTTCACCGCATGGGCCTGCGCACCGTCATGCTGACGGGCGACGCCGAGGGCGCCGCCCGCGCGGTCGCGGCGCAGCTCGGCATCGACGAGGTCCACGCCGGCATCCTGCCGCAGGGCAAGGCCGAAGCCGTAGCCGCCCTCCACCCGGTTGCCATGGTCGGCGACGGCATCAACGACGCCCCTGCCCTCGCCGCCGCCGATGTCGGCATCGCCATGGGGGGCGGCACCGACGTCGCGATGGAAACCGCGGGGATCACCCTGATGCGCGGCGACCTGTCGCTGGTCGCCGACGCCATCGAGGTGTCGCGGCTTACGGTGCGAAAAATCCGGCAGGGGCTGTTCTGGGCCTTCGCCTACAACGCGCTGGGGATCCCGATGGCGGCGTTGGGCTATCTCAGCCCGATGGTGGCGGGTGCCGCGATGGCGCTGTCCTCGGTCAGCGTGGTCTGCAATGCGCTGCTGCTGCGACGGTGGCGGCCTTTAACCTGATATTAACCGTTGCATGGTCTGATGGCCGCCTCTCCGACGGGGTGACAGGCACGTGGCAAACCAGGCAGACCAGATCCAGCAGGCGATCACCGCGGCCATCACCACGGCCATCCGGGCCGAAATGGGCGATTTGCGAAGTTTCGTCGATCGCCGCATCGCCGAACTCAGCGCCGAAATCCATGCCACCGTGGACCTGATGGATTTCAGCGAGAACAACCTGTCCGGGCAGCTCAAGGGCATCAGGGAGCAGATCACCGGCCTGATCGCCATGCCCGCCGCCGCCACCCGCAACAGCGGTTTGGAGCTGGAGGCCGTGGTGCAGGCGACCGAGGCCGCGGCCAACCGGATCATGGAGGCGGCGGAAGCGATCAGCGACTGGCTGCGCGACGGTTCGGCGGATCCCGCGGCGGTGCAGGCGGTGAACGAGAAGGTCAACGCGATCTTCGAGGCGTGCTCCTTCCAGGACGTCACCGGCCAGCGCATCCGCCGCGCCATCCAGCACCTCCAGCAGGTGGAGACGATGCTGACCGACATCGTGCCGGAGGGCGAGGCAGCCGCCTCGGCCGCCCCGGCGGGCGAGGACAACCCCGACCTGCTGCAGGACGCGGTCGATTCGATGTTCGGGTAGCGGGCGGCGGGTCATCAGGAAAACCGCGCCGCGGCCAGCCGTGTTATACTGGTCCGGCATCGTCATGGCGGGCCTCCGCCCGCCATGACGTTGAAAGTGACCGTGCGCCGGTCTACGCCGACGGGTATTACTCCTGGGCCGGTTCGCCGAGCTTTTCCAGCACCTGCCGGATCGAGAAGCTCGCCGCCCTCTGGCGCGGCGGATACTCCTGGAACGTCGCGAGGAACTGACCGACATAGGCCTGCGCCGGCACCAGCAGATAGGCGTGGTCGAGCATCCAGTCATAGTAGGTATTCGACGTTATCGGCGCCCGCTCGAACGGATCGGTTCGCAGGTTGAAGATGTACGGCACCCGCGGGTGCTCGAACTCCTGCTGCCACACGCGCAACGTGCCTTCCGCCGGCTGCACCGCGAAGGCCAGCTTCCAGTTGTCGTAGCGCAACCCGACCAGGTCGCCCTCATCCGAGAAGTAGAAGAAGCTCTCGCGAGGACCCTTCGGCGCCTGCCCGGTCAGGTAAGGCACGAAATTGTAGCCGTCGGGATGCACCTTGTAGGTCATGTCGCCGATGGTATAGCCGGTCAGCAGCTTCTGCGGGACATCCGGCGCACCGGCCGCGGCCAGCAACGTGGGCAGCCAGTCGAGATGCGACATGATCTCCGTTGAAACGCTGCCGGGCTTGATCTTGCCGGGCCACCGCACCAGCGCCGGGACGCGGTAGGCGCCTTCCCAGTTGGAGTTCTTCTCATTGCGGAAAGGCGTCATCGCCGCATCCGGCCAGGAGTTCATGTGCGGCCCGTTATCCGTGCTGTACATGACGATCGTATTGCCGGTGATGCCAAGCTCATCCAGCTTCGCCAGGATCGTGCCCACGTTCTTGTCGTGATCGATCATCACGTCGTGGTATTCGCTCTGCCAGCGGCCCGACTGGCCTACGCTCTCGGGCTTCGGGTGCGTGCGGAAGTGCATGTGGGTGAAGTTGATCCAGGCGAATACCGGCTTGCCGGCCTTGACCTGCTGATCGATGAACGCGGCGCCGCGAGCGGCGATGTCGTCGTCGATCGTCTCCATCCGCTTCCTGGTCAGCGGCCCGGTGTCCTCGATCCGCTGCCTGCCGACGCGGCCGAAACGCGGATCCACGGTCGGGTCGTCTACATCGCTGGCGAAGCTGTGCATCACACCGCGCGGCCCGAACTTGGCCCGGAACGCGGGGTCCTTGGGATAGTCGCGGTCCTCGGGCTCCTCTTCCGCGTTCAGGTGATACAGGTTGCCGTAGAACTCGTCGAACCCGTGCACTGTCGGCAGGTACTTGTTGAGATCGCCCAGGTGGTTCTTGCCGAACTGGCCGGTGGCGTAGCCGAGCGGCTTCAGCAACTCGGCGATGGTCGGGTCTTCCTTTTGCAGCCCGATATCGGCGCCCGGCAAGCCGACTTTGGAATTGCCGGTGCGGAAGACGCTTTGGCCGGTGAGGAAGGCGGCGCGACCGGCGGTGCAGCTCTGTTCGCCGTAGTAATCGGTGAACAGCACGCCCTCTTTGGCGACGCGGTCGATGTTCGGGGTCTGGAAGCCCATCAGCCCGTGCGAGTAGGCGCTGATGTCGGTGATGCCGATATCATCGCCCCAGATGATGACGATGTTGGGCTTGCTGCCGGATGCCCCCTGGGCCAAGGCTGTGCGGCCGAATAATAAGCCTGCTGTCAGCATCAGGCCGAGCAGCAGGAAGCGGGTCGCATTTCGCGATCGTCGGTTTGTCATGTGTTGACCGTGCTCCGTAAACGGGTCGTTTCAGGGCTCGCTGTCGCGAGGTCGCACCACGGCCGGTAGCGGGTGGCCGCCGGCCGAAGCATTCGTCAGCCGAGCTTGATCGCGCGGACTTCCGCGGCGCGCTCATCCACCGGTATCACCGGCAGTTCGCCTGGCCCGGCGGCCGGCAGGCTGCGCAGGTGATCCATGATCGCCTGCCACTCCTTGATTTCCCGGACCGCGCCCTTCTTCGTCTCGGTGTCGAGACTGGCCGCGTCCAGCGTGCCGCCCGGGGGTAGCAGGTACGGCGTGTCATCGCGAGGATCGTTCAACGCCTCAACTTTCGACGTCAGCGTCTGGCCATCCTTGTTCTTGGCCGCGAGCGGCAGCTTGCCCATGGTGTATTTGGGAATCGCCACGAGGATCAGGCCCAGATATAGCGGGCAGGTCAGGCTGAACAGCCGCGGGTCGTTCCCGCTGATGTCAATCGCGCGGTAGCCGCGGTCGAGGTCGCCGATGTCGATGGCGGTGACGACATCGAACTTCGGACGCGACGGGTCGTAGCGGAACCGCATGCCGGATGCGCGGGGGAAATACTCGCCGGGATGGGCCGGATTATCGACCAGCAGGAACTCCAGCAGATGCTTCAGTTCCTGCCCGGTGAAGTAGCCCGTCACCAGGGCACTGCCGGCCGTCGGGTCCACCACACCGGCGCCGAGCGGCGCCAGGGCGAACACGTCGTAGACCGTCTGCACCCCCGACTTGCCGCGGGTGAAGCCGGCGCGCAACATGCCGTTGGCGGTGAACCCGATATCCGCTCGCGTGGCGCTTCGGAACGCATCCGTGCAGAGGTTGGCAAGCACCGTGCCGGCCGCGATGTCGGTGAACGTGTTCGGAATGTCTCGGGACACCACCGCAAGCGGCTGGTCGATCGCGTAGCCGCGCGGCGCGAACACCACCTCGGTGACCGTCGTCTTGAGCCGGCCGATATCCCGGGCGATCGGCGGATTGCCGGGAATGGTGTCGTTGATGGGAAACAGCCGGTAGGAGTCCACCCTCAGTTGGCCGCCATCCAACGAGATCACCAGTTCGCCGAGGTTTTCGCCGTACTTCCCGCTTTGCACCACCGGCGTCCGGCCGTTGACGATGATCGGCTCCGGCAGTTCGGTGTGGCTATGGCCGCCGATGACCACGTCGATACCGGGAACCGCCTCGGGCAGGCTGACATCCTCGCCCCGTGTGTAGCGTCCGTCCTTGTCCTTCTCCAGCCCGCCATGGCTGAGCGCGATGATGACGTCGGCCTTCTCCCTCTCGCGCAGCAGCTTCACCATCTCGCGGGCGGTTTCGACCGGATCGGCGAATTTCACCGCGCCGGCGCCGGCGGTGTAGAACTGGGCCTCCTTGCCCAGCACGCCGAAGATGCCGAAGCGGATGCCACCGCGCTCGATGATGGTATAGCGGCGGATGACCCCGTCCCTCGACAGGCGCTGAAGCCCGGCCAGGGCCGGGTCATCCGCGGAGAAGTCCGAATTCGATGCAACCACCGCCGGAACGCGCCCGGCGGCGGCGGCCACCGCGATGGACTCGGCCGCGCCGTCCGGACCGAGGTCGAAATCGTGGTTGCCCAAGGTGGTGGCGTCGTACCCCAGGCGGGACATCAGCAATAGCTCGCCGCCGGTTTCGCGGGTGGCGGCGGCGAACGCGGTGCCCATACTATAGTCCCCGCTGTCGAGCACCAGCACCGGCCCGCGGCCCTGCCGCACCGCCTGAAGCTGTGCGATCAGTGTGGCAAGACGCTCGAACCCGCCCCGGGTGGCGTCGTCATTGAGCGTGGCGGGGGTGTAATCAAGCGCCGGGGCCAGCCCGATGAAGTTCGAGTGCAGGTCGTTAGTGTGCAGGATCGTGAACGTCTGCTTGCCGTCTGCCGCCGATGCCGGTCGTCCACGCAAGACCGCGACGGCACCGGCCCCCCCGGCGGCGGTCAACACATCGCGGCGCGACAGTGTTTCGCCAGACCGGCCCGCGACGGCCTTTTCGTTCAACGCCGCGGGAGGTGATTCGGGCGTACGATTCATCGGTATCACCTTCACAGTCTGATTGCCTGGAGTATCAGTGCGGCGGCTCGCCGGGTTTGGCCGATCGGCTTTCCTGGGCGGACATCCCTCCCGCGGCGGCGCGCAAATGCGATCAGACGCCGCCGATCCTGCCGTCACGGCACGTGATACCCGGGCTGCCGGGTTTCCCGCTATGCAATAACGGCAGCGAGAGACACGAGAAGAACGCCAACGAAATGATGTCGTTGATGCAGATCAAGGCGCGCGGCAGCATGGAATAGCGTATGGCCCCGCCCGGGCGGCCAGGGTATGAGCGCGCCACCAGATCCAAGGCGGACCCATGCACGCGCGGCCCTTTTCCCCCCGTCGTCAGCCCGGGTGCCGGGGGTTTCCAACCCCATGAGGCGGTTCGTCATCACCCTGTGGCTGGCGGCGGCGCCGACGATGGCGTTCGTTGTCCTTGCGGCCACCGGCTGGTCCTACGTCGGTCCGGCGCTGGCCGGCATCGTGGTCAGCATCGCCGCGGCTTTTGCCTTCGCTCTGGTCTGGACCCGCGACCTCGATCGTCTCACCGGCTCGGTCCGCCGCGTGGCGTCGGACGAAGCGGTGCCCGAGGCCGGGGCCGCCGTGCTGATGGACGCGCTGGGGCGGGAGATCGAGCGGCTCTCCCGTCACCTGGCCGCGCGCACCGCATTGCTGGAACAGCACCGCCGCGCCGACACCCTGATCCTGGAGCGCCTGCCCGACCCGGTGATCGTCCTTGGCCGCGACCGAGGTGTGCAACGCGCGAACGCCGCTGCCAGGACCGCCTTCGGCGATGACATCGCCGCGGTTCTGCGCCACCCCGGGCTGCGCCTCGCCATCGAGCGCGCCCTCACCACCCACACCGCGCAAACCGCCGAGATCGGCCTGCGCGTGCCGATGCCGCGCGATGTCTATGCGACCGTGGTGCCGATGGACCCGCCGCTGGCGGATGGCGGCCTCGCACTGCTGGTGCTGTCGGACCGCACCCGCGAACGCGTGGTCGAGCGCATGCGCGCCGACTTCGTCGCCAATGTCAGCCATGAGCTGCGCACCCCGCTCGCCTCGCTGATTGGCTTCATCGAGACCTTGCGCGGCCCGGCGGCGGACGACCCGCCGGCGCAGCAGCGCTTCCTGGAGATCATGGCCGAGCAGGGCGCGCGGATGAACCGGCTGATCGACGACCTGCTCAGCCTGTCGCGGATCGAGCTGACCGAGCATCAGACTCCGGCGCAACCGCTGGACGTGGGGAAGCTGGTGTCGCGAATGGTGGCGGGTTTCGAGCCGCGGCTGACCGAGCGCAACCTGCAACTGGCGCTGCAAATCGAGGCCGATCTGCCGGAGGTCGCGGGAGACAGCGACCAGATGGCGCAGGTGCTGCAGAATTTGCTGGATAACGCGGTGAAATACGGTCGCGACGGCGGGGTTCTGACGGTGGCGGCCGGGATCGCGCCGCCGGGGGACCGCTGGCCGGCGCGGCGGGGGGTGGTGATCGCCGTGACGGACCAGGGCGCGGGAATACCGCGCGAGCACCTGCCGCGGCTGACGGAGCGGTTCTACCGGGTGGACAAGGGACGCTCCCGCGCTGTCGGCGGCACCGGGCTGGGGCTGGCGATCGTCAAGCACATCGTCAACCGCCACAGAGGCCAGTTGCTGATCGAGAGCGAAGTCGGCCAGGGCACCACGGTGAGCATCTGGCTGCCGGTGCCGCTGGGGTCGCCGCGGCCAAAAGATGCGGGCTGAGCGAGACGGTGTTTGGCTGGCTGACCGCGCCTTCGCCGACGACGGGCGCCGCAAGGCGTGGATCGTCCGCCTGCGCGGACCATGACGGTCACGGCGAATGGCCACCGTCGGCCGTCTAAATCACCCCCTCCGCCCGCAGCGCCGCCACGGCCCGGGCGTTCAGGCCCAGCCACTCGCCCAGCACCGCCCCGGTATGTTCCCCAAGCACCGGGGACGCAGTCAAAGCGGGCGGCTTGCCGTCGATGCGCACCGGCCAGCCCGGCATCTTGAACGGCGGGTGCAGCGGATGCCGCATCACCTGCATGATCCCGCGTTCCTCGAAGCTCGGGTCGCTCTGGAGTTCCATCGTGTCGAGCACCGCGCCGGCCGGAATGCCGGCGCCGCCGATAACGCGCATCGCTTCGTGCTTGGTGTGGCGGCGGGTCCAGGCGGCGATGATCGCGTCCACCTCCGGCTCGTGCTCCAGCCGCGCGGCGGGGGTCGCATAGCGGGCATCGGCGGCGAGGTCCTCCCGCCCGATCAGCGCCAGCAGCCGGACCCAGTGATCGGGGTTGGCGCGGCTGGTCATGATGTAGACGTAGTCGTTGGGTCCGCCGGGAGCGCAGGGATACAGGCCCATCGGCGCGTTGCGGATGCCCGGCAGCTTGCTGCCGCCGCGCTCCGCCGCCCGGCCGGTGCGGCCCTGGGTCGCGAAGTTGATCCGCATGTAGTGCAGGATGGCGTCCTGCATCGCCACCTGCAGCCGGCAGCCCTGCCCGGTTTCCCGTCGCTTGTATAGCGCGCCCAGGATGGTGATCGCCATCGTCATCCCGGTGCCGGTATCGCCGAGCGACATCCCCGGCCGCGTCGGCGGCCCGTCCGGCTCCCCGGTTACGCTGAAGGTGCCGCCGCAGGCCTGGGCAATCATGTCGAAGGCGAGGTTCTTCTCGTACGGGCTGCCCTCGCCGAAGCCTTTGATCTGGGCATAGATGATGCCGGGGTTCAACTCGCGCACCGCATCGTAGCCGAGGCCGAGCCGCTCGATCGCGCCGGGGGCGAAGTTTTCGACGCAGACATCGGCCTGCCGCAGCAGGTCGCTGACCAGGGCGAGACCGGCGGCCGCCTTCAGGTCCGCGGTAATTGAGCGCTTGTTGGCATTGAACATGTGGAAATAGTACGGATCGTCGTCCGGCTGGCCCGGCCGCAGCCGCCGGCCGGGATCGCCCATTTTCGGGTTCTCGATCTTCACCACGTCGGCGCCGAGCCAGGCGAGCGCTTCGGTGCAGGATGGCCCGGCCTCGAACTGGGTCAGGTCGACGATCTTCACGCCGGAGAGAAAATGCACGCTGGCGACGGGACCGGTCATGGCGCCTCCGTGGACGAGGAAGTCCGTTGTTTTGAACGCTGTTGCCGGGAACGCTGCCACAGGGATTGCGTATGGGCCAGTGCAGTCCGGCCGCGCCCGACGCGTTCTCTCATCGTGATGGCCGGGCGTGTCCCTCGTTCAGTGTCGCAGGTTCTGGCGATAACCCACTCAGGAGATTGATAAACCGCGCGCCAGGAAGAAAATTGTGCACCGCAGCATTTTTTGCTTGAACCGCTGGCGGCTGCCGCCTATGTTCCTTCTTGTGCAGTGCAGCAATCGGGCTGGCTGAGACTTCCAAAGCAAGGTGCGGTGCCGCAAACGGGCCGTTGCCTCTGACAGGAGAAAAACCATGAACAACAAGTACATCACTGATTTCGCCGCGTTCGGTACAGCCAACCTCGAAGCCGTCACCGCGGCCGGCAAGATCTGGGCCGCCGGCGTGACCGACCTGACCAATCAGGCCGCCGGGTCTGCCAAGTCCTCGTTCGAGCATTCCGTCGCCACCTTCAAGGCCCTCACCGCGGTGAAGTCGGTCAATGAAGCGATCGCCATCCAGGGTTCCTACGGCAAGGCCGCTTTCGCCAACGCGATGGCCACCTCCAAGAGCCTGACCGACGCGTCGGTGAAGCTGACCGAGCAGGCGATGGCGCCGCTGACCGCCCGTCTGGCCGTTGCGGTGGAAAGCCTCTCCAAGGCCGCCTGATCCGCCATTCACGCGATCCTGCAGCCCGGAGATGCCTCCCCAGCTCAGTGTGGCGCGGATCGTGTGACGAAAGCGCCCGGACCCTTGGTCCGGGCGCTTTCTGTTTGCGCCGGCCGCAACGGCGATAGTTACAGGGCCGTTGCGACGCCGTCGATCTGGCAGCCATGCCAATCGTCCGGCTCCGGCATCCGCGGCGCGGCGCATTGCGCCAGCAGCATCTGCGTCATCATCGCCCGGCCGGCGGTGTAAGCCGCCTCCATGCTGCGGAAACCGGTGGCCGAGACGTGCACCGGCTCAGCCATCTCGGCCTTGAAAATCTCCCACCGGAACGGTGTCGCGCCGCGCCAGACGCGGCGCACGACCACGGTCGTGCCGAGCACGTCCCTGGAGAGTCGGCGCGGAAAGGTCCGTTCTAACGGCATTGCCTGCATGGTCATCGCCCTCGGTCAGGTGGTTGTTCCAATCATCCGGTATAGTGTTCTTGTAGCATTAAGTAGATTATAGGAATAAAATTGTCCGTGACGGCGCCATGACCGCAACCGCGGGTCGCCTCGAATTCCGTCGAATCCGCGCCATCGCTTGCCTCCGCTCGCGAAATGCTGACATCGTTGGCCTGGCAATCGGAGGTTCGGCGGTGACAGTCTCGCGAAGAAACCTGCTCGCCGGCGCGGCCGGTTCGGCCGTGCTGCCCCGGCTCGCCAAGGCCCAGGGCGGCAAGCCGATACGCATCGGCGTGCTGGCGGACATGAACGGGCCGTATGCGGATTTTTCCGGCCAGGGCGCGGCCGTCGCCGGACGCCTCGCCGCCGAGGAATTCGGCGGCGGCACCGCAGTGGAAATCCTCTCGGCGGACCATCAGAACAAGCCGGACATCGCGGTTTCGATCGCGCGCGGCTGGATCGACACGCAGGGCGTCGATGCGGTGGTGGAGTGCTCGACGTCCGGCTCCGCCCTCGCGCTGCAGGCGCTGATGCGGGAGAAGGAACGCATCCTGCTGATCACCGTGGCCGGCAGTTCCGACATCACGGGCAAGTTCTGCTCGCCGTTCGGTTTCAATTTCAATTGCGACACGTACGCACTGGCGCATACCGCCGGCCAGGCGCTGACCCGGACCGGCGGCGATAGCTGGTTCTTCATCACCGTCGACTACGCGTTCGGCCACGCGCTGGAGCGTGATGCGAGCCGGTTCGTCACCGAGAGCGGCGGCAAGGTGCTGGGCAGCGTCACCCACCCGCTGGGGACGGCGGATTTCTCCAGCTACCTCATCGCCGCGCAGGCCTCCGGCGCGAAGGTGGTGGCGTTCTGCAACGCCGGCGCCGATGCGCAGAACGCCATCAAGCAGGCCGCCGAATTCGGCCTTAGCCGCGGCGGCCAGCGCCTGACCGCGTTGCTGCTGTTCGTCACCGACGTGCTGGCCATCGGCTTGCCGAGCGCGCAGGGGCTGGTCCTCGCCAACTCGTTCTACTGGGACCTGAACGACGCGACCCGCGCCTGGACGAAGCGGTTCCGCGCGCAGAAGGACCGGTTGCCGAGCATGAACCAGGCCGGCGTCTATGCCGCCGTGCGCCACTACGTCCGCGCGGTGCAGGCGGGTGGGCGTGATGCGAAGGCGGCGGCGGCGGCGATGCGCGCCCTGCCGGTCAACGACATGTTCAACCAGGATGTGCGGGTGCGCGAGGACGGCCGGGTGCTGTCGAAACTGTACCTGATGGAAGTGAAAATGCCCGCGGCGTCGCGTTCGGCGGACGACGTCTACGCGATCCTCGGGACGACGCCCGGCGAGCAGGCGTTCCGGCCGCTCGCCGAGAGCAAATGCCCGCTGGTTCGGAAGTAGGTTATCCTCCGAAACAAGGGATGGGTCGCAATGGGGTTGCGTTTGCGCTGCCAAAGGAGGCCGCGATGAGCCAGGGGGCCTGGTTCATTTTCGCCGGGGTCGTCATCACGGTCATCGGCTTTGCGAAGTCGGCCGAGCCGGTGGTTGAACTCGGCGTTTCGCTGGTGGTGGTGGGGTGGATAACCAAACCGAAGCCCGAGGCTTGATTCGGGGGCCGCGGAACGGGCCCGGCACGAGGCCGGCCATGACACAAACACGCGGACGCTACAGCCGCTCCGCGCGGCCTTATAGGCGGCCGATCACCCCGCCACCGGCCCCAGTTCGGCCATTTGCGCGGCGATCCTCGCCCGCGCTGCGGGCACATGATCGACCGCGCGCAGCATCAGGTTGCGCACGAACTGCGCCGCCGGGCTGGTCATCGTCCCCACGCGGGTCATCCGGTCGGTCAGCGCGACGACCTGTTCCGCCACCGGCCGGCGATTCTTCTCATACCCGTCCAGCCAGGCATCCGGCTGCCGCCCGGCGAGGACCTCTGCGAGACGGTCACCCAGCGCGACGGCGTCCTGGATGCCGATATTCATTCCCTGCCCGCCCGCCGGGCTGTGCACATGCGCCGCGTCGCCGGCCAGAAACGCCCGCCCGGCGCGATACCGCGCGGCAATGCCATGGTGGATGCGGAAGCGCGACGACCATACCATGTCGCGCACCCGCGCCGGCGCCGATAGCGGTCCGCGCTGGTCGAGGATCGTCTGCACGTCCTCCATCCCGGGCGTGTCCGGCGCATGGGCCACCGTCGCGACGATGCGGAAACGCTGCGCGGAAAACGGCACCACCAGAGCGATGCCCTCGCGGGCCAGCAAGCCCTGCATCTCATTCGGCGACAGCGGCCAGTCCATATGCACATCGGCCAGGACGAAGGTCTGCGCATAGGTCCCGGGTGCGAAGCCGATGCCCGACGCCTCCCGCACCAGGCTATGATAGCCGTCCGCGCCGATGACATAGCGCGCGCGCACCGCACCCTCCGCGCCCGCCGCATCGCGCACGGTCACGCTGACCGCGCCGTCCTGCGGGGTCACCGCCACGGCCTCCTGTCCACGCTCGATTCGGCCGCCCAGCGCCGCCAGCCGCGCGGTCAGGATCGCCTCGGTTTCGTTCTGCGGCAACGTCAGGATGAACCGGTAGCGCGAGCCGATGCCGCTGAAGTCGATGCGCAACAGCGGCGTGTCGCGGTCGCGCAGGACCACCGCCGGAACCCTCCACCCGGCCTTGACCATTGTCTCAGCCACACCGAGCTTTTCCAGCACTTCCAACGTCCTGGCGTGCACCGCCGCGGCGCGCGACGCGGTCTCCGGGGACGTGAGGCGATCGATCAGGACGAACGGGACGCCGTGTCCCGCGAGGGTGACCGCGGCGGCGAGACCCGCCGGGCCGGCGCCGACGATCAGCACGTCCGTTTCGGATGGCAGCGACATGAGCAATCCTCCCTTCCCCGCAAGCGGCGTTAACGCCATGTTCCGGATCGTGCTCCGCCTCAATCGCCTCATTTTGACGGATTTTCGCAACTATACGGCGCTGGTCTGGCGTCCGGCGTCGCGCATCACCGTGCTGTACGGACCTAATGGGAGCGGCAAGACAAACCTGTTGGAGGCGCTGTCGCTGCTGATGCCCGGCCGCGGCCTGCGCGGCGCCCGCACGGGCGACCTGCCGCGCCAGGGCGGTTCCGGCGCCTGGGCGGTAGCTGGCCGCTTCCACACCGCCGAGGGCGAAACCGATATCGGCACCGGCTCTCGCCCCGACGGCCGCGCCGATGGGCGGGTGTTCCGGCTGGATGGGGCGGCGCCGCGCAGCCAGGCGGATATTTCCCGCGTTGTCGCCGCGGTCTGGCTGACGCCGCAGATGGATCGCCTGTTCATGGAGGGGTTGTCCGGCCGCCGCCGCTTCCTCGACCGCCTGGTCTGGGCGCTCGAGCCGGGCCATGCGCGGGAGATGGCGGCGCACGACACCGCCGTCGGCAGCCGCAACCGGCTGCTGGCCGAGGGGCGGCAGGACCGTTCCTGGCTGGCCGGACTGGAGGACGCCATCGCCCGCCACGCCGTCGCCGCCTCGGCCGCGCGGCTGGCGCTGGTGTCCCGGCTGAACGCGGAGGCCGAAGCGGGGATTATCGGCGACTTCCCGGCCGCCTGCATCGGCCTGTCCTGCCCGATCGCCGAGAAGCTGCAAACCGAGCCGGCGCTGGCGGTGGAGGACTGGCTGCGCGCCGGGCTGGAGGCCAACCGGCTGCGCGACGCCGCGGCGGGCAGCACGGCGCTGGGCGCGCATCGCACCGACATGACGCTGGCCGACGCCGAAACCGGCACGCCCGCCGCGCTGGCCAGTACCGGGCAGCAGAAGGCGCTGCTTATCGGCGTGATCCTGGCGCATGCCGGGCTGATCGCCGCCGCCCGAGGATTCGCGCCGTTGCTTTTGCTCGACGAACCGGCGGTTCATCTGGACTTGCAACGGCGCGCCGCGCTATGGGAGGCGCTGGATCGCCTGAAGGCGCAGACGTTTGTCACCGGCACCGATAGCGATATCTTCCTGCCGCTGGCCGGGCGGGCCGAGGCATTCGAGACCGGCGGCGGTGCTTTGCACCCGGATGGCCGATTTCTTCGGTCCGGGACAGTCGTTGCCTCTGTATCCGGCGCTCCGTAGATGCTATCTATCTAGAGTATTGATCCCGCATCTTGGAGTCGTCCCCCGGCATGTCCGACAACGCCGCGCCGCCGCCTGAATCCGATCCTGAAGCCTATGACGCCGCTTCGATCTCGGTCCTCAAGGGACTCGACGCCGTGCGCCGCCGACCGGGCATGTATATCGGGGACACCGATGACGGGTCGGGGCTGCATCATATGGCGTTCGAGATCATCGACAACGCGGTGGACGAGGTCCAGGCCGGGTTTGCGAAGCGCGTTGAACTGACCCTGAACGGCGACGGCAGCGTCACCGTGCGCGACGACGGCCGCGGCATTCCCACGGACATTCACGTCGAGGAGGGCGTCTCCGCCGCCGAGGTCGTGCTGACCCGGCTGCACGCGGGGGGAAAGTTCAACCAGAACTCCTACAAGGTGTCCGGCGGCCTGCACGGTGTCGGCGCGGCGGTGGTGAATGCGCTGTCCGAATGGATGGAGGTGCGCATCTGGCGGCTCGGCCAGGAGCATCGCATGCGCTTCCAACATGGCGAGCCGGATGGACCGCTGGAGATCGTCGGTCCGTCCGACGAACGCACCGGCACGGAAGTGACGTTCAAGGCCAGTCCGGGGACGTTCACCAAGACCGAGTTCGACTACACCTTGCTGGAGCGGCGGTTGCGGGAACTCGCGTTCCTGAACTCCGGCATGACCGTGGTGCTGCGCGACGAGCGGCACACCCCGGCGGTGGAAAGCGTGATGCACTACGAGGGCGGCCTGGTGGCCTTCGTGGAATGGCTGGACCGGTCGAAGGTCGCCGTGTTCACCCCGCCCATCAGTTTGAAGACCCCGGCGGAGCAGGCCGGCATCAGGGTGGAGTTCGGCCTGTCGTGGAACGACAGCTTCCATGAAACGATGCTGTGCTTCACCAACAACATCCCGCAGCGCGACGGCGGCGCCCATCTGGCCGGATTCCGCGCGGCGATGACCCGGGTGGTGACGAAATACGCCCAGAGCATGGGCAAGAAGGATTCGCTGGAACTCGTCGGTGAGGACATGCGCGAGGGCATGACCGCGGTGCTGTCGGTGAAGGTGCCGGACCCGAAGTTTTCCTCGCAGACCAAGGACAAGCTGGTTTCGTCGGAAGTGATGCCGGTGGTGCAGGCCGCGGTGGCCGACGCGGTGTCGCACTGGTTCGAGACCCATCCGAAGGAAGCCAAGGGCATCATCCAGAAGGTGATGGACGCGGCGGCGGCCCGGGAAGCGGCGCGCAAGGCGCGGGAACTGACCCGGCGCAAGGGCGTGCTGGATGTCTCCACCTTGCCCGGCAAGCTGGCGGACTGCCAGGAACGCGATCCCGCCAAGTGCGAAATCTTCATCGTCGAGGGTGACAGCGCGGGCGGCTCGGCCAAGCAGGGACGCGACCGCAAGTTCCAGGCGATCCTGCCGCTCAAGGGTAAAATTCTGAACGTCGAGCGGGCGCGCTTCGACCGGATGCTCGGCTCCCAGGAGATCGGCACCTTGATCACCGCTTTGGGCACCGGGATCGGCCCCGGGGCGGTCGAACAGGGCGGCTTCGATGCAGGCAAATTGCGCTACCACCGCATCGTCATCATGACGGACGCCGACGTGGACGGATCCCACATCCGCACCCTGCTGCTGACGTTCTTCTTCCGGCAGATGCGCGAACTGATCGAGCGCGGGCATCTGTATATCGCGCAGCCGCCGCTGTACCGCGCCAAGCGCGGCAATGACGAGCGCTATCTGAAGGACGACAACGCGCTGGAATCGTTTTTGCTGGACAAGGCTTTGGCGGATGCGCGGCTGACCTATCCGAACGGCGATGTGTTCGAGAAGGAGGATCTGCGGCGGGAGGTGAACCTGCTGCGAGAGGCGTCGCTGAGCCTGAAGCGGCTGTCCTCGGTGATCCCGGTGGCGTTCCTGGAGCAGGCGGCGATTGCGGGCGTGCTGACGCCCGATCCGGTGAAGGCGACGGCGAATGCGCCGGAGTTCGCCCGGCGGCTGAATGCGGTGTCACTGCCGACGGAACAGGGCTGGGTGGTGAGTGCGGATCACGGCCTGACCTTGTCGCGCACGGTGCGCGGGGTGGCGGAACGCTACGCGCTGGAGCCGTCGGCGCTGCGCAGTGCCGAGGCGCGCTGGCTGGCGGAGCGGGCGACGGCGCTGGCTCAGCGCTTCAGCGTGCCGGCGAAGCTGAAGCTGGATGCACAGGAGCCTTCGGTGGCGGGGCCGGCCTCGGCGTACGACCGGATCATCGCGCACGGGCGGCGCGGGCTGTCGGTGCAGCGGTTCAAAGGATTGGGCGAGATGAACCCGGACCAGTTGTGGCAGACGACGCTGGATCCGTCGATCCGGACGTTACTTCAGGTGAAGGTGGGGGATTCGGAGGATGCTGCTCAGGTGTTCAGCACGCTGATGGGCGACGTGGTGGAGCCGCGGCGGGAGTTTATTGTGGGGAATGCGCTGAAGGTGGCGAATTTGGACGTGTAGGGGCTGTGTAGGATTCCTCATAACCTGCGATATTTTTTCATAAGCTGCTACGAAACGATCCGGCGCCGCCAGCTATAAAAGCGGCGCCGGAAGTTTAGGCGGCGCAAAAGTCATACCATTTTCGGGATTCTGTCTTGTTTTACGATACTACTGGGTATACCGTATAAAACCAATCCTATTTTTACATCTTGGCGGCGTTTCGGCCCGTGCAGATATGCTTCGGCGCGCCAAGCTTGATTTCAAATTGGCCGTCGAGACTGGTTCTCAGACGACTTTTCACTAATCCGGCAACCAGTTTCGTTTCGAGATTCGGTTCCCGATCTCCAGGACGCCCGGGTGCCTTCCGAGGGACGTTTGGAACGCATAGACGGCCGGAACTAACGGGGACCTGTCGGCCAAGCTGTCCCCTACGTCCACTCGAGTCCCCGGTCGCGGGATCAACGGTGCCCAGAGGCCGCCATTCATGGGCCGTCATCGCGCAATCGCGCAGCCATGCATCCAGGGTCGGCTAACCAGAGCCGGGACACATTCCAGGTCGTCCAGCGAGGTCATCGTTGCTGCGAGCGCATCGAACGATTGCCCGCCATGGATACGGCGAAGCAACTCGCCGATGACCATTGCCGCGGCGGTGATCCCGACGAAAGGAACCCCCACCGTTCGGCTTGCTAGTCTTAGAACGCCGCAGGGATCAAGGCCGGCAGTCTGAGCGGCCTGATAAGCTGGAAGCGAGGACGGATCCTCGGTAGCCGGTTGCGATACCACCCGTCCCCAGATGTCGCGGGCGAAGCGCGCCCCCGGAAAGCAATGCACCGCCCAGTCCTCAGCGCTCTCGGGAACGGACCCGGATGTGCTCATGAAAGTTGACCCACTGATTTCTTTCCTGCCGGTTGGGTCTCGGTGAACCTCGGCACGGTTGTCACCGACTGACCGCGTTGCCCACGCTCCGCGCTTTTTGTGTGCGGAGACCCATCCATGGAGTGTCGGCGGTGCGCGGCCTGCGGCCAGGCCTTCCGGCCGCGTGCGCAGGTTCCACAGCAGCGTTATTGCGGCCTGGCAGCCTGCCAGCGTGAGCGCCGGCGACGCTGGCAACAAAGGAAGCTCGAGGCCGACCCCGACTACCACGCCAATCAGGTCCGTGCGCAACGGGCCCGGGCCGATGACCATAGCGCCTACTGGCGCGAGTAT
>NZ_CAJATU010000166.1 GCF_903944925.1 uncultured Rhodopila sp. | reverse complement strand
GACGGGTTCATCACCATCCAGCGCACCACGAAGGCAAATACCGGAAAATGCGAACATCCGAGTGTTTACCATGCCCTCAAGGTCGGCATAGGGGGAACCGAGCGACAGCCCCACGATTTGGCGTCATCCATTTTCGGAGGCGCCGTAAGCCGTTATACCCCGAAGAACGAAATGCGAGAGGAACGAGACTCGTTTTGGAGGCAAATGCTCGCATTGAATAACCCTCGCAATCTCCGGGTCGGCAAAAAAGCCGCCGGCCGCCTCCTCGACTGCAGGACATGGGACGAAATGCCGGAGGCCGTCCATGCCTGAATCGGATCGCACGAGTGAGTGGTGTCGAGATTGCGGCATGTGCTGCATGCACATGCGGACCCCGCCGTTCTACGGAGAGTCCGACCCAAGGTGGAAGGCGCTTCCAGAAGCGATGCGTCAGGAGCTTGCTAATTGGGTAATGCAGCCTAGTCCGCGATTTTTGCTCATGGTCGGACATGACGGGCCTGTGAATCCTTGCATTTGGCTTGACATTCTGACCGGAACTTGTCGCCACTACGATCTTCGGCCGGACGTCTGCCGAGATTTCGAGGTTGGAAATGATTCTTGTCGGGCTTTCCGAAAAGACGTCGGGCTGACAGTAAAGGGGATGCCGATCATGCTGAAGGAAGATGCTAGTAAACGACCCCGGCCTAAAGGCTGAGGCTTTGTGCCTCTACAGAAGCGGATGCTTCTTGACACCATGCGGCAGTTCAACGCCGCCGCGACGCTGGTGTTTCCGAGTGCCGTTGAAGCGCCCGCGCAGGGGCTTAGTGACTGCGACAGTGCGCCGGGGATCGTTAAAGTGCCTGCGCAGAGGCTTGGTGATCGAGACTCGACCGGATGGCTGCGGCGATATCCCCGGGCACCCCGCCGATATCCATTTCCACCGCACCATCCACAATCCGTGGTGTTCGGAACGACCGGAAGAATTGCAAAAACAGCGCGCCCGGCATAGACTCCCTCAACCAACCATGGGAGGCCAGGCATGGGCATAGCGGTTTCGCACGGGCTCCGTCCGCAAAACCTTGGACCGGTAGTTTGGGGCAGACCCCCCGAGGCCGAGACAACGCGCATCGGCCTGGACGACCCGCAGGATGCCGCCGCGGCGGCCTTGGAAGCCATCGAGAGGCGACGTGGAAGCCGGGCAGATCGCAAGGCCGCGCGAGAGCGACGCAAGGCCGGGGATGAGGCGGAGATTGCCCGCAAAGAGGCGGACGCGGTTGCCAGGTACTGCGCGCGACGAACCGCCCGGAAATTGCACGTCTTCCCGATCCAGGCGAGCCACCTGTTCTGGTCCCTTCGCCGTTTCGGCGTCAACGTGCTGCTGACCGAATACCGCGAGGTGTGGTGGCGAGGCGGCTGGTACGTAGTTCCCCCCGAGCATTCGCCCGCGTTTCGATGGTGGAAGGAATTGGATCGGCGCCAGCGTGCGGCATTGTTGACGGACAGCGGCAGGCAGAGCGTCCAGGCGGTCCCGCTCACAAATCCGAAGCTCCTGATTGACCGCCGGCATGACGATGGGAGCCAATGGGGGAGGTTGGAAGGGGTCAAAATGGGATACGCGGCCAACACATCGGAGTGCGAAGACTAAATTCACTGAAAAATTTACATAAACTGATTGAAGACATTGGGTTGCGCACCCAATCAGCGAAATGGTCTTTTGAGGGTAGTGGAGGACTCCAAAACGATAATCCACCTGCTAACGGACTTGCTTGGACGGCGCGCAATCAGGGTCGGCACGCTGCACCATGGCCGTGGGCTATCCGTCCGCGAGGTTGCCAAGAGGCTGAATATCTCGCGGGTTGCGGTTAAAAACGACCTGCGGGCAATAGCCCGCATCGCCCTGACCGCCCGCCAAGCATCGCGCCGTGACAGTCGCCAGGAAGTGGTGGCATCGCTCAATTAGCCCCAGTACCTCCTCCGCCCCCGGCCGCCGGACCCTGAGAACCCATACCGGCGGCCGGGATTTTTATCCGATGATGCCTGTCCGCCGCTGCCGCTGCCAAGAGCCCGAGCCAGCCCATCGCGCGATCGTCATTGCGGCGATCGTTGTGGGGTATGCGATCGTGCTGGCACTGAAGGTGGTGCACTGGTGGGCTGGCGAGTAATGCCATGCGTCTCGACCCTGACGACGGTCCGCCCGCCTCCGAGATCCTGAATGCGGCCCTGCAGCTGCTGGCGTGCGTTCTTATTGCGGCCGGCGTGATCTATCTCGCCTTTTTTTTCGCCAATTGGATGAGCGGGCAGTAGGCGATTCGAACTGGTCGACGAGGTCCTGATGCTCACTGGCGGTTTTCGGCGAAAAACAAAGGTCACCCTTCGTTTCTGAGCCAAAAACAAGGTCGACGAGTTCCAGATGGTCACCAACCCCAAAAACCCATGAAAACCCCCAAAACCGCAATCTATCTCCCCCTCGTCCTCATCGCCCTCGCCGTTACCTACCTGTCGCTGGCGGGGTGCCAGGCGACCAGGACGGCAACGACCCAGCCGAGCACCCAGCCGACGCTGCAAAGCACGCTGGCGGGGCTCCAGGCGGATTGGGCGGCCCTCCAGCCGTTCGTCGCGATCGCGGAAGCCATCGACCCGAGCGTGAAGACGTATGCCGACCTCGTGACGAGTGCGCTGGCCATCGCCAACGGAAATCCGACGGCGGCAAATATCTCGACCGCGGCGTCGGCGATTTCGTCGCTGTCCAGCCATCCGGCCGTGGTCAGCGCCAAGGCTACTGGCGGGAAGTAAACTTGTGGCCACCCTTCCCGCCATCCCGAGCCTCGACCCCGCCACCGAACTGGGCAACCTTCTCGCGCCCCAGGAAGCCGCGCTTCTCAAAGCGATCCTTGCTGACCCGCAAAAGGCGCGGCTGCTGCTGCAAACGCTGACGCAAACTCAGGGCGTCATTGCCGGGCCGGTCGGAACGTTGGCAGAGCAGGCAGAGGCCGACGCGATCAACGCATTACCGAGGGCAACCCCGTGACGGATTTGGAAATCGAGTTGCTGAAGAAACTACAGGAATCGCACGAGGAGATCGGCCGACTTCGCGCCATCCTGCCCGCAACGGTTCCAGTGCCGATTCCGATTTCGCCCAATACGTTGCCGCCGCTTCCCTACCCATGGGGTCCTTCGCCCAATACGGTGCCGACATACCCGCTGACGCACTACGGAACGGACATCGTTACATGCTGAAGCTCCTCCTTCTCAGCATCCTGCTCCTGCTCCTGCCCGCG
>NZ_CAJATU010000165.1 GCF_903944925.1 uncultured Rhodopila sp. | reverse complement strand
GATCAGAAAACTGGCCTGAGAGGCGGCTTCCCGGCTTGGGAGGCTATCCACCGCGATTCGCTATAACCACGCAATTCCAATAGCTTAAACCCTGGGCGGCCCATTTCGAGTCAGGCTCTTAGCCTGCAATGCGTCCAAATCGGCCGGTTGGGCATGCTTCGAGGGCAGGAGGGCCGCGACCGCGTCATAAGCGCCCTTGATGATCTGGATTTCCGAGCCGTCAGCCAGGCGTGCGGTCGCCGAGGATGATTTCTTCGCCGGGTCGAACGCCACGAACGCCAAGAGCGCTGGAGCGTTTGTTATGTGCTTGCCCGCGGCAGCTTGTCGGATGGCGGCATCAACCGGATCCGCCCCGCCATCGGAACTGGCAAGGGCCGCCAGCACCAGCACATGAGCTTCGTCGAACGGGCCGGTTAGCCGGACTTCCATCACCGCAAGCTCGTTACGAGTTAACGTGCCGGTCTTATCCGCGCATAGAACGCCGATTCCGGCCGCCTCCTCCACGGCGGAGAGACTGGTTGGCAGGATAGACGCGGATTCAGACAGCCATCGACAGGATGCCCTGACGGGCCAGGGCGCGCGCACCGACGGCCTCGGCCAAGGTAAACATTGACGGCAGGGCGACCGGTATCGACGACAGCACGGCGACCAGCATGAGCGGGATGATCTCCGACACCGGCATCGGAAGCCAGAACGCGTATCCCGCCAAAAGCAGACTTGCCGCGCCGTTGAACAACACAAGGTTCCGGACCACCCGGAGCACAATCCTTTGCTCCGAACTTTCAACCTTCGCGGTGCGAAGGAGTTCCGCCAAGCGGCGGAATTTCGTGCGCTCCCCGGTTGCGGTGACCCGGGCCACCGCCTCACCGCGACGGACGAGGGCACCGGCGCAAGCATCGAAGCCCGCTTCCGCCTCGATCGGTATGGACTCGCCGGTCAGCATTGACTGATCGAGCAGAACCGACCCGGAGACCAAGTGGACATCGCTGGCGACGACCGCTCCAAGCGAGAGCTTCACCACGTCGCCGGGCACGAGGTCGGCCGCCGGAACCGTCATCCAGGCCCCGTCACGCCTTGCGGATGCCGATAGCGCCAGGCGCGACTTGAGCGCCTCCAGCGTCGACGTCGCACGGCTCTCCTGGAAAAATCCCAACCCGGCGTTGGCGAACAGCAGCAGGGTGACGACCGCGGCTTCGGTGTAGTCACCCAATCCCAACTGGAGCGCGATTGCGGCCTGCGCCCATAGCTTCTCGAAGGCCCGCCTAAGTGGATGCTGTGCAACGTCCGGGATGGTGTTCGGGCCGTTCGTGCTGAGCAGCCGATGCGCCTGGTCGGTCGTTAGTCCGCCAAGTTCGGTTACCCACTTGGCGGCGGCCTCGTGCATTTTCTTTCTACCGCCTGGAGATTCTTCGTTGATTGCGCGCCCCCTTCCAGATTGGCCCATGGAGCCTACGCCTGATTGGCAGAACGCAGGGGATGCGTATCTGCATAGTCGGTCGTCAAATTCGCTCGCCGCTCGGGCACCAGTTTCGGACTAGAGAAGGGCGGCGACGTTCGGATTGCGATGCAGCGTCCGGTTTGCCGCTCCGCCAGCACGCGGATGCCGAGGACTCCTCCCAGTCCCGAACCCAAAAATTCAAGCGCGAGGAAAATCATGACAACCGACACTCAACTGCGCGAGGCCGTCACAGCCGAACTTGAATGGGAGCCAAGCGTGGTCGCAGCCCATATCGGCGTTGCAGCCGATGGGGGCGTGGTGACCCTTTCCGGTCACGTTACGGATTATGCGCAGAAGCACGCTGCCGAAACCGCGGCCCGCCGCGTGAGGGGCGTCAGGGCGGTTGCTGAGGAAATAGAAGTCCGCCTGCCATTCGATTTTCAGCGGACCGACGAAGAGATCGCCGCGGCGGTGATCGACCGGATTGGCTGGGATGTCACCATCCCCAAAGACGCTATCAGTGTGCAGGTCACGAAGGGTTGGATCACACTCACAGGAGAAGTCGACTGGTATTTCCAGAAACGCAACGCTGAAAAGGAAATCCGCCATCTGTTCGGCGTCATCGGCTTTTCCGACCAAATCACGATTAAGCCACGAGTCGACGTAGATGTGCTTGGAGATGACATTGCAAGCGCCCTGCACCGTTCGTGGTTTTCCGACGCCGCGGCCGTTAAGGTCAGCGCACAGGGCGGAAGGGTGCATCTGAGCGGATCAGTCCGCCTGCCGCACGACAGGCAGATCGCCACCGCTACCGCATGGTCCGCCCCTGGCGTAACGAGCGTCCAGAACGACATCATTGTCGAATAAGCTGAATCTCGCGCCTCCCAAAGCAGGCCCGCGAGGAGGGATGACGTCACAATGGCCGGGCGGCGAGCGCAAGCCAGTCGCCCGGCCAACCGAAGGACAACTGTCACATCCCCAGACACGCTGCTGAACAAGGCCGAGGATGGCCTTTATCCACTCTGGCTATCGCCGACCGATTGGTGCTTGTCCTCCTTCTCGGCGTCCGCTGGATAGAGCTTGGGTCCGAGTTGCCGAACCCCCTCGGTAATGTGGGTCAGGGCTGCTCTGATTCGCGGCGTTTGACGATTGTCTCGATGGACCACCAGCCAGATCTTGGCCGTTGGAACCGGCGGTGGGATCGGTAACCGAACCACGCCAGCTTCCCGGTCGGCGCGGAATCGCGCGAGGCATGCCAGACCGCCGCCCTGCACGGCGGCGGATACGGCGGATTCGTGGCTTCTCGTCTGCATCGACACATGCGCACGCGGTGCCATGTCAGTCAGCCAGCCCGTCTGCGTTGCGTCCTGGATGTCTTCAAGCTGCGTGATGATGTAGTGGTCAGGGCACCCGGATTGCACGTCCGGCTTTCCATGGCGCTCTAAATAGTCCGGGCTCGCATACAGTCCGAACGCGATGGTGCCGATACTGCGCGCGACCAGATCGTGCTGACTGGGCTGTTTCAGGCGCACGGATATGTCGGCCTCGCGCATCGCCAGGCTGAGCTCGCGCGGATCCGGGATCAACTCTACCATGATTTCCGGGTGCCGAAGATGCAGCGTCGCCAGGTTCTGCGCGAGGATATGATCAGCAACGGTCTCGGCGCACGTGACGCGGACCAGGCCCGCCATGCGCAAATCGCGACCTCCTATCACGTGCTCGAGAGCTAGCGCCTCCGCCTCAAGCCTCTCCGCATGATCTCGGACACTTTGCCCGGCAAGTGTCGGCACATACCCGTCAGGAGTTCGGTTAAGCAAGCGGACACCAAGGCTCGCTTCCAACGAGGCCAGCCGACGACCCACCGTGGACTGGGCGACATGCAGATCCTTTGCCGCTGCCGAAAGGCTGCCTTGCCGGGCTAATGCCAGGAAATACCTGAGGTCGTCCCAATCGAGCATCAGAAGGCCCATTTCCGCCTTTGCATTTTAAGGTACCGCCTCCTGAACTCAGTGAGGCGTCCTTTTTTAGGCCAAATCACATGTCCGGAACAACCTCTGGCGTCAGTCGTTCCGGACATGAGGATCCATGTTTGCCATTTTCGCCTAGAATTTCGCTCTCTGCCACGGCGTATGTGATAACGGTCCGAAATATCGACGGCCCCAACATCTAATCGAGCCATCTTCCTCACGGGAACGCCATATTCTTTGACGCATATCCCCCGCGATTTAACCTGGGCGTGCGGCGCACAGCGGATAATTTCTGAGGCTGTCTCGCCAGATTTACTCATCAGCGTCGCCGGGGTGGATGTCGGTTCGGCGGAAAACGATGGCTCCCCGGAAAGACAGTCGACGGTTGGGATTGCGTTTTCGCATAGCCACTAATCGAAAACAGAGCTTTCAAAGTACATCCAGCACGCTATCAATGCCAATGGGAGGACCATTGGCAAAGTGTTGTCTGGAAGACCGCAACTGGTTATCCCTTATTTTTATTCCCCCCCCCAACAACTTGGTGGCCCTCGCAAGGGGCCGCTACTTTTGCCCTCCGTCCGATTTACGCAAAGTCAGTATCGAATTAAAGAACTCGAAGCTGTCCCCGGCGGACCAACATATGTTCCGAAGAGCAACTTGAAGGGGAGCGGGGGATGATCGACCGATTAATGAATTGGGCAGCAGATTCTGCTCCCGTCGATAAGCATCCGCTACTATGGGTCGGTGCCTGCGCATTGGCTGCCCGGCGCCATCCCGACAGGCCGGTTCCGGACCCCATCGACGAAAAGGATGCGCTGACAGTGCAACAGGCCATCGTGGCGCACCAAATGCGGGTGTCCATAGAATCGCCAATTCACGAACTCACATTTCGGCAACAGCAAGTTCTTGCTATGGTGGCTGCGGGAGAGAGCAACAAAGTCATCGCGTTCCGCCTTGGCATCAGTCGACGAACTGTCGAAAACCATCGTCGCGCCGTCATGCAGAGAACCGGCGCCAGATCGTTGCCCGGCTTGATGCGTATGGTGATCACCGAGACCATTTAGTTTGTCGCGGCGCAAGACTTGCCTCGGAAGACTGCCAACCAAAGCTCACATCTTGACCCCACTCTGTGCCCTTATGCGGCCGCGGCTGGCAGGTGCCACCATTCCGAAAGATGCGACATCAAGTCGTGATCGGCTGTCTTGGTGAGATCCTTCGCCAACGTGCCCGCTATTTTGGCGATCGAGAGTTCTCCCAATGCCTCAAGCAAATCGTGCAGAGCGTGGTCTGGGGCAACCAGGACCAGCCGATCAAATTCGTCGACGTGGACGGCGACCTGTTTTGCCACTTCCCGCATAAAGTCGTGCTTGGCTGCGGTATGCGGGTCCAGTCGCGGCGTTATGCTGTGGCGGGTCGTGCTGGCGCTTTCATGGACGCGACCGAGCCGCTCCGTCCCGAGATCGCGCGATGCCTTATGGGCGGTGACGGAATCAAAACGAAAGACGGTTCTGAACTGCCCTTGGGAAACGGACGGCGTGACTGCACGGGCGTGCTCTCCGTCGGCTACGATCAACCAAGTCGTCCCCGATGATGCGCTTCCGTTCATAATGCATGCTCCCTGGCGCCGACGAGGTGCCGGTTGACTCGTTCAAGTTTTTCTTTTTGCGTGGCACGCGGCGAATCATTCGCTTGCCCGGGTTGGGCGGCGAGACATGTCATCGCAATCAGACCCGCAACGGAAATCCATCGGCTGTGGCCGTGTGGAAATACTCGACATAGTGTCTCGCTGCCGCGTTGCCGTGGAAAACCGAATGCAAGGCGTGGTCATGGGCATTTTGAGATTCCCGAGCCGCCAGCGGAAACTCTCGTCCCTCGCAGTGTATGGCTGCATGGCCGTGATGGCGAGCGGCCCACTCGGCATGGCCCGCGGCGGCGGCATGGTGCTCCGCACCGCTAAGTTTCGTTGCTACGGTGACCACGCTGCTCGCCACGAGGAGGCGATCCATGTATTTTTTCCATGGATCGCCTCGACGCACGACGGAAATCTCCTGCTCGGGGAGCACGTCGTGCTCGGCGTAATCGTCGATGGCCTCCTGCAAATGATCCATAGCTCTTAGGGTATGGCCGTGCGCGATCAGTGCCTGATAAGCGGCATGGGCGTAGTCCCTACCGATCTGATAGTGCCTGCCCGCCATAAGGTGAAACCGCATCGCATGCGTATGGTGGGTCGCGGCAGCCATATGATTTGCTGCCGCCCGTCGCTCCAACATCATGGTCGTCCTTCGTTGGGGTTGGGTGCTAGCCACTTTCTTCTCAGAACAGGTTGTGATTGCCTAGACAACACTCATTTCGCTATCTGCGAGCGGGCCATGAACGCCTGAACCACGGTCGGTTATCGTCTGCCTCGTCCGGTAATTCTGCGTCTGCGAAGAAATCGCTCAGCCTCCTTCCCTCAAAGACGGCCGCCTGCTGTTCTACCGACACCGCCACCTTCCCCAACAGCATCGATTCGACCGCACTCCGCGGCAGCACACAGGAGGAAGATTCGTCATGCATGAACTGAACGCTGACGTTCCCGTCGTCCGCATTGGCGCAGTGGACCGTGATCGCAACGCCATCGTGGTCGATGACATAGTGCCCGCTGGCTATCCATCGACCAGTACGTTCGAAGGCGGAAACGGGTTCGACCAACACCGCTCGTTTCCATAAGTTCGGGCGACCATCCGGGGTGCGACCGTAAAGGTCGATCGTTCGAGACATTGCAGCCTGTTTCCGACTTCGCGATCGCAAACTCATGTCGTACGGGTAGTTGTTCATCTCACACTCCTTACGGGAGCTTGCCGAAGCTGGACCAGTGTGATTAGGCCGCCGCTCGAATTCATGTTCTTGCGCCCAAAAAGGGGGCGATACCCTTTAGCATCGCCGAGTTTGGGAGGAGGTCAACTCGTAGACGGCACGATGCCATCATGGTAGGCTCGGAATCTACCTATGACGTTTGTTTCCACACCCGGATCGTGGAACATCGCGATGCAATCTGTCGGTTTTCAATGTGCGGGGCAGCTAGCTCGTTCTCCATCAGGTTCGATGGTGATTGCTATATGGGGCGCTATCGCCTAATGAACTAGATTATAGGACAGTTTGACGAGACGTCTGGGCAACACAGCCAATGAGTGGTGAAGAGACCGTCCAGAATGTGGGGGTGCTATGGAACCGCCCGGTCATTTTAGAGCCTGACTCGAAATGGGCCGCCCAGGGTTTAAGCTATTGGAATTGCGTGGTTATAGCGAATCGCGGTGGATAGCCTCCCAAGCCGGGAAGCCGCCTCTCAGGCCAGTTTTCTGATCATTGCGCTATCATTTCCGGTCAGGCTCT
>NZ_CAJATU010000164.1 GCF_903944925.1 uncultured Rhodopila sp. | reverse complement strand
GATAACGCGGCTTGTCGGCGGAACACGCAACCGGCTACGCTGCGGCATGAAGAATGCCCCGGACACGCTATACGGCGAGCCGTTGCCGCCGCCGGTGCCGCCCGCCGCGGCAGGCCCCCCTGCCCTGCCGGACGGGTTGCCGCCGGTGCCGCTCGGCCGGCCGCCGGCCGCCGTGCGCGACTGGTTCGACGCCGCCGCCGCGGCGCTGATCCCGGACCATGACGGCACCCTCGCTACCGCCCGCAGCGCCGCCGGCGCCTATGCCGGCCGCGCCAAGGCCGGCAACACGCGGCGCGCCTACCGCGCCGGGGTGCGCGCCTGGTGCGACTGGTGCGACCGCTTCGGCCTGCCCTGCCTGCCCGGACGCGCCGCCGATGTCGCCGCCTTCCTCGCCGCCGGCCGCGGCCGTGGCCTCAGCGTCAGCACCCTGACCCTGCGCCGCGCCGCCATCCGCTATCTGCACGTCGCCGCCGGCTGCCCGGTGCCCAACGCCGAGGCCGCGGTCGGCGAAACCATGGCCGGGATCACCCGGCATGCCGCCGAGACCGGAGACACGCCCCGCCCGGAAACACGCCACCACCGCGGCGATCCTGCGCCGGATCCTCGAACCGATTGAGAGGCGGCGTCCCGAAGGGGCTGCGAATCGTCGTTGCGGTTTTACCACGGACGCCGCGTGGCGTTAAGTCCGACAGGCTGCTAGATCAGGGCAATCGGGTGAATAACAGGGTGACAAACTGCTAAAGTGCTGAATCTATGCCGATCCTCGATTCGCTGAGCGGGGAACGGCAATGGACGGCGCGAAAACGGACTGCGGTGCATTCGACGAAACAGTCGTCTTTTTGAGTCATTTCAAGGACCTGGACGACCCGCGCCAGCAATCGAAGGTGACCTACCCGCTCGATGAGGTCCTGCTCTTGTGCCTGCTCGGCGTGCTCGCCGGGGCCGAAGCTTTCACCGAGATCGCGCTGTTCGGGGTCAAGAAGCTGGCATTTCTTCGCCGTTTCCGTCCGTTCAAGGATGGCACGCCGGACCACGGGCACCTGAGCGACATCCTGGCGGTGCTGGATGCCGAGCAGTTCCAGCGATGCTTTGTCGCTTGGGTCGCCGCGTTGACCGGCGTTCCGGCCGGCGTGATCGCCATCGATGGCAAAACCGTGCGCCGGTCCAAAAGCACCGGCAAAGCCGCCATTCACATGGTTTCCGCCTTCGCGGCCCGCCAGCGTCTGGTGCTCGGCCAGGTCAAGGTGGCGGAAAAATCCAACGAGATCATCGCGATTCCCAAGCTGCTGGAGATGCTGGCGATCGAAGGGGCGATCATCACGATCGATGCCATGGGGTGCCAGCGCGACATCGCGCAGAAGGTCATCGACAAGAAGGCCGACTACGTCCTGGCGCTGAAAGGCAACCAAACTTCATTGCGCGAGGACGTCGAACTCTTCGCTAGCGAACAGAAGGCCAGGGGCTTTGCGGATACCACGATCAGCCGGGATACGACGATTGATGGCGAGCACGGCCGCATCGAAACCCGAACCACCACCGTCATCCACGATGTCGGCTGGCTCCAGGAGCGCCATGCATGGCCCGGCCTGAAAGCCGTAGTCATGGTCGAGAGCCGCCGTGAGATCAGCGGGAAAATCGAGAATGAGACACGGTTTTATATCACCTCGCTGGTGATGCTGGCGCACCTCCTCGGGCCGGTCGTGCGCAGCCACTGGGCCATTGAGAACAGCCTGCACTGGGTTCTGGACATGGTCTTTCGCGATGACGAGTGCCGGGTGCGAACCGAGCACGCGCCGGCCAATTTCACCACCATCAAGCACATGGCACTCAACCTGCTCAGACGAGCTCCGGGTAAGAACTCGTTGCGCGGCAGGCGCAAGGCGGCCGGGTGGGATGACGAGTTTCTTGCGAGCCTCATTCGCGGGTGAAAAGATTCACCCGATTCCCCTGGCTGCTAGATCGCCCAATGATTCCCGGGGGCGATCTTCACCAACAGAATCGGCATCAAGACAGGCTGGGCATAGACCCGCCCGTTCGGCGTCAGCTCCGCCTTGTAGGCTCGAGCAATCATCGGCTTGATCCGGCACTCCCGGTTCCACACCCGTCCATAATGCGCGCAGATGTTCCGGACGTATTTAAGGCTATGCAGCCAGGACACCAGGACCGGATACGGCAATCCGAACCCGCAGCATACCGCCGAAACTCGGGCGGCGCCAGGTTGGCATAGGCAACCGAAATCATGCCGAAGACCGACTCGAACACCATCCACGACGGCGGCATGTCCGGCGTTTCCGGCAGGGCGACAACAAATAGGGTGGTCCGGAGAATCCCCCCGCAACCGATTGGTTTCACAGAATCGATATACTGGTTAAAAAGTTGACCTCCGGATTCGAGGGTCCCTTTTAGAACGAAATTTTGCTTTGTTCTCGGTGAACCCACGGATGCCGCGGGTTTCGGGGCCACAGAATCGCCAAAGTGCGGAAGTTGGGCCAAACTGGATGCCGACAACGATGGCACGCTGACGCTGAAGGAACTCGGTGACCGCCTGACCGGAATCGGAGTTCAAGGCCGCCGATACGGACCACGATGGCTAATCCCGACAGTGACACCACGCTTGATGTTGCGGAGTTGAAGACGGAGGCTGGCCGCCGCCTGCTTATTTTGGAATAGGCGGGCTGGCAGATCGCGGAGCGGGTTGCAGCGTTGCGATCGCCGCTGCGTTTTCGGCATGCCAAGCCCGCCCCGCTCGGTCGAGGTTGCAAAACCATCGGCAGAGGCATCTGCGGGTCCCGTCCATGACGAGGCGATTGCAGAGTCACCTTCCGTTGCGGAGCAGGTCGTTGGGCCTCAGGATGAGGCAGCGGCCAGGCCGCCGGGTGGCGCGGAAGTACGGGTGCCGACAAAGCAACAGGGGACTCCAGCGCCATGGGAGTTTCTGGCGCCGAGACTTGAGGCGCCGGCTCGGTTGGCGGCGGCGGTTTCTATCCAGGCTGCAGCCGGGGATCTGGCTCCCAAACTGGCTGCTGCGTCTGCGGAACCGCTTGTCTCTCGGTCTCCGGACGCGTCGGCGCGGGACGACGTGGCCCCCGGTGCGATGCCTGGCGGCAGGTCCACCATGACCGCCTCCGTGAAAGGCGGCGGCAACACAGCACAGGGTCCTTGTGTCGAGCTAAGCTGCCGTTCGGCGCCAGCAAAATCCGGATAGATGCCGTGAGTCGGGCTGATCGAAAAAGTGACTTCAAGCATCCAAATGAGGTCTGCTACTTTGCCGTGCGTTTGATGGAGCGCATGGTATGAAGGCGTGCAAGGCGTAAAAAGCTTAGTATGCTTGGCAAGCTTGGCTTGCCCTATTGCCGGAGATAACCGTGGCTGCAACTGCGACTGTAGGCGCCGAGGAGATCGGCAGAGCCGGCGAGGCGATGCTCGCGCAGAACCGGCCGGTGACGGGCTACAGTTTGCGGATGCAACTCGGGAACAGAGGCGATCCAAAGCGACTCATGGCCGTGTGGAAGCAGACCCAGCCTGACGTTGCGGCGCCTGCGGGTCAGTTGACGGAAGCCTCGGTCGCGCCGTTGCCTCCTGACCTCGCCGCGCGTGCGGCGGCGCTTGGGGATCAGCTCGCGGCCTCTATCCGGGACGCCATCGCCACGGCGTGGACGGCGGCGGAGCGGCGTGCGGCGGAACGCCTCGGCGATGAGGTGGCGGCCGCTCGGGCGGCGGCGGAGGCCGCGCGTCTCGCTCAGGCCGAGGCGGACGAGGCGCTTGCCGCG